>NZ_JBIVTU010000009.1:205930-383193 GCF_044756845.1 Streptomyces sp. NPDC091416
TGGTGCTCCTTTGGGGGGGGGGGCGCCCCGGCCGCCCGGCGGGGGGGGGGGGGGGGGGGGGGGGGGGGGGGGGCCCCCCCCCCCACGACCGCCGGCCCCGACGGGAGGCCCGGACCGCGATCGGTCCGAATGCCTCCGCCACACATGTGGATCACCGCCGTCGGACGGGTAGGGTCCGTGGCATACGGTGCTTCAACTGCAATTCGGCCGTAGGCAAGTTGGGAGATGATCCTGACACCTTGCGCAGGGCCATCGCTTACCTGGAGGGAAACGCGTGGAAGCCAACACTCGTAGCACCGGGCGTCTACCAGCAGCCTTCCTGACGCCCGGGTCCTCTTCGTTCATGGATTTCCTGTCCGATCAGTCGCCCGGGATGCTCCCGGGCAACCGGCAGCTGCCGCCCCTGAAGGGAGCCGTCGAGGCGCCGCACGGCACCACGATCGTCGCGGCCGCCTTCCCCGGCGGGGTCGTCCTGGCCGGTGACCGGCGGGCGACCATGGGCAACATGATCGCGCAGCGCGACATCGAGAAGGTCTTCCCGGCCGACGAGTACTCGGCGGTGGGCATCGCCGGTACGGCCGGTCTCGCCGTGGAGATGGTCAAGCTCTTCCAGCTGGAGCTGGAGCACTTCGAGAAGGTCGAGGGGGCCCAGCTCTCCCTGGAGGGCAAGGCGAACCGCCTCTCCACCATGATCCGGAGCAATCTGGCGATGGCCATGCAGGGTCTCGCCGTGGTGCCGCTCTTCGCCGGCTACGACGTCGACCGCGAGCGGGGCCGGATCTTCAGCTACGACGTCACCGGCGGCCGTTCCGAGGAGCACGGGTACGCGTCCACCGGCTCCGGCTCGATCTTCGCCCGCAACTCGATGAAGAAGCTCTACCGCGAGGACCTGACGGAGGAGCAGACGCTCACGCTGGTCGTACAGGCGCTGTACGACGCGGCGGACGACGACTCGGCCACCGGCGGACCGGACGTGGGCCGTCGTATCTATCCGATCCTCACCGTCATCACCGACGAGGGCTTCCGGAAGCTGACCGAGACGGAATCCTCCGAGATTGCCCGCTCGATTCTGGAACGCCGGCTGGAACAGCCCGACGGCCCGCGCGCCGAGCTGCTCTGACCGTCCGTTCCGAGGCTTCTTCGATGCTCCTGCCACTGACAGAAAGGGACGGATAGCCGGTGTCGACGCCGTTCTATGTCTCACCTCAGCAGGCCATGGCCGACCGGGCGGAATACGCCCGGAAGGGCATCGCCCGTGGTCGCAGCCTGGTTGTGCTGCAGTACGCCGACGGCATTGTGTTCGTCGGCGAGAACCCGTCCCGCGCGCTGCACAAGTTCAGCGAGATCTACGACCGGATCGGTTTCGCCGCCGCCGGAAAGTACAACGAGTACGAGAATCTCCGCATCGGCGGAGTGCGCTACGCCGATCTGCGCGGATACACCTATGACCGCGACGATGTGACGGCGCGTGGACTGGCGAACGTCTACGCGCAGACGCTCGGCACCATCTTCTCCAGTGCGGCCGAGAAGCCGTACGAGGTGGAGCTGGTGGTCGCCGAGGTCGGCGACGGGCCCGAGGGCGACCAGATCTACCGGCTGCCGCACGACGGATCGATCGTGGACGAGCACGGCTCGGTCGCGGTCGGCGGCAACGCGGAACAGATCAGCACCTTCCTCGACCAGCGCCACCGTGACGGGATGTCGCTCGCCGAGGCGCTGAAGCTGGCGGTGCAGGCGCTGTCCCGCGACCCCAGCGGCAGCGAGCGGGAGATCCCCGCGGAGCGGCTGGAGGTCGCGGTCCTGGACCGTACGAGGCCGCAGCAGCGCAAGTTCAAGCGGATCGTCGGCCGGCAGCTCGCCCGGCTGCTGGAGGCCGACGGCGCCGGTGCGACGCCGACGGACGCCCCGTCGGACACGGAGGACGCCGAGGGCGCGGACACCTCCGCGGCCACGACGGACACGGCCGAGCCGGGCGGCAAGAAGGCCACCCCGGATTCCTCCGGTGCCGGAGACTCCACCGACTCCGGCGGCGACGTCGAGTAGCCGGTTCGGCGCGTTCCTCCTGTGCCCCGGTCCGCCTCCTCGGCGGGCCGGGGCACAGTCATGCGAGGGAGCCGTCCGGCGGTGGCGCGCTGGAGCCCCGCACGACGAGCTGTACGGGCAGGCTGCCGGGCTCGGCCTGCCTGCCTTCCAGCACGGCCAGCAGGGCGCTCATGCCTCGCTCGCCGACCTGCTCGGCGGGCAGCCGCACCGTGGTCAGTTCCGGCTCGACCGCCGTGGCCAGGGCCAGGTCGTCGAAGCCGGTGACCGAGAGGTCGTACGGAACGCGCAGCCCGATCCGGCGTGCGGCCTTGCAGGCGCCCGCGGCCAGGATGTCGTCGTCGCAGACCACGGCGGTGGGTCGGGGCCCGGGGAGGGCCAGCGCGTGTTCCGCCGCCTCGCGGCCCGCCCGTACGTCCAGCGCGGCGCGCACGGTCCGGACGTCGGTGCCGGGAATGGTGCGCAGGGTCTCGTGGAGGGCCCGGGCGCGGACCGCGAAGGTCCAGGAGTCGATGGCCGAGGCCAGGTGGAGGAAGCGGCGGTGGCCGAGGGCGAGCAGGTGACCGGCCACCTGACGCATCCCGTCGGCGATGTCGAGGTTGACCCTGGCCGCCGGGCCCGGCGCCGCGGGGTCGCTGTCGAGCATGACCAGGGGGAGCCCTGCGCCGCGCAGGGCGCCGAGGGCGTCGGCGGCCATCGAGGAGGCGATGACCCCGTCCAGGGCGGCGCGCGCCGACGCGAAGGGATCCCGGGCCGGACCCGTGCCGTCGGGTGAGGGGTACAGGACGACGCCGAAACCGTGCTCCGCGGCGACCGCGGCGGCGCCGGTGTAGACCCGGGCGAAGAACTCGTTGGTCAGCGCGGGGACGACCAGCAGCGCGGTCCTGGTGTGGCCGAGGCGCAGATTGCGGGCGGCGAGGTTGGGCCGGTAGCCGAGGTCACGGGCGGCGTCGCGCACCCGGCCGGCGGTGGTCTCGGAGACCCGGCCGCGCCACTTGTCGCCGAGGACCAGGGAGACGGTTGCCTGGGAGACGCCTGCGGCCCGCGCCACGTCGCGGCTGGTGGGCCGGGGCGGGCCGGGTGGTGCTGGGCTGGTCACGCGGGCCTCCGGGCCGGTCGGGCAGGCGCGACGATGTGGACCTGCTGACTGGCTCATGGTACGTATGAACCTGCACGTTATACGTAAAACCTAGGGTGGCCGGAACGCCGCTCCCAGGAGAGGGCGGGACATGGCCGCGGGATATCTGGACATCCTCAGGGCGCGGCATGCCGCCCGGCTGCTGACGGGCACTCTGGTGGGCCGGCTGCCGAACGGCACCGCGCACATCGCCATCGTGCTGTTCACCCGTGCCGAGGGCGGCAGCTACACCCTCGCCGGCGCGCTCGCCGCCGTGTACGGGCTGGCCACAGCGGTCGGACAGCCACTGCTGGGCCGTGCGGTCGATCTCTACGGCCAGCCACGGGTCCAGCTCCCCGCCTCCGTCCTCTCGGCCCTCGGTATGGCTCTGCTCGCCGTGGCGGGTTCCGATTCCCTGCCACTGGCCTACGCGGCGGTCGTCGTGGCCGGCGTGTTCACGCCGCCCCTGGAGGGCGGCCTGCGGGCGCTGTGGCCGAGCGTGCTCGGGAGCGAGGACCGGGTGCACCGCGCCTATGCGATGGACGCGGTGGCCCAGGAGGTCATGTTCACGGTCGGACCGCTGCTGGT
Source organism: Streptomyces sp. NPDC091416 (assembly GCF_044756845.1). Lineage (NCBI taxonomy): Bacteria > Bacillati > Actinomycetota > Actinomycetes > Kitasatosporales > Streptomycetaceae > Streptomyces > Streptomyces sp. NPDC091416. The sequence continues at coordinate 209,676 of NZ_JBIVTU010000009.1, forward strand.
GACCCTGCTGGTGTCCCTGTGGTCGCCGGCCGCCGCGCTGCTCTTCATCAACGCGATCGGGGTCCTGGGGGCGCTCTCCGTCGTCCTGTCCGAGCCTTCCAGGACCTGGCGTTCCGCTCCGCGCGAGGCGCACTGGCTGGGTGCGCTGCGCTCGCGCGGGCTGCTGGCCCTGCTCGGCTCGTTCTTCTTCGTCGGGATGGCGCTGGGCTCCATCACCGTGGCCGGTGTGGCGTACGCCGACGACCACGGCAGGGAGTCCGTCTACGGCTGGCTGATGGCGGCCCTGGGCCTGGGCGCGCTGATCGGGGGAGCGCTGTACGGGGCCCGGCAGTGGTCCGGGCCGCCCGAGCGCAGGCTCCGGGTGATCGTGGCGCTGCTGGCCCTCGGCTATCTGCCGCTGATGCTGACGCCGGGTGTGGTGGCGATGACCGTGCTGGCGGCCGTCGCCGGGGTGTTCCTGGCCCCGGCCATCGCCTGCTCGTTCATCGTCGTCGACCGGCACGCCCCGCGGGGCACGGTGACGGAGGCGTTCTCCTGGCTGGTGACGACGTTCGGGGTGGGCGCCGCGGTGGGAACAGCCGTGGCGGGCCCGGCCGTGGAACTGGGCGGGACGGCGTGGAGCTTCGCCGTGGCGGGGGCCGGAGGTGTGGCCGCGCTGATCGTGCTGCTGTCCACCGGAAGGGTCCTCGCGGTTTCCGGGCACAGCGCTGTCGCGGTCCGCGGGCCGGAAGCCGACCGGAACGAAGCCGTCGAGCCCGGCCTCGGCCAGGGCCGTCAGATGTGACGCGAAGCGCCCTGGACGCACTGCCCTGTGAGGTCATGTCCGCGGAGTCGGCAAAGTCCCGTCAGGCCCGCGACGCCTGGCCCGCGCTCCGACGGCGTTGCCGAAACGCCCGGGCAGCTCCGCCGCACGGGCACTCCGGCGCCTTGCGGGAGCCCGCACCGGACGCCGCGGCCCCCGCCCTCCGGGCGGACGACGATCCTTCGCGGACACTCCCCGGCCGTGCGGGCCCGCCGGGGCCCGGCGCCGCGACGACGGCGTGACGAGGGCCGCTGGAGTGGCGGCGCCGCCCGCTTCGCGGGCCGCCGGAAAGGTCCTCGCAGCTCCCGGGCGTAGTGCCGTTGTGGTGCGAGGATCGGAAAATGATCGAAACGGTGCCGTCGAACCCGGTTTCAGCTCGGCTCTTCAGGCGTAATGTTCAGTCATGGACCGCCGCATTTTCGGGCTGGAGAACGAGTACGGCGTCACGTGCACGTTCAGGGGACAGCGCCGACTGTCTCCTGATGAAGTGGCGCGCTACCTCTTCCGCCGTGTTGTGTCATGGGGCCGCAGCAGCAATGTCTTTCTGCGGAACGGCGCCCGCCTCTACCTCGACGTGGGATCGCATCCGGAATATGCAACCCCCGAATGCGACAACCTGACCGAACTGGTCACCCACGACAAGGCCGGCGAGCGCATTCTCGAAGGCCTGCTTGTCGACGCCGAACGCCGTCTGCACGAGGAGGGAATCGCAGGCGACGTCTATCTCTTCAAGAACAACACCGACTCGGCGGGAAACTCCTACGGATGTCATGAGAACTACCTCGTGGCCCGGCACGGAGAATTCTCCCGGCTCGCGGACATCCTCATTCCCTTCCTCGTCACGAGGCAGCTGATCTGCGGCGCCGGCAAGGTGCTGCAGACCCCGCGGGGTGCCGTCTACTGCGTCAGCCAGCGTGCCGAGCACATCTGGGAGGGCGTCAGTTCCGCGACGACGCGTTCCCGTCCGATCATCAACACCCGCGACGAACCGCACGCGGACGCGGAGCGCTACCGGCGCCTCCACGTCATCGTCGGCGACTCCAACATGTCCGAGACGACGATGCTCCTCAAGGTCGGCGCCACCGACCTGGTGCTCCGCATGATCGAGGCGGGCACGGTGATGCGGGATCTGACGCTGGAGAACCCGATCCGGGCGATCCGCGAGGTCAGCCACGACATCACGGGACAGCGCAAGGTCCGCCTCGCCAGCGGCCGCGAGGCGTCCGCCATAGAGGTGCAGCGCGAGTACTACGAGAAGGCCGTGGACTTCGTGGACCGCCGCGGGATCCGCACGGGCAACGTCGCGAAGGTCCTGGAACTGTGGGGCCGCACCCTCGACGCGATCGAGGCCGAGGACCTCGACCGGATCGGCACCGAGATCGACTGGGTCATGAAGTACAAGCTCATCGAGCGGTACCGGGCCAAGCACAACATGACCATGTCGAATCCGCGGGTCGCCCAGATAGACCTCGCCTACCACGACATCCACCGCCGCCGGGGCCTGTACTACCTGCTGGAGCGCAAGGGACAGGCCACCCGCATCTGCAACGACCTGAAGATCTTCGAGGGCAAATCGGTGCCTCCGCAGACGACCAGGGCGCGGCTGCGCGGCGACTTCATCCGGCGGGCCCAGGAGCAGCGGCGGGACTTCACCGTCGACTGGGTCCATCTCAAGCTCAACGACCAGGCGCAGCGCACGGTGTTGTGCAAGGACCCGTTCCGATCCGTCGACGACCGAGTGGAGAAACTGATCGCGGGTATGTGAGCCCGCGCAGGACGCGCCTCGGCTCTCGTGCGACTCGGGCCCCGTACGTTCCTCGTACGGGGCCCTGCGCACGCCCTAGAGTGTCGGGGACCCCTGGGCAGTGTCCCAACACATGTGTCGTCTGAGATCTGAGGAACCAGTGCGCCGAATTGCCGGCCTTCTCGTCGTCCCCCTGCTGCTGGTGTCAGCGGCCTGCGGTAGCGACGACAAGGGCTCCGACTCCGCTTCCACCTCCGCGTCCGCGTCCACGGAAGGCGGATTCCCCGCCATCACCGCGGGCGCGAAGTTCGGTGAGAAGCCCACCCTGGCCAAGGGCACGGGAACGCCGCCCAAAGAGCTGAAGACCAAGGTCATCAGCGAGGGTGACGGCGCGACGCTCAAGAACGGCGACGCGATCCAGGTGAACTACCTCGGTCAGGCCTGGGACTCGGACAAGCCGTTCGACAACAGCTTCGACCGCAAGCAGCCGTTCGACCTCACGCTCGGGGCCGGCATGGTCATCCAGGGCTGGGACAAGGGCCTGGTCGGCCAGAAGGTCGGCAGCAGGGTCGAACTCGTCATCCCGCCGGACCTCGGTTACGGCGCGCAGGGCCAGGGCGACATCAAGCCGAACGCCACGCTCGTCTTCGTCGTGGACGTCCTGAAGGCGAAGCAGATCCCGGCGTCGGCCAAGGGCACCCCGGTCGCCCAGGACAACACCGACCTGCCGAAGGTGGGCACGAACACCGACGGCAAGGCGCCGACCGTCACGATCCCCAGCAAGGTCGCCCCGCCCAAGAAGCTGGTCTCCAACTACGTGCTGGAGTCCAAGGGCGAGGTCGTGAAGGAGACCGACACCGTCGTCGTGAACTACGTGGCCAAGCTCTGGAAGGACGGCAAGGAGTTCGACAACACGTACACCACGGGCAAGACCGCTTCCTTCCCGCTGGCCCAGGTCACCCTCAAGGGCCTCAAGAACGGCCTGGTCGGCAAGAAGATCGGCAGCCGCGTGCTGCTCGTCATCCCGCCGGACCAGGGCCTCGGCGACAAGGAGCAGCAGTCCATCCCCGCGAACTCCACGCTCGTCTTCGCCGTGGACATCCTCGCAAAGATGTAAGACTGTCCCGGTTGCCCAGTTCATCATTTAGAGGAGCAAGTCAGTGAGCATCGACAAGCCCGAGATCGACTTCCCGGGTGGCGAGCCGCCGGCCGACCTGGAGATCAAGGAGATCTGGGAAGGCGACGGCGCCGTGGCCCAGGCCGGCCAGACCGTCTCCGTCCACTACGTGGGCGTGGCCTTCTCCACCGGCGAGGAGTTCGACGCCTCCTGGAACCGCGGCACGCCGCTTCAGTTCCAGCTCGGTGCCGGTCAGGTCATCAAGGGCTGGGACCAGGGCGTGCAGGGCATGAAGGTCGGCGGCCGTCGCCAGCTGACCATCCCCGCGCACCTCGCGTACGGCGACCGCGGCGCCGGCGGCGGCTCGATCGCCCCGGGCGAGACGCTGATCTTCGTCTGCGACCTGGTCGCCGTCTGATCCGGCGCCCAGCGCTCCGAGGGCCCGTGCCGCAAGGCGCGGGCCCTCCCGCGTCAGCCGGGGTCCGCCCCGTCGCGACGCCCGGCACGCACTCTCGCCGCACCGGCCGGAACCCCGAGTACGTCCAGTACGAGGGTTTCCGGCCGGCACGCCGAGAACACGCACCTGACGCCGCTCCTTGACGGGCAAACCCCGGCTGACGCGGCACGAGCTTTTGTCCGGACCACCCGGAGCGGTACGGTCGAGGGTCGTAGAGCAAAACAGAGAGGGCGTCGATGGCGATTGCCAAGGCCGAGCGGCTGATGAACCTGGCACTGTGTCTGCTGGGGACCCGGCGCCCGCTCAGCAAGCGCGAGCTGCGCGGTTCCATCGAGGCCTACCTCGAAGCGGGATCCGACGACGCCTTCAACCGGATGTTCGAGCGCGACAAGGACGATCTGCGCGAGCTCGGTCTGGTCATCGAGACCGTGGAGAACCTGGACGGCGACACCGGCTACCTGGCCCGCCGTGACAGCAACCGGTTGCCTCCCATCACGCTGGACGCCGAGGAGGCCGCCGCGCTCGGGCTGGCCGCCAAGGTCTGGCAGCAGGCCCGCCTCGCCGGAGCCGCCAGCGGAGCCCTGCAGAAGCTGCGGGCCGCGGGCATGCCGGAGGCGGAGGACGCCTACGAGGTGCACAGCGCCCTCGAACCCCGTATCCCCGTGCACGAAGCCGCGTTCGAGCCGCTGATGCTGGCCTGCCGCGACCGGCGGCCGGTGACCTTCGACTACCGCAAGGCCAACGCCGCCCGGCCCGAGCAGCGCCAGGTCGAGCCGTGGACGCTGGAGTGCTGGCGCGGCCACTGGTACCTGGCAGGCTGGGACCGGGAGCGGGGCGCGGAGCGGGTGTTCCGGCTCTCCCGGATCTCGGGCAAGGTGCGTTCGCGGGCCGGAGCCTTCACGGCCGAGGTCCCCGATGTGGTCACCGTCCGCGAGACCGTCGAGAGCTGGGCGGGCGAGACGGCGACGCGCACGGCACTGATCAGGCTGCGGGCCGACTCCGGCTACCCGCTCCGGGCCCGGGCGATATCGGTCCGGGAACTCGGGGACGGGTGGGAGGAGTTGGAGATCCCGTACGGACACGGCCTGGACGCCTGGCTCGTCGAGTTCGGACCGGACGTCGTCGTGAGCGAACCTGCGGATCTGCGGGCCGACGTGGTGGACCGGCTGCGCGCCGTGGCCAAGGACTGAGGGGACCGTATTCATGGCCACGAACGCCATCGACCAGACCCGCCGGATGCTCTCCCTGGTGACGTATCTGCGTGAGCGCCCCGGTGCCCACGTCCAGGACGTCGCCCGGGCCTTCGGGATCACCGAGGACGAGCTGATCTCGGACCTCGACGTCCTGCCCATGTGCGGGACGAGTTTCCGCGGCGGCGATCTGCTCGACATCGACACCGACGGCGACCGCATCTGGTGGCACAACCCGGACGACGTCGCGGAGCCGCTGCGCCTGGCGGCCGACGAGGCGACGGCCCTGCTGGTCGCGGCCCGCGCCGTCGCGACGCTGCCCGGACTGCGCGAGAGCGACCGCCAGGCCCTGCTGCGGGCCACCGCCAAGCTGGAGGCCGCGGCCGGTGAAGTGGGGGCCGCCAGCTCCCGGCTCTCGGTCACCTTCGAGTCCGAGGGCGGCGTCTTCGCCGATGTGGACCGGGCGATCTCCGAGCGCCGCCGTCTCTGGCTGCGTTACTACTCGCCCGCGCGCGACGAGCTCACCGAGCGCGAGGTGGACCCGATCCGGCTGTTCGCCGTCGGACACACCTATATGGAGGCCTGGTGCCGGTCCTCCGAGGACCGGCGGACCTTCCGCCTCGACCGGGTCGCCGAGATCCGGCTGCTGGACGAGCCGGCCGCGCCTCCGGAGCTGGAGCTCCGGGACCTGTCGGAGGGACTGGTCCAGCCCGCGGCGGAGGACCCGGAGGTCGTGGTCGAGGTCGGTCCCGGCGGACGCTGGGTCGCCGAGTACTACCCGCACGACAGCGCCGAGGAACTGCCCGACGGCGGCCTGCGGATCACCCTGCGCACACCCGATCCGGCATCGCTGCGAAGGCTCGCTCTCCGGCTCGGCGGGGAGGGGCGTATCGTCTCGCCGCCGGAACTGGCGCGCAGCGCACGGACCGCGGCCCGTGCGGCGCTCGCCGCGTACGACGGCCTGGCCTGAGGGGACACCTGAGGAGATATGGGCAATATGTCTGTGGTGTCCGGAGTTTCCGATGTGCCGACCGTGGTCGTTCCCGACTCGGTACGGTTCAAGGTCGCCTGTCCGGATTGCCGGGCGCGGGTCGAACTGGCGGCGGCGGAGTTCCGGCTCGCGATCGGCGCGAGCAGCCGGACCACGTTCTACTCCTTCACCTGCCCCGCGTGCCGGGCGTCCGTCCGCCGGCCCGCGGGGGAGCGGATAGTGGAACTCCTCACCGGCGGCGGCGTGCGGACCCTCCGCCTGCACGCCGGTTCCTGAAGCAGCAATCCGGCCCTTCGGGACCTTCGGACACGAGACGGATCGAGGCACTGCGCATGTTCTGGCCCATGCTCGCCATCGCCCTGGGATTCCTCGGGATCGCCGTCCTGGGCGTGCTGGCCGTCAAGGTCTTCGTCGAGGCGCGGCGTCTCGGTCACCAGGTGACAAGCACCACCGAGCGCATCAACCGGGCCGCCGAGGACCTGGAGCGCGCGGCCACGAATCTCGCGGCGACCGGTGAAACCCTGCGCTAGCGGCGCTGTTCAGTCCGCGCGGGTGCGGCCTCCTCATTCACAGTCCCGGAGGGTACGCTGCTGGTGACGGCCCTGGCGGAGGTGCGGGCCGCAGCGAAAGTATGCATGGGCATTGCCCCGCGTTTACCCCCGCGGGTTACGATCGCTCCCAGCGAAATGGTCGGACGTGTGTCCGGTCCAAGGGCAGCGAGCCCACCTCCAGCCGCCTCAGCGAGAAGGAAGCACATCATGGGCAATCTGAAGCCTCTCGAGATCGTTCTGATCATCGCTGTCATCCTGCTGTTGTTCGGTGCCAAGAAGCTTCCCGACATGGCGCGTTCCCTCGGCAAGTCGGCCCGCATCCTCAAGAGCGAGGCCAAGGCGATGAAGAAGGACGACGAGCCCGCGGCCACGACGGACACGGTCGCCGACCAGGCTGCCCAGCAGCCCGCCGCCGCGCGCACGATCCAGGCCGCTCCCGGCGATGTGACGAGCTCCCGCCCGGTGAACGAAGCGAAGCCCACCACCCAGAGCTGATCGCTGACGGGTCCTCCCGGCAGCTGTCGCACGAGACGAGGGAAGTGGGTTGCTCAAGTCTGCCCGCAAGCAGGAGAAGGACGGCGAGGGGCGGATGCCTCTCGCTGATCACCTGCGTGAGTTGCGTAACCGACTGCTGATCGCGGTGGTGGCGGTCGTCGTCATCACGTCGGTCACGGCCTTCTTCTACAAGGACCTGATCGACTTCCTGATCCGGCCCATCCTGGAATCGGTCGGCTGCACCGACGGCCGGAAGGTGCAGGACAACGGCAAGCCGTGTGCCGAGATGACGGTGAACGGTCTCGTCGCTCCGTTCTCCATCGCCCTCAAGGTCTCCCTCATGGCGGGCGTGGTGTTCTCCACTCCCGTGTGGCTCTACCAGCTCTGGGCATTCCTGGCCCCGGGCCTGCACAAGAACGAGAAGAAGTACGCGCTGAGCTTCGTCGGTGCCGGTGTGCCACTGTTCTGCGTGGGCGCCGCCCTCGCGTACATCCTGATGCCGCAGACCGCGGCCGTCCTGCTCGACTTCACACCGGACAACACGACGAACCTGCTGCCCGTCGACGACTATCTCGACATCGTCACGCGCATGGTGATCGTGTTCGGGCTCGCCTTCGAGCTGCCGCTCCTGCTCGTGCTGCTGAACTTCACCGGAGTGCTCACGGCCAAGCGGCTCGCGTCCTGGTGGCGCGCCATGGTCATGGGCATCACGGTCTTCGCGGCAGTGGCCACCCCGACGGGTGACCCGCTGACGATGATCTCGCTGGCGGCGCCGATCGTGCTGCTGTACTTCATCGCGCTCGGCATCTGCATCGCCAACGACCGGCGGAGGCGTCGCGGCAACCCCGACGCCGACCTCGACGACGACGAGGCGTCGGACCTGGATCTCACGCCCTCGGACATCGGCGAGATGGAGAACGTGTCAGCCTCGCTGCCGGCGCAGGCGGACGGGGAACTGGACGGCGGACGATCGTCCCGGCGAGACGGTTACGACGACATCACCTGACCTTGTAAGGTCCCCCGGGTGACCAGCGAGATCACCCTTTTCGTCAATCCCACCGCAGGACGCGGCCGGGGCGCGCACGCCGCGCAGCCGGCCGCTTCCGCGTTGCGGGACGCCGGATTCTCCGTCCGCACGGTGCTCGGTGAGGACGCGGACGACGCGTTGCGGCGGGCCCGCGAGGCGGTGGCCGGGGGGACGGGCGCGCTCATAGCCGTCGGCGGCGACGGGATGATGTCCCTCGCCCTCCAGGCGGTCGCCGGGACGCTGACCCCGCTCGGTGTCGTCGCCGTCGGCACGGGCAACGACTTCGCCCGCGCCCTCGGCATGCCGATACGGGATCCGGCCGCGGCGGGACGACTGGCCGCCGAGGCGCTCAAGGGCGGTGCCGTCCGCGACATCGACCTCGGCCGGGTCGGTGATCGCTGGTTCGGGTCCGTGCTCGCCTCCGGCTTCGACTCCCGCGTCAACGACCGCGGCAACCGGATGCGCTGGGTCGGCGGCCGGTTCAAGTACGACCTGGCGATCCTCGCCGAACTGGCCGCCTTCAAGCCGATCACGTACCGCATGAGTCTGGACGGCGGACCGGTCCGCGAGATCGAGGCGACGCTCATCGCGGTCGGCAACGGCTCGACCTACGGCGGCGGCATGCGGATCTGCGCGGACGCCGTCATGGACGACGGCCTCTTCGACGTGACCGTCGTCGGTGACTGCAGCCGTACCACGCTCCTCAAGGTGTTCCCCAAGGTCTACAAGGGAACGCACCTCGGCCACCCCGTCGTCACCGTGCACCGGGTCTCCTCCATCGCGCTGGAAGCGGTCGGTGTCACCGCGTACGCGGACGGTGAACCGCTCGGCGCGCTGCCGCTGACCGCCACCTGTGTACCGGGTGCGGCCCGGGTGCTGGGGGCGGGTTCCACCGCGGGCGATTAAAGATCGAGTGACTGTCGGAGGCGGCGGGTAGGCTCGTGAGCAAGATGACAGAGGACCTCTCACCAGCTGAGCGATACCAGGCTTCCCGGATCCGAGCCGCCGAGCAGGCGACCGCGCTCGGACCGTTCCGCGAGATGTACGAGTTCGATCTGGACCCTTACCAGATCGAGGCCTGCAAGGCGCTGGAGGCCGGCAAGGGCGTGCTCGTCGCGGCCCCGACGGGTTCGGGCAAGACGATCGTCGGCGAGTTCGCCGTGCACCTCGCCCTGGCCCAGGGCCGCAAGTGTTTCTACACCACGCCGATCAAGGCCCTCTCGAACCAGAAGTTCGCCGACCTCGTCAAGCGCTACGGCGCGGACAAGGTCGGTCTGCTGACCGGTGACAACAGCGTCAACGCCGACGCGCCGGTGGTCGTCATGACCACCGAGGTGCTGAGGAACATGCTGTACGCGGGCTCCCAGGCGCTGACCGGCCTCGGTTACGTGGTGATGGACGAGGTGCACTACCTCTCCGACCGCTTCCGGGGCGCCGTCTGGGAGGAAGTGATCATTCACCTCCCCGAATCGGTCACCCTCGTGTCGCTGTCGGCGACCGTGTCCAACGCCGAGGAGTTCGGCGACTGGCTGGACACCGTCCGCGGCGACACCCAGGTGATCGTCTCCGAGCACCGGCCGGTGCCGCTCTGGCAGCACGTACTGGCCGGCCGCCGGATGTACGACCTCTTCGAGGAGGAGAGCGATCACGGTGGCCGCGGGTCGGGACGCCGCGAGGTCAATCCCGACCTGGTCCGGCTCGCCCGCATGGAGAACCAGCGCGGGTACAACCCGCGCGAGCGCCGCCGCGGAAAGATGGTGCGCGAGGCGGACCGGGAGCGCGAGCGGCGCCAGCGCAGCCGGATCTGGACACCGTCGCGGGCCGAGGTCATCGACCGCCTGGACGCCGAGGGGCTGCTGCCCGCCATCACGTTCATCTTCAGCCGGGCCGGCTGCGAGGCCGCCGTGCAGCAGTGCCTGCACGCCGGGCTGCGGCTCAACGACGAGGACAAGCGCCGGCTGGTCCGGGAGATCGTCGAGCAGCGCACGGCGTCCATCCCCACCGAGGACCTGCACGTCCTCGGGTACTACGAGTGGCTCGAAGGCCTGGAGCGGGGCATCGCCGCCCACCATGCCGGAATGCTGCCGACCTTCAAGGAGGTCGTCGAGGAGCTCTTCGTCCGCGGGCTCGTCAAGGCGGTCTTCGCTACGGAGACCCTCGCGCTCGGCATCAACATGCCCGCACGTTCGGTGGTCCTGGAGAAGCTCGTCAAGTGGAACGGCGAGCAGCACGCCGACATCACGCCCGGCGAGTACACCCAGCTGACCGGCCGGGCCGGCCGCCGCGGCATCGACGTCGAGGGTCATGCGGTCGTGCTCTGGCAGCGCGGCATGGACCCGGGCGGGCTGGCCGGACTCGCGGGCACGCGTACGTATCCGCTGCGCTCCAGCTTCCGGCCCTCGTACAACATGGCCGTCAACCTCGTGCAGCAGTTCGGGCGGCACCGTTCGCGTGAGCTGCTGGAGACCTCCTTCGCCCAGTTCCAGGCGGACCGATCGGTCGTCGGGATCTCCCGCCAGGTCCAGAAGAACGAGGAGGGCCTGGAGGGCTACAAGGAGGGAATGACCTGCCACCTCGGTGACTTCGAGGAGTACGCGCAGCTGCGCCGCGACCTCAAGGACCGGGAGACGGAGCTCGCCAAGCAGGGCGCCTCGCACCGGCGAGCGGCGGCGGCGGCCTCCCTGGAGAAGCTCAAGCCGGGCGATGTCATCCATGTGCCCACCGGCAAGTTCGCCGGGCTGGCGCTCGTCCTCGACCCGGGGCTGCCGGCCGGGCGGACCAACGGGCACGGGCATCGGGGGATGGAGTACCACGACGGACCGCGGCCCCTGGTACTGACGGCCGAGCGACAGGTGAAGCGGCTGGCCTCGATCGACTTCCCGGTGCCGGTGGAGGCGGTGGAGCGGATGCGCGTCCCGAAGTCGTTCAACGCGCGCTCGCCGCAGTCGCGTCGGGACCTGGCGTCCGCGCTGCGGACCAAGGCCGGGCACATCGTGCCGGACCGGCACCGCAAGGACCGGTCGGTCGCCGCCGACGACCGCGAGATCGCGCGCTACCGGGCCGAGTTGCGCGCCCACCCGTGCCACGGGTGCGACGAGCGCGAGGACCATGCGCGGTGGGCCGAGCGGTATCACCGGCTGCAGCGGGACACGCAGCAGCTGGAGCGGCGGATCGAAGGACGGACGAACACGATCGCCCGCACCTTCGACCGGATCGTGGCCCTGCTCACCGAGCTCGACTACCTCCGGGGCAGCGAGGTCACCGAGCACGGGCGGCGGCTGGCCCGGCTGTACGGCGAACTGGACCTGCTGGCGAGCGAATGCCTGCGGGCCGGTGTGTGGGAGGGTCTCAACCCGGCCGAACTCGCGGCGTGCGTCTCGGCATTGGTGTACGAGGCGCGACAGGCCGATGACGCGGTGGCCCCGAAGCTGCCGTCCGGTCCGGCGAAGACCGCGATGGGCGAGATGGTCCGCATCTGGGGGCGCCTCGACGCCCTGGAGGAGGACTTCAAGATCAACCAGGCGGAGGGCGTCGGACAGCGCGAACCCGATCTCGGCTTCGCCTGGGCGGTGTACATGTGGGCCTCCGGCCGGACGCTGGACGAGGTGCTGCGCGAGGCGGAGATGCCGGCGGGGGACTTCGTGCGGTGGTGCAAGCAGGTGATCGACGTGCTGGGGCAGGTGGCTGCGGCGGCTCCTCGCGAGGGGAGTTCCGTGGGGCGGAGTGCGCGGAAGGCGGTCGATGAGGTGTTGCGGGGAGTGGTGGCCTACAGCTCTGTGGGGTGAGGCGAGGGTGGGGCGGTGCGTTGTCGGGTGCGGGTGGGGTGCGCCTGCGGCGGGCCCTGCCCCCTGCCCGCCCCATCCCGTAACCGGGGGCTCCGCCCCGCGCCCCCGGACCCCCGCTCCTCAAACGCCGGAGGGGCCGGAATGTACGCCGCGTGAGGTGTAGGCGCGCCAGCCGCCGTACTCCGTGATGTCCTTCGATCCCTCCACGGCGTACGGCTCGCACAGGAAACCCACCGCCGTCGTGCCGTCCGACAGGTCCACCCTGCCCAGCACCATGGGGTGGGGGAGGGCTGTGGTGAGGGTGCCCAGGCCCTCGGCGGGCAGTTCCCACAGTTCCGTCTCGATCGCGGCGCCGCCCTCACCCGTGCGGACCAGGCCCGGTTTGGGCGGTGTGGTCGACAGGGCGTGCAGACGGTAGACGGGCGCCGTCGTCGTCGTACGGATCAGGCGGGCGCCCAGGAGAAGGAGCTGGGGGTTGAGCGGCTGGCCCGTCAGGTGGGCGCCCACCACCGCGATGCGGGCGGGCGGGGTCAGCAGGCCTGCGAGGCGGGCCAGGCGTTCGTCCGTGTGGGCGGGGCCGATCAGCATCACGCCGAACGGCAGGCCGGACACCTCGCCGGCCGGGACGGCCACCGCGCACTGGTCGAACAGATTGGTGGAGTTGGTGAACCGGCCCAGGCGCGCGTTGGCGCCCAGCGGGTCCGCCGCCACCTCCGCGAGCGTGGGGTGGCCGGGCGCCGTCGGGAGCAGCAGGGCGTCCGCGTCGCCCAGTGCGGCCTCGGCCGCACCCCGCAGCTCCGCCAGCCGGTCCCGGTCCGCGAACAGCCGGTGGGCCGGGATGTCCCGGGCCGCCGTGATGATGCCCGCCACCGTGGGGTCCAGGTCTGCCGGGCCGCTGTCGACGAACGGGCCCACCGCCGTGTAGCGCTCCGCCACGAACGCTCCCGCGTACAGCATCGCCGCCGCTTCGGTGAACGGCGAGAGGTCGATGGGGGCGAGGACGGCGCCGGCCGCGCGGAGGCGTTCCGCCGTGGCCGCGTAAGCCTCTGCCCAGCCGGGATCCAGTGCGCCCAGCTGGTCCGTCCGCGGGACCGCGATCCGCCACGGGCCCGGGACGCGGGCGGGCACGGGGGCGGGCACGGGAGTGGTCATCAGGGCGAGGGCCTGCTCCGCCTCGGGGAGCGTACGGGCGAAGACGGTGACGCAGTCCAGGCTCGCGCAGGCCGGGACCACGCCGTCCGCCGGGACGAGGCCGCGGGTCGGCTTCAGGCCCACGATGCCGTTGAACGCCGCCGGGACCCGGCCGGAGCCCGCCGTGTCCGTACCGAGGGCGAGGTCCGCGATGCCGAGGGCCACGGCCACCGCCGAACCGGAGCTGGAACCGCCGCTGACGCGGTCCGGGGCGTGGGCGCCCCGGACCGCCCCGTACGGGGACCGGGTGCCGACCAGACCGGTGGCGAACTGGTCCAGGTTGGTCGTGCCGATCACCAGCGCTCCGGCGGCCCGCAGACGGGCCACGGCGGGGGCGTCGGCCGCCGGTTCGTACGCGTAGGAGGGGCAGCCCGCCGTGGTGGGCAGGCCGGCCACGTCGATGTTGCCCTTGACGGCGAGCAGACGGCCGGCCAGCGGGAGGAATTCACCTGCGGCGAGGCGGGTTCCGAGGACGAGGGCCTCCGCCTCCAGGTCCTCCTGCGGGCGCAGGCCGATCCAGATCTCCGGGCGGTCCACCGCCTCGATCCGGTCGTACGCGGCGCGGATCCGGTCGAGGACTGGGGTGGACATCAGCGTTCTCCTCGGTTCGTACGGGCGAGTGGGGCCAGCGTGACCAGGGCCGTGCCGGCCTCCACCTGAGCGCCGGGCCGGGTGAGGATCCTGTCCACCACGCCGTCCGCCGGGGCGTGCACCCGGGACTCCATCTTCATCGCCTCCAGTGCCAGCAGCGGCTGACCCGCCGTCACCGTGTCGCCCTCGGCCACGTCGAGCTGCCAGACCGAGGCCGCGAACTCGGCCTCCACCAGCCGGCCGCCCGGCGGCACCGTCACCTCGGCGGCCGGCGGGGCCGGAGCGTCGGCGGCCTCCGCGCGGGCGAACTCGCCCGCCGCCTCCCACGCGTCGCGCTCGGCGGCGAAGGCCGTGCCCTGCCGGTCGCGAAACGCCGCGATCGACTCCGCGTTCCCGGTCAGGAACTCCTCGTACCGGGCGAGCGAGAACTCGCCCTCCTCGATCCGCGGGACGAACCGGCCCGAGATGATGTCGGCGCGCAGTTCCAGGAGTTCACCGGCCTCCACCGGATACCACTTGATGCGGTCGAAGAACCTCAGCAGCCACGGCGAGCCCGGCTGGAACGCGCCGCGCTGCTGCCAGCCGGACCACACCTGCGTGGTGCGGCCGACGAACTGGTAGCCGCCCGGCCCCTCCATCCCGTAGACGCAGAGATAGGCGCCGCCGATGCCGACGGAGTTCTCCGCGGTCCAGGTGCGGGCCGGGTTGTACTTGGTGGTGACCAGACGGTGGCGCGGGTCCAGCGGGGTGGCCACCGGGGCGCCGAGATACACGTCGCCGAGACCCATCACGAGGTACTCGGCGTCGAACACCGTGCGGTAGACGTCGTCGACCGAGTCCAGGCCGTTGACGCGGCGGATGAACTCGATGTTCCACGGGCACCACGGGGCGTCGTCCCGGACCCCCGCCATGTACCGGGCGATCGCCTCGCGGGTCGCCGGATCGTCCCAGGACAGCGGGAGGTGCACGGTCCGGGAGGGCACGGTCAGGGCGTCCGTGGGCGGGAGCGCGGCCTCGGTGCGGTGCAGGACGCCGAGGAGTTCGGTCTGGGCGAGGACGGTGGGGTCCGTCTGGATCTGGAGGGAACGGATGCCCGGGGTCAGGCCGGTGATGCCGGGGACGGCCGCCTCCGTCAGCGCCTGCATCAGCGCGTGGACGCGCATGCGCAGGGCCAGGTCCAGCTGCATCGGCCCGTACTCGACCAGGACGTTGTCGTCCCCGCTGCGGCGGTAGGTGAGGACGTCGTCGCGGTACAGGATGCCGCCGTCGGTGATCTCGGGGCGGGGCTCGCCGGTGACGGTCACGGGCAGGAAGCGGACCGTGTCGCCCGGCCGCAGCTGGCCCAGCTTCCAGCGTTCGGACGTCACCACCGTGGCCGGACAGACGAAACCGCCGAGCGAGGGGCCGTCCGGGCCCAGCAGCACGGGCATGTCGCCGGTGTAGTCGACCGCGCCCACGGAGTACGGCGTGTCATGGATGTTGGACGGGTGCAGACCCGCCTCGCCACCGTCCGCCCGGGCCCAGCGCGGCTTCGGACCGATGAGGCGGACGCCGGTCCGGGCGGAGTTGAAGTGGACCTTCCAAGCGGCCCCGTAGAAGTCGTGGATGTCCTGCTCGGTGAAGAACTCCGGTGCCGCGTGCGGGCCTTCGGCCGCGGCGATCTGCCAGGTGTCCGTGAGAGCAGGGCGCTCGTCCTTCGGTACGGGGGCGCCCTCCGGCACGTACGCCCCGCCGTGCAGCACGTCGCCCGTGCGCAGGGCCCGGCCGCCGTGCCCGCCGAAGCGGCCCAGCGTGAACGTGGCCGCGCTGCCCAGGAACTCCGGGACGTCCAGGCCGCCGCCGGCGAACAGGACGTACGTCCGCAGGCCGTGCTCCTGCGGGGCGCCGAGCGTGAGGGTGGCGCCCGCCGGGACGGTCAGCGGCTCCCACTGGGCGACCGGTACGCCGTCGACCGTCACCGGGGCCGCCGCGCCCGTGACGCACACCGTCGTGGGGTGGGTGAAGCGCAGTGCGGGGCCCTGGAGCGTGCACTCCAGGCCGGGTGCGCCCGGGGCGTTGCCGAGAGCGGTGTTGCCCAGCCGGAACGACCGGTCGTCCATGGGGCCCGACGGCGGGACACCGACCTGCCAGTAGCCGGTGCGGCCCGGCCAGTCCTGCACGGTGGTCAGGGTGCCGCCGGAGACCACCTCGATGCGGGGCGTCGGGTCGTCGATCGTGGCGAGCGTGGCCGTGGAGTGGGTCGCGTCACGGACCCGCTCGTCGGCCAGCGCGGCCCGGACCAGCCCGAGGTTGGTCTCGATGCCGTCGATCCGGGTGGCGGCGAGAGCCGCGTCCAGCCGTGCCAGGGCCCCGGCACGGTCGGTGCCGTACGCGATGACCTTGGCGAGCATCGGGTCGTACGCCGTCGTCACCTCCGTGCCCGTCTCGATCCAGCCGTCCACCCGCAGGCCCTCGCCCCGGGGGAAGTCGACCCGGGTCAGCAGGCCGGCGCCCGGACGGTGGTCGCGGCTCGGGTCCTCGGCGTAGACCCGCGCCTCCACGGCGTGGCCGCGCGGCGCGTCCGGCTGCCGTACGACGGAGGTCTCGCCCTGGGCCAGGCGCAGCATCCACTCGACGAGGTCGACGCCGTGGATCTCCTCGGTAACCGGGTGCTCGACCTGGAGGCGGGTGTTGACCTCGAGGAAGTACGCCTCCGACCGCGCGGCGTCGTAGACGAACTCGACCGTTCCGGCCGAGCGGTAGCCGACCGAGGCGCACAGCTCCCGTGCGGAGTCGGTCAGTCGCGCACGGACGTGGTCGGGCAGGCCGGGGGCCGGGGCCTCCTCCAGGACCTTCTGGTTGCGGCGCTGGAGTGAGCAGTCGCGGTCGCCGAACGTCACCACCCGGCCGTGCCCGTCGCCGAACACCTGGACCTCGACATGACGGGCGTCCTCCACCAGCCGTTCCAGGAAGACCCCCGCCGAGGAGAACGACGCGGCGGCCACCCGCTGCACCCGCTCCCAGGCGCCTGCCAGCTCCCCGGCCGACCGGCAGGCCGACATGCCGATCCCGCCGCCGCCGCCCGTGGCCTTCAGCATCACGGGATAGCCGATGCGTCCGGCGGCTTCCAGCGCCGACGGCAGATCCGGGAGGAGCCCGGTGCCGGGGGCGAGCGGGACACCCGCCGCCTCGGCGGCCGCGCGGGCCGTGTGCTTGGCGCCGAAGAGGTCCAGCTGGGCGGCGGTCGGACCGACGAAGACGATCCCCGCCTCCTCGCAGCGGCGGGCGAACTCCGCGTCCTCGGACAGGAACCCGTATCCGGGGTGGATCGCCCCGGCCCCGGTGTCCTTCGCGGCCCTCAGCACCAGATCGGCGTCGAGATAGGAGTCCTTGGCCGGCGCCGGGCCCAGCCGCACCGCCGTGTCCGCGAGGCGGACGTGCGGGGCCGACCGGTCCGGGTCGGAGAACACGGCGACCGTACGCAGGCCGAGGCGGCGGGCCGTACGGATGATGCGGACGGCGATCTCGCCGCGGTTGGCGATCAGCAGCGTGCCGAAGGCCGTCGGTGCCTCGGAGCTCATCGGCTCGTCCCGGTGAGCGTGGCCTCTACCGCCGTCGGGTCGAAGGCGTTGCAGGGGTTGTTGATCTGGGGGCAGTTGGAGACCAGCACCAGCACGTCCGTCTCCGCCCGCAGGGTGAGGGCCAGACCGGGTGCGGAGAGCCCGTCGACGATGCCGAGCGTGCCGTCCTGCTCCACGGGCACGTTCATGTACCAGTTGATGTTGGACACCAGATCGCGTTTGCCGAGCCCGTGCCGGGCTCCCTCCGCCAGGAAGTTGTCCACGCACGCATGCTGTGACCAGGTGTGATGGCCGTAGCGCAGGGTGTTGGACTCCTTCGAGCACGCGCCGCCCACCGTGTCGTGGCGGCCGCAGGCGTCCGCGGTGACCGTCATCAGCGGGGTGTGCTCGTTCGACATCAGCACGCTGCCGGTGGTGAGGAAGATGGTGCTGCCGGCCTGGATCGTGTCGGGCGCGCTGTAGCGGACCGCCGTGTCATGGGCGTCGTACACCAGGAAGTCCACCGCCTGGTTGCCGTGCAGATCCGTGAGGGTGAGGTGTTCACCGGCCCGGACGGTCGCGGACCAGGCCGCGCGGGCGGGAATGACGGTCGTGGAGAGGACCGTGGCGGACGTGGTCATGCGAGCCCCCGGGCGGTGAGGAAGTCGACGGTGTTGAGGAAGGCCCGACGGCCCTCCGGCGTGGCGTCCCACAGGGCGTCGCCCGGGGCCGTCGGCCGGGCGCGCCAGGCCAGCACCTCCAGCGGGGTGCTCGTGTAGGCGGGGCGGGGGTCCAGCGGATGCGGGACGTTCGCGATCAGCACGGTCAGGTCCTGCTCGGCGCGCAGCGTCACCGAGGCGCCCGGCCCCGCCGATCCGGTGAATCCGGTGGTGCCGTCGTCCCCGATCCGCACTCCCTGGAAGAAGGACAGGGAAGGCGGCAGATCACGTGGTTCCAGGCCGTTCTTCGATGCGGCCAGCTTGAGCAGTTCGCGGCCTGCGGGTGAGGCGGACTGGGGAGTGCCGTCGCCGTACCGCTCGGTGTTCCTCCGCAGGGTCGAGGTGCCGCACAGGGCGTCGTGGCGGCCCGAGGAGTCGGCCGTCACCGAGGCGAGCACCCGTCCCTGATCGGAGAGGAGTAGCCGGCCGGCGCCCAGGTAGGCGTTCCACTGGACCTTCACGGTGTCCGCGGTGTTCAGCCGCTCCCACGGCCGCCCGTCCGCGTACAGCAGCAGATGCGCGCAGGCGTCGCCGGCCAGGTCGGTCAGGCGCAGCTCGGTGCCCCGGGCCAGGACGCGGTGCGTGTAGTTGCCGCCCGCGACCGTCTCGGCCCAGACCGGGGTGCCGGGGGTGGCGTCCGGCCAGTCGCTCGCGGGTACCACCGGCATGGCCCCGCTGCGGGTGCCGTGCTGGGCGCGGGCGTGGTCCCGGGCTCCGTGTGTCGTCGCTGTCGCCATGGCTGAACCTCCGGCTCGACGTGTTGCCGATGCTTGTTTCTGTCGCGCGACAGAAATTAGGACGCCGGGGAGTCATGGCCATTGCCCGTGCGTTGCGCGGGAGTTACCGAGTACTCACCAAGATCGCGGCGGGCGGGGATGTGCGACGATCGGCCCATGCCCAGCACTTCAGGAACCGGCGGCCGGCGGGTCGGCCGGCCGCGCGCCACGCAGCGCCCGGACAGCGGGCTGTCCGCGCGGGACGAACTTCTCGCCGCGGCGGCGGAGTTGTTCACGACGCGTGGATACGCCGCGACCACCACCCGGGCCGTCGCCGAACGGGCGGGCATGCGGCAGGCGACGATGTACCACTACGTGGCGGGCAAGGAGGATCTGCTGGCGGCGCTCCTGGAGTCGACCGTCGCACCCTCGCTCGCGCTCGCCGAGAAGCTGCTCGCGGACGGGGACCGGCCGGCCGAGGACCGCCTGTGGGAGCTGTGCCGGGCGGACGTGACCCTGCTGTGCGGGGGCCCGTACAACCTGGGTGCGCTGTACGTGCTTCCGGAGGTACGGGCCGAGCGTTTCGCGGACTTCCACCGGGTGCGGGCGGCGCTGCGCGCGGCGTACGGGGAGCTGCTGGCCGCCACCGAGGCGGGTGCGGCGCTCGGCGCGGAGGAGGCGCGGCTCCGTGCCGACCTGGTCTTCGGGCTCATCGAGGGCGTGATCCTCGTGCATCTGTCGGAGCCCGGGCGGGAGGCGGAGGTGTTCGCGGCGGCGACGGCGGATGCGGCGCTGCGGATCGTCGGCCCGGATTCGGGTTCGGGTTCGGGGGCGCGGCGCGCGGGCTGAGCCTGGGTCTGCGTGCCCGTGCGGCCGATGCCTGCGTGCCCGTGGCCGGGTCCTGCGTGCCCGGGCGGCCGGGGGCCCGCATGACTGTCGGCCGGTCCTTGTCACGCGGACCGGCCGGCAAAGGTGGTTGATCCTTCTTCCGGGACGGATGGGACGGATGGGCGTACCGACGCGACGGGGTTCAGGCCCGGGCGCCGCCGCTGCCGCTTCTCATCGAAGCGCCCGCGCAGACCAGTCCCAGCAGGACGGTCAGACCGCCGATGATGACGTTGTTGAGCACGACGCCCATGTCCGGGCTGCTGCCCACCACCCAGGGCGAGATGATCATCCAGGCGCCCATGGCGCAGATGGCCCAGCTCAGGCCGTACATCCGCTGCGGCATGGCGGTGAATCCCAGCCCCAGCACGGCGATCGCGATACCCATGATCAGGTTGTGCGTCACGAGCGGGGCCTGCGAGGTCGTGAAGTGCAGCACCCAGGGCGATACGGCGCAGTACAGACCGACCAGGAACACCGGCCCGTCGACGAGCGCCACATCGCGGCCACCCATCATCCGGTCGTAGCGGTCGCGCATTTCGGAGACGTCGGGGTGTCCGGTCATGTCATGACCGGCGTGCGAGACGTTTGACATGGTTCGTCTCCCTTGGTCCTGCAGGCCTGGCCGTCGCTGTGTGCGGCAAGCGGCCTGCCCTGTCATTGTGCTCTTATATGCCCCTTATGTGTAGGTTCAAGGCGACGGAATCTCCGCAGGATCCGCAACGGTCCACCGGCTGTCCAGCCGCAGGGCCAGCGAGATCAGCTCCGGCGTCCGCAGCACCCGGGCCCCGTACCCCGGCAGCGGGACGTGCAGCGGATCCGTCCAGCGCGACGGGATCGACCCGAACCCGTACACCGCGCCGGCCAGCGCCCCGGTCACCGCCGCCACCGTGTCGGTGTCGCCTCCCACGTCGATCGCCGAGGCCAGCGCGGCCTCGTACGAACGCGTCGTGCGCAGCGCCCACAGCGCGGTGCCCAGACAGGGCCACACCGCGCCGTTGAACTCCGTCGCCCGGTCCGGATGCCAGTGGGGCGCCAGGACGGCGGCCCAGCGCTCCCGGTGATCCGTGTGCACGGCGCCCAGCGTCTTCGGGACGGCTGCGAGCGGGTCGGCCCCGTTCAGCGCGGCCCGGATCAGTTCGTGCAGGACGGCGGTGCCCTCCCAGGCCGCGCGGTCGCCGTGCGTCAGGGCGGCGATCCGGCGGGCCGCGTCCATGGTCGTGGCCCGTGCGTCCGTGCCGGGCCGCTCCGGCCCGGCGAAGTACACGGCGGAGGTGGCGGCGCGCATCAGCGAACCGTTCCCCGCCGCCCGCCCGCTGACCTGGAAGTGCAGAGCCGCCGCGAGATCCCACGGATCGCCGCCCGCCAGTACGGCCTTTGTCTGGAGGCCGATGTCCTTCGGATCTCCGGCCGCCCACCGCCGGAACCGGCCGAACACGTCCGGCAGGTCGAGACCGCCGCGCTCCAGCAGCGATTCCCCGACGAGCACGGCCATCTGCGTGTCGTCCGTCGCCTCGCCCGGGTCCCAGCCGCCACCGCCGCACATCGTGCCGGTGCCGTCCGGGAAGCGCGCGGTGTAGACGCCGGCCGGACCGAACTCGAACGGCGCGCCCAGCGCGTCGCCGACCGCCGATCCGACCACTGCGCCCGCCGCCCGGTCCTGCCTGCTCAGGGAGTCCATCCGGTCAGCGTACGGAGGCCGGCCGCTTCGCGTACGCGCGATACGCGGCCCCGAGCAAGACCGTGGCCGTCAGGAAGAGGATCGTGAACCACTGGAAGTACCAGTGCCCGCCCGCCGGGTCGTACACCGCGGCCCGCGGCCAGGCCAGGTTGGCGGTCATCACCGCTCCGTACACAAAGGCCAGTATGTTCACCGGCAGGCCCCAACGGCCCAGCGAGAACAGGGGTGCGCCCGTCTCGTCGTGCAGCGGGCCGGTGGCGGGGGAGAGCGGGAGGCGGCGCAGCCTGCGCAGCAGCATCGGGCCGGTGACCATCGCGTACGCCAGGTACAGCATCGCGATGCACGTGGTGCCGATCGCGAGGAACGCCTCCGAAGACGCCAGGTTCAGCAGTCCGAGCGCCGCGGCCGCCGCGCCGACGAACAGGGCGGGTGCGGCGGGCATCCCGGTGCGCGGCGAGACCTTGGCGAGCCGGGACGAGCAGGGCAGCACCCCGTCGCGCGCCATCGAGAACAGCATCCGTGAACCGGCCGTCTGGATGGCGAGCGTGGCCACCGCGACGGCGACCGCCACATCGGCGAGCAGCGCCCGGCCGACGCCGTCCCCGAGGCTGCTGGTCAGCACGTACGACAGGCCTTCCGTGGCCAGCCGCCCGTCGGTCAGCTCCGGCGCGGCCAGGATGCCCGCGAGGACCAGCAGCCCGCCGAGCACCCCCGCCGAGGCCAGCGCGAGCAGGATCGTGCGCGGGGCGGTGCGGCGCGGGGAACGGGTCTCCTCACTCATCTCGCCGGCGCTGTCGAAGCCGATCAGGACGTAGGCCGCGGTGAACGAACCGACGAGCAGCGCCCCGAGGGCGCCGCCCTGGCCGCCGGTGTGCAGCGTGATTCCGGGGGTGCGCTCGGCGTGGGTGAACAGGAGGACCAGGATCAGGACCGCGCCGATGATCTCGGCCGTCACCCCGATGCGGTTGACCGCCGACATGACCTTGTTGTCGAGCAGGTTCACCGTCGTCGTGAGGGCCAGGAGCGCCACGGCCAGCAGAGCGGCGTTGGCGGCGCCCGTCGCCGTGGTGGGTGCCGGGTCGCCGCCCACCAGCTGGAAACCGGACCAGATCGCCGGCAGGACCACTTGGAGGGCCAGCGCCGCTGCGGCGACCACGACGATCTGCCCGATCACCATGATCCACCCGGCGTACCAGCCGAACGCGGGCGTGCTGAGCCGGGTCGACCACTGGTAGATGGCGCCGGACAGGGGGTAGCGGGCGGCGAGTTCGGCGAAGCACGCGGCGACCAGCAACTGGCCCACGAGTACGGCCGGCCAGGTCCAGAAGAAGGCGGCGCCGCCGAAGGAGAAGCCGAACGCGAAGAACTGGAAGACGGTCGTCAGAACGGAGATGAAGGAGAAGCCCGCCGCGAACGAGGCGTACCGCCCCATGGACCGGTGCAACTCCTGGCGATAGCCGAAACCGGCCAGGGAGGCGTGGTCGCCCTGGCCGGTTCCGGCGGGATCCGGTCGTACGTCCGTTGGTGCGGTGGCGGTCATGTCAGCCCCTGTCGCCGATTTCCTGTCGGGCGACAGAAATTAGGGACGCGCTGTTTCCGGGGCGTGACGAGGCCGTGTCCGCGCGGGGCCGAAGTGCTCACGCCCCACGGCGGGTTACCGGGGGAGCGGTCGCCTGTGCGCTCCGGCGGGCTGCCGGGGCGAGCGGCCGTGGGGCGCGCGCGGGAAGCCGCTACTGGGCGGGCATCAGGACCGTGTCGACGATGTAGACCGTCGCGTTGGCGGTCTGGACGTTGCCGCAGACGACCTTCGAGGAGTTGTTGACGGTGTACGCCATGTCCGAACCGGACGTCGTCAGCTCGCTCTTCTCCAGGGTGTCGAAGGAACCCTTCTCCAGCTGCTTCGGCGTCAGCTTCTGGCCCACCACGTGGTAGGTGAGGACCTTGGTGAGCGCGGCCTTGTCGGCGAGCAGCTTGTCCAGGTCCGCCTTCGGGACCTTGGCGAAGGCGTCGTTGGTCGGGGCGAACACCGTGATGTTCTGCGCGTTGTTCAGGGTGTCGACCAGGCCGGCCTTCTTCACCGCGGTGACGAGGGTGGAGAGCGCCGGGTTGTTCGAGGCGGCCGTGGCGACCGGGTCCTTCGCCATGCCGTCGAAGGAGCCGGCGCCGTTCTTCGGCACCGTCGAACAGGCCGGACCGAACGGCTCGTTCATGGGCGTCGTGTCCCCGGCGGGCTCCGAGGCCTTGTCCGAGGTCTTCGCCGGGCTCGCGGCGGAGCCGGACGTGCTGTCGTCGGAGTCGCTGGAGCAGGCCGTCAGAGCCAGTGGCAGGACGAGCGCGGCGCAGAGTGCGACGGCGGAGCGACGGGCGTGGATGACCTTCATGGTGTTCTCCTGTAGTGGATGTGTGACTGGATTGTCACGTTCAGTGAGGTGTGTGGGGTGTGTGAGGTGGGGCCGGTGTGCGGGGAACGCGCGGGAGACGCCCGTTCAGGACACGTCGACCACCACGGAGTGCCAGCCGGTCGCACCGTTGGGGACGGTGCCGACGCGCTCTTCGGTCTGGGTGGCGCCGGTGCCGTCCGTCGCGCGGACCTCCAGGGTGTGGCTGCCGGAGGTGGCCGGCCATTGCCACACCCACTGGCGCCAGGTGTCCCGGCTGTCCTCGGCGGCCAGCCGCGCGGTGTTCCACGGACCGCCGTCGACCCGGACCTCGACCCGCCGGATGCCGCGGTGCTGGGCCCAGGCGACCCCGGCGACCGGGATGGTGCCGGCCTTCGGGGAGGCGAAGGGGCGGGGGGTGTCGATGCGGGACTCGGTCTTGATGGGCGCCTGCTGGGACCAGGACCGCTTGACCCAGTAGGCGTCGTAGTCGTCGAACGTGGTGAGCTCGATGTCCTTCAGCCACTTGCAGGCCGACACGTATCCGTACAGGCCGGGGACGACCATCCGGACCGGGAAGCCGTGTTCGAAGGGCAGTGGCTCACCGTTCATGCCGAGGGCGAGCATCGCGTCCCGGCCGTCCATGACGTCCTCGACCGGAGTGCCGATCGTCATGCCGTCCACCGAACGCGACACGATCTGGTCGGCGGCTCCGCCCCGGGACGGGGGCTTCACCCCGGCCTCCCGCAGCAGATCGGCCAGCCGCACGCCGATCCACCGGGCGTTGCCGACGTACGGCCCGCCCACCTCGTTGGAGACGCAGGCCAGGGTGATGTCGCGCTCGATGATCTCCCGGCGCAGCAGGTCCTGGAAGCTGAGCGTCAAGGGCCTCTTCACGCCCTTGCCGTGAATCCTCAGCCGCCACCCGCCGGCATCGACGCGCGGTACGACCAGCGCCGTGTCCACCCGGTAGAAGCTCTTGTTCGGGGTGACGAACGAGCTCAGCCCGCGGATCCCCAGATCGGCCCCCGCAGGTACGGCCGGCGCCGCCGAGCCGGGCACGGGCAGGACCAGGTCCCGCCGTGAGGCCGCGGCCCCGGCCTGCACGGCCGAGGTGAGACGCCGTCCCAGCAGTCCGGCGCCGGCCGAGGCCGCCGCCGCGGCGCTCGCCGCGATGACGAAGCGCCGCCGGTCGAAGGTGCCGTGGTCCGGCTCCGCGTCCCTCCCGCCAGCCGCGGGGGAGGGGCCAGGAGCCGGGGCCAGCCGTCCGGCCAGGAGATACAGCACTCCTGCGGCCACCACGGCACCCACCACCGAGGGCAGCGCGTCGGACGCCCGGCCCTCGGGCCGGCCGGTCGCCGCGACTGCCCCGACCACTCCGAAGACCAGGACGGCAGCCGAGCCGAGCAGCCGGCGGTGCAGCGCCAGCACCCCGACCGCCATGGCGAAGACCGCCAGCAGGGCCAGGATGCCGAGTTGCAGCACCAGCTTGTCGTTCGTGCCGAAGTTCCGTACGGCGAAGTCCTTGAGCGCCGGGGGAGTGCGGTCGATCACCGCACCGCCCACCGCCGTGACCGGCCCCGCCTCGGGACGTACGACCGCCGCGACGAGCTCGGCGACGGCCAGGGCGCAGAACCCGGCGATCACACCGCTGAGCGCGGCGAAGGCCGCACGCGCCCAGCGGGAGCGCCGGGCCGCGTGGGCCCCGTTCCGCGTGTCGTTCTGATCTTCACTCACAACCGGCATTCGTTCCCCGGATCCCGGCGGATTGGTCTGTCACTCGTCCGAATGAGAGCGTGCCCGCGCCAATCCGCGGCGCCACCGGCAACGAATTAAGAAGGAAAGGGCATCGACGCTCCCGGGTGACGGAACGAGGAGCGGCCGCCGCCGGTGAGCCGAGGAGGACGCCATGACAGACAGACGGCGACGCACAGCCGTCGTGGGGAGCGGGGTGGCGGGACTGACCGCCGCCCACATCCTGCGCAGGGCCCATGACGTGACGCTGTTCGAGGCGGACGACCGGGTGGGCGGCCACGCGCACACCCACGACCTGCCCGCGTCCGACGGCCGGGTCCACCGCGTGGACTCCGGCTTCATCGTGCACAACCGGCGCACCTATCCGCATCTGCTGCGGCTCTTCGCGGAACTCGCCGTCCCGACGCAGGAGTCGGAGATGAGCATGTCCGTACGGTGCGAGGGATGCGGCCTGGAGTACGCGGGCGCCCGCGGCCCGGCCGGTCTCCTCGCCCGGCCGGCCACGGTCCGCGACCCCGCCTATCTGCGGATGCTGGCCGCCGTGCCCCGGTTCCACCGGGCGGCCCGGCGCCTGCTGGAGGACGGCGGCCCGGACGCGGACCCGATGACGCTCGGCGACTTCGCGGCGCGCGGCAGGTTCTCCCCGTACTTCACCGCCCACTTCCTGACCCCCGTGGTCTCCGCCGTCTGGTCCTGCGACCCGGTGACCGCGATGCGCTACCCCGCCCGCTACCTCTTCCGCTTCCTGGACCACCACGGGATGCTCAGCGTCGGCGGCTCCCCGGCGTGGCGCACCGTCACCGGAGGATCCGCCGCCTACGTCGACCGGGTCACGAAGCAACTCGCCGCCGTCCGCACCTCGACCCCGGTCCGGAGCGTGCGCCGTCACACGGACGGCGTCGACGTCGTCACCGCCGACGACACCACCGAGCCGTTCGACTCCGTCGTGATCGCCACCCACCCCGACCAGGCGCTGCGCATCCTCGCCGACCCGACCGACGAGGAGACCCGCACCCTGGGCGCCTTCCGCTACTCCCGCAACCCCACCCTGCTGCACACCGACACCCGGCTGCTGCCCGGCGCCCGCGGCGCACGCGCCTCCTGGAACTACCTGATGCCGTCCTGCTCCGCCGACGCCGCCCACGTCACCGTCAGCTACGACATGAACCGGCTCCAACGCCTCGACGCACCCGAGACCTTCGTCGTCACACTGAACGGCGCCGACCGCGTCGCTCCCGGCCTGGTCCGCGCCCGCATGGAGTACGAGCACCCCGTCTACACCCCCGAATCGGTCGCGGCCCAGGCCCGGCTGCCCGCCCTCTCCGGCCCCGTCACCGCCTACGCGGGGGCGTACCACGGCTGGGGATTCCACGAGGACGGCTGCCGCTCGGGGGCCGAGGCCGCCGCCGCACTGGGGGTGGACTGGTGAACGCCCTCTACCCCTGCACGATCACGCACGTACGGACCGCGCCCCGCAGGTACGCCTTCCGGCACCGCACCTACCTGTGGCTGATCGACCCGGACCGGCCCCCGCCGCTGCCCCGCGCCCTGCGCCCGCTGGCGGGCTTCGATCCGCGCGACCACTTCGGCGGTACGGCCCCGAGCATCCGGGCCGGCCTCGACCGCTTCCTGGCCGCCCACGGCATCGACCTCGCCGACGGCTCCGTGCGGATGCTCACCCAGGCCCGCGTACTGGGCCACGTCTTCAACCCGCTGACCGTCTACTGGTGCCGCCGCGCCGACGGCACCCCGCTCTGCACGGTCGCCGAAGTCCACAACACGTACGGCGAGCGCCACTGCTATCTGCTGCACCCGGACAGCTCCGGACAGGCTGACACCGGCAAGGAGTTCTACGTGTCGCCGTTCTTCGGCACCGACGGCGAATACCGGATGCGGCTGCCCGAACCCGGCCCCCGGCTCACCCTGACGGTCCATCTGGAACGCTCCGGAACCCGGCCCTTCACGGCCACCGTCCGCGGCGTACGCCGGCCGGCCACGCCGGCCGGGCTGCTCCGCCTCGCCGTCCGCCACCCCTGGTCCACGGCCGTCGTGTCGGCCGCCATCCGGCTGCACGGCGTCCGCCTCCTGCTGCGTGGACTGCGTGTACAGCCCCGCCCCCACCACCGCACCCAGGAAGGAATGCAGTGAGCGTCTCCACGTCCCACTCCCCGTCCGCCACGCCTCCCGCGCACGCCACCGGGCGCATCGACCCCGGCCGCTGGCCCGACATCGTGCGGCCGCCGCGCGCCTCCCGGCTGCGGACCGCCGTCGCGGAACGGCTCGTCCGCCGCGCCCTGGCCCGTCTCCCGCTGCGGGTCCGCCTGGCCGGGCACGAGGACCTGGGTCTCGGCGGCCCGCTGATGGACGTGACCGACCCCGCCACGTTCTTCCGCAGAATCGGGTCCGACGGCCTGATCGGCTTCGGGGAGTCGTACATGGCGGGCGAGTGGGACTCGCCCGACCCGGTGGGGGTCCTGACCGTCCTCGCCGACCAGGTCGCCACCCTGATCCCGCCTTCCCTCCAGCGGCTGCGCGGACTCTGGGCCCGCCGCCACCCCGCCGGACAGCTCGGCACACAGGAGGGCGCCCGCGACAACATCAGCCACCACTACGACCTGTCCAACGAACTCTTCGCGCTCTTCCTCGACGAAACGCTCAGCTACTCCGCCGCCGTCTTCCGCGGCTTTCCCGCCGAGCCCGCGCTGCTGCCCGCCGCCCAGCACCGCAAGATCGACCGGCTGCTCGACCTCGCCGCGGTCGGCCCCGGCACCGAACTCCTGGAGATCGGCACGGGATGGGGCGAACTCGCGATCCGCGCCGCGGCCCGGGGCGCCCGAGTCGTCTCGCTCACGCTCTCCCGGGAGCAGCGGGACCTGGCGCGCCGCCGGATCAGGGACGCCGGATTCGAGGACCGGGTCGACGTCCGGCTCTGCGACTACCGGGACGTCGACGGGGTGTACGACGCGGTCGTCAGCGTCGAGATGATCGAGGCGGTCGGCGCGGACTTCTGGCCCGTCTACTTCCGCACACTGGACCGGTGCCTGGCCCCCGGCGGACGGATCGCGCTCCAGGCCATCACCATGCCCGACGACCGGATGCGGGCCGGCCGCAACACCTACACCTGGATCCAGAAGTACATCTTCCCCGGCGGACTCCTGCCCTCCGTCGAGGCCGTCGACGAGGTCACGGCCGCGCACACCACGCTGCGCGTCGAGCGCTGCGACGACTTCGGCACGCACTACGCCGAGACCCTGCGCCTGTGGCGGGAACGGTTCACCGAACGGGCCGCCGACATCGACGCCCTCGGCTTCGACGCCACTTTCCGTCGTATGTGGACCTTCTATCTGGCCTACTCCGAAGCGGGATTCCGCTCCGGCTACCTCCATGTGCAGCAGATGCTGCTGACCCGTCAGGAAGCTGCGCGATGACACCCACCGGCAAACGGGCGCCCACCGGCGCCGCCCAGCGGCTCGAACCCCTCGCCGAGCGCCTGCTCGGCGGCGGGCTCCCGGTCAGGGTACGGATGTGGGACGGCAGCGAGACAGGGGCCGCCGACGGCCCCCTGATCCGTGTCCGCTCCCGCCGGGCGCTGCGCAGGCTGCTCTGGGCACCGGGCGAACTCGGTCTCGCCGAGGCGTACATCACGGGGGACATCGACATCGAGGGAGACCTCGCCGACGGGTTGCGGGCGATGCGCCACGCGGTGCGCGAGCGCGGCCTGCGCCCGCCGCGCCCCGTGGCCGGCGACCGGCTGCGGGCCGTCGGCGCCGCGCTGCGCATGGGCGCCGTCGGCCCCCGCCCGCCGGTGCCCGCCGCCCGGGCGGGCCTTCACGGCGTCCTGCACAGCAAGGCCCGTGACCGGGCCGCCATCAGTCACCACTACGACCTGTCCAACACCTTCTACGCGCTGCTCCTCGACGAGACCATGGCCTACTCGTGCGGCTACTGGACGAGCGACGCGCCCGGCTACGGCCCCGCCGACTCACAGCGCGACAAACTGGAGCTCATCTGCCGCAAGCTGGCCCTGCGCCCCGGCGCGCGGCTGCTGGACATCGGCTGCGGCTGGGGGTCGCTGACGCTGTACGCCGCACGGCGGCACGGCGTCCGCGTCACCGCCGTCACCCTGGCCCGGGAACAGGCGGCCCACGTCCGGCAGCGGGTGGCCGAACAGCACCTGGAGGACCTGGTCGAGGTCCGCTGCTGCGACTACCGCGACATCGGCCGCGCACCCGGCCATGAGGGCGGTTACGACGCGGTGTCCACCGTGGAGATGGGCGAGCACGTCGGCGACGCGCAGTACCCGGCCTTCGCCGGGACCCTGCACGGCATGGTGCGGCCGCGGGGCCGAGTGCTCGTCCAGCAGATGTCGCGGGGGCGTCAGGATCCGGGCGGCGGGGCCTTCATCGAGGCCTACATCGCACCCGACATGCACATGCGGCCCCTCGGCGAGACCGTCGGACTGCTGGAGGGCGCGGGACTCGAAGTGCGGGACGTGGAGGGACTGCGCGAGCACTACGTCCTGACCGTCGACGCGTGGCGGCGCACCCTGGAGGAGCGCCGGGCGGAGTTCGTCGCGCTCGTCGGCGAGGAGACCGTCAGGGTGTGGCGGCTCTATCTGGCCGGTGGCGCCCTCGCCTTCGAGGAACGGCGCATGGGCGTGGACCAGATCCTCGCCGTACGGCCGGACGCGACCGGCTCGGCCGGGATGCCGGCCACCCGTGCCGGCTGGCACACGGGCGCCGCCGAGGTCCCTGCCGCCCGGCACGGGGAGACGACCGGAGTCACCGGATGAGCGGCTTCGCCTGGGAGGCGTTCGCACAGGGCCTCGCGCCCTGTGCCGGTGCCGCACTGGCCGTCATGCTCGCCACCTTCGCCGTCGGTCTGTACAAGGGCGTGCACCGGGTCGTCGACGTCGCGTGGGGAATCGGGTTCACCGTCGTCGCACTCGTCTCGTACGTCCTGTCTGCGGGGGAGGGCGATGACGGCCGCCGGCTGCTGGTCGTGGTGCTCACGGCGGTCTGGGGGCTGCGTCTGGCTGGGCACATCGCCCGCCGGGGCCGGGGCCACGGGGAGGATCCGCGCTACGCGTCGATGCTCGCCGAGGCGCCGGGCAACCCCGATCTGTACGCCCTGCGGAAGGTCTACCTGCTCCAGGGCGCGCTGGTCTGGCTGATCTCGCTCCCGGTGCAGGCGGCCGGGTACCTCACGGGCCCGGTCGGGGGCTGGGCCTGGGCCGGGGCGGGACTGTGGGCCGTCGGGCTGCTCTTCGAGGGTGTGGGCGACCACCAGCTCGCCCGGTTCAAGGCCGATCCGGCCAACCGCGGGAAGATCATGGACCGCGGGCTGTGGGCGTGGACCCGGCACCCCAACTACTTCGGCGACTTCTGCGTCTGGTGGGGCCTGTTCCTGATCGTGTGCCAGGCGCCCGGCCCGGCCGCCGCCACGCTGGTCTCGCCCGTCCTGATGAGCTTCCTGCTCATCGGCGGCAGCGGGAAGGCCCTCCTGGAACGCCACATGGCCGAGCGGCCCGGGTTCGCCGCGTACCGGGCCAGGACCAGCGGCTTCCTGCCCCGGCCGCCGCGCCGCTGAGCGGTTCGGGTCCCGCCCGGCCTCGTCCCGCACGGCCGGGCGGGCGGGGCGGGCGGGACGGGCGGCCGGCAGGTTCGTCAGCGCCGGGCGGGCGGTCCGGGGAGGCAGGTTCGTCAGCGCCGGCGGGCCGGGTGGTTCAGGCCGGCAGGCTCATCAGCGCCAGCGGGGCCGACGTCGGCTGCGCCGAGCCGCCCGCGGGTTCGACGGTGACGCCCATGCCCGTGGCACCGTCGACCGGCCCGTCGAGCAGGGTCGCGTACGTCGTGGGGGAGGCGCCCGAGGCCTGCATCAGACCCGCGGAGCGCATCGTGCCGCCGTCGTCGAACCACAGCTGGTAGACCTTGCCGCCGGGGGCCTCGGCCAGTCCCGAGGCCAGGAACACGGCACGGTCCTGGCTCTCGGAGACCACCACGGTGCCCGTCGCGCCGTCCTTCAGCGCGCCGGAGCGTGACTGCGCGTCGGGTGCGGCGAGGACCTGGACGAGCCGTGCGTTCTCCGCCTGCGCGGCGCGGGCCTCCTGCCGGGCGTCCTGCGCCTCCTGGTTCTGCCGGACCGCGACGCCGCCGAAGCCCGCCGCCGCGGCCAGGCTCGCGGCGAGCGCGAACGCCGGCCAGCGCCGGGCCCGGCCCGCGCCGTGGTGTCCGGTGGCCCCCGGCCGCGTGCGGCGGCCACCGGGCGGCGGCTCCTGGCGTACGGTCGCGATCTCCCGCAGCACCCGCTCGCGCAGCTCCCTCGGTGGCACCGCGGACACGGCGAGCCCGAGCCGGGTCGCGGTCTCCGAGAGCTCGTGCACCTCCACGGAGCAGGCCTCGCAGTCGCCCAGATGCCTCTCGAACTCCCGGCGTTCGGTCTCCGGAAGGGCGTGCAGGGCGTAGGCCCCGGTCAGTGTGTGCAGTCCGGCGTCGCTCATGCGCTCACCCCGAGGCAGTCGCGCAGCCGGATCAGTCCGTCGCGCAGTCGTGTCTTGATCGTTCCCAGCGGTGCCGCGAGCAGCTCCGCCACCTCGCGGTAGGTCAGTCCGCGGTAGTACGCCAGGGTGACGGACTCCCGTTGCAGCTCGGAGAGCGTCCGCATGCAGCGGCGTACCTGCTCCCGCTCCAGCCGGGTCTCGACCTGTTCGGTGACGTCGTCGAACGCGGGGGTGCGGTCGAGCAGCGCGGCCTTGTGCTCACGGGCCGTCGTGGCCTCCACCGAACGGACCCGGTCCACCGCCCGGTGATGGGCCAGTGTCAGCACCCAGTTCATGGCGCTCCCGCGGGCGGCCTGGAAGCGCGGCGCCGTACGCCACACCTCGACCAGGACCTCCTGCGCGACCTCCTCCGACTGGGCCGGGTCACGCAGCACGCTGCGGACCAGTCCGAGTACGGGCCCGCACACCGCCTCGTACACCTGGGAGAAGGCGTCCTGATCGCCCCGGGCGACCATCCCCAGGAGCTCCTGGAGATCAGGCCCCGCCGAGGCCGGTCCGCTGATCTGCACGGCTTCTTTCACGCGGGCGTCCTCCCAGGGTGCTCATCGGTCTCGTGGGGTGATTCGGAGCCGAAGTCAGCGCGGATTGGTCAGGTGACCGAAATCCTCGCATCCGTACGAGATCACGCGGACCGTTCCTCAGCGGCCCGCCACCACGCGGTCCGCCCGGTCCGGATCCGCGCTCCCGGCCCGGGTTCCGCGTGCCCGGACCGCGCGCAGCGCCAGGAAGAGCAGCAGTCCGAACGGCGAGAGCAGGATCGTCAGCACCAGCAACGGGCCCATCACCCACGGGGAGACGCCCAGCCTGCGGCTCTCCAGGAACATCCACTGGCCCAGCAGCAGGTCCCAGGCGATGACCTGGGCCCACACCGCTCCCGCCCCGTTCGCCAGCGCGGTCAGATCCCGGAACGTGTCGATGTCCGGGCTGCTCACCGCCGTCCAGAGCTCGGGGAACACCGGAAGGGCCATCGCCAGGTACACGGCGAGTACGGGCAGGACGGTCAGGGGC
Source organism: Streptomyces sp. NPDC091416 (assembly GCF_044756845.1). Taxonomy (NCBI): domain Bacteria; kingdom Bacillati; phylum Actinomycetota; class Actinomycetes; order Kitasatosporales; family Streptomycetaceae; genus Streptomyces; species Streptomyces sp. NPDC091416. Next base: position 242,857 of record NZ_JBIVTU010000009.1, read on the forward strand.
GAGGCGGCGATCCGGGCCGTGATCGCCCGGCCCGGCAGGAAGATCATGAGCAGCCAGAACGGCGCCGCCAGGGCGAACGAGATCTCGAACAGTGCGCCGGTCATCGGACGGATTCCTTCGCGGTTGAGGGAGCGTGGTGCGCCTCGGGGCGCCCCCGCAGAGCGCCGTACGCCCCGGCGGCGGTGGCGGCCAGGACGACCGCGGCGGCGGTGAGCGTCACGCCGTCGGGACGGAGCAGCGGCTGGCCGCGCAGCGCCTGCCAGGCAACCAGGGCGGTGACCGCTCCATAGGCGCCGGAGGCGATCCGCACCAGGCGCAGCCGGACCCCGGGGTCACGCAGCCGGACGAAGCGCGGCGCCAGCGCCGTCAGGGCGAGCAGGAGGAGCGGGAGCAACTGGAGTGCGTGCATGCCCACGAAGTGCGGGATGCGCAGATCGCCGCCGGTCGTCGACCAGCCGGTCAGCGGCATCGAGGGCCCGCCGTCCGGTACGCCCACCGCGTGGGCGCCCACCACATCGGCCGTGTCGAGGTTCCCGGCCGCCCGCTGTTCCTGGGAGGGCTGCGTCATCAGGAAGCCGAAACCGGCACCCACCAGCGCCAGCAGCACGCCCGAGCGGATGGCCCAGGCGCAGGCGCGGTCGGCGATGCGGGCGCGCAGCAGGAGGATCGCGATGACCAGCGTGCCGGTCCACAGGATGACCACCGTGGCGCCCATCGCGGCGAACAGCGAGGAGTCGAACGGTGTGGCGTGGTTGAAGTGACTGCGCTTGCCGCGCACGACCTGCGCGGTGATGAGCGCCATCTCGACCAGGCTCGCGAGTGCGACCACGGTCCCGGCCCACCAGCCGGTGCGACGGCCACGGGTGAGCAGCGTGAGCATCCAGGCGAGCGCCAGGGCGTACACCACGAACGAGACCGCGAACTTGAAGGGCTTGAACCAGATCGCCGAGCCCGCCAGGACCCGGTCGTCGGCCATCAGGCCCACCCCGGAGACGACGGTCATCACGGCCATGGCGGCGGCGAAGAGGACTAATGGACGGTGCCAGGTGCGCCAGTGCGGCATGAGATCCCCCAGAGATGATTATGGATAGTGACACTCTCTGCTATCCGATAGTGGAACTATCTAGGATGGGAGGCGGGTTGGCAAGCGGGATGAGGGAGAACGCGCGGTGCGCATCGGCGAGTTGAGCCGCAGGTCCGGGGTTCCGGTACCGACGATCAAGTTCTACGTACGGGAGGGACTGCTGCCCGCCGGGCGGCTGACCAGCCCGAACCAGGCGAGCTACGGCGAAGGGCACGAGCGCAGGCTCCGGCTGATCCGCGCGCTGCTGGACGTCGGAGGGCTCCCGCTTGCGGCGATCGGGGAGGTGCTCCGGGTGATGGAGGACCCCGAGCAGCCGCTGTTCGACGTGCTGGGCGCGGCGGCGAAGAGCATCGCGCCGTCGCGGGGCGGCGGCCCCGGGACCGAACTGGAGGACGCCCGCGAGGATGTGGCGGAACTCCTGAAGCGCAAGGGCTGGCTGTGCGAGGCGGGCAGCCCCGGCGGCGAGTCCCTGGCCGAGGTGCTGGTGGCGCTGCGCCGGGCCGGCCACGGCAGCTTCGCGGAACTGCTCGACGACTACGCGGCGGCCGCCGAGGAGGTCGCGCGCGCCGACATCGACTACGTCGGGCGCCGCGTGGCGCGGGAGGACCTGGTGGAGGGCGTGGTCGTCGGCACGGTGCTCGGCGAGGCGATGTTCGCCGCCCTGCGCAGGCTCGCGCATGTCGACGCGTCGGCGCGGGCGTTCGGCGAGGAGGCGCGCGACTGAGCCCGCGGTGCGGGGCGCGGGCGCGGGGGTGCGCGAGTGTGCCCGTGGCGCGGTGCGCGGGCGCGACTGAGTCCGCGGTGCGGAGTGTGGTTGCGGGGGTGCGCGAGAGTGCCCGCGGTGCGGTGCGCGGCTACGGGGGTGCGCGACCGAGTCCGTGGTGTGGTGTGGCCGCGGGTGTGCGCCGTCGTGGCTGCGGCACCGCGCGCTCGCGGGTGCGGAAACGGGTCGGGTGCGACCGTGCCCGACCCGTGGGTGCGACCGTGCCCCGGTCCGTGGGTACGGGCCGGGGCACGGTGTCGTTCGTCTCCCGGGGCGCTACGCGGCGCTCTCCTGCTCGCGCTCCACCTGGGCATTCCACTCGCGCTTGACGGAGCGCCAGGCGTCGTCGTTCTGGCCGAGCCGCCAGTAGCCGGAGATCGACAGCTGCGGCAGCGGGATCCCGCGGTCGAGCCGCAGGTGGCGGCGGATCTCCTTGACGAAGCCGGCCTCGCCGTGGACGAAGGCCTGGACCTCGCCCGCGGGGAACTCCAGCTCCTTCACCGCGGCGGTGAGCGCCTCGCCCACCGGCCGTCCGCCCCGGTGCAGCCAGGTGACCTCGACGCCGTCCGGCGACGCGATCTTCTGCTCCTCCGATCCGTCCGCGACCTCGACGAACGCGTGGACCACCGCGCCGGCGGGCATCTGCTCCAGCGCCGCGGCCACGGCCGGCAGCGCGCTCTCGTCGCCCACCAGCAGGTGCCAGTCGGCCGAGGCGTCGGGGCCGTAACCGCCACCGGGGCCCAGGAAGGTCACCTGGTCGCCCGCTGCCGCGCGGGCCGCCCACGGACCTGCGAGGCCCTCGTCGCCGTGCACCACGAAGTCGATCGCGAGCTCCCGGCTGTCCGGGTCCCAGGAGCGCACCGTGTACGTACGCGTCGTGGGCCACAGTTCGCGCGGGTACTCCTCGCGGATGCGGGCCATGTCGAACGGGTGCGCGTAATCAGCGCCTTCGGGGGCGAAGCACAGCTTGACGTAGTGGTCGGTGAAGCCGGCCAGCGTGAAGTCGGCGAGGCCGTCACCGCCGAGCACCACCCGGATCATGTGCGGGGTGATCTGCTCGGTGCGCAGGACCTGCGCACCCTGCGCGGTGGGTGCCTGACGCGCCGGTCGTTCTGCCACGAGGTTGTCTCCCTGCTCCGGATACCGGACCGGTGGTCCTGCACGCGACCACGGGTCTTAGGGTTACCTAACCTAACACCTCGGGTGCGGGCCGGGGAGACGGCCGGCCGCCCGGGTGGCCGCTCAGGCGGCGAGGACCGTGAGCAGGCGCTGCAGAGCCCCGCCCAGTCCCCACTGGTCCGCGAGCGCTTCGAGGGTCGCGGGGTCCCGGGGTTCCGCGGGCAGGGCGGGGTCGAACTCCGGCAGAGGGACGTCACCGGCGACCCGGACCACGGTCGGCGCGACGGCCACGTAGTCACGGGCCTCGTCGAGCCGCTTGCGCTGGGAGGGCGTCAGCTTGGCGGCCGGATCGTCGACCGCGGCCATGATCCCGGCCAGATCGCCGAACGCGTCCAGCAGCTTCGCCGCGGTCTTCTCGCCGATCCCGGGAACGCCCGGCAGCCCGTCGCTCGGGTCGCCGCGCAGCAGCGCGAGGTCGACGTAACCGGAGCCGGCCACCCCGTACTTCTCGCGGAGCCACGCCTCGTCCGTCATCTGGAGCGTGCCGACTCCCTTCAGCGGGTAGAGCACCCGCACCCCGCGGGCGTCGTCCACCAGCTGGTAGAGGTCCCGGTCGCCGGTGACGATGTCGACCGGGCCGGCCGCCCGGCCGGTCAGCGTGCCGATCACGTCGTCGGCCTCGTACCCCGCGACGCCGACCCGGGCGATGCCCAGGGCGTCGAGGACGTCCGCGATCACCGGCACCTGCGGGGCCAGCGTGTCGGGCGTCTCCTCCTCATCGGGCAGCCCCGCGCCCGTCTCCACGGCGACGCGGTGCGCCTTGTACGAAGGGATCAGGTCGACCCGCCACTGCGGCCGCCAGTCCGCGTCCCAGCAGGCGACCAGATCGTCCGGCCGGTGGTCCTGCACGAGGCGGCCGATGAAGTCCAGCAGCCCGCGCACGGCGTTGACGGGTGTCCCGTCCGGGGCCCGCACCGAGTCGGGCACCCCGAAGTAGGCGCGGAAGTAGAGGGAGGCGGTGTCGAGGAGCATCAGGCGTCGCGTCACACCCCGATGATGCCGCACCCCACTGACACCTGACGGCTCACCGCACTGACGGCTGAGCTCATCGCGCCGACGCCGGCCGCCGTGGACGCGGTTCCCGAACTCGCGCCGCTCTTTTGTGACCTGGGTCACTCTTGTGTTTGCCCTGCGTAAGTGGGGGCAGGCGCGGCATCGGAGCGGACCACGTCGCATTTTCAACTAGTGCACGTGCCATGCGGACCGAATCCGCACCGCTCCACGGTCTGCCGGAGGGGGTGGCAGACCGTTATCGGTTCAACGCGTGAGGTGTATGTGTCAAGGCTGCAAGCCGAACACTTGTACAAAGTATTCGGCAGACGACCCGATCAAGCCGTGCAGAAGCTCAAGGGCGGCACGGACCGCGAAGCGCTGCGCGCCGACGGAACGACCGCAGCGGTGATCGACGCATCGTTCACCGTGGAACCGGGCCAGATCTTCGTCGTGATGGGTCTGTCCGGATCCGGCAAGTCCACGTTGCTGCGCATGCTCAACGGGCTGCTGGAGCCCACCGCCGGCCAGGTCCTCTTCGACGGACAGGACCTGACCGCCCTGCGCCCCGCCGAGCTGCGCCACGTCCGCTCCACCAAGATCAGCATGGTGTTCCAGCACTTCGCGCTCTTCCCCCACCGCAGCGTCCTGGAGAACGCCGCCTACGGCCTGGAAGTGCAGGGTGTGCCGCGCGCCGAGCGCAACCGCCGTGCCACCGAGGCACTGGAGATGACCGGCCTCGCCGGCTGGGAGAAGTCCTGGCCCGACGAGCTCTCCGGCGGCATGCAGCAGCGCGTCGGCCTCGCCCGCGCGCTCGCCACCGACGCCGACCTGCTCCTCATGGACGAGTCCTTCAGCGCGCTCGACCCGCTGATCCGCCGCGACATGCAGGACCAGCTCCTGGAACTGCAGAAGCGGCTGAAGAAGACCATCGTCTTCATCACCCACGACCTCAACGAGGCCATGCGCCTCGGCGACCGCATCGCCGTGATGCGCGACGGCGAGATAGTCCAGCTCGGCACCGCCGAGGACATCCTCGTCACGCCGGCCAACGACTACGTCGCCTCCTTCACCCAGGATGTCGACCGCTCCCGGGTGCTGACCGCGGGCGCCATCATGGCCGAACCGCACACGGTGATGGGCTCCACGACGGACGACGGCGCGGAACTGCGTACGCCCGCCGACGTGCTGCGGGAGGCACCGGCCACCGTCGCCGAGTCCACCCCGATCATCGAACTGTTCACCCCCTGCTCGCAGAGCGGGGTCGCGGTCGCCGTGACCGACGACAAGGGCAAGCTCGTCGGCGTCGTGCCGAGGGCCCGGCTGCTCGCCGTCCTCGGTGAGCCGATGACCCCCACCGAGGCTCCCCAGGACGCCGCGGCACCGCTGAAGAAGGTGGCCAGTGTTTAGGCTCCATCTCGGCGACTGGGTCGACTCCGCCGTCGACTGGCTCCAGACCCACCTGGCCTGGCTCTTCGACGCCATCAGCTCCGTGGTGAGCGGCATGTTCGACGGCATCGCCGCCGTGCTCTCCGCTCCCGCCCCCCTGCTCTTCGCGGGCATCGTCGCCGTCATCGCCTGGTGGCTGCGCGGTCTGCTCGCCGGTGTGCTCGCCTTCGTCGGCTTCGCCCTCATCGACTCCGTCGAGTTGTGGGACGAAGCGATGGACACCCTCACCCTGGTGCTCGTCGCCACCATCGTGACGCTGGTCCTGGCCATACCCCTCGGCATCTGGGCGTCCCGCTCGAAGGCCGTCAGCGCGGTGACCCGGCCGGTCCTCGACTTCATGCAGACCATGCCCGCCATGGTCTACCTGATCCCCGGCGTCATCTTCTTCGGCGTCGGTGTCGTCCCCGGGATCATCGCCACCATCATCTTCGCGCTGCCCCCGGGCGTCCGGATGACCGAGCTCGGCATCCGCCAGGTCGACGGTGAACTCGTCGAGGCGGCCGAGGCCTTCGGCACCACGTCGCGCAACACCCTGCTCCGGGTGCAGCTGCCGCTCGCGCTGCCCACGATCATGGCGGGCATCAACCAGGTCATCATGCTGGGCCTGTCCATGGTGGTCATCGCCGGCATGGTCGGCGGCGGCGGCCTCGGTGGCGCCGTCTACCGCGCCATCGGCAACGTCGACGTGGGCCTCGGCTTCGAAGCCGGCGTCTCCATCGTCGTCCTGGCGATGTACCTGGACCGCATGACCAGCGCCCTGGGCCGCGAGGTCTCCCCGCTCGCCCGCCGCGCGCTCGCCAAGGCGCAGGCGATGGCCGGCGGACTGAAGGTGTGGAACTACCGCCCGCAGCCCGTCGTCGCCCTGGTCGGCATCGTGATCCTCGCCCTCGTCGCCGGCGGCATGGGCATGTTCGGCTCCTCCGGCAAGAACGGCACCGCGGGCTCCGACCCCGGGAACATCGGGGCCGGCAAGAAGATCAGCATGGGCTACATCCCGTGGGACGAAGGCATCGCCTCCACCTTCCTGTGGAAGGAGATGCTGGAGCAGCGCGGCTTCGAGGTCGACGTCAAGCAGTACGAGGCCGGCGCGCTGTACACCGGCATGGCGGGCGGCCAGATCGACTTCGAGACCGACTCCTGGCTGCCGGTCACGCACGCCGCGTACTGGAAGAAGTACAAGGACCGCCTGGAGGACATGGGCTCCTGGTACGGCCCCACCTCCCTGGAGCTCGCCGTTCCCTCGTACGTGAAGGGCGTCGACTCGCTCGACGACCTGAAGGGCAAGGCGTCGGACTTCAAGGGCCGGATCGTCGGCATCGAGCCGAGCGCCGGTGAGACGGGCCTGCTCAAGGACAAGATCCTGCCGGGCTACGGCCTGGACAAGGAGTACAAGGTCGTCGACGGCTCCACGCCGTCCATGCTGGCCGAGCTGAAGCGCGCGTACGCCAAGAAGGAACCGATCGTCGTTCCCCTCTGGTCGCCGCACTGGGCCTACAACCAGTACGAGCTCACCAAGCTCAAGGACCCCAAGAACCTCTGGGGCCAGGGCGACGGCATCCACACGCTGACCCGCAAGGGTTTCACGGCCGACAACCCCGAGGTCGGCAGCTGGCTCAAGAACTTCAAGATGACCGAGGACCAGCTCACCAGTCTTGAGGCGCAGATCCAGAAGAGCGGCTCCGGCAAGGAGCAGGAGGCCGTCCGTACCTGGCTGAAGGCCAACCCGGGCGTCGCCGACAAGTGGACCCCCGTCAAGAAGGCCACCACCTCCAAGGGCGCCGGCGGCAAGGACGAGCGCGACCGTGCCGTCGAGATGGCCTGGTTCCCCTGGGAGGAGGACATCGCCGCCACGTATCTGTGGAAGGCCGTCCTGGAGGACCGCGGTTACAAGATCAACCTCAAGCAGTTCGAGGTCGGACCGATGTACGCCGCGATGTCCCGCGGCCAGATCGACGTGCAGTTCGACGGCTGGCTGCCGTACACCCAGAAGAACTACTGGGACAAGTACGGGACCAAGCTGACCGACATCGGCTCGTGGTACGGCCCGACGTCGCTCGAGATCGCAGTGCCCGACTACGTCAAGGACGTCAAGTCCCTGGCCGACCTGAAGGGCAAGGCGTCGGAGTTCAAGGGCCGGATCGTCGGCATCGAACCCGGCACCGCCACGATGGAGAACCTGAAGAAGAACGTGCTGCCCGCGTACGGCCTGGACAAGGAGTACAAGGTCGTCGACGGCTCGACCCCGGCGATGCTGGCCGAGCTGAAGCGCGCGTACGCCAAGAAGGAGCCCATCGCCGTCATGCTGTGGACCCCGCACTGGGCCTACAGCGAGTACCGGATGACCAAGCTCCAGGACCCGAAGAAGGCCTTCGGTGACGGCGACCGGCTGCACACCATCGCCTCCAAGGAGTTCCCGGAGAACTACCCGCAGCTGACCAAGTGGTTCAAGGACTTCAAGCTCAGCGAGGACCAGCTCGCCGGCCTGGAGAACCAGATCCAGAAGCACGGCACGGGACACGAGGAGGAAGCCGTGAAGGCCTGGATGGACAAGAATCCGGGCATCGCGGACAAGATCGCTCCTCAGCAGTAGCCGCGGCCGGGCCCCCACCAGGGGCGCGGCACGGAAAGGGGTGGGCACCGCCGGTGGCGGTGCCCACCCCTTTCGGACTGTCGGAACGTCTCTTTACCGGCCTTCCTCGCCCAACGGTGTGCGTAAGGTGCTCGCAGCCGGAAGGATGGCGAGTCGGGAGGGAGCCGGACAATGGACGACAAGGAAACACTCCGGGTGGGCGCTGCGGTCCGCCGACAGCGCAGATCCCTGGGACTCACCCTGGCAGCGGTCGCCGCGCGCAGCGGCCTGTCCGTGCCGTTCCTCAGCCAGATCGAGAACGAGCGGGCCAGGCCCAGCGCCCGTTCCCTGGACCGGGTCGCCGAAGCGCTGGAGACCACCACCGCACGCCTGCGCGCGGCGGCGGACTCCGCGCGCGAGGTCGATGTCGTGCGCGGCGGCCAGGAGGACGGCGTACGCAGGGTGGTACGCGGCCGCCATCAGCTCAGCGCCCTCGAATTCACCGGGGAGCTCGACCTGGGGCGCGAGTTCCAGCACCGCAACGACGAGGTGATGTACGTCGCGGAGGGCGCCGCCGAGGTCGAGGCCGAGGGCCAGGCCTACCGGCTGGAGCGCGGCGACACCCTGTTCCTCTCCGGAGGGGTGCGCCACCGCTGGCGCGCCACCGTTCCCGGTACCCGGCTGCTGGTCGTCGCCGTCGCCGAGCACATCGACGCCACCTTCGACCCGCGGCGCTGAGGGACCGGGGCCCCGGTCACACCGTCCCGGCCGTCACCGGCGCGGCGGCCCGCGGCGCCGCGAGCAGCGTCCCGTCGACCAGCCCGCGCACGGTCCGGGCCCCGGCCACCGCCCAGGCCGCCACCAGCAGCACGTACAGCGCCACCGCCAGCCAGGTGAACGCGTCCAGACCGGTGTGGCGGGCCAGACCGGCGGCCCCCGTCACACACGTACCGACGGGGAAGGTGAAGCCCCACCACGTCATCGCGAACGTCATCCCGCCCCGCAGCGCCCGCACCACGAGAACGCCGGACAGGGCCAGCCACAGCAGAGCGAACCCCATGACCGGCACCCCGTACAGCACCGCGAACGCACCGAGCGCGGCGGCGTACGGGGCCTGGATCGCACCCGGCGCCACATCGGCCAGCGCGTTGACCGCGGTCGTCGACTGGCCCAGCGGGCCGAGCACCAGGAACAGCGTGGGCGTCAGCACGAGCGGCAGCGGCCCCCGGTGGACCAGCCGGGCGAAGACCAGCGGCAGCATCACCAGCGTCGCGAGCAGGCTCATCCCGAACATCGCGTAGCAGGCGAGCAGCAGAGCCTCCCGCCACTGGCCCTCCGCGAGCTCCGGCACCAGCAGCGGCCCGAGCGCGGCCGACACCATGGGCGCCACCACCGGCAGCAGCCACACCGGCGACGCGGTGCCCGGCTCCGGCCGGTGCCGCACGATCATCAGATACGGGACCGCCACGGCGGCGGCCAGCCCGGTCAGGGTGCCCGCGGTGTACAGCAGCACATCCAGGGCGAGCGCCGCCTGATGTCCGATCACGTCCTTGCCGACCACCATCCCGGACCCGCCGACGGCCAGCAGCGCCATCGAGAGGCAGCCGTAGAACGGTGCGACCGCCGGGTCCAGGAGATGGGCACGGGCCTGGTCGCGGTGGGCCGCCCAGTGCCCGGCACGGGCCGCCAGCACGGCGGCGAGCAGGACGGCGGAGAGCACCCACACCGCCGCGCAGGCCGCCCGCAGCCCGGGGACGTGCACGGGCAGGGCCGCGCCCGCACTCGCCACGATCGCGGTGCCCATGACGGTCGCGTACCAGTTGGGGCCGAAGTGCCGCAGGGCCGGCCGCCGGACGGCGGCGGAGTACGGGGGAGCGGTGCGGGTCTGCGGAAAGATGGCCATGCCACGATTCTCGGTACGCGTACCGTCCCCCACCAGGGAGTCCCGGCCTATGAGGTCATAAGGTGGACTTATGACCAGCGATGCTCCCGCACTCCTCTCGCACCGGGTACCCGATCTCGGCGCCCTGGAGCTGCTCCTCGCCGTCGCCCGGCACGGCAGCCTCGGGCGGGCGGCCCGGGACGTCGGCATCAGCCAGCCCGCCGCCAGCAGCCGCATCCGCTCGATGGAGCGACAGCTGGGCCTCGCCCTCCTCGACCGCTCGCCCCGCGGCTCCCGCCTCACCGACGCGGGCGCGCTCGTCACCGACTGGGCGCGCCGGATCGTCGAGGCCGCCGAGGCGTTCGACGCGGGCGCGCAGGCGCTGCGGGACCGCCGCGACTCCCGGCTGCGGGTCGCCGCCTCCATGACCATCGCCGAATACCTGCTCCCGGGCTGGCTGATAGCGCTGCGCGGCGCACGGCCCGGCACCGCGGTCTCGCTGCTCGCCGGCAACTCCGCAGTGGTCGCACAGCGCCTGCTGACCGGTGAGGCCGATGTCGGCTTCGTGGAGGGCCTCTCCGTGCCGGAGGGGCTCGACGGCACCGTCATCGCGCACGACCGCCTCGTCGTCGTGGTCGCGCCCTCGCACGCCTGGGCCCGCCGCCGCACCCCGCTGACCCCGCGCGAGCTGGCCGGGACGCCGCTGATCCTGCGCGAACGCGGTTCCGGCACCCGCCAGGTCCTGGACGCCGCCCTCGCCGTGCACGGAGGACTGGCCCAGCCGCTCCTGGAGCTCTCCTCCACCACGGCGGTCAAGGGGGCGGCGGAGAGCGGTGCCGGCCCCTGCGTCCTGAGCGAGCTGGCCCTCGGCGAGGAACTCTCGGCCCGGCGGCTGGTCAAGGTACCCATCGCCGGAGTCCGCCTGCGCCGCCAGCTCCGGGCCGTCTGGCCCGCGGGCCACCGCCCCACGGGCCCGGCCCGCGACCTGCTCTCCCTCACGCGGTCGGGTCCCGCCGCCGACTGAACCGCGCGGTCGCGGCCGCCGGAAACCCGCTGGCCCGCCCGCGGGCCGCGCCGCAAGGATGGGCCCATGACCGTGACCGCACCGCCCGCCACCGGCGTCCGCCACCACTGGGCCGGCCTGCCCCACGCCGTACGCGCCGCCGTCCAGGACATCCTCGGCGCGCCGGTCGTCGAGGCCCGCAGCCAGAGCGGCGGCTTCTCGCCCGGGGTCGCCGCACGGGTCCGGCTCGCCGACGGAAGCCGCGCCTTCGTGAAGGCGGTGAGCGCGGAGACCAACCCCGACAGCCCGGACCATCACCGTGCCGAGGCCCGGAACACCGCGGCGCTCCCAGCACACGCCCCCGCACCGAAGCTGCTCGGCTCGTACGACGACGGCACCTGTGTCGCCCTCGTCCTGGAGGACATCGACGGCCACCAGCCCCGCGTCCCCTGGGACCCGGCCGAGCTGGACCGCGTCCTGGCCGCGGTCGGCGACCTGACGCGTGCCCTCACCCCGGCCCCGGTCGACGCACCCCCCGCCGCGAGCGGCAAGACCACGATGTTCACCGGCTGGCGGACCCTGCACGCGGCGGGTGACACCGCGCGCCTCGACCCCTGGGTGGCCCGCCGGCTCGGCACACTCGCTGAACTGGAGTCCGGCTGGGAGGAGCCCGTGGCCGGCGACAGCCTGGCCCACGGCGACCTGCGCGCCGACAACATCCTGCTCACCGAGGACCGCGTCGTCTTCGTCGACTGGCCCCACGCGGTGCGCGCGGCGCCCTGGTTCGACCTGCTGGCGATGCTGCCGTGCGTGGCGGCCCAGGGCGGCCCCGACCCGGAGACCGTCTTCACGGCCCACCCGCTCGGCCGGGGCGCCGACCCCGCCGGGGTCACCGCCGTACTCGCCGCGCTGGCCGGCTACTTCGTCGCGCACTCGCTGCGCCCGGACCCTCCGGGTCTGCCGACGCTCAGGGCGTTCCAGGCGGCCCAGGGCGCGGTCGCGGTGGACTGGTTGCGGCGGCGGCTTGCCGGGTGATGCCAGCGGGTCCGTGGCGTCAGCGGCGGGCCACGTAGTAGACGTTCAGGATGTCGCCCTCGACCCGACGGGTGTCGATCCGGCCGAACCCCGCCTCGCCGAGCATCTTCCGGGCCGTCTGCTCACCCCATACGGTGCCCAGCCCCTCACCGCCCTCGCCCAGCGAGACCGACATGCAGTAGAACACCGAGAACGTGTACAGCGCCGGGCCCAGCGGGTGGTCGATGTTCTCCTCCAGACGGCTCGACGCCGCGATGTCCCCCATCAGGAACACACCGTCCTCGGCCAGGGCGGCGGCGACGCAGGCCAGCGCGCGGGCCGGCCGGGCCAGGTCGTGGATGACGTCGAACGCCGTGATCAGGTCGTAGGAGCCGGAGACCTCGGCGCAGTCGCCGATGTCGAAGGCGGTGTTGGCCAGCCCCAGCGCGGCCGCCTCGGCACGCGCGACGGCGATGCCCTCCTCGGACATGTCGAGCCCCTGGAACCGGCTCGCCGGGAAGGCCCGGGCCAGGACGTTGACCGCGTGACCGTGACCGGTACCGATGTCCAGCACCTCGATGCCCGAGCGCAACCGCTCCGTGAGACCGGGCACCAGCGGAACGATCCCGTTCACGAGAGCCAGGTCGAAGACCTCACCGGACTCCTCCGCCTGAAGGCCCTGGAACCGCGGATACGCCGAGTACGGCAGCCCGTTCCCGGTACGGAACGCCTCCAGCACCTGCTGCTCGACCTCGCCCATCATGCCGAAGTCCTGCGCGATCCGGGCCAGGTTGTCCGGCCCGGCCGCCCGCGTCAGCGAGGCGGCGTGCTCGGGCGGCAGCGCGTACGCGCCCTGCCCGGGCTCGTAGTCCACGATGCCGCCGGTGACCATCGCGCCCAGCCACTCCCGGACATAGCGCTCGTTCAGACCGGCGGCCCGCGCGATCTCCGTACTCGTGGCCGGCGCCATCCCGGCCATCGTGTCGAACAGGCCGCTCTGGTGGCCCAGGCCCGCCATCAGACCCAGGCAGGTGTCGTTCACCACCTGGACCATGCGGCCCGCGAACGCTTCCTGCTTCACCGCATCCGGTGCTGTGACGGACATCGTTCCTCCTCTCGGTACCGGGCCACGAGAAGGAGGCGGATTGGACGGCCGGCCGCGCTCACGGCGGGCGGCCCGACGAGACGGCGACGGATACTCTTCCCTCGCCACGCTACGCCGTACGGGCGACGGCGGCCGCCCGGACCGGAGGCCGTTCCCGCGGGTCCACCGAGGGGCTCTCGTCCGGATCGTGCCGGACCCCGCGAGCCCGGCACGATCCGGACGACAGGCCCCGGCGCACACCGCCTCAGCCCGCCGGCGACGCCGCCGCCACCAACGCCCGCATCACCCGTACGTCGTCGCCCATCTCCGGATGCCACTGCACCCCGAGCACCCACCCCGGCCCCGGCAGCTCGACCGCCTCCACCGTGCCGTCCGCCGCGTGCGCCGAGGCCACCAGCCCCGTACCGAGCCGGTCCACGGCCTGGTGATGGTAGGTGGGCACCCCGCACGGCCCGGGCGCCACCGAGGCGTACCGCGTGCCCGCGACCGGAGTCACCGTGTGCGTTCCGAGCACCCCGGCCGCCCCGTCCGGCCCCGTGTGCCCGTCCAGATGCTGCGCCAGCGTGCCGCCGAGCACCACGTTCAGCAGCTGCATCCCGCGGCAGATCCCGAGCAGCGGCGTGCCCGACTCCAGCGCCGCCCCGATCAGCGCCGCCTCCCAGCCGTCCCGCTCCGGCGCGGGCGGCCCGGTCCGCGGGTCGCGCTCCGCCCGGTACCGCGCGGGATCCACATCCGGACCGCCCGCCACCACCACCGCGTCGAGCCGCGCCACCACCGACGCCGCGCACTCCGGCTCGTCCGGCGGCAGCAGCACCGCAAGCCCGCCCGCCTCCCGGACCAGCCGGGCGTAGCCGGCGGGCAGGAGCGTCGCCGGAAGGTCCCAGACGCCCCAGCGCGCCGAGGCGACCAGGTAGGTACTGACACCGATCAGCGGACGGTTCATCGGATCCCTCACTTCACTCGCACGGCACGCGGAACGAACCGGCACCGTATCCAAATCCCTTGCCCCGCCCGTAGATTTGGATCATCTGTCGGCCCGCGAGGAGAGGATCCATCCGTGTCCGACCGAACAGCCCCGCTCGCCGTCGAGGAACTCCGCCTCCTCGTCGGCAGCGGTGAGATCGACACCGTGGTCCTGGCCTTCCCCGACATGCAGGGACGTCTCCAGGGCAAACGCTTCGCCGCCGCCTTCTTCCTCGACGAGGTCGTCCGGCACGGAACCGAGGGCTGCAACTACCTCCTCGCCGTCGACACCGACATGAACACCGTCGACGGGTACGCCATGTCCTCCTGGGACCGCGGCTACGGCGACTTCGCCATGCGTCCCGACCTCACCACCCTGCGCCGGGTTCCGTGGCACGAGGCCACCGCGATGGTCACCGCCGACCTCGCCTGGGCCGACGGCTCACCCGTCACCGCCGCTCCCCGCCAGATCCTGCGCCGCCAGCTGGAGCGCCTCGCCGAGCACGGCTACACCGCGCACGTCGGCACCGAGCTCGAGTTCATTGTCTTCAAGGACAGCTACGAACAGGCCTGGGACCGCGGCTACCGCGACCTGACCCCCGTCAACCAGTACAACGTCGACTACTCCGTCCTCGGCACCGGCCGCGTCGAACCCCTGCTGCGCCGCATCCGCAACGAGATGGCGGGCGCGGGCCTCACCGTCGAGTCCGCCAAGGGCGAGTGCAACCCCGGACAGCACGAGATCGTGTTCCGGTACGACGAGGCCCTGGTCACCTGCGACCAGCACGCCGTCTACAAGACGGGCGCCAAGGAGATCGCCGCGCAGGAAGGCGTCGCGCTCACCTTCATGGCCAAGTTCAACGAGCGCGAGGGCAACTCCTGCCACATCCACCTCTCGCTCCGGTCCACCGGCGCGCCCGGACGCAGCGTCATGGCGGACACCGACGGCGCCATGGCCCCGGTGATGCGCCACTTCCTGGCCGGCCAGCTCGCCGCCCTGCGCGACTTCTCGCTCCTGTACGCGCCGAACATCAACTCCTACAAGCGCTTCCAGCCCGGCTCCTTCGCCCCGACCGCCGTCGCCTGGGGCCACGACAACCGGACCTGCGCCCTGCGCGTCGTCGGCCACGGCCCGTCCCTGCGCCTGGAGAACCGCCTCCCGGGCGGCGACGTCAACCCGTACCTCGCCGTCGCCGGGCTCGTCGCCGCGGGCCTGTACGGCATCGAGCACGCGCTGGAACTCCCCGAACCGTGCGAGGGCAACGCCTACGCCGCCGCGTACGACCACGTCCCCACCACCCTGCGCGAGGCGGCCGGACTCTGGGAGCACAGCGAGATCGCCCGCGAGGCCTTCGGCGACGAAGTCGTCGCGCACTACCGCAACATGGCACGCGTCGAACTCGACGCCTTCGACGCAGCGGTGACCGACTGGGAGCTCCGACGCTCCTTCGAACGCCTGTGAGGGCCTCCTTGATCCATGAGCACCGTGTCCTGAACCCGGCGACGGAGGAACTCCTCGCCACCGTCCCCGCCACCACCGCTGCCGAGGTGCACACCGCCGTCGGCCGGGCCGCGGCGGCCCAGCAGGTCTGGGCCGCGCTCGCCCCCGCCGACCGGGCCCGGCTGCTGCGCCGGTTCGCCGCCGCCGTCGACGCCCGCACCGATGAGCTGGCCGGGCTGGAGGTCCGCGAGGCCGGGCACACGATCGGCAACGCCCGCTGGGAGGCGGGCAACGTCCGCGATCTGCTCGACTTCGCCGCCGGGGGAGTGGAGCGGCTCAGCGGCCGGCAGATCCCCGTCCCCGGCGGCATCGACCTCACGCTGCTCGAACCCCTCGGCGTCATCGGGGTGATCGCCCCGTGGAACTTCCCCATGCCGATCGCCGCCTGGGGGACCGCGCCCGCCCTCGCGGCGGGCAACGCCGTGATCCTCAAACCCGCCGAGACCACCCCGCTGACCGCGCTCCGGCTCGCGGAACTCGCCCGGGAGGCGGGCCTCCCCGAGCACCTCTTCCAGGTACTGCCGGGCGCCGGCGACGAAACCGGCAACGCGCTGGTCGAGCACCCCGGAGTCGCCAAGATCGTCTTCACGGGCTCCACCCGCGTCGGCAAGCAGATCATGGCCAAGTGCGCGGAGCACGTGAAGCGGATCACCCTCGAACTCGGCGGCAAGAGCCCCAACATCGTCTTCGCCGACGCCGACATCGAAGCCGCCGCGGCCGCCGCCCCGCTGTCCTTCCTGGACAACGCCGGCCAGGACTGCTGCGCCCGCACCCGGATCCTCGTCCAGCGCTCCGCGTACGACCGCTTCCTGGAACTCCTCGCCCCGGCGCTCGGCGCGGTCGTCGTCGGCGACCCCGCCGACGAGAAGACGCAGATGGGCCCGCTCATCTCACGGACCCAGCTGGAACGGGTACGGGCCCACGTCCCCGAGGACGCCGCGGCGCTCCGCGGCAGCGCGCCCGGGGGCCCCGGGTTCTGGTTCCCGCCGACCGTCCTCACCGGAGTGCCCGCACACGCGCCCGTCGCCACCGAGGAGGTCTTCGGACCGGTCGCCGTCGTCCTGCCCTTCGAGGACGAGGCCGACGCCGTCCGGCTCGCCAACGCCACCGAGTACGGCCTCGCGGGCTCGCTCTGGACCCGTGACGTGGGACGCGCGCTGCGCGTCGCGCAGGCCGTCCGGGCGGGCAACCTCTCCGTCAACTCCCACTCCGCGGTCCGCTACTGGACCCCGTTCGGCGGCTTCAAACAGTCCGGCCTCGGCCGGGAACTGGGCCCGGACGCCCTGACCGCCTTCACCGAAACCAAGAACGTCTTCCTCAGTACGGAGGCCTGAACCGGACATGACCACGGACAACGGGAACATCTGCCGCCGCCTCGTCGGCCGCACCGCCGTCATCACCGGCGCCGGCAGCGGCATCGGCCTCGCCACCGCCCACCGGCTCGCCTCCGAGGGGGCGCACGTGGTCTGCGGCGACATCGACGAGACCGCGGGCAAGGCGGCCGCCGACGCGGTGGGCGGCCTCTTCGTACGCGTGGACGTCACCGACCCCGGACAGGTCGAGGCCCTGTTCAAGGCGGCGTTCGACACCTACGGCTCCGTCGACGTCGCCTTCAACAACGCGGGCATCTCCCCGCCCGACGACGATTCCATCCTCACCACCGGACTGGAGGCGTGGAAACGCGTCCAGGACGTCAACCTCACCTCCGTCTACCTGTGCTGCAAGGCGGCCCTGCCCTACATGCGGCGCCAGGGCCGGGGCTCGATCATCAACACCGCCTCCTTCGTGGCCAGGATGGGAGCGGCGACCTCCCAGATCTCGTACACCGCCTCCAAGGGCGGCGTGCTGGCGATGTCGCGCGAACTGGGCGTCCAGTTCGCCCGCGAGGGCATCCGGGTCAACGCGCTGTGCCCGGGACCGGTGAACACCCCGCTGCTGAGGGAACTCTTCGCCAAGGACCCGGAGCGCGCGGCCCGCCGGCTCGTGCACATCCCGCTCGGCCGCTTCGCCGAGGCGACCGAGATCGCGGCCGCCGTCGCGTTCCTGGCGAGCGACGACTCCTCGTTCGTCAACGCCACGGACTTCCTCGTCGACGGCGGGATCTCCGGGGCGTATGTCACACCGCTGTAGGGCCGTTGGGCCGGGAACCTAAAATGGGGCGATGAGCAACGCGACTCCGCCCGGCTGGTATCCGGACACGGCCGCCCCAGGCAACGAGCGGTGGTGGGACGGGACGGCCTGGACCGCCCACACCCGCTCGTGCGTGACCGTGATCCAGCCGTCCGCGCCCGGCCGGGGAGGCGGCGGGAGCGGCGCCACGGCCGCCCGGACCCTCGCGCTCGTGGCCACCGGTATGGCCCTGGTCGTCGTGGCCGTGGCGGGCGTGATGCTGCTCGACCGGGGCGACGGCGCCGAACCCGCCGCGACCCGCACGGACCAATCCGCCCCGAGCCCCGCAGACACCGGCGACGGAGCCCCCGGCGACGACGGCCCGTCGCCGGACCCCACAGCCGGCGGCGAGGACCCCGGCGTGCTCGTCGACCAGCTCAACGGCATCACCCTGCCGATCCCGGACGGCTGGGAGCGGGTCGAGCATCCCACCGACGAGATGCTGACGATGCGCACGGTCGACTCCGAGGCCTACTACTGCCCCGGCACCTCCTCCGCGATGTGCTACCACGGCACGGTCACCATCCGTACCGCAGGCGGCGCCGACCCCGCCACGCCGGAGGCGATCGCCAGGAAGGACGTCGTCGCCGCGGCGGACCGGGCGTACGAGGAGGACATCATCGGCCGGCCCATCCACGGCGGCATCATGTCCCACCGTCAGATCGCCGCCGGCCCCGTCAGCGTCGCCGGGCGCACCGGCTACCAGGTGCGCTGGCGGGTCGTCACCGGCAAGGGGCCGGGCGGCTACGTGCAGTCGCTCGTCTTCCCGTCGGCCGTCGGCAGCGAGTCGCCCGTCGTCGTGCGTTACGCCTTCGACGCCGGATCCGGCGGTGTGCCGCTCGCCCTCATGGACACCCTCACCCAGGGCATCCGGCCCCTGGGCGACAGCGAGACCGGCGGGGGCGTCGGCAGCTCCGTCGCCCCCTGACCCGGCCCGCTCAGAGGAAGGTCCGGCCCTCGCCCCGGTACGTCGGCACGGTCGCCGTCACCCGGTCCCCCTCGATCAGCTGGAGCTCGTCGAACCGCTCGCACAGCTCACCGGCCTTCGCGTGCCGGAACCAGACCTTGTCACCGATCAGCAGATCGTCGGCCGGGGCGCCGAGCAGCGGGGTCTGTACCTCGCCGGGGCCCTCCTGCGGGTCGTAACGCAGACCCTCCGGCAGATACGGGACGGGCAGCCGGTCCGCACCCGCCGCCCCGGACGCCGGATAGCCGCCACCGAGCACCGTCACCACGCCCACCCCCGGCCGGCGCACCACGGGCTGGGCGAACAGGGCCGCCGGCCGCGCCGTGAACGAGGTGTAGTTGTCGAACAGCCGCGGCACGTAGAGGCCGGAACCGGCCGCGATCTCGGTGACCGCGGCCTCCGACGCGGTGTGCTGCACACTGCCGGTGCCCCCGCCGTTCACGAACTCCAGGTCCGGCGCCACGGCCCGTACCGCCCGCACCACCTCGGCCCGTCGGACCGCCAGCTCCCGGCGGGCCGAGGCCTGCATCAGCCGGATCGCCCGGGAGCGCAGCGGCCGGCCCGCGAGCGAGTCGCCGACCCCGGCGATGTGCCCCTCGTACGCCATCAGCCCCACCAGCCGGAAGCCGGGCCGGCGGGCGACGGACCTTGCCAGCTCCGCCAGCTGGGCGGGGGTGCGCAGCGGCGAACGCAGGGCCCCGATCCTGACCCGGCCGCCGAGCATCCGCAGCGAGGTGTCCAGCTCCAGACAGACCCGGATCTCCTCCGTGCCTCCGGCCCGCGCCGCGTCGATCAGTTCCAGCTGGGCGTGGTCGTCCACCATCACGGTCACGGCGGCGGCCAGTTTCGGGTCGGCGGCCAGTTCCGCGAACGCCGAGCGATCGGCCGAGGGGTAGGCGAGCAGGACGTCCTCGAACCCGGCCCGCGCCAGCCACAGCGACTCGGAGAGGGTGAACGACATGATCCCGGCGAACCCGGGCCGTGCCAGCACCCGCTCCAGCAGCGCCCGGCAGCGCACCGACTTGCTCGCCACCCGGATCGGCTTTCCCGCCGCCCGCCGGACGAGGTCGTCGGCATTGGCGTCGAACGCCTCCAGATCGACGATGGCGATCGGGGCGTCGAGATGGGCGGTGGCCCGGTTGTACCGGGTCCGGTCAGCGGCACGGGCAGTCATGGCCGCAGCTTGCCAGACGGTTGTACCGCTGGGTAGGGGGACGATCTGCGCAGATCGCTCGCCGGCCCGGCGGCCCGCTCCCACCACGGCCTCCGCAGCCCGTAGAGTGACGGCACGCGGCGAGCAACGGGCCTGCCGGTGCAGCCGATCCGCGTGCGGTACGGAACGGACCAGGGGGGCGGATGAGTACCGAGGCGCAGCGTGCTCAGGTCCCGCCCCGCCCGGCCGCCCCGCCGCCGCTCCTCCCGGAGCCCGTCGGCCCCGCCGCCGACACCACCGCCCCGCCCCGGGACGACCGCGCACCCGAGTCCGCGACCAGTGGCACGGCGCCGGTGGACCCCCCGTCCCACGCCCCGGTCCCGCCGGTCCCGCCACGGCCCCCGGCCCCGGCCGCCACGGAACCCCGCACCGCCACCGAACCCCCGGCCGCGCCGCCCCCCGCGGAGACGACCGCCCGCCTGCGCCCCGTCCCCCCGGCACGGCCCGCCGCGCCTCCCGCTCCGTCCGCCGCCCCGGCGTTCCCGCCGCACCCGCCCGCCGCACCTCCCGCGGCGACCCGGCGGCGGCCGGTGGGCGCCGTGGAACTCGGCGGTCCGCCGCTCCGGCCCGGGCCGGCCGCCCCGTACCCGTACACCCCGGCCCCGGCCGAGACGCCCGCCGAGACCACCACCCGGCTCCGGCCCGTGCGCACCCGGCACCCCTTCAGGACGGCAGCCGCCGCGGTCTGCGTCGTGCTCGGACTCGGTCTGATCGGCGGGGCCGCCACCGGTAGCTGGCTCATCAGCGACTCCTCCGCCGATCCCGCCGCCCACAGCGCCTACACCGTGGGCCGGCAGGCCTGGCACAGCATCCCGGTCGACACGCTCTTCCCCCGGACGCTCAAGGGCGACGGCGCGGGTCCCGGCGGCGCCGACCGGATCTGGACCAGGCTCGCCGTGGCCCCGGACAGCGGCTGCACGGGCGCACTCGACCCGCTGCTGCTCAAGCTCCTGCGGCCGGTCGGCTGTGCCCGCCTGCTCCGCGCCACGTACACCGACGCGACGAGCAGCAGCGTCACCACGGTCGGACTGGTCTTCACCGAGGGCGACACCGAGGCGATGCGGGCGCTCGGTTCCCGGTACGCCGCGGAGCACCTCGACGCCCGCACCGACCTGATGCCGCGCGCGTACCCCGTGAAGAACAGCCCCGCCGCCGGGTTCGGCGACCGGCAGCGTGCCAGCTGGACCGTGCACGTACTGACCGAGGTACCCGTCGTGGCGTTCGCCGTCACCGGCTTCGCCGACGGGCGCGAGGTCGCCGACCCGCAGCCGGCCGGGAAGGCCATGGCGGCGAACGCCACGACGGCGGCGGCGCAGGCCGGACTCGGGCACGAGGCCAAGGGCCTGGCCGACCGCGTCGAGCGGGGACTGCGCACCACCGTCGCCGATCTCACGGAGAAGCCCGAATGACCCGCCGCGTCCGCTCCCGCAGACTCCTCGGCGCGGTCTGCGCCGCCACCGCGTTCGCGCTGCTGCCCGCGGTCCCGGCCGGCGCGGACACCATCCGGGCCCGGCAGTGGGGCCTGGACGCCCTCCACACGGACCGGGCCTGGCAGACCACCCGCGGCAAGGGCGTCACCGTCGCCGTCGTCGACACCGGGGTCGACGGCAGCCTGCCCGACCTGACGGGCCAGGTGCTCCCCGGCAAGGACATGATCGGGTTCGGCGCCGGTCGCGGCGACCGGTCATGGGCCAGGCACGGCACCGCGATGGCCGGGATCATCGCAGGCCGGGGCCACGGCAGCGGAGACGGTGAGGGCGTCATCGGCATCGCACCCGAGGCGAAGATCCTCCCCGTCCGGGTCATCCTCGAAGCGAGCGACCCGGCCCGCGCCAAGGCCCGCAAGACCCGCGGCACCGCCCTCGCCGACGGCATCCGCTGGGCCGCCGACCACGGCGCCGACGTCATCAACCTCTCCCTCGGCGACGACAGCGAGTCCGCGCACCCCGAACCCGCCGAGGACGCCGCCGTCCAGTACGCGCTGAAGAAGGGCGCGGTCGTCGTCGCCTCCTCCGGCAACGGGGGCGAGAAGGGCGACCACATCTCGTACCCGGCCGCCTACCCGGGCGTGATCGCGGTCGCCGCGGTCGACCGGTACGGCACCCACGCCTCGTTCTCCACCCGCCGCTGGTACGCCACCGTGAGCGCGCCCGGGGTCGGCATCGTCGTCCCCGCACCCGACCGCAAGTACTACGTGGAGTGGGGCACCTCCGCCGCCTCGGCGTTCGTCTCCGGCGCGGTCGCGCTGGTGCGTGCCGCGCACCCGGACCTGACGCCCGTCCAGATCAAGAAGCTCCTCACGGACACCGCCCGCAGCGCCCCGTCCGCCGGCCGCGACGACGCCCGGGGCTACGGCATCGTCGACCCGGCAGCGGCCATCAAGGCGGGCGCCTCCCTGCCCCCTGCCGGGCTGCGCACCGACTCCGCCGCGGCCGGTTACCGCAAGCAGTACTTCGGCTCCGGCCCCACCCCGCCTCGCGCGGACGACGGCCCCGCCGGCTGGTTCGCCCCGGCGGCGGGCGGCCTCGGCGCGGTCCTGCTGGCCCTGGCCGTCGTCCTGTGGCGCGGCCGCTTCGCCGCCTTCCGGCGCTGACCGGGCCTCATCCGCCGGCGCCGGTCCGCACCACGTCCACAGCCGCCTTCGCCACCGCCTCCACGAGGGCGACACCCGCCTCCTTGGTCGGCTGACCGCCGGACAGCACCGCCACCAGGTAGCTCCGCCCGTCCGCCGTCACCTGCCCGATGCTGTTGATGTTCCACAGCCCGGTGGCGGTACGCGGCATCCAGCCGTTCTTGAGCGCCCAGGCGCTGCCCGCCGCCGACACCCCCCACTGCTGGTCGGCCTCGACCTGTGCCATCAGCCCCCGCAGATACGTCCGGGACGCCTGACTCAGCTCCGTGTCCGTGCCCGTGCCGAACACCGCCTCCAGCAGCGTCAGCTGGTCGGCCGCGGTCGTCCGCGTCAGCCCCCAGGCCCGCGCGGCCGTCGTCGCGGTGAGACCGAGCCGCTCGTTGGCGGCGTCCAGGGCGGAGGTCCCGCCCACGGCCGCCAGCAGCGCGGTGGCGGACGCGTTGTCGCTCCGCTCGATCATCGCGACCGCGTGGGCGCGCTCGCCGGCCGTCAGCACCCGGTCCTCGTCCTGGGCCCGGAGCAGCAGCGCCGCCAGAATGTCGACCTTGACGATGCTCGCGGTGTCGTACGTCGCGTCACCGCCCCCGTACACCGCACGCGTTCCGCTGCCGCCGTCCAGCACGGCCACCGACACGGCCGCCGTGTCCGAACCAGCCAGCAGCGGTTTGAGTGCCGTGGCCAGTTCCGCGTCGAGTTCCACCACCGGCTCCTCGCTCGCCGCCGCGACCGGAGCGGTCGCGGCCGGTGGGAGGGACGATACGGAAGCCGCGGCGGCGGGCGCGTGATCCGGCGACCGGCCGGCCAGATACGCGCCCCCGGCGGCCGAACCGGCCAGCGCGACCGTGGCCGCCACGGTCGCGGACAGCGCGGATCTGCGGATTCTGTGTCGGGGCATGATCCGACGCTAGGAACCGCAGCTGAGAGCGGGCTGAGTCCGACCTGTCGGCAGGATGAGAACGCCCAGGCACTACGCTCGCCCTGTGGCGCAGAAGAACATTCCGGACCCCGGATACTCCGACGACGACGGCACGGCCGACCCCGCCCTCACCACGGCGCTCGCTGCCTGGGCCGAGGACCGCAAGGCCGTGGGCCCGGTACTCGAAGCCCTCAAGGGGGCCCGTCTCCTCGTTCCCGTGGTGGCCGTCCTCGGCGAGGTGGAGGAGGACGAGAAGGGGCTGCGCCGGGAGAAGACCAGCGACATGGCGGTCCCCACCCTCCAGGCCGGTGACCGCCGCGCCCTGCCCGCCTTCACCTCCACCGCCTCGCTGGCCCGCTGGGACCCGCAGGCCCGCCCCGTAGCCGTGCCTCTGCACCAGGCCCTCCAGGCCGCCGCGCACGAGAAGGCCGACACCGTGGTGCTCGACCTCGCCGGACCGGTGGCCTTCGCGCTGGCCGGATCCGCTCTGCTCGCCCTCGCCGAGGGCCGTACCAGCGCCGACCCGCTCGACGACCCCGCCGTCCGGGCGGCGGTGCGGGACACCGTCGCAGCGGAGCCCGCGGTGCGCCGCGCCCACCTCGGACCGGGCCGCGCCGACGGCACCCTCGCCCTGGTGCTGACGGCGGACGCCGATCCGGCCGAGGCGGCCGGCCGGGTCGCGCGGTCGCTGGCGGCGAACGAGGTGCTGCGCGCCCGGCTGGTCCGCGGCCTGGACCTCGCGCTGCTCCCGGCCGACGCGCACACGCCCGGTGAGGCCCTCTTCACGCGCTGATCACCCGACCGGCCCAACGGGCGCGAAGCCACCATCCGCCGGAGAATTGCGGAGAAAACTGATGATTCTCCCGATCTTCGCGAGGTGGTTGTATGCAGACGCGGACAGCTGTGTCGGAGTTTCTCGGCACACTGCTGCTGGTCTTCTTCGGAGTCGGATCGGCGGTACTGGGCGCCGAGTACATCGGGACCGTGGGCATCGCCCTGTCCTTCGGCTTCGTGCTGCTCGCCCTCGCCTACGCGCTGGGTCCGATATCCGGCTGCCACCTCAACCCGGCGGTGACGCTGGGGATGCTGACCGCACGGCGGATCGGCGTGCGGACGGCGGTGACGTACTGGATCGTCCAGCTCCTCGGCGGCATCGCCGGTGCCGCCGTGCTGTTCCTGCTCGCCAAGCAGGTGCCGGGACTGCGGACGAGCGGAACGTTCGGCAGCAACGGCTACGGCGACCGCTCGGACGTGCACCTCAGCCTGGGCGGGGCCTTCCTCGCCGAGGTGATGCTGACGTTCCTGCTGGTCTTCGTCGTGCTGGCGGTGACCCACAAGGTCGCCGTCATCGGCTTCGACGGCCTGCCCATCGGTATCGCGCTCGCCGTGATCCACCTGGTCGGCATCCCGCTCACCGGCACCTCGGTCAACCCGGCCCGCAGTCTGGGCCCCGCCCTGTTCGCGGGCGGCGCGGCACTCTCCCAGCTCTGGCTGTTCCTGGTGGCCCCACTGGTCGGCGGGGTGATCGCGGCGCTCGTGCACCGGCTGACCCACCCCGTCCCGGGCCGGCAGCCGGAGCCCGTCCGCGGCTGATCCCGGTCACGTACGCCGTGAGCCCCCTGCCGGACCGGGCAGGGGGCTCACGGGTGGAAGAGGCGGGAGGGAGCGGGATCAGCCGAAGACCGGGCCGGTGTACTTCTCGCCGGGGCCCTGGCCGGGCTCGTCCGGTACGAGCGAGGCCTCGCGGAACGCGAGCTGCAGGGACTTCAGGCCGTCACGCAGCGGTGCCGCGTGGAAGGAGCTGATCTCCGTCGTGCTGGCGTCCAGCAGGCCGGCCAGCGCGTGGACCAGCTTGCGGGCCTCGTCGAGGTCCTTGTGGTCGTCGCCGTCCTCGGTCAGCCCGAGTTTCACGGCGGCGGCGCTCATCAGATTGACCGCGACCGTCACGATCACCTCGACCGCGGGCACCTCCGCGATGTCGCGGGCCATCTCGTCGAAGCCGGGGGAATCACTGGTGGGGGTCGCGTCACTCATGCGCCATACGATAGGCCCACGGCAGACCCGTTCCGTCTGCGGGAGTGCCGTGCGACGACTGGTTAGCGCACGCCCGGGGGAGCTGCTAACCTTGTGTAACGACCGGCTGGGCACCTATGTGTCCGGCCCACAAGTGGAGGCTCCGATCTCCCACCTGACCGTCCCCAGGACGGCGGGTCATCCGGTCAGGTGGCGCCCATCGTTCCGTACGGACGATGGAGCCGCCCGATGCGCCCCGCGGTTGACCGCGGCGGTGTTCCGGTTGTTATGGAGCCCCGCCTGTGTCCCGGTGGGGCTTTTTTCATGGTCCCGCACGGTTGGTCTGTCGAAACAGACGTTACGTGGCTGTCCGCCAGGCGGTCGCGTGGTGCTACCGAGGAGGATCCATCAGCGCCGAGCCCCGCATCAACGACCGGATTCGCGTACCCGAGGTGCGACTTGTCGGTCCCAGCGGCGAGCAGGTCGGGATTGTTCCGCTTGCCAAGGCCCTGGAACTCGCACAGGAGTACGACCTCGACCTGGTCGAGGTGGCGGCTACCGCCCGTCCGCCCGTGTGCAAGCTCATGGACTACGGGAAGTTCAAGTACGAGTCGGCCATGAAGGCCCGTGAGGCGCGCAAGAACCAGGCGCACACGGTCATCAAGGAGATGAAGCTCCGGCCGAAGATCGACCCGCACGACTATGACACCAAGAAGGGTCACGTCGTCCGGTTCCTCAAGCAGGGCGACAAGGTCAAGATCACGATCATGTTCCGTGGTCGTGAGCAGTCCCGCCCCGAGCTTGGCTTCCGACTGCTTCAGCGTCTGGCTTCGGACGTGGAGGAACTCGGCTTCATCGAGTCCAACCCGAAGCAGGACGGCCGGAACATGATCATGGTTCTGGGCCCGCACAAGAAGAAGACCGAAGCCATGGCCGAGGCCCGCGAGGCCCAGGCCGCCCGCAAGGCGGAGCGTCAGGGATACACCCCCGACGCCGAGGCTGCGGACGAGACTGCCGAGGCTCCCGCCGAGGCCGTCTCCGAGGCTCCGGCCGAGACACCTTCCGAGGCGTGACCTCCGGGGGCTGCCATCCAGGCGCCCCCCGGGTCCCCCCGGAATCCCACCAAGATCTGACGCCCCTGCAGTCCGGTGCCCGCACCGAGAGGGGCGCCACTGACGAGGAGAGAACGGCGCGATGCCGAAGAACAAGACGCACAGCGGTGCCAGCAAGCGCTTCAAGATCACCGGCTCCGGCAAGGTGCTCCGCGAGAGGGCCGGCAAGCGCCACCTGCTCGAGCACAAGTCGTCCAAGAAGACCCGCTCGCTGACCGGCACGGTCGTCGTGGCTCCGGCCGACGCCAAGAAGATCAAGAAGCTTCTCGGCAAGTGAGGCCGTCGTCCCCGGTGACACCTGGGACGCGCCCTCGATCCGACCGGGACCAATTCGTTTCCGGGCCGTGTGAGGACAACCACGGCCCCGCTACAAGGAGTTAACAAGTGGCACGCGTCAAGCGGGCAGTCAACGCCCACAAGAAGCGCCGGGCAATTCTCGAGGCCGCCAGCGGTTACCGCGGTCAGCGCTCGCGCCTGTACCGCAAGGCCAAGGAGCAGGTCACCCACTCCCTGGTCTACAACTACAACGACCGCAAGAAGCGCAAGGGCGACTTCCGTCAGCTGTGGATCCAGCGCATCAACGCCGCTGCCCGCCAGAACGGCATGACGTACAACCGCCTCATCCAGGGTCTGAAGGCCGCCAACATCGAGGTGGACCGCAAGATCCTGGCCGAGCTCGCGGTCAACGACGCCAACGCGTTCGCCGCCCTCGTCGAGGTTGCCCAGAAGGCCCTCCCGAGCGACGTCAACGCCCCGAAGGCCGCCTGATCCAGGCCGCACTTCTTGGCTTCTGAGCCGGACCCGCAGGCGCACGCCGTCTGCGGGTCCGGTGCGTTGCAGACCCAGTACCTCCGTCACCAGAGAGGCTCGCCGCCGACATGGGCACCCCCGAACTGATCTCCCCGCGATCGCCACGGGTCGCCGCCGCCCGGCGGCTGGCCAGGCGCAACTTCCGCGGCAAGGAGCGCAGGTTCATCGCCGAGGGGCCGCAGGCCGTACGCGAGGCCGCGGACCACCGCGGCAGCGACGGCGAGCCGACCCTCATCGAGCTGTTCGCCACCGTCGAGGCCGCCGAGCGGTACGAGGCCATCGTGGAGGCCGCCCACGCGGCGGGCGCCCGGATTCAGCTCGCCGACAGCGAGGTCCTGGCCGACGTGTCCCAGACCGTCACCCCACAGGGCCTGATCGGCGTCTGCCGCTTCCTGGACACGCCCTTCGAGGCCGTCATCGCCGCACGGCCGAAGCTGGTCGCCGTCCTGGCGAACGTCCGCGACCCGGGGAACGCCGGTACGGTGCTGCGCTGCGCCGACGCCGCGGGAGCCGACGCGGTCGTTCTCACCGACGCCTCCGTGGACCTGTACAACCCCAAGTCCGTACGCGCGTCCGTCGGCTCGCTCTTCCACCTGCCGGTCGCCGTGGGCGTCCCCGTCGAGCAGGCCGTGCAGGGGCTGCGGGACGCGGGCGTACGGATCCTCGCCGCCGACGGCGCGGGCGAGGACGACCTCGACGACGAACTCGACGCCGGCACCATGGGCGGGCCCACCGCCTGGGTCTTCGGCAACGAGGCCTGGGGGCTGCCCGAGGAGACCCGGGCACTGGCCGACGCCGTCGTACGCGTACCGATCCACGGCAGGGCGGAGAGCCTCAACCTCGCCACCGCCGCCGCCGTCTGCCTGTACGCCTCCGCACGCGCCCAGCGCCCCCGCCCCGGCGCCGGCTGAGTCGTCCCGCGCCCCCGCACCGCCCCACGAGCCCCCGCAGGGTGTCGCTCCGTCACCGGCGACTAGTAGGGTGACGAACTCGGGGGCCCACTGCACCGGTTCGAGAGGTGGGGTACGGGATATGGCTGTCGGCATGAGCGGCCCGCGGGCGCGCGCGGAGGCCGTCGTGCGCCCCGCCGAGGAGCCGGACGGGGACACCGTCGTGAGCATCGGATCAGTCGGCCAGGCGATGGACCCGGACGACCTGCCCGACGGGCTCGTCGTCGCGGACGAGACCGGCCGGGTCATCTGCTTCAACGCCGCCGCCGCGCGGATCACCGCCGTGCCCCGGGCCGCCGCACTCGGCCGCCCGCTGGCACACGCCCTGCCGCTGGAGGACCTCAAGGGCCGCCGCTGGTGGGAGCTGACCGATCCCTACGGCGGCCTCGCCACCCGCGTCGGCCAGCCCGAACGCCACCTCCTGCTGCCCGGCGGCCGTGAGGTCCTCGTCTCCGCCCGCTACGTGCGCGACAGCCCGACCGGCCCCGTACGGCGTCTGGTGGTCAGCCTGCGCGGCACCGAGGCCCGCCGCCGCAACGAACGCAGTCACGCCGAGCTCATCGCGACCGTCGCGCACGAGCTGCGCTCGCCGCTGACGTCCGTGAAGGGCTTCACCGCCACACTGCTGGCCAAGTGGGAGCGGTTCACCGACGACCAGAAGCGGCTGATGCTGGAGACCGTCGACGCCGACGCCAACCGGGTCACCCGCCTGATCACCGAGCTTCTGGACATCTCCCGGATCGACTCGGGGCGCCTGGAGCTGCGCCGCCAGCCCGTGGACCTGTCCGCCGCCGTCGAACGCCACGTCCAGGCGCTCACCGCCGCCGGCCAGGACCCCGGCCGGTTCCTCGTCCGCACCTGCCAGCCGCTGCCCGTGGTGTGGGCGGACCCGGACAAGGTCGACCAGGTGCTCGGCAACCTGCTGGAAAACGCGGTGCGCCACGGCGAGGGAACCGTCACCATCGAGGTGGCACCCGCACCGGCCAAGAGCGACGAGAAGGGAACGGCGGTCACCGTGAGCGACGAAGGCCCCGGCATCCCCGAGGAATCGATGGCCCGTGTCTTCACCCGTTTCTGGCGGGGGAGCAAGCGAGGCGGCACCGGCCTGGGCCTCTACATCGTCAAGGGCATCGTCGAGGCGCACGGCGGCACCATCACCGTCGGCCGCGGCCCCGGGGGCGGCGCCGAGTTCCGATTTATTCTGCCCGTGAGTACGCCGGCCTACATGAAGTAGGGGCGTCCGGGAACCAGGGGGCGGGTGACGGAGCCCGCCACGCAGTCCCCTGATTCCCGGACGCTCCAAGGCCTGGAGCGGACCGCGGGCGGCCCACACATCCTGTGGCCCTTAGACTCGACCTTTGGCACCTTTGCGTCCTCCAGTCGTCGAGCGGGGCCGCGCCACCAGCCAATCGGAAGTACGGGAAGAGATGTCGGCACCGAACAAGTCGTACGACCCAGTCGAGGTCGAGGCACTGAAACCGGAAGAGATCGAGCGCATCCGGGACGAGGCGTTCGCCGCCTTCGCCGCCGCGGGTGACCTCGACGCGCTCGCCCAGGCGAAGACCGCGCACACCGGTGGAACCTCGCCCCTGTCACTCGCCAACCGCGAGATCGGCGCGCTGCCGCCGCAGGCGAAGGCCGAGGCCGGCAAGCGCGTGGGCCAGGCCCGCGCCGCCGTGGGCAGGGCGCTCGCCGCCCGCCAGACGGAGCTGGAGGCCGAGCGGGACGCCCGGGTCCTGGTCGAGGAGGCGGTGGACGTCACGCTGCCGTACGACCGCACCCCGGCCGGCGCACGCCACCCGCTGACGACGATCATGGAGCGCGTCGCCGACGTCTTCGTGGCCATGGGCTACGAGGTCGCCGAGGGCCCCGAGGCCGAGGCCGAGTGGTTCAACTTCGACGCCCTGAACTTCGTGCCCGACCACCCGGCCCGGCAGATGCAGGACACCTTCTTCGTCGAGGGCGCCGACGGCGCGAAGAACGACGAGTCCGGTGTCGTCCTGCGCACGCACACCTCGCCGGTCCAGGCCCGCACCCTGCTCGACCGTGAGCCCCCGGTCTACGTCGTCTGCCCCGGCCGGGTCTACCGGACCGACGAGCTCGACGCCACGCACACCCCGGTCTTCCACCAGATCGAGCTGCTCGCCGTCGACGAGGGCCTCACCATGGCCGACCTGAAGGGCACCCTCGACCACATGGTCCAGGCGCTCTTCGGCCCGGACATGAAGACCCGGCTGCGGCCGAACTTCTTCCCGTTCACCGAGCCGTCCGCCGAGATGGACATGGTCTGCTACGTCTGCCGCGGCGAGTCCGTCGGCAACCCCGACCGCCCCTGCCGCACCTGCGGCAGCGAGGGCTGGATCGAGCTCGGCGGCTGCGGCATGGTCAACCCCAAGGTGCTCATCGCCTGCGGCGTCGACCCCCAGAAGTACAGCGGATTCGCCTTCGGGTTCGGCATCGAGCGGATGCTGATGTTCCGCCACAACGTAGAAGACATGCGAGACATGGTCGAAGGCGACGTCCGGTTCACCCGGCCCTTCGGGATGGAGATCTGATGCGCGTCCCGCTTTCCTGGCTGCGGGAGTACGTCGACCTGCCGCCCACCGAGACCGGCCGTGACGTACAGGCCAAGCTCGTCGCCGTCGGCCTGGAGGTCGAGACCGTCGAGCAGATCGGCGCCGGCCTCAAGGGCCCGCTGGTCGTCGGCAAGGTGCTGACCATCGAGGAGCTGGAGGGCTTCAAGAAGCCGATCCGCTTCTGCACGGTCGACGTCGGCTCCGCCAACGGCACCGGCGAGCCGCAGGAGATCGTCTGCGGAGCCCGTAACTTCGCCGTCGGCGACAAGGTCGTCGTGGTCCTCCCCGGCGCCGTGCTGCCCGGCGACTTCGCGATCGCCGCCCGCAAGACGTACGGCAAGACCTCGCACGGCATGATCTGCTCCACCAACGAGCTCGGCATGGGCGACGACGGCACGCACGGCATCATCGTGCTGCCGCCGGAGCACGAGGTCGGCACCGACGCGATCGAGCTGCTCGAGCTCGTCGACGAGGTCCTCGACATCGCCGTCACGCCCGACCGCGGCTACTGCCTGTCGATGCGCGGCGTCGCCCGCGAGACCGCCATCGCCTACGGCCTGCCGCTGCGCGACCCGGCGCTCCTGGACGTGCCCGCGCCCAACGCGTACGGCTACCCGGTCAAGGTCTCCGATCCGATCGGCTGCGACCGCTTCACCGCGCGCACCGTCGTCGGTCTGCAGCCCGAGGCCCGGTCCCCGATCTGGATGCAGCGCCGGCTCCAGAAGGCCGGGATGCGGCCGATCTCGCTCGCCGTCGACGTCACCAACTACGTGATGCTCGAACTGGGCCAGCCGCTGCACGCCTACGACCGGACCCGGATCGACGGTCCGATCGGGGTGCGCCGCGCCGAGCAGGGCGAGAAGCTCACCACGCTCGACGGCACGGTCCGCGTCCTGGACGCCGCCGATCTCGTCATCACCGACAACCGCGGCCCGATCGGCCTCGCGGGCGTCATGGGCGGTGCCAACACCGAGATCGCCGACGCCTCCGAGGACACGCACACCACCGAGGTCGTCATCGAGGCCGCGCACTTCGACGCGATCTCGATCGCCCGGACCGCGCGCCGCCACAAGCTGGCCTCCGAGGCGTCCAAGCGCTTCGAGCGCGGTGTCGACCCGCAGGCCGCGGCAGCGGCGGCGCAGCGCACCGTCGACCTGCTGGTGCTGCTCGCCGGCGGCACCGCCGAGGCGGGCGTCACCGAGGTGAGCGCCCCGTCCGGCCCCCGCACCATCACGATGGCCGCCGACCACCCGGACAGGGTGGCCGGCGTCGCCTACGGCCGCGAGACCGTCGTACGCCGCCTCCAGGAGGTCGGCTGCGACGTCTACGGGCAGGACGAGCTCCTCGTCACGGCCCCGTCCTGGCGGCCCGACCTGAACGAGCCGAACGACCTCGCCGAAGAGGTCATCCGGCTGGAGGGTTACGAGAACCTCCCGTCCACGCTCCCGACCCCGCCGTCGGGCCGCGGGCTCACCGACCGCCAGCGGCTGCACCGCCGCGTCGGCCGGGCCCTCGCGGGCGCGGGCTACGTCGAGGCGCTGAACTACCCGTTCATCGGCGAGGCGGTCCTGGACCAGCTGGGCCTGGAGGCGGACGACGCCCGCCGCCGCACGGTCAAGCTTGTCAACCCGCTCTCCGACGAGGAGCCGTCGCTGCGCACCACGCTGCTGCCGGGCCTCCTCGGCGCACTGCGGCGCAACGACGGCCGCGGCAGCCACGACCTCGCGCTCTTCGAGACCGGTCTGGTCTTCCGGCCGACCGGTCAGGAGACGAAGCCCGTCCGGCTGCCCGTCGACCGGCGCCCCTCCGACGAGGAGATCGCCACGCTCGACGCGGCACTGCCGCGTCAGCCGCGCCGCGCCGCCGTCGTCCTCGCGGGCGCCCGCGAGCAGGCCGGCTGGTGGGGCAAGGGCCGCCCGGCCGACTGGGCGGACTCCGTCGAGGCCGCCCGGACCATCGCCCGTGAGGCGGGTGTCGGCCTCACGGTCCGCGCCGCTCAGCACGCGCCCTGGCACCCGGGCCGCTGCGCCGCGCTGTATGCGACGGTCGACGGCCGGGAGACCCTCTTCGGGTACGCGGGCGAGCTGCACCCCCGCGTCATCAAGGAGCTCCACCTGCCCGAGCGGACCTGCGCCATGGAGGTCGAGCTCGACGTCCTGGAGCAGGCCGTCGACGGCGCGCTCCGGGCGCCGCGGATCTCCACCTTCCCGGTGGCGACCCAGGACGTCGCGCTCGTCGTCGACGGGGGCGTACCCGCCGCCGACGTGGAGCAGGCGCTGCGCGACGGCGCCGGTGAACTCCTCGAGTCGCTGCGCCTGTTCGACGTGTTCACCGGTGAGCAGATCGGCGGGGGCCGCAAGTCCCTGGCATACGCGCTGCGGTTCCGCGCCACGGACCGCACGCTGACCGTCGACGAGGCGAGTGCCGCCCGTGACGCGGCGGTGGCTCTGGCCGCCGAGCGTACGGGCGCGGTGCTGCGCGGCGCGTAACGCCGCATCCGCACGCTGAGGAGGGGCGCATCCGGCCACCGGATGCGCCCCTCCTGTGTGCTCGCCCAGGGGCGGTGGACCGCACGCGGGCCCCGGCCCGGCCCGGGGGAACCCGGTTCCCGGCCGGCCCCGTGACAACCCTCCGATCCGTGGGCAGTGGGTCGTGCGATCCTGCGCCGTCCGCCCTGCCACGGAGTGTCGGGCAGGTCGGCAGAGCGGACGGCGCGGGAGCGGGTCGTCGTGCTGTACGAGGGGGAGCAGACGACCCGGCCGCCTCTTGCGAGGCACTCATTCAAGCGATTCGCGGACCGGTCCGGCAGGGTGCGCAGCGGGACGGTTCGGGCATTCCGTTCACACCCCGTGTGAATCGTGCTCCACTGGGGCGACACGTCCTGGCGTGCCGAACCGTCGGAGGGGGCAATGGGGGCAATGGAGCCCAACACGATGCTGGAGGCTCTGATCGACGAGGCGGGGGTCTCCCGGGCCGGGCTCGCCGCACATGTGAACCGGGCCGGCCGTGCCCGAGGGCTGTGCCTGCGGTACGAACACACCGCCGTCGCCCGCTGGCTGAAGGGCCAGCGGCCTCGCGGCCAGGTGCCCGACCTGATCTGTGAGGTGCTGGGGGACCGGCTGCGCAGGGCGCTCTCGCTCGACGACATCGGCATGGCGGCCCTCGTCGGCGGCCACCCGCCCGCGCAGAACTCCTCGCTCACCGGATTCGTGGAGCGGGCGACCGCTCTGTGGCGCTCCGACGAACAGCAGCGCCCCCATCTCGTCGCCGCTCCGGCCGTGACGGGGACCACCGCGGTGATGCCCGTCTGGGAGTGGGAGAACCCGCCGGAGGACACGGACGTGTCCCGTACCGGCCCGCAGCGCGTCGGCCCGGCCGACATAGCAACCTTGCGTGCCGCCCGTGCCCACTACGAACTGATGTATCGCAGGGCGGGCGGAATCGCGACGCGTTCGCGCATCGTCGGCTTCCTCAACGCCGAGACGGCCCCGCTGCTGCGCGGCGGCTACAGCGACGCGATGGGGCGTCAACTGCACCGCGCCACCGGCGCTCTGGTCGCCGTGGCCGGCATCTGCGCGTACGACTCCGACGCGCACGGGCTCGCCCAGCGCTACTTCCACCAGGCGTTGCGGCTGGCCAAGGCGAGCGGGGACCGGGGGCTCGGCGGCTATGTGATCGCCCTGCTGGTGAACCAGTCGCTCTTCCTCGCCGACTTCCGGCAGGCCGTCGCCTTCGCGGAGGCGGCGCTGCGGGCCGCCGGCCGCGACATCACCCCCGCGCTCGCGGCCGACCTCCACGCGATGCAGGCCAAGGCGTACGCCCGTCTCGGCGACGGGCCGGGCGCCCTGCGGTGCATCCGGCGCGCCGAGTCCGAGGCGGAGAGGATCCGCCCCGGTCAGGAGCCGGACGAGACGGGGTACGTCCAGCCCGGTCTGATCAACGTCCAGGTGGCGGAGGCCCTGCTCCGTCTCGGGGATCTGCCGGGCGCCAGGGAGCACGCCGCGGCGGCGGTGCGGACCCCCGCGCACGACCGGGGCCGGGTCCACCGGCTGGCGATGCTGACCACGATCGAGCTGCGGCAGGGCGAGCCCGACCGGGCCGCGGTCACGGCGGCGGAGATGGCGGAGCGCGCCAGGGGCGTGGAGTCGCAGC
Organism: Streptomyces sp. NPDC091416; assembly: GCF_044756845.1. Lineage (NCBI taxonomy): Bacteria > Bacillati > Actinomycetota > Actinomycetes > Kitasatosporales > Streptomycetaceae > Streptomyces > Streptomyces sp. NPDC091416. The sequence continues at coordinate 277,869 of NZ_JBIVTU010000009.1, forward strand.
GGCTGCGTGACCGGCTGCGCGCCGTGCGCGAACACCTGATCGCGAGCGGCAGCGCGGAGGCGGCCCGGGCCGCGGATCTCGTCGACGGGGCTCTGCGCGTACCGCTGTGAGCCTTGGTCTGCTGCGATATGGCCACCTACTAGTCAGAAGGTGGCAGAACTGTGCAGTGGACGAACCTGAACGAACAAAATGTGTATGAGAATCGCTGGTTCCGGGTCAATCTGGCGGATGTCGTGCTGCCGGACGGCCACCATCTCGACCACTTCGTGATCCGGCTCCGGGCCGTCGCGGCGGCCACCGTCGTCAACGGGGCGAACGAGGTCCTGCTGCTGTGGCGGCACCGGTTCATCACCGACAGCTGGGGCTGGGAGATCGCCGCGGGCGTGGTCGAGGACGGGGAACAGCCGGCGGCCGCGGCCGCCCGGGAGATGGAGGAGGAGACCGGCTGGCGTCCCGGCCCGCTGCGGCCGCTGCTGACGGTGGAGCCGTCGAACGGCCTCACCGACGCCCGGCACCACTTCTACTGGGGCGAGGAGGCCGACTGGACCGGTGACCCGGTCGACGGCTTCGAGTCCTCGCGCCGTGAGTGGATACCGCTGAAGCTGGTCCCCGACATGATCGCCCGCGGTGAGGTCCCGGCCGCCGGGATGGCCGCCGGGCTCATGATGCTGCACCACTTACGCCTGGGCTGACACCGTCCCGGCCGTGTGCGAGGGGCCGCGGGCCCCTCGCACACGCGGGTGGGCGGATCAGGCGTACGGGTAGAACCCCGACCCCGTCTTGCGGCCCAGCCGCCCCGCGTCGACCATGCGCTGGAGCAGCGGGGGAGCGGCGTACAGCGGCTCCTTGTACTCGGCGTACATCGAATCGGCGACCGAGGCCACCGTGTCGAGACCGATCAGGTCGGCGAGCTTGAGCGGGCCCATCGGGTGGGCGCAGCCCATCTCCATGCCGTTGTCGATGTCCTCGCGGCTGGCGATGCCCGACTCGAACATCCGGATCGCGGAGAGCAGGTACGGGATCAGCAGCGCGTTGACGACGAAGCCGGAACGGTCCTGGGCGCGGATCGGGTGCTTGCCCAGTATGTCCTGCACCATCGCCTCGGCGCGCTTGACCGTCTCGTCCGAGGTGGTCAGCGCGGGGATCAGCTCGACGAGCTTCTGCACCGGGGCCGGGTTGAAGAAGTGGATGCCGATGACCTGGTCCGGGCGGGAGGTGGCCACGGCCAGCTTCACCAGCGGGATCGACGAGGTGTTCGAGGCCAGGATCGCGTCCTGCCGGGTCACCACTTGGTCCAGCACCTGGAAAATCTCGGTCTTGACCTGCTCGTTCTCCACGACGGCCTCGATGACGAGATCGCGGTCGGCGAACTCTCCGAGGTCGGTGGTGAAGCTGAGGCGGCCGAGGGTCTCGTCGCGCTCCTTCGCGGTGATCTTGCCGCGTTCGGCGGCCTTGGAGAGGGAATTGTGGAGCCGGGTGCGGCCGATCTCCAGCGCCTCGCCGGTGGTCTCGGCCACCTTGACGTCGAGGCCGCTGCGCGCGCACACCTCCGCGATGCCTGCGCCCATCTGGCCACAGCCCACCACTCCGACGCGTGCAATGTCGGCCATAGAGTCCGTCACCTCGTGCCTTTCGCTGTTCTCCGATCGGCGGCTTCCGTCTGATTCCGGGCTCCACCACGACCCCACGACGTTACTCCGCGTCTCGGGGCGGGCGGCAAATGGGGGGCGCCGTCCACTCGCCGGTCGTCCTTCCCGGGGAACACGGGCCGGGACGGGCATGCTCGGGGCACACCCGGATTCCGGGACTGGGGACTCGTGAGGGAAGGGCAGGTACGCCGGCATGCGGCAGATGGACCGACGGAAGTTCGTGACGGGGGCGGCCGGAACGGTCGCGGGGGTGATGGGTGCGGTCGCGGTGACCGGCGACGCCGCCGCGGTCGCGCGGGGCGGCGGGCGTCCGGGCCGGCCCGGCGGGCCCCGCGACGTGCTGCGGCGCGAGCTGCGGGGTATGTGGGTGGCCACGGTCCAGAACGTCGACTGGCCGTCGGCGCCCGGCCTGTCGGCCGCGGCGCAGCGGGCCGGGCTGATCGCGTACCTCGACGAGGCCGTCGCCCGGCGGCTGAACGCGGTGATCCTCCAGGTCCGTCCCAGCGCCGACGCGCTGTGGCCGTCGCCCTACGAGCCGTGGTCCCAGTACCTCACCGGCGTCCAGGGCAAGGACCCCGGCTGGGACCCGCTGGGCACCGCCGTCCAGGAGGCCCACAGCCGCGGCCTGGAGCTGCACGCCTGGTTCAACCCGTACCGGGTCGCCCACCACACCGAGCTTTCCCGGCTCTCCGCCGGCCACCCGGCGCGGCTGAATCCCGACTGGGTCCTGCCGTACGGGGGGAGGCTCTACTACAACCCGGGACTGCCCGAGGTCCGCGCCTTCGTCCAGGACGCGATGCTCGACGCCGTCCGCCGCTACGACATCGACGCGGTCCACTGGGACGACTACTTCTATCCGTACCCGGTGGCGGGCCAGACCTTCGCCGACGGTGCCGCGTACGCCAAGTACGGGGCGGGCTTCCCCGACCGCGCCGCCTGGCGGCGCTCGAACACCGACAAGCTGGTGCGGGAGATGTCCGAGCGGATCAAGGCGCTCAAGCCGGGCGTCCGGTTCGGCATCAGCCCGTTCGGCGTGTGGCGCAACGCCTCCACCGACCCGCTCGGCTCACCGACCGACGCCGGTGTGCAGACGTACGACGACTTGTACGCCGACACCCGCGGCTGGATCAAGAAGGGCTGGATCGATCACGTCTGCCCGCAGCTCTACTGGCACATCGGCTTCGCGCCCGCCGACTACGCGGCGCTGGTTCCCTGGTGGAACGACGTGGTCCGGGGTACGGGCGTCGATCTCTTCATCGGTGAGGCGCTCTACAAATCCGGCGATCCCGCCCAGCCCGCCGCCTGGCAGGACCCTGCGGAGCTGTCCCGGCACGTCGACTTCGCCGCCGGATACGACCAGGTCCGCGGCCACGCCTACTTCTCGGGGAAGAGCGTGGTCACGGACCGGATCGGTGCGATGGACCGGGTCGTGGCCGACCACTATCGGTCACGGGCGCGTCCGCCCCGCTGACCGGCGGCCTGTCATCGGGTTCCCGGGTCCCGGCCGGTGGTGTGCTGGACGACGCTGTCGGGGCCGGGGGCGATCAGGTGTTCGTGTCCGTCCTCGAAGCGGACGCGGTACGGGGGAGTGCCCCCGTCCCCGAGCACTTCGACGATCTCTGCGACCCGGTCGTGCTGTCCCACGGTCCTGCCGTGCGTCAGCAGCCGGTCGCCCGTGTGTGCCTCCATCGGGAGTGACCTCCTCACGGGTGGCGTTCCATGCCGACAAGTCTATGACCGGCCGGCTCCGGCGCGCTGGGTGGCGGCGATGCAGACGAGTACGGCGACCGCCGCCGCCGGGGCCGCGGGAGCGACCTCCTCGCCGAGCAGCAGGAACGACCAGATGAGCGTCAGCAGCGGCTGGGCGAGCTGAAGCTGGCTGGCCCGGGCGACACCGATCTCGGCCATGCCGCGGTACCAGACGTACAGGCCGAAGAAGGTCGATGCCACGGCCACCCAGACCAGGCCGATCACCCCGTGCGCGGTCCACCGCACCGGTTCGGACGGCAGCGCGAGGGCCGCGCCCGCCACCGCGAGCGGCACGGTGAGGAGCAGTGCCCAGCCGGTCACCTGCCAGCCCGGCATCACCCTCGCCAGCCTGCCGCCCTCGGTGTACCCCGCGGCGCAGACCAGCAGCGCGCAGAACAGGTAGGCATCCCCGGCCGACACGCCTCCGCCGCTCTGCGTCACGGTGAAGGCGATCACCACCGCCGCCCCGGCGAGGGCCGCGGCCCAGAAGGCGCGGGGAGGCCGCGATCCGGTGCGGAGCGAGGAGAACACGGCGGTGGTCAGCGGCAGGAGGCCGACCACCACCGCCGCGTGCGACGTCGTCGAGGTCCGCAGGGCCAGCGTGGTCAGCAGCGGGAACCCCACCACCACTCCGCCCGCCACCACCGCGAGCCCGGCCCAGTGCTTCCGCTCGGGCACCCGTACCCGGGCCGCGAGCAGCACGGCACCCGCGATCGCGGCGGCCAGCAGGGTGCGCAGGGCCACCAGCGACCAGGGGCCGAAGCTCTCCAGGCCCCAGACGGTGGAGGGGAAGGTCAGCGAGAAGGAAACGACGCCGAGCAGGGCGAGCAGCGTGCCGTTCCGGCCTGCCGGGACGGGGCCGGGGGAGCCGGTGGGCGTGAGGGGCGCAGGCCTGTTCGCCGGCGGGCCGACCGCTATCGCGGGACCGGTGGTAGCGCTATCCTGTGCTGTCATGCACGAGCGTAGCAGTGTCGCAGAGCTGTCCGCAGTACTGCGGAGTGAGCTCAACCGCTACTCACCAGGTGAGAAGCTGCCGTCCAGTCGTGCTCTCGTCGAACGATTCAGAGCCAGCCCCGTCACCGTCTCGCGGGCCGTCGCGCAGCTTGCCGCGGAGGGCCTCGTCGTGACGCGCCCCGGAGCCGGCGCGTTCCGGGCGCAGCCCCGTACCGGGCCACGGCCGCCCGCCGACACCTCCTGGCAGGAGGTCTCGCTCAACGGCGACGGCGGCCCCGAAGTGGTACCCCGTACCGTCGACGCGTCCGGGCTGCTGGTCACCCTGACACCCCCGCCCACGGGCGTCGTCGAGTTCAACGGCGGCTATCTGCACAGCTCGCTCCAGCCGGAGCGGGCCATGGCGGCAGCCCTGGCCCGGGCGGGCCGCCGCCCCGGAGCGTGGAGCCGCCCGCCCACCGACGGGCTCACCGAACTGCGGGCCTGGTTCGCCCGGGAGATCGGGCCCACGTTCACCGCGGCCGATGTGCTGATCACCGCGGGCGGCCAGAGCGCCCTGGCCACCGCGCTGCGGGCGCTCGCCCAGCCCGGCGCGCCCGTGCTTGTCGAGTCGCCCACCTACCCCGGCATGCTGGCGGCCGCACGGGCCGCCGGCCTGCGGCCCGTACCCGTGCCCATGGACGCCGACGGGGTGCGGCCCGAACTGCTGGCCGCGGCCTTCGCGGCCACCGGCGCCCGGGTGCTGGTGTGCCAGCCCCTCTTCCACAATCCGACGGGCACGGTCCTCGCCGAGGCTCGGCGCGGCGAGGTCGTCCGCATCGCCCGGGAGGCGGGGGCGTTCGTCGTCGAGGACGACTTCGCCCGCCATCTCGTCCACGACGACGCGGGACCGCTCCCCGCGACACTGGCGGCCGACGACCCCGATGGAGCCGTCGTCCACGTCTGCTCCCTGACCAAGGCCACCTCGCCCAGCTTCCGGGTGGGCGCCCTCGCCGCCAGGGGACCGGTCCTGGAAAGGCTGCGGGCCATCCAGGTCGTCGACAGCCTCTTCGTGCCCCGGCCGCTCCAGGAGGCCGCGCTGGAGCTCGTCGGCTCGCCCGCCTGGGGCCGCCATCTGCGTTCCGTATCGGCGGAGTTGCGTATCCGCCGCACCGCCATGGTCACGGAGCTGCGCCGCGAGCTGCCCGGTCTCCTGCTGCCCCACCTTCCCACCGGCGGCGGCAACCTCTGGCTGCGGCTGCCCGGTGCGGGCGCCGGAGCGGACGAGTCCGCGATGGTCGCGGCGGCTCTGCGCGCCGGCGTCGCCATCGCGCCGGGCCGGCCCTACTTCTGCGCGGAACCCCCCACGCCCCAGGTCCGGTTGAGCTTCGTCGCGGTCGCGGGCCTCGCCGAGATCAGCGAAGGCGTGCGGCGCCTGCGCACGGCCTGGGAAGGCGTGCTCGACGCCTCACCGGTTAGTCTCCGGCCATGACCGAAACGCCTCAGGAACGTTACGAGATCTCGTCCGACCCCGCCCGCCTGGACGCCGCCCGGATCCACAACTGGCTCTCCAGCGGCTCCTATTGGGCCAAGGGCCGCACCAGGGAGCACCAGGACCGGGCCATAGCCGGGTCGCTCAACTTCGGCGCCTACGACCTCGTCTCCGGCGAACAGGCCGGATACGCCCGCGTGGTGACCGATCTGGCCACCTTCGCCTGGCTCTGCGACGTGTACGTCGACCCCGCGGTCCGCGGCCACGGCCTGGGCGGACGACTGGTAGCGGCGGCGCGCGACCACCTCGCCCCGACCGGTGTGTACAGGATGATGCTCGCCACGGCCGATGCGCACGGCGTGTACGAGAAGGCCGGTTTCCAGTCACTCGACAACCCGGACCGATGGATGGCCCTGCGGCTCGGCTGAACCGGAATCGCCTGGGGCGGCGCTCTTGACCTGCGAGGCGATCGGCTCCACGATCGCGCCCATGAGTGTTCGAGTCTCGCTCGTCGCCGCGGCCCGCAGTTCCTCCCTGCTCGGTGAGCGCTTCGACGACGACCGGCCGCTCGACCGGGCCGGCTGGCACGAGGTGCAGTGCGCCGCCCCCGTCCTGGTGCCTCTGGGCGCAGCCGAACTCCGCTACTGCTCGCCGACCCCCCGCAGCCGCGCCACCGGCGAGGCCCTCGGTTTCGCGCCGCTGGTCCAGCCGGCGCTCCGCGACTGCGACATGGGGCGCTGGCGGGGCTGCACCCTCTCCGACGTCACCGCGCGTGAACCGGCCGCCGTGGACGCCTGGCTCGCGGACCCGCGCTCGGCGCCTCACGGCGGCGAGCCCCTGCTCGCGTTCATCTCCCGGATCGGCAACTGGCTGGACACCCGGCCCGCCTGCGACGGCTCGATCGTCGCCGTCGCCGAACCCGCCGTCGTCCGGGCCGCCCTCGTCTACGCGCTGAAGGCCCCGCCGTCGACGTACTGGAACGTCGACGTCCGCCCGCTCTCCACCGTCACGCTGACGGGTCTGCCGCACCGCTGGAGTCTGCGCCTGGAGACCGGGGCCCGCTGACCGGCTGCCCCGCCGGCCCCAGGTTCGGTGGCTGCCACGCCTTCCCACCGGTCCGACCAGTCGGTATGTTGACGGGGATCCGACTCCGACCGGGCACGTCCCAGGCGAGGGAGGCCACTGTGCCGCAGATCCACGGCCACTGCGACGAACGGTTCGCCGCGGTGCGCCGCGCGTTCGAGGCGAATTTCCGCGAGCGTGACGAACTCGGCGCGGCGGTCACCGTCCTGGTCGACGGGCAGCCCGTCGCCGACCTCTGGGGCGGGTGGGCGGACGGCGCCCGCACCCGCCCCTGGGAACAGGACACGCTGGTCAACGTCTGGTCCACCACCAAGGGGCCGGTCGCACTCTGCGCGCACATCCTCGTCGACCGCGGCCTGCTCGACCTCGACGCCCCGGTCGCCGCGTACTGGCCGGAATTCGCCGCAGCGGGCAAGGAGGCCGTCCTCGTACGGCATCTGCTCTCCCACCGGGCCGGCCTCGCGGGCCTGCGCGAGCCCCACACCCTGGCGGAGCTCTACGACTGGGAGCTGACGACCGCACGGCTGGCGGCGACCGAGCCGTGGTGGGAGCCCGGCAGCCGGTCCGGCTACCACGCGCTGACGTACGGCTTCCTGGTCGGCGAGGTGATCCGCCGGGTCAGCGGACTGCTGCCGGGTCAGTTCCTGCGGCAGGAGGTGACCGGACCGCTGGGCATCGACTTCACCGTCGGCCTCCCGGAGAAGGAGGCGGCGCGCGTCGCCGAACTCGTCGTCCCCAAGGCGGACCGGGCCCGGCAGGCAGCGCTCTTCGCACGGATGGAACCGGTCGCCGTCGCCTCGCTCCTCAATCCGCCCACGGGGGCGGCCGCCGCCAACACCCCCGCGTGGCGGGAGGCGGAGATACCCGCCGCCAACGGCCACGGCACGGCCCGCGCGGTGGCCGCGCTGTACGGCATCCTGGCCGGGCGCGGCAGCTCCGGCGGACTGCGGATCCTGTCCGAGAAGGCAGCCGAACGGGTCCGCGAGGGCCAGGGCAGCTGCCGCGACCTGGTGCTGGGCGCCGGGTTCGTCCACGAGACGGAGATCGCGCTCGGTCTGTGGCTCAGCGGACCCGACGCCAGCTACGGACCCAACCCCCGGGCCTTCGGCCACGACGGCGCGGGCGGCTCCTGCGGCCTCGCCGACCCCGAGAACGCGATCGCACTCGGCTACGTCATGAACCGGATGGGCCCGCACATCGCGAACGACCCGCGCAAGACGGCACTGGTCGAGGCGGTGTACGCCTCGCTGTGACCGGACCCGCTCCCTGCACGGGGCGGATCACGGGGCCGGCAGCGGCGGGACCGAGTCGCCCTCGGTGTCGATGCGGGGGAGCACCCGGTCCAGCCACCGGGGCATCCACCACGCGCTGCGGCCCAGCAGCGTCATCACGGCGGGGACCAGCAGCAGCCGCACGATCGTGGCGTCGATGAGCACGCTGACGGCCAGCCCGAGCCCGAGCATCTTGACGACGATGTTGTCACTGATGACGAAGGCGGCGAAGACACTGACCATGATGAGCGCCGCGCAGGTGATCACCCGCGCGGTGATCTCCAGCCCGTGCGCCACCGCGCCCCTGCTGTCCCGGGTCCGCAGCCAGGCCTCGTGCACCCGGGAGATCAGGAAGACCTCGTAGTCCATGCTCAGGCCGAAGACGATGGCGAACATCATCATCGGAACGTAGCTCTCGATGGGCACGGTTCCGGAGACCCCGAGGGACGGCCCTCCCCAGCCCCACTGGAAGACCGCCACCACCACTCCGTACGAGGCGGCGATCGAGAGCAGGTTGAGAACGGCGGCCTTGACGGCGATCAGGACGCCCCGGAACACGATCAGGATGATGACGAAGGCGAGCCCGACCACCACGGCGATGATCAGCGGGAGTCTGCGGGAGATGATGTCCAGGAAGTCCTCCTGGGCGGCGGTCGTCCCGGTCACATAGGCGGAGGCGTCGGTGCCCGCGATGCCCTGCGGCAGGACGTCGTCCTTGAGGTGGTTGAACAGGGTGGTCGTGCCCGCGTCCTGCGGGGCCTCCTTGGACAGGGCGGTGCCGATGAGCAGCGCCCCGTCGTCCGTCGGCTGCAACGGACTGACGCTGGCCGCGCCGGGTACGCCGGTGAGCGCCTTCTGGAGACTGCTCGCCAGCGCCGAGCGGTCCGAGCTCGGCACCGACTGCTGATCGACGACCAGCGTGAACGGGCCGTTCGCACCCGGCCCGAAACCTGTGGAGATCAGGTCGAACGCGCGCCGGTCGGTGAAGCTCGTCGGGTCGGCCCCGTCGTCGATGTGGCCGAGCCGGATGGAGAACAGGGGGATCGCGAGGACCCCCACCACGACCAGCCCGGTGAGCAGGAACCACCAGGGCCGCCGCTCCACCCGCTGGGCGTAGCGGTGCCAGCCGCCCTGTGCCTCGGTGCCGGGCTCCGCACCGCCCTCGGCGACCGGCGGACGCACCCGGTAGCGGTCGATGCGCCGGCCGATGAGACCGAGCAGGGCCGGGACCAGGGTGATCGCGCCGATGACGGCGGTGATCACGGTGACGGCGGCCGCGGCGCCCAGCTTTCCGATGAAGGTCACCCGGGAGACGTACAGGCCGGCCAGCGCGACGATGACCGTGCAGCCGGAGACCAGGACGGCGCGTCCGCTGGTGGCGACCGCCCGGCCCGCGGCCCGGACCGGATCGGCACCGTCCATCACGAGCTGACGGTGACGGGTGATCAGGAAGAGGGCGTAGTCGATGCCCACGCCCAGCCCGATCATGGTGGCGAGCGTCGGCGAGACGCTGGCGAACGTCGTGGCGGCCGCCACCAGTGACAGGACGCTCAGCCCGACGATCACGCTGATCAGCGCGGTGATCAGGGGAACACCGGCGGCGATGACGCTGCCGAACCCGATGAGAAGGACGACCACCGCGACGGCGAAGCCGACGGCCTCACTGGTCAGGTCCGAGGTCTCGGGCCTGGCGAGCTCTCCCAGCGGCCCGCCGTACTCGACCTCCACGCCGGCGGAGCGCAGCGGCTTGACCGCCGTGTCGACCTGGTCGAGATAGGAGTCGTCCAGCGAGGTCGGGTTCACGTCGAACCGCACCGTGATGTATCCGGTCTTGCCGTCCTTGGACAGCGAGGTGGACGGCGACGAGGAGGACGAGGGCAGCGGGTTCTGGGCGGACAGGACGTGCGGCAGCTTCTGGAGGTTGCCCACCACCTGGTCGACCTGGCTCTGCACGTCGGTCAGCGGCTTCTGCGCGTCGTGGAGGACCACCTGCGCCCCGGTGCCACCCGCTGCCGGATCGTGGGTCTGCAGGAGTTCGGCGCCGGTGTTGGACTGGGTGCCGGGCAGGTTGAAGTCGTCGGAGTACGTCCCTCCGAACGCGCTCTGCAGGACGTGCAGTCCGCCGAGGGCGACCACCCACAGCACGATCACGACGACGAAGTGGCGTGCGCACCATTCGCCCAGCCGCAGCAGCCACCCCCCGCCGGGACGGGCCGGAGGCGCGTACGTGCTGCTGCCGCTGGGCGGGACCATGTGCTCTCCCGGAGAAGGGGACCTGCCGTTCAGCCGGGCGTCTCGCGCCCGTGGGTCCACTTCGAGAAGGTAGAGGCGGGTGCCGGGCCCGTGGGCGGCGACACGTGCGGCGCCCCGCCGGTTCCGCCGCACGGCGGGTAGCCGCCGCCGTTTCGCGGGCCCGGAACGGCGGCGGCCGGAGTCAGTCCTTCTGCTGCACTTTCTGCTGCACTTTCTGCTGCGCGTCGACGACGAGCGTGAGCGCCTCGGTGATGGCCGCCTCCGCGGTCGCCTTGTCGAGCCCGAGGCCGGTCAGCAGCCCGGCACCGTCCTCGTGCTCCAGCAGGGCCAGCAGGATGTGCTCCGTACCGACGTAGTTGTGTCCCATCCGCAGGGCCTCCCGGAACGTGAGCTCCAGGACCTTGCGTGCGTCGGCGTTGTACGGGACGAGCTCGGGCACCTCGCCCTCCGCGGCTGCCGGGCGGGCCTGCTCGGCGGCCTGGCGGACGGTGTCCAGGGCGATGCCCTGCGCCTTGATGAACGCCCCCGCCAGCGCCGTGGGCTCGCTGAGCAGTCCGAGCACGATGTGCTCGGTGCCGATCTCGGCGTTGCCCGCGGCACGCGCCTCGTTCTGCGCGGCCATCACCACGTTCTTGGCCCGCGTCGTGAAGCGGCTGAAGCCCTGGCTGGGGTCGAGCTCGGAGAGCTCCCCGGGGTCCTTCGCCACGAACCGCTTCTGGGCGGCCTGCCGGGTCACGCCCATGCTCTTGCCGATGTCCGACCAGGAGGCGCCGGAACGCCGGGCCTGGTCCACGAAGTGGCCGATCAGGTGGTCGGCCACGTCACCGAGGTGGTCCGCCGCGATGACGGCGTCCTGAAGCTGGTCGAGGGCGTCGGGGTGGACCTTCTTGATGGCTGCGATGAGGTCGTCGAGTCGGACGGGCTGCGTCATGCCTACGGGCTGCGTCATGTGTCAACGGTAGGTTGACAGTCGGGGCCTGTCAACCTCTGGTTGACACGGGTGCGCGGTGTGCGATCAGAGGTGCGACGACGCGCCGCCGGGACGCCCCCGGAACGGCGCCCCGGAACGACGTCGCGAAGCGCGGTCACGGAACGGCGCCCCGGAACGACGTCGCGAAGCGCGGTCACGGAACGGCGTCCCGGAACGACGGAACGCGCCGGCCGACGGTGTTCGTCGGACGGCGCGTTCCGGTGGGTGTTCCGCGAGCGGACCGGGGTCAGAGCGTCCCGGAGTCGGCGATGGTGACCTTCGCCTTGGTGCGGCCGCTCTGCGAGCCGAGACCCTCGATCTTCGTGACCAGGTCCATGCTCTGCTGGTCGGCGACCTCGCCGAAGACCACGTGCTTGCCGTCCAGCCAGGAGGTCACGATGGTCGTGATGAAGAACTGCGAGCCGTTGGAGTTCGGGCCGCTGTTCGCCATGGAGAGGAGGCCGGGCTTGGTGTGCGCCAGCTTGAAGTTCTCGTCGTCGAACTTCGCGCCGTAGATGCTCTTGCCGCCGGTGCCGTCACCGCGGGTGAAGTCGCCGCCCTGCAGCATGAACGCGGGGATGACGCGGTGGAAGGAGGAACCCTTGTAGCCGAAGCCCTCCTCGCCGGTGGCCAGCTTGCGGAAGTTCTCCGCGGTCTTGGGGACCACGTCGTCGAACAGATTGAAGACGATCCGCCCGGCGGGCTCGTCGTTGATGGTGATGTCGAAGTAAACCTTGCTCGTCATGGAACCATCCTGACATCCGACCGCCCGGCCCCGACGGGCGGGCGCGTCCAAACACCGCTCATGGGTGACCGGCCGGGGCATGTGGTCGACATCGGGCCCGGTGTCACCGGCCCTGTCGCGTTCGCACGGTCACACCCCCGTGATGCCGTCGATCCGTTCCCGCAGCAGGTCGGCGTGGCCGCTGTGGCGGGCGTACTCACCGATCATGTGTGTGTAGATCCACCGCAGACTCACCTCGCCGCCCATGAACGGGGCCGTGTCCTCCAGTGACCGCGTGGCGCAGTTGGCCCGGGAGACGGCGATCTCCTCCTGCCAGCGCGCGCGGGCCCCCGCGAAGGTCCGGCCCCCGGAGAGCTCGAACCCTCCGTCGTGGCCGCCGGGTCCGGCAGGCGCCCCGTGCACGGGCGGGACGTCCTCGCCGGTCAGCACCCGGCGGAACCAGTTCCGCTCGACCTCCGTGAGGTGCTGGACGAGCCCCATCAAGGTCAGCGCCGACGGTGCCGCGGAGGTCTCACGCACCTGCTCGTCGGTGAGACCTTCGCATTTCACCGCCACGGTGGCCCGGTAGAAATCGAGCCAGGAGGCCAGATTGGTGCGTTCGTCGGCGTTCAGGGGCGGCATCGGGCGTTCGGGGTTCGTCATGATCACCGATGCTGCCAGGAAGGTCTGACATTGATGGTGATCCTGAGGTTCCGGTGGCCGTGGCTCAGGGGCCGACCGGCGCCCTGCCGGGCAACGGGCCGCCACGCCCTCGTGACGTGCCGCCGCGGCTACGCCTACGGCCGTCGTCGGGGCTTGCCGCGATTCGCTCCGGCGGCCCCCTTGGCTCCGCGGGCGCCCTTGGCTCCGCCCGAACCGCCACGCGGGTTCTTCCCCGTCGACGAACCCGCCGCGGGCTTGCGCCCGGCGCCGCGTCCGTCGGTGCGCTTCGCCTTGGCCTTCGGCTTTTCCGCGGGCGCCGTGCTGCGGCCCCGGGAGCTGTTCACGGTCCGGCCGCGGACGATCCCGATGAAGTCCTCCACCAGATCGGTGGTCCGGTCCTCGGGCCAGGACAGGGCGATCCGCGATTCCGGGGCGTCCGACAGCGGACGGTAGGTGAGGTCCTTGCGGTGGTGCAGGCGGGCGAGCGACTGCGGAACGGCGAGGACACCGATTCCGGCGGCCACCAGCTCGATGGCATCGGCCGTCGTGGCCGGCCGCTCGACAGCGGGCTTGCCGGGCAGTGCCTCCCAGCCCAGGGTGTCGTCGAGCGGATGCAGCACGACGTCGTCGGCCAGCTCCGCGAGCGAGACCTCCTCGACCGCTGCCGCCACGTGGTCCTTGGGGATCACGACGACGGTCTGCTCGGTGTAGAGCGGGATCGCGCTGAGGTCCGTCCCGTCGACCGGCAGCCGTACGAAGCCCGCGTCGGCCCCGCCGGCGCGCAGCAGGGCCGGCGCGTCGGCGGCGGGCACCGCGACGAGCGTCAGGGGGATGTCCGGCAGGCGCTCGTTCCAGATCCGCACCCACTTGGTGGGTGTCACCCCGGGGACGTACGCGAGCCGGAATGAAGGGGATGCTTCCGAGCCTGTCACTCCGCCAGGTTACCGGTCGTGGTCGGAGGTGGCGCACACGCTCGATACTCTTGACCTCATGACGTCGCACCAGACCACCCAGACCATGAAGCCCGCGACCGCGGCGAAGAAACTGGGTGTGTACCTCGAGGCCACCCCCACCGAGTTCCAGGAGGGTGTCGTCTCGCGCGCCGAGCTGGCGGCCCTCCAGACCGATCCGCCCCAGTGGCTGCAGGAACTGCGGCGCAACGGCCCGCACCCGCGGCCGGTGGTCGCGTCCAAACTGGGCGTCTCCATCTCCGGCCTCGCCCGCGGAGGCGTCACGGACGCCCTCACCACGGAGCAGATCGACGCGCTGAAGCAGGACAACCCCGAGTGGCTGCAGAAGGAGCGCGCCACGCAGGCGGAGGTCCGGAAGGAAACCGTACGCATCAAGGAGCGGGACGCCGAGCGCAGGAACGCCTCCTGAGGCCTCTCGTTCGGATCGAGCGGGGCTCACGGGGTCCGGCCTGATCCGGACGCAAGACCCTGGCCATCGCCCCGCACCCCAGGACCGCCGTGTGGGCGGTCTCCGTACCCCCGCCGCCCGGCGCGCGGGGACGGAGACCGCCCACACGGCGTTTGCGCGCCGGGTCCGGCGGCCCGGAAAACCGGATGACGGCCCACCGGGCCCCCCGTACCTTGGTCCGTATGGGAACGCTGTGATCACCCCACCCGCGACCGCGTAGAGCTCCGCTCCGCCGTCGTGGTGCCGATTCGTCCACGAATCCGTTCTGTCGGCCTGGCCGGGAACAGGGGCTCATTCATGCACCCATCACACTCCGCACAACTCTCTCTGCACGGTGTCACCAAGCGTTACGGCGAGCGCACCGTGTTCCGCCACGTCTCGCTCAGCCTCGCCCCCGGGGAGAAGGCCGGCGTCGTCGGTGACAACGGGGCCGGCAAGTCCACCCTGCTCCGTCTCCTCGCCGGCGAGGAGACCCCTGACGCGGGCGAGGTGACCGTGGTCTCGCCCGGCGGCACGGGGTATCTCGCGCAGGCCATCGGGCTGACCCCGCACGCCACCGTCCAGGACGCCGTGGACGTGGCACTGGGCGAACTGCGCACGCTCGAAGCGGAGCTGCGCCGGGCCGGGGCCGCACTGGCCGGCGCAGCCGCCGGACCGGAGCTCGACGCGGCCCTCGCCGCGTACGCACGCCTGACCGAGCAGTACGAAGCACGCGACGGCTACGGCGCCGACACCCGGGTGGACACCGCGATGCACGGGCTCGGTCTGCCGTGGCTGTCCCGGGACCGGCCGCTGGGGACGCTCTCCGGCGGCGAACGCTCACGGCTCGCACTGGCCGCGACGCTCGCGTCCCGCCCGCAGCTGCTGCTGCTCGACGAGCCGACCAACGATCTCGACGACCGGGCGGTCGGCTGGCTGGAGGACCATCTGCGGGCCCACCGCGGAACGGTCGTCGCCGTCACCCACGACCGCGTCTTCCTGGAGCGGATCACCGGCACGGTCCTGGAGGTCGAAGGCGGCCGGGTCTCCCGTCACGGCGACGGCTACGCCGGATACCTCACCGCCAAGGCCACCGAGCGCCGGCGACGCCAGGAGCGGTACGACGAGTGGCGGGCCGAACTCGACCGCAGCCGCAGGCTCACCGCGTCCAACATCGCCCGCCTGGACGCCATCCCGCGCAGGATGCCGCAGGCCTCCTTCGGGTCCGGGGCGTTCCGGGCACGGGGGCGCGCCCACGGAGCGATGAGCCGGATCCGTAACGCGAAGGAGCGCGTCGAGCGGCTCACCGCGAACCCGGTGACGCCGCCACCGGCCCCGCTGTCGTTCACCGCCCGCATCGCCACCGCGGCCGGTCCCGGCGAGGCGCCCGCCGCGGTCCTGGAGGACGTGGTCGTCGAGGGCCGGCTGAAGGTGCCGGAGCTGCGCGTCGGTCCGGCCGAGCGCGTGCTGGTCACCGGACCCAACGGCGCGGGCAAGAGCACCCTGTTGCGGGTCCTGGCCGGTGAACTGAGGCCGGACGCGGGCGCGGTGGGAGGCACCGGGCGGGTGGGACACCTCCGGCAGGAGGAGACACCGTGGCCGCCGGGCCTGAGCGTGCTGGCGGCCTTCGCCCACGGCCGCCCCGGCGACCGGGACGAGCACGCCGACCGGCTCCTGTCGCTCGGCCTGTTCGAGCCGGACGCCCTGCGGCTGCGCGTCGGGGACCTCTCGTACGGCCAGCGGCGGCGCATCGAGCTCGCCCGGCTGGTCAGCGAGCCGGTGGACCTGCTCCTGCTGGACGAACCGACCAACCACCTCTCGCCCGCGCTCGTCGAGGAACTGGAGGCGGCGCTGACCGGCTACGCGGGGGCGCTGGTGCTGGTCACTCACGACCGGCGGATGCGGGCGCGGTTCAGCGGCACCCGGCTGGAGCTGAGGCAGGGCGCCGTCAACGGAGCCCTGTGAGAAAGACAGAAGGCCCGGAGCCCTCAGAGAGAACGAAAGGCAAGGAGCACAACGCCGCCCTGCCGTTTTCAGGAGAGAGCGCGCCGGGGGACTTGCGGCAAGGCTCCCGGTGCGCCGCAGAACGACCGGCCACGGCCGGAATCCGCTGATCTCTTGATCGGGTGTTCCGGGACGGCCTCGGCGCGCACGCGGTCCGGACGGCCACGCGGTGTGGGCCGGTGACGACCAGCAGGAGCTGCTGGGCCGGCTGCCCCGGTGGTCCGGCCCGGCCGTCCACGGACAGCGGACGCGCCGGTGCCCCGCCCCCGGAAGGCGGGGGCGGGGACGGGGCGTGCGGCGGTCAGGAGGCGACGAAGCGCGCGATCTGGCCCAGCACGATCGTGTCCGCCAGGTACCCGATGTGGGTCTGGCAGACCACGTTGTTGTTCGTCGCGCCGCTCAGCCGGGTGCTGGTGTACGGGAGGATGACACCGTCGCACGCGGAGTACCAGGTGGCGTACTTGGTGTCACCCGGCGTCTCGTCGCCCGCGCTGATCTGCGAGATGAAGGAGGACCCCGGATACATCTGCTGACAGGTCGTGTAGATCAGGCAGGCACTGGCGAACGTCGTTCCGTGGTTCGCGCCCGCGATGGACGCCAGGTGGCTGACGCTGCTGTGGCCGCCCAGCACCTTCAGGTAGTACTGGCTGACCAGGCCGCCCATCGAGTGGTTGACGATCGCGACCTTGCTCGCACCGGTCTGCGACTTCACGTTGTTGACGAAGGTGGCCAGGCCCTGGGCGTTGGTGACGTTGTTGCCGTACGAGTTGTACTCGTAGGCGAAGAGCTTGGAGCCGGACCAGCCGTTGAGCTGGAAGACGCTCTTGGCGGTGGTCCAGTTGGAGGCGTTGCCGGTGTACCCGTGGACGAAGACGACCGGGGTGCTGGTCGACAGCGGCTGAACGGCGGACTGCGCCGCCGAAGCGGCCCGGGACTCGGCCGCGCCCGCCGCCGACGTCGAGCCGAACAGGGTGAACGCGACCGTGACGGCCGCGAGGACGCCGAGAAGCCGGCGGGGTGAACGACGACGCATGGGAGAACTCCTGACAGGGCTGGGGGATGCGGGGATGCGAATGCCTGCTTGGATCAGGGTCGGGGCGCGTGGCGCGGGCGGCATCGGCGATTTCACCGGTGTCCGCGAGCGGCGGGGCAGGAGCGCGTCCTGCGCGTACCGGAGCCGGGGCGCGTGCCGGCGGATGATCGCAATTCTTTGCATAAAAGTGCAGCCTTGCGTATAGTCATGCCATCGACGAGGAGGATTTCGATGGTGGTACGTGCAGCGGTGGCAGGGGCGAGCGGATATGCCGGCGGGGAGCTCCTCCGCCTTCTGCTGGTCCACCCCGAGATCGAGATCGGGGCCCTCACAGCGAACTCCAACGCCGGCCAGCCGCTCGGCGCCCTGCAGCCGCACCTGCGGCCGCTGGCCGGCCGGGTGCTCCAGCCGACCACTCCGGAGGTGCTCGCCGGGCACGACGTGGTCTTCCTCGCCCTGCCCCACGGGCAGTCCGCCGCCGTCGCGGAGCAGCTCGGTGACGAGGTGCTCGTGGTCGACATGGGTGCCGACTTCCGGCTCAAGGACGCCGCGGACTGGGAGAAGTTCTACGCCTCTCCGCACGCCGGCACCTGGCCCTACGGCCTGCCCGAGCTGCCCGGCGGGCGGGCCGCGCTGGCGGGGAGCAAGCGCATCGCGGTGCCCGGCTGCTACCCGACGGCCGTCTCGCTGGCGCTCTTCCCGGCGTACGCGGCCCAGCTCGCCGAGCCCGAGGCCGTGATCGTCGCCGCCTCCGGGACCTCCGGCGCGGGCAAGGCGGCCAAGCCGCATCTCCTCGGCTCCGAGGTGATGGGCAACATGTCGCCGTACGGCGTCGGCGGGGTCCACCGGCACACGCCCGAGATGATCCAGAACCTCAGCGCTGCCGCCGGCGAACCGGTCACCGTGTCCTTCACCCCGACCCTCGCCCCGATGCCCCGCGGCATCCTCGCCACGTGCAGCGCGAAGGCTAAGCCCGGCGTGAGCGCGGAGTCCCTGCGCGCCGCGTACGAGAAGGCCTACGCCGACGAGCCGTTCGTCGATCTGCTGCCCGAGGGGCTGTGGCCCGCGACCGCCGCCGTGTACGGCTCCAACGCCGTCCAGATCCAGATCGCGTACGACGAGGCGGCCGGCCGGATCATCGTGATCAGCGCCATCGACAACCTCGCCAAGGGCACCGCGGGCGGGGCCCTGCAGAGCATGAACATCGCCCTCGGACTCCCCGAGGACACCGGACTTTCCACGATCGGAGTGGCACCGTGAGCGTCACGGCAGCACAGGGGTTCTCCGCGGCGGGCATCGCCGCGGGAATCAAGGAGAGCGGCAACCCGGACCTGGCCCTCGTGGTCAACAACGGTCCGCGTCGCGCCGCCGCGGGCGTCTTCACCTCCAACCGTGTCAAGGCCGCTCCCGTCCTCTGGTCGGAGCAGGTCCTCAAGGGCGGCGAGGTCAGCGCCGTCGTCCTCAACTCCGGCGGAGCCAACGCCTGTACGGGACCGCAGGGCTTCCAGGACACCCACGCCACCGCCGAGAAGGCCGCCGAGGTCCTCCAGGGCCACAGCGCCGGCGAGATCGCCGTCGCCTCGACCGGTCTCATCGGCCTGCTGCTCCCCATGGACAAGCTGCTGCCCGGCATCGAGAAGGCCGCGGCGGCCCTGAGCGAGCACGGCGGCGAGAAGGCCGCCATCGCCATCAAAACCACCGACACCGTCCACAAGACGGCCGTCGCCGGCGGCGAGGGCTGGACCGTCGGCGGCATGGCCAAGGGCGCGGGCATGCTCGCGCCCGGCCTCGCCACGATGCTCGTCGTCCTCACCACCGACGCCGACGTCGCCGCCCCCGCACTCGACGCCGCCCTGCGCGACGCCACCCGGACCACCTTCGACCGGGTCGACTCGGACGGCTGCATGTCCACCAACGACACCGTGCTCCTGCTCGCCTCCGGGGCGAGCGGCATCACCCCGGAGCAGGGGGAGTTCGCCGAAGCCGTACGGGCCGTCTGCGACGACCTCGCCCGGCAGCTGATCGGTGACGCGGAGGGTGCGTCCAAGGACATCCGGATCGAGGTCGTGAACGCCGCGACCGAGGACGACGCCGTGGAGGTGGGCCGCTCCATCGCCCGTAACAACCTCCTCAAGTGCGCCATCCACGGCGAGGACCCCAACTGGGGCCGGGTGCTGTCCGCCATCGGTACGACGAAGGCGGCCTTCGAACCGGACGATCTGAACGTCGCCATCAACGGCGTCTGGGTCTGCAAGAACGGCGGCGTCGGCGAGGACCGCGACCTCGTCGACATGCGCTACCGGGAGGTCAGGATCACCGCCGACCTCGCCGCGGGCACCGAGTCGGCCGTCATCTGGGCCAACGACCTCACCGCGGACTACGTCCACGAGAACAGCGCGTACAGCTCATGACCACGGCGCGGAAGCACACCGCACTCCCGAAGGCGCAGATCCTCATCGAGGCGCTGCCCTGGCTGACCCGGCACCACGGCAGGACCGTCGTCATCAAGTTCGGCGGCAACGCCATGATCGACGAGGAGCTGAAGGCCGCCTTCGCCCAGGACGTCGTCTTCCTGCGGCACGCGGGCCTCAAGCCCGTCGTCGTGCACGGCGGCGGACCGCAGATCAGCGCCCAGCTCGACAAGCAGGGCCTGGTCAGCGAGTTCAAGGCCGGGCTGCGCGTCACCACGCCCGAGGCGATGGACGTCGTGCGGATGGTGCTCGCCGGACAGGTCCAGCGCGAGCTCGTCGGCCTGCTCAACCAGCACGGCCCGTTCGCCGTCGGGATGACCGGCGAGGACGCCCACACCATCACGGCGATCCAGCACCGCCCGGTGATCGACGGCGAGGCCGTCGACATCGGCCGGGTCGGCGAGATCACCGCGATCGACACCGGGGCCATCCAGGCGCTGCTGGACGACGGCCGCATCCCGGTCATCTCCTCCATCGCCCGCTCGGCGGAGGACAACCACGTCTACAACGTCAACGCCGACACCGCGGCCGCCGCCCTGGCCGCCGCGCTGAACGCCGAGACGCTGATGGTCCTCACCGACGTCGAGGGCCTGTACGAGGACTGGCCCAACAGCGACGACGTGATAAGCCGCCTCACCGCCACCGAGCTGGAGAAGCTCCTGCCGGAACTCTCCAGCGGCATGGTGCCCAAGATGCAGGGCTGTCTGCACGCCGTGCGCAACGGCGTGGAGACGGCGCGCGTCATCGACGGCCGGGTCCAGCACTCGATCCTGCTGGAGATCTTCACCGACGAAGGAATCGGCACGATGGTCGTGCCCGATGCACAGGGGGAAGCATGACGAACGCCGAGCTCTCGCAACGGTGGCAGCACGCGCTGATGGACAACTACGGCACCCCGAGGCTGCCCCTCGTCCGCGGCGAAGGCGCCCATGTGTGGGACGCCGACGGCACCCGGTACCTCGACTTCGTCGGCGGTATCGCGGTGAACGCGCTGGGCCACGCCCACCCCGCGGTCGTCGAGGCGGTCTCCACCCAGATCGCCTCCCTGGGCCACGTCTCCAACCTCTTCATCGCCGAGCCGCCCGTCGCGCTCGCCGAACGGCTGCTCCAGCTCTTCGGCCGCACCGGCAAGGTCTACTTCTGCAACTCGGGCGCCGAGGCCAACGAGGCCGCGTTCAAGATCGGCCGGCTGACCGGGCGGACCCACATGGTCGCCACCGACGGCGCCTTCCACGGCCGGACCATGGGCTCGCTCGCTCTCACCGGCCAGCCGAAGAAGTGCGAGGCGTTCGCCCCGCTGCCCGGTGAGGTCACGCACGTCCCGTACGGAGACGTCGAGGCGCTGCGGGCCGCGGTGACCACGGACACCGCGCTGCTGATCATCGAGCCGATCCAGGGCGAGAACGGCGTGGTCGTGCCGCCCAAGGGCTATCTGGAGGCGGCCCGGGAGATCACCCGGGCCACCGGCACCCTGCTCGTCCTCGACGAGGTGCAGACCGGCATCGGCCGGTGCGGCAGCTGGTTCGAGCACCAGGCCCACCAGGGCGTGGAGCCCGATCTGGTCACCCTCGCCAAGGGGCTGGGCGGCGGACTGCCGATCGGCGCCACCGTGGCCTTCGGTGCGGCCGCCGATCTGCTCGCGCCCGGTCAGCACGGCACCACGTTCGGCGGCAACCCCGTCGCCTGCGCCGCCGGACTCGCCGTCCTGGACACCCTGGCCGCCGACGGCGCGCTGGACAACGTGAAGCGGCTCGGCGAGCGCATCCGCGACGGCGTGGAGGGCCTCGGGCACCCGCTGGTCTCCCACGTCCGGGGCTCCGGCCTGCTGCTGGGTATCGTGCTCACCGAGCCCCTCGCACCCCAGGTGCAGCAGGCGGCTCAGGGAGCCGGACTCCTGGTGAACGCGCCCGCCCCCGATGTCGTACGGCTGATGCCGCCGCTGGTCATCGGTGAGGCGGAAGTGGACGCGTTCCTCCAGGCACTGCCCGGCGCTCTCGACGCGGCATACGGGGACGGACGATCCGGGGCGGGACACACCGGAGAATGAGGCGACGACGATGACCGAGGCGCAGGATTCCGAGCACGGCGGGCCGTCCGTGCCGCAGACCCGCACCGCACGCCACCGCCGGATCGTGGACATCCTGAACCGGCAGCCGGTGCGCTCGCAGAGCCAGCTGGCCAAGCTCCTCGCGGACGACGGGCTGAGCGTCACCCAGGCGACGCTCTCCCGGGACCTGGACGAGCTGGGTGCGGTGAAGATCCGCAACACCGGCGGCGAGCTGATCTACGCGGTGCCGAGCGAGGGCGGATTCCGTACCCCGCAGGCACCGCTGGGCGGCTCCGCCAAGGAGGAGCGGATGCGTCGTCTCTCCGCCGAACTGCTGATCTCGGCGGAGGCCTCGGCCAATCTCGTCGTGCTGCGCACGCCCCCGGGCGCCGCCCAGTTCCTCGCCTCGGCGATCGACCAGGCCGAGCTGCACGACATCCTCGGCACCATCGCCGGCGACGACACGCTCATGCTGATCAGCCGTGACCCGGCGGGCGGGCAGGCGCTCGCCGACCATCTGCTGCGGCTCGCGCAGAACGACCGCTAGAGCTGCGGTGAGGACCCTGTCGAGGGGCCGTCCGGCACCAGCCGGACGGCCCCTCGACGCCGTGGCCGGGCGTCACTCCCGAGGGCGCCCGTTCGCCCGTGGCGTTCAGTCCTCGGCGAGGCCGGAGAACGCTTCGGTCGTGAGCTTCTGGAGCTCCGCGAGCGGAACGTCACGGAGTTGCTGCGTGAGCCCCCACCGATGACCGAACGGGTCGAGCAGCTGGCCCTCCCGCTCGCCCCAGAAGGCGTCGCTCAACGGACGGATCACGGTGGCCCCGCCACCGACGGCCCGCTCCCAGGCGGCATCGACATCGCCGACGTGCAGGTAGAGGGCGCCGTAGGTGCCGCCGAAGTGCTGCGGCCCGTAGGAGTCCATCTCGGGGAACTCGTCGGCCAGCATCAGGGTGAGCGTCCCGATGCGGACCTGGACGTGGATCAGCCGGCCGCCGGGCACCACCAGCCTGGTGAGCTCCTCGGCTCCGAAGGCCTGTTGGTACCAGGCGGACGCCTCGTCCGCGCCGCGCACGGTCAGGTGCAGGGTGTGGGAGTGGAACGACATCGGTACTTCCTTTCCTGGAATCCGTATCCGGCCGGTCCGGGCACCGCCTCACGGCGGGCCGACGGCCCGACCGGTCGACGTCCCTGCGGCGGCAATTGTCAGGCGGGAGGCCCGCGAGCGCCTCAACGGCTCCATGGCCGCAGCTTGTCCGGGTTGCGAATCGCCCAGATGCGCCGGATGCGGGACTCCTCGATGTCGAACGCGTACACGGTCAGAACCTGATCGCCGTCGACCGCGACGAGGCCCGGCTGCCCGTTGACGGTCCGCTCCAGGAGGTCCAGCCGGCCTGCGAGGCCCGCCAGACGCACCAGGAACTCCGCGACCTGGAAGTGGCCCCGGACGGGCGTGGGTGAGGCCGCCGCGCGGCCGCCGCCGTCGGCGACGGCGACGACCGACGGGTCGAGGAGCCGGACCAGGGCGTCCATGTCCTTGGCCTGCCACGCCTGCCGGAACTCGCCCACGACGACGGAACGCTGCCGGGCCCGTGCCCCGCCGGTGCGGGCGGCGGCCACGCGCCGGCGCCCCGACGAGGCGAGCTCGCGGCAGGCTCCCGGCGTGCGGCCGACGATCTCCGCCACCTCGCTGAACGGCACCCGGAACACGTCGTGCAGCATGAAGGCGACGCGCTCGGCCGGAGTCATCGAGTCGAGCACGACCAGGAACGCCATCTCGACGGACTCGTCCAGCGTGATGTGGTCGGCGGGATCCCTCGCCGTCGATCCGCGGGAGAGCCCGGTCCACTCGGCGCGTTCCGGCACCGGCTCCGGAATCCACTCACCGACGTACCGCTCCCGGCGCGTACGGGCCGAACGGAGCTGGTCCATGCAGACGCGGCTCACGACGGTGGTCAACCAGGCCGCGGGATTCACGACAGCGGCCCGTCGCTCCACGGACTGCGCGAACCAACGTGCGTACGCCTCCTGGACGGCGTCCTCCGCCTCGGTCAGTGAGCCGAGCAGCCGGTAGGCGAGATTCGCGAGGTTGCGCCGTTCCGCGATGAGCGGCTCGTCCTCGGGGTCTGCCGCGGCGTCCTTGCTTCCGCCTGTGGTGTCCATCCGGTCAGCGCCCTCCAGTCGTCACGTACGGATCCTCCCGTGAAGGACGACGCATCAGCCCCCGCGGATGTCAGGCGGCAACGCGGCCCCGTCCCCTGACGATCGAGGCCGCTGCCGCGTCGGTGTGGGTGCGGGCACGGCGGACGGCCGCGTGTCTGTGGCACAGCCAGGGAATCGCGACAGGAGGAAGCGGCATGACCAGGATCGGCATCGTCATCGGCAGCACCCGTCCGGGACGGCTCGGCCCGCAGGTGGCCGGGTGGGTCCATGAGGTCTCGGCGCGGAGGTCCGACGCCGAGTTCGAGCTCGTCGATCTCGCCGAGTTCCGGCTCCCCCTCTTCGACCAGCCGGTTCCACCCGCCATGGGCGGAACCGGAGGCCCCGGGGCGCAGTCCTGGGTGCGCACGGTCGAGTCGCTCGACGGGTTCGTGTTCGTCACGCCGGAGTACAACAGCCAGCTGCCCGCCGCGCTCAAGAACGCCATCGACTTCGTCCACGCCGGCTGGGCGGACAAGGCCGCCGGGATCGTCGCCTACGGTGCCGCGGGCGGCGCGGGGTCCGCCGCCCAGTTGCGGCAGCTGTGCGGTCTGCTCGGGCTCGCCGACGTGCCGGCCCAGGTCTCTCTTCACCTGGCCACGGACTTCGACGACTTCAGGGTGTTCGCTCCGGGTGCGTCCCGGGCGCGCTCGCTGGAGGAACTGCTCGACCGCGTCGTCGGCTGGTCCACGGCACTCGGACATCTGCGCCGTGCCCGCGCTGCGTCCATCGCCTGAGCCGCTTCCCACCAGTGGATACCAGAAGGAGACGACCGGCCATGCCTCATCTCACCGTCACCGCCCTAGAGCCGCAGATCGCCGGACACGAGAGGGACCTCATCGCCCGGCTCACCCGAGCCGTCACCTCCGTCTGCGGAGAGCGGGCCCGCGATCTCGTGGTCGTACGGCTCGTGGGACTCGCGGCCGGCCGCTGGGCCGTCGGCGGGGTGCCGTGCCGGGAAGCGGCGCCCACCGTGACGTTCGCCATCGGGGAGGACGCGTTCACCCGGGCCGACGGCCGGCAGACCGAGGCCCGGCTCGTCGCAGCGGTGACGGACGCGGTCGCAATGACCCTCGGAGAGCACCATCGCGACGAGATCGTCGTCGACCTCGTCGCCGCACGCGACGGTCGCACCGCCGTCGGCGGCCGTCTCGTGAGCGACGCGGTGGGGCGCGAGGCGGACGAGTCGCGGGACCGTGCCGAGATCGACGCGCTCCGCGCCGAGTTCACGGACGCGGCGATGATGAACGACCACGACCGGCTCGCCGGGCTCTTCGTGCCGGACGGCGTCGTCCGCATCCCGGACGCCGGTATCGAGGCCGTCGGCCGCGACGGGATCCGGGGCCTCGGGCAGCAGCGTGAGGCGGGCTTCGAGGTCTTCGTCCAGACGGCCCACCCCGGCGTCGTCTCACTCTCGGGAGACACCGCGACCGGCCGTGCCTGCCTCTCCGAGGCCATCCGGATCCGCGGTGGCGGCTCGCACCTCAACTACGGGCTCTACCACGATCGTTACCTGCGGACTCCGGAAGGCTGGCGCTTCGTCGAGCGCGCGTACGAGATCCGCTATCTGGACTCCACGCCACTCGCCGGGAGGCCGGGCGGATCCGTGACGGATGACGGGCGGCCGCATTCCGCGCAGACCTCGGAGCCGACGGGCTGAGCGCGGCGAGGACGGGCTCCCGGCCCGGCTCGGCCTGCGCCGCACGAGCACACGGCTTCCGGCTTCCCGCTTCCCGGGAGTGCCCGTCGGGCGGACCCGTAGACGGGCGCCGCGGTGGTGGCCGCGGCGGGACGAGACCTCAGTAGCGCGTGATCGCGGTCGGACCGGAGCGGGTTCCGATCGCGATGTGCGGACGGCGGACCGGATCGGCCCAGGCCAGGATCCGGTCCATCGCGGCCGCCGGCACGGAGACACAGCCGGCGGTCGCGCCGCGCCCGTTGACGTGGAGGAAGATCCCGGCGCCTCGTCCCCGTACCGGCCGGTGGTAGTTGAAGCCGACGACGAGGGCCCGGGCGTACTGCGCCGGGTACGTGATCAGGTGCTCGGCCTCGGCCGCCCGGCAGTCGGCGGGGCGCGGCTCCACCCACCGGTTGTAGGCGCGCGCCTCGTTGTCCTGGCACCACCACGACCGGTCGCCGACCCGGCGGTACGGATAGCGCGTCCCGGGCCGGGCCGCCTCGACCCCGAAGGCGTACGGCAGGTCGTACAGCCCGGTGGGCGTCGTGTCCGTGCCCTGCTCGCGTGAAGCCCCCTCGGCCAGCCCGTTCGCCCCGAACCTGGCGGGCGCCGATCCGGCCGTCAGCCAGCGGCCGCCCCGCAGACTCCACCAGGTGACCGTGCCCGTGGTGGAGGCGGGACCGGCTGCCTCGGCCGTGATGAGCTGGCTGCCCCCGCCCGTGTCGGCCAGCCGCCACGGCAGCGGCGCCGCCACCGGGGGCCGGGCACCCACGAGGCCGGCGAGAGCGAGCAGGACCGAACCGGTCACCAGGAGTCTGCGCATGCCCGGACCGTAGACCCGCCGCCGCCCGGGCACCCGCGGACCTGCTCCGTACGGCCCAGTGGCTCAGGACACGGGCGCGCGCCCGCTCCGGACGGTCCGGCCGCTCAGGGCGCGGGCGGCATGACCGGCAACGGGAGCGGCAGCCCGGGCAGGCCGTCGATGCTGGTGGCGACGTGCTCCTTCTTCTCGAAGTAGGCGCTGAGCGAGGCGTCGTCCTCCCGCGCGAAGCGCTGCCCGTGCAGCGGACGGTCCTCGTCGTAGCTCATGAACGGCACGCCGTATCCGCAGGTGTCCCGGATCAGTTCGGCCGTCACCACGATGACGGCCCGCAACCCGTGCCGGGAGGGATCCACCCCGTCGAACCGTGCCAGGAGTTCCGGGAAGCGGGGATCGTCCCGGAAGACGGGCTCACCGCGGCCGTGCACCCGCACGATGTTCGGCGGGCCCTCGAAGGCACACCACATCAGGGTGATCCGCCCGTTCTCACGCAGATGGGCGACCGTCTCCGCGTTGCTCCCGGCGAAGTCCAGATAGGCGACGCGCTGTTCGTCCAGCACGGTGAAGGAGCCGCTGAGGCCCTTGGGGGAGAGGTTGACCGTGCCCTCCCCGTCCAGCGGCGCCGTCGCGGTGAAGAACATGCGCTGCTCCTCGATGAAGGTCCGCAGCCGTCCATCGATACGTTCGTAGGTTTTTCCCATGCCGCGAGTATCCGCGCCCGATATCCGGCGGAGCCGTCAATTTCAGCCCGTGGGACGGCTGTACCCCGCGGCCCGGAGCAGTCGCTGCGCCGCCACCCGCACCGCCCGCGGCCGGTCGGGCGCGTTCCGTGCGGACAGCCACTCCCGGGAGAAGCCCGCCGCGTGGGGCAGCAGGGCCCGGGTCGCCGCCCGGACCACGGCGGATGACGGGTCCTCGATCAGCGGGGCCAGGCCGGTCCGCGTCACCGCGTCGAGGGCCCGCAGCCCGGTGACCGCGTGGACGCGCACGGCGGCCTCGGGGTGCTGGACCAGGGCCCACAACGTCTCCGCGTCCGTACGGTCACCGCATTCGCCGAGTCCCGCGGCGGCGCCCGGCTCGGTGACCTCGCCGGCGCACATCGCCCGGTACAGCGGCAGCGGGTCGGTCCCGCCCTGCCGCAGTACGTACCGGGCACAGGCCCGTACGACCCCCGAACGGTCCGTGAGCCGGGCCCGCGCCTCGTCGTGCCGCCCGGTGCGCCGCAGCGCGGTGACCCCCGCCGCCCGCACGCGTCCGTTCCTGGCCTTCAGCAGTACGCCGAGCACGTCGTCGTGGTCCTTGTCCCGCATCGACGCGACGGCCGCCTCCGCGCAGAGGTCCTGGAGGGACGCGTCGCCGGAATCCGCGGCCAGGCGGGCCAGTCGGCCCGGCGCGAGCAGGCCGCGGTCGACGGCGATGCGGTGGGCGAACCGGCGGGTGGCGCGGTCGGGGCTTGTCAGCAGCGCCTCCACCTGCGCGGCGGGGCCCTCGCGCAGTACCCGGCCGAGCAGGTCCACCGCGAACCGGCCCTGCTCGCGCCGGGCCAGCAGCAGGATCAGTTCCGCACCCGGCGCGAGTGCGGGCGCGGGCACCTCCGACAGCAGGGCCCGGGCCCGTTCGCGGACCGGAGCCGCCCAGTCCGTGCACCGCACGATCAGGAGCGGCAGCAGGTCGGGGGAGCCGGGCGTCAGTTCGAGGGCCGCCTCCCGGATCCTGCCGTCGTGGTGGCACAGGGACAGGACCGTCGCTGATTCCGGCCGGGACCGGGGGCTCCGTCTCAAGACCGGCAGCGGAGAATTCCAGGGCCACTGCAACCACCGGCCGGCGGGCGCGACATGGACTCCGAGCTCCTGGGGCCGCAGTTCGCGTATCGCGCGGTCGAGCGCCGGCCAGGATTCCGCCGGTGCCTGCCCGAGCACGTCGCGCAGGGACGCGCCGCCGGCCAGTTCCCGCGCCGTCGTCGAGGCGTCGTTCATGGTTCCCCCCAGGTGTGCCGAAGATGCAGACCGTAGCGGGGGCGGCGCGGCGGCGCCCGCGAACTGTCCGGTGGCGGGCCGCGGCCGCCAGCTTTGACAAAACATACAGAGGACCGCATAGTTATGCCTGCTAGTGATTGCGGCAGCGGCTGTCCGTGGACCGGCGCCGTGAGCGGCGTCCGCGACCGGGTGTGCCGCACGGGCGAGCGGTCGCACATCCAACCCCCTGGTTCTTCCGAGGAGCACGCAGTGAGCAACGGCAACGGCAACGGCGACGTACGTCTCTGGGGCGCCCGCTTCGCGGACGGCCCGGCCGAGGCGCTGGCCAGGCTGTCCGCGTCCGTCCACTTCGACTGGCGGCTCGCGCCGTACGACATCGCCGGCTCCCGCGCCCACGCGCGCGTCCTCCACAAGGCGGGCCTGCTCACCGAGGACGAGCTGACGCGGATGACCGCCGGCCTCGACCAGCTGGAAGCCGATGTCGCGGACGGCTCCTTCACCGGCACGATCGCCGACGAGGACGTTCACACCGCCCTGGAGCGCGGACTGCTGGAGCGGCTCGGCCCCGACCTCGGCGGCAAGCTGCGTGCCGGACGGTCCCGCAACGACCAGATCGCCACGCTCTTCCGCATGTACCTGCGCGACCACGCCCGCATCATCGGCGGTCTGATCGCCGGGCTCCAGGACGCCCTCGTCGGCCTCGCCGAGGCCCACCCGGACGTGGCCATGCCCGGCCGTACGCACCTCCAGCACGCCCAGCCGGTGCTCTTCGCCCATCACGTCCTGGCCCATGTGCAGTCCCTGTCCCGGGACGCGGAGCGGCTGCGCCAGTGGGACGAGCGGACCGCGGTGTCCCCGTACGGCTCCGGAGCCCTCGCCGGCTCCTCGCTCGGGCTCGACCCGGAGGCGGTCGCGGCCGACCTCGGCTTCGAGCGGGGTTCGGTGGGCAACTCCATCGACGGAACGGCCTCCCGGGACTTCGTCGCGGAGTTCGCCTTCGTCACCGCGATGATCGGCGTCAACCTCTCCCGGATCGCCGAGGAGATCATCATCTGGAACACGAAGGAGTTCTCCTTCGTCACCCTGCACGACGCCTTCTCCACCGGCTCCTCGATCATGCCGCAGAAGAAGAACCCCGACATCGCCGAACTGGCCCGGGGCAAGTCCGGACGGCTCATCGGCAACCTGACCGGCCTCATGGCCACGCTGAAGGCCCTGCCGCTCGCGTACAACCGCGATCTCCAGGAGGACAAGGAGCCGGTGTTCGACTCCTGCGACCAGCTGGAGGTCCTGCTCCCGGCCTTCACCGGCATGATGGCCACCCTCACCGTCAACCGCGCGCGCATGGAGGAACTGGCCCCGGCCGGGTTCTCGCTCGCCACCGACATCGCCGAATGGCTGGTCAAGAAGGGCGTCCCGTTCCGCGTCGCCCACGAGGTCGCCGGTGAGTGCGTCAAGGAGTGCGAGAGCCACGGCATCGAGCTCGACGAGCTGACCGACGAGCAGTTCGCGAAGATCTCCGAGCACCTGACCCCCGAGGTCCGTTCGGTCCTCAACGTGGCCGGCGCGCTCGCCTCCCGCAACGGACGCGGCGGCACGGCTCCCTCGGCCGTCGCCGTTCAGCTGGCCGAGCTGAAGGCGGATCTGGCGACCCAGCACGCCTGGGCGACCGCGCGCAAGTAGCCGCGGGGTCGCCGCTGTCCTGGAACGGCACGTACGTCTCCGGGCGGCCGCGCGCGCAAGTAGCCGCTGGAGCATCGCGGGCTACGTTGGGGGTAGGCGAGAATCCTGCCGACGACGAGGAGCCCGCGATGCCGTTCGCCCGACTGACCACAGCGACCACCCCGACCGCTCACATCGGGCTCGGCCTGGCGGCGGTCGGCAGGCCCGGCTACATCAACCTCCACCGCGACCGCGACCTGCCCGGCGAGCGGACCGCCGACGACCTGCGCGCCCGGACCCACGAGCTGCTGGACGCGGCCTACGCGCAGGGCGTCCGGTACTTCGACGCAGCCCGCTCCTACGGACGCTCCGAGGAGTTCCTCGGCGAGTGGCTGACCGCCAGGCCCGAGGTCCGCGACGTCGTCGTCGGGAGCAAGTGGGGCTACACCTACACCGCCGGCTGGAGCGTCGACGCCGAGGCGCACGAGGTCAAGGACCACACGCTCGCCACGTATCTGCGCCAGCGCGCCGAGACCGGCGAACTGCTCGGGGACCGGCTCGACCTCTACCAGATCCACTCGGTGACTCCCGACAGCCCGGCGCTCACCGACAAGGAACTGCACGCCCGGCTCGCCGCGCTCGCGGCGGACGGGGTCAGCGTGGGCCTCTCCACCAGCGGACCGGACCAGGCCGAAGCGATCCGCGCGGCCCTGACCGTCACGGTGGACGGCGAACCCCTCTTCCGTACCGTCCAGGCCACGTACAACGCCCTGGAGACCTCGGCCGGACCGGCGCTCGCCGAGGCCCATGCCGCCGGGCTCACCGTCATCGTCAAGGAAGCCATGGCCAACGGCCGGCTCGCGGGCACGGAGGCCCCCGCCGTGATGCGGGAGATCGCCGCCGAGGAAGGACTCGGCAGCGACGCGGTCGCCATGGCGCTGGTGCTGCACCAGCCCTGGGCCGGGGTCGTGCTCTCCGGCGCGGCGACCGTCACCCAGCTCGCCGGCAACCTCCACGCTGCCGTCCTCGGCCTCGACGAGGAGCGCAGGGCCGGGCTGGACGCGCTGGTCGAGGAGCCGGAGGCGTACTGGCGGCACCGCGCGTCGCTCCCGTGGAGCTGAGGCCTCCCCGGACTTCTGTCACATCGGACGCCTCCGGTACGTCAGCGTGGTGACGGCACACGACGCAGGAGGACGGCTGTGGACGGAAACGAGTTCCTGGCGGCACGCTTCGAGGAGAACCGGGAACGCCTCAAGGCGGTGGCGTATCGGATGCTCGGCTCGGACATCGAGGCGGAGGACGCCGTTCAGGAGGCGTGGATCCGGCTCGGCCGCTCCGACAGTGCGGCGATCGGCAACCTGGGCGGCTGGCTGACCACCGTGGTCGGCCGCGTCTGTCTGGACATCCTGCGCTCCCGCCGCACCCGCCGGGAGGAACCCCTGGAGTCCGGGGCACCGGACGCGTCCCTGTCCGGCCGCACCCTGGGGCCGCAGCCGGGAGGCGACCCGGAGCAGCAGGCGCTGATGGCCGACTCGGTGGGTCTCGCGCTGCTCGTCGTGCTCGAGACGCTGGACCCCGCCGAGCGCCTGGCCTTCGTGCTGCACGACATGTTCGCGGTGCCCTTCGACGAGATCGCCCGGATCGTGGACCGTACCCCGGCCGCCGCCCGGAAGCTCGCCAGCCGGGCCCGCCGCCGGGTCCAGGGCGCCGACCCGGTGCCCGACCCGGACGCGGCCCGCCGGCGTGAGGTCGTCGACGCGTTCCTCGCCGCCGCCCGCGACGGCGACTTCGACGCGCTCGTCGCCGTGCTCGACCCGGATGTCGTGGCCCGGTCCGAAGGCGCGGCCGGGGCCGCCTCGCTCGTGCGCGGGGCCGCGAACGTGGCCCGGCAGGCGATCATGTTCGCCCCGTTCGGCCGTTCGGCGCGGTTCGCGCTGCTCGACGGGGCCCCGGCCGTCGTCTCGGAGGTGGAGGGGCGGCGCTTCTCGGTCATGCGGTTCACGATCGAACGCGGAAGGATCGCCGAGCTCTTCGTGATCAACGACCCGGCGCGGCTGCCCGGGCTCGACCTGATGCTCCTCGGCGACTGAACGGGGCACGGTGCGGGGCGGTCAGCCGACCGTTCCCCGGCCGTCCGCCCACGCGGCCAGTGCGTCGAAGTCGGCCCGCGCCAGGCCGGCCCGCGGATCGATCCGCAGCAGCAGGCTCTCGCCGCCCGCCCCCTGCTCCGCGACCCACGCCCGGTCCCGGTCGGTGATCTCGTCGTCGACCCAGGCGAACGGCCGCCCGGCCGCGTACGCCACGACGTACTGCGTCTTCCAGTACGTCCCGGCCGGTGCGGCGCCGTGCATGTCCGGCCAGTCGATGTACGGCAGCGCGGGCAGCCCCAGCCGCGGCCCGATCCACTCGTTCGCCTCGTCCTTCCACGTGGTCGCCCAGACCAGGTCGTAGCGGGCGGCCAGCGCGAGCAGTTCGCCGCCGTGCTCCGGGTTGAGCAGAACGGGCAGGGCCGCGCCCTCGGTCCACCCTGTCGGCCGCATGAGATGCCGGGTGTATCCGTCCGGCCTGCGGCGGCGGGAGAGTGCTGCGTACGGATTGAGCGGACCGTCGATGTCGATCAGCAGCATCGGCTTCATGCCGACATGCTCCTCCGTGCACGGCACGCGGCGCGAGCCCCTTTTAAGTGAGACGTTGGTGTCTCGTATGGGTTAGTGTCGTCTCATGACTCTTGATCGTGAGCAGGTGCTGCGCAGCGCCGCGGCCCTGCTGACCCGCAAATCGACGGCCACCATGGACGAGGTGGCCAGAGCCGCCGGCATCGGCCGCGCCACCCTGCACCGGCACTTCGCCGGACGGGACGCCCTGGTCAGGGCGTTGGAGGAGCTGGGGATCCAGGAGTTCGAAGCCGCCCTCGACGCCGCGGTGCTGGACGAGGGCAGCTCGCAGGAGGCGCTGCGCAGGTTCGTCGCCGCGATCGAGCCCAGCGCGGGGCTCCTCTCCTTCCTCGTGACCGAGAATCAGCTCTTCGAGGGCGACGGGCAGAACGACGGCTGGGACCGGCTGGACGCCCGGGTCGCCGCGTTCTTCCGGCGCGGCCAGGAGCGCGGCGAGATCCGCATCGACCTGACCCCGGCCTGGCTGACCGAAGCGCTCTACGGGCTCATCAGCAGCGCCGCGTGGGCCGTCCAGGCGGGCCGGGTGGCCGGAGCGGACTTCGCCTACATGATCGTCGAGTTGCTGCTCGGCGGCGCACGCCGGAGCGTGGAGCAATGAGCAGCATGGAACAGCAACCCGAGCCCGAGCCCGAGCTGCACCGCCCCGGGCGGTGGATCGCGCTGTCCGTGCTCGTGCTCGCGGTGCTGCTGGTGGCCATCGACGCCACCGTGCTGGGCCTCGCGACCCCGTTCCTCAGCGAGGACCTCGAACCGACCGGCACCCAGCTGCTCTGGATCGGCGACGTCTACTCGTTCGTCATCGCCGGACTCCTGGTCTCGATGGGCAGCCTCGGTGACCGCATCGGCCGCAAGAAGCTGCTGCTGTGCGGTGCCACCGCCTTCGGCGCGGTCTCGGTGCTCAACGCGTACGCGCACACGCCCGAGATGATGATCCTGGCGCGGGCCCTGCTGGGCGTCGCGGGCGCCACCCTGATGCCGTCCACCCTCGCCCTGATCCGCAACCTCTTCCACGACCCGCGGGAGCGCAGCCTCGCCATCGGTATCTGGGGCGCGATGGCGTCGGCGGGAGCGGCCGTCGGCCCCGTCGTCGGCGGATTCCTGCTGGAGCACTTCTGGTGGGGCTCGGTCTTCCTGATCAACGTGCCGGTCATGGCGGTACTCGTCGTGGTCGGCATCAAGATGATCCCCGAGTCGAAGAACCCCGCACCCGGCCCCTGGGACCTGCTGAGCGTGGCGCTCTCCCTGGTCGGCATGATCGGGTTCGTCTACGCCATCAAGGAACTGGCCGCACACGGCGTGAGCTGGGAGGTCGTCCTCTCGGGGCTCGGCGGCCCGGCGTTGCTCATCTGGTTCGTCCGCCGGCAGTTCCGGCTCCCCGCCCCGCTGCTCGACATGCGGCTCTTCCACCACCGGGGATTCTCGGGCGCGGTGCTCGCCGACCTGCTGACCATCCTCGGCCTCTCCGGCCTGGTCTTCTTCCTCTCCCAGTTCCTGCAACTGGTCCAGGGGCGCGCACCGCTGGAGGCCGGACTCGCCGAACTCCCCGCCGCGGTCGGCGCGGTCACGGCGGGCCTGCTGGCCGGAACCGTCGCCCGCCGCTACTCCGTACGCGTCGTGGTGACCGGTGGCCTCGCCGGGATCGGCCTGTCACTGGCCGCGGTCTCCGCCGTCCACAAGGACACCGCCTACCCGTTGATCGGCGCGCTCCTGCTCGTCGTCGGGGTGGGCGCGGGCTTCGCCTTCACGGTCACCTCCGACGTGATCCTCTCCAGCGTCCCGAAGGAGCACGCCGGCTCCGCCTCCGCGGTCTCCGAAACGGCGTACGAGCTGGGAGCCGCCCTCGGCATCGCCCTGCTCGGCTCCATCGTCACCGGGGTGTACCAGGGCTTCAACGCCCCCGCCGGAACCCCGCCCGACATCGCGGCGGCCGCCCACGAGTCGCTGGGCGGCGCGGTCGAAGCCGCCGAGGCGCTGCCCGAACCCGAGGCGACGACCCTGGTCTCCGCCGCCCAGGACGCCTTCGTCGACGGGCTGGGGGCCGCCTCGGCCATCGGTGCGGCCGTCCTCATGGCGACAGCGGTCGCCGCCTGGTTCCTGCTGCGCGGCCAGGAACTGGAGGAAGGCATCGTCCACGACTGACGCGGGCATGCGAAAGGGCCCGTACCGCCGACCGGCGTACGGGCCCTTCCTGTCGTCTGTGCCGCGTCGCCGCGCTCCGGCTCAGGCGGCCTTCGCCTTCGTTGCGTACATGTCGACGTACTCCTGGCCGGACAGCCGCATCACCTCGGCCATCACGGAGTCCGTCACCGCCCGCAGCACGTAGCGGTCGCGGTCCATGCCCTCGTAGCGCGAGAACTCCATCGCCTCACCGAAGCGGACCGTGACCTTGCCGGGCCGCGGCAGACCGGAGCCGCCCGGCTGCAGCTTGTCCGTACCGATCATCGCGAAGGGCACCACCGGAGCCCCCGTCATCAGCGTCAGGCGTGCGATGCCCGTACGGCCCCGGTAGAGGCGGCCGTCGGGGGAGCGGGTGCCCTCCGGGTAGATCGCGAAGGCCTTGCCCTCCTCCAGGATCCGGCGGCCCGTCATCAGCGCCGCGACACCACCGCGGCCGCCGTCCCGGTCCACCGGGATCATGCCGACACCCGTGAAGAACCAGGCCATCAGCCGGCCCTTGAGCCCCTTGCCCGTGACGTACTCGTCCTTGCCGATGAAGAACACCGGACGGTCGCAGCAGATCGGCATGATCATCGAGTCGATGAACGTCAGGTGGTTGCCCGCCAGGATCACCGGCCCGGAGCCCGGAATGTTCTCGATGCCCTCCATCCGCGGACGGAACATCAGACGCAGGATCGGTCCGAGCACTGCCTTGATGAGTGCGAGACGGGACAACGGTTCCTCCGGTGTAGTGGCCGGGCCGGCCGTGGCGACGGATGGTGAGGGTCCATGCAGGTGAGGACGATACTCGCGGGTACTCGCTGATCGCACATCGGGTTCACTCAGTGGATACGCAGTGTTGACGTGTGTTTGCGCCATGTTCGCCCGGATGGCGCCGTCCGGACCGCACCGCTGCCTACGCTCGGTCCTCGCCCGACAGGTGCCGGACATCACATGCGAGGAGCATTCATGACAGAGCGTGCGCAGGCCAGTCCCGGACGACGGACCGTCATGGGCGCGGGGGCCGCCGTACTCGGCACCGCCGCCCTCGGAGTCACCGCAACGGCGCAGGCGGCCGGGAAGCCCGCGGAGAAGCACGGCGGCCACCGCCTCGACCTGCCGGTGCCCACCGTCATCGGGCACCGGGGCACCAGCGGATACCGACCCGAGCACACGCTCGGCTCCTACCAGCTGGCCCTCGACATGGGCGCGCACATCATCGAGCAGGACCTGGTGCCGACCAGGGACGGCCATCTCGTATGCCGCCACGAGAACGACATCACCGCCACGACCGACGTCGCCGCCCACCCCGAGTTCGCGAGCCGCCGGACGACCAAGAAGGTCGACGGCGTCTCCCTGACCGGCTGGTTCACCGAGGACTTCACCCTCGCCGAACTCAAGACGCTGCGGGCCAAGGAGCGCATCCCCGGCAACCGCCAGAAGAACACGCTGTACGACGGCCGCTGGGAGGTCCCCACCTTCGAGGAGGTCCTGCGCTGGGCCGACCGCGAGGGCCGCCGGCGCGGCAAGCCCGTCTGGCTGTACGTCGAGACCAAGCACCCCACCTACTTCCGCGGCCTGGGGCTCGGCCTGGAGGAGCCGCTCGCCAAGCTGCTGCGCCGCTACAACAGGCACCGTGCCCAGTCGCCGCTCATCCTCCAGTCCTTCGAACCCGGCAGCATCCAGCGGCTGTCGAAGCTCGTCGCCACTCCGCGCGTCGTCCTGCTCTCCGGCACCGGCTCCAGGCCCTGGGACTTCGTGGCCTCCGGCGACCCTCGCACCACCGACGATCTGGTGACGCCCGAGGGCCTGAAGTGGATGGCGTCGTTCGCGCAGGGCATCGGCCCCACCCTGGACCTGATCATCCCGAAGGACGGCTCGGGCCGGCTCACCACGCCCACCACCCTGGTGCGGGACGCGCACGCGCAGGGCCTGATCCTGCACCCGTACACGATGCGCAACGAGAACACCTTCCTGCCCGCCGACTTCCGCAAGGGCACGGACCCCAACGCCTACGGGGACGCCTTCGGCGCCTTCGCCGCGTACTTCGCCACGGGAATCGACGGGATCTTCTCCGACAACCCGGACACGGCGCTGCTCGCGGCGGCGGACTTCTCCGGCCGGTAGCGGCACCCGGATCGCCGGTCGTCAGCACCCGGCCGGGGCGTGCCCCGGTCGGGTGGTCCCGGCAGGTTCGGCGACCGGTGGACGGTATTGCGGATCGGGTGGGGGCATGACGCTTCTCGATCTTCCTCACGCCGTGCCCGCCCGGAGCGCCGCGACCCTCGTCCGCGCCTTGTATCCCCTGGTCAG
Organism: Streptomyces sp. NPDC091416; assembly: GCF_044756845.1. Classification (NCBI taxonomy): domain Bacteria; kingdom Bacillati; phylum Actinomycetota; class Actinomycetes; order Kitasatosporales; family Streptomycetaceae; genus Streptomyces; species Streptomyces sp. NPDC091416. The sequence continues at coordinate 315,083 of NZ_JBIVTU010000009.1, forward strand.
AGCCGAGGCGCGAGCGGAAGCAGCGGCCTTTGCCACCGGCGCGGCCGTCGACCCCGCCGACCTCGAACAGGCCGTCTGGCTGCGGCTGCTGGAACGGCCGGCCGGTCAGGGACCGCCTCCGGACACCGCCCGCTGGGTGCGGGACACCGTCAGGGCGGAGGCCCGCCGGGCCCGCCGCACCGCCCGGCGCGAGCGCCCGTACCGTGACGAGAGGGCCGCCGACCTCTCCGGCTGCCCGGAGCGCGCCGCCCTCGGAGCCGATCAACGCCGGATGCTGCACGCCGCGGTGGACCGGCTCCCCGGCCCCTGCGCCCGCTTACTGCACGCGCTCCTGGCCCCGGAAGATCCCACCTACCGCGAAATCGCAGGGGAGTTGGGTATGTCACAGGGGAGTTTGGGTCCGATCCGTTCCCGATGCCTTGGATGTCTGCGCAGAATGCTGGCGGCGGAGGTTGTAGCTCCTGAACTGCGGGGAAAGGAGCGGTAGACAACCGGCGGATCAGGTGAGCGAGAGGCATGCGCAGATGGGCATGAGCGTGATCGTCTCGGCGGCGAAGGCACAGGACGCCGAACAGATCTTGAAACTCCAGTACCTCTGTTTTCAGAGCGAGGCGGAGTTGTACGGGAACTACCGGATCGACCCGCTCGTCGAGACCCTCGACGCGATGCGCGCCGAGATCGCCACGAACCTGGTGTTCGTGGCACGGCTCGGCGACGAAGTCGTCGGTTCGGTACGCGGGTCGATGGGGCAGGACGGTGCGGGAGAGATCGGGCGCCTCTGCGTCCACCCCCGGCTCCAGGGACACGGCCTCGGCGCCCGCCTGCTGGGAGCGGTGGAGGCCGGACTCACCGACCAGCGGTCGGCCACCCGTTACTGCCTGCACACCGGACACCGCAGCGAGGGCAATCTGCGGCTCTACCGGCGGGCCGGCTACGCCCCCGTCGGCGACGCCACCGGCCAGGACGGCGTCCGCATGATCCTCCTGGAGAAGGAGGCCTCGGCGCCCGCGTATGTGACGAGCGCTTAGTCACTCGCTCCGGGCGCGGCGCAGCCACATCATCCCGGTGACCGGAAGGATCACCGGGATGAAGAGGTAGTCCCGGCCGAAGTACGACCAGACCGTGGCGTCCGAGAACGCGGACGGCTCGACCAGCGTCCACGTACCCACGATCAGCACTCCGGCGAGCTCGGCGGCGCAGCACACCAGCGCCGTCCGCCGCGCCCTCTCGCCCCCGCGCACCAGCGAGTAGGTGATGAAGCCGTAGACCGCCGCGGCGGCGGCCGACAGTACGTAGGACAGCGGGGCCTTCCCGAAGTCCAGGATCATCTGGACGATCGCCCGGGACGCCGCGGCCACGGTGAACACGCCGTAGAACCAGACCAGTACCCGCCCGGGGCCGGTGCCCAGGTCGAAGGGCTGCTTCTCGCCGGAGGCCGCTGCGGGGGTGCGATCGGTGTCGGTCACGGTCAGTTTCCCCAGATGTCGTAGAGCCGTACTTCGAGAACGGCCAGCACGACCGCGCCCGCCGCCACCGTCACCGAACCCCACCGGGTCCGCTCGCTCAGCGACAGGAAGCCCGCCGCCGGTACGGTGAGGAACGCCCCGATCAGATACGCGATGAAGATGGTCATGCCCTGCTCCGGCCGCTCGCCGCGGGCCAGCTGCACGATCCCCACCACCAGCTGGGACAGCGCCAGCAGGGTGACCACGGCCATCCCGATGAAGTGCCAGTCCTTGGTCGGCTGGTCCCGGTAGGCGGCGAATCCGCACCAGGCGGCGAGGGCGAGGGCGGTCACGCCGACCGCGATCGTCAGGGCGTCAAGCATGAGCCGAGGGTATTACGGGACGCGAGGGCCGTTGCGTGCGCCCCCGGGCCCGCACGCCCCCGCCGCCCGGCGCGGAGAGGTGCCACCGGTCCTCGCGCGGAGGTGCTCCCGGTCCTCGCGCGGAGCCGTACCGGTCCTCGCGCGGAGGTGCTCCCGGTCCTCGCGCGGAGCCGTACCGGTCCTCGCGCAGGTACGGACGGCCGGGGAGGAAGTCGTGGCCTTGGCCACACATGTGCGTGGCCCCGGCCCCTGAAGGACGGCCCCGGGCCAGGCCGCACCCTTGCGTCCGTGCAGGTCACAGCCTTGAGGCCGGGACGCGCCCCGGCCCGCCGGGCGGTGGCGGCGCACCATCCACGGCTGTCCGCTATCCGGACGCCCGGTTCGGTGGGAACCGCACGTCTGTTTTACTTGGCCCATGACCACGACGAGCAGCCGCATCCTTGCGACCGAGGCGATCACGACGCCCGGTGCTCGTTGTATGTGTCGAATGCGCGCCTTCTGAGGGCCCACGACCGAGCCTCGCGCCCCGAAGCGAGACCGAGCCGGAGCCGTCCGCACCCAGCGGAACGCGCCCTTCCAGCACGTTGCCCCGCGGCCACCGCCGCGCCCGGCCGTGCCGGGACCCCGCTCGCCACGTCCGATCGAAACGTCCGGACAGCCTCATCGGACGACTTCCCCGTGCCCGGCGGACACCGCGCCGCGCACTCGACAGTGACGGAAACCCTGTGATCACCACTACGGGCCTCACGAAGGTCTACCAGTCGCGCGGCCGTGAGGTCACCGCTCTGGACGGCGTCGACCTGCACGTCCGCGAGGGCGAGGTGTACGGCGTCATCGGGCAGAGCGGCGCCGGCAAGTCCTCCCTCATCCGCTGCGTCAACCTGCTGGAGCGGCCCACCTCCGGCACCGTGACCGTCGCCGGCCAGGACCTCACCGCGCTCGCCGGCCGCGGCCGCCGGGCCGGCAAGGAACTGCGCGAGGCGCGCAGCCGCATCGGCATGGTCTTCCAGCACTTCAACCTGCTGGCCTCCCGCACCGTCCAGGGCAATGTGGAACTCCCGCTGGAGATCCTCGGAATCACCGGCCGCGAACGGTCCCGCAAGGCGGTCGAACTCCTCGGCCTGGTCGGCCTCGCCGACAAGGCCAAGGCCTACCCGGGCCAGCTCTCCGGCGGCCAGAAGCAGCGTGTCGGCATCGCCCGCGCACTCGCGGGCGACCCCAAGGTGCTGCTCTCCGACGAGGCGACCTCGGCGCTGGACCCCGAGACGACCCGCTCCATCCTCCAGCTGCTGCGCGACCTCAACCAGCAGCTCGGCCTCACCGTCCTGCTCATCACGCACGAGATGGACGTCGTCAAGACGATCTGCGACTCCGCCGCGCTGATGCAGAAGGGACGGATCGTCGAGTCCGGCACCGTCGGCGACCTCCTCGCCACTCCGGGCTCCGCCCTCGCCCACGAGCTGTTCCCGGTCGGCGGCAGCGCCTCCGGCCCGGACCGCACGGTCGTCGACGTCACCTTCCACGGTGACGCGGCAGGCCGGCCGGTGATCTCGCAGCTCTCCCGTACGTACAACATCGACATCTCGATCCTGGGCGCCGCCATGGACACCGTCGGCGGCAGGCAGATCGGCCGGATGCGCATCGAGCTGCCCGGCCGGTTCGAGGACAACGTCGTCCCGATCGGCTTCCTGCGCGAGCAGGGGCTGCAGGCCGAGCTCGTCGACGGCACCGCGGCCGAATCCGTCACCATCCCCGCACCGCTCACCAAGGAGGTGGCGAAGTGACCTGGTCCGAAATGCAGCCGCTGCTGACGCAGGGCACCGTCGACACCCTCTACATGGTCCTGTGGTCCGCCGTCGTCACCGTCCTGGCCGGACTGCCGCTCGGTGTCCTGCTCGTCCTCACCGACAAGGGCGGACTGCTGCAGAACACCCCGGTGAACAAGGTCATCGGCGTGATCGTGAACATCGGCCGCTCGCTGCCGTTCATCATCCTGCTGATCGCCCTGATCCCCTTCACCACCTGGGTCGTCGGTACCTTCATCGGCCCGACCGCGATGATCGTGCCGCTCGCCGTCGGCGCCATCCCGTTCTTCGCGCGCCTCGTCGAGACGGCGGTCCGCGAGGTCGACCACGGGCTCGTCGAAGCGGTCCAGTCCATGGGCGGCTCCATCCCGACGATCGTCCGCAAGGTCCTCCTCCCGCAAGCCCTGCCGTCCCTCGTCTCCGGCGTCACCACCACCGTGATCGTGCTCATCGGCTACTCGGCGATGGCCGGAGCGGTCGGCGGCGAAGGTCTCGGCTCCAAGGCCGTCACCTACGGATTCCAGCGCTTCGACAACCGGTTCATGCTCATCACCGTCGTGCTCCTGGTCGTCATCGTGACCGTGATCCAGCTGATCGGCGACGGAGCCGTACGCCTGCTGGCCCGCCGCGGCCGCACCACCTGAACTTCCTTTCTCCGAGCCCGCACTCCTTGTCCGGGCGTACCACCATCACCACCTGAAAGAGGCACTCTTCGTGCGTAGGAACATCAAGATCACCGCAGCTGCCGCCGCCACCGCCGCCCTCGCCTTCGGCCTCACCGCCTGCGGTACGGACTCCGACCCGGCGTCCAAGTCCGGGACCGGCGCGGCTGCCGACACCTCCAAGGCCCTGGTCGTCGCCGCGTCCCCGACGCCGCACGCCGACATCCTGGGCTTCGTCAAGAAGAACCTGGCAGAGAAGGCGGGCCTCAAGCTGGAGGTCAAGGAGTTCACGGACTACGTCCTGCCGAACACCGCCACCGAGACCGGCCAGGTCGACGCCAACTTCTTCCAGCACCAGCCCTACCTGGACGACTTCAACAAGAAGAACGACACCCACCTGGTCTCCGTCGGCACCGTGCACCTGGAGCCCCTCGGCCTCTACTCCAAGAAGGTCAAGGACCTCGGCGACATCAAGTCCGGCCAGACCATCGCCGTACCCAACGACACCACCAACGAGGGCCGCGCGCTCCAGCTCCTCGCCGAGAACGGCCTGATCACCCTCAAGGACGGCGTCGGCACCAGCGCCAAGCTGAGCGACATCACCGACAAGAAGGGCCTGAAGTTCAAGGAGCTGGAGGCCGCAACCGTCCCCCGCGCCCTGAACGACGTGGACGCCGCCGTCATCAACGGCAACTACGCCATCGAGGCCGACCTCAAGCCCGCCACGGACGCCCTGGTGCTGGAGAAGGCCGACGGCAACCCCTACGCCAACATCATCGCCGTGAAGAAGGGCAACGAGAAGGACGCCCGCGTCGAGAAGCTCGTGAAGCTCCTCCACTCCGACGAGGTCAAGAAGTTCATCGAGGACACCTACCAGGGCTCGGTCATCCCGGCCTTCGGGACCGCTGCCAAGTCCTGACCCCGGCACAGCACTTGCCCACAGAGCCCCGCACACCCCGCCCGGGTGTGCGGGGCTCCGCCGTGCCGACCCGGCCATGCACAAGGTCCGCCCGATGCTGCATGCTGTGCCTTTACACGGTCTTCGGCATGGAGCTGCGCATGACTTCCACCTTTCCGGACATCTCCATCAGCACGGACCGGTTGGTGCTGCGCCCGTTCGACATGGCGGACATTCCCGCGTACATCGAGATGATGAACGACGAACTCGTCGTCGCCTGGACCGAGGCCCCCCACCCCTACACCCAGGTCGACGCCGAACGCTGGGTCCGCAGGATCGCTCCTGCACAGCGCACCAAGGGAGACGGGATCGTTTTCGCCGTCACCGAGTTCCTCACCCAGCGCCTCGTCGGCTCGGTCCGGCTGCGCAACACCGACTGGCGTACCCGCGCCACCGAGGCCGCCTACATCACCGCCCCGTGGGCGCGCGGCGAGGGCTATGCCACCGAGTCGGTCCTGGCCCTGGCCCAGTGGCTCTTCCGCGACCAGGCCTTCGAGCGCATCGAACTGCGTACCGCCGCCGACAACACCGCCTCCCAGCAGGTCGCGCAGAAGCTCGGCTGCATCAGCGAGGGAGTCCTGCGCAACGCCCGCATAGCCCGCTCGCAGACCGAGGACGGAGGATGGACCGACATCAGGACCGATCTGATCGTCTGGGGCCTGCTCCCCGAAGACCTCGAAGGGGTCGCCGAAGAGCTCGCCGACGCGGGCGGCTACGGCACCTACAACGACTGGAACTGAGCGCCGCCCGGCACACGCTCCGGCATTTCCGGGCCACCCGGCGCCGCACCGGTCCGGACCGGGTAGCCTCACCCTGCCCCCACCCCGGGCAACCAGCCCCACCTGCGACGACTCCAGGAGACTGACGACAGATGGCCGACCGGGTCACAGTGATCGGCTGGGACGGCTCGCCACTGACCAGAGTGGCCACGGCCGCGCTCTCGGCCGCCACCCTCGTCGCCGGAGCCGCCCACCACCTCGCCCTGCCCGAAGTCCCGCACGGCGCCGAGCGGATCCGGCTCGGCTCCGTCGACCTCGCGGCCCGTCGCGTCGCCGGCCACCGCGGCAGCGCCGTGGTCCTCGCCGACGGAGATCCCGGATTCTTCGGCGTCGTCCGCACCCTGCGCGCCCCCGAGCACGGCCTCGAAGTGGAAGTGGTGCCCGCCGTCTCCTCCGTCGCCACCGCCTTCGCCCGCGCCGGGATGCCGTGGGAGGACGCTCAGACCGTCGTCGCCCACCCCCGCACCCTGCGCCGCGCGGTGAACGTGTGCCGCGCCCACCACAAGGTCGCCGTCCTCACCTCGCCCGGTGCGGGCCCCGCCGAACTGGCCCTGCTGCTCGAAGGCGTCCACCGCACCTTCGTCATCTGCGAGGAGCTCGGCACCGATCGCGAGCAGGTCACCGTCGTCACCTCGGACGCCGCCGCCGACCACGTCTGGCGCGACCCCAACGTCGTCATCGTCATCGGAGGAGGCCCCGAGCAGCGGGCCGAAGGAGCCTGGATCGCAGGGCGCCACCCCGCCTACCCCCAGGGCGTACGCGGCTGGGCACTGCCCGCCGACGCCTACCGCGGCGCCGCCGCGGACACCCACGGCCGGAGCGGCGAGGGCGAGGCACCCGGACTCCGCGCGGCCCAACTCGCCCACCTTGGACCCCGGACCGGCGACCTGCTCTGGGACATCGGCTCCGGCAGCGGGGCCCTGGCCGTGGAGGCGGCCCGCTTCGGCGCCGCCGTCCTGGCCGTCGACAGCGACCCCGACGCCTGCGCCCGCACGACCGCGGCGGCCCGGGCCTTCGGAGTCCAGCTCCAGGTCGTCCAGGGACGGGCTCCGCATGTCCTGGAACGGCTGCCCGAGCCCGATGTCGTACGGATCGGGGGCGGCGGAGCCCCCGTCGTCACCGCCGTCGCCGACCGCCGGCCCGAGCGGATCGTGACGCACGCGTCGACCCGGGACGAGGCCGAGATCCTGGGCGCGGCCCTCACCGAGAACGGCTACACGGTCGCCTGCTCGCTCCTCCAGTCCGTCGAACTGGACACGGCCGCATGGGCGGAGCGCGAACGCACGGTCGTCTTTCTGCTGTCCGCACTGCGTTCGGACCTTGCCCCCTGACCCGGTCGGCACACGGCGCGAGGTAGGCTGGCCGATTGTTGCACCGCGCCCGGACGTTCGTCGCTTCGTTCGTCAATGTCCGGAAAAGGGGACCGTTTTGGCCCCCGTTGTGGTACGGCAGAACCGGGGGATGCGCAACGTGGCGCAGTCCACAGCGAGCCGTGGCGAAATGAACTGCCGCGGCGGCGAACGGCCGCGAGAATGCAGTATGTCCGCGACCGACTCGTGCCGCGCGGCGCGCCCGCTCGTTCCATGGGACGAGCACCGGCGTGCCGTGTCGGGGCGTCCCGGGCGAAGGGCCGAAGGAGCACTGACGATGGGCGAGGGGTACGCATGAGTGACACCGGCCAGATCCCGGGCGAGGGACTGCCGGAGAACGCAGGCATGGTGGAGCAGCCGGGCGCCCCCGCCCCGGACGCCTACACCTTCCTCGACCCCTCCGAGCACACGCCCGAGGACGACGATCTCCTGCTGATGCCGAGCCCCCAGGGCGCTTGGAGCGAACCGCACACGGGACAGGCACCGCTGCCCGAGCAGGGCGGGTACCACGCCGCTCCGGCGCCCCAGCCGCAGGCCGTGCCCCAGGGCGACGCCGGCGCACAGGGCCCGGTCCAGTTCCAGGAGCAGGCCCAGGCCCCGGCGTACGCCATGCAGCAGGCCGCCGCGGCGCTCCAGGGCACTCATGAGACCGGCGGCCGGGACTCCGGTCATGTCGACCTCAGCGGCGTGCGCATCCCGTCGCCGGTCCCGGCAGCGGCCCAGGTCCAGGCCCAGGTTCCGGTGGCCCAGGCGCCGGTGCGCCGCCCGCTCCACCGCGGTCCGGCCTCCCCGGATTCAGGCCCCTCCTACGGCGGTACGTCCGGCGGCGGCGTGGTCCGTTCGCTGGCCGACCGCGGTCCGGCGGGTGCGCCGCAGCCGCAGGTCCAGCCGCAGATGCAGGCAGCCGTGCAGACACCGGCACGACATGCCGGTCCGGCGACCGCCGAACCCGAGTACTTCGAGCTGCCCGCCGACGAGGTGGCCGCGCTCCCCGGTCCGCAGCTCGGCGAGATCCCGCCGCAGGGTACGGGCCAGTGGACGGCCCAGCCGCAGCAGCAGCCCGCCCCGCCGATCGCGGCGGAGGCGGAACCGGCAGCCCCTGATGCGCAGGCAGCCCCTGAGGCGCAGGCAACTGCTGCGGTGCAGGCGACCGCTGAGGCGCCGGCAGCCCTTGAGGTGCCGGCAGCAGAAACGGTCGTCCCGGACGCTGCTGTTCCGGCCACCGCTGTTCTGGACGCCGCTCCTCCGGAGGCAGTCGTTCCGGAGCCGGCCGCCGAAGAGCCCGTGGCCGAACCCGTGGCCGAGACGCACGCGGAGGCAGCCACGGACGCTCCCGCGCAGCCCGCTGTCCCGCTGCCCGCAGCCGCAGCGGCCGAGGCGCCCGAGGAGGCCGCACGGCCCGGGACGCCGGCAGACAGCGCACCCGCGCACGCGGCACCGGTAGCCGTACCGGTCGAGGCCGTCGCACCCGCAGAGCCCGTGGCCCCGGTCGAGATGCAGGCCGCACCCGCTGAGCAGCAGGACGCCGAGGCCGTAGCCGTAACCGTCGACGCGCCGCCGGCCCAGGCCGTGCCCGTCGGGACCGCACCCGCCGCGGACGCCGCGGCGGAAGACATTCCGGCCGAGGCCCCGGAAGCCGTGCGGCCGCCCGTGGAGCCGGTTCCCGACGGATCGGCCCTGGGCCGGTTCGCGCCCGTGGCGCACACGGCTCCCGTGGCCGAGCAGCCGGCGGAGGCGGCTCCCCGGGCGGTGGCGGAGTCCGCCGTCGTCGTGGAGTCCGGACCGGCCGGGACTGCGGAGGCGGCTGCGGTCGTCGAGGCCGTCGCGCCGGACCCTGCCGTCGAGCCGGCCCCCGGGCCCGAGACGGGCCCCGAAATCATCGAGACCCCGGACCTGACGGCCGGCCGGCAGGAGCCCGTACGAGCCGTCACCGAGCCGGAGCACGTCAGCCCGCGGGCCACCGAGCCGGAACCGGCGACGCGGGCCACCGAGCCGGTGCCCGAGCCCGAGCCGGCGACCCCGGCCGCTGAGCCCGCGGTGACCGCCGAGGAGCCCGAGGCCCCGCAGGACACGGACGCTCCGGCCCCCGAGGCCGAAGAGGCGCCCCCGGTCGCGCCCCCCGCCCCCGGCTACGACGACGCCGAGCGCGAGGCCGTGCTGCGCGTCATGCGTGAGCGCCGCGACATCCGCAACGGTTTCCGCAGCGACCCGATCCCGCACGAGGTGCTGCTGCGGGTCCTGGAGGCCGCCCACACGGCGCCCAGCGTCGGGCACTCCCAGCCCTGGGACTTCGTCGTCATCCGTTCCGCGGAGACCCGCCGTTCCATGCACGAACTGGCGCAGCGCCAGCGTGAGGCGTACGCGAAGTCGCTTCCCAAGGCACGGGCGAAGCAGTTCAAGGAACTGAAGATCGAGGCGATCGTCGACACCCCGGTCAACATCGTCGTCACGGCGGACCCCACGCGCGGCGGCCGCCACACGCTCGGCCGGCACACCCAGCCGCAGATGGCCCCGTACTCCTCGGCGCTCGCCGTCGAGAACCTGTGGCTCGCCGCCCGGGCCGAAGGCCTCGGCGTCGGCTGGGTCAGCTTCTTCGACGAGCGCGAGATGGTCCGTGCCCTGGGCCTGCCCGAGCACCTGGAAGTCGTGGCGTACCTCTGTGTCGGTTACGTCGACGAGTTCCCGGAGGAGCCCGAACTGATGCAGGCGGGCTGGTCCAAGCGCCGCCCGCTGTCCTGGGTCGTCCACGAGGAGACGTACGGCCGCCGCGCCCTGCCCGGCGAGGAGCCGCACGACCTGCTCCAGGAGACGATCTCCAGCATCCGGCCGCTGGACGCCAAGGCGCTCGGCGAGGCCTGGGAGCGCCAGAAGCGGATGACCAAGCCGGCCGGTGCGCTCGGCATGCTGGAGATCATCTCGGCGCAGCTGTCCGGGCTCTCCCGGATGTGCCCGCCGCCGATCCCGGAGCCCGCGGCCGTCGCGATCTTCGCGGGCGACCACGGAGTGCACGCCCAGGGCGTCACGGCCTGGCCGCAGGAGGTCACCGGCCAGATGGTCGCCAACTTCCTCGGCGGCGGCGCGGTCTGCAACGCCTTCGCGGGCCAGGTCGGTGCCGAGGTGTGCGTCGTCGACGTCGGTGTGGCCACGGAGCTGCCCGCGCAGCCCGGTCTGCTGCCCCGCAAGGTGCGTGCCGGGACCGCGGACTTCACGACCGGCCCCGCGCTCACCCGCGAGGAGGTCCTCGCCGCGATCGAGGTCGGCATCGAGACCGCCCGCGACCTGGTGGCCGCGGGCAACAAGGGCCTGCTCACCGGCGAGATGGGCATCGCCAACACCACGGCGTCGGCCGCCCTGATCTGTGTGTACACGGGGATGGACCCGGCCGAGGTCACCGGGCGTGGCACCGGTATCAACGACGAGATGCACGCCCGCAAGGTCGACGTGGTGCGCCGCGCCCTCGACCTGCACCAGCCGGACCCGGCCGACCCGGTCGGCGTGCTGGCGGCCGTGGGCGGCCTGGAGCACGCCGCGATGGCCGGGTTCCTGCTCGGTGGGGCGTCGCTCCGTACGCCGGTCATCCTCGACGGTGTGAGTGCGGGGGCCGCGGCCCTGGTCGCACGCGCCATCGCGCCGGAGGCGCTCGCCGCCTGCATCGCAGGCCACCGCAGTGCCGAGCCCGGCCATGTCGCCGCGCTCAACAAGCTGGGCCTGCGCCCGCTGGTCGACCTGGACCTCCGCCTCGGCGAGGGTACGGGCGCGCTGCTGGCCCTGCCGATCGTGCAGAGCGCGGCGCGCGCGATGCACGAAGTGGCCACGTTCGACTCGGCGGGCGTCACGGAGAAGTAGTCCGCGACCGCGGGGGCCCGGGGCGCCGCCCCGGGCCCCCGCAGTCGCAGGTCCAGTCCCACCGGCGTTCGAGGCGCAGGGTCCGGGGGCCGGAGCCCGGTTACGGGAAGGTACGGGCAGGGGGACAGCCCCGCCGCAGCCCTCACCCCCGTCACCGCACCCCGGCCCCCGCCCACCGCACCCCGTATCGTGAACCCAGCCCCACAACATCGCACGTCACAGCCGCTCCACCGCCGCAGCGGCCCGCAGCCTTCGCATCGCACGAGGAGCCCGCACCGCCATGGCCGAGCACGCCGATCACCCCGCCTACCCCGTCGGACTGCGCCTGAGCGGGCGCCGTGCAGTCGTCGTCGGCGGCGGCCAGGTCGCGCAGCGCCGCCTGCCCGCCCTCATCGCGGCCGGCGCCGACATCGTCCTCGTATCGCCGTCCGCCACCCCGTCCGTCGAGGCGATGGCGGACGCCGGCGAGATCCGCTGGGAGCGCCGCCCGTACGCCGACGGGGACCTGGCCGACACCTGGTACGCCCTCATCGCGTCCGACGACACGGCGGCCAACGACGCCGCCTCCGCCGAGGCCGAGCGCACCCGGACCTGGTGCGTGCGCAGCGACAACGCGGACGCGGCCACCGCCTGGACTCCGGCCACCGGCCGCAGCGAGGGCGTGACGGTCGCCGTCCTGACCACGGACGCGCACGGCCGCGACCCGCGCCACTCCGCCGCCGTCCGCGACGCCATCGTCGAGGGGCTGCGCGACGGAACCCTCGCCGCCCCCCACCACCGCACCCGCACCCCCGGCGTCGCCCTGGTCGGCGGGGGCCCCGGCGACCCCGACCTGATCACCGTCCGCGGCCGTCGCCTCCTCGCCGAGGCCGACGTCGTCATAGCGGACCGGCTCGGCCCGCGCGACCTGCTGGACGAACTGCCGCCGCACGTCGAGGTGATCGACGCCGCCAAGATCCCGTACGGCCGCTACATGGCGCAGGAGGCGATCAACAACGCGCTGATCGAGCACGCCAAGGCGGGCAAGGCCGTCGTCCGGCTCAAGGGCGGCGACCCGTTCGTCTTCGGGCGCGGCATGGAAGAGGCGCAGGCACTCGCCGCCGAAGGCATTCCCTGCACCGTCGTGCCCGGCATCTCCAGCTCGATCTCGGTCCCCGGCGCGGCCGGCATTCCCGTCACCCACCGCGGTGTCGCCCACGAGTTCACCGTCGTCAGCGGCCATGTCGCCCCCGACGACGAGCGTTCACTGGTCGACTGGGAAGCCCTCGCCCGGCTGCGCGGCACCCTCGTGCTGTTGATGGCCGTCGACAAGATCGGCGCCATCGCCCGTACGCTCATCGCCCACGGCAAGTCCCCCCTGACGCCGGTCGCACTGGTCCAGGAAGGGACCACGGCCGCCCAGCGCCGCGTCGACGCGACGCTCGCCACGGTCGGTGAAAGGGCCGTGGCCGAGGACGTCCGCCCGCCCGCCGTCATCGTCATCGGCGATGTTGTCGCGGTCGGCCCGGAACCGGCCGCACCCACCGCAGAGTAACCATCGGTAACGGATCTTCCTCCAGACCGTTGGCACCACACACCGGACAAGGCAGTATCAACCTGTGGCTGATCTCATCACCGTCGACGACCCCGACGACCCCCGCCTGAGCGACTACATCGGTCTGACCGACGTCGAGCTCCGGCGCAGGCGAGAGCCCGCGGAGGGCCTCTTCATCGCCGAGGGGGAGAAGGTGATCAGACGCGCCAGGCACGCCGGGTACGAGATGCGGTCCATGCTGCTCTCGGCGAAGTGGGTCGACCTGATGCGCGACGTCATCGACGAGGTCCCGGCGCCCGTCTACGCGGTCAGCCCCGAGCTCGCCGAACGCGTCACCGGCTACCACGTGCACCGCGGCGCGCTCGCCTCCATGCAGCGCAAGCCGCTGCCCACCGCGGACGAGCTGCTCCGTACGACCCGTCGTGTGGTCGTCATGGAGGCCGTCAACGACCACACGAACATCGGCGCGATCTTCCGCAGCGCCGCCGCACTCGGCATGGACGCGGTGCTGCTCTCCCCGGACTGCGCGGATCCGCTCTACCGGCGCTCGGTCAAGGTCTCGATGGGCGCCGTCTTCTCCGTGCCCTACGCCCGCCTCGAGACCTGGCCCAAAGCCCTGGAGACCGTACGCGAAGCGGGCTTCAAGCTGCTCGCGCTGACGCCCGACGAGAAGGCCAGCAGCATCGAGGAGGCCGCGCCGCACCGGATGGACCAGGTGGCCCTGATGCTCGGAGCCGAGGGCGACGGGCTGTCCACCCAGGCCCTCGTCGCCGCCGACGAATGGGTGCGCATCCCGATGGCCCACGGAGTCGACTCGCTGAACGTCGGTGCCGCCGCCGCGGTCGCCTTCTACGCCGTCGCGACCGGCCGCCCGGAGAACTAGGGCCTCGCGTCCGGACCATGCCGGGGCCCGCCGGGTCCGGCATGATCCGAACGAAAGCGCCCTGGCAGGCGCCTCGGCGGCCTACTGCTCGTTCTGCCCCTGCCCCTGCCCCTGCCCCTGCCCCTGACTCTGCCCCGCCCCGAGCCCACGGGCCGGGCCCTGGCAGCCCTGGGCCGCCGCGATGCCCAGCGCCACCAGCAGCGTCACCACGACGAAGACCACCAGCCGCTGCCGCAGCAGCCGCGGATTCGCGGGACGCCGGCCTGTCGAGGTCGAGCGCGTGCCGGGCCGGGTTCCCGGCCGGCCGTTCGTCCCTGCCGCGCCCTGCGGCCGCTTGCCCGGACGCGTCGTGTTGCGTGGCTGCTGCTGCGCGGGGCGCGAACCCCCGGTGCGGGGCGACACCGGCCGCGGTGACGCAGCCTGCCGGCTCTGCGGCCGCGAGGCCGGAGCGGGGCCGGGCGCGCGACGGGTCTGCTGCTCGGTGTACGGGCCGTCCAGACGGCCGGTCGGCCGGTCCGCCTCCTGTGCCGAACGCTGGGCGGGCGGGCGGCTCTCGTGCAGCCCCTGGGCCTCCCGCGCCGCGATCTCCTTGAGCCGCATGGAGAGTTGCAGCGTGCTGGGCCGCTCCTCCGGGTCCTTCGCCAGGCAGGCGCTCACCAAGGGAGCGAGCGCGTCGTGCACGTCGTACAGCTGAGGCTCCTCGTGCACCACGCGGTACAGCATCACCTCGGAACTGCCGTGCCCGAAGGGCGAGTCGGCCATGGCCGCGTAGGCCAGCGTGGCCCCGAGCGAGAAGACGTCCGTCGCGGGCGTCACCGCCGCGCCCCGCACCTGCTCGGGAGCGAGGAAGCCGGGCGAACCGACCGCCGTACCGACGTGCGTGAGCGTGGAGGCGCCGGTCGCCCAGGCGATCCCGAAGTCGATGATCCGCGGCCCCTTGGGGGACAGCAGGATGTTCGACGGCTTCAGGTCCCGGTGGACGACACCGGCCTCGTGCACAGCCACCAGGCCCTCGGAGAGCGCGGCCCCGATGGAGGCCACCTCGGCAGCCGACAACGGGCCCTCCTCGGCCACCTTGTCGTGCAGCGAGGGGCCCGGAACGTACTGCGTGGCGAACCACGGACGGTCCGCCTCCAGGTCGGCGGCGACCAGCCGTGCCGTACAGCCGCCGCGGATCCGCCGGGCGGCGGACACCTCGCGGGCGAACCGTGAGCGGAACTCCTGATCCTCCGCCAGGTCGGGGCGGATCACCTTCAGCGCCACCCGCTGGCCCCGCCGGTCCGAGCCCAGGTAGACGACACCCATGCCGCCCGCCCCGAGCCGCCGGTGCAGTCTGAACGAGCCGACGACACGCGGGTCCTCGCGCCGGAGCCGCATCATCGCCATGTCTGCCCATCCCCGCTGCCTGGTCCGCCTGACGAGGCACAGCTTACGTACCCGCCGCCCGGGGCGCTCAGAGGCCGCGCCCTCGCCGGAGAATCGATTGTCAGTGCCGGGTGGGAAACTTGAGGAGTGGTCAGGGAGCCGCGGATCCACGCTCCCCGACCCGTGCGAGATCTCAAGGGTCAGTCGCAGAAGGGGGATTGGATCAATGAAGGGCGATCGAGTCGAGATAGTCGTGGACGCCGGAGACACGACCCGTACCTACGAAATGGTGGCCTCCAGGGCAGGGCGCAGGGTGGAGACAGCGGTCCGCCGAGGGGTGGTCGAAGTGAGTGAAGTCACGAGGAACGGCTCCGTGGTGCGCACCGCCCGCTTCATGGCGACCAGGGTCCTCGCCCTGGTCGAACAACCGGTACCCAGGGAGGACGCCTCCGAGCGCCCCCTCCGGGATGACCCCAACGTCAGGTAGACCCGTCTCCACCCAGGGGAGTACGCCGACCACCCACGGCTCATCCTCCGGGAGGCCCGGCATTCGGTACGCGGGCATGACGCCGCCCGCGTCCCGGATCCCTAATGTTGAAGTCAAGCGGCGGGCGTCGCACTCGTCCCCCGAGGTCAAACGCCCGCCGCCCCACATCAGGTCAGGAGAGGAACCATGGCGGACACGGCAGCGCGGACGATGGTCCGTACGCAGGGACGCAAGGCCCATGCCTCGTTCGGCAGCCGCCCGTCGTCCGGCACACGCCACCCGCTGGTGGCGACGGCCATGGTTCTTCCTCTGGCGACCCTGCTCGTGGTCGTCTTCGGCGGCTGGGAAGCGGTGGTCACACAGGCGTCGTCCGTGGGCGTGATGCTGGGGCGCTGAGCGGCGCCCCGGGTCCGGAAGAGCGGTCCGGACCGGGACATCCGGCCAACAACCCCGTGGGGACGGGGGTGCGGCGGACGGCAGCGTTTGTCCGGTCAGCTGGGGAGCTGACCGGACATCGCGCTGTCCGGGGCCGTGCGCGTCCCCCGCACCGGCCGGCCGGGCGATCCGCGTACGCTCTCCGGCGGGCGCGGCGCCGGCCGGGTCCGCCGATCCTGTGCCATCCGGGGGAGTCCGTGACCACCGCAGTCGTACGCGCGCTGGGCGCCCTCGCCCACGAAACGGCCCATGCCCGCACGGGGCCCCGCTGCGCCTGCCCGGCGCCGGCCGTCCTCGCGGACCGGGCGGACGGCACCGTCGTCCGCTGCGGTTCCGTCGTCGCCAAGGCCCATGCCGCCGGTACGGACACCGTCGCTCTCTCGGCCCGTCTCGCCCTGGCCGCCGGCCCCGGTCTCGCGGATGTCCTCCTGGGGCCCCTCCCCGTGCCGCCCACCGACGACCTGGCGGGGCGCGGTGCGGCCTCGCCGTACCTCACGGAACTGCTCGGCCGCCCGGTCACCCTGTGGCCCTACGGGGAGCCCGTGGACCCCGGCGACCCGGACGAGGCGCCCTGGGAGGCGACGGCCGTCCTCCTGGCCCGTCTCCACCGCACGGGGATCGGCCACGCCGTACCGGGACAGCCGCCCGGGCCGCCGGCGGTGCCCGCCATGCGCCCGCCCGTCATGGACGTACCCGCGTCGCCCGCGATGCGCGGCCCCGCGAAGGCCGCGCTCGCCGTGGCCCGGATGCGCGCGGCCCGGCCCGGCGAACCGGTCACCGCACCCGTGCTCGCGGCCTGGAGCGGGCTGCCGCCCTGGGCCCGGGACGAGACACCCGCTCCCGCGCACCGGGTGCGCGCCCTCTGCCACGGAGACCTGCACCTGGGCCAGCTGGTCCGGCACCCCGCACCGCACGGCCCGTGGCTGCTGATCGACGTCGACGACACGGGGGCGGGCGATCCCGCGTGGGACCTCGCGCGGCCCGCCGCCTGGTACGCGGCCGGCCTGCTGCCCCCCGAGGTGTGGTTCCGCTTCCTGGGCGCCTACCGGACAGCGGGTGGCCCCGCGGTACGCGCCGACGGTGATCCGTGGCCCGAGCTGGACGTCGCGGCCCGCGCCCTGACCGTCCAGACCGCGGCGCTGGCCCTCGCCAAGTCCGCTGCGGAGGACCGGGCTCCGGATGAGGTGGAACAGGTGATGATCGACGCCTGCGCCCGAATTGCCGCTCTCCCGCCCGAGTTGACCGCCGAACACTCGTCGTAGGGTGAACCGACCGCCGCCGGGCATGCATTCCGGCGACGGCTAACCGACGGCGAGGAGTGAGCCCGCAGATGCAGTGTCCCAAGTGCCACGCACAGATGCAGACATACAACCGCAACGGCGTTCAGATCGAGCAGTGCAGCGGCTGCCGGGGGATATTCCTGGACTACGGCGAGCTGGAGTCCCTGACCCGCGTGGAGGCGCAGTGGACGCAGCAGGCTCCGCCGGCCCCGCCCGCCCCGCAGGCCTACCCCGCGGCTCCCGCGCCGGCCTGGGGCGCCCCGCAGCACCACGGTGGACACCACCAGGGCCACTACCGGCAGAAGAGCTTCGGCCGGATGCTGTTCTCGTCCTGACCCGGCACACCCGTATCCGCGGTCAGGACCGAGCGCGTCCGGGCCGCGGAGACGCTCTGCGGGACAACGGCGAAGCCCCGGTCGTCGAGACGACCGGGGCTTCGGACGGTGCGCGATACTGGGATTGAACCAGTGACCTCTTCCGTGTCAGGGAAGCGCTCTCCCGCTGAGCTAATCGCGCAGGGTGAACCTGCGTGTACTGCGTGCGCGATACTGGGATTGAACCAGTGACCTCTTCCGTGTCAGGGAAGCGCTCTCCCGCTGAGCTAATCGCGCGGGGGTCCTTGCGGACCGGTGGACGATACTGGGATTGAACCAGTGACCCCTTCCGTGTCAGGGAAGTGCTCTCCCGCTGAGCTAATCGTCCTTGGAGGTGGAGACGGGATTTGAACCCGTGTAGACGGCTTTGCAGGCCGTTGCCTCGCCTCTCGGCCACTCCACCAGGGGTGGGGGTTCGGGAAGGATCCCCCACCTTCTGCGAGCGGACGACCAGGTTCGAACTGGCGACCTCAACCTTGGCAAGGTTGCGCTCTACCAACTGAGCTACGTCCGCTTGTCGGTTCCGTTTCGCTTGCGCGTCCCGGCGACGTGTTGAACTCTAGCGGATTCCGGGGCCAGTACAAAAACGCGTTTGTGCAGCGTGCTGAGGTGCGCTCGCCCCGGCGCAGGTCACCGCGTGCCGTCCTAGACTCACGAACGTGCACGACCTCGCTCCAATGGCCCGCTTCGGCGGCCTCGTCGCCTCCGATCTGCAGGATGTGACCCGTGATCCCGCAGCCCTCGACTCGTCCGGATTCTGGGCGGTATCAGCTGATTTCGAGGGCCGACTCGTCTGTGCCCGCTTCGCCACCGTGCGGACCGCGGCCGTTCCCGCACCCGTGCGCGGCGCCTGGCGCGGCCCCGCCGCCGGGGACTGGACCTCGTCCCTCGACCGCGCCGCGTACACGGAGGGCGTACGGCGCATTCGCGCGTACATCGCCACGGGCGAGGTCTACCAGGCCAATCTCTGCCGGGTGATGACCGCGACGCTGCCCGATCCGGCCGCGGCGGACGTGGACGCCCTCACCGCACTGCTGGCGCGCGGCAACCCGGCCCCGTACGCAGGAACGATTCGGCTTCCCGGCCACGGGGTGGAGATCGCCACCGCCTCGCCGGAGCTGTTCCTGCGCAGGGACGGCCGCACGGTCGAGTCCGGACCGATCAAGGGCACCGGGCGCACGGAGGCCGACCTCCTGGAGAAGGATCATGCCGAGAACGTGATGATCGTCGACCTGGTCCGCAACGACCTGGGCCGGGTCTGCGCCACCGGATCGGTCACCGTCCCCGACCTCTGCGCCGTCGAGAAGCACCCGGGCCTCGTCCACCTCGTCTCCACCGTGCGCGGCCGGCTCGCCGAGGGCGCCGGCTGGCCGGAACTGTTCGCCGCGGCCTTCCCGCCCGGATCGGTGACCGGGGCACCCAAGTCCAGCGCGCTGAGGATCATCGAGGAACTGGAGACCGCCCCGCGCGGCCCGTACTGCGGAGGCATCGGCTGGGTGGACGCCGACCGGGCCACCGCCTCCCTCGCCGTGGGGATCCGCACCTTCTGGACCGACCGCACGGGCGGCGTTCCGCTGCTGCGGTTCGGCACCGGGGCCGGGATCACCTGGGGCTCCGATCCGGAACGTGAGTGGGCCGAGACCGAACTGAAGGCGTCCAGGCTGCTCGCGGTAGCGTCGGGCGCATACGAAGCAACCGGAAGGACCGCACCATGAAGATCTGGGTCAACGGGGGACTGCGGACCGCCGATGACGCCCGCGTGTCCGTGCTCGACCACGGGCTGACCGTGGGCGACGGCATCTTCGAGACGGTGAGGACCGCCGAAGGCAGGCCCTTCGCGCTCACGCGCCATCTCGACCGGCTGACCCGGTCCGCCCTGGGCCTCGGGCTGCCCGCGCCCGACCTGGACGAGGTGCGCCGCGCCTGCGCCGCCGTCATCGAGGCCAATCCGGCCGCGCTCGGCAGGCTCCGCATCACCTACACCGGCGGGATCTCGCCGCTCGGCTCCGACCGCGGCACCGCGGGCCCCGGCCTCGTCGTCGCCCTCGGCGAGGTGAAGCGCCGCCCGGACACCACCGCGGTCATCACCGTTCCCTGGACGCGCAACGAGCGCGGCGCGCTCACCGGGCTCAAGACCACTTCGTACGCCGAGAACGTCGTCGCCCTCGCCCGCGCCCACGAGCACGGCGCCTCCGAGGCGCTGTTCGCCAACACCGTCGGACGTCTCTGCGAAGGCACCGGCTCCAATGTCTTCGTCGTCCTCGACGGACAGCTGCACACGCCGCCGGTCGCCTCCGGCTGCCTGGCCGGGATCACCCGCGCCCTGGCGGTGGAGTGGACCGGGGCGCACGAGACGGACCTGCCTTTCGACGTCCTGGACCGTGCCGAGGAGATCTTCCTGACCTCCACCCTCCGCGACATCCAGGCCGTCCACCGGGTCGACGGACGGGAGCTGCCCGGCGGGCCGGGTCCGGTGACCGCCAAGGCCATGCGCGTCTTCGATGAGCGGGCCGGCGACGACCTGGACCCGTGAGCACGTGAGGCGCCCGGCGTCCGTCGCGGCAAAAGCGGATGACGCGTACCGCGGCAGGGGATAGAAATCCTCTGATGACCACGACACTCCGGCCGTCCGGGCCGATCCAGCCAGGCGCCGACGGCGCACAGAGCCGCGCGTACGACGTGTGCGACAACGGGCGCCCCGTCGGCGCCGTCGAGATCGGCACCGAGCCGGGTTCGGACGGCGCGACAGGAGTGCTGCGGTCCCTGCGCGTCGACGAACCGGTGCGGCGGCGCGGCCGGGGCACGATCGCGGCACTGGCGGCCGAGGAAGTGCTGCGGGGCTGGGGCTGCACGCAGGTGCGGACGAGCGTCGCCGCCGACGACCTTGCGGGACAGCGGCTGACCGCCGCACTCGGCTACACCGAACGCAGCCGGAACATGATCAAGCAGCTGCCCGCCGACCCTCCGAAGCTGCCCGACGGGCTGAGCGCACGGCCGATGACGCCCGAGGAGTATGCGGCCTGGGAGGGCGGCGCGATCGCCGGGTACGCGGAGAGCCTGGTGACACGCGGCACCCCGAGGGAGTCGGCGCTGCGGGCGGCCCGCGCCTCGCACGCCGGACATCTGCCGCAGGGCCTCGCCACCGAGGGCGCCTGGCTGAGCCATCTCGTCCGCGAGGACGAGAAGGTCGGGTTCCTCTGGGTGGCGCGGTTCGAGATGCACCCCGGCCAGGTGGTCGGCTACGTCTTCGACGTCGAGGTGGACGAGCGCTTCCGCGGGCAGGGGTACGGCCGGGCGCTGATGCTCCAGGCCGAAGCCGTCGCGCTCTCGGCCGGGGAGACGAGGCTTGGCCTGCACGTCGTCACGGCCAACACGCCCGCACTGCGGCTGTACGAGTCGCTGGGCTACGAGCCGACCCGGTACAACCTGGCCAAGCCGCTCTGACCTGCTGTTCCGATCTGTCGCACGGCTGCCGCCGAGTCTCGGGGGCGGGGCGGGGTGGGGCAAGGGACAGGGGGAGCGGGCGTGCGGGCGTGCGAGACGCGGCGCTCCGGGGGCTCGCCCGCAGCTCGGACCCCTGCCGGCCCGGTCGTCAGCTGCGGCCTCTGCCGGCCCGGGTCCTCCCGGTCTTCAACTGCGGCCTTCGTCGGCCGGGTCCTTCTGGTCGTCGGCTCCGGCCGCGTCGGCCGCTTCTCCCATCGGCAGCGCCGGCCGCGCCGGCAGCTCCGGAGCGCGTCCGGCGCCCGTGGTCCGCTGCCCGGCCTCAGCCCTGTTCGGCGAGCAGCCGGTCGGCGATGGCCTCGATCCGCTCGCGAAGTCCTTCCTGGCTCTTGCCGCCGTCCAGCCGCTCGCCGTCGATCACGTAGGTGGGAGTGCCGGTGACGCCGATCGCCTTGCCCTCGGCCTGGTCGGCGTCCACGATCAGCATGTGCCGGCCGTCGATCAGGGCGGTGTCGAACTCCTCCGTGTCCAGACCGAGTTCCCCCGCCACTTCGATCAGCAGCGGCTCGCCGGCGCGGTCGAGCTCGGCGGTGCGGGCGAGCACCGCCTCGATGTACGGCCAGTCCTTGCCCTGCGCCGCGGCCTCCTCGGCAGCCTGCGCGGCGGCGTAGGCGTGCTTGTGCTTCTCCAGCGGGAAGTGCCGGAGCCGGATCTCGATCCGGTCGCCGTAGCGGGCGCGGAGGGCGTGTACATCGGTGAGGGCGTGGTGGCAGTCGGGGCACTGGAGCTCGCACCAGACGTCGAGGACGACCGGTGCTGCGGGGGTGGAATCGCTCATGGGTCCAGTCTCCCAGGGTGCGAGGAGGCGCCACGACAGGCCTCGGGAGGACCGGACGGCACCCGGTCCGATCGTGGTCCGTGCGGCACCTGGGGAGGATCCCGGCCCTGAAATGTCCCTGATGTGGGCTCGGAGCATGGCCGCGCGCCCGGTCACCGGTGCAGGATGGAAGGGACGTTTCCCCTGCGCCTGGAGGCTCCGATGCTTGCCGAGACCATTTGCTCCGCGGTGTCCGCGGCGGGCCTGGGCATCGCCGCCGTCACGGCGTACCGGAAGCGGTTCCTCACGGCGACCCGGATCGCCGCCTACTCGCTGGTCCCGATCGGGCTGGTGCTGACCGGCGTCGTCGAGTGGGTGTCGGACATCGCCTTCAACCCGAGCGTCTGGCTCGGCTTCGGGGTGCTGGGGGTGGCCTGGCTGCTGTTCATGACCACTCGTGCGATCGAGCGCCGCGGCGGGGGAACCCGCAAGGAACGCAAGGCGGCGGCCCGGGCAGCGCAGTCCGGTGCGATCGCGCCCGCGGCCTCGGCGCCCTCGCTGGGGACGGGTGCACGGGCTGCCGAGCCGCGGCAGAGGCCGAAGAAGCAGTCCGCCGAGGCGGGTCCGGGCGACGACTTCAGCGACATCGAGGCCATCCTGAAGAAGCACGGCATCTGAGAGGGCAGATCGCGAGTCACCCTCCGAGAGCCGAGGTTCGCGAACCGCCCTCCGAGAGCCAAGGCCCTTTCGGGCCCGCTGTCCGACGGGCGCCCGGGCCCGCTGCCCGACGTGCTCCCGGGCCGTCGCTGCCCGACCTGCATCCGGGCCCGCTGGGACCTGCTTCCGGACTGCTTCCGGCCGGCTCCCCGGCCTGCTTCCGAGCAGGCTGATGACACCGCACGGACAGCGCTCCCATGAATCGATTCACCCATGATCCTTGACGGCATTCGGCGAGCGGGTTAGCGTCCCACCCGGATTGAAACAATTCATTCACCACCGTCCGTACGATGGGGTGACGCCGCTGGACGAGCGCGGCCAAGGGCAGTGGGGCAGGACTAGTGGCGCGTGTGGCAGGCATCAAGGATGTGGCCCGGCAGGCCGGGGTCTCCGTGGGCACGGTGTCCAATGTGATCAACCGCCCCGAGGCCGTGCTGCCCGAGACCCGGGCCCGGGTGCTGGCCGCGATCGAGGAGCTCGGATACGTCCGCAGCGAGTCGGCCCGCCAGCTCAGGGCCGGCCGCAGCCGGATCATGGCGCTCCTCGTCCTGGACATGGGCAACCCCTTCTTCGTCGACGTGGCCCGCGGGGCCGAACGCGCCGCCCGCCAGGCGGGCCTCGGTGTCATGGTCTGCAACAGCGGCCAGAGTCCCGCGGAGGAGGCCGAGTACCTCGGTCTCTTCGCGGAGCAGCGCGTCTGCGGCGTACTGATCACCCCGGCCGACGCGACCGGCCGCAATCTCGATTCCTTCAGCCGTCACCGGATTCCCTATGTCCTGGTGGACCGGGTCGCCTCGGGGGCGGGCAGCTGCGCGGTCTCCGTCGACGACGTGCGGGGCGGCGCCCTGGCCGTCGGCCACCTGATCTCGGCCGGGCACCGCTCGGTCGCCTACGTCAGCGGCCCCGGCGACCTGCACCAGATCCGGGACCGTCGTGAGGGCGCGCTGTCCGCGCTCGCCGAGGCGGGGCTGCCGGCCGGGGCACTCGTCGAGATTCCCTCCGACCGCCTCGACGTGGCAGCGGGCCGGGACGCCGGGGCCCGGCTGCTCGGGCTCGTCCCGCGCCCCACCGCTGTGTTCTGCGCCAACGACCTGCTCGCCCTGGGCGTGCTCCAGGCCCTGTACGCGGCGGGAGTGCGAGTCCCGCAGGACATCGCCATCGTCGGGTACGACGACATCGAGTTCGCCGCCGCCGCTGCCGTACCGCTCACCTCGGTCCGCCAGCCGGCGGTCGTGATGGGCCGGATGGCCGCCGAGCTCCTGCTGGAGGAGGCGGACGACGAGGGCGGCACCCACGAGCACCGCAGCGTCGTGCTCCAGCCGGAACTCGTCGTACGCGCGTCCAGCTCCACGCCGCGCTGAGCCACGCCGTCCGGCCCTACCCGCCCGCCCCGTCCCGTCCGGCCCTTCCCCTCCTGCCACTCTCCGCCGTTCCCTTCCGCATGCCCGAAATGGAGACGCCGTGTCCCTGTTCGACCTTCCTCTGGACCAACTCCGTGCCTACCGTCCGGAGTCCGGTGAGCCCGACGACTTCGACGCCTTCTGGCGCCGCACCCTGGACGAGGCCGCCGAGCACCCGCTGGATGCCGAATTCGTCTCCTACGACGCCGCGTTGAGCAACGTCGACGTGCACGACGTGTCGTTCGCCGGCTGGGGCGGACACCGCATACGCGCCTGGCTGAACGTGCCGGCCGGGGCCGAGGGCCCCCTGCCCGTCGTCGTCAACTACCTCGGCTACGGCAGCGGGCGCGGACTGCCTGTCGACCACCTGGTCTGGCCCGCGGCGGGCTGGGCGACCCTGGTCGTGGACACCCGCGGCCAGGGCGCCGTCAACAGCCACTCGGCGGGTTCCACCGCCGACCCGCACGGCGGCGCCGGACCGCAGTCCCCGGGCTTCATGACGCGCGGGATCCTGGACCCCGACGACTACTACTACCGCCGGGTGTTCACCGACGCGGTGCGCGCCGTCGAGGTGGCCCGCGCCCACCCGTCCATCGACCCGGACCGGATCGTCGTGTACGGCGGCAGCCAGGGCGGCGGCATCGCCCAGGCCGTCGCCGGCCTCAGCCCCCACGTCAGGGCGGCGTTCATCGACGTACCGTTCCTGACGCACTACCGGCGGGCCGTCGAGATCACGGACAAGGACCCGTACCAGGAGATCGTGCGCTACCTGGCCACCCAGCACGGCCACGCCGACCAGGTGTTCCGGACGCTCTCCTACTTCGACGGCATCAGCTTCGCGGCCCGGGCGCAGATGCCGGCCCTGTACTCCGTGGCCCTGATGGACCCCATCTGCCCGCCGTCCACGGTCTTCGCCGCCTACAACAACTGGGCCGGCCCCAAGGAGATCGAGGTGTACCCCTGGAACGGACATGAGGGCGGCACCTCGGCCCACCGCACCGTACAGCTGCGCATGCTGCGCGACCTGGGCTGACCGGGCGCGGGGCCGGGGATGCGGGGGAGTGGAGCTCCGACTGCCCGACCGGGCGGCGGAGTTCCACCGGCACCGCCACGGGGCGGGACCCCGAAAGCCTGACGGGTGATCGGACGCCGGAGCGATATGCCCACCGTGCGGGGGGTGAACTCCCGTCGTGAAAAGGTGGGTTGGCCGCCAATCGGTGCCGGACTGCGTCATGATCGTCCCGAGATGGTGGACACCTCCCGGGGCGATGCCCCCGCACCCCCAGCCGAAGAGCCGCGTGGCTGCCTCTTCGCGCTTTCCCAGCCCCCTCTGATGATCTTCCTCACGGTGATCGGCGGCCTGCTGCTGATGGCCGCGTTGCATGATCTCTTCGTGCTGTGAGCCGTCAGCCGGCCGCTTCCCTGCGGCGCGCCCGGTACGCGGCCACGTGCAACCGGTTACCGCACGTGCGGCTGGAGCAGTAGCGGCGGGAGCGGTTGCGCGAGAGGTCGACGAAGGCGTGCCGGCAGTCCGGCGCCTCGCAGCGGCGCAGCCGCTCCGTCTCGCCCGCCACGATGATGAACGCGAGGGCCATCCCGCAGTCGGCCGCCAGGTGGTCGGCGAGCGAGGCGTCCGGTGCGAAGTAGTGCACGTGCCAGTCGTAGCCGTCGTGGTTGCTGAGGTGCGGCGTGGTGCCCGCAGCGGCCACCAGCGCGTTGACGAGCGAGGCGGCGACCTGTGCGTCGGCTGCGGCGAAGACCTCGGCGAACCGTGCCCGCACGTCGTGCACGGCGCGCAGGTCCTTCTCGTCGAGTGCGCCCACCCCGCTCACCCGGTGGCGCCCGGCGAACGCGTACAGCGCCTCGGTGTCGGCGAGCCCGTCCACGGGCTCGCCGCCCTCGGGCGGCTCGCTCTCCGGCGCGGTGTTCACCAGATCGACCACCACGTCGAGGGCGATCCGGGTGTCGTGGGGGATCAGCACGCTTCCGCTCCCTGGCCTCCG
The DNA here is from genome assembly GCF_044756845.1 of Streptomyces sp. NPDC091416. Lineage (NCBI taxonomy): Bacteria > Bacillati > Actinomycetota > Actinomycetes > Kitasatosporales > Streptomycetaceae > Streptomyces > Streptomyces sp. NPDC091416. The sequence goes on from NZ_JBIVTU010000009.1 coordinate 341,067, forward strand.
GCGGGCCGGGGCACCCGCCGATGGCGGCTGACTCTACTGGCTCGGGCCGGCCGCACCGGGGCGTGAGGGGCCTCCGCGGCTCCTGGGGCATGCGTACGACCCCTGGGCACGCATACGGCCTCCGGGGCGCGGGAGCGGCTCTGGCGGGCGCCTGGCGGGCGTGCGGGGGCACCGTGCGGGTGTGTGAGGGCACCGGCGCGGGCGGTGGAACGCGGACCGGCGCCGTCCCCACGGTGGATTCCGTGAGGACGGCGCCGGTGTCAGCCGTATGAGGTTGTCCGTGCGGCGCCGTCTCCCCGAGTCGGACGGCGTCGTGCGGCTCTCGGCCTGGCTCAGCTCTCGGCCAGGATGTGTGAGAGCTCCGTATCGAGATCGAAGTGACGATGCTCGGTCCCCGGCGGAACCGCGGCGTCGGTCCTCTTCAGGAACGACTCCAGGGCACGCGCGGGGGCCTCCAGCAGGGCTTCGCCCTCTGGGGAGCTCAGTGCGATACAGACGACGCCCTGGCCGTGACTTCGGGATGGCCAGACGCGGACGTCTCCGGTGCCGGTGGGCCTGTGCAGCCCCTCGGCAAGGAGGTCACGGGCGAAAACCCACTCGACCGTCTCCTCCGCTCCGGTGTGGAAGGTGGCGTGCACGGCATACGGATCGGCCGTGTCATACCGCAGGCCCGCGGGTACAGGCAGTGAGGACTCGCTCGACACAACGAGGCGCAGGTGCAGCTCGCAGCTGACCGTGGTGTTCATAAGCGCCAGGGCCTTTCGCTCAGTGTGCGCTCGGGGATTCGCACGTCGGCGAAATCGACATGCCACCTACGGTGGCGTTGTAAACCCCTCTGACCGTTTTGTGATCCTTCAGGTAGCTCGTACAGGGGTGTGTAACTTTGAGTCATGCGGCCATTCCGGTGAACAGGAGCGTTCCGGTAGGTTGACCCCCATGAATGCGGAGAGTGACGAGCGGGACGGGACTGCCGCACCGGCGGATCCGGCGCCCGCGGCGCGGGAAGAGCGCGAGAGCGTGACGGGGGACGTCACGGAGGATGTGGCCAAGGAGGACCGGGAGCTCGGCTCCAGGGCGCCCGGGTTCATCAAGGCGTCCAGGACGCTGCACCTGAGCTGGCAGGTCGGCGTGTTCGTGGTCGGTCTGGCCGTGGTCGCGGCGGGCATCGTGATGCTGCCGTTGCCGGGCCCCGGCTGGCTGGTGATCTTCGGCGGCATGGCGATCTGGGCGACCGAGTTCGTCTGGGCCCAGCTCGTGCTGCGCTGGACGCGCCGGAAGGTCACCGAGGCCGCCCAGCGCGCGCTCGATCCCAAGGTGCGGCGGCGCAACATCGCTCTCACGGTGCTCGGGCTCGTGATCATCGCGGTGCTGGTGGGGATCTATGTGTGGAAGTTCGGAATCGTCATGCCGTGGAAGATCGACGAGTGACCTCCGGGTGGTCGGGGAGCACCGCTGACATGGGGTAATGTTTGGCGTGCGCCCGGGCGATTAGCTCAGTGGGAGAGCGCTTCGTTCACACCGAAGAGGTCACTGGTTCGAACCCAGTATCGCCCACCCCGGACCGACGGCCCGGAAGCTTCCAGAAGCTTCCGGGCCGTCGGCGTTTCCGGGTATCCCGTTCAAGCGCTTCGATCGATTTTCGTCCCAGCCATTGACGTCGCCGGTGCCGCTCCTTACTTTGACCCGGCAAGCGCTTTCTAAAACGATTCAATCAAGCGTAGGGGCGAACTATGTCTCGGAACCAGGGCATGGACCGGCGGCAGATGCTGAAGCTCGCGGGCTTCTCGGCTGCCGGTCTCGGGCTGACCGCGGCCGGCTGCGGCTCGGGCGGTGGCTCGAACGGGCCGGTCACCATCCGGCACGCCTGGTGGGGCGCCGACGACCGGGCGAAGAAGGTCCAGGAGTGCGTCAAGCTCTTCGAGAAGAAGCACCCGAAGATCAAGGTGAAGACGGACTTCCAGCAGTACCCGGACTTCTGGAAGAAGTTCAACACCCAGGCCGCCGGCGGCAACCCGCCGGACGTCATCCAGAACGCGGTGACGTTCCTGCGCAAGTACGAGGCCAAGAACGTCCTGCTCGACCTCAATCCGCAGGCGAAGAAGGGCAACCTCCAGCTGGACGGCTTCCGCGCAGGCCTCGAGAAGTTCGCCGAGATCGACGGCAAGCTGCTCGGCGTCCCGGTCGGGAGCAACTCGATGGCCCTCGTCATCGACGAGAAGGTCTTCGAGAAGGCGGGCGTCGACCACGGCCTCGGCTGGACCTGGGACGACTGGTACGCGGGCCTGCAGAAGATCAAGTCCGGCCAGGGCATAGCCGGCGACTCCGGTCCCCACGGCGTCATGTACCTCTACGACCTGGTCCTGCGGCAGAACGGCAAGGCGTTCTTCACCGAGGAGGGCATGGGCTTCGGCGAGAACGAACTGCTGCCGTACTGGACCGAGGCGCTGGCCCGGGTCAAGTCCGGCGTCTACGCCGACCAGAAGAAGGTCGAGCAGATCAAGCCGGCCTCCGCGCTCGCCAAGGGCCTCTCGGCCGGCGAGTTCACCTGGGACAACTTCTCCGTCCGCTACAGCGCGGAGGGCAAGAGCAGCTACAGCCTCGCGCCCATCCCGAGCACCGACGGCAAGAAGACCGGCCAGTACCTCGGCTCCCTGATGCTGAGCGGCACCGCCCGTACCAAGCACCCCGCCGAGGTCGCCACCTTCATCAGCTTCATGACCCACGACCCCGCCGTCGCCCGCATCATGGGCTACGACCGCGGAGTCCCCGCCACCACCGCGCAGTTCGAGGCCTTCCAGCCCACCGACGCCCCGAGCAAGGCGATCGGCGCGTACGAGACCGAGATCGCCAAGGCCGGCGTGCTGGAGCCCATCACGCCGCACCCGGCCGGTGCCGACGTCGTCGAGGCGGCGTTCCTGCGCATCGCCGGCGACATGTCCCTGGGCAAGGCCTCGCCGGAGGACTCCGTCAAGCAGTTCTTCTCCGAGGCGAAGACCGCCCTCGCCTCGAACTGAGAGGAATGACGCGGTGACTCACATCCAGACCTCCACGAGCGGCCCGGTCCTCGACAAGGACCTCGCCACCGTGGAGCGGAGCGGCCCGGGACGCAAGACCCGCCCCGCTCCGCGACCGCGGGGCCACCGCGAGAATCTGACCGGCTATCTCTTCATGTCGCCCTGGATCGCGGGCTTCCTGTTCCTGATCGCCGGCCCCATGGTCTTCTCGCTGTACCTCGCGTTCACCGACTACAACCTCTTCGACGCCCCGAAGTGGGTCGGCCTGAAGAACTTCACCGACATGTTCGCCGACCCCCGCTGGCGCCAGTCGGTCAAGGTGACCTCCTGGTACGTGGTGATCGGCACCCCGATCAAGCTGGCCGCCGCGCTCGCCGTGGCGATGCTGCTGGCCCAGAAGCGCTGGGGCCAGTCCTTCTACCGGGCCGCGTTCTACGCGCCGTCGCTGATCGGCGCGAGCGTCTCGGCCGCCATCGTCTGGCGCGCGCTGTTCTCCGACGATGCCGTCGTCGACCGGGGACAGCAGCTGTTCGGGATCGACGCGGGCGGCTGGATCGGCGATCCGAACATGATCATCTACGCGCTGGTGGGCCTCACGGTCTGGCAGTTCGGCGCCCCCATGGTGATCTTCCTGGCCGGTCTCAAGCAGGTCCCCAGAGAGCTGTACGAAGCGGCGAACGTGGACGGGGCCAGTGCCTGGCGGAAGTTCTGGAGCATCACCCTGCCGATGATCTCGCCGGTGCTGTTCTTCAACGTCCTGCTGGAGACCATCCACTCCTTCCAGATCTTCGGATCGGCCTACATCGTCAGCAACGGCAGCTGCGGCCCGGCCGACGCGACGCTCGTCTACACCTGTTACCTGTACGACCAGGGCTTCGCGAACAGCCGGATGGGCTTCGCCTCCGCCATGGCATGGCTGCTGCTCGTCGCCGTGGGCCTGGTCACCGCCGTGCTGTTCTGGTCCCAGAAGCGCTGGGTGCACTACGAGGAGGGGGGCCGATGACCCCGATGGACACCACCGCCGTACGACGCCGGCTTCCCGGCTCCCTCGCCTGGCACATCGGCGCCCTCGCCATCCTCGCGGTGGTCCTCTACCCGGTCGTGTGGACGATCGGCGCCTCGTTCAAGCCGAGCGGGGACATCGTCGGCGCGCTGAACCTCCTGCCGACCGACCCGATCACCGACAACTACCGGCGGCTCGCCGACGGCATCGCCGACATCCCGATCTGGAAGTTCTTCCTGAACTCGGCCTACGTCTCCGTCGGTTCCGTGATCGGCGTCGTGCTCTCCTGCTCGCTCACGGCCTACGCCTTCACCAAGGTCCGCTTCGCCGGGCGCAACATCATGTTCGCCATCATGATCGGGACGCTGCTGCTCCCGTACCACGTACTGATCATTCCGCAGTACGTGATGTTCCAGAAGCTGGAGCTGATCAACACCTTCACTCCGCTGCTGATCGGCAAGTACCTCGCCACCGACGCCTTCTTCGTCTTCCTCATGGTCCAGTTCATGCGCGGACTGCCCAAGGAACTCGACGAGGCCGCGCGGCTGGACGGCTGCGGACACCTGCGGATCTACTGGTCGATCGTGATGCCGCTGTGCCGGCCCGCGCTCATCACCAGCGCCATCTTCACCTTCATCCAGGCCTGGAACGACTTCATGGGCCCCCTGCTGTACCTCAACGAGCCGGACAAGTACACCGTCTCGATGGGGCTGCGGATGTTCATCGACCAGGACGCCGTCGCCGACTACGGCGGCATGATCGCGATGTCACTGGTGGCCCTGCTGCCGGTCCTCGCCTTCTTCCTGGCCTTCCAGCGCTACCTCATCGACGGCATGGCCACCTCCGGCCTGAAGGGCTGAGCACCCCGTGGCGACGAAATCCCCCGCCGCACCCAGGACCTCCTTCGTCCGGGAGCGATTCAGCGTCTTCTCCGAATGCCTGCTCACCGGCGTGTGGATCACCGTCGCCGCGCTGCCGCTCGTCACGTTCCCCGCGGCCTTCGCCGCGGGGAGCCGGCACCTGCGCCGGTACCTGGCCGGGGAGGCGGGCGGAGTACGGGAGTTCGCCGCCGACGTACGGGAGGCGTTCCGCAGCGGCTGGCGCATCTCCCTGCTGTGGTGGGCGGCGCTCGCCCTGCTCGCCTTCGACTGGCAGGTCGCCCGGTCCGGCCTGCTGCCGGGCGGCCGTCCGCTCATCGCGGTGAGCCTGCTCGGCCTGCCGGCCGTGGCCGTCTGGGGGCTGCGCACGGCCGCCGCCTGGCAGCCCGCCACGCCCTGGGCGGCCGCCGCCCGGGCCGCCGGCCGCCGGACCCTCACCGACCCGGCAGGCTCACTGCTGCTCGTGGGCGGATTCGTCGCCCTGGCCCTCGCCGCCTGGCAGATCCCACCCCTGGCCGCGCCCGCCCTCGGCTGCCTCGCCGCGGCGGCGGTCGCCGCCGACCGCCGCTGACCGACGGCCGGCCCCACCTACCGCACCACGTCCCACCACGCGTCAGCGTGCGATCAGTCATGCCCTTTTTCGCCACGAATTGGAGTCGTGATGTCCCCGATCCCCCGCCGTACCGTCCTCAAGGCCGCCGCCGTCGCCGGCGCCGCCAGCACCTTTTCCTGGGCGCTGAACGACACCGCCCAGCAGGCGGCCGCAGCCACCGGCAAGGCCGGCGAAGGCCCCGTCGAGATCAGCTGGCTGGAGGAGGACGGCCTCGGCGCCGCACCCGGATCCACCTTCGGCGTCCCCTGGGCCAAGGGGCGCTACCCGGCCGACCAGAAGTTCGCGCTCGCCACCGCCGACGGCAAGGACATCCCCGTCCAGACCTGGGCCACCGCCAAGTGGCCCGACGGCTCACTGAAGTGGACGGCCCACGCGGTCGGCCCCGAAGCCGGCGGCGCCAAGAAGTTCGCCCTCACCACCGGCGAACCCGCCACCGCCGCCCACAAGGTCACGGTGAAGAACAGCGGCGGCTCGATCACCGTCTCCACCGGAGTCATCACCGCGAAGATCGGCAAGACCGGCTCCTCGCTCGTCAGCTCCCTCACCCGAGGCTCCACCGAGATCGCGAAGAACGGCCGCCTCGTCCTCATCCGGCAGGGCGAGATCGAGGACGGCGACCAGGGGCAGGAGAAGTACGAACGCTTCGAGAGCGCCATCAGCAAGGCCGAGGTCGAACAGAGCGGGCCCGTCCGCGCCGTCGTGCGCATCGACGGCAAGCACCGCCACGGCAACCGCTCCTGGCTCCCGTTCTCCGTCCGGCTCTACTTCTACGCCGGTGCCGAATCGTTCCGCATGATGCACACCATCACCTTCGACGGCACCCAGGAACCCGGCAAGGCGAGCGGCGACTTCATCCGCGGCCTCGGCGTCCGCTTCACCGTCCCCATGCGCGACGAGACGTACGACCGCCACATCCGCATCGGCGGCGACGAGACCGGCATGCTCCGCGAAGCCGTCAAGGGCATCACCGGACTGCGCCGGGACCCGGGGGCTGCCGTCCAGGCCGCCCAGTTCGAGGGCACGAAACTGCCGGACCCGGCCACCTGGGACCAGCGCGTCACCACCCGCCTCCCGCTCATCCCCACCTGGGGCGACTACACGCTCAGCCAGCTCTCCGCCGACGGCTTCTCGCTGCGCAAGCGCACCAAGAAGGGCCACGGCTGGATCGCCGCGGGCGGCGGCCGGCGCGCCTCCGGCTTCGGTTACGTGGGCGGCGCGAGCGGCGGACTCTCCTTCGGGCTGCGCGACTTCTGGGAGAAGTTCCCCGCCCAGCTCGACATCCGCGGCGCCGACACGGACGCCGCCGAGGTCACCCTCTGGCTCTGGTCGCCCGAGGCCGAGCCGATGGACCTGCGCTTCTACCACGACGGCCTGGGCCAGGACACCTTCGCCGAACAGCTCGAAGGCCTCAACATCACCTACGAGGACTACGAGCCCGGCTTCGGTACCCCGTACGGCATCGCCCGCACCAGCGAACTCGTCTTCTGGGCCAACGACTCGACCCCCAGCGCCGAGGCCCTCGCCCAGCAGACCCGCACCGTGCGCACCCTCCCGCAGCTCGTCGCCCCGCCCTCCCAGCTCGTCGGCGCGGGCGTCTTCGGCGGACTCTTCTCACCGGTCGACCGCTCCACGCCCGCCAAGGCGAAGATCGAGGACCACCTGGACTTCCTGTTCACGTACTACAAGGACCAGGTCGAGATGCGCCGCTGGTACGGCTTCTGGGACTACGGCGACATCATGCACTCCTACGACCCCGCCCGGCACCAGTGGCGCTACGACGTCGGCGGCTACGCCTGGGACAACTCCGAACTCTCGCCCGACCTCTGGCTCTGGTACGCCTACCTGCGCTCCGGACGCGCCGACATCTTCCGCTTCGCCGAGGCCATGACCCGCCACACCGGCGAGGTCGACGTCTACCACCTCGGCGACTGGGCCGGACTCGGCACCCGCCACGGCGTCCAGCACTACGCGGACAGCGCCAAGCAGCAGCGCATCGCCAACACCACCTACCGGCGCTTCTACTACTTCCTCACCGCGGACGAACGCGTCGGCGACCTGATGCGGGCCAACGTCGACTCCGACGAGACCTTCCTCGGCCTCGACCCGCTCCGCAAGATCCGTACCGAGCCCTACACCCCCGACCGGCACGCCCTGTCCGTCGGCTTCGGCACCGACTGGAGCGGACTCGTCTCCGCCTGGCTCACCGAATGGGAGCGCGGCGGTCCGCAGGCCGAGAAGGCGAAGGCCCGGGTGCTCGGCACCATGGAGACCATCGCCGCCCAGCCCAACGGATTCGTCCAGGGCAGCGGCCTCTACGACCTGGACACCGGGCGTTTCGCCGTCGCCACCGAACCCGTCGTCAGCGTCTCCCACCTGTCCGGGGTCTTCGGACTCAACGAACTGTGCGCCGAACTCATCGGCCTGATCGACATGCCGAAGTTCAAGGAGGCGTACCTCGACTACTGCCGCTACTTCAACGCCAGCAAGGCCGAGCAGGCCGCCCGCTACGGCTCCAACTTCGGCACCCTGCTCCTCTTCCAGGGCCACTCCCGCATGGACGCCTACGCGGCCGTGCAGACGGGCGACGAGAAGCTCGCCGCCCGTGCTTGGGAGAAGTTCTACAACAGCGACGGCTACAAGGAATCCGCCCCCTGGAAGACCGAGAAGGTGAGCGGCCCGGTCACCACCGTCCCGGGCAGCGAGGCCAACTGGGTCTACACCAACGACACCGCGCTGTACGGACTCGCCGCCATCGAGAACCTCGCCCTCGTCGGCGACCGCATGCCGGCCTGAGGCACGCGCGGGCGCCCCAGGCCGGCCTGCGGGTCACCGCATCCGGCCCAGGGCGTCCCTCAGCCGCCGGGCATCCCGCAGCCGCTTCTCGTACGTCGCCCCCACCGCCAGCAGCAGCACCCCGGCCAGCGCCGGCGCGACCCAGCGCGGCATCGCGCCCACCACCTGCACCACGTACGGCGCCAGCTCGTGCAACGCGTCCAGCGCCAGCACCCCGCCGCCCAGCACCAGCAGCGCCTGGAGCCGCAGCCGCGCCCCCAGCAGCGTGATCACCAGCGCCGCCACCCCCAGCGACAACGGCCGCAGCCAGTGCGGATCGCCCCAGGCGGCGAGGAGCGCCGGCACCAGTGTCACCGCCAGGCCCGCCCCGTACGCCGTCCACGACGACGCCGCGGGATCACGACGGCGGCGCAGCACACCGATCACGAGGGCCGGCACGGTCACCGGCAGCGTGTACGCCTCCGGGGACGACACCCCGGACGCCGACAGCCGCACCCAGGACGCCAGCACGAAGAGCGCCGTCGCCAGATAGCCGGCCACCTCCCGCCGGTCCGTACGCAACGCCGTCGCCGCGGCCAGCACCCCGCACAGTGCCAGCACCAGCGCCAGGAACGGCGGGTCCTCCACCGCCGCCACGATCGCGGCCAGGCCCACCGCGCCGCCGGTCAGTTCGAGCGGCAGCGCCACCGCGTGCCCCCGCAGCCGTGCGCCCAGACCTGCCGTCACCGCGGGAACGGCGAGCATCACAGGCGCTGCCTCGTACGACGCGAGCCCCAGCGACGCACCGAAGGCGAGCGCGAGAACGCCGGCGCACACCACCGCCGCGCACACCACCCCCGCCTGCACGGTCACCAGCACCGGCGCACGCGACGGGTCCTCGGGCGCGTCCAGCGCCGTAGCGGCACCCGCGAACATCAGCAGCAGCGCACCGAACACCGCGTAGGTGGCCGGCTCCGAGCCCAGCGACAGCAACCCGACACCCAGCGCACCGACCGAGCCGCACACCCCCGCGGCCACCGCCGTCCCCGTCGTCCCGCGGCGCAGCGCGCCCACCGCAACGGTCAGAACCCCCGCGACCAGCATCGACTGCGAGGCGACCGCCGCCGTGAAGGAGACATCGAGCGCGGGCGGCAGCACGGTGAGCCCCGCCCACCCGAGCACCACGGCCGACGCACCGACGGCCGTCCGCCACCCGGGACGGGGCGCCGGTACCGGCCCGGCCCACCGCATCAGACCCTCCCACGACCGGTACGCCGCCCCGAGCGCCACGGCCACCGACAGCAGCACCACCGGAGCCACCGCCATGTCCTGCCACGGCAGGTCCGTGGCCCCCACCGCTCCGCGGACCCCGCCCTCCGGCGCACCCGCCCACAGCCGCCCCAGCTGAGCCGCCGGACCCACCAGGACCACCGCGACCGGGGCGGCCGAGTACAGCACCGACATGGCCGCCACCGCACCCGCGGCCCACACCAGACCCTGCCCGGCCGGACGCCCCAGCGGAGCCCGTACGCCCAGCAGGACCAGGCCCCCGCACACCAGATACACCTGCACCGCCCAGCCGCCGGGCACCCCGGCCGCCGCGACCCCGCCCACCGCGGCGACCGCGGCCAGTCCGGCCACCGTGCCCGCGGCCACCGCGCCCGGCACCGGTGCCCGGCGGGCCCCCACGAGAGCGATCGCCGCACCGGCCAGGAGCAGCACCCCGGGCACCACCGCGGCGGCCGGACCACTGGCCGACAGCGACTTCACCAGAGCCACCAGCAGACCCGCGCCGCCGGTGACGCAGAGCCCGGCACAGGCCGTGATCCGCACCGCGACTCCCTTGAACCGCACGGCGATCGCGCAGTCCAGCGCCGCCGTCGCCAGGAGCGCGACGGAGAACACCGGGGCGTCCGCCTCCGCGGCCCACGCCCACAGAACCAGCGGCAGCTGCGCGCTGACCACGGCCAGCGGCAGCGGGAGCCGCAACCGGTCGAGCAGCAGGCCGTAGGCGGCCCAGAGCGCCGCGAGCACGGCCGAGGCCACGGCCGCGTAGCCGAGACCGCCGGTGTCCGGAACCGCGACCAGGTACAGGGCGACGGCGTCCAGCACCATCAGCACCGACGCCAGCGCCCCGAGCGCCTCCGCCGTCGAGGACAGACCGCGTCGCAGCAGCACCGCGGGCGCGGACAGCGCCGCCACCGTGACGGCGGTCAGGACGGCCGAGCGCCCGCCGATCCCCATCTGACCCCAGCTCACCAGGGTGAAGGCGATGGCGGCGATCGCCAGCAGCAGACCGCCGAGCGTGAGCAGCACGTTCTGCGCACTGCGGGTACGGACCGGGCGAGCGGCCGGCGCGGACGGCGAACCGGAGGAGGCCGGAGCCCCGATCCAGCCCGCACCCCAGGCAGCGGGACGCGCGGCGGGCAGCGGGAACTGCGGCGTGTGAGCAGCGGCCGGCCGGTGACCGGGTGTCTGCAGCACGCTCAGCAGCCAGGTGCGGCGGGTCAGCAGCTCGGACCGGCGCAGATCGAGCCGGGCGAGCTCACGGTCGAGGATGACCAGTTCCTCGGCGGGTGGCGGCACATGTTCCATGCAGGCGAGTGTGGTGCGGGCCACGCGACCGGGCATGCGCACAGGTACTCAGATACCCGGCTGAGTACGCGCCCGGCGGGGACATGGACCGGAACGGCTGCCCATGTGTCCGTATGGGGGACCTGGTTGCCGGGCCCGGGCGACGTGGATCCGCGGCTCGGCCGGAAGCGGTTTGAACCACACCCGCCGAGCCCTGTATGGTTCAACCCGTTCCCGGGCGATTAGCTCAGTGGGAGAGCGCTTCGTTCACACCGAAGAGGTCACTGGTTCGAACCCAGTATCGCCCACCCCGGGAGAGGCCGGTCCGTCAGCAACAACGACGGACCGGCTTCTGCGTGTCCGGCGGCCGAGCGTCGTATCCGCCCACGCCGCGGTACGGAACCCTTCCTGTGTGTCCGGGGGCCGAGCCCCGCAGCCGCTCACGCCGCGGGACGGAACCCATCTGTGTGTCCGAGCCGCATCCGCTCACGCCGCGGCGCGGAACTCCGGGCGCAGCGGCCAGGCCGGATCGACCGTCTCCGGAGTGCCGCTCTTGGCGAACCAGGCCTGCAGGCCCCGCGCCTGGGCCGCGTGCCACACCGCCTGGAGCGTGTGCAGCTCCGCCGGAGTCAGCCGTTCAAGACGCGTGGCGAACCGCCGCCCCACCGCCCGGACCAGTTCCAGTGACGCCGCCGCGTCGGCCGCCGCGTCATGAGCCCCGTCCAGCACCACCCCGTACAGCTCGCAGAGATCCGTGAGCGTGCGACGGCCCTTGCGGTAGCGGTCCAGGTGCTTGTCCAGCACCCGCGGGTCCAGCACGCACAGGGACGCGTTCTCCAGGTAGCTGCCCAGCGACGACGTCCGGTGCCGCCTCAGCTCCCGGTCCAGCAGCGTCAGGTCGAACGGCGCGTTCATCACGACCAGCGGCCGGCCCGCCGCGCTCTGCTCGGCCAGCGCCCTGGCCATCTCCTCCATCACCGGAGCGGGCCACCGCCCGTTGCGCTGGAGATGGTCGTCGGTCAGACCGTGGATCTCCGTCGCCCCCACGGGCACCGGAATCCCCGGATTCACCAGCCAGCGGGTGACGCGCATCCGCCCGCCGGCACTGTCCTGGACGACGAGCGCGGCCGAAACGATCCGGTCCTGCTCGACGTCCACTCCCGTCGTCTCGGTGTCGAAAGCGGCCAGTGGCCCCTCATACCAATGAGTCATCCCCGAACTCCTCGCGCCCGAGCGGCAGATGGTGAGATTCCTCTGCCCGGTTCGGTGATACCCGCACCCTTTGCCTGATACGCCGTTTGAGGGCGGTCCTGTGCGGTGACAACACAGGTGACGGGGCCGGAAGTTGAAACACCGCCACGTCCCACACCCATCGGCACAGCCCGGAAGGCATACGGAGCCATGGCGCTCGCGCAGCCCGACCCGAGTGGGCTGCTGCCCCAGCGGACCGCACCGCTGCGCGGCGCACTCGCCACCACCGCCTGCATGGAGACCCTCCAGGTGGGCTACCTGCACGCGGTCGCGGCGGCGGCGGGGTGCTCCCTGTCGCAGCCCTTCCCCGACAACGGCATCGACTGGCACGTCAGCCACGGAGCCCCCGGTCACGTCGTCGACGACGAGGTGACCATCAAGGTCCAGCTGAAATGCACCTACCAGATACCGCCCGGGCCGCCCGGCCCGACCTTCGCCTTCACGCTCGACAACGCCCACCTCGTGAAGCTCGCCCGGACCCCCGTGTCCGTGCACAAGATCCTCGTCGTGATGCTCGTGCCCCGCAGCCAGGACGACTGGCTCCGCGCCGGACACGACCGCCTCGACCTGCGGCACTGCTGCTACTGGACCAACCTGGCCGGTCACGCCGTGACCGGCAGGCACCGGACGACCGTGCGGATCCCGACCTCGCGCATCTTCGACGACCGGGCGCTCTGCGAGATCATGACCCGTGTCGGGGCGGGAGGGAGACCCTGATGCACCGGCCGATGAACGAGCCCGTCCACGAAGTGTTCCCGTCAGCCGTCCGGCCCCACCCCGCCGAACAGGCGGGCCCCTGGCCCACCGACCCACCGGCCCTCGGCCTCCCCGACCCCGCCCGGACCGACCCCGCGGTCCTCGGGGCCCTGCTCGCCCGCCACGGCTGGCACCGGCGCGGCGGTGCGGCCGGCCGGTACAGCCGCTGGACCCCGCCCGGGCCGCCCGGCCGTTCCACCAGCCTGCTCGTGCCGGACACCACGGCGTTCCCGGACAGCGAGGACCTGCTGGCGGAGGCCCTGACCGCCCTCAGCCGCAGCGCCGCGCCCTCCGCCCGCGAGGTCCTGGTCGCCCTCGCCGTCCCCAGCGACGAGATCCGCTGGTGGCGCGAGGTGCCCGACCCCATGGGCGGGACCGCCGGAGCGTCCGGCTGGACCGGGGCGGAGCAGCTGCACGGCGCCGCCCGCCAGATCCTGCTGGCCGGAGCACTCGCCGTCCGCGGCCGGGCCGGATACCACGGCGCCCGCCACCGCCGCCGCGCCCTGGCGACGCTCGGCTCCGTCCTCATCGGCCCCGCACCCGGTGGCCGCGACCTCACGGCGTTCGTCCCCGTCGAGGCGGGCCGCCCCCTCGCCGTACGGCTCCACCACGCCCTGCACGCCGCCCGGGAGGCCGTCGACTACCAACGGGCCACCGGCGGCATGGAGGCCTTCGACTCCGCCGTCGAGGCGGGCGTCAGCCGGGAGCTGACCGAGGCGGTCATCGCGCTCGTCCGGGGCTCGGAGGGGGCCGGCATCGCACTGGACTGGGCGCCGGCCGCGGGGGCCCCCGAGGGCTGCCCGGCACGTCCCGAACCCGTCGAGTTCTCCCCGGGCGACCTGCCGGCCCTGCGCCGGGCGGGTGCCCGCTACCTCAGGGACGAGCCCGCGGTGGCCGTACGGATCACCGGGGCCGTCGTGCGCCTGCGCCGCTCGGGGCCGCGCGGGGCCGGAATCGTACGGCTGCGGGTCCTGGCGGGCGCCGAGGTGCCGCACGTACGGCTGGAGCTCGACGAGGAGGCGTACCGGATCGCGGGCCAGGCCCATCTGGTGGGGCTGCCCGTGCGGGTCGAGGGAAGGCTGGAGAGCCGGGGCGGCTTCCGGCGTCTGACCAGAGCCTCGCAGGTGGTTCCGGTCCAGGTCGACGAGGAGGAGCGGGACCGGCTGATGAAGTCGCTCCAGGAGAACGTCGACTACTTCGAGGAGGCGTGCACGGGGGAGTAGCGGGTCGCAGGCGGCCCATTTCGCTAAGGGGGCCGTCGGCTCGGTACGATTCTCCTTGCGTCCGCCATGGGAATGCGGGTGCGCCCCCTCAGTCAGGAGAGACCGGTGTCAGACGTCCGTGTGACCATCCAACGCGATTCCGAGCGGGAAGAGCGCGTGGTGACGACGGGCACTACGGCAGCCGAGCTCTTCCCCGGCGAGCGCACCGTCGTCGCCGTCCGCGTCGCCGGTGAGCTGAAGGACCTCGCGTACGTCGTCGCCGACGGCGAGAGTGTCGAGCCGGTCCTGATCTCCTCCGAGGACGGCCTCAACATCCTCCGGCACTCCACCGCGCACGTGATGGCGCAGGCCGTGCAGGAGCTCCACCCGGAGGCCAAGCTCGGCATCGGCCCGCCGGTCAAGGACGGCTTCTACTACGACTTCGACGTCGAGAAGCCGTTCACGCCCGAGGACCTCAAGGCCATCGAGAAGAAGATGCAGGAGATCCAGAAGCGGGGCCAGCGGTTCTCCCGCCGGGTCGTGACGGACGAGGCGGCCCGCGAGGAGCTCGCCGACGAGCCGTACAAGCTGGAGCTCATCGGCATCAAGGGTTCCGCCTCCTCGGACGACGGCGCGGACGTCGAGGTGGGCGGCGGCGAGCTGACCATCTACGACAACCTCGACGCGAAGACCGGCGAGCTGTGCTGGAAGGACCTCTGCCGGGGTCCGCACCTGCCGACCACCCGGTTCATCCCGGCGTTCAAGCTCATGCGGAACGCGGCGGCGTACTGGCGCGGCAGCGAGAAGAACCCGATGCTCCAGCGCATCTACGGGACCGCCTGGCCGACCAAGGACGAGCTGAAGGCGCACCTGGAGTTCCTGGAGGAGGCCGCCAAGCGCGACCACCGCAAGCTCGGCAACGAGCTGGACCTCTTCTCCTTCCCCGACGAGATCGGCCCCGGCCTCGCCGTCTTCCACCCCAAGGGCGGCGTCATCCGCCGGGCCATGGAGGACTACTCGCGGCGCCGCCACGAGGAGGAGGGCTACGAGTTCGTCTACTCGCCGCACGCCACCAAGGGCAAGCTCTTCGAGAAGTCCGGCCACCTGGACTGGTACGCCGACGGCATGTACCCGCCCATGCAGCTCGACGACGGGGTGGACTACTACCTCAAGCCGATGAACTGCCCGATGCACAACCTGATCTTCGACGCGCGCGGCCGTTCCTACCGTGAACTGCCCCTGCGGCTCTTCGAGTTCGGCACGGTGTACCGGTACGAGAAGTCGGGCGTCGTGCACGGTCTGACCCGCTCGCGCGGCTTCACGCAGGACGACGCGCACATCTACTGCACCAAGGAGCAGATGGCGCAGGAGCTCGACCGGACGCTGACCTTCGTCCTGAATCTGCTCCGCGACTACGGCCTGACCGACTTCTACCTGGAGCTGTCCACCAAGGACCCGGAGAAGTTCGTCGGCAGCGACGAGGTCTGGGAAGAGGCCACCGAGACGCTGCGTCTGGTCGCCGAGAAGCAGGGCCTGCCCCTGGTCCCGGACCCGGGCGGCGCCGCGTTCTACGGCCCGAAGATCTCGGTCCAGTGCAAGGACGCCATCGGCCGGACCTGGCAGATGTCGACCGTGCAGCTCGACTTCAACCTGCCGGAGCGCTTCGACCTGGAGTACACCGGCCCCGACGGCACCAAGCAGCGCCCGGTCATGATCCACCGCGCCCTGTTCGGCTCCATCGAGCGCTTCTTCGCCGTGCTCCTGGAGCACTACGCGGGTGCGTTCCCGGTGTGGCTGGCGCCCGTCCAGGCGGTCGGCATCCCGATCGGCGACGCGCACATCCCGTACCTCCAGGAGTTCGCCGCCAAGGCCCGCAAGCAGGGGCTGCGGGTCGACGTGGACGCCTCGTCGGACCGGATGCAGAAGAAGATCCGCAACCAGCAGAAGGCCAAGGTGCCCTTCATGATCATCGCGGGGGACGAGGACATGGCCAACGGCGCCGTCTCGTTCCGCTACCGCGACGGTTCACAGGAGAACGGCATCCCGGTCGAGGACGCGATCGCGAAGATCGCCAAGGCCGTCGAGGACCGCGTCCAGGTCTGATGCGTGCCAGGAAGGGCCCCCGGTGAGCTACCCGCCCACCGGGGGCCCTTTCTCGTCCTCCCGCCGGAACACCTGGATCAGCCACGACGAGAACGAACCCGTCACCGCCCCCAGCAGCGCCAGCCCGCAGGCCATCAGGAACGCCGCGACCACCCGGCCCCACGGCGTCACCGGCACGGCGTCGCCGTACCCCACCGTGGTGAGCGTCGCGCACGCCCACCAGACCGAGTCGCCGAACGTCCGGATCGAGGCGCCCGGCGCGTCGTGTTCCTGGTTGTAGACCGCGAGAGCCGCCGAGAAGCCCAGCAGCAGGGCCGACAGGCCGGCGTACGACATGACCCGTGCGTACAGGCTCAGCCGTGGCTCGTCGTGGCGCTTCTGGATGGCCGTGTAGACCTTGACCAGCCGCAGCGGGCGCAGCAGCGGCAGCAGGAGCACGAGCGTGTCGAGCCAGCGGACCCGGAGGAAGCGGTGGCCCAGTCCGCTGAGGCGGACCCGTACGGCGTAGTCGATGACGAAGAGGAGCCAGGTGGCGGCGACGAGGGCGAGGGAGATGTCGTGCCACGGCTCGGCGTCGTCCGGGGCGAGGACACGGACCGCGTAGCCGAGGAGGAAGAGCAGCGAGGCGGCGAAGAGCGGTAGCTCGGTGCGCTGCTCCCAGGAGGTCAGAGCGGGTGAGGGCCGGGCCGGGGTGCGGTCGCTCATCGGGCCAGCATCGCGCCGAGTGGACGGGATCGGCCCCGGCGACACGCTTCGCGTGGGGTACGCAATATGCTGATCGGCATGACGAGTGAGCCGGAGCAGCAGATCGGAGTGGGGACGCCCGACGCGTTTCAGCGCCTGTGGACGCCCCACCGGATGGCCTACATCCAGGGCGAGAACAAGCCGACCGGCCCGGAGGCCGGTGACGGCTGCCCGTTCTGTGAGATCCCCTCGAAGTCGGACGAGGACGGGCTTGTCGTCGCGCGTGGCGAGAAGGTCTACGCGGTGCTGAATCTGTATCCGTACAACGGTGGGCACCTGATGGTGGTGCCGTACCGGCATGTCGCGGACTACACGGAGCTGGACGGCCCGGAGACGGTGGAGCTCGCCGATTTCACCAAGCGTGCGATGGCCGCGTTGCGTGGCGCGTCGGGCGCGCACGGTTTCAACATCGGGATGAACCAGGGTGCTGTGGCGGGTGCGGGTATTGCCGCGCATCTGCATCAGCATCTGGTGCCGCGGTGGGGTGGCGACACCAACTTCATGCCGGTGGTGGGTCACACCAAGGTGCTGCCGCAGCTGCTGGCCGACACCCGCGCGATGCTGGCCGACGCCTGGCCGCGCGGCGTCTGATTCCGGCTGTCTTCCCGCTGTACCGCGAGGGGCGCCCCGGTCTTCCGGGGCGCCCCTCGCGCCGTCGTCAGTGCCTCCGTGAGGCTGCCGGTCGCGGTGCTGGTGCCGTGGCAGGCAACGGTTGCCCCGTCGCGGCGTCCGGTGCGCGTCTTCGCCGCACCGGCCGAAAGCCCGAGTGCGTCCCGTACGAGGGCTTCCGGCCTGCACGCCGGGAGCACGCACCGGACGCCGCTCCTCCACGGGCAAACGCTGCCCGCCGCGGCACTAGGCGTCGTAGAGGTCGGCCTTGCGCGGGCTGGGGTCCTGGACGAGTCCGCTCAGTATCGACGAGCGGTTGTCGAAGCGGTCGGTGTCGACGCCGTTCTCCGCCAGGACCTTCATGGCGGCGCTGTGCACGACGCGCAGGACGGGTGTGGCGGCCCGCATCGCGTCGTCGGCCATGAAGCGGTGGCGCCACGGCTTCTCGGCCCAGGCGTGCCGCAGCCCGAAGGGTTCGGGCAGGGCGATCTTGCCGCCGAGGTAGTCGAGGAGCGGCGGGTACCAGGTGAAGGGGGCGCGCAGCGCGAGGCGGACGACCTCCTTCGACTCGACCAGGGCCAGCGCGATGTCGCGGGTCTCCCAGAACTTGACGGTCTTGTTGACTGTCTTCTTCTTGGCGGCGGGCTTGCTGGTGAACAGGGAGTGGACGGGGCCGAGCGCGTGTCCGGTGACCTCGATGCGCAGGGTCTCGAAGAGCACCGTGACGCTGATCATCATGGTGATGACCAGCTGGCCGTCCCAGAGGGTGAACTGGACGCCCAGGTAGTGGCGGTCGCCGCCGCCGAACTGCTGGTGGTTGCAGATCCGCTGGATCTCGTGGGGTTTGACCTGGAAGGTGGCGACGTCCTCGCCCGCGGGGCGTGACACCTCGTCGGTGTTCTCCCCGACGGGCGACACGATCCAGTGGGTGACGGACGGGGTGGGGAACCCACCGGTGTTCAGGGGGCCGCGTTCCAGCATCTTGAGCTGGTCGTGGATGACGCGGATCAGGTCCCAGCTGCGGAACTGGTGGAACTCCTTGGCGGGCTCCTTGGGGACGAGGTCCTCGGCGAGCTGCCAGCTGCCCCAGCGGGTGCCCATGCCGAGGATGCCCTTGGGGCCGGCGTAGAAGACGGAGTTGGACTGCTGCTCGGCGGAGAGCTTCTCCAGGCCTTGGCGGAGCGCCTCGCGGGCGGTCTCGTTGGGGTTCTTCGGCACGGCTTCGGGGATCTTCGCGATGACGCCGCCGCCGGAGAGGAGCCCTTCCCAGCGGGCGCGCATGTCCTGGGCGGACTTCTCGGCGATCCGCTTGGCGATCAGCCAGCCGATGACGGGCGCCACGATCATCGCGCGCAGGTACAGCGCCAGGAGCCCGTTGAGGGGCATGGCGACCAGGAGGAACAGGGCCCCGATGCCGACGATGGGCAGCAGCGCGTTGCCGAGGGCGGCGAGGCCCTTGTCCTTGGTGTTGGCGAGGCCGTCGCGCAGGCGGAACGTGATGACCCACAGCAGCATGCCGGGCAGGAAGACGAAGCCGAACAGGGCGGTCACCGCGGTGAGTTTGGTGTCGCGGGCCTTGCGCAGACGGCTCGCGGAGAGGCAGTGCTCGACGACGGTCTGGGGGTCGCTGCCGAAGGACTGGATGAGCGCCTTCCGGGCGCCGCCCAGCATGCGTTCCTGGACGGCGCGGGAGAAGGCCTCGCCGAGGTCGGGTTTGAAGTAGTCGGATTTGAAGAGCTTGGAACGCCCTGCCTTGACTTCGGACTTGTGCCACTCGCTGTTGGCTTTGAGGATGTCCTCCACCGGGCTGTCCCGGTACGCGGCAGAGGCGAGGGCGTTGGTCGCCACCGCCGCTCCTGCCGCCCCCTGGAGCGGAATCTGCGCTCCGGGAGAGAAATCGAATCCGTTGCTGGCCACTGTCGCCCCCACTCGCCACCGAGGAACCGCTCCTGCGGCTGTTTCCCAACTGCCGGGCCCGGCACACTTTCTGACCTGGCAGCACAGCGTATCGTCCGGATCGGTACCCCGTCCGGTCCTGTGGACAACGCTGTGGACGACGGTGAGCGGCCGAGGGGCTTATGTGCGTTTGGTGCCGTTCGTCTGCTGTGTGTTGAGGCGGTCGGCCAGCTGCGGGGGCATCGCCTCGTGGCGGGCGTACGAGCGGTCGAACCGGCCCGTTCCGTGGGACAGGGAACGCAGGTCGACCGCGTAGCGCCCGATCTCCAGCTCGGGGACCTCGGCCCGTACGAGGGTGCGCCCGGTGCCGGACTGCTCGGTACCGGTCACCCGGCCGCGGCGGCCGGAGAGGTCGCTCATCACCGGGCCGACGAAGTCGTCGGGGATCAGGACGCTGACCTCGGCGACGGGTTCCAGGAGCTGGATGCGGGCGTCACCGGCGGCCTCGCGCAGGGCCAGGGCGCCCGCGGTCTGGAACGCGGCGTCGGAGGAGTCCACGGAGTGCGACTTGCCGTCCCGCAGGGTGACGCGCACGTCGACCAGAGGATGCCCGGTGGTCAGACCACGGGCGGCCTGGGCGCGGACACCCTTCTCGACGGAGGGGACGAACTGGCGGGGCACCGATCCGCCGACCACCTTGTCGACGAATTCGATTCCGGAGCCGGGAGGCAGCGGCTCGACGTCGATCTCGCAGATGGCGTACTGGCCGTGTCCGCCGGACTGTTTGACGTGGCGGCCGCGTCCGGTGGACGGCCCGGCGAACGTCTCGCGCAGGGCGACGCGGTGGGGGACCGCGTCGACCTGGACGCCGTAGCGGGTGCGCAGCCGGTCCAGTGCCACGTCCAGGTGGGCTTCCCCCAGGCACCACAGGACGACCTGGTGGGTGTCCTGGTTCTGCTCCAGGCGCATGGTCGGGTCCTCGGCGACGAGACGTGCGAGGCCTTGGGAGAGCTTGTCCTCATCGGCTTTGCTGTGGGCCTCGATGGCGAGCGGCAGCAGGGGGTCGGGCATCGTCCACGGCTGCATCAGCAGGGGGTGGCCGGGGGCGGAGAGGGTGTCGCCGGTCTCGGCGGTGTCCAGCCGGGCGACGCAGGCGAGATCGCCGGCGACGCAGGCGGTGACGGGCCGCTGCTGTTTGCCGAAGGGGGAGGAGAGGGCGCCGACGCGGATCTCGGTCTCGTGGAGGGGCCGGGCCTCGTGACCGGGGTCGTCGAGTCCGTGGCCGGAGACGTGCACCGTGTCGTCGGGGCGCAGGGTGCCCGAGAAGACGCGCACGAGCGAGAGCCGGCCGATGTAGGGATCGGAGTCCGTCTTGACGACCTCGGCGGCCAGGGGGCCCTGCGGGTCGCAGTCCAGGGCGGGGAGCGCGGCGCCGTGCAGGGTGGTGACGGCGGGCAGCGGGCGTTCGAGCGGGGTGGGGAAGCCGCGGGTGATCAGGTCGAGGAGCTCGACGGTGCCGATGCCCTGGCGAGCGCCGGCGGCGGCGGGCGCGGCGGTCAGGACGGGGTGGAAGGTGCCGCGTGCGACCGCGCGTTCGAGGTCGTCGACGAGGGTCTTGACGTCGATGGCGGCGCCGCCGAGGTAGCGGTCCATCAGGGTCTCGTCCTCGCTCTCGGCGATGATCCCTTCGATCAGCCGGCTGCGGGCATCCGCCAGTGGCCCCTGCTGGGACTCGGCCGGCGGATGCTCCTGCCGGTCACCGCCGGAGTAGTCGAGGATCCGCTGCGAGAGGAGTCCCGTGAGCCCGGTCAGCGGTGCGTGTCCGTCCGCGGCCTCGGGGCCGTGCACCGGCAGGTAGAGGGGCAGTACGGCGTCGGGGTCGTCGCCGCCGGAGATCTCGCCGCAGATCCGGGTCATCGCGTCGAAGGAGGTACGGGCGGTGTCCAGGTGGGTGACGACGATGGCGCGCGGCATGCCGACCGCCGCGCACTCGTCCCACACGGCGCGGGTGGTGCCGGCGACGGCGTCGGCCTCCTGGGCGGCCGAGACGACGAAGAGGGCCGCGTCCGCCGCGCGCAGACCGGCCCTGAGTTCCCCGACGAAGTCGGCGTATCCGGGGGTGTCCAGCAGGTTGATCCTGATTCCGTCCCATTCGACGGGGACGAGGGTGAGTGATATCGAGCGCTGTCGGCGCTGTTCGATCCCGTCGTGGTCGGAGACCGTGGTGCCGTCCTCGACCCGGCCGGCCCGGTTGACCGCGCCCGCGGTCTGTGCGAGGGCCTCGACCAGGGTGGTCTTGCCGGATCCGCTGTGGCCGACCAGCACCACGTTCCTGATGGCGGAGGGATGGCCGGCCGTCGCTGCTCCTGTGGCGGCTCCGGTGTGCGTGTGTGCCTTGTCGCCCATGACGCGTGCCTCCCGGGTGAGGGCGCCGGGCAGGGGGACCGCCGGCGCGGGATGGGGAGTGGCCGCGCGGGCACGGGGAAGCCGCCGCGGCGGCTACGACGACGCCCGCGGTAGTTCCGAGCTTGACACTGTGTCCGGGTTGCGTCCATACGTCGTACACGCCGTACGGGACCGGGGGTCGCTTCCGGGGCGGGCCGGCGGTGTCCTCCAGGGTGCCCGGACAGTGGATCCCCGCAGTCGTGACTACGATGGGCCAGCCGGTGGCCGATGGGGCCATGCGGCCCACCGACCCTCGGGAAGGCCATGCTGAACAAGTACGCGCGTGCATTTTTTACGCGTGTCCTCACGCCGTTCGCCGCACTGCTGCTGCGCCTGGGCGTGAGCCCTGACGCGGTCACTCTGATCGGCACGGCCGGGGTGATGGCAGGTGCGCTGGTCTTCTTCCCGATGGGGGAGTTCTTCTGGGGCACGATCGTCATCACGATCTTCGTCTTCTCCGACCTCGTCGACGGCAACATGGCGCGGCAGGCGGGCATCTCCAGCCGCTGGGGCGCCTTCCTCGACTCGACGCTCGACCGCGTCGCCGACGGGGCGATCTTCGCCGGCTTCGCGCTCTGGTACGCGGGCAGTGGCGACGACAACGTCCTGTGCGCGGTCGCGATCTTCTGCCTGGCGAGCGGCCAGGTGGTCTCGTACACCAAGGCACGCGGTGAGTCGATCGGGCTGCCCGTGGCGGTCAACGGACTCGTGGAGCGCGCCGAGCGACTGGTGATCTCGCTGGTCGCCGCCGGTCTGGCGGGTCTGCACGCGTTCGGTGTGCCGGGGATCGACATCCTCCTCCCGATCGCCCTGTGGATCGTCGCCGTGGGCAGCCTGGTGACGCTGGTGCAGCGGGTCGTGACCGTGCGCCGCGAGTCCGCCGAGGCCGACGCGGCCGCCGCGGTGCCGGCTGCGGGGGACCGGGGGAGCGAGGCCGCGCAGTGAGCGGCGCGCCCGGGGCCACGAAGCCCGGCGCCGGTGAGCGGCTGAGCGACGGCCTGTACGGGCTGGGCTGGGCCGCGGTCAAGAAGCTGCCCGAACCCGCCGCGCAGGCGCTGTTCCGCACCATCGCCGACCAGGTCTGGAAGCGGCGCGGCAAGAGTGTGCTGCGGCTGGAGTCGAATCTGGCGCGGGTCGTGCCGGACGCGAGCCCGGCCCGGCTGGCGGCCCTGTCCAAGGCCGGCATGCGTTCGTACATGCGCTACTGGATGGAGTCGTTCCGGCTGCCCACCTGGACTCCGGAGCGGATCAAGGCGTCCATCGACGTGACGGACGCTCACCGGCTGACCGAAGGGCTCGACGCGGGGCGCGGGGTCGTCCTCGCGCTGCCGCACCTGGGCAACTGGGACCTGGCGGGGGCGTGGGTCACCACGGACCTGAAGGTTCCGTTCACCACGGTCGCCGAGCGGCTCAGGCCCGAGTCGCTGTACGACCGGTTCGTCGCGTACCGCGAGGGCCTGGGCATGGAGGTGCTCGCGCACAACGGCGGGACGGCGTTCGGGACGCTGGCGCGGCGGCTGCGCGAGGGCGGCCTCGTCTGCCTGGTGGCCGACCGCGACCTGTCCGCCTCGGGCGTCGAGGTGACGTTCTTCGGCGACACGGCCCGGATGCCCGCCGGGCCGGCGCTGCTGGCTCAGCAGACCGGTGCGCTGCTGCTGCCGGTCACGCTCTCGTACGACGACACGCCGGTGATGAAGGCGCGGATCCATCCGCCCGTCGAGGTGCCCGGCACAGGCGACCGCGGCGAGAAGACGTCCTCGATGACACAGGCCCTGGCCGACGCGTTCGCCCTGGGCATCGCCGAGCACCCGGAGGACTGGCACATGCTGCAACGGCTCTGGCTCTCCGACCTCGAACCCCGCGGAGACGAGCAGTGAAGATCGGCATCGTCTGCCCGTACTCCTGGGACGTCCCCGGCGGCGTGCAGTTCCACATCCGTGATCTGGCCGAGCATCTGATCCGGCTCGGTCACCAGGTCTCCGTGCTGGCCCCGGCCGACGACGAGACGCCGCTGCCGCCGTACGTGGTGTCCGCGGGCCGGGCCGTGCCCGTCCCGTACAACGGCTCCGTCGCCCGGCTGAACTTCGGCTTCCTGTCCGCGGCGCGGGTGCGGCGGTGGCTCCACGAAGGCACGTTCGACGTGATCCACATCCACGAGCCGACCTCGCCGTCGCTGGGGCTGCTGACCTGCTGGGCGGCGCAGGGACCGATCGTCGCCACGTTCCACACGTCCAATCCGCGCTCGCGGGCGATGATCGCCGCCTATCCGATCCTCCAGCCGGCGCTGGAGAAGATCAGCGCGCGCATCGCGGTCAGCGAGTACGCGCGCCGCACCCTGGTCGAGCACCTGGGCGGCGACGCGGTGGTCATTCCCAACGGGGTGGACGTCGGGTTCTTCGCCGCGGCCGAGCCCAGGCCGGAGTGGCAGGGCGGCACGATCGGGTTCATCGGGCGCATCGACGAGCCGCGCAAGGGCCTGCCCGTCCTGATGCGCGCGCTGCCCGCCATCCTCGCGGCACGCCCGGACACCCGGCTGCTCGTGGCGGGCCGGGGCGACGAGGAGGAGGCCGTGGCCTCGCTGCCCAGGGAGATGCGCGCACGGGTCGAGTTCCTCGGCATGGTGAGCGACGAGGACAAGGCCCGGCTGCTGCGCAGCGTGGACGTGTACGTCGCGCCCAACACCGGCGGCGAGAGCTTCGGCATCATCCTCGTGGAGGCCATGTCGGCGGGCGCACCGGTCCTGGCCAGCGACCTGGACGCGTTCGCGCAGGTCCTGGACCTGGGGGCGGCGGGGGAACTGTTCGCCAACGAGGACGCGGACGCCCTTGCCGCGTCGGCGATCCGGCTGCTGGGCGACCCGGAACGGCGTGCGGAACTGCGCGAGCGGGGCAGTGCGCACGTGCGGCGCTTCGACTGGTCGACGGTCGGGGCGGACATCCTGGCGGTGTACGAGACGGTGGCGGACGGGGCCGCGTCGGTGGCGACGGACGAACGCACCGGGCTGCGGGCCCGGTTCGGGCTGGCCCGGGACTGAGCACCTTCCCCGGTCGGTGGCCGCGCCGCCCGGGGAAGCCGCCGGGCGCCCGCTCACCGGTAGCCTTTGCGCCCGTGACCGAAACCCTCATCTGGACCGCCGTCGTGCTCATCGCGATCGGCCTGTACCTCAGCTGGACCGCGGGCCGTCTCGACCGGCTGCACACCCGGATCGACGCGGCCCGGGCCGCCCTCGACGCCCAGCTCCTGCGCCGCGCCTCGGTCACCCAGGAACTCGCCACGTCCGGCGTCCTCGACCCGGCGTCCTCCATCGTGCTGTACGAGGCGGCACACGCCGCCCGGCAGTCGGAGGAGGAGCACCGTGAGGTCGCCGAGAGCGAGCTGAGCACCGCCCTGCGCGCGGTGTTCGGTGAGCGGGCACAGGTCGACGCGGTGAAGGAGATCCCGGGTGGCGAGGAGGCCGCCTCCGAGCTGGCCGCGGCCGTCCGCCGGGTCCCGATGGCGCGCAGGTTCCACAACGACGCGGTGCGGGCGGCGCGGGCGCTGCGCCGCCACCGCACCGTGCGCTGGTTCCGGCTGGCCGGACACGCCCCGTTCCCGCTGGCCTTCGAGATGGACGACGAACCGCCGGTGGCCCTCGCGGACCGCCCGGTCAGCTGACGGCGGCGGGCACGGGGCGGGGCCGCACGGGCGCGACCGGGCGCGACGCGGTGCGGGTGGGCCATGCCGCCGTGCTGCGACGCACCGGACCCGGTCGGCAGGCGAAAATGCCGATCTCCCGTGCCCAGAGGCGATCCACCGGACCACATCGATACCCCGGACCACATCGATCCACCGGGCCAAAACGATCCACCGGCCTTCCATTGGCCCTTGCTGTGGACTGGTCCCGGAGCGTTTGCTCAGCAGTGCATCAGTCCTGCACGTTCAGCAGCCCTTTCTCCCAGTGAGGTCGATCCGTGTCCACGAATCCCGCCACCCCGCAGTCCGCCGACGCCCCCGCCCTCGGCACCGCCCGCGTCAAGCGCGGCATGGCCGAGCAGCTCAAGGGCGGCGTGATCATGGACGTCGTCAACGCCGAGCAGGCGAAGATCGCCGAGGACGCGGGCGCCGTGGCCGTCATGGCCCTGGAGCGGGTTCCGGCCGACATCCGCAAGGACGGCGGCGTGGCCCGGATGTCGGACCCGAACATGATCGAGGAGATCATCGAGGCCGTCTCCATCCCGGTGATGGCGAAGTCCCGCATCGGACACTTCGTCGAGGCCCAGGTCCTGCAGTCCCTCGGCGTCGACTACATCGACGAGTCCGAGGTCCTCACCCCGGCCGACGAGGTCAACCACAGCGACAAGTTCGCGTTCACCACCCCGTTCGTGTGCGGTGCCACCAACCTGGGCGAGGCCCTGCGCCGCATCGCCGAGGGTGCGGCCATGATCCGCTCGAAGGGCGAGGCCGGCACCGGCAACGTCGTCGAGGCCGTCCGCCACCTGCGCCAGATCAAGAACGAGATCGCCCGCCTGCGCGGCTACGACAACAACGAGCTGTACGCCGCCGCCAAGGACCTCCGTGCCCCCTACGAGCTGGTCAAGGAGGTCGCCGAGCTCGGCAAGCTGCCCGTCGTCCTCTTCTCCGCGGGCGGTGTCGCCACCCCGGCCGACGCCGCGCTGATGCGCCAGCTCGGCGCCGAGGGCGTCTTCGTCGGCTCCGGCATCTTCAAGTCCGGCGACCCGGCCAAGCGCGCCGCCGCCATCGTGAAGGCCACCACCTTCTACGACGACCCGAAGATCATCGCGGACGCCTCCCGCAACCTGGGCGAGGCGATGGTCGGCATCAACTGCGACACGCTGCCCGAGGCCGAGCGCTACGCCAACCGCGGCTGGTAGTCACTGATGAGCGACACCCCTGTGATCGGAGTCCTGGCTCTCCAGGGCGACGTACGGGAGCACCTGATCGCCCTGGCCTCGGCGGACGCCCTGGCCAGGCCGGTCCGGCGTCCCGAGGAGCTCGCCGAGGTCGACGGCCTGGTCATCCCCGGCGGCGAGTCCACCACGATGTCCAAACTGGCCGCCCTGTTCGGCATGCTGGAACCGCTCCGCGAGCGGATACGGGCCGGAATGCCGGTCTACGGCACCTGCGCCGGGATGATCCTGCTCGCCGACAAGATCCTCGACCCGCGCTCGGGCCAGGAGACGCTCGGCGGCATCGACATGATCGTGCGCCGTAACGCTTTCGGGCGGCAGAACGAGTCGTTCGAGGCGGCCGTCGAGGTCGCCGGGATCGAGGGCGGCCCCGTCGAGGGCGTCTTCATCCGCGCACCCTGGGTCGAGTCCGTGGGCGCGCAGGCCAAGGTCGTGGCCGAGCACGGCGGGCATATTGTGGCGGTACGGCAGGGAAACGCCCTTGCCACGTCATTCCACCCGGAACTGACCGGGGACCACCGGGTCCACGCGTACTTCGTCGACATGGTGTGCGCGGCCACCTGACTCGACCCCGGTAGGATCTCTCGGGTTCGTACGGATTTTGGTGACGCGAAGGAGAAGGCAGATGTCCGGCCACTCTAAATGGGCTACGACGAAGCACAAGAAGGCCGTGATTGACGCCAAGCGCGGCAAGCTCTTCGCGAAGATGATCAAGAACATCGAGGTCGCGGCTCGTACCGGCGGTGCCGATGTGTCCGGCAACCCGACGCTGTTCGACGCCATCCAGAAGGCCAAGAAGAGCTCGGTCCCGAACAAGAACATCGACTCGGCGGTCAAGCGCGGTGCCGGTCTCGAAGCCGGCGGCGCCGACTACGAGACGATCATGTACGAGGGCTACGGTCCGAACGGTGTCGCGGTGCTCATCGAGTGCCTCACCGACAACCGCAACCGTGCCGCGTCCGACGTCCGCGTCGCCATGACCCGCAACGGCGGCTCGATGGCCGACCCGGGCTCGGTCTCGTACCTGTTCAACCGCAAGGGCGTCGTGATCGTCCCCAAGGGCGAGCTGGGCGAGGACGACGTGCTCGGTGCGGTGCTCGAGGCCGGTGCCGAGGAGGTCAACGACCTCGGTGACACCTTCGAGGTCCTCAGCGAGGCGACCGACATGGTCGCGGTCCGCACCGCGCTGCAGGAAGCCGGCATCGACTACGACTCGGCCGAGGCCAACTTCGTCCCGACCATGCAGGTCGAGCTGGACGAAGAGGGCGCGCGCAAGATCTTCAAGCTGATCGACGCGCTGGAGGACAGCGACGACGTGCAGAACGTCTTCGCCAACTTCGACGTCTCCGACGAGGTCATGGAGAAGGTCGACGCCTGAACGGCTGCCGGGTGACCGGCGCGGCTTTCCGCGGACGGGCCGACGGGGGACACACCCCGTCGGCCCGTCGCATTGTCAGTGCGAGCCGATAGCCTGCGGGAACAGTTGACCGATCGGCAGGGAGGGGGCGCATCGTGCGGGTACTCGGCGTGGACCCCGGGCTCACCCGGTGCGGCGTCGGAGTCGTCGAGGGCGTCGCGGGCCGGCCCCT
Source organism: Streptomyces sp. NPDC091416 (assembly GCF_044756845.1). Lineage (NCBI taxonomy): Bacteria > Bacillati > Actinomycetota > Actinomycetes > Kitasatosporales > Streptomycetaceae > Streptomyces > Streptomyces sp. NPDC091416. The sequence continues at coordinate 369,423 of NZ_JBIVTU010000009.1, forward strand.
GACGATGGTCGGGGTGGGCGTCGTGCGCACCGCGGCCGACGCGGAGCTCGGCCACCGGCTGGTGGCCATCGAGCGCGGCATCGAGGAGTGGCTCGACGAGCACCGGCCCGAATACGTCGCCGTGGAGCGGGTGTTCGCCCAGCACAACGTCCGTACGGTGATGGGCACCGCCCAGGCCAGCGCGGTCGCCATGCTCTGCGCCTCCCGCCGCGGCATCCCGGTCGCCCTGCACACGCCCAGCGAGGTCAAGGCCGCCGTCACCGGCAGCGGACGCGCGGACAAGGCGCAGGTCGGCGCCATGGTCACCCGCCTCCTGCGGCTGGACGCCCCGCCCAAGCCGGCGGACGCCGCCGACGCCCTCGCCCTCGCCATCTGCCACATCTGGCGCGCCCCCGCGCTCAACCGCCTCCAGCAGGCGCACGCGGCGGCCGCAGCGGCTGCCCGCATCCCGCGCGTCCCGCGCACCGCAGCAGCCCCCGTCCGGAAGGTCCCCCGATGATCGCCTTCGTCAGCGGCCCCGTCGCCGCGCTCACCCCGACCACGGCCGTGATCGAGGTCGGCGGCATCGGCATGGCCGTCCAGTGCGCACCGAACACCCTCGCCGGCCTCCGTACCGGCAAGGAGGCCAGGCTCGCGACCTCCCTCGTCGTACGGGAGGACTCGCTGACGCTCTACGGCTTCGCCGACGACGACGAACGGCAGGTCTTCGAGCTCCTCCAGACCGCCAGCGGAGTCGGGCCCCGGCTCGCCCAGGCCATGCTCGCCACACACAGCCCGGACGCCCTGCGCATCGCCGTGGCCACCGGCGACGAGAAGGCGCTCACCGCCGTCTCCGGCATCGGCAAGAAGGGCGCCCAGAAGCTCCTGCTCGAACTGAAGGACAGACTCGGCGAGCCCGTCGGCGCCCACATCGGCCAGCAGGGCATCGGCACCGCGGTCACCTCGTCCTGGCGCGACCAGCTCCAGGCCGCCCTGATCGGTCTCGGCTACGCCACCCGCGAGGCGGACGAAGCGGTGTCCGCCGTGGCACCGCAGGCGGAGGCGGCCCTTGCGGAGGGCGCCCAGCCGCCCGTTCCGCAGCTGCTGCGCGCCGCCCTGCAGACCCTCAACCGCGCGCGCTGAGCGGACCCGGGACACCACCCCTGACGCCCGGCCTGGCATCCCACGGCACGGCACCGAAACACCCGAGGCGGGACTGACGAGATGAACTGGGACGAGACCGGACCCGACACCGACGAGCTTCTCGACGAGCGGCTCGTCGACGCCGGCGCGGACGGCGAGGACACCGCGGTCGAGGCGGCGCTGCGCCCCAAGGACCTCGACGAGTTCGTCGGCCAGGAGAAGGTGCGCGAACAGCTCGACCTGGTCCTCAAGGCGGCCCGCGCCCGCGGCGCCACCGCCGACCACGTGCTGCTCTCCGGCGCTCCGGGCCTGGGCAAGACCACCCTCTCCATGATCATCGCAGCGGAGATGAACGCACCGATCCGGATCACCTCCGGCCCCGCCATCCAGCACGCGGGGGACCTGGCCGCGATCCTGTCCTCGCTCCAGGAGGGCGAGGTCCTCTTCCTCGACGAGATCCACCGCATGTCCCGGCCCGCCGAGGAGATGCTCTACATGGCCATGGAGGACTTCCGGGTCGACGTGATCGTCGGCAAGGGCCCCGGCGCCACCGCCATCCCGCTGGAGCTGCCTCCCTTCACCCTGGTCGGCGCGACCACCCGGGCCGGGCTGCTGCCGCCCCCGCTGCGCGACCGCTTCGGCTTCACCGGGCACATGGAGTTCTACGCCCCCACCGAACTGGAACGGGTGATCCACCGCTCGGCGGGCCTCCTGGACGTCGCGATAGACGTCGAGGGCGCCGCCGAGATCGCCGGGCGCTCCCGCGGCACGCCCCGCATCGCCAACCGGCTGCTGCGCCGCGTCCGGGACTACGCCCAGGTCAAGGCCGAGGGCCAGATCGACCGGGAGATCGCCGCCGCCGCTCTGCGGGTCTACGAGGTCGACGCCAGGGGCCTGGACCGGCTGGACCGGGCCGTGCTCGGCGCCCTGCTGAAACTCTTCGGCGGCGGCCCGGTGGGCCTGTCCACGCTCGCGGTCGCCGTGGGCGAGGAGCGCGAAACGGTCGAGGAGGTCGCGGAACCCTTCCTCGTACGGGAAGGACTGCTGGCCAGGACGCCGCGGGGGCGGGTCGCGACGCCGGCGGCCTGGGCCCACCTCGGACTCGTTCCTCCGCAGCATGGCGGAAAGGGACAACAGGGCCTGTTCGGGGCGTGATGCGTCACAGGTTGACCCACAGAGGAACCACGGTGCCATGCTGGGCGTTGTTCCATCGATGCGGACTCGCTTAGACTCCGCCGATGCCGCCCTTAAAGGGTCGGTGTACCCACCCCCGTAGACCAGGCCGCCTTCCAGCGCGGTCGTGCGAAGGAAAATCGTCCCGTGAATCCCGTGACTCTCCTCCCCTTCATCGTGCTCATCGGGGCCATGTTCCTGATGACGCGGTCCGCCAAGAAGAAGCAGGCGGCGGCTGCGACCATGCGCAATGAAATGCAGCCCGGCACCGGCGTCCGGACGATCGGGGGCATGTACGCCACCGTCAAGGAGCTTCACGACGACACGGTCCTCCTTGAGGTCGCCCCCGGCGTCCACGCGATCTACGCGAAGAACGCCATCGGCGCCGTCCTCGACGACGCGGAGTACAACCGCATCGTCCACGGCGACACCGAGGAGCTCGACGTCGACGGCGCGGTCGTGCCGGACGACGCCTCCTCGCTCACCGAGGCCGATGACGCGGACGACGCGAAGACCGACCTGGTCAAGAAGACCGAGGCGGACGACGCGGAGCCGGCCGACGACAAGGCCGACAAGAAGTCCGACGGCAAGGCCGACGGCGAGGCCGACGCTAAGTAGCACACGACCCGGGGATGCGGTGAGCCCACAGGCATCCAGCCATCCCCGGACCGTGCGGTCTTCTGCGGGGGCGGGTCCCCACTAAACTTCGTGGCCGCTCGGGCGCGTACCCGGCGCGGGGCGGTTGGACAGGGAGAAACGAGAAGGTGGCAGCACCGAAGAAGGGCCGAGGACCGGCCGGCGGTCAGGGCAGGCCGGGGCGTTCCCTGGCTCTGATCCTGATCGCCATGGTCGCTCTCACCGGCGGGATGTTCCTCGCCGACCAGCCGACGCCGCGACTCGGCATCGACCTGGCCGGTGGCACGTCCATCACGCTGGAGGCGAAGGCCGAGCCCGGCCAGGAGTCGGCGATCAACAAGACCAACATGGACACGGCGGTCCAGATCATGGAACGCCGCGTCAACGGTCTTGGTGTCTCCGAGGCCGAGGTTCAGACCCAGGGCGAGAGCAACATCATCGTCAACATCCCCAAGGGCACGAACTCCGCCCAGGCCCGTGAGCAGGTCGGTACGACCGCCAAGCTCTACTTCCGGCCGGTGCTGACCGTCGCCCAGGGAACGCCGACGCCCGCGCCGAGCGCCTCGTCCACGGACAAGGCCAGCCCGTCCGCCGAGCCGAGCACCAAGGCCTCGGACAAGGCGAGCTCGTCCGCGAAGCCCAGCGCCGGCGCCACCACCCAGGGCCGCGCGGTCACCGGCGCCCTGAAGGCGGACCCCACGCCCTCGCCGACGGCCAGCACCACGCCGAAGGCAAGCACCACGCCGGAGGCGAGCGCCACCCCGACCGCCTCGGCCGAGGAGCAGGCAGCCGCCGCCGATCTGCAGAAGAAGTTCGAGGCGCTGGACTGCTCCACCAAGGCATCCCGCTCCAAGGCGAGCCAGGGTTCCAAGGCCACCGACACGGTCGTCGCCTGTGAGCAGGACGGCAGCGCCAAGTACGTCCTCGGCCCGGCCGAGGTCGACGGCACGGACGTCGACAGCGCCAAGGCCGCGATCAACCAGCAGACCGGTCAGTGGATCGTCCAGATGGAGTTCACGGACGGCGGCGCCAAGAAGTTCAAGAAGACCACCGGCAAGCTGGCCCAGCAGCAGCAGCCGCAGAACCAGTTCGCCATCGCGCTCGACGGAGAGGTCGTCTCGGCGCCTTCCGTGAGCCAGGCGCTCAGCGCCAACGCCGAGATCTCCGGCAGCTTCAACCAGCAGTCCGCCGAGGAACTGGCCAACGTGCTCTCGTACGGCGCGCTGCCGCTCTCCTTCCAGGAGCAGAGCGTCACCACCGTCACGGCCGCCCTCGGTGGCGAGCAGCTCCGAGCCGGCCTCATCGCCGGTGCCATCGGCCTGGCCCTGGTCGTCATCTACCTGGTGGCCTACTACCGCGGACTGGCGTTCATCGCGCTGCTCAGCCTCCTGGTCTCCGGCATCCTGACCTACACGATCATGTCGCTCCTCGGCCCGGCCATCGGCTTCGCGCTGAACCTGCCCGCGGTCTGTGGCGCCATCGTCGCGATCGGTATCACCGCGGACTCGTTCATCGTGTACTTCGAACGCATCCGGGACGAGATCCGCGAGGGCCGCACGCTCCGCCCGGCCGTCGAGCGGGCCTGGCCGCGCGCCCGGCGTACCATCCTCGTCTCCGACTTCGTGTCGTTCCTGGCGGCGGCGGTCCTGTTCGTGGTCACCGTCGGCAAGGTCCAGGGCTTCGCGTTCACGCTGGGCCTCACCACCCTGCTCGACGTGGTCGTGGTCTTCCTCTTCACGAAGCCCGTCATGACGATCATGGCCCGCACGAAGTTCTTCGCGAGTGGTCACCCGTGGTCCGGACTGGACCCGAAGCGGCTCGGCGCCAAGCCTCCGCTCCGCCGTTCGCGCCGTGTCAACGCCCCCACCGACCCGAAGGAGGCGTGAGATGTCGCGACTCGGCAATCTCGGCGCCCGTCTCTACCGCGGCGAGGTCGGCTACGACTTCATCGGCAACCGCAAGATCTGGTACGGCATCTCGATCCTGATCACCATCACGGCCATCGTCGGCCTGGCGGTCAGCGGCCTCAACATGGGCATCGAGTTCAAGGGCGGCGCCGTCTTCACCACCCCGAAGACGAGCGTGTCCGTCTCCGAGGCGGAGGACGTGGCCACCGAGGCCTCGGGTCACCAGGCCATCGTCCAGAAGCTGGGCAACGGCGGTCTGCGCATCCAGATCACCGAGGTCGACACCGCGAAGTCCGACCAGATCAAGGGCGAACTCTCCAAGAGCCTCGACGTTCCGGAAGAGAAGATCGCCGCCGACCTGGTCGGCCCCAGCTGGGGTGAGCAGATCGCCAACAAGGCCTGGACCGGCCTCGGCGTCTTCATGGTCCTCGTCGTGATCTACCTGGCGATCGCCTTCGAATGGCGCATGGCCATCGCGGCCCTCGTCGCGCTGATCCACGACATCACCATCACGGTCGGTGTCTACGCACTGGTCGGCTTCGAGGTCACCCCGGGCACCGTGATCGGTCTGCTGACGATCCTCGGTTACTCCCTCTACGACACGGTCGTCGTCTTCGACAGCCTCAAGGAGGGCACGAAGGGGATCACCAAGCAGACCCGGTGGACGTACAGCGAGATCGCCAACCGTTCCATCAACGGCACGCTGGTCCGCTCGATCAACACCACGGTCGTCGCCCTGCTTCCGGTCGCCGGTCTGCTGTTCATCGGTGGCGGTGTCCTCGGCGCCGGCATGCTGAACGACATCTCGCTGGCCCTCTTCGTCGGCCTCGCCGCCGGTGCGTACTCCTCGATCTTCATCGCCACTCCGCTCGTCGCCGACCTCAAGGAACGCGAACCGCAGATGAAGGCGCTGAAGAAGCGGATCCTCGCCAAGCGCGCCGCTGCCGCCGCCAAGGGTGAGTCCAACGAGGACGAGCGGGAGGACGAGCGGTCCTCCGAGGACGCCGCGCCCGCCGGTGCGGTCGTCGGACAGCGCCAGGAGCCCCCGAGGGGCCACGGCCGGACTCCGGGGAAGCGTCGATGACCAGCACCACCGAGAGCACCAGGGAACTGCTGCTCAGCCGGATCCGTGATGTGGCGGACTACCCGAAGCCGGGCGTGATGTTCAAGGACATCACGCCGCTGCTGGCGGACCCGGTCGCGTTCACGGCCCTCACGGACGCCCTCGCGGAACTGTGCGTACGGCACGGCGCCACGAAGATCGTCGGACTGGAGGCCCGCGGCTTCATCCTGGCCGCCCCGGTCGCGGTCCGGGCCGGTCTCGGCTTCATCCCCGTCCGCAAGGCCGGGAAGCTGCCGGGAGCCACGCTCGGACAGGCGTACGAGCTGGAGTATGGCACCGCGGAGATCGAGGTCCACGCGGAGGACCTGTCGGCCGACGACCGCGTCATGGTCATCGACGACGTCCTGGCCACCGGCGGTACCGCCGGTGCGTCGCTGGAGCTCATCCGGCGGGCCGGAGCCTCGGTCGCCGGCGTCTGCGTCCTCATGGAGCTGGGCTTCCTGGCCGGCCGGGAAGCCCTGGCACCGCATCTGCGGGGCGCCCCGCTCGAGGCTCTGATCACGGTCTGATCGGCCGCCGGACGGCAGCCGTCACAGCCGGCCGCACCACGGAACGGGCACCCGGGAACAACCGGGTGCCCGTTCCGCGTTGTGAGGGCTCTCACCGTCCCCGGGGGAGCTCCGGCCGCAGGGTCGATACGATGGCCTTTCCGGGTGTCCGGATCCGCACGAGGAGCGCTCTTGCCAGACGAGGCCCAGCCAGTCGCCGCCCCGCAGCCCGACAAGCCCGCGGCGGCCCCAGCCACGCCCGCGAAGCAGCAGCCCGCGGAGAAGCCGAAGCCCCCGGCGCCCGAGCCCGGCACGGGCCCGGCCCCCGCCGAGGCGAACGGGCCCGCGCCCGCTTCCCCCGCGCAGCCGGACGTCCCGGCCTCCCCGGCAGCCACCGCACCGAAGCCGCCCGCCAAGCCCGCGGCGACGCCGGCCGCCCCCGCGGGCCCGGCGGCCCGCACCGGCGGCGGCTCCTCCAACCGTGTCCGGGCCAGGCTGGCCCGCCTCGGCGTCCAGCGCTCCAGCCCGTACAACCCGGTACTGGAACCGTTGCTGCGTACCGTCCGCAGCAACGACCCCAAGATCGAGTCGTCCACGCTGCGACAGATCGAGAAGGCCTACCAGGTCGCCGAGCGCTGGCACCGCGGCCAGAAGCGCAAGAGCGGCGACCCCTACATCACCCATCCGCTCGCCGTGACCACGATCCTCGCCGAACTGGGTATGGATCCGGCCACGCTGATGGCGGGGCTGCTGCACGACACGGTCGAGGACACCGAGTACGGCCTGGACACGCTGCGCCGCGACTTCGGCGACCAGGTCGCGCTGCTGGTCGACGGCGTCACCAAGCTGGACAAGGTCAAGTTCGGCGAGGCCGCGCAGGCCGAGACCGTACGCAAGATGGTCGTCGCCATGGCGAAGGACCCCAGGGTCCTCGTCATCAAGCTCGCCGACCGGCTGCACAACATGCGCACCATGCGGTACCTCAAGCGGGAGAAGCAGGAGAAGAAGGCCCGCGAGACGCTGGAGATCTACGCTCCGCTCGCCCACCGCCTGGGCATGAACACCATCAAGTGGGAGCTGGAGGACCTCGCCTTCGCGATCCTCTACCCCAAGATGTACGACGAGATCGTCCGCCTGGTCGCCGAGCGGGCGCCCAAGCGCGACGAATACCTCGCCATAGTGACCGACGAGGTCCAGTCCGACCTGCGCGCCGCCCGGATCAAGGCCACCGTCACCGGACGGCCGAAGCACTACTACAGCGTCTACCAGAAGATGATCGTGCGGGGCCGGGACTTCGCCGAGATCTACGACCTGGTCGGCATCCGGGTGCTCGTCGACACGGTCCGTGACTGCTACGCGGCGCTCGGCACCGTGCACGCGCGATGGAATCCGGTCCCCGGCCGGTTCAAGGACTACATCGCGATGCCCAAGTTCAACATGTACCAGTCACTGCACACCACGGTGATCGGTCCCAGCGGCAAGCCCGTCGAGCTGCAGATCCGTACGTTCGACATGCACCGGCGCGCCGAGTACGGCATCGCCGCGCACTGGAAGTACAAGCAGGAGGCCGTCGCGGGCGCCTCCAAGGTGCGCACCGACGTCCCCAAGAACACCGGGCGCGGCCAGGACACCGTCAACGACATGGCGTGGCTGCGCCAGCTCCTGGACTGGCAGAAGGAGACCGAGGACCCCAGCGAGTTCCTGGAGTCGCTGCGCTTCGACCTCTCCCGCAACGAGGTCTTCGTCTTCACGCCCAAGGGCGACGTCATAGCGCTTCCCGCGGGGGCGACACCGGTCGACTTCGCGTACGCCGTCCACACGGAGGTCGGCCACCGGACCATAGGGGCACGGGTCAACGGGCGGCTCGTACCGCTCGAATCGACGCTCGACAACGGCGACCTGGTGGAGGTCTTCACCTCCAAGGCGGCCGGCGCCGGGCCCTCCCGGGACTGGCTCGGCTTCGTCAAGTCACCGCGCGCCCGCAACAAGATCCGTGCCTGGTTCTCCAAGGAGCGCCGGGACGAGGCGATCGAGCAGGGCAAGGACTCCATCGCCCGGGCCATGCGCAAGCAGAACCTGCCGATCCAGCGGATCCTGACGGGCGACTCCCTGGTCACGCTCGCCCACGAGATGCGCTACCCCGACATCTCGTCCCTGTACGCCGCGATCGGCGAGGGACATGTGGCGGCGGCCGGCGTCGTACAGAAACTGGTGCAGGCGCTCGGCGGCGAGGACGCGGCCAACGAGGACCTGGCGGAGAGCTCCCCGCCCTCGCACGGCCGCAACAAGCGCCGCGCCAAGGCGGATCCGGGCGTGGTCGTCAAGGGCGTCGAGGACGTCTGGGTCAAACTGGCCCGCTGCTGTACGCCCGTACCCGGCGACCCGATCATCGGCTTCGTCACCCGCGGCAGCGGCGTCTCCGTGCACCGCGCCGACTGCGTCAACGTGGACTCGCTGTCGCAGCAGCCGGAACGGATCCTCGACGTCGAGTGGGCCCCCACCCAGTCCTCGGTCTTCCTGGTCGCCATCCAGGTCGAGGCACTGGACCGGTCCCGGCTCCTGTCCGACGTCACCCGGATCCTGTCCGACCAGCATGTCAACATCCTGTCCGCGGCCGTGCAGACCTCCCGCGACCGGGTGGCCACCTCACGCTTCACCTTCGAGATGGGCGACCCCAAGCACCTGGGACACGTCCTGAAGGCCGTACGCGGCGTGGAGGGCGTCTACGACGTCTACCGGGTGACTTCGGCCCGCAGGCCGTAACAGAGGCGGACAGGAGCGGGCCCCGGTACGCGATGCGTACCGGGGCCCGCTCCTGTCCGCGGCCCGGGTTCAGCCGCCGAACTCCTCCAGGCCCTTGAGCGCCTGGTCCAGGAGCGCCTGACGGCCCTCCAGCTCACGGGCCAGCTTGTCGGCGCGCGCGTTGTTGCCCGAGGCGCGAGCGGTGTCGATCTGCGTACGCAGCTTGTCGACGGCCGCCTGGAGCTGCCCGGTCAGACCCGCGGCACGGGCCCGTGCCTCCGGGTTGGTCCGGCGCCACTCCGACTCCTCGGCCTCCTGGAGCGCCCGCTCCACCGCCTGCATCCGGCCCTCGACCTTCGGACGGGCGTCACGCGGTACGTGGCCGATGGCCTCCCAGCGCTCGTTGAGGGACCGGAACGCGGCCCTGGCCGCCTTCAGGTCCTTCACCGGCACCAGCTTCTCGGCCTCCACGGCGAGCTCCTCCTTGAGCTTGAGGTTCTCGCCCTGCTCCGCGTCACGCTCCGCGAAGACGCCGCTGCGAGCGGCGAAGAAGACGTCCTGGGCACCGCGGAAACGTTCCCACAGGTCGTCCTCGGCCTCGCGCTGGGCGCGGCCCGCCGCCTTCCAGTCGGTCATCAGGTCGCGGTAGCGGGCAGCGGTCGTGCCCCAGTCCGTGGACCCGGAGAGCGCCTCGGCCTCGACGACCAGCTTCTCCTTGACCTTGCGGGCCTCCTCGCGCTGGGCGTCCAGCGAGGCGAAGTGGGCCTTGCGGCGCTTGGAGAACGCCGAGCGCGCGTGCGAGAAGCGGTGCCACAGCTCGTCGTCCGACTTGCGGTCGAGCCGCGGCAGGCCCTTCCACGTGTCGACGAGCGCGCGCAGCCGCTCGCCCGCCGAGCGCCACTGCTCGCTCTGCGCCAGCTCCTCGGCCTCGACGACCAGCGCCTCCTTGGCGTGCTTCGCCTCGTCGGTCTGCTTCGCCTTCTGGGCCTTGCGCTCCTCGCGCCGCGCGTCGACCGTCGCGACGAGCGCGTCCAGCCTCTTGCGCAGCGCGTCCAGGTCCCCGACGGCGTGATGCTCGTCGACCTGGACACGCAGATGCTCGATGGCGGTCGTCGCGTCCTTCGCCGACAGGTCGGTGGTCTTCACCCGCCGCTCGAGGAGGCCGATCTCGACCACAATGCCCTCGTACTTGCGCTCGAAATAAGCCAGGGCCTCCTCCGGAGAACCGGCCTGCCACGATCCGACGACCTGCTCGCCATCGGCTGTACGCACGTACACGGTGCCTGTCTCGTCGACACGGCCCCACGGGTCGCTGCTCACAGCGCCTCCTCCACCTGATGCCTGTGAGGGGGTTCGCCCCCCTGGCATCGTCCACAGTTTCCTGGGGCGGGCCGCGCCCGCCCTGCACAACGCCAATCTAGGCGACAGGCCGCCCGGCTGTCCGCACTCAGCACGGCCGAAAATTGGACCGACGGGTCCTGTCCGGCCGCACCGGACGGCTGCCGGGCGGATCCTGCCGGTTCTGCCGGGTCTCAGGCCTTGTCGACGGCCGCCTTCGAGATGTTCACGGCCTTCGACGGCGCACCGTCGGCACCGCCGCCGGTCACACCCGCCTTGCCGATGGCCTCGACGGCCTTCAGGGAGTCCTTGTCCATCGTGCCGAACGGCGTGTAGCTGGGCGGCAGTTTGCTGTCCTTGTAGACGAGGAAGAACTGGCTGCCGCCGGTGTGCGCCTGTCCGGTGTTGGCCATCGCCACCGTGCCGGCGGGATAGGTCACCGTGCCGTCGGCGCCCGCCTTGCCGAGCGCGGTCAGGTTCTCGTCGGGGATCGTGTAGCCGGGACCGCCGGTGCCGTCGCCCTTCGGGTCGCCGCACTGCAGGACGAAGATGCCGTCCGTGGTCAGCCGGTGACACTTCGTGCCGTCGAAGAACTTCTTGTCCGCCAGGGACTTGAAGGAATTCGTGGTGTGCGGGGTCTTCGCCGCGTCCATCTCGAACGCTATGTCGCCCTGGCTCGTCTTGAGCGACATCGTGTACTTCGACTTCTTGTCGATCTTCATCGCGGGCTCGGGCGCGCTCTTCTCGCTCGCCGAGGGCGACGGCTCCGCGGACGGGCTCTGGCTCGCGGCCGCGTCCGCCTTGCTGTCCTTGTCGTCGTCGCCGCTGGTGGCGAAGTACGTGGCACCGGCGATGACCGCCACCACGGCCACGGCGGAGGCGATGACGACGGTCAGCCGCCTCGTCCTCCGACGGGCGTCCTCCCGGCGCTGCTGCTGCCGCTCGAACTTCTCCCTGGCGAGCTGCCGCCGCCGCTGATCGCTGCTGACCACCGGGTGATCTCCTTGACGTCGTGTGATCGGGCCTGGGTTGCCCCGTACCGTATATGGGTTAGCTGTGGAATGAGGAGCGCCGGTAGGCTCTGAACTGCTGCGACCTCGCAGCCGACCTCCCTCGTCGGACGACCATTAAGGACGATCGTGCTCATTGCCGGGTTCCCCGCCGGGGCCTGGGGGACCAACTGTTACCTGGTCGCCCCCGCCGCAGGTGAGGAGTGCGTGATCATCGACCCGGGCCACCAGGCCGCCTCCGGAGTCGAGGAAGCGCTGAAGAAGCATCGGCTGAAGCCCGTCGCCGTCGTCCTCACCCACGGCCACATCGACCATGTCGCCTCGGTCGTGCCGGTGTGCGGCGCGCACGACGTCCCCGCCTGGATCCACCCCGAGGACCGCTACATGATGAGCGACCCGGAGAAGGCCCTCGGCCGCTCCATCGGGATGCCGCTCATGGGCGAGCTGACGGTGGGCGAACCGGACGACGTCAAGGAGCTGAGCGACGGCGCGCAGCTGCTGCTGGCCGGTATGGAGTTCGGCGTCTCGCATGCGCCCGGCCATACGAAGGGGTCGGTGACGTTCAGGATGCCCGAGGCCCCGGAGGTTCCGCAGATCCTCTTCTCGGGCGACCTGCTCTTCGCCGGCTCCGTCGGACGCACCGACCTGCCAGGCGGCGACCACGCCGAGCTCCTCGAGTCGCTGGCCCGTGTGTGCCTGCCGCTCGACGACTCGACCGTGGTGCTGTCCGGCCACGGCCCCCAGACGACCATCGGCCGCGAGCGCGCCACCAATCCGTATCTGAGCGGTATGGACGCGCCCCGACGAGGAATGTGACGAGAGCGACATCGTGAGCACCTTCAAGGCCCCCAAGGGCACGTACGACCTGACCCCGCCCGACTCCGCGAAGTACCTCGCGGTACGCGAGGCAATCTCCGCACCGCTGAAGAACTCCGGCTACGGCTACATCGAGACCCCCGGCTTCGAGGACGTGGCCCTCTTCTCCCGTGGTGTCGGTGAGTCCACCGACATCGTGAGCAAGGAGATGTACACCCTCACGACCAAGGGCGGCTCCGAGCTGGCCCTGCGCCCCGAGGGCACCGCGTCCGTGCTGCGCGCCGCCCTGGAGGCCAACCTCCACAAGCTCGGCAACCTGCCGGTGAAGCTCTGGTACTCGGGCTCGTACTACCGCTACGAGCGCCCGCAGAAGGGCCGTTACCGGCACTTCTCGCAGGTCGGCGCGGAGGCGATCGGCGCCGAGGACCCGGCCCTGGACGCCGAGCTGATCATCCTGGCCGACCAGGCGTACCGCGCGCTGGGCCTGCGCGAGTTCCGCATCCTGCTGAACTCGCTGGGCGACAAGGAGTGCCGCCCGGTCTACCGCGACGCGCTCCAGGGCTTCCTGCGCGAGCTCGACCTCGACGAGGAGACCCGCAGGCGCATCGAGATCAACCCGCTCCGGGTCCTCGACGACAAGCGCCCCGAGGTCCAGAAGCAGCTGACCGGGGCACCCGTGCTCCGCGACTACCTGTGCGACGCCTGCAAGGCGTACCACGAGGAGGTCCGGGCCCTGCTCAACGCGGCAGGTGTCGTGTACGAGGACGACGAGAAGCTCGTCCGCGGCCTCGACTACTACACCCGCACCACCTTCGAGTTCGTCCACGACGGTCTGGGCTCGCAGTCGGCGGTCGGCGGCGGCGGCCGGTACGACGGCCTGTCCGAGATGATCGGCGGCCCCGCGCTCCCGTCGGTCGGCTGGGCGCTCGGCGTGGACCGCACCGTGCTCGCGCTGGAGGCGGAGGGCATCGAGCTCGAACTGCCCTCCACGACCAGCGTCTTCGCCGTACCGCTCGGCGAGGAGGCCCGGCGGGTGCTGTTCGGCGTCGTCACGCAGCTGCGCCGCGAGGGTGTGGCAGCGGACTTCGCGTTCGGGGGCCGCGGTCTCAAGGGCGCGATGAAGAGCGCCAACCGCTCGGGCGCGCGCCTCACCATCGTGGCCGGCGAGCGTGATCTGGCCGAGGGGAACGTCCAGCTCAAGGACATGGAGTCCGGCGAGCAGACGGCCGTGCCGCTGGCCGAGGTGGCCGAGGCGGTCCGTACCCGCCTCGCGTGAACTCCGCGTCGTGGGGGGGGCGCCCCCCCCCCCCCCCCCCGCGGGGCCCCCCCCGGGGCCCCCCCCCCCGCCCCCCACCAGGGGGGGGGGCGGTCCACCCGCCGGGCGGGTTGGGGGCGGCGGGCGGCGGGGACCCCCAA
>NZ_JBIVTU010000009.1:383203-421015 GCF_044756845.1 Streptomyces sp. NPDC091416
ACCCCCAACCTCACCGCCCGGGGGGGGGGGGGGCCGCGGGGGGGGGGGGGGGGGGGGGGCCCCGCCGCCCCCCCCCCCCCCCGGGGGCCCCGCGGGGGGGGGGGCCGCCCCCCCCCCCCCCCCCACGACGTGAGGACCCGGCAGTGGACCCGTCACCCTGTCGTCAACCTGGTGGGCGCGCGTTCATCCGGCCGGGCGTTTTCGGTCCGGAGGCGGACGTGACACCCGAAGGTGGGCCGGATCCCGCCCGGAAACACGAGCGGAGCCGCTCCGCACGGCGGTGACGGGCCAACACCCCCGGGCGCCGGGCGCTGTGGCCCCGCGACCGGGCGCGCATCTTTATGTTCATCGAACGGAAGACCGGTGCGCCCGTACGGCACAATGACCGTGCCCCAGCAGGCCACTCACTGACGGAACGGCGATATGACGACTGCAGCGGTTGACCATCCCTCCTCCGACCAGGACGAGGACGGCGGGAAGAGGACCATCGGCGGCAGTCGCGCGCTGGCACTGCTGCTGGTCATCACGGGCGCTGCCGGACTCCTCGCCGCCTGGGTCATCACGCTCGACAAGCTCAAGATGATGGAGGACCCCACCTTCGTCCCGGGCTGCAGCCTCAACCCCGTGGTGGCCTGCGGCAACATCATGAAGAGCGAGCAGGCGTCGGCCTTCGGGTTCCCCAACCCGTGGCTCGGCATGGCCACCTACCCCGTGATCATCGGGATCGGCCTGGCACTGCTCGCCGGGGCGCGCTTCCGCGGCTGGTACTGGCTGGGGATGAACGCGGGCACGCTGTTCGGCGTCGGCTTCTGCACCTGGCTCCAGTACCAGTCGCTGTACAACATCAACTCGCTGTGCCTGTGGTGCTGCCTGGCCTGGGTCGCCACGATCCTGATGTTCTGCTACGTCACCACGCACAACATCAAGCACCGGATCATCCCCGCGCCGAGCTGGCTGCGCAACGCACTCACCGAGTTCCACTGGGTGCCCCCGGTCCTGTGGATCGGGATCATCGGCATGCTGATCCTGACCCGCTGGTGGGACTTCTGGACCAGCTGACCGGTCCGTCCGCCGCCGGGCCGGATGCCGGCCCGGCCGGGATGTCAGTGCGGTGACATAGGCTTCAAAACGTGGAGCCCGACCTCTTTACCGCAGCTGCCGAAGACCGCCAGGAGAAGGACCCGTCCAGCAGCCCTCTCGCTGTCCGGATGCGCCCCCGTACCCTCGACGAGGTCGTGGGGCAGCAGCATCTGCTCAAGCCGGGCTCGCCACTGCGCCGCCTCGTAGGCGAGGGGAGCGGGGGACCGGCCGGCCCCTCGTCTGTGATCCTCTGGGGTCCGCCGGGCATCGGTAAGACGACGCTGGCGTACGTGGTCAGCAAGGCCACGAACAAACGATTCGTCGAGCTCTCCGCGATCACCGCGGGCGTCAAGGAAGTGCGCGCCGTGATCGAGGGCGCCCGCCGCGCCACCGGTGGCTACGGCAAGGAGACCGTCCTCTTCCTGGACGAGATCCACCGCTTCTCCAAGGCGCAGCAGGACTCGCTGCTCCCGGCCGTGGAGAACCGCTGGGTCACCCTGATCGCGGCGACCACCGAGAATCCCTACTTCTCGATCATCTCCCCGCTGCTGTCGCGCTCGCTGCTGCTGACGCTCGAGTCGCTGACCGACGACGATCTCCGGGGCCTGCTGCACCGGGCTCTGAGCGACGAGCGCGGACTCGGCGGTGCGGTGACGCTGCCCGGGGACGCGGAGGAACATCTGCTGCGCATCGCCGGGGGCGACGCGCGCAGGGCGCTGACGGCGCTGGAGGCGGCGGCCGGCGCGGCGCTGTCCAAGCAGGAGGCGGAGATCACCCTCGTCACCCTGGAGGAGACCGTCGACCGGGCGGCCGTGAAGTACGACCGGGACGGGGACCAGCACTACGACGTGGCGAGTGCGCTGATCAAGTCGATCCGCGGCTCCGACGTCGATGCGGCGCTGCACTATCTGGCCCGGATGATCGAGGCGGGGGAGGACCCCCGGTTCATCGCCCGCAGGCTGATGATCTCGGCCAGCGAGGACATCGGTCTCGCCGACCCCACGGCGCTGCCCACCGCGGTCGCGGCAGCCCAGGCGGTCGCGATGATCGGCTTCCCGGAGGCGGCGCTCACGCTCAGCCACGCCACCATCGCGCTGGCGCTCGCGCCGAAGTCCAACGCGGCGACGCTGGCGATCTCCGCGGCGCAGGACGACGTACGGAAGGGACTGGCCGGCCCGGTCCCGGCCCATCTGCGCGACGGCCACTACAAGGGCGCCGCGAAGCTCGGCCACGCGCAGGGCTACGTCTACCCGCACGACGTGCCCGGCGGCATCGCCGCGCAGCAGTACGCACCGGACGCGGTCCGCGACAAGCGCTACTACCGGCCCACGCGCTACGGGGCCGAGGCGCGCTACGCGGACGTGGCGGACCGGGTCCGTGAGCGTCTGGGCCGCACGGAGGCCGACGGCGCGGCGAGCGCGCCGGACGGTCCGTAGAAGCCACGCCCCTTTGCGCAGAGGCCGCGCCTCACTGGGCGGCCACGCCCCTTTGCGCAGAGGCCGTGCCTCACTGGGCGGCCACGCCCCTTCTCGCAGAGGTTCTGCCTCACTGAGCGGCCGCGTCGAAGAGCGTGCGCATGGCATGGCGCAGCTCCGTCATGTCGCGCACCGGCTCGGGGAACTCGAAGCGGGCGTCGAAGCAGGGCCCGTTCCGCTCGAAGAAGCGGACCCGCAGTCCGAGACGGTCCAGCGCGACCGGTACGACGGACGGCCGGTTCCCCGGCCCGGCCGGGGCGGACCGCTCGCCGAGGAGTTCGCACAGGGTCCCCAGCCGATCGCCGTGGGCCGCGTGCAGATGCTGGAGCAGCTCGGCCTCGTGGGCGGCGAGCGGGTCGGCGGCCGCGTCCCGCAGCTCCTCCGGCTCGACCGCCTGGGCGCCCCACAGGTCCTCGACGTGGGCCTCGCCCGTCTCCAGCCGCAGCAGCATCCTGCCGGGGCCCGCCATCCCGGGTACGGATGTGAGCCATCCGCTGACACGTGCCCGGCCGCGGATGCGGTGCGGGACGGAGACCGGGGCGACGTCCGTGATCTCCAGCACGGCCACCAGCTCGTCGTCCTGGGCGTGCGTCGCGGCCCGCGCAGCCGGGGAATCAGCGGGGAATTCGAGGAAGAGGTCGCCGTCCGGACCGACGGTCCGGGACAGCGGCATCAGCTGGTCCGAGCCCGCTGTTTCCAGCCCGGGGATGAGCAGCACCGCGGAGCAGGTACTCTGTACGAGAGTTCGTGTGCGCTCGGCTGCTGACGGCAGCCGGGTGTTTTCAAGCCCGCTGGGACGCGGCTGACCACGATCAGATCGGCCTTCCGTCGTAGCAGCACCTTCAGGTGTGCTGCCGCTGTCTGTGCTGTCCGTGACGTGTGTGGTGTTCCCAGGGCGAGACATGCGATCTCCTTGAGTAAGGTGAGCCTAACCTAACCTACAACGGAGGTCTGGAGAACGTGCCTAATCAGTCGCGTCCCAAGGTCAAGAAGAGCCGCGCGCTCGGCATTGCGCTGACGCCGAAGGCCGTCAAGTACTTCGAGGCCCGCCCCTACCCGCCGGGCGAGCACGGCCGTGGCCGCAAGCAGAACTCGGACTACAAGGTCCGTCTGCTCGAGAAGCAGCGTCTGCGCGCCCAGTACGACATCAGCGAGCGCCAGATGGCGCGTGCCTACGACCGCGCCAAGAAGGCCGAAGGCAAGACGGGCGAGGCGCTGGTCGTCGAGCTCGAGCGCCGCCTCGACGCGCTGGTCCTGCGTTCCGGTATCGCCAAGACGATCTACCAGGCCCGCCAGATGGTCGTCCACGGCCACATCGAGGTCAACGGTGGCAAGGTCGACAAGCCGTCGTTCCGTGTCCGTCCCGACGACATCGTGATGGTCCGCGAGCGCAGCCGCGAGAAGTACCCCTTCCAGGTGGCCCGCGAGGGTGGTTACGACACCGACGGTGAGACCCCGCGCTACCTGCAGGTGAACCTGAAGGCCCTGGCCTTCCGCCTTGACCGGGACCCGAACCGCAAGGAAATCCCCGTGATCTGCGACGAGCAGCTCGTCGTCGAGTACTACGCCCGCTGATTCAGGCGTAGCCGCTCAACACCGGCGCTCAGGCCCGCCCCTCTCCGACCGGAGAGGCGGCGGGCTTTCGCGTGGCCGGGGGCCGCGTCCCCGGCGGCTCCTGCTGTCCCGGCCCGCCCGACAGGACCCTGGCCACCACGGCGTCCGCGCCCAGCCGGCCGCCCGCCCCGCGCTCCGATGCGTACAGCGCCTCGCCCAGCTCGTGCCGGGCCAGCTCCTCGCACCGGGCCCGTGGTCCGCCGTAGTGCGCCGAGCCGAACAGCGGCAGCCCCACCGACGGCCAGATCCGGTCGGCGGCCCCTTGCAGCAGAGCCGCCTCCGCCGCGTCCCCCTCGACGACCGTGACGAGCGCCAGCAGCTCCAGAGCGAGCACGGTGCCCAGGCGGTCGTGGAAGGTGTGGCTGATGGCCAGTGACTCCCCGAGCAGTTCCCGGGCCCCGGCGGGCCGGCCCCGCTGCAGCGCGGCGAAGCCCAGGACGTACAGCGCATAGCTGAGCGCCCACCGCTCCCCGTGGTCCTCGCAGATCTCCCGGACCTCTTCGCAGATCACGACCGCGCCGTCCAGATCGCCCTGGAACCCGACCGTCATGGCCAGTTCGACCTGGGCCATCAGCACGTTGCTGTTCAGTTCGCCGAGCTCCCGGTAGCGGCCGAGCGCCTCCTGCAGCAGTTCGTGCGCGCGCGGCATGTCGTCCGTGACCAGGGCCAGGCAGCCCGTGCGGTGCACCGCGTACGCCGACGCCACGGCGTCCCCCGCCAGGTCGGCCTCCTCCCGGCACTCGGACAGGGCCGAGATCGCGCCCACCGGATCGCCCTGGAGGACGGCGACGTAACCGAGTACCCACAGCGCCTTCAGCCGCGAGGAGTCGTACGGCGTCTCCTCCTCCCGTACGTGATCCAGCCAGTGCCGGCCCTCCGAGAGGCGCCCGCAGCCGACCCACAGGAACCAGAGCGTGCCCGCCAGGTACTGCGCGAGGTGAGCTTCCTCCGGGCTCTCCAGCGAACATTCCATGGCACGTCGCAGGTTCGGCAGCTCGCTCTCCACCCGGGCGGCCACCTCCGCCTGCCGCGGGCTGAACCAGTCGAGCTCGCACCAGGTCGCCAGCCCCAGGAACCAGTCCCGGTGGCGGCGGCGCAGCCGGTCCGTGTCGCCCGTGGCGGCGAGCCACTCGGCGCCGTACTCCCGCACCGTGTCCAGCATCCGGTAGCGGGCGCCCATGGCCGACTCCTCGCACAGGACCACGGACTGCGCCAGCAGCCCGGACAGCACGTCCAGCACCGAGTCGGCCGGCAGATCGGGACCGCTGCAGATGTACTCGGCCGCCTCCAGGTCGAACTGCCCCGCGAAGACGGACAGCCGCGCCCACAGCAGCCGCTGCTCGGGCGCGCAGAGTTCGTGGCTCCAGCCGATGGCCGTGCGCAGCGTCTGGTGGCGGCCGAGCGCGCTGCGGCTGCCACCGGTCAGCAGCCGGAACCGGTCGTCCAGCCGCTGCAGCACCTGTTCCGTCGACAGCGCCCGCAGCCGGCCGGCGGCCAGTTCCAGCGCGAGCGGAATGCCGTCGAGGCGACGGCACAGCTCCAGGGCCGCGTCCCGGGTGTGCTCGGTCAGCCCGAACCCGGGCCGTACCGACGCCGCCCGCTCGGCGAAGAGCAGCAGCGCGTCCTCGTCGCTCATCGTCGCGAGCGGATAGCCGCGCTCGCCGTCGAGGTCCAGCGGCAGCCGGCCCGCGGCCAGCACCCGCAGTTCGGGTGCGCGGCGCAGCAGGTCCCGTACCAACTCCGCACAGGCGTCGACCAGATGCTCGAAGCCGTCGATCACCAGCAGGAGCCGGCGCTCGGCGCAGTGGTCGAGCAGTGTGGAGCGGGGCGGTCTGCTCGTGTGGTCCGTGAGGCGCAGCGCGTCGACCAGGGCGTGCTCCAGCAGCGCCGCGTCGTGGACCGCCGACAGCTCCACCAGCCAGACACCGTCGCAGTACCGTTTCTCCAGGAGCGCCGCCGCTCTCGTGACCAGCCGGGACTTGCCGACCCCGCCCACCCCGACGACGGTGACGAGCCGTGACTCCTCCAGCAGCCCGGCGACATCGGCCAGCTCTCGGTCACGACCCACGAATCTGTTCAGCTCCGCCGGCAGATTGCCCGGGTGACGGGGCGTCGGCGCCCCGGGGGAGGCGGCCGGGCGGCCGGGGTCGTCGGAGGACGGAGAGGGGCGCTGAGTGCGTCGCATGAAACACGCAGAGTACTGGCCCGAAAGCGCTCCGTACAATCTCGTTGCCGGAACTCCGCCCGGGCCGGCCGGTCATGCGGTACAGGGCGCGAGCCCCGGCGCGATAGGCTCGGGGGACGGCGACCCGGCCGCCGCGACGGCCCCGCCGAACAGCAGGAAACAAGACAGACCGACGACAAGCCAGAGAGCGGTGCACTGTGTCCGGTGGTGAGGTGGCCGGGATCCTGGTGGCCGTCTTCTGGGCGATCCTGGTCTCGTTCCTCGCCGTCGTACTGGTGAGGCTCGCCCAGACGCTCAGGGCGACCACGAAACTCGTGGCGGACGTGACCGAACAGGCCGTCCCGCTGCTCGCCGACGCCTCCGCGACCGTACGCTCCGCGCAGACCCAGCTCGACAAGGTCGACGCGATCGCGACCGACGTCCAGGAAGTCACTTCCAACGCCTCGGCGCTCTCCACCACCGTCGCCTCCACGTTCGGCGGCCCGCTGGTCAAGGTCGCGGCGTTCGGTTACGGGGTCCGGCAGGCCATCGGCCGCAAGGCGAGCCCCGAACCGGAAGCGCGTTCCCGGCGCTCGGTGATCGTCGGCCGGACCGTGCCGTCCGCGCGTGGCAGGAAGCGCGACGGCAGAAACTCCCGCGGATCGAAGGACTGACGCAGCGATGTTCCGCCGTACGTTCTGGTTCACCGCCGGCGCAGCCGCCGGCGTCTGGGCCACCGCCAAGGTCAACCGGAAGATCAAGCAGCTGACCCCCGAGAGCCTCGCGGCACAGGCTGCCGACAAGGCGCTCGTGGCCGGTCACAAGCTCAAGGACTTCGCCCTGGACGTCCGCGAGGGCATGGCCAGACGCGAGGCCGAACTGGGCGAGGCGCTCGGGCTCGAAGCGCCCGTCGACCCCGACCTCCCCGTGCAGCGCCACTTCGCCGTCGAGGCGGCCGAGTCCGAGGCACCCCGCAGACTTCCCCCCACGTCACGTACCTACAACTCGTACAACCGGAATGAGGACCACTGATGGAGTCGGCAGAAATCCGCCGCCGCTGGCTGAGCTTCTACGAGGAGCGCGGTCACACCGTCGTGCCTTCGGCGTCGCTCATCGCGGACGACCCGACTCTGCTGCTGGTCCCGGCCGGCATGGTGCCGTTCAAGCCGTACTTCCTGGGCGAGGTCAAGCCGCCCGCCGCGCGGGTCACCAGCGTGCAGAAGTGCGTCCGTACACCGGACATCGAAGAGGTCGGCAAGACCACCCGGCACGGCACGTTCTTCCAGATGTGCGGGAACTTCTCCTTCGGTGACTACTTCAAGGAAGGCGCCATCGAGTACGCCTGGGAGCTGCTCACCAGCTCCGTGGCGGACGGCGGCTTCGGTCTCGACCCCGAGCGGCTGTGGATCACGGTCTACCTCGACGACGACGAGGCCGAGCAGATCTGGCGCGACAAGATCGGTGTCCCGGCCGAGCGCATCCAGCGCCTCGGCAAGAAGGACAACTTCTGGTCCATGGGCGTCCCCGGCCCCTGTGGCCCCTGTTCCGAGATCAACTACGACCGCGGGCCCGAGTTCGGCGTCGAGGGCGGCCCGGCCGTCAACGACGAGCGGTACGTGGAGATCTGGAACCTGGTCTTCATGCAGTACGAGCGCGGCGCCGGCGACGGCAAGGACGACTTCCCGATCCTCGGCGACCTGCCGTCCAAGAACATCGACACCGGCCTCGGCCTCGAACGCCTCGCGATGATCCTGCAGGGCGTACAGAACATGTACGAGACCGACACCCTGCGCGTCGTCATGGACAAGGCCACCGAGCTCACCGGGGTCCGCTACGGCGCCGCCGCCGGCACGGACGTCTCGCTGCGCGTGGTCGCCGACCACATCCGCACCTCCGTCATGCTCATCGGCGACGGCGTCACCCCCGGCAACGAGGGCCGCGGCTACGTGCTGCGCCGCATCATGCGCCGGGCCATCCGCAACATGCGGCTGATGGGCGCCACCGGTTCGGTCGTGAACGATCTGGTCGACGTCGTGGTCAACACGATGGGGCTGCAGTACCCCGAGCTGGTCACCGACCGCAAGCGCATCGAGACCGTCGCGCTCGCCGAGGAAGCCGCCTTCCTCAAGGCCCTCAAGGGCGGCACCAACATCCTGGAGACCGCCGTCACGGAGACCAAGGCCGCAGGCGGCCAGGTCCTCGCCGGTGACAAGGCGTTCCTGCTCCACGACACCTGGGGCTTCCCGATCGACCTCACCCTGGAGATGGCCGCCGAGCAGGGCCTCTCCGTGGACGAGGACGGCTTCCGGCGCCTCATGCAGGAGCAGCGGGACAAGGCGAAGGCCGACGCCAGGGCCAAGAAGACCGGTCACGCTGACCTCTCCGCCTACCGCGAGGTCGCCGACAACTCGGGCGTCACCGAGTTCACCGGCTACCTCTCCACCGAGGGCGAGTCGACGATCGTCGGTCTCCTCGTCGACGGCGTCTCCTCACCCGCCGCCTCCGAGGGCGACGAGGTCGAGGTCGTCCTGGACCGCACCCCGTTCTACGCCGAGGGCGGCGGCCAGCTCGCCGACCAGGGCCGGATCCGGCTCGACAACGGCGCCGTCATCCAGGTGCGCGACGTCCAGCAGCCGGTTCCCGGCGTCTCCGTGCACAAGGGCTCGGTCCAGGTCGGCGAGGTGACGGTCGGCGCCTCCGCCTTCGCCGCCATCGACAACACCCGCCGCCGTGCCATCGCCCGCGCCCACAGCGCCACCCACCTCACGCACCAGGCGCTGCGCGACGCGCTCGGCCCGACGGCCGCCCAGGCCGGTTCGGAGAACTCCCCGGGCCGCTTCCGCTTCGACTTCGGTTCGCCCGCCGCCGTACCCGGCACGGTCCTCGTCGACGTCGAGCAGAAGATCAACGAGGTCCTCTCGCGGGAGCTCGACGTCCAGGCCGAGGTCATGTCGATCGACGAGGCGAAGAAGCAGGGCGCCATCGCCGAGTTCGGCGAGAAGTACGGCGAGCGGGTCCGCGTCGTCACCATCGGCGACTTCTCCAAGGAGCTGTGCGGCGGCACGCACGTCGGCAACACCGCCCAGCTCGGCCTGGTGAAGCTGCTCGGCGAGTCGTCCATCGGTTCCGGTGTGCGCCGTATCGAGGCCCTCGTCGGCGTCGACGCGTACAACTTCCTCGCCAAGGAGCACACGGTCGTCGCCCAGCTCCAGGAGCTGGTCAAGGGCCGTCCCGAGGAGCTCCCGGAGAAGATCGCCTCCATGCTCGGCAAGCTGAAGGACGCCGAGAAGGAGATCGAGAAGTTCCGCGCGGAGAAGGTCCTTGCGGCCGCCGCCGGGCTGGTCGACTCCGCCAAGGACGTACGGGGCGTCGCCCTGGTCACCGGCCAGGTGCCGGACGGCACCTCGGCCGACGACCTGCGCAAGCTCGTCCTCGACGTCCGCGGGCGCATCCAGGGCGGCCGGCCGGCCGTCGTGGCCCTGTTCACCACGGCCAACGGGCGCCCGCTCACCGTCATCGCCACCAACGAGGCCGCCCGCGAGCGCGGTCTCAAGGCCGGTGACCTGGTCCGTACCGCCGCCAAGACGCTCGGCGGCGGTGGCGGCGGCAAGCCGGACGTCGCCCAGGGCGGCGGCCAGAACCCGGATGCCATCGGCGACGCCGTCGCCGCCGTCGAACGCCTCGTCACCGAGACGGCGTGACGCCGGACATGACGATGCGCCGCGGTCGCCGCCTGGCGATCGACGTCGGGGACGCCCGCATCGGGGTCGCCTCGTGCGACCCCGACGGGATCCTTGCCACGCCGGTGGAGACCGTGCCGGGGCGCGACGTCCCGGCCGCCCACCGGCGGCTCGGACAGATCGTCGCGGAGTACGAGCCGATCGAGGTCATCGTCGGCCTGCCCCGCTCCCTGGGCGGCGGTGAGGGGCCGGCCGCGGCCAAGGTCCGCACCTTCGCCGATGTGCTCGCCCGTGCGGTTGCACCCATTCCGGTGCGATTGGTGGACGAGAGGATGACCACAGTGACGGCCAGTCAAGGGCTGCGCGCCTCGGGCGTGAAGTCCAAAAAAGGCCGATCCGTCATCGATCAGGCTGCGGCTGTGGTGATCCTCCAGAACGCTCTGGAGTCCGAACGGGCCTCGGGCAATCCGCCCGGGGAGGGCGTCGAAGTGGTTGTCTGATCGCGATACGGTAACGTTCCGCGCGATGCGGCGGTGTTCGAACAAACACCGCACAGCAAAGAGACGGAACCTCGTCTCGCGGCTCAAGGGGATCGATGACTGAGTATGGCCGGGGCCCCGGCTCCGAACCGTGGCATCCCGAGGATCCCCTTTACGGGGACCAGGGATGGGGAGGCCAGCAGCCTGCCCACGGCCAGAGCCAGTACGGCGGCCAGCAGCAGGACCCGTACGCCCAGCAGCAGCCGCAGGACCCGTACGCCCAGCAGCACCCGCAGCAGGACCCCTACGCCCAGCAGCAGTATCAGCAGCAGCCGCAGGATCCCTACGCGCAGCAGCACCAGCAGCAGCAGGATCCGTACGCGCAGCAGCACCAGCAGCAGCCGCAGTACCAGCAGCAGCCCTCGTACGGTCAGCAGCAGGACCCGTACGCCCAGCAGCCTCCCTACAACGGAGGCTGGGACACCGGTCAGCAGCCCGCCTCGATGCCGTACGAGGGCCAGCCCGCCGCCTCGTACGGCTATGACGAGACGAACGACTACTACGGCACCCCCGAGGCGTACCCGCCTCCGCAGCCCCCGGGCCGCCGCGAGGCCGAGCCCGCCCCGGCCCCGGAGCAGAACCCGGACTGGGACCCCGAGGTCCAGCCGGAGGAGACGCACCCGTTCTTCACGGGCGCGGACGACGGCAAGGCCAAGGACGACGAGGACGAGTACGACGACGATGCGCGTGAGTCCCGCCGCGGGGGCGGGGACGGCGAGCGCCGCGGCAAGGGCAAGAAGAAGAAGGGGCGCAGCGGCTGCGCCTGTCTGGTCGTCTCCCTCGTCCTGGCCGGCGGCCTCGGCGGAGTCGGTTACTTCGGCTACTCCTTCTACAAGGACAAGTTCGGCTCGGCGCCCGACTACGCGGGTAGCGGCTCGGGCTCGGTCGAGATCGAGATCCCCAAGGGTGCCTACGGGTACGACATCGGGAACATCCTGAAGAAGGCGGGCGTCGTCAAGAGCGTCGACGCTTTCGTCTCCGCCCAGAACGAGAACCCCAAGGGGAAGTCGATCCAGGCCGGGGTCTATCTCCTCCACGAGGAGATGTCGGCTTCCGAGGCCGTGAAGATGATGGTCGACCCGAAGAGCCAGAACCTGCTCATCATTCCCGAAGGCTCCCGCAACGTCGCCGTCTACGCGATGGTCGACAAGAAGCTGAATCTCAAGAAGGGCACGACCGAGGCCGTAGCCAAGTCCAAGAAGGCCGAGCTGGGTCTGCCGGGCTGGGTGGGCAAGGCCAAGGACATCAAGGACCCGCTGGAAGGATTCCTCTACCCGGCCGCGTATCCGGTGACGAAGGAAACCAAGCCGGAGGCGATCCTCAAGAAGATGGTCGCGCGGTCCAACGAGGAGTACGAGGATCTCGACCTCGAGGCAACCGCCAAGAAGTACAAGCTGGACGGGCCGTGGCAGGTGCTCACCGTGGCCAGCCTCGTCCAGGCGGAAGGCCTCACGCATGACGACTTCCGCAAGATGGCCGAGGTCGTCTACAACCGTCTGAAGCCCGACAACGTGGCGACGAACCGCAAGCTCGAATTCGACTCGGCGTTCAACTACCTCATGAAGCAGAGCGAGATCAAGATCAGATCGAACGAGATCCGGACCAATCCGGATCCGTACAACACCTACTACCACGCGGGTCTACCGCCGGGCCCCATCGGAAACCCTGGGGACGAAGCACTGCGCGCGACGCTGAGTCCCACCTCCGACGGCTGGATGTTCTTCATCTCGCTCGACGGCAAGAAGACCCAGTTCACCAAGACGGCCGCCGAGCACGAGAAGCTCAACGACAAGTTCAAGGAACTGCATGGCCTCGACTGACCGGCGCCACCGGGCAGCCGTCCTCGGCTCGCCCATCGCCCACTCGCTCTCCCCGGTCCTGCACCGGGCCGCCTACGCCGAACTCGGCCTCGACGGCTGGTCGTACGACCGGTTCGAGATCGACGAGCAGGCGCTGCCCGGTTTCGTCGAGGGCCTGGACGGTTCCTGGGCCGGGCTGTCTCTCACCATGCCGCTGAAGCGGGCGATCATCCCGCTGCTGGACTCCGTCAGCGGGACGGCCGCCTCCGTCGAGGCCGTGAACACGGTCGTCCTCACCGAGGACGGCCGCCTCACCGGCGACAACACGGATATCCCCGGCATGATCGCCGCCCTGCGTGAGCGCGGCGTCGAGAAGGCCGATTCCGCCGCCGTCCTCGGCGCCGGAGCCACCGCCTCGTCCGCGCTCGCCGCGCTCTCGCAGATCTGTACGGGACCGGTGACGGCCTACGTCCGCAGTCGCGAGCGTGGCGACGAGATGCGTGGCTGGGGCGAGCGGCTCGGCGTCGATGTGCACATCGCGGACTGGGCCGAGGCCGAGCAGGCCCTGCACGCGCCGCTGATCATCGCGACCACGCCGGCCGGCGCCACGGACGCGCTGCTGGATGCCGTGCCGGAGGCCCCCGGCACGCTTTTCGACGTGCTGTACGAGCCCTGGCCCACCGGACTCGCGTCCGCCTGGCAGAGCCGCGGCGGCGCAGTCATCGGAGGTCTTGATCTCCTGGTGCACCAGGCCGTCCTCCAGGTCGAGCAGATGACGGGCCGTTCGCCCGCGCCGCTGGCCGCCATGCGCCGGGCCGGCGAACAGGCGCTGGCAGCCCGCTGAACGCCCACCCGGCCCGTCCGCCCGTCCGTCTGCTGGACCGGCGGCGGGCCACAGGGCCCGGTCGTGGGAGGATCGAGGGCGGCGGATCAGGGCCGCGCACCCGGTCGCGCCGTTGCAGTTAACAGGCGCGAGCATGAGGAGCACCGTTGAGCAGGTTGCGCTGGCTGACCGCCGGAGAGTCGCACGGCCCCGCACTGGTGGCGACGCTGGAGGGTCTTCCCGCCGGCATCCCCGTCACCACGGAGATGGTGGCGGACGCGCTCGCCAGGCGACGGCTCGGATACGGGCGCGGCGCCCGGATGAAGTTCGAGAAGGACGAGGTCACCTTCCTCGGCGGGGTCCGGCACGGCCTGACCATGGGCTCGCCCGTCGCCGTGATGGTGGGCAACACCGAGTGGCCCAAGTGGGAGCAGGTCATGTCGGCCGACCCGGTCGACCCCGAGGTGCTGGCCGCGCAGGCCCGTAACGCCCCGCTGACCCGTCCCCGGCCCGGCCACGCCGACCTCGCCGGCATGCAGAAGTACGGCTTCGACGAGGCCCGGCCGATCCTGGAGCGCGCCAGCGCCCGGGAGACCGCGGCCCGGGTCGCCCTCGGCGCCGTCGCCCGGTCGTACCTCAAGGAGACGGCCGGCATCGAGATCGTCAGCCACGTGGTGGAACTCGCGGCGGCCAAGGCGCCGTACGGGGTCTACCCGGTGCCCGCCGACGTCGAGAAGCTGGACGCCGACCCGGTGCGCTGCCTCGACGCCACGGCGAGCAAGCAGATGATCGCCGAGATCGACCAGGCCCACAAGGACGGCGACACGCTCGGCGGTGTGGTCGAGGTGCTGGCGTACGGAGTGCCCGTCGGCCTCGGTTCGCACGTGCACTGGGACCGGCGCCTCGACGCCCGCCTCGCCGCCGCGCTCATGGGCATCCAGGCCATCAAGGGAGTCGAGGTCGGCGACGGTTTCGACCTCGCCCGGGTGCCGGGTTCGCAGGCTCACGACGAGATCCTGGCGACCGACGACGGGATCAGGCGCGCCTCCGGCCGCTCCGGCGGGACCGAGGGCGGACTGACCACCGGCGAGCTGCTGCGCGTCCGCGCCGCGATGAAGCCGATCGCGACCGTGCCGCGCGCGCTCGCCACCGTCGACGTGCAGACCGGTGAGCCGGCCAAGGCGCACCACCAGCGCTCCGATGTCTGTGCCGTTCCGGCCGCCGGCATCGTCGCCGAGGCGATGGTCGCGCTCGTCCTCGCCGACGCGGTCGCGGAGAAGTTCGGCGGCGACAGCGTCGCCGAGACCCACCGCAACGTCCAGTCGTACCTCGACCACCTCCAGATCCGATGAGCGAGCCGACGAGCGGTCCGCTGATCGTCCTGGTCGGGCCGATGGGCGTCGGCAAGTCCACGGTCGGTGAGCTGCTCGCCGACCGGCTGGGCACCGGCTACCGGGACACCGACGCCGATGTCGTCGCCCGGGCCGGCAAGCCCATCTCGGAGATCTTCTACGACGAGGGCGAGGAGCACTTCCGCGAGCTGGAGCGGCAGGCCGTGCGGACCGCGGTCGCCGAGCACGGGGGAGTCCTCTCGCTCGGCGGCGGCGCCGTCCTCGACGAGACGACGCGGGCCCTGCTCGCCGACCACGCCGTCGTCTACCTCTCGATGGACGTCGACGAGGCGGTGAAGCGGGTCGGGCTCAACACCGCGCGCCCGCTGCTCGCCGTGAACCCGCGCCGGCAGTGGCGCGAGCTCATGGAGGCCCGCCGCCACCTCTACACGGAGGTGGCCCGCGCGATCGTCGCGACCGACGAGCGCACACCGGAAGAGGTCGCCCAGGCGGTCCTCGACGCACTGGAGCTGCCGGACGCACCGTCCGGCCGGGAGAACCCAACGATGACCGACCAGGCCCCCACCCGCATCCGGATCGCCGGCAGCGCGGGCACCGACCCGTACGAGGTACTGATCGGCCGGCAACTCCTCGCGGAGCTGCCCACGCTCATCGGCGAGCAGGCCCAGCGCGTCGCGGTCCTGCACCCCGAGGCGCTCGCCGAGACCGGCGAGGCGGTCCGCCAGGACCTCGCGGACCAGGGCTTCGAAGCCATCGCGATCCAACTGCCCAACGCCGAGGAGGCCAAGACCGTCGAGGTCGCCGCCTACTGCTGGAAGGCGCTCGGCCAGACCGGCTTCACCCGCACCGACGTCATCGTCGGCATCGGCGGCGGCGCCACCACGGACGTCGCCGGCTTCGTCGCCGCCTCCTGGCTGCGCGGGGTGCGGTGGATCGCCGTACCCACGACCGTGCTCGGCATGGTCGACGCGGCGGTCGGTGGCAAGACCGGCATCAACACCGCCGAGGGCAAGAACCTCGTCGGCGCCTTCCACCCGCCGGCCGGGGTCCTCTGCGACCTGGCCGCGCTGGACTCGCTGCCGGTCCACGACTACGTCTCCGGCATGGCGGAGATCATCAAGGCCGGCTTCATCGCCGACCCGGTGATCCTCGACCTCGTCGAGGCCGACCCGCAGGGCGCGCGCACCCCGGCCGGGCCGCACACCGCCGAGCTCATCGAGCGGGCGATCCGGGTCAAGGCCGAGGTCGTCTCCAGCGACCTCAAGGAGTCCGGGCTCCGCGAGATCCTCAACTACGGCCACACGCTGGCCCACGCGATCGAGAAGAACGAGCGCTACAAGTGGCGTCACGGCGCGGCCGTCTCGGTCGGCATGGTCTTCGCCGCCGAACTCGGCCGCCTCGCAGGCCGCCTGGACGACGCCACCGCCGACCGGCACCGCACCGTCCTGGAGTCCGTCGGACTGCCGCTCACCTACCGCGGCGACCAGTGGCCCAAGCTGCTGGAGAACATGAAGGTCGACAAGAAGTCCCGCGGCAACCTGCTGCGCTTCATCGTCCTCGACGGTCTCGGCAAGCCCACCGTCCTGGAGGGTCCCGACCCGGCCGTGCTGCTCGCCGCCTACGGCGAGGTCTCGGCGTGACCCGCCGGGTGTTCGTCCTCAACGGACCCAACCTCGGCCGGCTGGGCTCCCGCGAACCCGACGTCTACGGGGCCACCTCGTACGCCGGGCTCGTCGACACCTGCCGCACCCTCGGCAAGGAGCTCGGCTTCGAGGTCGACGTCCGCGAGACCAACGACGAGGGCGAGCTGATCCGCTGGCTCCACGAGGCAGCGGACGGTTCAATTCCGGTCGTTCTCAACCCGGGCGCCTTCACCCACTACTCGTACGGGATGCGGGACGCGGCAGCCCAGCGCACCGCCCCGCTGATCGAGGTGCACATCTCGAACCCGTACGCGCGGGAGGAATTCCGCCACCACTCCGTGGTCGCGCCCGTGGCCACGGGGACCGTGGCCGGATTCGGCATCGGCTCCTACCGGCTCGCCCTGCGCGCGCTCGCGGACGAGCTGACGGACTGACGCACCGCCGTACCGGAAGGCCGACTGGCCGACGGGCACTGTGGACCCTCCCCGGCCGTTGCCTCCATGGCGGCCGGGGAAGGTACGGTTGCCGTTCCACCAGCGCCAGTTGCCTGTACGAGACGGAGTGCCACCGGATGCAGCACGCAGTGGGGGCCCCGCTGCCGCCGCCCCAGGGACCCGGAAACGGGCCCGTCGGCTGGTCGCACCAGGCCCAGCACCCCGGCCACCAGGGCCCGCCGGCCCCCGGCCCGGCCCGGCCGCCGATGCAGCCCCCGGCCGGCCCGCCCGTCCAGCCCTCGGCCGGCCACCAGGGCCCGCCGGCCCCCGGCCCGGCCCGGCCGCCGATGCAGCCCCCGGCCGGCCCGCCCGTCCAGCCCTCGGCCGGCCACCCGGGTCCGCCGCCGCCGGCACCACCCGCCCCGCAGGGGCCGGGCGGTCAGGGCTGGACCGGACCCGCCCCGCACCACGCCCCCGCCCCGGTCTCCAGGGAGACCACCGGGCACATCCAGCTGCCGCCCGGCGGACCCGTACCGCTGCCCGCGCCGCACGCCGAGCCCGGTACCGGCAACGCGACCCTGGCCGTGCTCCTGATCGGCCCGGCAGGCGCCGGGAAGACCACGGTGGCCAAGCTCTGGGCCGCCCGCCGTCGCGTCCCGACCGCCCACGTCAGCCTCGACGACGTCCGCGAGTGGGTCTGCTCCGGCTTCGCCGACCCGCAGGCGGGATGGAACGACCAGTCCGAGGCCCAGTACCGGCTGGCCCGCCGCACCTGCGGGTTCGCGGCCCGCAACTTCCTCGCCAACGGCATCTCCTGCATCCTCGACGACGCGGTCTTCCCGGACCGCCCCGTCGTCGGCCTCGGCGGCTGGAAGCGCCACGTCGGCCCCGGTCTGCTCCCCGTCGTCCTGCTGCCGGGCCTGGAGGTGGTCCTGGAGCGCAACGCCGCCCGCAGCGGCAACCGCCGCCTCTCCGACGAGGAGGTCGCCCGGATCCACGGCCGGATGGCCGGCTGGTACGGCTCCGGCCTCCCGATCATCGACAACTCCACGTACGACGTGGAGACCACCGCCCGCGTCCTGGACGACATACTCGCCCGTTCCCTCGCGAGCCCTCCGGCCTGGTGACCGGGCGCCCGGCGGGCCGGCCCGGCCGCTGAGGCCCCGCCCCCGCCCCCCCCGGTCGGGTGCGCTGACCGCGCGCGACCCGGCCCGCGCTCGTACGCTCGATGCATGTCAGAGGTGTACGCCGTCCGCCGCGGGCTGCTCCGCGACCGGTGCGCCGCAGTCGGATCCGCGGCCGCCCTGGTCTCCCGCCCCGCCAATGTCCGCTACCTGGCGGGCGGAGCGCCCCCGGGGGCCGTGCTGCTGCTCGGCCCCGACGAGGACGTCCTGCTCTGCCCCCGGCCCCCGACCGGTGATCCGGCCGACGGGCGCACCGACGAGCAGCTGCGGGTCGACCTGCTGTCGGTGACCGGTGGCGATCCCGTGGTCGCCGCCGCGGATCTGGCCACCGCGGGCGGTGCCGAGTCCCTGGCCGTCGAGGAGCACGACCTGACCGTCGCCCGGCACCGGGCCATGGCGTCGGTCGCTCCGAAGCTCCGGCTGGCCGATCTCGGCGCCAACGTCGAGCAGCTGCGCATCGTCAAGGACGAGGAGGAGATCGGCTGCCTGCGGATCGCCGCGGAGATCACCGACCAGGCGCTGGGCGAGCTCCTCGAATCGATCCTCGTCGGCCGCACGGAGCGGCATCTCGCGCTCGAACTGGAACGCCGGCTGGTGGACCACGGAGCCGACGGACCCGCCTTCGAGACGTCCGTCGCCACCGGCCCCAACTCCGGCCGCGGCCGCCACCGCCCCTCGGACCGACGGGTCGAGGAAGGAGATTTTCTCTCCGTCTGCCTCGGCGCCAACTACCGCGGCTACCGGGTCGAGATCGGTCGCACCTTCGTCATCGGAACGGCTCCCGCCGACTGGCAGATCGAGCTCTACGACCTGGTTTTCGCCGCTCAGCGGGCCGGACGCGAGGCTCTCGTGCCCGGCGCCGCCTACCGTGACGTGGACCGTGCGGCCCGTCACGTACTGGACTCCGCGGGGCACGGTGAGGGCCTCGCACCCTGGACCGGGCACGGGGTGGGACTCGAAATCGACGAGGACCCGCAGCTGGCACCCGCCGCCATGGGTAAACTGGACGCTTGTGTGCCGGTCACCGTCGAACCGGGGGTCCACCTCCCGGGCCGGGGCGGAGTCCGGATCGATGACACGCTCGTCGTGCGCCCCGAGGCGGACGGCGGACCCGAGCTACTCACCATTACGACCAAGGAGCTGCTCGCGCTCTAGCGCGCATCCTTGGCCGTTCCACCAGCTTCAGTCCAGGAGATTCCGCAACCGTGGCTTCCACGAACGACCTCAAGAACGGCCTGGTGCTCAAGCTCGACGGAGGCCAGCTCTGGTCCGTCGTCGAGTTCCAGCACGTCAAGCCCGGCAAGGGCCCGGCCTTCGTGCGCACCAAGCTCAAGAACGTGCTGTCCGGCAAGGTCGTCGACAAGACGTTCAACGCCGGCGTGAAGGTCGAGACGGCCACCATTGACCGGCGCGACATGCAGTTCTCGTACATGGACGGCGAGTACTTCGTCTTCATGGACATGGACACCTACGACCAGCTGATGGTCGACCGCAAGTCCGTCGGCGACGCCGCCAACTTCCTGATCGAGGGCTTCACCGCCTCCGTCGCCCAGCACGAGGGCGAGGTGCTCTACGTCGAGCTGCCGGCCGCCGTCGAGCTGACCATCCAGCACACGGACCCGGGCGTCCAGGGCGACCGGTCCACCGGTGGCACCAAGCCCGCCACGCTGGAGACCGGCTACGAGATCGGTGTTCCGCTCTTCATCACCACCGGTGAGAAGATCAAGGTCGACACCCGCTCGGGCGATTACCTCGGCCGGGTGAACAGCTAACCGTGGCTGCCCGGAACACGGCCCGCAAGCGAGCCTTCCAGATCCTCTTCGAGGCCGACCAGCGCGGTGAGTCCGTGCAGACGGTCCTCGCTGACTGGGTCCGGCACTCGCGGTCCGACACCCGTCAGCCGCCGGTCACCGAGTACACGATGGAGCTCGTCGAGGGGTACGCGCAGTACGCGGACCGCATCGACGACCTCATCGTCACCTACGCCGTGGACTGGGAGATCGACCGCATGCCGGTCGTCGACCGGAACATCCTGCGGCTCGGTGCGTACGAGCTGATCTGGGTGGACGCGACACCCGACGCGGTGGTGATCGACGAGGCGGTGCAGATCGCCAAGGAGTTCTCCACCGATGACTCCCCGTCCTTCGTGAACGGCCTGCTGGCCCGTTTCAAGGACCTCAAGCCGAACCTCCGCCGGGAGCAGTAGCCCCGGCGGCGTTCTGCCGACGAAGGGCCCACGGTCGCGAGACCGTGGGCCCTTCGGCATGTCCGGGCAGTCGCCCCGTGCGGACGGTCCGGAAAACGGAAACGCCGGGTCCGGCGGGGCGCCCGGAAAGGGCCCCGCCGACCCGGCGGTACGTTTCTGCTGGGGTGGTCAGCCCTCGTCGTGAGCGACCGCGCGGCGCGCGTCCGCGTCCAGGACGCCCCAGCTGATGAGCTGCTCCGTGAGCACGGACGGCGACTGGTCGTAGATCACGGCCAGCGTGCGCAGGTCGTCCTGGCGGATCGAGAGGACCTTGCCGTTGTAGTCGCCGCGCTGGCTCTGGATCGTGGCCGCGTAGCGCTGCAGGGGTCCGGCCTTCTCCGGCGGGACGTGGGCGAGGCGCTCGAGCTGGAGAACGAGCTTCGGCGGCGGCTCGGCGGCCCCGCCGGGCGTCGTGCCGGGCAGGAGCTCCTGCACCGGGACCCCGTAGAAGTCCGCCAGCTCGGCCAGGCGCTGTACGGTCACGGCACGGTCGCCGCGCTCGTACGAGCCGACCACGACGGCCTTCCAGCGGCCCTGCGACTTCTCCTCCACGCCGTGGAGGGAGAGGCCCTGCTGGGTGCGGATGGCGCGGAGCTTGGCCCCGAGCTGTTTTGCGTATTCGCTGGACATAAGGCTCCCCGGACGCTGGAACATTGTGCGGCTCCGCCGCGTGGCTGGTAACTCACTGTGAGGTTACGCAGCGTTACTTGGGTGCGTCAAGCTGAATGGTCCGGACCGGCACCTCCCGGGGGTGGGGCATGGGCCCTGCTCAGGCCCTGGTAACGTGGATGACGCAATTTCGACGTCCTTTAAGATCCGTCCAGTGAGGCGGAGAAGGAGGTCCGTTTCTTATGGACGCACAGCACGACGCCACCGGCAATGCGGCACGCCCCGTTCTCGAGGCTCCCGACATCGCCCGAGTACTGACCCGCATCGCCCACGAGATCGTCGAACGCGCCAAGGGCGCCGACGACGTGGTGCTCCTCGGCATTCCGACCCGGGGCGTCTTCCTCGCCCGTCGGCTCGCCGACAAGCTCGAAGAGATCACCGGCCGGAAGATGCCGGTCGGCTCGCTCGACATCACCATGTACCGCGACGACCTGCGGATGCGCCCCGCGCGCGCCCTGGCCCGCACCGAGATCCCCGGTGAGGGCATCGAGGGCCGCCTGGTCGTCCTCGTCGACGACGTCCTCTTCTCCGGCCGCACGATCCGCGCCGCACTCGACGCGCTCGGCGACATCGGCCGGCCCCGTGCGGTGCAGCTCGCGGTCCTCGTCGACCGCGGGCACCGCGAACTCCCGATCCGTGCCGACTACGTCGGCAAGAACCTCCCCACGTCGCTGCGGGAGACGGTCAAGGTCCAGCTCGCCGAGGAGGACGGCCGCGACGCCGTGCTGCTCGGGGTCGAGCAGGCCGCCCCGGCGGTCGAGCAGTAGCTGCCCTTCCCGTACGGCCCACCTGCCGTACGGCGGCTTCCGCACGCCCGCACGCCTGAACCCTCCAGCCACCCGGAGAACACCCAGATGAAGCGTCACCTCATCTCGGCCGCCGACCTCACCCGCGACGACGCCGTCCTGATCCTCGACACCGCCGAGGAGATGGCCAGGGTCGCCGACCGGCCGATCAAGAAGCTCCCGACCCTGCGCGGCCGTACCGTCGTCAACCTCTTCTTCGAGGACTCGACGCGTACCCGCATCTCCTTCGAGGCGGCGGCCAAGCGGCTGTCCGCCGATGTCATCAACTTCTCCGCCAAGGGCTCCTCGGTCTCCAAGGGCGAGTCCCTGAAGGACACCGCCCTGACCCTGGAGGCGATGGGCGCCGACGCCGTCGTCATCCGGCACGGCGCCTCCGGCGCCCCGTACCGCCTGGCCACCTCCGGCTGGATCGACGGCGCGGTCGTCAACGCGGGCGACGGGACGCACGAGCACCCCACCCAGGCGCTCCTGGACGCCTTCACGATGCGCCGCCGGCTGGTCGGGCCGGACACCGGGCTCGGCAAGGACCTGGACGGCCGCCGGATCACGATCGTCGGCGACATCCTGCACAGCCGCGTCGCCCGCTCCAACGTCCACCTGCTGACCACCCTCGGCGCCCACGTCACCCTGGTGGCCCCGCCCACCCTGGTCCCCGTCGGCGTCGAGCAGTGGCCCTGCGACATCAGCTACAGCCTCGACGAGGTGCTGCCGAAGTCGGACGCTGTGATGATGCTTCGTGTGCAGCGTGAGCGGATGAACGCCGCGTACTTCCCGACCGAGCGCGAGTACTCCCGCCGCTACGGCCTGGACGGCGAGCGGATGGCGAAGATGCCCGAGCACGCCGTCGTCATGCACCCCGGCCCGATGGTCCGCGGCATGGAGATCACCGCCGAGGTGGCCGACTCCGACCGGTGCACGGTCGTCGAGCAGGTCGCCAACGGCGTCTCCATCCGCATGGCCGTGCTCTACCTGCTGCTCGGCGGTTCCGAGCCCGCCGCCCCCACCGTCCCCGCAGCCGCCCGTACCGAGGAGAACAAGTAACCATGAGCAAGATCCTTATCCGCGGCGCGAAGGTCCTCGGCGGCGAACCCCAGGACGTCCTCATCGACGGCGAGACCATCGCCGCGGTCGGTACCGGGCTCGACGTCGGCGACGCCACCGTGATCGAGGCGGCGGGCCAGGTCCTGCTGCCCGGCCTGGTCGACCTCCACACCCACCTGCGCGAGCCCGGCCGCGAGGACTCCGAGACCGTCCTGACCGGCACCAAGGCCGCCGCGGTCGGCGGCTTCACGGCCGTCCACGCCATGGCCAACACCTTCCCGGTCGCCGACACCGCCGGAGTCGTCGAGCAGGTCTGGCGGCTCGGCAAGGAGTCCGGCTACTGCGACGTGCAGCCCATCGGCGCCGTCACCGTCGGCCTGGAGGGCAAGCAGCTCGCCGAACTCGGCGCCATGCACGATTCGGCCGCCGGAGTGAAGGTCTTCTCCGACGACGGCAAGTGCGTCGACGACGCGGTGATCATGCGCCGCGCCCTGGAGTACGTGAAGGCGTTCGACGGCGTCGTCGCCCAGCACGCCCAGGAGCCCCGCCTCACCGAGGGCGCCCAGATGAACGAGGGCATCGTCTCGGCCGAGCTCGGCCTCGGCGGCTGGCCCGCCGTCGCCGAGGAGTCGATCATCGCGCGTGACGTGCTGCTCGCCGCGCACGTCGGCTCCCGGGTGCACATCTGCCACCTGTCGACCGCCGGCTCCGTCGAGATCGTCCGCTGGGCCAAGTCCAAGGGCTGGAACGTCACCGCCGAGGTCACCCCGCACCACCTGCTCCTCACCGACGAGCTCGTCCGGTCCTACAACCCGGTCTACAAGGTGAACCCGCCGCTGCGCACCGAGGCCGACGTCATGGCCCTGCGCGAGGCGCTGGCCGACGGCACCATCGACTGCGTCGCCACCGACCACGCCCCGCACCCGCACGAGGACAAGGACTGCGAGTGGGCCGCGGCCGCCATGGGCATGGTGGGCCTGGAGACCGCGCTCTCCGTCGTCCAGCAGACGATGGTGGACACCGGTCTGATCGACTGGGCCGGCGTCGCCGACCGCATGTCCTTCCGCCCCGCCGCCATCGGCCGCCTCGACGGACACGGCCGTCCCGTCTCGGAGGGCGAGCCCGCCAACCTCACCCTGGTCGATCCGGCATACCGTGGAGTCGTGGACCCCGCGGGCTTCGCCTCCCGCAGCCGCAACACCCCCTACGAGGGGCGCGAGCTGCCGGGCCGAGTGACCCACACCTTCCTGCGGGGCCGTGCCACGGTCGTCGACGGGAAACTCGCGTGACAACACTCAGCCCCACCCAACAGCTCTACCGACTGGCCGCCGAGCAGAAGTCGGCGGAGGTCACCGACTGGTCCGCCCGCATCAGCTGGGTCGTCGGACTGGCCGTCCTCATCGCCTTCGTCTACTGGCTCATGCGTCAGGGATGGAAGTGGCGCGGCAGCCTCCAGTCCGGTCTCCGTGACCTCGCGAGCACCCCGGACGGTTTCGCGGACGGCGAGAAGCTGCTCACGCTGACCGGGCGCTACCACGCCTCGACGACGGCCGGGCAGTGGCTCGACCGCATCGTCGCCCACGGTCTCGGCACCCGCAGCCGCGTCGAGCTCACCCTCACCGAGCAGGGCCTCGACGTCGTACGGCCCGGCGCGACGGACTTCTTCGTCCCCGCCGCCGACCTGCGCGAAGCCCGGACCGACAAGGCCCTGGCGGGCAAGGTCCTGCCCGAGGGCGGCCTGCTGGTCATCACCTGGGCGCTCGGCGACCAGCTGATCGACTCCGGCTTCCGCTCCGACCACTCGGCCGAGCACGCCGCCTGGGTCGACGCCGTCAACGGGCTCACCACCACTCATCTCACCAGCACTACGGAAGGCACCGCACGATGACGATCTCCACCCGGGGAGCCGCCAAAGCTCCCGCCGTACTCGTCCTGGAGGACGGCCGCGCCTTCCGCGGCCGCGCCTACGGGGCTGTGGGGGAGACCTTCGGTGAGGCGGTGTTCTCCACCGGCATGACCGGCTACCAGGAGACGCTGACCGACCCCTCGTACCACCGCCAGGTCGTCGTGATGACCGCCCCGCACGTCGGGAACACCGGTGTGAACGACGAGGACCCCGAGTCGAAGCAGATCTGGGTGGCCGGCTACGTCGTCCGCGACCCCGCCCGGGTGCCCTCCAACTGGCGCTCGCAGCGTTCGCTCGACGAGGAGCTGGCGAACCAGGGCGTCGTCGGCATCAGCGGCATCGACACCCGCGCCCTCACCCGCCACCTGCGCGAGCGCGGCGCGATGCGCGTCGGCATCTTCTCCGGCAACGCGCTCGCCGACGAGGGCATGCTGCTCGCCAAGGTGCGCCAGGCCCCCGAGATGAACGGCGCCGACCTCTCCGCCGAGGTCGCCACCAAGGAGACCTACGTCGTCCCCGCGATCGGCACCAAGAAGTTCACCGTCGCCGCGATCGACCTCGGCATCAAGGGCATGACCCCGCACCGGATGGCCGAACGCGGCATCGAGGTGCACGTCCTGCCCGCCACCGCCACCCTGGAGGAGGTGTACGCGGTCCAGCCCGACGGAGTCTTCTTCTCCAACGGTCCCGGCGACCCGTCCACCGCCGACCACCCCGTCTCCGTCATGCAGGGCGTCCTGGAGCGGAAGACCCCGCTCTTCGGCATCTGCTTCGGCAACCAGATCCTGGGCCGCGCGCTCGGCTTCGGCACGTACAAGCTGAAGTACGGCCACCGTGGCATCAACCAGCCCGTGCAGGACCGCTCGACCGGCAAGGTCGAGGTCACCGCGCACAACCACGGCTTCGCCGTCGACGCCCCGCTGGACAAGGTCTCCGACACCGCCTACGGGCGCGCCGAGGTCTCCCACGTCTGCCTGAACGACCAGGTCGTCGAGGGCCTCCAGCTCCTCGACCGGCCGGCCTTCAGCGTCCAGTACCACCCCGAAGCAGCTGCCGGCCCGCACGACGCCGCGTACCTCTTCGACCGCTTCGTTTCCCTGATGGAGGGCCAGCGTGCCTAAGCGCTCCGATATCCAGTCCGTCCTGGTCATCGGCTCCGGTCCGATCGTCATCGGCCAGGCCGCCGAGTTCGACTACTCCGGCACCCAGGCCTGCCGCGTCCTCAAGGCCGAGGGCCTGCGCGTCATCCTGGTGAACTCCAACCCGGCGACGATCATGACCGACCCGGAGATCGCCGACGCCACGTACGTCGAGCCGATCACTCCCGAGTTCGTCGAGAAGATCATCGCCAAGGAGCGCCCCGACGCGCTGCTGCCGACCCTGGGCGGCCAGACCGCGCTCAACACCGCGATCTCCATGCACGAGAACGGTGTCCTGGAGAAGTACGGCGTCGAGCTCATCGGCGCCAACGTCGAGGCCATCAACAAGGGCGAGGACCGCGAGCTCTTCAAGGGCGTCGTCGAGGCCGTCAAGGCGAAGATCGGCTACGGCGAGTCCGCCCGGTCCGTCATCTGCCACTCGATGGACGACATCATGAAGGGCGTCGACACCCTCGGCGGCTACCCCGTCGTCGTCCGCCCCTCCTTCACCATGGGCGGCGCCGGCTCCGGCTTCGCCCACGACGAGGAGGAGCTGCGCCGCATCGCCGGACAGGGCCTCACGCTCTCCCCGACGACCGAGGTGCTCCTGGAGGAGTCCATCCTCGGCTGGAAGGAGTACGAGCTGGAGCTGATGCGCGACAAGAACGACAACGTCGTGGTCGTCTGCTCCATCGAGAACTTCGACCCGATGGGCGTCCACACGGGTGACTCGATCACCGTCGCCCCGGCGATGACGCTCACCGACCGCGAGTACCAGCGGCTGCGCGACATCGGCATCGCGATCATCCGCGAGGTCGGCGTCGACACCGGCGGCTGCAACATCCAGTTCGCCATCGACCCGGTCGACGGCCGGGTCATCGTGATCGAGATGAACCCGCGCGTCTCCCGCTCCTCGGCACTCGCCTCCAAGGCCACCGGCTTCCCGATCGCCAAGATCGCCGCCAAGCTGGCCGTCGGCTACACGCTCGACGAGATCCCCAACGACATCACCGAGAAGACGCCGGCCTCCTTCGAGCCGACTCTCGACTACGTCGTGGTCAAGGCCCCGCGCTTCGCCTTCGAGAAGTTCCCCTCCGCCGACTCCACCCTCACCACCACCATGAAGTCGGTGGGCGAGGCCATGGCGATCGGCCGGAACTTCACCGAGGCGCTGCAGAAGGCGCTGCGCTCCCTGGAGAAGAAGGGCTCGCAGTTCGTCTTCACCGGCGAGCCCGGCGACAAGGCGGAGCTGCTGGCCGAGGCGGTCCGCCCGACAGACGGCCGGATCAACACCGTCATGCAGGCGATCCGGGCCGGCGCCACCCAGGAGGAGGTCTTCGAGTTCACGAAGATCGACCCCTGGTTCGTCGACCAGCTCTTCCTCATCAAGGAGATCGCCGACGAGCTGGCCGCCGCCGACAAGCTCGTCCCCGAACTGCTGGCCGACGCCAAGCGGCACGGCTTCTCCGACGCCCAGATCGCCGACATCCGCGACCTGCGCGAGGACGTCGTCCGCGAGGTGCGCCACGCGCTCGGCATCCGCCCGGTCTACAAGACGGTCGACACCTGCGCCGCCGAGTTCGCCGCGAAGACGCCGTACTTCTACTCCTCCTACGACGAGGAGAGCGAGGTCGCGTCCCGCACCAAGCCCGCGGTGATCATCCTCGGCTCCGGCCCCAACCGCATCGGCCAGGGCATCGAGTTCGACTACTCCTGCGTCCACGCCTCCTTCGCTCTGAGCGACGCCGGCTACGAGACCGTGATGGTCAACTGCAACCCCGAGACGGTCTCCACGGACTACGACACCTCCGACCGCCTGTACTTCGAGCCGCTGACGCTCGAGGACGTGCTGGAGATCGTGCACGCCGAGTCCCTGGCGGGACCGATCGCGGGTGTCATCGTCCAGCTCGGCGGCCAGACCCCGCTGGGCCTCGCGCAGGCGCTCAAGGACAACGGCGTGCCCGTCGTCGGCACCTCCCCGGAGGCGATCCACGCCGCCGAGGACCGCGGCGCCTTCGGCCGCGTGCTCGCCGAGGCCGGTCTCCCGGCCCCGAAGCACGGCACCGCGACCACCTTCGCCGAGGCCAAGGCCATCGCCGACGAGATCGGCTACCCCGTCCTCGTACGCCCCTCGTACGTGCTCGGCGGCCGCGGCATGGAGATCGTGTACGACGAGACCCGGCTCTCCTCGTACATCGCCGAGTCCACCGAGATCAGCCCCACCCGGCCGGTCCTGGTCGACCGCTTCCTCGACGACGCGATCGAGATCGACGTCGATGCGCTCTACGACGGCACCGAGCTCTACCTCGGCGGCGTCATGGAGCACATCGAGGAGGCCGGCATCCACTCCGGCGACTCCGCCTGCGCCCTGCCCCCGATCACGCTCGGCGGCTACGACATCAAGCGGCTGCGCGCCTCCACCGAGGGCATCGCCAAGGGCGTCGGCGTCCGCGGACTGATCAACATCCAGTTCGCGCTCTCCGGCGACATCCTCTACGTCCTCGAAGCCAACCCGCGCGCCTCCCGCACCGTCCCCTTCACCTCGAAGGCGACCGCGGTACCGCTCGCGAAGGCCGCCGCCCGCATCTCGCTGGGCGCGACCGTCGCGGAGCTGCGCGAGGAGGGCCTGCTGCCCAGGCACGGCGACGGCGGCACCCTGCCGCTGGACGCGCCGATCTCCGTCAAGGAGGCCGTCATGCCGTGGTCGCGCTTCCGCGACGTCCACGGGCGCGGCGTCGACACCGTCCTCGGCCCGGAGATGCGCTCCACCGGTGAGGTCATGGGCATCGACTCGGTCTTCGGCACGGCGTACGCCAAGTCGCAGGCCGGCGCCTACGGCCCGCTGCCCACCAAGGGCCGCGCCTTCATCTCGGTCGCCAACCGCGACAAGCGCACGATGATCTTCCCGGCCCGCGAGCTGGTCGCCCACGGCTTCGAGCTGATGGCCACCTCCGGCACCGCCGAGGTCCTCAAGCGCAACGGCATCAACGCCACGGTCGTGCGCAAGCTGTCCGAGGGCGAGGGCCCGAACGGCGAGAAGACGATCGTCCAGCTGATCCACGACGGCGAGGTCGACCTCATCGTGAACACGCCGTACGGGACCGGCGGCCGGCTCGACGGCTACGAGATCCGCACC
The DNA here is from genome assembly GCF_044756845.1 of Streptomyces sp. NPDC091416. Classification (NCBI taxonomy): domain Bacteria; kingdom Bacillati; phylum Actinomycetota; class Actinomycetes; order Kitasatosporales; family Streptomycetaceae; genus Streptomyces; species Streptomyces sp. NPDC091416. The sequence continues at coordinate 411,933 of NZ_JBIVTU010000009.1, forward strand.
GCGGCCGTCGCCCGGTCCGTGCCGTGCCTCACCACGGTCCAGGCGCTCGCCGCGGCCGTCCAGGGCATCGACGCCCTCAACCACGGAGACGTGGGCGTCCGGTCGCTCCAGGAACACGCGGAACATCTGACCGCGGCACGCGACTAGAAGCCAGCAGGGGGACACCGGAAACGGTGTCCCCCTCTTCATGAGGACACCGTGATGTACAAACTCTTCTTCCAGCTGGTCTTCAAGCGCATGGACCCGGAGCAGGCCCACTACCTGGCCTTCCGCTGGATCCGCCTCGCCGCCCGCACCCCCGTTCTGCGCACCTTCGTCGCGGCGGCGCTCGCTCCCCGCTTCAAGGAGCTGCGCACCGAGGCCCTCGGCCTGCGGATGCACGGCCCCTTCGGCCTCGCCGCGGGCTTCGACAAGAACGCCATCGCGATCGACGGCATGGCGATGCTCGGCTTCGACCATGTCGAGATCGGCACCGTGACCGGCGAGCCGCAGCCCGGGAACCCCAAGAAGCGGCTCTTCCGCCTCGTCGCGGACCGCGCGCTGATCAACCGCATGGGCTTCAACAACGAGGGCTCCGCAGCCGTGGCGGACCGGCTGGCCGCCCGCAACCCGGTCTTCCGGACCACCGTCGGCGTCAACATCGGCAAGACCAAGGTCGTCCCCGAGGCCGACGCCGCCGCCGACTACGTGAAGTCCACCGAGCGGCTCGCTGCGCACGCCGACTACCTCGTCGTCAACGTCTCCTCGCCCAACACGCCCGGGCTGCGCAACCTCCAGGCCACCGAGTCGCTGCGCCCGCTGCTGACCGCCGTCCGCGAGGCGGCCGACCGTACCGTCACCGCGCGCCGGGTCCCGCTGCTCGTCAAGATCGCCCCCGACCTCGCGGACGAGGACGTCGACGCCGTCGCCGACCTCGCCGTCGAACTGGGCCTGGACGGCATCATCGCCACCAACACCACCATCGCCCGTGAGGGCCTGGGGCTGAAGTCCCCGGCCACTCTGGTCAAGGAGACCGGCGGGCTGTCCGGAGCGCCCCTCAAGGAACGCTCCCTGGAGGTCCTGGGGCGCCTGTACGCGCGTGTGGGGACCCGGATCACCCTGGTCGGCGTCGGAGGCATCGAGAACGCCGAGGACGCCTGGCAGCGCATCCTCGCCGGCGCCACGCTCGTCCAGGGCTACAGCGCCTTCATCTACGAGGGCCCGTTCTACGCCCGCGCGATCCACAAGGGCCTGGCCGCGCGCCTGGCCGCCTCCCCGTACGCCACCCTCGCCGACGCGGTCGGCGCGGAAACCAGGAAGGCCGCGAAATGACCCAGGAACCCTTCGGCGCACGCCTGCGCCATGCCATGGACACCCGCGGACAGCTCTGCGTCGGCATCGACCCGCACGCTTCCCTGCTGAGCTCCTGGGGGCTCGGCGACGACGTCGCGGGCCTGGAGCGCTTCACCCGTACGGTCGTCGAGGCGCTGGCAGACCGGGTCGCCGTGCTCAAGCCGCAGTCCGCGTTCTTCGAGCGGTTCGGCTCGCGTGGCGTCGCCGTCCTGGAGAAGGCCGTCGAGGAGGCCAGGGCGGCCGGCGCGCTGGTCCTGATGGACGCCAAGCGCGGGGACATCGGCTCCACCATGGGCGCCTACGCCGCGACCTACCTGGACAAGGACTCGCCGCTCTACTCCGACGCGGTGACCGTCTCGCCGTACCTCGGCTTCGGTTCGCTGCGGCCCGCGCTCGACGCGGCCGCAGTCTCCGGCTCGGGCGTCTTCGTGCTCGCCCTGACCTCCAACCCGGAGGGCGCCGAGGTGCAGCGCGCCACCGCCGCCGACGGCCGTTCCCTCGCCCAGGTGATGCTCGACCACATGGCCGCCGAGAACCAGGGCGTCACCCCGCTCGGCTCGGTCGGCGCGGTGGTCGGTGCGACGCTCGGGGACGCGCGGGCGGATCTCGCGATCAACGGCCCGCTGCTCGCGCCCGGCATCGGCGCCCAGGGCGCCACGCCCGCGGATCTGCCGGGTGTCTTCGGCGACGCGGTCCGCAATGTGGTGCCCAGCGTGAGCCGGGGCGTGCTGCGCCACGGCCCGGACGTGTCAGGGCTGCGCGAAGCCGCCGAACGGTTCGTGGACGAGGTCCGCGCGGCCGTCTCGGACGGCTGACACTGTCACGTAACAGCCTGTTGACGGAATCCTGACCAAAAATCTCGGTACTTATGCCAGGAATGTCCCGGTCGGCTGAGGCTGACCAGGACTTTTCGTTCGTTCTCGCTGACTCCGGCGGCCCTGGCCGCTAGTCTCCGTCGAGAGCCAACGAGCACAGGTTGTTCGCGGCTCACCAGGTGAGGGGCGTTTCCGTTGCCTCACCGGTCCGTATCCGACAGATCGACATCCGAGGTGACGTAGGCGTGGCTCTTCCGCCCCTTACCCCTGAACAGCGCGCAGCCGCGCTCGAAAAGGCCGCCGCGGCTCGCCGGGAGCGGGCCGAGGTCAAGAATCGACTCAAGCACTCCGGCGCCTCCCTCCACGAGGTCATCAAGTCGGGCCAGGAGAACGACGTCATCGGCAAGATGAAGGTCTCCGCCCTGCTGGAGTCCCTGCCCGGCGTGGGCAAGGTCCGCGCCAAGCAGATCATGGAGCGGCTCGGCATCTCCGAGAGCCGCCGGGTCCGGGGTCTCGGCTCCAACCAGATCGCATCCCTGGAGCGTGAGTTCGGCGGCAGTCCCGCCTGACGGTCTCAGGCACTCCTGAGAACCGGGATAATCGCTCCATGGTTGCAACATCCCGGGGGACGTCCCCCGTACCCCCGGACGTACGTCCGCGGCTGACCGTGCTCTCCGGCCCCTCGGGGGTCGGCAAGAGCACGGTCGTCGCGCATATGCGCAAGGTCCACCCCGAGGTATGGCTCTCGGTGTCGGCGACGACCCGCAAGCCCCGCCCCGGCGAACGCAACGGCGTCCACTACTTCTTCGTGGACAACGAGGAGTTCGACAAGCTCATCGCCAACGGCGAGCTGCTGGAGTGGGCCGAATTCGCCGGCAACCGCTACGGCACGCCCCGGCGCGCCGTGCAGGAGCGGCTGGAGGCCGGTGAGCCGGTGCTGCTGGAGATCGACCTCCAGGGCGCCCGGCTGGTCGGCCAGTCCATGGCCGACGCCCAGCTGGTCTTCCTCGCCCCGCCGAGCTGGGACGAACTGGTGCGCCGGCTCACCGGCCGGGGCACCGAGGCACCCGAGGTGATCGAGCGGCGTCTCGGTGCGGCGAAGGTCGAACTGGCCGCCGAATCCGAGTTCGATACGACGCTTGTCAACACCTCCGTCGAGGATGTCGCACGTGAGCTGCTAGCCTTGATGCTGGAGGCTTCCGGCCACCGTGCCGGCGGCGAATGAGCACCATGACCGCACCGACACGGGGGAACCGGCCACACAGCCCCTGAGTGTCAAAGATTTCTTTGATCTTCACCCCCTTCGGAAGGCAGAGAGTGTCCTCTTCCATCACCACGCCCGAGGGCATCATCAACCCGCCGATTGATGAGCTCCTCGAAGCAACCGACTCGAAGTACAGCCTCGTGATCTACGCCGCCAAGCGCGCGCGCCAGATCAACGCGTACTACTCGCAGCTCGGTGAGGGACTCCTCGAGTACGTCGGTCCGCTCGTCGACACCCACGTCCACGAGAAGCCGCTCTCGATCGCGCTCCGCGAGATCAACGCGGGCCTGCTCACCTCCGAGGCCATCGAGGGCCCCGCGCAGTAAGCAGGAAACGCACCTTCACCACAGGCCCGGCGGTCGTGACCGCCGGGCCTGTGGTGTGTCCCGGGCCGACGGACCCGCGCGGGCGGCGGTGAGGCAGCATGGGGGTGTACGGAGCGCGTACGTATCCGAGTGCGGGGAGACGCAGTGGACAAGCCGAAGGTCGTCCTGGGGGTCAGCGGCGGCATCGCCGCGTACAAGGCGTGCGAGCTGCTGCGCCGGCTGACCGAGTCGGGACACGACGTACGGGTCGTCCCGACCGAGTCGTCGCTCCACTTCGTGGGCGCCGCCACATGGTCGGCGCTCTCCGGCCACCCGGTCTCCACCGAGGTCTGGAACGACGTCCACGAGGTCCCGCACGTGCGGATCGGACAGCACGCCGACCTCGTCGTCGTCGCCCCCGCCACCGCCGACATGCTCGCCAAGGCGGCCCACGGCCTCGCCGACGACCTGCTCACCAACACGCTGCTCACCGCCCGCTGTCCGGTCGTCTTCGCGCCCGCCATGCACACCGAGATGTGGGAGCACCCGGCCACCCAGGAGAACGTCGCCACCCTGCGGCGCCGGGGCGCCGTCGTCATCGAGCCCGCCGTCGGGCGCCTCACCGGAGTCGACACCGGCAAGGGCCGGCTGCCGGACCCGGCGGAGATCTTCGAGGTCTGCCGCCGCGTACTGGCCCGTGGCCCCGTCGCCCCCGACCTCACCGGCCGGCACGTCGTGATCAGCGCGGGCGGCACCCGTGAGCCGCTCGACCCGGTCCGCTACCTCGGCAACCGCTCCTCCGGCAAGCAGGGCTACGCGCTCGCCCGCACGGCCGTCGCCCGCGGCGCCCGGGTCACGCTCATCGAGGCCAACACCGGACTGCCCGATCCGTCCGGCGCCGACCTCGTCCGGGTGGGCACCGCGGTGCAGCTGCGCGAGGCCGTACTGAAGGCGGCGGCGGACGCCGACGTCGTGGTGATGGCGGCGGCGGTCGCCGACTTCCGCCCGGCCGAGTACGTGACGGGGAAGATCAAGAAGAAGGACGGCCAGGAACCGGCCCCCCTCACCCTCGTCCGCAATCCCGACATCCTCGCCGAGGTGGCGGGCGACCGCGCCACGCCGGGGCAGATCGTCGTCGGATTCGCCGCCGAGACCGACGACGTCCTCGCCAACGGCCGGGTCAAGCTCCGCCGCAAGGGCTGCGACCTGCTGGTCGTGAACGAGGTGGGGGAGCGCAAGACCTTCGGCTCCGAGGAGAACGAAGCGGTCGTGCTCGGGGCCGACGGGAGCGAGACCCCGGTGCCTTACGGACCCAAGGAAGCGCTTGCCGACACGGTCTGGGACCTCGTGGCGGCGCGTCTCGGGTGAATTTCGCGTGTCGTCGGCCCGCGCGGCCGGACCCTCCGACGCGGGCACGAACGGTGCCGGGCGCGGCCTTTGGGGGCTTCCGGGCGCCGGTGCGGCATGTCACAGATCCGCCAAAGGGCGAGACACGTTGTCCGTCAGCCGGAGCCGACCGATAAACTGGTCCAGGTTCGTACCGGGCGCAGCTCCCGGGCCGTCCGCCAAATGATCAGCCAGCAGCCGCTGCAACCCCAGGGAGCGATGTGTCCCGCCGTCTCTTCACCTCGGAGTCCGTCACCGAGGGTCACCCCGACAAGATCGCTGACCAGATCAGCGACACCATTCTCGATGCACTCCTCCGTGAGGACCCGACGTCGCGTGTCGCCGTCGAGACCTTGATCACCACAGGTCTGGTGCACGTCGCGGGTGAGGTCACGACCAAGGCCTACGCCCCGATCGCCCAGCTGGTGCGCGACAAGATCCTGGAGATCGGCTACGACTCCTCGAAGAAGGGCTTCGACGGCGCCTCGTGCGGCGTCTCGGTGTCCATCGGCGCGCAGTCTCCCGACATCGCGCAGGGCGTCGACACCGCGTACGAGAAGCGCGTCGAGGGCGACGAGGACGAACTCGACAAGCAGGGCGCCGGCGACCAGGGCCTCATGTTCGGCTACGCCTGCGACGAGACGCCCGAACTGATGCCGCTGCCGATCCACGTCGCGCACCGGCTGTCGCGCCGGCTGTCCGAGGTCCGCAAGAACGGGACCATCCCGTACCTGCGTCCCGACGGCAAGACCCAGGTCACCATCGAGTACGACGGCGACAAGGCCGTCCGTCTCGACACGGTCGTCGTCTCCTCGCAGCACGCGAGCGACATCGACCTCGACTCGCTGCTCGCTCCCGACATCCGCGAGTTCGTCGTCGAGCACGTCCTGAACCAGCTGATCGAGGACGGCATCAAGCTCGACACCGAGGGCTACCGCCTGCTGGTCAACCCGACCGGTCGTTTCGAGATCGGCGGCCCGATGGGCGACGCCGGCCTGACCGGCCGCAAGATCATCATCGACACCTACGGCGGCATGGCCCGCCACGGTGGCGGCGCCTTCTCCGGCAAGGACCCGTCGAAGGTCGACCGCTCCGCCGCGTACGCGATGCGCTGGGTCGCCAAGAACGTCGTCGCGGCGGGCCTCGCCGCCCGGTGCGAGGTGCAGGTCGCCTACGCGATCGGCAAGGCCGAGCCGGTCGGCCTCTTCGTCGAGACCTTCGGCACCGCCGCGGTCGAGACCGAGAAGATCGAGCACGCCATCGGCGAGGTCTTCGACCTCCGCCCGGCCGCGATCATCCGCGACCTCGACCTGCTGCGCCCGATCTACGCCCAGACCGCCGCGTACGGCCACTTCGGCCGGGAGCTCCCCGACTTCACGTGGGAGCGCACCGACCGCGTGGACGCGCTGCGCAAGGCCGCGGGCCTGTAGGTCCGCCGCCCCGTCCGTACGCCGGAGCCCGGATGCCGTCACGGTGTCCGGGCTCCGGCGCGTCCGGGTCCGGTCGTGGCCGGCCGGTGCGCCTGGCCCCGGGTGATCGGCAGCCCCGGCTGTCAGTGACGTCTGGTAGGAATTTGGCTGTGAGCAGCGACGACAAGCGGTCCGACGAGCCCGACGCCGGGGCACCGGAGCAGCTTGCGCTGATCCGGGAGACCGTGCGCCGGGCCGATGTGCCGCGGGCCAAACCGCGGACCTGGCGCGGCGCAGCGCTCGCCAAGGAGCTTCCCGTCGCCCGCGTCCTGGTCAACAAGGGGGCGCTCCACCTCGACCAGTACTTCGACTACGCCGTGCCCGAGGAGCTCGACGCCGAGGCGCAGCCCGGTGTGCGGGTGCGGGTGCGGTTCGGGGCCGGAGGACGCCAGGTCCGGGGAGGGCGCCGCGAAGGCGGCGGGCTCATCGACGGATTCCTGGTCGAGCGGCTGGCCGAGTCCGACTACAGCGGGGCGCTGGCCGCGCTGGCCTCCGTCGTCTCACCCGAACCGGTCCTCGGCCCGGAGCTGCTCGGGCTCGCGAGGGCCGTCGCCGACCGGTACGCGGGCAGCCTCGCGGACGTCCTCCAGCTGGCGGTGCCGCCCAGGAACGCCCGGGCCGAGGCCAAGCCGTCGCCGGAGCCGCTGCCCCCGCCCCCGCCCCCGGCGCCCGGCACCTGGCAGCGGTACGCGCAGGGTCCCGCCTTCCTGTCCGCGCTGACCGGCGGGGGAGCGCCCCGGGCGGTGTGGACCGCGCTCCCGGGACCGCACTGGCCCCAGGAGATCGCCGTCGCCGTCGCCGCGACCCTCGCCTCGGGGCGGGGCGCCCTGGTCGTCGTCCCCGACGGGCGGACCGCGGGCCGGGTCGACGCGGCCCTGACCGGCCTGCTCGGCGAGGGCCGCCACGCCACGCTGACGGCCGGTTCGGGGCCCGAGAAGCGCTACCGGGAATGGCTCGCCGTGAGCCGTGGATCCGTCCGGGCGGTCGTCGGGACCCGGGCGGCCATGTTCGCGCCCGTCGCCGATCTCGGCCTGGTCGCGATCTGGGACGACGGGGACTCCAGCCACAGCGATGACAACGCCCCCTTCCCGCACGTCCGTGAGGTCCTGGAGCTGCGGGCCGCGCACGGCCGGTGCGCCTTCCTCCTCGGCGGCACGAGCTGCACCGTGGAGGCCGCGCAACTGGTCGAGACCGGCTGGGCGCTGCCGCTGCGGGCGGACCGGGAACAGCTGCGGACCGCGGCGCCCCTGGTCCGGACCGTCGGCGACGGCGAACTCGCGCGGGACGGCGCGGCCCGGGCCGCCCGGCTGCCGAGCCTCGCCTGGCAGACCGTGCGCGACGGACTGCGCACAGGACCGGTGCTGGTCCAGGTGCCGCGCCGGGGCTACGCACCCCGGCTGGCCTGCGAGCGCTGCCGGGAGCCCGCCCGGTGCCGCCACTGCGCCGGGCCGCTGGAGGCGCCCGACCAGCAGGACCTGAACTGCGCCTGGTGCGGGCGGGCCGAGACGTCCTGGCACTGCGTCGCCTGCGGCGGCCGCGGGCTGCGGGCACAGATCGTCGGCGCCCGCCGGACGGCGGAGGAGCTCGGCCGGGCCTTTCCCGCGGTGCCGGTCCGGACATCCGGCCGCGACCACATCCTGGAGTCCGTGCCCGGCCAGCCCGCGCTGGTGGTCAGCACCCCGGGTGCCGAGCCGGTGGCCGAGGGCGGGTACGCGGCGGCGCTGCTGCTGGACGGCTGGGCGATGGTCGGCCGCCCCGACCTGCGGGCCGGTGAGGAGGCCCTGCGCCGCTGGACGGCCGCGGCCGCGCTGGTCCGGGGGCAGCCGGAGGGCGGCACCGTGGTGATCGTCGCCGAGCCGACGCTGCGGCCCGTGCAGGCGCTGGTCCGCTGGGACCCGGTCGGACACGCCCGGCGCGAGCTCGCCGAACGGGCCGAGCTGGGCTTTCCGCCGGTGTCCCGGATGGCGTCGGTGACCGGCACGGCCGAGGCGCTCGCGGCCTTCCTCGCGGCCGCGGAGCTGCCGACGGACGCCCAGGTGCTCGGCCCCGTGCCGGTCCCCGGCGGTCGGCCCGGACGGCCCCGCAGACCCTCCGAGGCGCCCGTCGGCGAGGCCTGGGAGCGGGCCCTGATCCGGGTGCCGCCGGGCAGCGGGGCGGCGCTGGCGGCCGCCCTCAAGACGGCGCAGGCCGCGCGCCTGTCCCGCGGCGGCGGAGCCTCGGGCGCGGTGCGGATCCGGGTGGACCCGCCGGATATCGGGTGACGTTGCGGGGCCGTTGGGTGGGCGGCAGTGGGGGTCCAGGGGCTCGGGGGCCTTTGCTGCTGCCCCCGGTCCGGCGCTGAGGGTTCCGTCCTCAAGCGCCGGACGGGCTTGGTGTGGTGCGGGTCGCTCCGCAGGGCTGGGGGTGCGCCCATGCCTGTGGTGGGGGTCCGGGGCCCCTCCGGGGAGATCTCCTCGGACGCCGCACGTTCCGCCGGTACGCGAAGGACCCGGGTCGGTGTGCGTCGTCCTGC
>NZ_JBIVTU010000010.1:0-282222 GCF_044756845.1 Streptomyces sp. NPDC091416
GGGGGTTCGGGTGGGGGTGGTCTGACTCCGTCGGATGTGCCGTTGGTGGAGGTGTCGCAGGGGGAGATCGAGGGGTGGGAGGCCCGGTATCCGGCGTTGCGGGATGTGTGGCCGCTGACCCCGCTCCAGTCCGGACTCCTCTTCCACACCGCCCTGACCGAGGAGGATGCCGCGCTGGACTCCTACCAGATGCAGTTGGTCTTCCACCTGTCCGGAGAGGCGGACCCCGAGCGGATGCGTGCCGCTGGGCAGGCGTTGCTGGACCGGCATGCCAATCTGCGGTCCGCGTTCGTTCCTCACGGTGGCAGTGGCTGGGTGCAGTTGGTCACCGAGGGTGTCGAACTGCCCTGGTCGGAGCGGGATCTGCGACATCTGCCGGAGGCCGGGCGTCTGGCGGAGCTGGAGGCGTTCCTGGCCGAGGACCACACGGTCCATTTCGATCCGGCGGCTCCGCCGCTGCTGCGTCTGGCCCTGGTCCGGATGACCGACGACCACAGCGAACTGGTCCTCACCGCCCACCACGCCCTGTTCGACGGCTGGTCGGGTCCGCTGCTGATGGAGGACCTGCTGCGGCTCTACGGCGCGTCGGGCGGCGGCGTCTCCGCTCTTCCCCAGGTGCGCGACTACCGGGACTTCCTCGTCTGGCTCGACGGCCAGGACCAGGACGCGGCCTCCCGTGCCTGGGCCGCGGAGCTCGAAGGCATCGACGAACCCACCCTCCTCGCACCGGCCGTCACCCCGGCCGAGAGCGGCGCGCCCGGCATCGGGCACGCCGACGTCTCCCTGGACATCGCGGAGACCAGAGATCTCGCGCGCCGGGCGGGTGAGCTCGGTGTCACGGTGAACACTCTGGTCCAGGGTGCCTGGGCGCTGCTGCTCGGGCAGTTGACGGGGCGTCAGGATGTTGTGTTCGGGGCCACGGTGTCCGGGCGGCCATCAGCCGTGGACGGTGTCGACTCCATGGTCGGCATGTTCATCAACACGCTGCCCGTGCGGGTCCCGCTGTCGCCGCACGTCACTCTCGCCGGTCTCATGACGGAGATCCAGGGACGCCAGACGGCCCTGATGGAGCACCACCACCACGGTCTGACCGACATCCAGCGGAGCATCGGACTCCAGACGCTCTTCGACACCCTGGTGGTCTTCGAGTCCTACCCGGTCGACAGCGCGGCGCTGGCCGAGGCCAACGAGGCCGCCGGCCTCACCTGCACCGGCATCCGCCCCTTCTCCACCACCCACTACCCGCTCACGGTGATGGCGGTGGCCACCCCGAACCTGCAACTGGGCCTGGACTACCGCAAGGACACCTTCGGGCACGAGGCGGTCTCGGAGATCGGCGCGCGGCTGCTGCGCATCCTGCGCACCCTGATCGCCGAGCCCGGGCGGGCCCTCGGCGCGGTGGACACCCTCGGGCCCGACGAGCGGACGTGGCTGCTGGAGGAGCTGACGGACACCGCGACCTGCGAACCGGAAGTGACCGTGCCCGAACTCTTCGCACGGCAGGTGGCGAACTCCCCGGACGCCGTCGCCATCGAGTGCGGCGACGTCTCGTGGACGTACCGCGAACTGGACGACCGGTCCGACCGGGTGGCCCGTGAGCTGGTCCGCCGTGGCGCGCGGCCGGAGACCGTGGTGGGCCTCGCGCTGCCGCGGAACCAGGACCTCGTGGCAGGCATGATCGGCATCCTCAAGTCCGGTGCGGCCTATCTTCCGATGGACCCGGCCTATCCGAGCCGACGTCTGGAGCACGTGCTCTCCCAGGCGGACCCACTGCTGGTGCTGACGGACACCGCGACATCGCAGGCCCTGCCGCTGGGCGGCCGGGAGACCTTCCTGCTGGACGGACCCGACGGACTCGTGGACGGCCCGCTGCCGCGCGCCGCCGGGGCCGCGACCGTCGGCGGTGTCCCGCCCCGGCCGCAGAACCTGGCGTACGTGATGTACACCTCGGGCTCCTCCGGAACGCCGAAGGGCGTGGCCATCACGCACCGGGGCGTCACCAACGGTGTGACCGGACTGGCGGGGGTGACCCAGGCGGCGCCGGGAGCACGGATGCTGGCGGGCACCTCGGTCAACTTCGACGTGTCGGTGTTCGAGATCTTCACGACGCTCTGCTCCGGAGGGACCGTCGAAATCGTGCGCGACGTGCTCGAACTGGCCGAGCGCGGCGACTGGACCGGAGGGGTGATCAGCTCCGTTCCCTCAGCCTTCGCCGAGCTGGCCGGCCGCGTCACCGGAAAGGTCCGGGCGGACACCGTCGTCTTCGCGGGCGAGGCCCTCTCCGCGGCCCTGGTGCGCCAGGTGCGGGAGGCGATGCCGGGAGCCCGGATCGTCAACGGGTACGGGCAGAGCGAGAGTTTCTACGCCACGGCGTTCGCACTCGCGGCCGACGACGTCTGGGACCGGACGGACAGCGCTCCCGTCGGGGCGCCGCTCGGCAACATGCGGGCCTATGTCCTGGGCCCGGGGCTCGCACCGGTGCCGCCGGGGGTCGTCGGCGAACTGTACGTCGCGGGAGCCATCGGGCGCGGGTACCACCACAGGCCGGGGCTGACCGCCGAGCGATTCGTCGCCGACCCCTGGGGTCCGGCGGGCGAAAGGATGTACCGCACCGGCGACCTCGCCCGATGGAACGCCGACGGAGTGCTGGAATACGCCGGGCGGGACGATGCCCAGGTGAAGATCCGCGGCTTCCGTATCGAGCCGGGCGAGGTCGAGGCCGCGCTCGCGACCCATCCGGACGTGGGCCTGACCGTGGCACACGTGGATGACGGCCGGCTCCTCGCCTACGCCGTTGCGGGGCACCCGGCCGGCCGGCTGGACCCGGCGGAGCTGCGCCGGTTCCTGGCCGACCGCCTTCCCTCCTACATGGTGCCCGCCGCGGTCGTACCGCTGGAGCGGCTGCCGCTGATGCCGAACGGGAAGCTGGACAGGGCGGCGCTTCCGCAGCCCGAATTCACCGCCGACACCTACCGGGAGCCCACGACCGCCGACGAGCGGCGGCTCGCCGTGATGGTCGCGGATGTGCTCGGTCTCGAACGGGTCGGCGTGGACGACAGCTTCTTCGACCTGGGGGGCCACTCGCTGACCGCGGCCAAGCTGGCGGGACGGATCGGCGAGGAGTTCGGAAAGGAACTCCCGATCCGCCTGGTCTTCCAGCACCCGACCGTGGCGGAGCTGGCGGTACGTCTCCGGGACGGTGCGGCACCGCAGTTCGAGGACCCGTATGCGCGGGTGCTGACGATCCGGACCGAGGGCGACGGCGAACCCTTGTGGTTCATTCAGCCCGGCTTCGGCCTGAGCTGGTCCTACCTCAACTTCGCGGCGCACATCCGTGACCGGCCCGTGTACGCCTTCCAGGCACAGGCCTTCAGCGGGGACGACGGGCCGGAGTCGGTCGAGGAACTGGTCGACGACTGTGTCCGCCGGATGTTGGAGGTCCAGCCCGAAGGGCCTTACCACGTCCTCGGCTGGTCGTTCGGTGGCACGGCCGCGCACGCGGTGGCGGCCGAACTGGCCGCGCGCGGGCACGAGGTCGGCCTGCTGGGCCTTCTGGACTGTGCGCCGGCCGACTACTTCGACGACGCGGAGATGCTGCCGCAGCAGGACGTCGAGCACATTCTGGAGGACTACATCGGCCACATGGTCGGAGCCGACGAGTACCGGCGCGTCCTGGAGACGTCCGCCAGGGCACTGATGACCCACGTGGCGATCCTGCAGAAGTACACCTCGCCCCCCTACGCCGGTGACGCGGTGTTCTTCCGCGCGTCGCTGAACCCGGACGATCTGTACGCGGGCGACGCGAGCCACTGGCTGCCTTACATCAGCGGCAGCGTGGAGCAGGTCGATATCGAGACCGGCCACCCGCAGATGTGCGACGCGGGACCGGCGGCGGAGATCAGCAGGATCATCAACCGGAAACTCGGTGCCCGTCGGCACGGCGGCTGACCGCGGTGGGCCTCCCCGCACATGCGGGAAGGCCCACCGCCCGGCGTGGGGCGGCAGGTTGTGGGCCGACTGGATCGTCGTGAGGCGTACGCCGGGCACGGGCGGGCGGGGACGCCGGCCCGAGCGACGAGCAGGAGTCGCGTTGCGTGATCAGGCCGGTGATCAGGGCCGGCGCACCCGCCCCGGCAGCGTCGGGGGCCGCCGCAGTCGGGTATCCCTGGGCCGCGTTCCGCTGCCGGGGGCCGCCTATGCCGGGGCCCGGCGGCGGCCCCCGGCCACCTCGATCGGCCAGGTGGCTGCCTCGGCGTCGGCGTCGGTCATCGGCTCCGCCCGGGGTGCGGCGCGGCCAGGCGGGCTCCCGCCTCGGCCCCTCCGGCGACGCGGCGTTCACCGGCGGTGACTTCTTGCGCGACCTCAGGTCCGAGTCGACGGGCCTGCCGGTCACAGCGCGGTCTCTCAGGTGCCGGCAGGTCGTCGATGAACCGGAGGACGAGTCCCGGATGCCGGCCGAAGATCCGCGTCGCGTGGACCCGACCGGTGCCGCGCCCGTAGCCGGCGCACCCGGCGCGCACACCCGAGCCGGCCGGGCGGCCGTCCTTCCGTCCGCGTTCCGCAGGCGCTCGTACGGGGTGACGCCTGCCGCCTCTCGAAGGGCAGGCCGCTGCCCTGCCCGGAGATGAATCCGGGCAGGGCAGCGCACAGTTCCTGGACCACGGCCGCGCTCGGCCGCGGCCACGTCCGTGTGACGACATCCAGGGACAGGAGCAGCAGGGCGTCTCCGGTCGAAGCGGCCCGGGAGCTGCCGAAGGCCGACCGGACGGTACGTCCCGCGTCCAGGACTACCCGGACGAGGTGTTCGTCGAGCGCCCCCACGAAGAGACCGGCCGGCCGCTGCGCGTGGTCGGACCAAGCACGAGCGTGACGGGGACCGGATCGAAGCCATCGGCGTCTCGGAGTTCATACGGGACGAGACGCCCGCGGCGCACGGCGTCACCATCCATCGGGCCGTGGCGGAAGAGCGAGGAGCTGTGCATCGGTTCCACGGCCGTCGCGGCGGCCACAGCCCTCGCCCCTGGGCGCGCCCAGGGGCTGCGCGATCGACGGGACCCGGGCGGTACGCACCCGCTCGCCCCATCAGCCGGCGTCCACCGGCCGCCCGGTCCGGTCCGGCCTGCCGAAGTGATGGGCGGCCGCCGAGCGCGGACCGGTTCGGTGAGCCCGGGCAGGGCCCTGTGCAGCCGGGGAGCGACGAGTCCCCGCGCCTGGCCGAACCACCGCATCCCGACGGCGCCGGCGGGGCCGTGGCCGCTGCCGCATCCCGACGGCGGCAGCCGTCCGACGCGGGCGCGGCGCGTGCGGGGCCGGCCGGCGGCCGGCCGGGTCCGAACGGAGGCCGGCTGCCGCTACCCCGTACGATTACCAGCTCACCGGCAGCTCGTGGAGGCCGTAGACCCCCTCCTCGCCCTTGAACCGCAGCTCGTCGAACGGGACGGCCAGCTTCAGATCCGGCAGCCGGGCGAGCAGCGTGTCGAAGACGATCTGGAACTCCAGGCGCGCCAGGCTCTGTCCGAGGCACTGGTGCGGGCCGTGGCCGAACGCGAGGTGGTTGCGGGCCGGGCGGTCGATGTCGAAGGTCTCCGGGTCCGGGAACACCGAGGGGTCGTGGTTGGCGGCGTTCCCGAGGCCCAGCACGCCCTCCCCGGCCCGTATCAGGCGTCCGCCGATCTCGACGTCCTCGGCCGCGACCCGGACCATCGCCAGCTCGGACACGGTGAAGTAGCGGAGCACCTCCTCCACCATGGCGGGCGTCAGGGACGGGTCGGCCCGGACGCGGTTCATCTGCTCCGGGTTCCGCAGGAGCATGGCGGTGCCGAGCGCGATCGTGTTGGCCGACGTCTCGTGTCCGGCGATGAGCAGCAGGAACGCCAGCCCCATCAACGCCATCCGGTCGTAGTCGCCGCTCTCCCGGTTCTTGGCGATCTGCCGGCTCAGCAGGTCGTCACCCGGCTCGTCCTCCTTCGTGGCGATCAGGTTCATCAGGTAGCCGGCCAGCGAGCCGAAGGCCTCGTCACGCTCCGTCTCGGACGCCGTGATGCTGACCAGCTTGACGCTGTTGGAGAGGAAGAACTGGTTGTCCGAAAGCGGCACGCCGAGCTGCTGGCACATCACCAGCGCCGGTACCGGCACGGCGAGTTCGGCCACCAGGTCCACCTGCCGGGGGCCGGCCAGGATGCTGTCGAGGCGCTCGTCGACGATGCGCTGGACCTGCGGTCGCAGCTCCTTGATGCGCTTCGCGGTGTACTCGCTGATGGCCTTGCGCCGTGCCTCGTTGTGGGCCGGTGCGTCCAGATTGATCATCGTCTGGATCGGCTGCTCGGTCGGCTTCTCCAGGCTGAACGAGGGGTAGCCGGGGTGCCTGTTGTCCGAGCTGAAGCGGGTGTCGCTCAGCATGGCGCGCACGTCGGCGTAGCTGGTCAGGGCCCAGACGGTGTCCTTGTTGGGCAGCTCGACGCGGCAGACGGGCTCCTCCTCACGGATCCGCGCGTACGCGGGGGGCGGGGAGAAGGGGCATTCCCGGGCGAAAGGGACCGTCCCCTGGGTGGTGTTCTCGGTCATCTCGTACTCCGTTCCTGATGGCGGTGGCCGGCGGGTGGATGCCGGCCCCACGGAAGGGTGACGGCACGTGTCGGTCCTTTTCCCTCGCGTGCGCGAGACGCATGCCGACTTCCTTGTCCCGCGCACCGGGAATCCGGGGAAGCGGAATGGGTGCGGGTTTCGGAATCGGTGGTGTCCGTCCTTTGCGGAATGCGGCGCTGTGAACCCTACGATGTGGCGGAGCATTCCAGCTATCGTCTTCCCCGGTGCCGCAGGAGCGGGATTGATCCGGTCCGGGAGACCTCCGGATCCGGAGATTGAATTCCTGGCGGCCGGTGTCCCGTCAACGGGACACGGTGCCGGGTCTCGCGGACCTGGGGCGGCATCCGCGCGGCGCGATGCAGGGCACCTGTCGGCGGCGGAATCCGCGCCGTGGCCCGCGCTTCGCGCGAACCTGTGGCGTCTCTCCATTCCAGACACAATCTGGCGAACAAAGGGGTAAACGTGTCAGACGAAACCAAGGAAGCCCCCCGGGCCGGTGACCGGCAGGCGGCGTCGAAGCGCTACCTGATGTGCCGCCCGAGCTACTTCGGCGTCACCTACTCCATCAACCCGTGGATGGAGCCCAGCAAGCCCTGCTCGACCGACACGGCGCTGGCCCAGTGGAAGAACCTCCACGACACGTTCGCAACCCTCGGGCACGACGTGCAGCTGATCGAGCCGGTGGCCGGCCTGCCGGACATGGTCTTCGCCGCGAACGGCGCCACTGTGGTGGACGGCAAGGTCCTGGTCGCGCGCTTCCGGCACCCGCAGCGGGCCGACGAGTCCGCGGCATACCTGGACTGGTTCCGCGAACGCGGCTGGCCCGAGGTGAAGATGGCGCAGTACACGAACGAGGGCGAGGGCGACTTCCTCTTCGCCGGCGACGTGATCCTGGCCGGTACCGGATTCCGCAGCAACGTCCGCTCGCACGACGAGGCGCGGGAGTTCTTCGGCCGCCCGGTGATGTCCCTGATGCTGGTCGACCCGCGCTTCTACCACCTCGACACGGCACTCTCCGTCCTCGGTGACGGGCAGGTCATGTACTACCCCGAGGCGTTCTCCGCGGGCAGCCGGGCCCAGCTCGCCGAACGTTTTCCGGACGCGCTGCTCGCCGAGGCGGCGGACGCCGAGGTCTTCGGCCTCAACGCCCTGTCGGACGGCCGGAACGTGATGCTCCCGCACCGGGCCACGGGGCTCGCGGCCCGCCTCCGGGAGCGCGGATACGAGCCGGTCGGGGTCGAGCTCGGTGAACTGCTCAAGGCGGGCGGCAGTGTGAAGTGCTGCACGCTCGAACTGCGGGACTGACACCCCGCGCACGGCCGGCCCCGCCCTGATGACGGGACGGGACCGGCCGTCATCCGGCTCGGTCGCGGACCGCTTTCCGGTTCACCATTCACGGGCCGGAGGGTATGTTCGAGTCCAGTCGGGGATCGGCCTGGTATTCGGCCCGATGCGCATTTCCGGGGACCGGTGACCGGGCGGGGTTTCTTCGCTCCAGCGCTGTCCGGAAGTCCCTTTCCTTCGGCCCATCATTCGAGTGAATCCCCGGAAATTCCCCCTGGATGGCGAAGGGGTGTCACGTCCGGGTTCGGCGGGAAACGAGAGCGACTTCCCATGGATGACCCGGACGCCACCGTTCCGGATTTTCCTTCCCATGAAGCACGTGAAATTCAGGAAGAGGGGACATGACGCATTCCACGAAACGCCGGGCACACGTCTCGTCGAGGGCCGCCGGCCTGCGGGGCAACAGTCTGGGCGAGCTCTTTCTGATGGCGCGTGCGCGGGGGGCCATCGACCTGGCGGTCGGCACACCGGGATACCCCGAACCGTCCCGCGACATCATCGACGCGGCGGCCGAAGCCATGCGGGCGGGCCGCAACCAGTACGACCACCCGTCGGGAGACCTCCTGCTGCGCGAGCGGATCGCCGCGACGCTGCACACCCACACCGACCCCGCCACCGAACTGACCGTCACCGTCGGGGCCACCGAGGCCCTGTGCGTCGCCCTGCTCGCCACGCTCGACCCCGGGGACGAGGTCGTGCTGATGGACCCGGGCTACGAGCAGTTCAAGGCCGCGGTCACGCTCGCCGGGGCCGTACCCCGCTTCGTCCCCCTCCACCCTCCGGCCTGGCGCTACGATCCCGCGGACCTCGCGGCGGCGTTCACGCCGCGCACCCGGGCCGTGCTCCTCAACAGCCCCAGCAATCCCACCGGCAGGGTCCTGGACCGCCGGGAGCTGGAGGAGATCGCGGAACTGTGCGAGCGCCACGATGCCACCGTCATCTGTGACGAGGTCTACAGCACCTTCGTCTTCGACGGCCGCCCCCAGATCTCGGTCACCGAGGTGCCGGGACTCGCCGAGCGCAGCATCGTCGTGGGCTCGCTCTCCAAGAGCCACGCGATCAGCGGCTGGCGCCTCGGGTTCCTGCGGGCCGACGCGGCGCGCACGGAGGTGCTGCGACGGGTGCACGAGGTGACCACCAACGGCGCGGCCACCCCGCTCCAGGTCGCGGTCGGCATGGCCGCCCTCTCGGTGGACCTGCCGAAGGCCACCGCCGAGATGGGGCGCCGCCGGGATCTGGCCCAGGAGATCTTCTCCCGGGCGGGCATGAAGTTCGCCCCGGCGGAAGGCGGCTGCTTCCTCTTCGCGGACGTCGAGCCGCTCACCGGCGGCCGGACGGACGGCACCGCGTTCGTTCACGAACTCCTGGAGAGGGCCGGGGTGCTGCTGGTCCCGGGTGCCTCCTTCTTCGCGGACCCCGCGCGCGGCGAGCAGTACGTGCGCATCGCGTTCAACCGGAGCACCGAGGTGCTGCACGAGGTCGATCGCCGGATCCAGGCCGGATGAGAACCCACGGACGAGGGGGAGTGCCCGCATGAAGGAGTGCACGGTCGACCAGTCGGGACCGCTTCCGGGTTTTCTCCGCGACAGCGCCGGTGACGTCGTACCCATCCGGACACCCGCGGGCGACACCATGTGGCTGGTGCGCGACTACGCGCTCGGCCGCCAGGTGCTGACCGACAAGCGGTTCAGCAGAGCCGCCGCCGCGACGCCGCACGCGCCCCGGTTCAACGACGCCCAGCCCGTTCCCGACTCCATGATGAGCATGGAGGGCGACCGGCACACCCGGCTGCGGCGGATCGTCAGCGGAGCGTTCTCCACGGGGCGCATCGCCGCCATGGGCACCTTCGTCGAGGAGCTCGCCGACCGGCACCTGAACGCCATCGCCCGGCAGGGTCCGGGCGCCGACCTGATCGCCGGCCTCGCCACCCCCCTGCCGCTCGCCGTGCTGTGCTCGGTGCTCGGCGTTCCCGAGGAGGACGGCAACCGGTTCCGCGACTGGGTCGAGGTGCTCTTCGACATCTCCGCCAGCACCCCCGTGGAGAAGGCACGCCGCCGCATCGAACTCGCCGAGTACATCTACGACCTGGTCGACCGCAAGCGCCACCGGCCCGAGGACGACCTGCTCACGGTACTGATCGGCGTCCACGACCGGGGCGACCTCACGATGAACGAACTCCTCACACTCGGTCTCACCCTGCTGATGGCCGGCTACGAGACCACCGTGGGGCAGATCGGTCTGTCGGCGCTCTCCCTGCTGTCCGATCCGACGGCCTATGCGGAACTGACGAAGCAGCCCGAGCAACTCGCCGCCGCAGCCGAGGAACTCCTGCGCCTGAACCCCGCCACCCCCCTCAGCTTCCCGCGTGTCGCCGTCGAGCCGGTCGAGGTCGGCAGCGTCACCGTCCAGGCCGGCGAGGCCGTCATGGTCTCGCTGCTGGACGGCAACCTCGACGCCGACGTGTTCGCCGGGCCGAGGTCGCTCGACCTCACCGGACGGGACGCGGTGCACCTGACCTTCGGCCACGGTGTGCACCGCTGCCTGGGCGCGCCGTTGGCGCGGCTCCAGGTCCGCATCGTGCTGGAACAACTGCTGCGGCGGTTCCCGACGCTGCGGCTCGCCGCCGTCGACGAGCCCGTGGTCTGGAAGGGCGGCCTCGCCACCAGGGGGCTGTCCCGCCTGCTCGTCGACTGGTAGCGGGCCCCGCGCCCGCCGCCCACTGCCCGCCGGTAGTGCCGTCCACGGCACGCCCACGACCTGGAGCGAGAACTGACGTGTCTGCCGACGACCACAAGCGCACCGAGACCGGGTCCACCGGAAAGCCCCTGACCACCGCCGCGTCGCCGGGGGCGGAGAGGCCGCGGTCCGCGTCCGGGGCACAGCCCTTCGGTACGGGCGCCGTGCCGCTGGTCCTCTCCGGGGCGACACCGGCCGCCGTACGGTCCCAGGCCTCGCTGCTCCAGCGGCATCTGGAGGACGGCCGTCCGTCCGTCGGCGACCTCGGGCTCTCCCTCGCGCTGCGGCCCGCGCTCGACCACCGGACGGTCGTCCTGGCCGAGGACGCCACAGAACTCACGGGCGAGCTGAGAGCCCTGGCCGAGGGCCGCGGTTCCGCCGGGCGGGTCTCCGGAACCGCCGGGCCGAGCGGGCGGACCGTGTTCGTCTTCCCCGGGCAGGGCTCCCAGTGGGTGGGCATGGCCGCCGGGCTCCTCGACAGCTCCGAGGTGTACCGCGCGTCCGTCGAAGCGTCGGCCCTGGCCCTCGCCCCGTACATCGACTGGTCGCTCGAGGACGTGCTGCGCGGGACGCCGGGCGCCGCGTCCCTGGACCGCGACGACGTCGTGCAGCCCGCGCTGTTCGCCGCGAGCGTCGCGCTCGCCGACCTGTGGGCCTCGTTCGGAATACGCCCCACGGCCGTCGTCGGGCACAGCAACGGTGAGATCGCCGCGGCCGTCGTCGCCGGGGCACTGTCGCTGGCCGACGCGGCCCGTGTGGTCGCCCGGTGGAGCCGGCTCCAGGCGAGCATCGCCGGGCAGGGCGGGATGCTCTCCGTGTCGGCGTCCGTGGACGAGCTGGAGACCGTGCTCGCAGCGTGGGGCGACCGAGTGGCCGTGGCGGCGGTCAACGGGCCCCGCTCGGTCGTCCTGTCCGGCGACCGCGAGGCTGTTGACCGGCTGCTCGTCGCGTTCGCGGACGAGGGAGTCCAGGCCAAGCGCATTCCCGTGGACGTGGCAGCCCACTCCCCGTACATGGACGTCCTGCGGGAGGAACTGCTCGACGTCCTCGCGCCCCTGCGGCCACGCGCGGCGACGGTGCCCTTCCACTCCACCGTGACCGGCGGACGGATCGACACCCCCTCCCTGGACGCCGGCTACTGGTTCGGCAACCTGCGCGGAACCGTCCGTCTCGACGCGACGATCCGTACGCTCGCCGACCACGACGCCTTCGTCGAGATCAGCCCTCATCCCGTCCTCACCATGTCGCTCCAGCAGACGCTGGACGACATGGAGTCCGCCGCGATCGTGGTGGAGACGCTGCGCCGGGGACAGGAGGGGAAGCGGCGATTTCTGACCTCACTGGCACGGCTGCACGTCCACGGGGCCGAGGTGGACTGGCGCCCGGCCTTCGGGCCCGGCGCCCGGGCCGTCGAGCTTCCGGCGGACACGGAGCCGCAAGCGGCAGCAGAGGCGCAGCCGGCCGAGGACAGCGGGCCCGGCCAGGAGGAGACCGTGAGCCGGTTCCTCGAACTGCTGCGCGCCGAGACGGCCCTCGTCATGGGGCTCGGTCCCGACGACCTGCCCGATGACGCCACGGCGTTCCGGGACGTCGGACTCGACTCGGTGACGGCGGTGGAACTCCGCAACCGGCTGGTCGACGCCACCGGTCTGCGGCTTCCCGTCACCCTGCTCTTCGACCACCCCACGCCGGAGCGGCTCGCCGCCTACCTCGCCGCCGTCACGGCCGGCACCCGGACGGTCACCGCGACGGCCGCGGTGCGCCAGGACGCCGACCCGGAGGACCCGGTGGTCGTCGTCTCCATGGCGTGCCGCTTCCCCGGCGGGGTCACCACGCCGGAGGACCTCTGGGACCTTGTGACCGGCGAGAAGGACGTGATCTCCGGCTTCCCCGTCAACCGGGGCTGGGCGCTGGACGCCCTCTTCGACCAGGACCCCGGGAGGGCGGGCCGCTCGTACACCCGCGAGGGCGGTTTCCTCCACGACGCGGACCTCTTCGACGCCGAGTTCTTCGGGATCAGCCCGCGCGAGGCCGTCGGCATGGACCCCCAGCAGCGCCTGGTCCTGGAGACGGTGTGGGAGGCCCTGGAACGTGCCGGGATGGACCCCGCCGCGCTGCGCGGCAGCGGGACGGGGGTCTACCTCGGGGCGCTCGCCCAGGACTACGGCCCACGGCTGCACGAGGCGGACGACAGGGCCGGCGGGTACCTCCTCACCGGCAACTTCACCAGCGTGCTCTCCGGCCGGGTCGCGTACACCTTCGGACTTGAGGGCCCCGCCGTCACCGTGGACACGGCCTGCTCCTCGTCGCTGGTCGCCCTCCACCTCGCCGCCCAGGCGGTGCGCAGCGGCGAGTGCCGGCTCGCGGTCGCCGGCGGCGTGACGGTGATGTCCAGCCCGGGCATGTTCGTGGAGTTCAGCCGTCAGCGCGGACTCGCGCCGGACGGCCGCTGCAAGGCGTTCGCCGGCGAGGCGGACGGCACCGGCTGGGCGGAGGGTGCCGGGGTCCTCCTCCTGGAGCGGCTGTCCGACGCCCGCCGCGAGGGCCACGAGGTCCTGGCCGTGGTCCGCGGCACGGCGATCAACCAGGACGGTGCCAGCAACGGGCTCGCCGCGCCCAGCGGGCCCGCCCAGGAACGGGTGATCCGCGCCGCCCTGGCCGCCGGCGGCCTGAGCGCGGGCGACGTCGACGCCGTCGAGGCGCACGGCACGGGCACCAGGCTCGGCGACCCCATCGAGGCGCAGGCCATCCTCGCGGCCTACGGACAGGACCGCGGCGGCGCGGGACCGCTCCATCTGGGTTCGCTGAAGTCCAACATCGGTCATGCGCAGGCTGCGGCCGGGGTCGGCGGCGTGATCAAGATGGTCCTCGCGATGCGGCACGGTGTCCTGCCGCGCAGTCTGCACATCGACAGCCCCACCGAGCACGTCGACTGGACCGCGGGTGACGTCCGGCTGCTCACCGAGACGGTTCCGTGGCCCGAGTCCGACCGCCCGCGACGCGCCGGCGTGTCGTCCTTCGGAATCAGCGGCACCAACGCCCACGTCGTCCTGGAACAGGCCCCCGGGCCGGCCCCCGAGGAGACTCCCGGGAGCCTCCCGGCTGCGCCTGCCGTGTCCGTGACCGCGCCACTGCCCGGGTACTGGCTGCTCTCCGGCCGGACCGAGGAGGCCCTGCACGCCCAGGCCGACCGGCTCGGCGCATTCCTCGACGCCCGCCCGGAGACCGGCGACACCCGTACGCGGACCGGCGGCATGCGCCCGGACACCGAACTGCGGGACATCGGCCTGACGCTGGCCGAAGCGCCGGCCAGGTTCTCCCACGCGGCCGCCGTCGTCGCCGGGGACCGCGAGGGCTTCCTGCGCGGCCTCGCGGCGCTGGCCGGCGGCGAACCCTCCGCCGACGTGGTCCGCGGGCCCGCTCCGTCCGCCCGCGGCGCGAGGGGGGCGAGGGCCCGCACCGCCTTCCTCTTCACCGGCCAGGGAAGCCAGCGGGTCGGGATGGGCCGCGAACTGTACGAGACGCACCCGGTGTTCGCCTCCGCCTACGACGACGTGTGCGCCCAGTTCGACCGGCATCTGCCCGCCCCCCTCAAGGACGTGGTCTTCGCCACGGGCGAGGACGACGCGGACGCACCCGGCCCGCGACTGGACCGGACCCAGTACACCCAGCCGGCCCTCTTCGCTCTGGAAGTGGCCCTGTTCCGGCTGCTGGAGCACTACGGGATCCTCCCGGACCGCGTCCTCGGCCACTCCGTCGGAGGGATCGCGGCCGCCCACGCCGCCGGTGTTCTCGGCCTGGCGGACGCCTGCACCCTGGTGGCGAACCGGGCCCGGCTGATGCAGTCCGCACCCGACGGCGGAGCCATGACGGCCATCGGGGCGACGGAGGAGGAGATCCGCACCTCGCTCGCCGGGTACGAGGGCCGCCTCGACATCGCGGCCGTGAACGGTCCCGCCTCCGTGGTCGTCACCGGCGACCGGGACGCCGCCGCCGAACTCGCGGACGCCTGGCGGAAGAAGGGCCGTCGCACCAGCCCGCTCAAGGTGAGCCACGCCTTCCACTCCCCGCACATGGAACCGGTCCTGGAGGAGTTCCGCGAGGTGGCCGCCGGGCTGACCTACCACGCCCCGCGCATCCCCGTGGTCTCCGACCTCACCGGCGCCGTCGCCACCGCCGAGGAACTGGCTGACCCCGGCTACTGGGTCCGCCATCTGCGGCACACCGTCCGCTTCGCCGACGGGGTGCGCACCCTCCAGGAGGAGGGCGTCCAGGCATGGGCGGAGCTGGGGCCCGCCCCCGTGCTCGCCGCCATGGCCGCCACCTGCCTGGGCGAGGAGGCGGGCCGGCCGGTGGCGCTGCTGCGCCCCGACCGGCCGGAGACCCACACCGTCGCCGTGGCCCTCGCGCATCTCGCCCTGCACGGCGTACGACCGGACACCGCACGGCTGTTTCCGGGCGCCCGGCGGACGGTACTGCCCACGTACGCGTTCCAGCGCCGCCGCTTCTGGCTCGACGCCGCCGCCGCGACGGGGGACGCCGCCGCGCTCGGCGTCACACCGGCGGGCCACCCGCTGCTCGGCGGCGTGACCGGCCTCGCCGACGGCGACGGTCTGCTGCTGACCGGCCGTCTCCAGCCCCGCACCCACCCCTGGCTGGCCCAGCACGTCATCGGGGGCACGGTGCTGCTGCCGGGCGCCGCGGTCGTCGAACTCGCGATGGCCGCCGGGGACCGGGCCGGCTGCGACCGTCTGCGTGAACTCGTCCTGGAGGAGCCGCTGGTCGTCCCGGAGGAGGGTGTCCGGCTGCAGATCTCGGTCGGTGCGGCCGACGCCACCGGCGAGCGGCACATCACGATGCACACCGGCCGCGACGCCGGCGCCGGGCCGTGGGGCGAGGGGGAGTGGACCCGGCACGCCACCGGCGTGCTCACCGCGGCCGGACCCGTCACCGGCGCGGCCGAAGACCACTGCCTGCCGCCGGAGGGCGCGGTGCGGCTCGCCCACGATCACCTCTACGAAGGCCTCGCGGAGGCCGGCTACGCCTACGGGCCCGCCTTCCGAGGACTCGAAGCCGCCTGGGAGGACGGCGGCGACCTCTACGCGGAGGTCGTGCTGCCGGAGGAACTGCACGCCGAGGCCGCCGACTACGGCATCCACCCCGTCCTCCTCGACGCCGCCCTGCACCCGCTGCTGCTCGCCGCGCCGCCCGATTCGGGAGTGCTGCGGCTCCCGTTCTCGTTCGACGGCGTCACCCTGCACTCCACCGGTGCCACCCGGCTCCGGGTGCGGCTGACCGGCGCGGGGAGCGGCACCTGCGTCCTGACCGCGACCGACCCGGCCGGCGCGCCGGTGCTGACCGTCGACGCCCTCACCCTGCGGCCCGTCGAGGCCGGCCGGATCGCAGGCCGGGGAGCCTCCGGCCAGGAGGGTCCGCACCACGTCGTCTGGCAGCCCGCCCCGCCGGGCGACGCCACCCCCGGCCTGCGGTGGGCTCTCCTCGGCGACGCCACCCCGGACACGGACGCCCTCGACCCCATGGCCTTCACCGATCCTGCCGCGCTGGACGCCGCGCTGGCCTCCGGTACCGCCGCCCCCGACATCCTCGTCCTCTCGCCCTCCGGGGCGCGGGGGCAGCACGACGAGCCGGCCCTCGTGCGCACTGCCGTCCGGACGACGCTCGCCGTCGTCCGGCACCTCCTCGCGGACCCGCGCCTTGCTGCGACGCGGCTCCTGCTCCTCACCCGGGGAGCCGTGGCCGCCGTCCCGGGCGACGACGTTCATGACCTGCCGGCCGCTGCGGCCCGAGGCCTGGTCCGTACGGCCGCGAGCGAGCACCCGGGCCGCTTCGCACTCCTCGACGTCGACGCCGCAGACCCCGCCGACGTGCGGTCCGCCGCTGCGGCGGCCAGTGGCGCCGGACTCGAATGCGCCCTGCGGCAAGGCCGGTTGCGGGTGCCGCGGCTGCGCCGTGACACCGGGCGGAGCCGCCCGGCCGTGGGCGGGGACCCGGCGGTTCTCGACCCCGAGGGCACCGTCCTGATCACCGGCGGAACCGGTGGTCTCGGCAGTCTGATCGCGCGTCACCTGGTGGTCCGGCACGGAGTCCGCCACCTCCTGCTGACCAGCCGCAGAGGTGATGCCGCACCCGGCTCGGACGCGTTGACCGCCGAACTGGAAGGGCTGGGCGCGCACGTCGCCGTCGTCGCCTGCGACGTCGCCGACCGCGAACGCCTCGCCGCGGTCCTCGACGGCATCCCGCCGGAACACCCGCTGTCGGCCGTCGTCCACACGGCCGGTGTGCTGGCCGATGCCACACTGGAGAACCTCACGCCCGACGACGCGGGCCGGGTGCTCCGGGCCAAGGCGGACGGGGCGTGGCATCTCCACGAGCTGACCCGGCATCTGGACCTCGGCGCCTTCGTGCTCTTCTCCTCCGTCGCCGGCCTGCTCGGGAGCGCCGGCCAGGGTGCCTACGCCGCCGCCAACGCGTTCCTCGACGCCCTGGCGCAGCACCGCCGCGGGCAGGGACTGCCGGCGACCTCGCTGGCGTGGGGGATGTGGGAGCCCACCGAGGGCGGGATGGCCGGGGAACTGGCCGGCGCCGACCTCGCTCGCTGGGCACGCTCCGGCATGCGGCCGCTGACCGCCGAACGCGGAACGCTGCTGTTCGACGCCTCGCTCGCCCTGGGCGAGCCCCTGCTCGTCCCCGTGGAACTCGACCTCGCCGCACTGCGCGACTCCGGTGCGACGCCCCATCCGCTGCTGCGCGGGCTCGTCCCCGCGCCCCCTCGCCGGGCAGCCGCGGCGGACGGCGCCGCCACGTGGGCCGAGCGGACGGCGGTACTGGCCCCGGCCGACCGCCGAAGGGCCGTCCTCGAACTCGTCGGAGGTACCGTCGCCGCTGTACTCGGCCTCGAGTCCGCCGCGGCGGTCGATCCGGCCGCGGCGTTCCGGGAGCTGGGCCTCGACTCGCTGTCCGGCCTGGAGCTGCGGAGCCGTGTCGCGTCGGCGACCGGTGTC
Organism: Streptomyces sp. NPDC091416; assembly: GCF_044756845.1. Lineage (NCBI taxonomy): Bacteria > Bacillati > Actinomycetota > Actinomycetes > Kitasatosporales > Streptomycetaceae > Streptomyces > Streptomyces sp. NPDC091416. The sequence continues at coordinate 17,688 of NZ_JBIVTU010000010.1, forward strand.
ACCCTCTCGTCCACCGTCGTCTTCGACCACCCCACCCCCACGGCTCTCACCGACCATCTGCTGGAGCGCCTCGGCACGGCGTCCGCCGCGTCGGCACCCCGGGCGGCGGTCCGCACCGCGGCCCCCCAGGACGACCCGGTCGTGATCGTCGGGATGGCCTGCCGCTACCCCGGCGACGTGCGCACACCGCAGGACCTGTGGAGGCTCGTCGACGAGGGCACGGACGCCATCGGCCCGTTCCCGGAGAACCGTGGCTGGGACGTCGAGGGCCTGTACGACCCGGACCCGGACCGCGCCGGGAAGTCGTACACCCGCCATGGCGGCTTCCTGTACGACGCCGACCGCTTCGACGCCGAGTTCTTCGGGATCAGCCCCCGCGAGGCGGCGGGCATGGACCCGCAGCAGCGGCTCCTCCTGGAGACCGGCTGGGAGGCCGTGGAGAGCGCGGGCATCGCACCCACGGCGCTGCACGGCAGCCGTACCGGCGTCTTCTGCGGTGTGATGTACAGCGACTACACCTCCCGGCTGCACACCAAGCCGGAGAGCGTCGAGGCCTACGGCTTCATAGGCAACTCACCGAGCGTGGTGTCCGGACGGGTCTCCTACACCCTCGGTCTCAAGGGCCCCGCCATCACGGTGGACACGGCCTGCTCCTCGTCGCTGGTCGCCCTGCACCTCGCCGCGCAGGCCCTGCGCAGCGGCGAGTGCGAGCTGGCTCTCGCCGGCGGGGTCACGGTGATGGCCGCGCCGACCACGTTCGTCGAGTTCAGCCGTCAGCGCGGGCTCGCGCCCGACGGCCGGTGCAAGGCGTTCGCGGACACCGCGGACGGTACCGCCTGGAGCGAGGGCGCCGGCGTGCTCCTGCTCGAACGACTTTCCGATGCCCGCCGCAACGGTCACGAGGTGCTGGCCGTGGTCCGTGCCTCCGCCGTCAACCAGGACGGCGCGAGCAACGGACTCACGGCCCCCAACGGCCCCTCACAGGAACGGGTCATCCGGGACGCCCTCGACAGCGCGGGACTGGCACCCGCCGGGGTCGACGCGGTCGAGGCGCACGGCACGGGCACCCGGCTCGGCGACCCCATCGAGGCCCAGGCCCTGCTGGCGACCTACGGCCAGGACCGTGCGCCGGACACGCCCCTCTACCTGGGCTCCCTGAAGTCCAACATCGGCCACGCGCAGGCCGCCGCGGGCGTGGGCGGCATCATCAAGATGGTCATGGCGATACGTCAGGGAGTGCTGCCCCGCACCTTGCACCTCGGCGAGCCGACCTCGCACGTCGACTGGGAGGCCGGAGCGGTCAGTCTGCTCACCGAGGCCCGTCCCTGGCCCGAGCACGCGCACCCCCGCAGGGCCGGTGTCTCCTCGTTCGGCGTCAGCGGAACCAACGCCCATGTGATCATCGAGCAGGCGCCCGCGGGCACCGGGGCCGCCCCGCGCACCGAGGAGCCGGCCGGGTTGCTGCCATGGGTCGTCTCGGCCCGGGGCGCCGACGCGCTGCGCGCCCAGGCCGCACAGCTGCGGCCGCTCGCCGTGCAGGCACCGGGCGGCACGGAACTCACCGCCGCCCACCGGGACACCGGCTACTCCCTGGCGGTGTCGCGGTCCGCGCTCGCCGACCGGGCCGTCGTCCTCGCCTCCGACGAGGCGGAACTCCTCGCGGGCCTGGACGCCCTGCGGGCCGGCCGCACGGCGGGCAACGTGGTCACGGGCACGGCCGACCGCCGCGCCCGGACCGCCTTCCTCTTCACCGGCCAGGGCAGCCAGCGTCCCGGCATGGGACGCGAACTCCACGCCCGCTTCCCCGTGTTCGCCGAGGCCTTCGACGCGGTCTGTGACCGCATGGCGGCCGTCGCCGGCATTCCCCTCAAGGAACTGGTCTTCGCCGACGAGGGCACGGACGAGGCCCGGCGGCTGGACGAGACCGGCTGCACCCAGCCCGCGCTCTTCGCCCTGGAGGTCGCGCTGTTCCGGCTGCTGGAGCACGCGGGGGTGACGCCCGACCAGCTTCTCGGGCACTCGGTCGGCGAACTGGCCGCAGCGCATGTCGCGGGCGCCCTGGACCTGTCGGACGCCTGCGCTCTGGTGGCCGCGCGAGGACGCCTCATGCAGAGTGCGCCGCAAGGCGGTGCCATGGCCGCCGTGGAGGCCACCGAGGCCGAGATACGTGAGGCGCTGGCCGCCTACGCCGGACGCGCGGACCTGGCGGCGGTGAACGGGTTCACCTCGGTCGTCGTCACCGGGGACGAGGACGCGGTCACGGAACTGGCCGACGCCTGGCGGGCGAAGGGCCGTCGGACGTCCCGCCTGCGGGTGTCCCACGCCTTCCACTCGCCGCACATGGACGCCGTACTCGCCGAGTTCCGCGAGGTCGCGGCGGGTGTCACCTTCTCGCCGCCGCGGATCCCCGTGGTCTCCAACGTCACCGGGCGCGCGCTGACATGGGAGGAGCTGTCCGATCCCGACCACTGGGTGCGCCAGCTGCGGGGCACGGTCCGCTTCCTCGACGGGCTCCGCCACCTCGCCGACGACGGCGTCACCCTGTGCCTCGAACTCGGCCCGGACGCCGTGCTCACCGCCCTGGTCAAGGGTGCCGCCGCTGCCGAGGAGGACTTCGGGATCACCGTCGCGGCCCCGCTCCTGCGCCGTGGCCACGACGAGGTCCGCACCCTCGCCGCGGCTCTCGCCGAGGCGTACACCGCAGGCGCGGACGTCGTCTGGAGCGGCTTCTTCCCCGGCGGGCGGACCGTTGCCCTGCCGACCTACCCCTACCAGCGCAGGCGCTACTGGCTGAGCGCTCCCGCCCCGGCCGCCGTACCCGCCCGCGGGGGCGGCCACCCCCTTCTCGACACCTCGGTCGATCTGGCCGGCGGGCAGGGCCTGCTCCTCGGCGGACGGCTGGACCCGGCGACCCGGCCCTGGCTCGCCGACCACGCGGTGGCCGGCTCGGTACGGCTGCCGGGCGCCGCGCTCGCCGAGCTGGCCCTGTACGCGGGCGGCAGGGCCGGCACGCCGCACGTCGGCGAACTGGTCCTGGAACAGCCCCTGTCGCTCACCGGCCCCGTCGACGTCCAGCTGCTGGTGTCCGGGCCGGACCCGGACGGCAGCCGGGCCCTGACCGTCCATTCCCGCCCCGGCGCGGCGGCGGGCGGCGAGTGGACCAGGAACGCCACCGGGCTGCTGCTGCCCCGGGGGCCCGGCGCGGACGCCGATGCGGGCGTCCTGCCGCCCCCGGACGCGGCGTCCGTCCCTCTGGAGGGCCTCTACAGCCGGCTGGCGGACCGCGGCTACACCTACGGCCCCGCCTTCCGCGGGCTGCGGGCACTGTGGCGCCACGACGACGACCTGTACGGCGAGGTGGAGCTTCCCGCGGACGTCGCCGAGGACGGCCATCCGCTGCACCCGGCCGCGCTCGACGCCGCCCTGCACTGCCTGCTCGGCGCGGCCGGTGACGACGGCCGTCTGCTCGTCCCGTTCGCCTGGACCGGTCTGACCCTGCACTCGGCCCGTGGCCGGACCCTCCGGGTACGCCTGCGCCGGGAGGAAGGCGACACCTGGTCCCTGCTCGTCACCGACGGCACCGGAGCCCCCGTCCTCACCACCGCCGGTCTCGCCCTGCGCGAACTGCCGCCGGAACCCGCCGTGCCGGCCGGCACCGCAGCCCTGTTCCATCTCGACTGGGCGGAGCACGAGGCCGCCGGCACACCCCCCGCGGGCGCGTGGACCCTCGTCGGTTCCGGTTCCGGCACCGACGCCCTGTGTGACGCCGTGCGCGTCACGGGCGTGCCGGTGCGCACGGCCGCAGGGTTCGACGACCTGGTCCGCGCGATCGACGGCGGTGCCCCGGTCCCCTCCGTCGTCGTGTCCCTCGCATCCGGCGGAGCCGCAGCACCCGGCACGCTCGCCGCACCCGGCGGGGCCGGGGACGACGGGCCCGCCCGGGCGGACACACCGGACCCGCACACGGTCCTGGACCTCGCCCGGCGCTGGCTCTCGGACACCAGGTTCGCGGGGTCCCGGCTGGTCGTCGTCACCCGCGACGCCGTCTCCACCGGGGCCACCGGCATCCCGGACCCCGGACAGGCCGCCGTCTGGGGCCTGATCAGGTCCGCCCAGTCCGAGCACCCCGGCCGTTTCGTGCTGGTGGACACCGACGGCCGGCCCGAGTCCGTGCGCGGAGCCGTGCGGGCGGCGGAGTCCGGTGAACCCCAGGTGGCCGTCCGGGCCGGCCGGGCCCTCACTCCGGTGCTGCGCCCGCACCGGGCCGGCCCGGACATTCCCGCGCCGTTCGACGAGGACAGCCACGTGCTGATCACCGGAGGCCTCGGCACCCTGGGCCGCCTCATGGCCCGGCACCTGGCGGACCGTTACGGCGTGCGGCGGCTGATCCTGACCGGCCGGCGCGGCATGCGGACGCCGGGCGCCGGGGAAACCGTGGCCGCGCTGGAGCGCCTCGGCGTCAGGGTGACGGTCGCCGCCTGCGACGCGGCCGACCGCGCCGCGCTGGCCGCCGTACTCGACGCCCACCCGCCGACCGCCGTGGTGCACGCGGCCGGGGTACTCGACGACACCGTCGTCCAGAGCCTCACCCACGAGCGGCTGGCGGCCGTCCTGCGGCCGAAGGCCGACGCCGCCCGCCATCTCCACGAGCTGACCCGGCACCTGGGACTCAGCGCGTTCGTCCTGTTCTCCTCGTTCGCCGGCATGCTCGGGACCGCCGGACAGGGCAACTACGCCGCGGCCAACGCCTTCCTCGACGCGCTCGCCGTGCGGCGCCGAGCGGCGGGTCTGCCCGCACTCTCCCTGGCCTGGGGACTGTGGGCGGGCGAGGGCGAGATGACGGACAGCCTCGGCGGGACGGACCGCCTGCGCCTGGCCCGCGCGGGCGTGGGCAGCCTGACCGCCGAGGAGGGCCTGGCGCTGTTCGACGAGGCGCTGAGGCGGGACGTGCCGGTCCTGGTCCCCGCGCGCCTCGAACCCGGCACGCTGGACGCCCGGTCGGCGCCCCGGATCCTGCGGGAACTCGCCCCGGCCGCCCCGCCGCGTACGCCGAACGTGGCGGAGCCCGGCGAGGACCGGCCGGCCGCGCTGCGCGAGCGGCTGGCCCGCGCCCCGCACAACGAACGCCACCACATCGTCCTGGAGTCCGTGCGGGCCGAGGTCGCCGCCGTCCTCGGCCTGGGCGCGGACGACCGGGTCTCCGCCGACCGCCGGTTCCAGGACATGGGGTTCGACTCCCTCACCTCCCTCGAGCTGAGGAACCGGCTGAGCGCCGCCACCGGGGCGTCGCTGCCCCCGACCGTCGTCTTCGACCACCCCAGCCCCGGAGCGCTCGCCGAACGTCTGGCGGCCGGGCTGACACAGCCGCCGCAGGGGGACGGCCGGGTCCCACCGGACCCGGGCGGCACCCCGCAGGAATCCGCGGGTCACGACGACACCGCGCTCGACGCCATGACCCCGGACGAACTGGTCCGCCTGGCACTGGGCGACGCCGGTCCGGACACCCCCTAGTGCCGTGGCAGGAAACGTTCGCCCCGCCGCGACGCCCGGCACGCACTCTCGCCGCACCGGCCGGAAGCCCGAGTACGCCCCGTACGAGGACCTCCGGCCGGCACGCGGAGAGCAGGAACCGGACGCCGCTCCTCTACGGGCAAACGCTGCCCGCCGCGGCACTGGAGAGGGGGCCCGGCAGATGCCTGCGGTGTCGCGGCGCCCGGAACGCATGCCCGCGGAGTTGCCGAGAACGCCCGCGGCACATGGGCGCGAGGCCGCTCCGGCGCCCGGCCCAGGCTCTTCGCGACCGCCCGCACCGCACGCAGCACCTTCGCCCGCACTCATTCGGCAGACACCCCTAGCCGCGAACTACGGAGAGACACGATGACGGCCACATCCCCTGATCAAGTCGTCGACGCGCTGCGGGCGGCGTTGAAGGAGAACGAGCGGCTACGGACGGCGGACGCCCGCCGGGCCGGACGCGAGAACGGACCGATCGCCATCGTCGGCATGGCCTGCCGCTACCCGGGCGGCGTCGCCTCTCCGGACGACCTGTGGCGGCTGGTCGCCGACGAGGTGGACGCGGTCGGGCCATTCCCCGCCGACCGCGGCTGGGATCTGTCCGCCCTCCACGACCCGGACCCGGACGTCCCGGGCACCTCCTACGTCGACCAGGGCGGCTTCGTCCGGGACGCCACGCGTTTCGACGCCGAGTTCTTCGGCGTGTCGCCCCGTGAGGCCCACGCGATGGACCCGCAGCACCGACTGCTGCTGGAGACCGCCTGGGAGGCGTTCGAGGACGCGGGCGTCGCCCCGGCGGCGGTGCGCGGAAGCCGCACGGGTGTGTTCGTCGGCACCATGTACGACGACTACGGCTCCCGGCTGTCCCCCGCACCGCCGGAGTTCGAGGGTTACCTCGGACTGGGCAGCGCCGGCAGCGTCGCCTCCGGGCGCATCGCCTACACGTTCGGCCTGCGGGGCCCGGCCCTCACCGTGGACACGGCCTGCTCCTCGTCGCTGGTCGCCCTGCACCTCGCCTGCGCCTCGCTGCGCCGCGAGGAGTGCACGCTGGCCCTGGCCGGGGGAGCCACCGTGATGGCGACGCCCATGCCGTTCGTGGAGTTCAGCCGTCAGCGCGGCCTGGCCCGCGACGGTCGGTGCAAGTCGTTCGCCGCGTCCGCCGACGGCACGGGGTGGGCGGAGGGAGCGGGGCTCCTCCTTCTGGAGCGGCTGGAGGACGCCGTCCGCCTCGGCCACCCCGTGCTCGCCGTCGTGCGTGGCTCCGCCGTCAACCAGAACGGCGACAGCAACGGGCTGACGGCCCCCAGCGGCCCGGCGCAGGAACTGGTCGTCCGTCAGGCGCTCGCCGCCGCCCAAGTGGCCGCCGACGAGGTCGACACCGTCGAGGCGCACGGCACCGGTACCTCGCTCGGCGACCCGATCGAGGCACGGGCACTGCTGGCCACCTACGGTGCGTCCCGCCCGGCGGACCGGCCGCTGTACCTGGGATCGCTCAAGTCGAACATCGGTCATTCGCAGAGTGCCGCGGGTGTCGGCGGCGTCATCAAGATGGTCATGGCGATGCGCCACGGCATCCTGCCGAGGACGCTGCACGCGGACGAGCCGACCCCCCACGTCGACTGGTCGGCGGGATCGCTGGATCTGCTGACCGAGGCACGGCCCTGGGCCCGCCACGGGCGTCCGCGCCGGGCAGCCGTCTCCTCCTTCGGCATCAGCGGTGCCAACGCCCACGTGGTTCTGGAGGAGGCGCCCGCGACGCCGCCCGCCCCGCCCGCCGCCGCGGCGCCGCGGTTGCCCGCCGTGCCGGTGGTGCTGTCCGCGCACAGCGGGACCGCGCTCAGGGCCCAGGCAGCCCGGCTGCTCGGCCGGATCACCGAACAGCCGGCCCGGCTGCTCGACCTCGGCTTCTCGCTGGCGACCACCCGGGGTCACCTCGAACACCGCGCGGTCCTCCTCCCCGACGACGGCGACGGGCTGATCGCCGGCCTGCGCGCACTGTCGGCCGGTGCGGACGACGCCCCCGCTGTACGGGGCAGGGCGGCCGAGGGACGGACCGCGTTCCTCTTCGCCGGCCAGGGCGCCCAGCGGCTCGGCATGGGCCGCGAACTCCACCGGGCCTTCCCGGCGTTCGCCGAGGCGTTCGATTCCGTCTGTGCCGAGCTCGACAGCCGTCTGCCGCGCCCGCTGCGCGAGGTGCTGTTCGCCGCGGAGGAATCCGCAAAGGCCGCGCTGCTGGACCGCACCGAGTACACGCAGCCGGCCCTCTTCGCCTTCGAGGTCGCGCTGTTCCGGCTCCTGGCCTCGTGGGGGGTGCGGCCCGACGCGGTCCTCGGGCACTCGGTCGGCGCCGTGGCCGCCGTCCACGCCGCGGGTGTGCTCTCCCTGCCCGACGCCGCGGACCTGGTGGTCGCCCGCGGCAGGATCATGCAGCAACTTCCCCCCGGAGGAGCCATGGTGGCTCTCCGGGCCGGCGAGGAACGTGCCGCCGAGCTGATCCGGGGCCGTACGGACCGGGTCGCGGTCGCCGCCGTCAACGGTCCCGCGTCCACCGTGCTCTCGGGAGACCGCGCCGAACTGGTTGACGTCGTGGCCGCATTCGAAACGGACGGCGGGAAGGCCACCTGGCTGCCCGTCAGCCACGCGTTCCACTCCCCCCTGATGGATCCCGCGCTCGACGAACTGCGCACCGTGGTGAAGGGACTGACCTTCCACGAGCCCGAGCTGACCGTCGTCTCGGACCTGACCGGCCGGCCGGCCGGGCCCGGCACACTTGCCGATCCCGAGTACTGGATCCGCCACGCGTCCAGCCCGGTCCGCTTCCGGGACGGTGTGCACGCGCTGGCCGATCTCGACTGCACCCGCTTCCTCGAAGTGGGGCCCGCCGGCGACCTCACCGCCATGGCGGACGACTGCCTCGCCGAGGACACCGCCGGCGGCCGGCGGCACACGCTCGTCCCGGCGTTGCGGCGCCGCCGGCCCGAGACGACCGCCGTCCTGGACGCACTGGCCCGGCTGCACGTCTGCGGCACCGTCGTCGACTGGGAAGCCGTGTTCGCCGGCCGGGGAGCGGCCCGGACCGCCCTGCCCACCTACGCCTTCCAGCGCGACGTCCACTGGATCGAACGCCCGCCGCGGACCGGGGACGTGCGGGCGGCAGGGCTCACCGGCCTCGACCACGCCGTGCTCACCGCCGTCGCGGACGTACCGGAGACCGCGGCCACCCTGCTCACCGGGCTGCTCGGCCTCACCACGCACCCATGGCTGGCCGATCACCAGGTGGCGGGCCAGGTCCTCGTCCCCGGCACCGCGCTGCTCGACCTCGCCGTGCGCGCGGGCCGGGAGACCGGCTGCGACCGCGTGGAGGAACTCGTTCTGGCCTCGCCGCTCGTCGTCCCCGAGGACGCCGACATCCAGCTTCGGGTCCTCGTCGGCGGCCCCGGGGACGCCGGCGCCCGGGAGATCACCGTCCACGCCCGCCGGGCGGACGCCGGCGCCACGGAGGACTGGACCTGCCACGCCCGGGGCACGGTCTCCCCGGGCGGCCCCGACGACGACGCCGAAGCCACCGCCGAATGGCCCCCGCCCGGCGCCGAGCCCGTCACCCTCGACAGCCTCTACGCCGGGCTGTCCGCGGACGGGCTGCACTACGGGCCCCGTTTCCGCGGCGCCGAAGCCGTGTGGCGGCGCGGAAAGGAGATCTACGCCGAGGTCGCGCTGCCGACGGCGAACGCCGCGGCCGGTGGCGTCCACACCCTGGACCCGGCCCTCCTCGACGCAGCCCTCCACCCGATCGCGCTCGGGGGCCTCCTCGAAGGCACCGGCGCCCAGCTGCCGTACGCGTGGTCCGGCGTACGGGTGCACACAGCGGCCGAACGGGTGCGGGTCCGCCTGACCCCCGTGGGGCCCAACGCGGTCTCCCTCCTCGTCACCGGCACCGACGGCAGCCCCGTCGCGACGGTCGCCTCGCTCGCCCTACGCCCCCTTCCCGCCGGAGCGGGCCGGGACGAGGAGCGCGACGGCCTCCTGCTCCCGTCCTGGACGGCCCTGGCCGAACCGCTCGCCGCGCCGGTGACCGGGCGCTGGGCACTGATCGGGGACGAGCGGGACGTGCCGGCCGGCGCTGACGTCCGTGTCCACCGCGACCAGGACGGCCTCGCCGCAGCCCTCGCCGCCGGGGGCCCGGTGCCCGACGTCCTCCTGCTGCCGTGCCGGGCACCCGGTGCCGGGACGGAGGCGGAGGGCGTACGCGCGGTGCTGCGTCAGGTCCTCGACGCAGCACGGTTCCTGCTCTCCCACGAACGCCTGTCCGGCACCCGACTCGTGGTGCTCACGCGCCAGGCCGTCACCGTGCTCGGGGAGCGGCCCGCGGACCGGTCCGCGCACCGCGCCGCCTGGGGCCTGATGGGTGCGGCGCAGGCCGAACAGCCCGGACGCTTCGTCCTCCTCGACGAGGACGGGACGGACGCCTCCCGGGCGGCCCTCGCCACCGTCCTCGCCGGAGCCCTGCGCACCGGCGAGGCCCAGCTGGCTCTTCGCGGCGGCACCGCCCACCGTCCCGGCCTCACCCCGGCCGCCCCCACCGCGACGCTGAAGCCGCCGGCCGGGGAGCCGGACTGGCGGCTCGACTACGTGGCCAAGGAGTCGTTCGCCAACCTCACGATGGAGCCCTGGCCGCAGGCGGGCGAGCCGCTGGCGCCCGGCCGCATCCGGGTCCGGATGCGCGCCGCCGGGCTGAACTTCCGCGACGTCCTGCTCGCGCTCGGGGTCATCCCGCCCTCGGTCGACCCCGACGCCGCAGGCAGCGGTCAGGGCGGCGAGGGCGCGGGCGTGGTCGTGGAGGTCGGGCCCGGCGTCACGGACCTCAGCCCCGGCGACCGGGTGCTCGGCCTGTTCTCGGGCATCGGCCCCACCACGGTGACCGACCGGCGCCTGGTCTGCCCGATCCCCGAGGGCTGGTCGTACCGTCAGGCGGCCGCGGTCCCCGTCACCTACCTGACCGCCTACTACGGACTGGTGGACCTCGCCGGACTGCGTGCCGGTGAGTCGGTCCTGGTGCACGCGGGCGCCGGCGGCGTCGGCACAGCCGCCCTCCAGATCGCCCGCCACCTGGGCGCCGAGGCGTACACCACGGCGAGCCCCGGGAAGTGGGACGCCCTGCGGGGCACCGGCCTGGCGGACGACCGTATCGCCTCGTCCCGCACGCTCGGGTTCGAGCAGCTGTTCCTGAAGCGGACCGGGGGCAAGGGCGTCGACGTCGTGCTCAACTCCCTGTCCGGGGAGTTCGCCGACGCCTCCCTGCGCCTGCTGCCGCGCGGCGGACGCTTCCTCGAGATGGGAAAGACCGACCGCCGCGACCGCGATGCCGTGGCCCGGGAACACCCCGGTGTCGACTACCTCGCCTACGACGTCCGAGATCCCGGACCTGACCGCATCCAGGCCATGCTGCTCACCCTGCTCGGCCTGTTCGAGCGGGGTGAGCTCCGGCCGCCGCCCGTGGCGGCATGGGACGTCCGCAGCGCACCCGACGCCTTCCGCCACCTGGCGGAAGCCCGGCACATCGGCAAGGTGGTCCTGGAGCTCCCGTCGCCGGACGAGCTCTGGGACACCACCCGGGCCGTGCTGATCACCGGCGGCCTCGGCTGGCTCGGCCTGCTGACCTCACGTCACCTGGCAACCGCGCACGGCGTACGCCGGCTGGTGCTCATGGGCCGCGGCACACCCTCCGAGGACGCCGCGCGGGAGATCGCCGCCCTCCGGGAACTCGGCGCGGACGTCCGCACGGTCTCCTGCGACGCCGCCGACCGGGCCGCCCTGTCCGCGGCCCTGGAGACCCTGGCCGACGACGGCGTCCGCATCGGCGGGGTGGTGCATGCGGCAGGCGTCCTCGACGACGGCGTACTGACCGCGCTCACGCCGGAGAAGCTCGACCGGGCTCTGCGGCCCAAGGTCGACGCGGCGGTGAACCTGCACGAACTGACCGCCGGTCTGGACCTGTCCGCGTTCGTTTCGTACTCCTCCCTGGCCGGAACCCTGGGATCGGCGGGCCAGGGCGGATACGCCGCCGGCAACGCGTTCCTCGACGGCCTGATGGAACGCCGGCGCGCCGCCGGACGGCCCGGTGTCTCCGTGGTCTGGGGCCTGTGGGACACCACGGGCGGCATGGGGAGCGGCCTCGACGCGACCGGAGTGGCCCGCATGGCCCGGCTCGGCGTACGCCCCCTGCCGGCCGGCACGGGACTGGACCTGCTGGACGCGGCGGTCCGCCGCGACCGCCCGGTGGCCGTGGCCGTACGGTGGGACGCCGAGGGCCTTGCCGAGCAGAGCCGCAACGGGGCCCTGCCCCCGCTGCTGGAGACGCTGGTACCCGTCGCGACGCGCTCCGGGACCGGCAGGACCTCCGAAAGCCCCGCCCCCGAGGCGCCGCACACGGGCGACGCGCTGATGGACCTGGTGCTGCACGAGGTTGCCGGCGTACTCGGCCACGCCTCGGACAGCGCCGTCGCCCCGGACAGCGTCTTCGACCAGATCGGCTTCGACTCGCTGACCGCCGTGGAACTGCGCAACCGCCTCGCGACCGCGACAGGGGTACGGCTGCCCGCCACGTTCGTCTTCGACTGGCCGACGCCGGACGACCTCGTCGCCCACCTCCGGGAGCTCATGCCGCCCGCCGGCGGACCCGGCACGCACGATGCGGCGGCCCCGTCCGTCCTCGAGGAGGTCGCCAGACTCGAGTCCGCGCTCGGGGAGAGCACCCTCACGCACACCGAGCAAGCCGCAGTGGGCGACCGCCTGCGCCGCCTGCTCGATCAGCTGGCCATCACCACCGAGGACGGGAGCCCGTTGTCATGACCCAGAACTCAGCCGGCGCCACGGCCGGCGGGGCACTGCGCACCGCCTCCCCGGCCGGTGCGTCACTGCGGGACGACCGCTGGACACGGGCGTTCCACACCCGGCGCGACAGCTCCGCGCGGCTCGTCTGCTTCCCGCACGCGGGCGGCGCGGCGAACACCTTCGCCCCGCTGTCCGCCGCCCTGCCCGAACACGTCCAACTGCTCGCCGTGCAGTACCCCGGAAGGCAGGACCGCCGGGGCGAACCGTGCGCCGCGGACATAGCGGCCCTCGCCGAGGGAGTGGCCGGGGCACTGGAGCCGGACGACGGGCGGCCCCTGTACCTCCTCGGCCACAGCATGGGGGCCCTCGTCGCCTTCGAGACCGCACGCCTGCTGGAGGAACACGGAGCGGTGGCGAGGCTGTTCGTATCGGCGGCCCGGCCGCCGGCCCAGGACTGGGAGGAGCCGGACCTCGACGGTCTGGGCGACGACGAGCTCGTCTCCGGGCTCCGCAGGCTCGGCGGCGTCCCCGAGGCCCTGCTGCGCGACCCCGACAGCCTCGACGAGGTACTGCGGGTGCTGCGGGCCGATCACCGCCCGCTGCGCCGCTACCGATGCGCCCGGGACACGGCCCTGCGGACACCCGTCACGGTGCTCCTGGCAGCCGGAGACCCGAAGAACACCCTGGCCCAGATGGGGGAGTGGGACCGGCACACCAGCAGCGCCTACGACGTCGAGACCATCGACGGCGGCCACTTCGCCCTGACGGAGCACGCCGCGACGACCGCCGCTCTGCTGCTGCGCCGGATGACCACCTCCGGCCGGGCGGAGGCCGGGACCTCCGAGAAGCCGACCGCCCCCGCCGACCTGGTCCGCGAGATCTACCTGGCCGGGCCCGCGGCCGCCGCGGAACGTCCCTCCACCGACCTGACCGCGCTCGACGCCGCAGCCCGCGACGTCCTCGCCCCGAACGCCTACGGCTACGTCGCGGGAAACGCGGGCACCGGCACGACGGCCCGCGCCAACCGGGCGGCGTTCGACCGCTGGAGCCTCCTGCCCAGGATGCTGCGCGGCGTCACCTCGCGCGACCTGTCGGTGTCCCTGTTCGGACAGCGCCTGGCGGCCCCGGTGCTCCTCGCGCCGGTGGCCGCGCAGACCGTGATGCATCCCGAAGGAGAACTCGCGGCCGTCCGCGGCGCCGCCCGCGCGGAGGTGTCGTTCGTCCTTTCCGGCTTCTCGTGCCACAGCATGGAGGAGGTCGCCGGCGCGGCAGGCCCGGGGCCGCGCTGGTTCCAGCTGTACTGGCCCTCGGACCTCGAGCTGGCCGAGTCGCTCGTGCGCAGGGCCGAGGCGAGCGGCTACTCCGCCCTGGTGCTCACCGTCGACAACCCCGCCTTCGGCTACCGTCCGGCCGACCTCGACCACGGCTACCTGCCCTTCGTCCAGGGCGCGGGTCTCGCCAACTTCACCGCGGATCCGGTGTTCCGGGCCGCGCTGCCCGAGAACTCCGGCCCCGCGGACGTCGTCCGCCACTGGGCGGCCATCTCCGCCAACCCGGGCCTCACCTGGGACCGGCTGCCCTGGCTGCGGCGGCTGACCCGGCTTCCCATCCTGGTCAAGGGCATCCTGCACCCGGACGACGCGCGCCTGGCCCTCGACCGCGGCGCGGACGGCATCGTGGTGTCCAACCACGGAGGGCGCCAGCTCGACGGCAGCGTCGCGGCGCTGGACGCCCTGCCGGCGGTGCGCGCCGCCGTGGGGGACCGCGTTCCGGTGCTGATGGACTCCGGAGTACGCACCGGAAGCGACGTGGTCAAGGCCCTAGCCCTCGGTGCCGACGCCGTCCTCTACGGCAGGCCCTACCAGTACGGCCTGGCACTCGACGGGGAGCGGGGCGTCCACCACGTCCTGCGGTGCCTGCTGGCCGAACTGGACCTGGCACTCACCCTCAGCGGCTGCGGTGCCGTCCGCGACATCGCCGCGGACCTGCTCACCCCTGCGGGGCGTTCCCTGGGGCCCTTCCCGGCGCGGACGGGAGGGGCGCCCGGCGCCTCCTGCGGCGAACCTGACGCGCGATGACGAACCAGGCTCAGGAGGAGACGGCACGTATGAACCCGCGGTCCTCGGCGCAGCCCCGCCCCCGGTCCGCCGCAACGCCGGCGGCCCGCAGACAGGTGCTGGCGTGGCGCCTGACCGGACGCCTCCGCACGGACGACCTGCGGACGGCCTTCGGCGATGTCGTGGCGCACCACACCCTGCCGGCCCGGGACGGCAGGGTTCCGGACCCGGTGGACGCCGCGGTTCAGGTCCTGGACGTGACGCCCGGCGAAGTGCCCACGGCCGTACGGGACTTCGCCGCCGTCGGTGCCGGCGCCCGGGGCGGCCCGCCCGCCCGCGCCGCGGTCCTGCGCACCGGGCCCGACAGGCACGTGCTGCTGCTGGGACTCCACCCTTCCGTAGCCGGCGGACCGTACGCGACCCGGTTGGTACGGGATCTGGCCACCGCCCTGGCCGCCCGCCGGTCGGGCGGGGCGCCCCGATGGGACGGGGCGCGGGGCGCCGGCCAGGAGCCGGCTGTCGCCGAGCCGGTGGTCCCCGAGGTCCTCGCCGACGAGGCGGCCCACTGGCGGGCCGAACTCGCCGGAGTGCCCGCGCCGTTGCCGCTGCCCGTCGACCGGGCACGCACGGCGGCCGGCGGCCGCCGCCGGGGTGTCGTGCCGCTGGAGCCGGACGCCGCGCTGTACGAGGATGTCCGCGGGCTGGCGGCGGACCGCGGCACGAGCGTGACGACGGTGCTCCAGGCGGCGCTCGCCGCCCTCCTGCACCAGCTCGGCAGCGGGAGCGACGTGCCGATCGGCACCCGTTCGGCGGACGGCGCCGGGACCTGGGTGCTGCGGGCCGATCTGTCCGGCAGCCCCGCCTTCACCCAGCTGCTGGACAGGGTGCGCGAACGTACTCTGACCGCGGCGAAGCACGCCCAGGTGCCGTTCGCGATCCTCGCCGAGGCGCTCCTGCCCGAACTGCCGCCCGCCCATCACCCCCTCTTCCAGGTGATGCTGGACACCGGCCCGGGCCGGCCGCGATGGCCCGGCGACGGCCACCTGCCGGGGCTGACCGTCACCGAGGAACGCTTCGTGGCGGAGCCGGCGGCATCGTGCGATCTCGTCCTGAGGTTCTCCGCGGACGCACCCGCCGGCACCGCCCCCGAGCCGGGAGAGATCGAGTACGACGCGGCTCTGTTCGACTCCACCACCGTGGCTGCCCTGGCCCGCCGCTTCCTCGCGGTCCTCGGGCAGGCAACCAGGAACCCCGGCATCCCCGTGGACCGCCTTGACGTCCTGGAACCGGCCGAGCACCGGCGGCTCCTCGTCGAACTGCTCGACACCGCGGCTCCCAGACCGGCCGTGTCGGTGCCCGAACTCGTGGCACGGCAGGCCCGCCGGACCCCGGACGCGGTCGCCGTGGTCTGCGATGACGCACAGCTGACCTATCGCCGGCTCTGCTCCCGGGCCGACCGGCTGGCCCGCCGCCTGGTGCGCGCCGGTGCCACGCCGGAATCGGTCGTCGCACTCGCGCTGCCGCGCTCCGCCGACCTGGTCGTCGCCCTGCTCGCCGTCATGCGAGCGGGCGCCGCGTACCTGCCCATCGACCCCCGTTACCCCGCCGAGCGGCTCCGCCACCTCCTGGACGACGCCGGCCCCGGCCTGCTCCTCACCGACACGGCGACGGCGACGGAACTGCCCGCGCACACCGTGCCCGTGTTCCTGCTGGACGAGCCGGAGGCGCCGGATCCGGGGGACGGCACGGAGCTGCCCGCCCCGCCGCAGCCGGACCGGCTCGCCTACGTGATGTACACCTCCGGGTCGACCGGCACCCCCAAGGGCGTCGCCCTGACCCACGCGAACATAGTCAACGGTGTGTGCGGGCTGGCGGAGGTCGCGGGCTCCGGGCCCGGTACCAGGATGCTCGCCGGGACTTCGGTCAACTTCGACGTCTCGGTCTTCGAGGTGTTCACGGCCCTGAGCACCGGTGCCACGGTCGAGGTGGTGCGCGACGTGCTCGTGATCGCGGAACGCGGGGGCTGGAGCGGCGGCGTGCTGCACACCGTCCCCTCGGTGTTCGCCGAGCTGCTCGGCCAGGTGAGCGGCAGGCTGCACGCCGACACCCTCATGTTCGCGGGGGAGCGGCTGCCGCCCGAGCTCGTGCGCCAGGTACGCGAGGCCGTCCCCGGAGCGGCGATCGTCAACGCCTACGGCCAGACGGAGAGTTTCTACGCCACGACCTGTACCGTCCCGGACGGCTGGGAGGGCGCGGGGGTGCCGATCGGTCGTCCGATCGGCAACATGCGCGCCTATGTGCTCGGTCCCGGGCTCGTCCCGGTCCCGCCGGGGACGACGGGGGAGCTGTACGTCGCGGGCTCGGTGGCCCGGGGCTATGCGGGCCGGCCCGGCGCGACCGCGGAGCGGTTCGTCGCCGATCCCTTCGGCGCGCCCGGGGCGCGTATGTACCGCACGGGTGACATGGCCCGGTGGAACGCCGAGTGGCAGCTGGAGCATCTCGGCCGCCGAGACGGCCAGATGAAGCTGAGAGGATTCCGGATCGAGCCCGCGGAGATCGAGGCCGCGCTCACCGGCCACCCCGGTGTCGCGCATGCCGCTGTCGCCCTGCGGCCCGATCCGGCGTCCGGCGGCAGCCGGCTCGTCGCGTACATCGTCCCGGCCGCCCCCGCCGACGGCGGCCCGGCAACCGCGCCGACGCCGCGCACCCTGCGCCGCCACGTGGCCGACCGGCTGCCCGGTTACATGATCCCGGGGGCATTCGTGACCCTGGACCGTCTGCCGCTGGCACCCAACGGCAAGCTCGATCATGCGAGTCTGCCCGATCCGCCGCGCCGGACGGCCCCTCCCGCACGCCCCTGACCGGGCCCGCCCGGAGCACGCGTGAGGGAGCCGGTGTCCTGCGGACACCGGCTCCCTCACGCGTCGTGGGGTGTGCGGTCACGTCGTGGGCACGCGGAAGGGAGCCCGGCGGTGCCGGGCTCCCCGGGAGGGTCTCAGGCCGCGCTGAACTCCCGCTCCCGTTCGATCTCGGCCGAGGTCGTGGGGATGCTGCGGGTCGCGTAGCGAAGCATCGGCGGGGCCATCATCGAGGTGACCACGGCGACCAGGATGATCACCGTGTAGGAGGCCGTGGTCAGCACACCGAGCTGGAGACCGACCGTGGCCAGCACGATCTCCACCACGCCGCGCGCGTTGAGACCGGCGCCGATGGCCAGTGCCTCGCCGTGGCTGAGCCGCCCCATCCGGGCCCCGGCGTACCCGCCGACCAGTTTGGAGACGACGGCGACCGCCAGGATGACCACGCCGGCCAGGAACACCTCGGGCCGGGCCAGGGCCCCCAGGTCGACCTGCAGGCCCGCTGTCGCGAAGAACAGCGGAGCGAGGACGGACATGACGAAGGGGCGTGCGGCGCTCAGCGGCTTGCGGCCCGCCGGGCCGAGCGATCCGATGACGAGGCCGCAGAGGAACGTACCGAGGATCGGCTCCATCCCGAGCGCGTGCGTGCCCGCCGCCGACGCGATGATCATGACGACGATGACCGCGATGCCGCTCTCGGGGTGCTTCTCGCTGCCGGCGCGCGCGAGGATCAGACGGGCCAGCGGCCGCCCCACGACTGCGGTGAAGGCCAGTACGGCGATCAGATAGGCGACGGTCCTGACCACCGGTCCGAGCTCCACCCCGGTCGCCGCCATGGCCGACACGATCGAGAGCAGCAGCCAGCCCACGATGTCGCTCACGGCGGCGGAACCGACGATCAACTGGCCGACATCGCGGTGCAGCAGACGCATGTCCAGCAGCGTCTTGGCGATCACCGGGAGGGCACTGATCGCCACGGCGATCCCCATGAACAGGGCGAAGGTCGTGCGGTCCGTGTCCGGGCCCATCAGTGCGGCCGGCACCACGACGCCGAGGCCGATGCCGAGCGCCAGCGGCAGCAGCACGCTGCCGGCGCTGACGTACCCGATGGTCCGGCCCCTGCGGCGGAACAGGTTCAGGTCGATGTGCGCGCCGGTCACGGCGACCAGCAGCAGCACACCGAGCTGTGCCACCGCGCTCAGCAGGTGCGTCTGGGACGGGTCGCGGGGCAGCAGCCAGCCGGAGAGGCCGGGCATCAGGTTCGCGAAGACCGAGGGGCCGAGCAGGACGCCCGCGGCGAGCTCGCCCACCACCGCCGGCATCCGCAGCCGCATGGCCACCCGCCCGAGCACGACGGCCGAGGTCAGGAGCACCGCGAACTGCAGAAGGAAGACCAGCATCTGGTGATGGCTGATCCCCGGCACCGGCCCGCCCGCGAGCGATGTCACCATGTCGATTCCTTAGCTTGAGGGGTGGGGAGGGCGGCGCCGGAAGCCGGGGCCGATTCCCCGGTTCCGCCCGCCAGGGCGTTGAGGACGGCCCCTGCGACGGCGGACGGATTCGCCGCGGAGAGCAGATGCCCGCCCGGCAGGGTCACGACGGAGCACCGGCCCGTCGTGTGCCGGGCCCAGGCGCCGAGCCGGCCGGTCGAGGCGTCCTCGCTTCCGGCGACGACCCGGATGTCCCCCGCGCAGCGTGTGGTGCGCAGCGCCTCGACGAAGGAGCCGGACAGGAGCAGGTCGTCCCGGATGAGGGGAAAGGCCCGGGCGGACAGGACCGGGTCGGCCATGACCTCGGCCGGTACCTCGCCGCCCATCGCCGTCAGCATGGCGACCGCCTCCGCCGGGCCGGACGTCCTCCAGGAGCGCGGGGACTCCCGTACCGATGGCGGGGTGTTGGACACGGCCAGCAGGACCGGCGGGTCGGCCTGGGGAAGCTCCGCCGCCAGCGCCAGCCCCGCGTACGCGCCGAGGCTCTCCCCGTACACGGCGTCGACCGGCCCGTCGATGCGGCCGGCCAGGTCCCGTACCGCAGCGGCGGCGTCGGTCACGCGCGGTTCCTCGAACCGCTTCCCGTGGCCCGGGAGTTCCAGGGCACGGAAGTCGACGCGGTCTCCGAGCGCCCGCCGCAGGGGGCGGAAGTAGCCGGCACCGCAACCCGACGGCGGGACGAAGGCGATGACCGGCTTCGCGGCGTGATCGTCCATGACGCTCCGGGGAGTCGGCGGCCGGGGGCCGGTGAGCATCGGACCCCGGCCGCTGGCGGATGGGTACCGGGCGGGGGCGCCGGGCGGCGCCGTCCCCGCCCGGGCGGTGCGTCAGGCGGACCGGTACTCGGTCCCGCGCAGCGTTGTGGTGCCGATCTTGTTGTGGCCGAAGGTGTCCTTGCCGCTGACCAGGACGGCGGACCACTTCTCCAGCGAGATGTCGCCGCCGTACTCCTCGATGCGGTCCGTGTCCGGGTAGACCCGCACCGATGTGGGGACGTAGCGGGAGGCGAAGCCCATCCGGTAGCCCTTGCCGGTGGAGATGTTCGGCAGCGAGGCGTGCATCAGCGTCGACAGGAAGATGACGCACTGCCCCTTCTCCATCACGAGGGAGACCGCGTCCTCCTCGTTGGGCTTCCAGTCGGGGTCCACCTGGAGCTGCCGGTAGTCGTAGCCGAAGAAGCCGCGCGGGACGCCGTCCTTGACCTCCGCGTTGATGCGGCCCTGGTCGTAGTCCATCGTCCGGGTCTCGTCGTAGTTCATCTTGGTGTGGGTGCCGGGGATGATCTGCAGACAGCCGTTCTCCTTGGTGGAGTCGGTGAACGCGGTCCACACCGTCAGCGTGCCGCCGCCGAAGTTGCTGTCGGTCTCGCCGGGCCACAGCAGCTGGGGCTTGCCGCTGGCGTTGGCGAACGTATCTGCCTGGTGCCAGTCGGTGCCCTCGTCACCGGGGTACTTCGGGAAGAACTCCGTGCGCCAGCAGAGCAGGTCGGGGCCCAGGAGGGTGGCGACCTTGTCGGTGATCCTCTGGTTGCAGATGTGCTGGGCCAGCAGGTCGACGTCGAGGTGGCGGTCGTAGTTGAAGATGTTCGGGGCCCCGATGCCCGCGTCCACCTCCGGGTAGGCGGCGTGGGTGCGATCCAGCGACTCGCGCCGGATCTCCTTCCACATCCGGTCCATCTCTTCGGGGGTGTAGATGGTCAGCGGGCCGATGAAGCCGTTCTCGTGGAACGAGGTGACCTGCTCGTCGGTCAGGGAGAAATCGGTACGTTCGCTGGTGGTCATTCCTGCTCCCTCGCCTGGTGGTCGTCTTCAGTGGGTCTTGGGCGGCAGCGACTTCGCCGCGGCGACGCCCAGCGACTCGGAGTAGGCGGTCCTGTTGTCGAGGACGACTCCGAAGGTGTCGCCGAGGTACTTGTTGAGTCGGGCGAACGTCAGGGAATGGCCGCCTATGTCGAGGAAGTTGTCGGAGGCCGTGATCTCCTGATCGTCCAGCTCGGTGCGCAGCCACTCGACGACGGAGCGCTCGATGTCCGTGCCGCCGGTCGCAGTGAGCTCCTCGCCGCTCGCCGGTGAAACCTGCATGGGTCTTCTCCTCGTTGCTTTTCCGTGCGTGCGTGTGCGGTCCCGCTTCACCGGAGGAATCCGGGACAAGTGCTCGTGCACAGCGGATTCCGGTTCCGTTGCCGGGCACGGGGAAATCCGTCCCGTCCGCTGGAATTCACTGCCTGATCGCGGCCGGCCGCCCCGTGGGCCACGGCACGCCGTCGAAGTGGAATTGATCCGACGTGGAAGAAGTCGTCGGCGTCACGCTAGACCGGCCAGCGCGACCGCATCAAGTCCCGCTCGGCCCGCGGCTGTCCCGTCAGCAGGACACGGCGTCCCTGCTTGACTGGTCAGGCCTGTGGGACCGGGACGAGGCGGTCGCGGCGGCGGTGACGCCCGTTTCGTACCGCGCATGCGTGCGGTGAATTCCGGGATGGTCAGTTCGCGTGAATGCTGTATAGCCTTCGGTCGTCATGGAACGGAGTCCGGGCATGTCGTCCGGCGCGTAACTCCATTGCGGGAAAGGAAAAGCGATGGCGAATCCTTTCGAGGACGAGAACGGTACATATCTGGTTCTGGTCAACGACGAGGGACAGTATTCCCTCTGGCCTTCGTACGTCGACGTGCCCGCCGGCTGGACTCTGGCCAAGGGCCCCGACGGACGGCAGGCGTGTCTCGACTTCATCAACGAGAACTGGACCGACATGCGGCCCAGGAGCCTCGTGGAGGCCATGGCGCAGGACAACCGCTGACCTCGCCGGCCCGGCACCGTTGCACGGCCTGGCACACCGAAGAGAACCGCGGAGGAGACATGCGAGGGAAGGCGACCGACGCGTTGCCCGACGTCACGAAGCTCGCCGACGAGGACCTCGAACTCCTGTTGCTGATCAGGAATTGCGAGCTCGCTCTGTTGGACCTGTTCGCCGAAGGAAAGCTCAACGGCACCACTCACACCTGCCTCGGGCAGGAGTACGTGCCGGTCGCACTGGCCCCGCTGATCCGCGACGACTTCGTCTTCAGCAACCACCGCGGCCACGGCCACTACCTGGCGAGGTTCGCGGATCCGGCCGGGCTGCTGGCGGAGATCATGGGCAGGTCCGGCGCCGTGTGCGCCGGGGTGGGCGGCAGCCAGCACATCTATCGCGAGGGCTTCCTCTCGACGGGCGTGCAGGGCCAGAGCCTGCCGGTGGCCGCCGGTGTCGCGCTGCACCTGCGTCGGGCGGGGGAGGGACGCATAGCCGTCGCGCACATCGGTGACGGCACCTGGGGCGAGGGATCGGTCTACGAGGCCCTGAACATGGCCCAGTTGTGGAAGGTCCCGCTGCTGGTGGTCGTGGAGAACAACGCGATCGCCCAGTCCACCCCGACCACACGGCAGATGGCGGGCACGGTCGCGGACCGTGCCGCCGCCTTCGGGATCGAGTACCGCGGACTGCGCACCACCGACGTCAACGCGATCCGCGAAGAGCTGGCCCCCGTGGTGGAAGGCGTGCGCCGGAACGGCACGCCTGCGGTGGTGGAATTCCACTGCCTGCGGCTCGGACCGCACAGCAAGGGCGACGACACCCGCTCCGAGGAGGAGCTGGCCGACGTCCGTGCCCGGGAGTGGAGCGTCGCCTACGCGCAGCGCTTCGGGGACCAGTTCACCGCGATCGACGCACGCACCCGTGCGCGGATCGCCGACCTCGTGGCGGATGTGTCCGCCCGGCCACCGTCGAGCTGGCCGGCGCTGACCGACTTGGGAGTGGGTGTCACCGCGTGAGCGCACTGGACAGGATCGTCGCCGAGGTGCTCGGCGTCGAGGAGACGCAGATCGACGACGCCACCGGCGCGGCCACGACCGCGGAGTGGAGCAGCCTGCGGCACGTGCAGATCGTCGCCGCCGTGGGCCGGGAGTTCGGGGTGCGCCTCACCCCCCGGCAGGCCCGGTCCTGCCGCAGTGTGGGCGACCTGCGCAAGCTCCTTGTGGAGAAGGGACTTCCGGCATGAATGCGGTCGCCGGCGACCCGCTCGCCTCCATCGCGCCGCGCGTCGCGGAACACCTCAACCGCGCGCTGCACCGTCTGTTCGCCCGCGAGGAGCGGCTGTACCT
Source organism: Streptomyces sp. NPDC091416 (assembly GCF_044756845.1). Lineage (NCBI taxonomy): Bacteria > Bacillati > Actinomycetota > Actinomycetes > Kitasatosporales > Streptomycetaceae > Streptomyces > Streptomyces sp. NPDC091416. Next base: position 40,572 of record NZ_JBIVTU010000010.1, read on the forward strand.
CCTCGGCGAGGACCTGGTCGACCCCTATGGCGGAGCGTTCAAGATCACCAAGGGACTCTCGACCGGCTACCCGGACCGGGTGCTGTCCACGCCGCTGAGCGAGGGCGGCATCGTCGGGGCAGGCGGCGGGCTCGCCCTGTGCGGCAACAAGGTCATCGTCGAGATCATGTTCGGCGACTTCATCGCCCTCGCCTTCGACCAGTTGCTCAACTTCGCCTCGAAGTCGGTCTCGATGTACGGACACGAGGTGCCCGTACCCCTGGTGGTCCGCTGCCCGGTGGGCGGCAGCCGAGGCTACGGGCCGACGCACAGCCAGAGCCCGCAGAAGCACTTCATCGGCATCCCCAACCTGGTGCTGTACGAACTCTCGCCGTTCCACGACGCGGAAGCCGTACTGGATACGGCCCTGACCCGGGGAGTGCCCGGCATCTTCTTCGAGGACAAGGTCCTCTACACGCGCCGCATGTACCGCGACGGCCGGGTGGACGACCAGTTCCGCTACGAGATGCTCGGATCCGCCACCGGATGGGCGCACGCCTTCCCGGAGGAAGAGGGCGGCGCCGTGCCCGACGCGGTCGTCCTCGCCCCGGGCGGCATGACCCACCGGGCCCTGGACGCGGCTCGTCGGCTGCGGGCCGAACACGGCCGCTCCGTGCACCTGCTGACGCCCGCCCAGCTCCACCCGCTCGACCTGGCCCCCGTGCTGCCGCTCCTCGCCTCGGCCGGGCGCATCGTCGTGGTCGAGGAGAGCACGGCCGGCGGCACCTGGGGCGCCGAGGTGGCCCGGCTGCTCCACGAGCGGATCTGGTCCTCGCTGCGAGGGCCGGTCCTGCTCCTCAACTCCGCCGACTCGATCATCCCCACCGCCGCGCACCTGGAGAGCCAGGTCCTGCTCGGCGCGGACCGCATCACGGCCGCCATCGCGGCCGCCGCGGGCTGGGGCAGGGCCACAGGGGCCGGGGTACCGGCCGGCGAGGCAGCCGGGAATGCGGAGCGGGAGCCCGGCGTCCCGCTCGTCGTGCCCAAGCTCAACAACAACGACACCACCTATCTGGTCACGGACTGGCTGGTGGACGAGGGCGAGTGGGTCGAGCCCGGAACCGATGTCGTCTCGCTGGAGACCTCCAAGGCCGTGCAGGACATCGAGGCCACCGGGGCAGGTCACATCCACCGGGTGGTGACGGTAGGGCAGGAGACGGAGGTGGGGGCGGTTCTCGCCGTGCTGCTGCCGCAGCCCCTGCCCCTGGGCGGGCAGGTCCCGGCGGCCCCTGCCTCCGCGGCTCCTGCCTCGACGGCTTCTGCCTCCGCGGCCCCCGTCCCCGAACCGCGGACAGAACCGCCCGCGCCCGCGCCTGTGCCGCCCGTGCCCGGGTCCCGCGCGCCGGCCCGGGTACAGATGCTCGACCGGATCCAGCTGGGGACCGCGGCTGTGGTCACCAGGAGCCACCGTGAGATCCCGACCGGTTTCACCGTCGTCCGCGCGGACGTGGGTGCCACCCTCGACGCGCTGGCGGAGCTGGGCGAGGAGACGGGCACCACGTTCGGACTGGCGGAAGCCGTGATCAAGGCGGTGGCCGCCCAGTTCGAGGAGTTCCCGCTCTTCTTCGGCTCGCTGTCGGACGACCGAACCGTCGGCCTCGCTGACGCACCCCATGTCGGCGTGACCGTCGACACCGACGGTTCTCTGTACGTGCCGGTGATCCGCCATGCGCACGAACAGTCCCTGGAGGACGTCGCCGACACCCTGATGGAATTCAGGATGAAGGCGCTGACGAAGGACTTCCTCGCGCAGGAGCTGGACGGCGGGAACATCGCCGTCTCCCTCAACCCCGATCCCGGTGTGGTGCTGGCGCATCCCATCGTCCTGTGGCCGCAGTTGTGCATGGTGTCGGTCGGCGCGGTCGACGAGGAGTACCGGCCCGGCGCCGACGGGACACCCCGTACGGTCCGGTACGTACACCTCGGACTCGCCTACGACCACCGGGTGGTGAACGGCCGGGACGCGGTGCGCTTCCTCAACGGGGTCAGGGCGGTCCTGGAGCGCCGCGGCGAAGCGAGGCGGTGGCTCGGGGACGCCGCGCTGACGACGGAGGGACCCGCGTGAGCGCCCCGGCACACCAGGGTCATCGGGCGGCGACGGAAGGAGGGTTCCCGTGGACTTCGGGATGATGGGGTTCGGGTCCGCGCTCGGCGAGAGGGCCTCGGTGGCCGGCATCGTGCCGGAGTACACCGCGGACACCGAGCGGGTGCTGGCCTACGGCTACCGCAACGTGCACAGGTGCCCGCCGGAGGTCGGCCTCACGGACCTGTCGGTGGACGCGGCCCGCAGGGCGCTCAAGGATTCGGGTACCGAGCCCGAGGAGCTGGACCTGGTGGTGATGGCGATCACCGACATTCCCGAGTATCTGTACTGGGACGCGGCGGCGAGCCTCCAGGCACGGCTCGGCGCCCACCGGGCCGAGGCCGTACTGATAGCCCAGGGATGCGCGGGCGGCATCACGGGTTTCGACACCCTGGCGGGCCGGTTCGCGACCCACCCCGAGTACCGGCGGGCCCTGTTCGTGGGTGCGAACCGCACCGCCGAGGCGTACTGGAACCGGATGGAGACCCACTCGCTCCTGTTCTCCGACGGTGCCGCGGCGACCGTCGTGGGGCGCGGGCACCCGCGGTTCCGCTGGCGCGGCGGCGAGGTGATCACGGACGGTCGCTACGCCGACTTCTTCCTCATGGAACACGGCGGTGCGCTGCTGCCGTTCACGCCCGGCGACGAGCAGCCGGTGGCACGGGACGCCTGGGACATGATGGAATTCTTCGACTACGACTCGGACCGGTTCGAGGGCTTCATCGAGCTGATGAACGACCGGGTGCGCGAGGTGGTCCACCGCGCCTGCAAGCGGGTGGGCGTCGAACCGAGTGCTCTCGCCCGGGTCGTGCTGCTCAACGACAACGAACAGACCCTGAAAGTCCTCGCCGGCAAACTGGGGGTGCCGGAGAGGAGCACGAATCTCGGCTTCTCCCTAGAGCACGGCCACTTCGGCGCAGCCGACCACCTGCTGAACCTCCAGCAGCACCGGGACGCGGGCGACCTCGCCGAGGGTGACCTGGTCGCCCTGGCAGGCATGGGGCGCGGGATGCACTGGGGGTGCGCCGTCATCGAGTGCTGACCGGCTGCCGGGCCCGGGGCCGGCGGACGTGCGCCCCCGGGCCGGGTGCAGCCATCCAGGACGACGGGACCGCCGGCGCGGTCCCAGACGGGACACGGACGTGACCGAGGCAGTACAGGACACCACGACGACCATCACACCGGGCCGGGGCGACTGGACCCGCCGGTTCCACCCCGCGCCGGACGCGGAGCGCCGACTGGTCTGCTTCCCGCACGCCGGGGGTTCGGCGTCGTACTTCTTCCCCGTGTCGCGGGCGATCGCGCCGTACGCCGATGTGCTCGCGATCCAGTACCCGGGCAGACAGGATCGCCGGCACGAGGCATGCGCCGAGAGCATCGGCGCACTCGCCGACGCGCTGACGGCCGAACTGCTGCCCTGGTTCGACCGCCCGGTGACCTTCTTCGGCCACAGCATGGGCGCCATGCTCGCGTTCGAGGTGGCGAGACGGCTGGAGCGCAGGGGGGTCGCCCTGAACGGCCTCTGCGTCTCCGGCCGTCGGGCGCCGTCGCGGTCGCGGGAGGAGAGGGTGCATCTCGGAGGCGACGAGGCTCTGCTGGCGCACATCGTCCGGCTCAGCGGCACGGACTCCCGGGTCCTGGGGGATCCGGACCTCCTGCATCTGGTCATGCCGGCGATCCGGGCCGACTACAAGGCGGTCGAGACGTACACGTACACGGACGGGCCGCCGCTCAGCTGCCCGGTCCTCGTCCTCACCGGCGACGATGACCCCCAGGTGACGCTGGACGAGGCGCGGGCGTGGGCGGAACACACCGACGGCGGATACGAGTTGAAGGTGTTCCCCGGAGGTCACTTCTACCTCAACTCGCTCGCGGCCGACGTGACCGCGGCTGTCAGGGCGCATTTGGGCTGACGCGGCCCCGGCGGTCCGCCCCGACCCAGGCCCGGTTCGTCCGGACCTGGGTTCCGCCATGCCCTCGGAGGGTTCTCGGCAGGCCCGGACCGTGGCCAAAGTGGCGCCATGTATGGGCTCATTTATTCGACCGTGGCGTTATGGCCTCTCGCTCCGCGTCGGGCGCCGGAGGAGGCGCGGCCCACGGTGGCGGACTGTCAGAACGTGCTCTGTACTGCGGATTTCCCCTTCCTGATGCTCGGGGGCCTCTGGATAACGGGCACCTGTCCCGGGGCGGGATCGCGCCACTGTGGGGTGGCTCATGCGCCATGCCGACTCAATGCCCTTTGTGTTGCGCCATAACGGTGCCATTATGGCGTTACGCATCGCGCTCCGGCCTGTGTCCGGATCGACGAGAGGAAGAGGAGAAGGAGCCACGACATGACGCCTCCCACGTCGTCCGTCTCGCCCATTGCCCGTCTCGCCGACCGCTGGGGAGCGCCCGCACAGCACTTCTGGATCCGTGGCGTCCCGCCCCGCTGCCCGGTCGAGTTCGACGAGGAACTGGGCGTGTGGAACGTCTACGGGCACCACGAGGCCGTCGCCGCACTCTCCGACCCGACGTCCTTCTCCTCGGACACGTCACGCCACTTCCTGCCCGACCCCGGCGCGTACGACAGCAGTGGTGTCCTCACGGAGCTGGACCCGCCGGAGCACCACACCCTGCGGAAGCTGGTCAACCGGGCGTTCACGCCGAAACTCGTGGCCGCCATGGAGCCGTGGATCGCCGATGTCACCGACGAACTCCTCGACTCGGTCGACGGCCGGGACGGGATCGAGCTGATAAACGATCTCGCCTACCCGCTGCCCGTGACCGTCATCGCGGTCCTGCTCGGCGTCCCCACCGCCGACCGCGCCCTCTTCCGGGAGTGGGCCGACCAAGTCTTCCGGACCGCCGTGCCTCCGTCCGTCAACGGCAGCGAGGAGCAGACGGCAGGCATCGACGCCTCGTTCGGCCTCGCGCGCCGGATGACCGACTACTTCGGCGAACACGTGGACGACCGCAGGCGCCACCCGCGCGAGGACTTGCTCTCGGGCCTGGTCGGGGCGGAGGCGGACGGCGAACGGCTGACCGGACAGGCCCTGGTGAACTTCGTCCAGCTCCTCTTCCTCGCCGGGTACGTGACCACCGCCCTGCTCCTCGGGAACACCGTGCTCTGTCTGGACACCCACCCTGAGGAAGCCGCCCGGGTGCGGCGGGACCGCGCGGCGGTGCCTGCCGTGATCGAGGAGTCCCTGCGCCTGATGACCCCCTTCGAAGTCGTGCATCGCGTGACGACGCGAGCGACCGAACTGGGCGGCCGACGGCTGGCCGAGGGGGAGATGACCGCCCTGTGGCTCGGCGCGGCCAACCGGGACGAGCGGGTCTTCCCCCGCCCGCACGCCTTCGACCCGGCCCGCGGCAGCGGCCCCCATCTCGGCTTCGGCCGGGGTATCCACTACTGTCTGGGCGCCTCTCTGGCAAGGCTGGAGGGCCGGGTCGCGATCAACACGCTGCTGGACCGCTTCCCCTCCCTGCGCACCGACCCCGGCAAGCCGCCCGTGTTCATGGAGTCCCCGGAAATCTCCGGTGCCAGGACCCTGCCCCTGCTCACGGCCCGTGGGGGCCGGGGGTGAGGGCGCCGTCCGGCCCCGCCGCGCACCGGTGTACCGGCGTCCGGGGGCGGCGTCGGCCGCCCCGTGGCCGACGGCACGGACCCGCGTGTCCCGCGGGGAGCCGCGCAGGCGTTCCTCGTCCCCGGGCCCCTCTCAGGACGGGCACCTGTGCCGGCGGCAGGTACGGGGCAGAGGGCCGGCCCACAACGACATCCCGCTGATCCGTACCCGTGTTCCGCCGGAGCCGTCCGCTGATCCGTACCGGTGTTGCGCCGGAGCCGTCCGCTGATCCGTACCGATGTTCCACCGCAGCCGTCCCGCTGCGGGCAGGGGGCCGTCCCTGTGCCCGCCTTTGCGACAAGGCCCCATTCAGAAGGAGTTCCCCGACATGGCCCTCTACCTCAGCAAGCTCGGCCGGCTCGCGTTCCGGCGCCGGGGGCTGACCGTCCTCGTATGGCTCTTCGTCCTCGGCGGAGTGGCCTTCGCCGCCTCGTCCGCTCCACCACCACCTGCCGACACCTTCTCCATGCCGGGCACCGAGTCGCAGAAGGCCTTCGACCTCCTGGAGGAGAAGTTCCCGGCGGCCAGCGCCGACGGCGCCCGGGCCCGGGTCGTCCTGCAGGCGCCCGAGGGCACGAAGATCTCCGACCCGGGGCCCAAGGCGCAAGTCAGCAAGCTGGTCGCCGGTCTGACCGGAACGCCGCAGGTGGCGAGCGTCGCCGACCCCTTCACCACCCAGGCGGTCAGCAAGGACGGCACCACGGCGTACGCGACCGTCTCCTACAAGGCCGTCGCCATGGAGCTGACGGACGAGGCGCACGACACCCTGCTGAAGGCGGCGGACGCCGCGCGCTCGGACGGCCTCACCGTCGAGATCGGAGGTGACGCGGTCCCGGTGGAACAGGCCCTGAACGGCACGGCCGAGATGATCGGCTTCGGTATCTCCGCCGTCATCCTGCTCGTCACCTTCGGGTCGCTGGTCGCCGCGGGCATGCCCCTGCTGACCGCGATCGTCGGCGTCGGGGTCGGCGTCTCCGCCATCGGCGCCCTCGGCAGCACCCTGGGTCTCTCGTCGACGACCACGACCCTCGCTCTGATGATCGGCCTCGCCGTCGGCATCGACTACGCCCTCTTCATCGTCTCCCGCTACCGCGCCGAGATGGCCGAGGGCCGCGGGCGTGAGGAGGCCGCAGGTCACGCCGTGGGCACCGCGGGCTCGGCCGTGGTCTTCGCCGGCCTCACCGTCATCGTAGCCCTCGGCGGTCTCGCCGTCGTCAACGTTCCCATGCTGACCAAGATGGGCCTCGCCGCGGCGGGCACCGTCGCCGTGTCCGTCCTGGTCGCCGTCACGCTCGTCCCCGCGCTGCTCGCCTTCGCGCCGGTGCGGGTGCTGCGCCGCAGGGACCGCAAGGCGGCCAAGGGCAAGCCCCTTTCGGCACGCCGGCGCCGCAAGGCGGCGAAGCGCGCCGCCCGGCAGAAGCCCAACATGGGAGCCCGCTGGGCAGGCTTCGTGCTGCGGCGCCCCGCCGCCGTGCTGCTCTTCGGAGTGCTGAGCCTCGGCGCCATCGCCGTCCCCGCCACCCAGCTGGAGCTGGGGCTGCCGGGCGAGGGCACCATGGCTCCCGACACGACACAGCGCAAGGCGTACGACCTGCTCTCGGAGTCGTTCGGTGACGGCTTCAACGGACCGCTCATGGTCACCGTCGAGGCCGATGACGCCAAGGGCGTCGCCGCCGAGATGGGTGAGGAACTTGCCGGACGGCCCGGGGTCGTCGCCGTGAGCCCTGCCGTGCTCAACGCGGCCGGCGACACCGCGATCATCAACATCGTCCCGGAGACGGGCCCGTCGGACGAAGAGACCGAGCAGCTCGTCAGGACCATCCGCCAGGACCTGGGCGCCCGTGCCGACACCGGCACCGAGGTGCTGATCACCGGTCAGACCGCTCTCTTCATCGACTTCTCCAAGACACTCAACGACGCTCTGGTGCCGTACCTCGGGCTGGTCGTCGGGCTGGCCTTCCTGCTGCTGATGGTGGTCTTCCGTTCGGTGCTCGTGCCGCTCAAGGCCGCGCTCGGCTTCCTGCTCTCGGTGTCCGCCGCCCTCGGAGTGATCGTGGCCGTCTTCCAGTGGGGCTGGTTCGCCGACATCCTCGGCGTCGACCAGCCGGGGCCGATCATGAGCACCATGCCGATCTTCATGATCGGTGTCGTCTTCGGACTCGCGATGGACTACGAGGTCTTCCTCGTGACCAGGATGCGCGAGGCCTACGTGCAGGGTGAGTCCACCGAGGCGGCGGTCGTCACCGGGTTCCGGCACGGAGGCCGGGTCGTCGCCGCCGCGGCGCTCATCATGACGAGCGTGTTCTCCGGATTCGTGATGGAGGACAACGACTTCGTGAAGATGGTGGGTCTCGCCCTCGCCCTCGCCGTCGTCTTCGACGCCTTCGTCGTCCGCATGGCCATCGTTCCCGCACTCTTCGCCCTGTTGGGCGACCGGGCATGGTGGCTGCCCAGGTGGCTGGACCGGCTGCTTCCTGACATGGATGTCGAGGGGGCGAAGCTCGCGAAGGAGCAGACCCGCGGGACCCCGCCGCGTCAGCGAGGCGAGCGTGCGAGCGCGGACTCGCGCTGACGACACGGCTGTGGCAGAGCGCCGCGTCCCCCGGGCGGCCGCGGAAAGGCGGCCTCCCGGCAGGCTTCCCCGGTGCCGGACCCGCTCGCTCGGAGGAGGTTGTACGGCACGGAGGAGAGCCGTCTCAGATGTCCTTGCCGCGGCCCTCCCGCTCGGCTCCGGAACCCGGCCGGCGCTCCTCGGCCGGGGGGCGCCGGGCGAGACGGTCGTACGTGTACGCAGCCGAGACGAGGACCATGTGGTGGTACCAGCCCGGAAGCGACCGGCCCTCGAAGTCGAGCAGTCCGAAGTCGCGTTCCATGCTCTCGACCGAGGACGCCGTTCCCGAGGCCAGGGCCGCGAGCGACGCGACGCTGCCGAGATCGTGCTGGGTGAGGCTCGTGACCCACAGGTGTCTCGGACGGGAGGCCGGGAGAACCTCGACGAAGAGCCGATGCGGCGGACCGACCGGTCCGCGCTGCTTTCCGGAGAGATGCACGAGCCCGCTGCGTGTCCGGGTGGTGCGCCGGCTCCCGTCGGGCGCGGTGACGACGACCGTCTCGGGCGAGCTCAGCGCGGTGCCGGCCCTGGCCACCAGCCGGGCGGCGGTGGTCGGTTCACCCTCGCCGACCGGGAGGACGGTCAGGCTGGGTGGCACGGCCATCACGAAGTCCCGCCCCCGGCGGCCGAGTCCGTGCGTGAGGAGGGCGACGTCCGGATCGCTGCTCATGTCGGCCACGACCGTGGCGGACATGCCGCCCGGACGGGCGCCCAGCGCGTCGACCAGCTGGAGTGCCTGCGCCCACATCGGGCGGTAGGGCATGGTCTCCGGTATGCGGGCGCGACGCCGGAGCCGCTCGTCCTCGGTCCATGGCATCGGCAGGTGCAGGCGCCAGCCGACGGGGACCTGTACGGGACCGAAGCACATGAAGGCTCCCAGTCCCAGCTGCCCTTGGAGAGTGCGCCCCGAGGTGAGGTCGAAGTACCGGTGCACGCCGACCGAACTCTCGCCGCGTTTGGGAACGATGGCCCGGCCGATGGCGCAGACGGGATCGGGGCCGTACCGCTCGGCCCATTGTGTGAGCGCGCCCAGCACCGCGTCCCAGTCCCAGGGGCTCAGGCTGACCAGTTGCCGCAGTGACTGTACGGCGGTGGCGGAGGTCGAGACCGTCTGGGCGAGGCGGCGGACGGACTTCTTGCCCGGCGTGGTGAGCAGCGCCTCTACGTAGGCGTGCGCCCATCTTCGTTGGTCGGCCCGCCTCAGGCTGCCGAAAACCGCGTCGGTGAAAGGGGCGAATGAGGACGTTAAGTCTTCTTCCGGCCCGCCGAGCGCTGCGTCCGAGGATCGTGTACGTGACATCATCATGGCGCAATAACTCCCCCGAGGTGTTACTGAGCGTTCCGCACGCCGAGTGTAGGGCGGCCGCACCGGTGGCGCCACCATGCTGCTCGGGTGACTAGATGTGGTGCCTTTGGTGGCGCACCGGGGGTTCGCGTGTTTGGGTGCGCCGGCGGGCGGTCGGAGAGCGGGTCCGTGGGGGCCGCGCACCGTTCCGGCTGCGGCTACGCCCCCGCGCGGGGGTGCCGGTGCCGCCTGTGGTCAGGGCTGATCCCTCGTGGGAAGCGCGGTCGGGCCGGGTCGTACCTGGCCGGAAAGTTCGATTGGCCCCGCTGTGGGACTTGACCATCCCTTGACCAAAGGCTGATTTCGCGCCAATCATGGTGCGCCCGCGGGTTCGGAGGATTGTTCGAACTCTGCAAAGTAGTGTCCGATGACGCCAAGATCCTTGAACCGGTCCCGGCGTCGGGTTCTACTCGGAGGTGCCCGAAGCAATGTCCATGCCGCATGTTTCACCCCGCGATGCAGCGATACGGGTCAATATCTCCGCCACCCGAAGAACTGTGATCGAGGGATCAGGGGTGATCGGATGAATGCGGTGGAAGAGGATTTCGGGTGAATGGATCCGTGACGGCCGACGCGACAACCGAACCCCCCATGCTTGCGGGCGCGATTGATGGAGGTGCGATGAAAAACCGGGCCGAAGAGCTCGAAGGCCAAAAGGCCGTTCTGTTCGGCAGGGTCTCTGAAGGAGGGCTGCGGCAGCGAAAGGCCGGCGGCCACGAGGTGCACCGCGACCAGGTTCTCACGACACAGGTCGGACTTCAGATACCGGTGGGACTCACCTTCGAAGACTGGGAACGGGCCGGTCGTCAGCTCTCCGGGATCCTGAACTCCTCGTCGTGGTGGCTCGGGGACTGGCTGGTGTACGGCAAGGACCACTATGTGGACCGGTACCAGCGCGGGATCCGCGCCGCGGGGCTCCAGTATCAGACTCTGCGCAACTACGCCTGGGTGTCGCGCCGCTTCGAGTTCCACCGCCGCCGCGCCGCGCTCAGCTTCCAGCACCACGCCGAACTTGCGTCCATGCCCGTCGACGAGCAGGAGTTGTGGCTCGACAAGGCGGAGCGGCTGAAGTGGACCACCAAGCAATTGCGCAGCGCCATCCGCGTCGAGCGCAAGGGCGACCCTCGGTGCGAGGAGGAGGAGGCGGACGCGACACGGCGACTGGCGGTCCCCGACAGCCGTCTGCAGTGGTGGCACAAGGCTGCCGCGCAACTGGGCAGTGACCTGGACCAGTGGGTGCTGTCGACTCTGGACGAGGCCGCCGAGCACGTCCTGAAGGGGGCTGCCGGGCGGGCCGCGCTCACGGACTGACCGTACCGGTGGCGGCGGAGGCAGACGAGCGGGACTGCCCCCGCCGTTCGTCGTGGCGGGGCCGGTGACTCAGGGCAGCCGGCTCATCAGATCGGCCGTCTCGCGGTGACGTGTGCACCCGCTCGACGCGAACGACTTGTGTACGCGCTCCTGCACGTGGGCCTCCTGTTCCTGGCTCAGCTTGAACATGCCCTCCGCTCCGGACACCCGGACCCGGAAAGCGCCCACCGCGGGCACGATCTCACGGAAGTACGCGATCGACTCGGCCATGTCCCAGCCGTGACCGAAGTCGCTCTCGTACGCGCGCACGGTGGACTGGACCACCCCGAGAGTCTCCTCGACCGACTCGATCTTCTCCACCGTCCCGTGGACGTGTACCGAGGTGAAGTCCCACGTCGGAGCCGCCGGAGTCGTCTCGTAGACGGTGGGGGAGACGTACGCGTGCGGACCGGTGAAGGTCAGCAGGACCGTGCTGCCCGTGCTGATCGCGGACCAGTGCGGATTCGCGCGGTTCATGTGGGCCAGCAGCGTCGCCCCCGTGAGGTCCGCCGCCGGACCGGCGTCCGCCGAGGGGTCGGCGATGACCGGCAGGTGTGTGGCGAACGGGCCGGCCTCGGGGCTGCCGTTGCTCGCCATGAGGGCCAGCGGATTCCTGCGTATCAGATCGGCCATCCAGGATGGATCCGGCTCGCGATACGGTCGGGGTACGAACATACGGTGCTCCTCGGTGATCTGCTCGGAAACCAATACCGATTCAACGATGCTTTCTGGGCCCTCGATCCTCGGTGTGTCAAATGCCACGACAATGATTCGAGTACGGATCTCGGTGTCCCGCCGACGGGACACCACTCGCCCTCGTCGTGTTCTCGCAGCCGTCGAATCCCGGTGGTCCTTCCCATTCTGGTGTGCACATATCGCGAGTGCAATGAACGGATGAAGTCCGCCAGGATGCGTAAGGATGTGGATATGCAGAAAGGCGGCTGCGCTCTCCAACGGAATGTGCCTGCTCGGGGGTGCCGAGAATGCGGCCGTTCTCTCCGGCCTTCGTGCGTGCCGGCGAGCGGCGGTCTTCGCCCCCTGGGTGACTAGACCATTGACGGCTGAACGTGGCGCCGGTGTGGCGAACGGATGTCCGGGGCCACATGGGCGTCTTGACGGAACCGTTACGGGTCCGCTTTGGCCGCCTTGTGCGCTGCTCCTGCCGGTACGGAAACTTTACCCGGGCCCGGAGAGCCTGGGAAAAGCCTGCCTGTCCCTCCTGCCCCATTCCTTCCGCGTCTCTCCGGCCCGGCTGCCGGGCGACGCCGGACCGGGTGTGGCGCGTCGGCGCACCGACCGCGGCAGGTCCGCACGGCACGGCTCGACGCAGGGGCGGAGACCCGGAACCTCGTGGCAGCAGGGGCGCCGCCGGATGAGGGGAGCGCTCCCCACGCCGTTGACCACGCAGGATGCCTTTGGCGCCACGAGGTCTCGAAATGGCGTCACGCCTGTGCCATTCTTGGGGAGTGGGCCGTGCCTCCGTACGCGGCCGCTGTCGGAACACCTGGTCGGCGCGGGCGGTCACGGGCGCCCTCACCGAGGGCGGAGGCGGCCCGGCTCGCCGGGGGCGCCGGCGACCGCCGCGGGTCATCGGCGGCCGCCCACCGGAGGCGTCATGCCGTCGGCCGGTGCCACGCCGAGTTCGGCGACGCGCGTCCCGTCCGTGACCGCGCCACCGGTGGCGGGCGCAACAGCGGGGCGGGACGGGCCCGTTCGGCGGGGCGTTGACGTGGGGCCGGTGCACGGCACATGCCGCGGACCGTGCGAGGCCAAAGCGGCGTGGCCCCGTCCGGCAGCGCGGTGACGCAGGGCGGGAGCACGGCACATGCCGCGGCCCCGAGCAGGACGGTCACCTGGTGTGCTCGTCCTGCGCACTCGAACGGGCCTTGGAGGCCGGCTGGCAAGACTCCAAGGCCGCGCGGCCCGGGAATCCGATCCCCCGCTTCCCGGGCCGCTCTACCGGCCTCGGCGATGCCGGAGACGGGAACGCCCAGGGCGAGGGCGATCTGTAGGGGCCGGCGGCCGGTGCCTTCTGCTCCGCCCGGTCGAGCACGACGTCCACGAAGGGCCTGCCGGTCGCCGCGTCGACGTGCGAGAGCACTTCTGCGGTGATCTCGACAGCCCTCCGCCCCCTGAAGCGTCCGAGCCGGGGACCGGCCTGCCGCGCGACCGCGACGCCCGAGTCCTGCCCGTCGCCGCCCCCACGTCTCGTTGCCCGATCTCGATCGTTTTGCGGAAGAGCGTCGGTGGCACGCCCTATTGTCGGTCTCCAAGCACCACTGTGCGGGGCGCACGGGTGCGGGGGTCGAGGGAATCCAAGGGGAGCGGGTACCACTGTGCAGGCCAAAGAGACGCTGTTCGCCGACCTCGTGCAGGGACGGGCTCAGCAGTTCCAGGTGCCGCTCTACCAGCGGACGTACTCCTGGACGGAGAAGCAACTGGCCCAGCTGTGGAGCGACATCCTCGATCAGGTGGACCTGCTGGAGACCGGGGAGAGAGCGAGCGCGCACTTCCTCGGCTCCGTGGTGCTCGCCCCGTCCCCGCAGAACGAGGCGACGTTCCCTCGCTGGCTGGTGGTCGACGGACAGCAGCGGTTGACCACGATCTCTCTCGCGCTCTCCGCCATTCGGGACCACCTCGCCCAGAGCCGGCCGGACGAGGCCGAGCGGATCGACGAGGAATACCTGATCAACAAGCGGAAGAACGAGAACGACCGGTTCCGTCTCCTGCCCACCCAGGCCGACCGGCCGCACTACGCCGCGCACATCCGCGGCACCCACGAGGGGCAGGCGGCGGGGGACAACGTGTCGGTCGCCTACCGGTTCTTCCGCCGCAAGCTCGTCGAGGCGGAGGACCCCGCCGACCCTCAGGACGTCCTCCGGATCGAGCAGGCGATCACTTCCCGGCTCACCCTGGTCGCGGTGACCGCCGAGGCCGGTGACAACGTCCACCGTATCTTCGAGTCCCTCAACAACACCGGCCTCAAGCTCAGCCAGGCCGACCTGCTGCGCAACTACCTCTTCATGCGGCTGCCGACCCGTGGCGAACTGGTCTACGAGACGTACTGGCTGCCGCTCCAGGCCAGCCTGAGCAACAGAGAGCTCGAACAGCTCATGTGGCTGCAGCTCGTGCTTGACGGCGACGACCGGGTCCGCCGCCAGGACCTGTACGCGGCTCAGCAGCACCGCTTCGAGCAGACCGAGGTCAGGGAAGCGGACATCGAGGCGTACGTGAAGGAACTGCACCGCCGGTCCATGCACTTCCGCAAGGTGGTCCGCCCCGACGAGGAGGGCGATCCGGCTGTCCGTGCCCACCTCCGCCGACTCGACGCCTGGGAGGCCGCGGCCACTTACCCGGCGCTGATGCTGCTGCTCGACCGTCGCGAACGTGGAGAGACCGACTCGGCGGAGACGGCCCGCGCCCTGTCCTACATCGAGAGCTTCCTGGTACGCCGCACCGTGTGCCGCGTACCGCCGAACAACCTCAACCGGATCTTCCAGTCGGTGCCCGCCCAGCTTCCGCTGGACGTCCCCGTCGCCGACGGCCTGCGCCAGCTCCTCTCCGCCAGCAACCGCTACTGGCCCGACGACGACGAACTGCGCGAGAAGTTCAGGACCGCGCCCTTCTATCTGTACGGCCGGCCGGAGCAGCGCAAACTGGTCCTCCAGCGGCTGGAGGAGAGCTACGACCACCCCGAGCCGGTGGACTTCTCCGCCGCGAAACTCACCATCGAGCACGTCCTGCCGCAGTCGGCGGGCGACGACTGGCTCCGAGTTCTCGCCGAGGACGCCACCGACGGCGAGACCCCGCAGGACGTGCACGCCCGACTCCAGCACACCCTGGGCAACCTGACCCTCACCGCCCAGAACTCCGAGCTCTCCAACCACCCCTTCGACCGCAAGCAGGACCTGCTGCACAGCAGCCACCTGGAGATGAACCGCCGTATCGCCGCCACCGACCGCTGGAGCGCCCGCGAGATCGGCGCCCGTGCCGACGAGCTGGCCGAGCGGGCCTTGGCGCTGTGGCCGTCCCCGCTGCGCGGGGTGGGCCGAGCCGAGCGGAGCCGCGACTGGCAGCTCGTCCACCAGGTCCTCGCCGCCCTGCCGCACGGCACCTGGACCTCGTACGGTGACCTCGCCGCGTACATCGGCTCCGGCGCCCAGGCGGTGGGCAACCACCTTGCCCAGACCAAGGGCGTCGTGCACGCCTACCGCGTCCTCAACGCGGAGGGCCGGATCGCCGACGGCTTCCGCTGGGCCGGCCCGCAGCCGGAGGGTGAGGACGTACGGGCGCGACTGAGCGCCGACGGCATCCACTTCACCCAGACCGGGGCCGCGGACCCCGCGCAACGCTTGGCCAGCACCGACCTGGCACTGCTGCTGGCCGGTCCCGACCAGGAGGAGTCCTCGGAGCGCGCGGTGGCGGCGGGGCACGAGGGAGCGGAGCCGGAGGAGGAGACCCGGGCCGAGCGGTTCCTCCGCCAGCTCGCCGCGGACGACACCCCCGAGACCGTGGGCGCGGTGCGTACTCTCCTCGCCCGGTGGGAGGAGCTGGGCGGCTGGGTCGGCTACGGGGCCGGCCAAGTCACCACCAGCGCCTTCCTGATGCTGGGCGCGGCAGGTCTTCCCGGCGCCGGGATCTGGCCGCTGGTGCTCTACCCCGGCGGTGGACGCGGTGGTTCGGCGGAAGTGGTCTTCCAGTACCTCGCCACCCGCGAGCCCTTCACCGACCGCCCGCTGCGCGCGGAGCTCCTCGGCCGCGTCAACGGTCTGGACGGCGTCGACATCCCGGAGGGGAAGCTGGAGTTGCGTCCCAACTTCCGGTTGGCCTTGCTGGAGAAGGACGGGAACCGCGACGCGCTGGCCGAGACCCTGACCTGGTTCCGCGACCGCTGGGTCGGCAGGGACGTGTCCTGAGCTCTGAATCCGGCCCCGGGAGGCGTGGGCTCGCACGTTGAGGTGTCGCGTATTCGAGCGCCGCTGCGTCGTCCGCCCCTTGCCGATGCCGGCTGCCAAGGCCTCGGAGTACAGACCGGCGGACGCGTCGGGCCATCGCCGGCCTGCTGTCCCAGGCAGACCGCAGACCGGATCCTGGCTTGGCAGCCGTGAGCACCGTGGCTCCATTCCTCTTCCTTGCGTCCTTGCGTCCTTGCGTCCTTGCTTCCTTGTGCGCCGGGGTGCGACGGACGAGAGCGTGGCCCGTCCATCTCCTCCGATCTCCTCAGCCTCGCGCCGATCATCACTGAGGCGATTCCGCCCCGGCGTCGGCATTCGCGGGTGGTCGGTCAGTTCTCGAGTTCGCTCTTGTCGTCGCCCCAGAGGGTGTGGAAGGTGCCCTCGCGGTCGGTGCGGTGGTAGGTGTGTGCGCCGAAGTAGTCGCGTTGGCCCTGCGTGAGCGCTGCCGGGAGGCGCTCGGCGCGCAGGGAGTCGTAGTAGGCGAGGGTGGCGGCGAAGGCGGGGGTGGGCGTGCCCTGGGTGACGGCGGTGGCGATCACGGTGCGCCAGTCGTCCTGTGCGGCGGCGATCTCTTCGGCGAAGCTCTTGTCGGAGAGGAGGCTCGGTAGTTGGGGCTGCGCCTCGTAGGCGCTGGTGATGCGGTCGAGGAACGCCGCGCGGATGATGCAGCCGCCCCGCCAGATCGCGGCGACCTTGCCGAGGTCGACGTCCCAGTCGTACTGGTCGCTGCCGGCGGCGATCAGGTGGAAGCCCTGGGTGTAGGACACGATCTTCGAGGCGTACAGGGCTTGCTCGACCTGGTCGGCGAAGGCCGCCGCCTTGTCCTTGGGCAACGTCCGCGCGCTGGGCCCCGCGAGGTGCCGCGAGGCCTCCCGCAGGTCCGTGTGGCCGGAGACGGCACGGGCGAACACCGCCTCGGCGATTCCGGACACCGGCACCCCGAGATCGAGAGCGATCTGCACGGTCCAGCGCCCCGTGCCCTTCTGCTCGGCCTGGTCCAGGACGACGTCCACGAACGGCTCACCCGTCGCCGCGTCCGTGTGTGCGAGAACCTCCGCGGTGATCTCGATGAGGTAGGAGTCCAGCCGCCCGGTGTTCCAAGTCCGGAAGATCTCCGCGATCTCGCCGGGGGAGTACCCCCCGACGTCCCGCAGCAGCTGGTATGCCTCGCCGATAAGCTGCATGTCGGCATATTCGATCCCGTTATGCACCATCTTGACGTAGTGGCCTGCGCCATCGGGGCCGACGTGGGTGACGCAGGGAGCGTCGTCGTCGGCCTTGGCGGAGATCTTCTCGAGCATGGGGCCGAGCGAGTCGTACGACTCCGCGGAACCGCCCGGCATGATGCTGGGGCCGTTCAGCGCACCCTCCTCCCCGCCCGAGATGCCGGCGCCGACGAAGTGGACGCCGCGTCCGCGCAGCTCCTTCTCGCGGCGCCGGGTGTCCTCGAAGTGGGCGTTGCCGCCGTCGATGATGACATCGCCCTCGTCCAGCAGCGGGGCGAACTCCTGGATGACCGCGTCCGTCGGCTCGCCCGCCTTCACCATGACGACCAGACGGCGCGGCCGTTCCAGGGCCGCGACGAACTCCTCGGGTGTGCGCGCGGCGACGAAGGCCCCTTCGTCGCCGAACTCCTCGACCAGGGCGTCCGTCTTCGCCGTCGTGCGGTTGTGCACGGCGACCGTGTAGCCGTTCCGGGCGAAGTTGCGGGCCAGGTTCCGGCCCATCACCGCGAGCCCGGTGACGCCGATCTGGGCAGTGCCGCTCATCTGTCTGCTCCTGCAATCTGTCGGGAGGCCGGGGCCGTCCGCAGGCCGGGAAGCCGGGGCGGTGCCGGGAGGCTGCGATGTCCAGTATGGATACGGGACGGGTGGACGGCCTGTTCAGCGACCGGACGGCACCTGGCCCTCTCGCGCCGGACCCGGTCCACGCGGAGGGCGGGACCTGGCGGACATGTGCCGCAACCACGGCACCGATGCCTCGGTGGCGCCGTGCCCGTCAGCCGTGAGGCCGCAGGCCCTCCGGCCGACGACCGTGTTCCTCGTGCGAGCACCGACCGGCGGCTCGGCTGCCATTGTTCGTCAACTCTTGACACCTCCTGAGTGGCGGAGCAACACTGACAGGGCGTTCGGAGAGCGCTCTCCGAACGCTCGCGGGATGTAACGCGGCCGTCGGGAAAACGCTCTCCTCGAAAACTGCCCGCGCTGTCCCACTCCCCGCTGTCAGCGCGGTGCAACAGCCCGCGGTGCTCACGGCAATCCGTGGCCACCGCGGGCCGCCGGCTTTCCCGGCCGGGTGTCCGCCTGTGTATATTCCGAAGAAAGCCGAGGGGGTCAGGCAGTGCGCCGACGGGGGTGGGGATGGTTCGCGCGGGGCTCACGACCGATCGGGTCGTGGCGGCGGCTGCCGACCTGGCCGACTCGATCGGATTCGACAAGATCACCATTTCCGCGCTGGCCCGCGGCTTCGGCGTCAAGGACGCCAGCCTGTACTCCCACGTCAAGAACCTCCAGGACCTGCGTACCCGGGTGGCGCTGCTGGCCGCGGGGGAGTTCATCGACCGGATCGAGGCAGCCGTGGCCGGCCGGGCCGGGCGGGACGCCCTGATCGCCTTCGCCGACGCCTACCGGGCCTTCGCGCTGGAGTGCCCGGGCCGGTACGAGGCGACCCGGATGCGCGTCGATCCCGCCGTCGCCGCCGCGGCGCCCGCGTACCACAGGACCATCGCGACCACCTCCTCGATGCTGCGCGCCTACGGTCTGACCGAACCCGATCTCACGGACGCGGTACGGCTGCTGCGCAGCACGTTCCACGGGTTCACCGCCCTTGAGGCGGACGGCGGATTCGGTGCGCCTCGTGCCGTGCAGACGTCGTGGGAGCGTGCCGTCGAGGCGCTGCACTTCCTGCTGGCGAACTGGCCGTCGGCGACGGGCGGCGCCGCGCGCGGGGCGTGACTGCCGGGGACGTGAACGCGCCGCCTTCGTAAGGCGGTCGAATGCCGCACGATGCCGCCTCACCCTCCGAGGAGTTTCAGCACGCGGGGCCAGCCGTCGGTCTGCGCGTGGGCGTTCCCGGCCGCTGTCCCTCCGAGATCCATGTACCTGTTCGACAGCGCGTTCATGGCGTACCGGGCCGTGGGGCTGTAGGGGTACCAGCCGACTGCGTGGCCCGCGTTCTTGTAGACCAGGGACTCGCGCCGCCGGCCCGGTCGCGACGGCTCGTCCCCGATGCCGCGGGCGGCGTCGGCCGACTGCCAGAGCCGGTCGTCGTCACCCGCGATCGCCAGAACGCTGCCGTTCACGTGGTCGAGGGGAATGGGTGTGAGGTCGAGCGGCTTGTCGTCCCGGGTCCATGCGATGCCATGGGGGTAGCCCGGCGTGGTGTTCCGGGACGGGGCGTAGAGGACGAGATCGCTGACGAGACCGGGGTGGGTCTGCGCGAGAAGCTGGGCCGCCTCCGTCCCGCGGGAGACCCCGATCACGGCAGGTCTGCGATTCCTCGTGCCGTACTGCCGGTCCAGGAACCGGGCGGCCGTGGCGAAGTACTCCGTCCTGATGTTCTCCAGGTTCTCCGGACGCCCCGGGCAGCCGAAGTAGCACAGGGCGAGGACGGGGTGTCCGTGGGAGGCGAGCACCGCGGCGGCGAGGCGGTTGCTGGTTCCGCCCTCCGAGCCGCCGATGCTCAGGACCGGCGTCCGTCGTGGCGCGTGGGGCGGCGGGAGGTAGAGGGCTCCGTACAGGCCGTTCCTCTCTCCGCGCAGGGCCTGGTAGGTCGTGCCCTCGCTCATCCACCTGCGCGTCAGCGAACGCGTCGCTATCTGCTTGCCGCCCGCCCTCACGGCGAGCGTCACCTTGTACGCCGGCTGCTGTTCCGGAGCCTTGAAGCGGAACGTGTCCTTGCCCGCGCCCTTCCGCCGGGGCGTCATGGACCAGAACAGCCCCATGCCGTCGACGCCGCGGTAGGTGCCTGAACGGGAGCGTGCATGGTTGAGGTCCACCGTTCCGTCGCCGTCCGCGGTGACGACGGCCCGGCCTGTCCACGGAGCACCCTGATAGTCCGCTGCGCCTGCGGTGAGGGTGACCTCCTCGTGCGGGTGCAGGCCCGAGACCCGGACCCGGAGCGCGTCGTCCGCCAGGGATTCCGGCCGGTCCACCTGGATGTGCGCCCGGGTGCTGTGCCCGGGCCCCGACGAACACGCGCCCACACCTGACACGGACAGGCAGCATGCCACCGCGACGGCGCGCGTCCGCCACGCCGCCGCACCGCCGTTCACGCCCTTCGTACGCACGATGCGCCCCCTCAACTCGCTCCGCGGCTGTAGTTGTACAGAGAAACCAATCACGTGGACCGGGTTCCTCGCCGGGGATCGGGCGGCCGGAATCGAACTTTTCGAACTCTTGGTGGAACGAACCGCGAGCCGCGCACCAGGAAGCGCGAACCGGGAAGCGCCCGGCCGCGCACCGGGAGCCGGACGGCGAGTGCCGTGAAACGCGGAACCTCCGGCGGCGACGGTCATCCGTCGCGGCCGGAGGCTGCTGGGGTGGCTCCTGCGCTTCCGCGGGGAGGTCAGGCGGCCTTGCGCGTGCGGCCCGCCGCCGTCTCGCGGGCCAGCTCGGCGTACCTCCGGCCGCTGCTCTTGACGGTGCGGCGCTGCGTCGCGTAATCGACGTGGACCAGACCGAACCGCTTGTCGTAGCCGTACGCCCACTCGAAGTTGTCCAGCAGGGACCAGGCGAAGTAACCGGCGAGCGGCGCGCCCTTGCGGACGGCGCGGGCGCAGGCGGCGAGGTGCTCCTCCAGGTACTGGGTCCGCTCCGGGTCGTGCACCGAACCGTCGGCGAGGACGACGTCCTGGTACGCCGCGCCGTTCTCGGTGACGTAGAGGCGCTGGACGCCGTACTCCTCGGTCAGGCGCAGCAGGAGCTGCTCCAGGCCCTGCGCGTGGACCTCCCAGTCCATGTGGGTG
This sequence comes from Streptomyces sp. NPDC091416, assembly GCF_044756845.1. Classification (NCBI taxonomy): domain Bacteria; kingdom Bacillati; phylum Actinomycetota; class Actinomycetes; order Kitasatosporales; family Streptomycetaceae; genus Streptomyces; species Streptomyces sp. NPDC091416. Next base: position 61,529 of record NZ_JBIVTU010000010.1, read on the forward strand.
TGGCGGGCACCGGGCAGGTAGACCTGCTTGGCGTGCGGGACGGGGCCCGTCGCGTCGGCGGTGACGACCTGGCGGAAGTAGTAGTTCACGCCCATCCAGTCGAGCGGCGCCGAGATGAGCTCCATGTCGCCCTCCTGGACCGGGAGTTCGACGCCGTACAGGTCGACCATGTCCTGTGGGTAGCCGCGCCCCAGGATCGGGTCGAGCCACCAGCGGTTGATGTGGCCGTCGCCGCGCACCGCGGCGGCCCGGTCGGCCTCGCGGTCGGTGGCGGCCTCCACCGGGCTGAGGTTGTTGACGATGCCGACGCGGGCGTCCGGGGACGCGGACCGGATCGCCTGCACCGCGAGGCCGTGGCCCAGGTGCAGATGGTACGAGGCCCGGACGGCCGCGGTCAGGTCGGTCAGACCCGGTGCCATGGTGCCTTCGAGATGTCCGATCCAGGCCGAGCAGAGGGGCTCGTTGAGCGTCGCCCAGTCCTTGACCCGGTCCCCGAGGCGGTCCACGACGACCGAGGTGTACGCGGCGAAGTGCTCCGCGGTCTCGCGGACCGTCCAGCCGCCCCGGTCCTGGAGCGCCTGCGGCAGGTCCCAGTGGTAGAGCGTGGCGAACGGCGTGATCCCGGCGTCCAGGAGACCGTCCACCAGCCGGTCGTAGAAGTCGAGTCCGGCTTCGTTGACGGGACCGTCGCCGCCCGGGACGATCCGGGGCCAGGCGAGCGAGAAGCGGTACGCGCCCGCCCCCACCTCCTTGATCAGGGCGATGTCCTCGGGCACGCGGTGGTAGTGGTCGCAGGCCACGTCCCCGGTGTCGCCACCGGCCACCTTGCCCGGGGTGTGGGAGAAGGTGTCCCAGATCGAGGGCGCGCGGCCGTCCTCGGCCACGGCTCCCTCGATCTGGTACGCGGCGGTGGCGACGCCCCACGTGAAGTCGGCCGGGAGGGCGCTGAGGTCGTTCACGGACTTCCTTTCCGAAGTGGTCACTTGACGGCTCCCGCCGTGAGGCCGGCGACGAGGTAGCGCTGGAGGAGCAGGAACCCGCCGACGATCGGCACGCTGACGACGAGCGAGGCCGCCATGACCTGGTTCCAGTAGACGTCGTTCTGCGTCGCGTAGCCCTGGAGGCCGACGGCGAGCGTGCGGGTGGTGTCGTTGGTCATGACGGAGGCGAAGAGGACCTCGCCCCAGGCCGTCATGAACGCGTACACGGCGACGGCGACGATGCCGGGCACCGCGGCCGGCACGACGACCCGGAACAGGGCGCCGAGCGGTCCGCAGCCGTCGACGAGGGCGGCCTCGTCCAGGTCCCTGGGAATCGAGTCGAAGTAGCCGATGAGCATCCAGATGGAGAACGGCAGCGAGAACGTCAGATACGTGAGGATCAGTCCGCCGCGCGAGCCGTACAGCGCGATGCCGGTGCTGTTCCCGATGTTGACGAAGATGAGGAACAGCGGGAGCAGGAAGAGGATGCCGGGGAACATCTGGGTGGAGAGCACCGTGACGGTGAAGACCCGCTTGCCGCGGAACTTGTAGCGGCTGACGGCGTACGCGGAGAACACCGCGATGATCACCGACAGGACCGTCGCCGAGCCCGCCACCACCAGTGAGTTGACGAAGTACCGGGCGAGCGGGACGGTGTCCCAGATGTCGAGGTACGGCTGGACGGTCAGCCCGGACGGGATCCAGTGGAACTTCCCCGAGACGTCCTGGAGCGGCTTGAGGGAGCTGCTGATCATCACGTACACGGGCAGCAGGACGAAGGCCGTGAGGAAGGCCAGGATGATGCGGCGGGTCCAGAGGAAGGACCGCGGCGCGGCCATCGGGGACCGGGAGCGCGATCGTGACCGGGCCGTTCTCGTCAGTGCGGCCGGCTGGGCATGGCTAGGCATCTGCACCCTTCCTTCCGCGTGAGGTGATGAGCAGGTAGACGGCCGTCACGACCAGCAGGAACAGCAGCAGGAGCACGGACATCGCGGATCCGGTGCCGAAGTTCCAGGTGACGAACGACGACTGGTAGATGTGGATCGAGATGAGGTCCGCGTTCTCCGGGGCTGCCTTGCCGAAGAGCACGTACGGGGTGTTGAAGTCGTTGAACGTCCAGAGGAACAGGACGAGCACCAGGACCTGGTTGACCGGGCGCAGCGACGGCAGGGTGATCTTGCGGATCTGCTGCCAGATACCGGCGCCGTCGATCGCGGAGGCTTCGTACAGCTCGCGCGGGATGTTCTGCAGCCCCGCCATCACGATGAGGAAGGCGAACGGCCAGCCCTTCCAGACCGAGACGACGATCAGTGCGTAGATGCTGTTGTCACCGATCAGCCAGAAGGACGGCTGGTCGGTCAGCCCGAGCTGGTCGTGGAGCACGTGGTTGACCAGCCCGTTGTCACGCTGGAACATGAACGCCCAGGTGATGACGGCCGCGTAGACCGGCAGGGCGTACGGGACGAGGAAGACGGCCCGCAGGAAGCCACGGCCGCGGAAGTTCTCCTGGAGCATGATCGCCGCCGTGACACCGAACAGCCAGGCAAGGCCGACGGCGAAGAACGTGAAGACGCAGGTGACGAAGAACGAGTGGAGCAGCGCCTCGCCGATCGGGGCGTTGAAGTCGACGGCGATGCTGTAGTTGTCGAGGCCGGTCCAGGGCGCTGCGCCCCAGTTGCCGATGAAGAACTGAGTGAGCTGGCGGAAGCTCATCACGATCCCGATGATCATCGGGATCACATGGATGAGAAGTTCGAGCAGGACGGCCGGCAGGAGCAGGAGATAGGGCAGTCCGCCCTGGCGGATCCGGTCGGGGATGCGCGGCAGTCTCCTGCGCGCACCCCCGGTGCCCCGGCTCGTCACCCTGTCCGACTTCTCGGTACGGCTGTCGGTGGTCACGGTGGCGGTCATGGAAGGTGCCTTACTGCTGCATCGTCTGCTGGGCCTTTTCGAGGCGCGCCTTGACGGATTCGGTGGTCACGGGGCGTCCGGCTGCGGCATCGGCCCACAGCTCCTTGACCGCGGTGCCGACGGCCGTCTCGAACTGCGACTCGTTGGGCACCTGCGGCAGCGGGGCCGCGCTCTTGGCCAGCGTGTCGCGCAGGACGGCGAGGTCGGGCGCCGAGAACGCGGCGTCGGCCTGGGCGGCCTTGACCGGCGGGATGGATCCGTACGTCTTGTTGAGCAGCTTCTGCTCGGCGTCGCTCGTCATGAACTTCACGAACTTCTTGGCGCCGTCGATGTTCTTGGTGTTCTTGAACACCGCCATGTTGATGCCGGCGACCATGGAGTTGATGTTCTTGCCCTGGCCGGGGGCGCCGGATGCGACGGGCACGGGAGCCGCGCCCCAGTCCTCGGGCTTCATGCCCTGGGAGGCGAACGTCGAGGCGGCCGCCTGCCACAGCACCATCGCGGTCTTGCCCTTGGCGAAGTCCGTCAGGGACTGGTTCTGGGCGTACTCGGCGTTGCCCGGCGCGACGATCTTGTCCTTGGCCATGAAGTCGATGTACTGCTTCACGGCCGCGACGGCACCGTCGGAGGTGAACGTCGGCTTTCCGGCGGCGTCGAAGAAGTCCGCGCCGTGCTGCTGGGCGAGGACGAAGGTCTGGTGGATGTTGTTGGAGAGGTTGGAGCCCTCCGCGCCCAGGCCCCACTTGCCGTTCTTGGAGAGCTTCTTGCCGTCCTCGACCAGCTCGTCCCAGGTGGCCGGGGGCTTGTCTATGCCCGCCTCGGCGAAGCTCTTCTTGTTGTAGTAGAGGGCGTACGCGAGGGAGTACAGCGGGACGGCGGCGGGGTCCTTGCCCTCCGCGCCGGCCGAGGCGACCGCCGAGTCGACGAAGCGGTCCCGGCCGCCGATCGCGTCGAAGTTCGCCTTGTCCCAGGGCAGCAGCGCTCCCGTCGCCTGGAGCGAGGCCGACCAGGTGTTGCCGATGTTCAGGACGTCCGGGCCCTGACCGGACGTGGTGGCCGCGAGGATCCGGTTGAGCAGGTCGGCCCAGGGGACGACCTCCAGCTTGACCTTGATGCCGGTCTGCTCCTCGAACTTCTTCAGCTCGGGGGTCAGGATCTTCTTGTCGGCCTCGATGCTGGGGCCCTGGTTGGAGGCCCAGTACGTGAGGGTCTTGGGCGAATCGTTGCTGCCGCCGCTCGACGACGTGCCGCCTCCGCAGCCGGTGACTCCGGCGGCGATGGAGATCGCGAGGGTGGCTGCTGCTGCGGCTCTGATGGTGCGCATGCGGGATGGCCCCTTTCCGGGGAGGAAGTCCGCGTTCGGGAACCGAACGGCCTTCAGGACTTAATTTATGACGTGATTTAAGAGGTGAGAGAATGTCGCGTCAAGTCCTGCGGTCGCGGTATGTTGCCGGAAGGGAAGGAGCCACATGGCTGAGCGCAACAGACGGACCGTGCGTGACCTGCGACGGGGCAACCGGGCGAGGGTATTGCAACGGTTGTATTTCGACGGCCCGCTGAGCCGCCAGGAGCTCGGCCCCGCGACGGGGCTGAGTTCAGGTTCCATCAGCAACGTCGTCGCGGAACTCTCCGCCGAGGGCCTCCTGGAGGAGGCCGGCGTCGTCGACTCCGACGGCGGCCGTCCCCGCACGCTGCTGCGCGTCGCCCCCGGCGGCGGCCTCCTCATCGGCATCGACATCGGGGAGACGCGGATCAGGGTCGAGCTCCTCGACCTCGCCCTCACCGAACTCGCCCGCACCGAAAGGCTGCTGGCCCAGCACGGCTACGACGTCGACCGCATCGTCGGACACGTCCGCAGCGGGGTCGCCGACGTACTGCGCGACGCCGGCGCCGATCCGGGCCGGCTGCTCGGCATCGGCATCGGCGTCCCCGGCATCATCGAACGCCACGCGCCGGACGGCGCGGTCGGTGACGTGGGGGCCGTCGTCCACGGTCAGACCATCGACTGGAGCGCCGTCCCCTTCGAACGGATGCTCCGCGACGCCGTCCGGATCCCGCCCGAGGTGCCGTTCTTCATCGACAACGGGGCCAAGACCCTCGGCCAGGCCGAGATGTGGTTCGGCGGCGGACGCGGGGCCGGGGTCTCGGCCGTCGCGCTCATCGGCTCCGGAGTCGGTGCCTGCGTCAACCACGGTGACCTGCTCGACGAGGACCGCGGCAGCATGGCCCTCGAATGGGGCCACACCACCGTGCAGTTGCGCGGCCGCCGCTGCCGCTGCGGCTCGATCGGCTGCCTGGAGGCGTACGCGGGCGCCGAGGCGATGCGCGAGCGCTGGCACGAGGCGGGCGGCCCCCTGCCCGCCGACGCCGACGACGAGACCGCGCTCGCCGCGCTGCTCGCCGCCGCCTACCCCGGTTCGGGCGCCGAACCCGACCCCCTGGCCGTCTCCCTGCTCGACGAGACGGCCGCATGCCTGGGGGCGGCCCTGGGAGACCTCATCAACCTCTTCCTGCCCGAGCGCATCCTGCTCGGCGGGTGGGCGGGCCTGCTGATCGGGCCCCATCTGCTGCCCGACATCCGCCGCTACGCGCAGGAGTACGCGCTCCGCCACGCCGCGGCCCGCACCACGATCGAACTGGGCCGCCTCGGCCCCGACGCCGTGACGGTGGGCGCCGCGACACTCCCGCTGTCCGACTTCCTGGCCCGGGGCGGCAGCCGCCCGTCCCCCGAGCCCCGGAACGGTCCGGCGGCGCCGGGGTTCCGGACGGCCGTGGACGCGGTACGGGAGAGAGGGCGCGCACGGACGGTGTCGGACGCGACGGGGTGAGGCCTCGGGCCGGGGGAGGGGGCGAGGAGCGGCGTTTGCCTCACGGCGAGGACGATGACCGGGACGTGGGGCGCCACGCGGCCGGCCAGGTCACGTCCCGAGCGACGGCTCCCGGCACGCCGAGGCTCGCCCGGGCGAGTTCCACGTAGCGGCTGCGCGCACTGCGGAACTCCTGGAACGCCTGGTCCCAGTTCTGTTCGACCTCCGTCGGGACGCCCCGGGCCAGGGTCTCCAGTCGCCACAGGCAGTGGTCCAGCGTCTTGGACGCCGTGTTCGCCTCGGTGTCGCCGAGGAGCCCGAGCGTCTCGGAGAGGGCAGAGCGGCGGGACTCCAGCTCGCCGAGTTCCGTCAGCACTTCGGGAGTCGGGTCGAGCTTCATCGGCCCCGACACCAGCCCCCGGGCCGCGGCGATCATGTGGTAGCGGGCCGCCAGCTCCTTCACGGCGTGGGCGTACTCCGCGTAGGCGTTGAGGCGATGCTCGTCCCACCGCACCGCCTGCTGTCTGCGCCACCTCGCCCGCTCGTTCAGACTGCTCACCAGGAACGACATGAGCGCGCCGAGAGCGACGCCCACCAGCGGCAGTATCCGGTCGGTCAGACTCACCATGGACCCCGATCAAGTAGCGCGGCATCCACCTGATCATTTCCGCTGCGGCCCGGCCTCGCAACACCCTCCAGGACAGCGGGCGACGGCCGCCGGACCGGTATCTGTCTACGCCGAGTCGCGTACCACCAGGGCGGGTTCGAAGATCACGGACGACGCCGTCCGGTCCGGGCCCGACAACTGGTCGATCAGCAGGCGGGCCATCTCGGCGGCCATGGCCTCGACCGGCTGGCGGATTGTGGTCAGCGGCGGCCGGCAGGCGGATGCCGCGCTGCTGTCGTCGAAACCGATCACCGCGACGTCCTCGGGCACCCGCCGCCCCTGTTCCCTCAGTACATGGCAGGCACCCGTCGCCATCAGGTCGTTGGCCGCGAACACCCCGTCCAGATCCGGGTGTTCGGCCAGCAGCCGCTCCATCGCGGCCTCGCCGCTCTCCTGGGTGAACTGGCCTTCCGCGATCGGGATGTACGGATGCCCGCGCTGTGCCATCGTGTCGCGGAAACCGGCCAGCCGCTCCTGCCCGGCCGGCACGTCGAGCGGACCCGTGATGGTCGCGAGGCGGCTGCGGCCGCGGGCCAGCAGGTGTTCGGCGGCCAGCCGCGCACCGTCCTGGTGGGCGAGGTCGACATAACTGATCCGTACCGGCCGCGCGGGCCGCGCGTACAGCACCGCGGGCAGCCCCGCGTCCGCGAGCATGCCGGGCAGCGGGTCCTCCGCGTGCGTCGAGACGACCAGGGCACCGTCGGCGCTGCCCTGGCGCAGGAACGAGACCACGTCCTCGCGGGCCCGCGACGTCTCGGCGAACATCAGGACCGGGTGCATGCCGCGCGGCCGGAGGTAGTTGACCACGCCGGTGACCACCCGGCCGAAGAACGGGTCGGCGAAGACCTGCGCGGTGAAGGACGCCCCGCTCTCCGGATCGGCCGTGTCCGCGGCCGGAGCGCCGTCGGCCGGTTCGGGCGGCTCGACCCCGGCGCCCGACACCACCAGGGCGATCGCGTCGGTGCGCCGGGTCACCAGGGAGCGCGCCGCGCGGTTGGGTGCGTAGCCGGTGAGGGAGACCGCTCGGCGCACGGCCTCCTGAATCACCGGGTCGACATTGCGTACGCCGTTGATCACCCGGGAGACGGTGGCGCGGGAGACACCGGCCGCCCTCGCCACGTCCTCAAGGGTGGGTGTACCGGCCGATCGTGGAGCATCCGTCATGAGCGCATTTATAGCATCAGCGGAGAGCGCTCTCCAGTGTGCTCCGGACCCTCGTCCGCGTCCGTTCCCGCCAGGGGCCGTGACGCGATCGCCGTCAGCGTCGTGCCGAGCGGCAGATCACCCGCCGAACGGCCGCCCAGCAGGGCGAATTCGCCCGCCTCCGTCTCCCATCCGTGCCGCGTGGCGGACCAGTGTGCCAGTGCGCGTCCGGCGACCCGGATCACGGCGACCGTGCTCTCCCCGGGCTCCGCCCCGACCGCCGCGTACCCGATCAGGCGCCGGGCCGGCCGCCGGACCGCGGAGCCGGCCCTGGCCACATAGAGCTGGACCACCTCACGGCCGCGCCGCCGCCCCGTGTTGCGGACCCGGACGCGTACGTCGAAGGCGTCCCCGGCCCGCACGGTCGCCGGGGCCGTCAGTTCCTCGTACTCCCAGCTCGTGTACCCCAGCCCGTGGCCGAACCAGTAGGCCGGAACGGCCCCGGACCGCAGCCAGGCCGCATAGCCGATGTGCGGACCCTCCTCGTAGTGCAGCCGCCCGTCGGGCGCGGGGGTGGTGCCGAGCACCGGTACGTCGTCCTGGGCGGCGCCCCAGGTGGTCGGCAGCCTGCCGCCCGGCTCGGTCCCGCCGAACAGTACGTCGGCGAGTCCGCCGCCGGCCTCCTGCCCGGGGAACCAGCTGAGGAGAAGGGCGGGCACCCTGGCGTGCCAGGGCAGAGCGACGGGACCGCCCGCGTTGACGACGACCACCGTGCGCGGATTGGCCCGCGCCACGGCCCGTACGAGAGCGTCCTGGCCGTCGGGCAGGTCCAGACTGTCGCGGTCGTGGCCCTCCGACTCGCTCTCCTCGGTCGTGCCCACGACCACCACGGCGACGTCCGCGGCGCGCGCCGCGGACACGGCCCCGGCGAGGGCGGAGGCCGCGTCGGCTGCGGGAGGGGCGGCGGCGAGGACCGTCGCCACACCCGAACCCGGGGCGAGCGAGCGCCGCGCCACGACCTCCACCTCCTCGCCCGCGACCAGTTCGGCCTGTGCGCGGTGCAGAGGCGGGGCGACGTGGACCCGGGTCGGATCGTCGCTGTCCACCGGGAACGTGCCGGACAGCACCACCTCGCCGCCGACGGACAGCGACATCACCCCCCAGCCCCCCACCGCCCAGGTCCAAGCGCCGCCCACGTCGGGCCGGACCAGGGCCCGTATCTCCACTGCCGCGGCACCGTCGACCACGAGCGAGGGCTCCACGATCCGGCCGGACAGCCGGTGCTCGGCATGGAGTTCGCCGCCGTCCGTGTCCAGCAGCCTGACGAGGACGCCCGGTTCTCCGGTGCGAGGATCGCGTGAGCCGTCGAGGGTGAGCGGGAGGGGGCGGCCGGACGGCGGCAGGCCCCGGTGGTAGGTCACCTCGGCCGATCCGCCGAGCGCCTCCTCGATCCCGGCCAGCGGCGTCACCACCGCCTCGGGGAACACCTCCGCGCTGCCCCCGCCCTGAATGCGCACCCCCGCGGCGTGCGGGCCGATGACCGCGACCGAGCGCAGTCCGGCACGGTCCAGCGGCAGCAGGCCCCCGTCGTTGCGGAGCAGCACCGAGCCCGCTGAGACGGCCCGCCGCAGCAGGGCGCGCTGCGCGCCGGGAGCGACGACGGGCCGCCGCACGGACCGGGGCGATCCGAGCGCGCCGGCCTGCGCGGCGAGCCTGAGCAGCCGCCTCACCTTGTCGTCGACGGCCGAGACGGAGACCAGCCCCTGTTCCAGCGCGGCAAGCAGGCCGTCCGCCCATGGTCCGTCCGGCCCCGGCATGGCCAGGTCCTGCGCGGAGCGTGCGGTGTCCAGGAGCGTGCGCACACCGCCCCAGTCCGAGACCACGGGCCCCGCGAATCGCCAGCCCTCCTTGAGCGGCTGCTCCAGCAGCGGGGAGGCGGACATGGTGACGCCGTCGACCTTGTTGTACGCGGACATGACGGCCTGTACGCCGGCGGTCACCGCAGCCTCGAAGGGGGCGAGATAGAGCTCGTGGAGCGTCTGTTCGTCCATACGGATGTCGACGGCCAGCCGGTCCGTCTCGGCGTCGTTGGCGACGAAGTGCTTGGCGGTGGCGGCGACCCCGCCGGACTGGATGCCCTTGATGAGCGCGGCGCCGGTCCGTCCGGTGAGGAGCGGGTCCTCGGAGAAGCACTCGAAGTGCCGGCCGCCCAGCGGGGACCGGTGCAGGTTCAGGGTGGGGGCGAGCAGTACGTCCACGCCCTTGCGCCGCGCCTCCGAGGCGAGCAGCGCACCGAGATCCGTCAGCAGGTCCTCGTCCCAGGCGGCGGCCAGCGCCGTCGGCGAGGGCAGGACGAGCGAGGTCTCGCGCTCGTCCCAGGTCTCACCGCGTACTCCGGCAGGTCCGTCGGAGAAGGTGAGGGCACGCAGTCCCACAGCTGGTTCGGCGTGTGTCCGCCAGGTGCTCGCACCGGTCAGCAGGCGCACCTTCTGTGCCAGGTCGAGCTTGTCCAGCAGTGGATCGATCTCTTCGTCCCTCATGGCGGTCATGCTCCTCCAGTCAGCGCGCCCCTTGATGGTTCGGAGAGCGCTCTCCCGCACGGTCGCGCCCAGCGTCGCTGGCCGACGCCGACCGTGTCAATGGGGAACGGCCCTGTGGGGGCCGTGTGCCGCCCGGCCTCCGACGGTGGCCGGAACTCGCTGTGCTCTTGTCATCACGCGCTGTCTGCACATAAGTTGACCGCTTGCGACGTGTCCTACTGCCTGTGGGGGAGCCAAGTCATGGCCGCGAACGGACGGCACCGCAGATACCAGCCGAGCCGCATCAACCGTGTCTCGCTCACGGTCACGGCGGGGGGCGCGGGCATTGCCCTCCCGCTGATCACCGCGGCGTCGGCGGGCGCCGCGTCGGGTGACGTGTGGGACAAGGTCGCCGCGTGCGAATCCACCAGCAACTGGGACATCAACACGGGCAACGGGTACTTCGGCGGGCTGCAGTTCACCCGGTCGACCTGGGCGGCCTACGGCGGTACGGAGTTCGCGCCGCGCGCGGACCTGGCCACCAGGGACCAGCAGATCGCCATCGCGGAGAAGGTTCTGGAGGGGCAGGGTCCGGGTGCGTGGCCGGTCTGTTCGGCGAAGGCGGGCCTGACCCGGGGCGGCGCAGGCCCCGACATCAGCCCGCAGACCGAGCGAACGGCCGGGATCGCGACGCCGAAGAAGGCCGAACCCCGTGGCGCGTCGCAGAGCGCCGGGACGAAGAAGGCCACCCCGACCACGGTGCCGGGCAAGCGTGACTCGTACACCGTGGCACGCGGGGACTCGCTCTCCGGGATCGCGGCCGAGCGACGTCTGGACGGTGGCTGGCAGCGGCTCTATTCGGCCAACCGCAAGGTGGTCGGCGATGACCCGGACCTGATCTTTCCGGGCCAGCGTCTGAGCCTCGACCTGGCGGGAACCCCGAGGACGGTCAGGAGCGCTGCTCCGAAGGCCGATCCCGCACCGCGGCCACGGGCCAAGGACGTCGAGGACGTCAGGGAAAACGCGGCGACCGCACAGAAGAGGACGGCGCAGCCGGAGCGCAAGGCAGCGGCCGGGCCCGCGCAGCAGGCGAAGCCGAAGCCGGTGGTCCAGCCGAAGCAGACGCAGCAGGCGAAGCCGAAACCCAAGAAGACGGAGACCCGCAAGACCGAGACCCGCAAGACAGGGACACGCGAGACCGGGCGGGCGGAGAAGCACTCCGGGCTCACCGCTCCGGTGGCGGCTCGTACCGGTACCCCGTACCACCAGGAAGGTTCCTGGTCCAGCGGCTACCACACGGGCGTCGACTTCCCCGTCCCCACCGGCACGTCGGTGAAGGCGGTCGGGCCCGGCACGGTCGTCTCGGCGGGCTGGGGCGGGGCGTACGGCTACCAGATAGTCATCCGGCACAGCGACGGCAAGTACAGCCAGTACGCGCACCTGTCGTCGCTCCTGGTGCGTTCCGGCCAGCACGTGGGCGGCGGACAGCGCATCGCCCGCTCCGGCTCCACCGGCAACGTCACGGGACCGCACCTGCACTTCGAGATCCGGACGGGCCCCGACTACGGCTCCGACATCGACCCGCTGAACTATCTCAGGGCGGGCGGCGTCAAGGTCTGAAGGCCGGGCCGGTCACCGGCCGCGGCGGCAGATGCGGTGGACTCCGTGGAGGACGCGCCTCTGTGCCCGCCGCCCGGCAGCCGCGGGTCCGGTCCGAACCCGGCCTGAACCACCCGGCGCTCCAGCGGCTTCCGCACCGTCCTGGGCAGCGATGCGGGAAACGTTTCCGCGGCCGCCACCGGCGGCATCGGTGCCACGGGCTCGGGAAAGGCCACCACGGTCGGCGTCGTCGACCGGCCCGGCGGGGGCACGGTGCCCGCCGGGCCGGTCGGTGCGCCCGCCGGGTCCGGCGAGCCGGCGGGCCCGGCGAAATCCGCCGCGTCCTCGCCGGAGGCGCCGACGGGCACGGTCCCTGGCGGAGGCGTGGCGACGGTGGCACCACCGGGTGCCCGGTCCACGCCGCGGGCAGCGCCCTGCGGCCGAGGGCCGCCCTCCGTCCTCCGGTCCGCGCGGTCAACGTCCTGCGGCCGCGGGCCGGCATCGGCGACTCGGTCCTCGACGTGTTGCGGACGCGGGCCGCTCCCGGTCCTCCGGTCCTCGACGTGTTGCGGACGCGCGCCGCCCTCCGTGCTTCGGCCCTCGCGGCGCTCCGCGCTCATCCGCTCGGTGGTGAGCATGATCAGCCCGCCGGCCGCCACGGCCCCGCAGGCGAGGGCGAGCAGCGTGCCGGCGGTGCCGTGCCGGAACTGCTCACCGAACAGCGTGATGCCGACCGCGGCGGCCACCACCGGGTTCACCACCGTCACCGTGGCGAGCGGTGCCGTCAGGCCCGCGCCGCGGTACGCGGCCTGGGACAGCAGCAGGCCGGCCCCCGCGAGGGCCGCGATCACGAGCAGCGTCGGAAGGCCCGCGCCCACCTCGCCCGAGGTCCACCGCATGGCCACGGTCTTCGTGAACACGGATGCGATGCCGAAGGCGACACCCGCCGCTCCGGCCAGTACCACGCTGCGTATCACCGGCCGGCGCATGGCCTTCGCGGCCAGCATCAGCGCGGCCACCGCGCCGAACGTCACGACGGCGAGCATCAGTTGCTCGGGCCCGCCGAGGGCCTGCGCGTCGGACCCCCCGGTCAGGGCCAGCAGCCCCGCGAGGCCCACCGTCGCCATGAGGGCGCCACGCCAGGCGGTCGCCCCGGCCTTGCGGCGTACGAAGAGGGCGGCCATCGGCAGGGCGAAGACGATGGTCAGGGCGCCCAGCGGCTGCACGAGGCTGAGCGGGCCGTAGGCCAGGGCCACCACGTGCAGGACGGCGCCCACGCCGTTCAGCGCGACCGCGGCCCACCAGACCCGGTTGCGCAGAGGTGCGAGTGAGCGGCCGTCCGAGGCCGTGGCCACGCGCTCCTGGACGATCGCCCCGGCCGCGTAGGCGACCGCGGAGACCAGTGACAGCAGCACGGACAGCGCGAGGGAACTCATGTACACCACGATCTCCCTTCAAAGCCGCCGCGTCGTCGTCCCTGAGACGGCGATTCGGCCTACTGCTTTGGTAGTACGGGAGTGGTCCCGGTGTCCTCCTCCCGACGGTAGTCCTCCTCGCGGCCGACGTCAGAACGATCATCCCGCACGGATACGGTGAACCGCGAGCCGCGGCACTGCCGGTGCCCGCGGTGTCACACCTGGTGGCCGGTGGATCGGAGGGCGGCAGCGCGATGGACGGGAACGAAGAGGCAGGTCCGGGCGGGTTCTTCGCGTTGCGGACGGCCCCGGTGCCCGAGGGCGGGCATCTGGCGCTGGCGCGGTTGTACGCGGGAGAGGACGCACCGCTCGCGGGCCGTATCGACACCGTCGCGGCGCGGCTCGGGACGGCCGAACGGCGCGTCGCCGCCTCCGTCGCGCATCTGGGGCTGGCCGCGCGGCTGTGGTCCACGGCGCTCGGGCCCGCGGTCCTTGCGGGAACCGTCCCCGCCCTGTGGGCCGAGGACATCCGCTGGGACCCCCGGCTGCCCGCCCCGGACGACCTCTGGCTCGACGGAGGAACCGTGCGGCCGGGCTCGGCCGCCACGATCCGGGACGTCGTCCAGTACGGCCATCTCGTCCCGCTCGGCGAGGCGGTGCGCCGCGACACCCCCGTGCCGCTCCGGCTGCTGTGGGGCAACGCCGGATCCGCGCTGGCGGGAGCCGTTCGCCAACTGATCGTGTGGGCACGCGCCCAGGGCAGGCCGGACGTCGCCGCGCGCACCCGCGCCCTGGCCGCCGAACTGTTCGACCACCCGGATCTGCGCGGCACGGGCACACCGCACGGACCGGCGTTCCGCAGGAGCACCTGCTGTCTCTACTACCGGGTGCCGGGCGCCGGGCTGTGCGGCGACTGTGTCTTCGACGAGGCACCCCGCCGCTCGCCCGGCCGCACCGGCTGAGGGGGCGGAGGCGGAAGCACGACAGAGCCTTTCGGGTCTCTCTCGTCAGCGGCTCGGCACGTACGAGGGCGGGCGGGCCGCCGAGGGGCTACGAAGTCGGCGGAGGACGGATTCATCTCGGGGACGAGGAGCTCGGGCATGCGGCACGGCACTGCGAGGATCACCGGTGCGGGGTGGTGTGCCTGCGCCGCGGCGGCGATGGGTGCGGGGTCGTGTGCCCGCGCCGCGGCGGCGATGGGTGCGGGGTCGTGTGCCTGCGCCGCGAGGGGCGTGGGTGCGGGGGGCTCTGCCCGCGCCGCGAGGATGAGCGGGGCCACGCATGGTTCTTGATCTCGTCATCATCGGGCTGGCCATCAACGTGGGGCCCCTGCACAACAGCGCGTTCATCCTGTTGCTGTCCACACCCCGTGGTGTACGCAAGGGGCTCGCGTTCGTCCTCGCCTGGCTCGGATGCCTGGTCCTCGTGCTGGCCGCGGTGATCCTGCTGACCGGCGGCAAGCCGCCGGCCCCTCGCAGCGCCCCCTCCACGGCGGCCCTGGCGCTCAAACTGGCCCTGGGCATCGGGATGGTGGTCTACGCGGAGCGGAAGCGGAGGCGGGGCAGCCGGCCGCGCCGGTCCCCGAAGTGGCTGTCCCGGCTGGACAACGCCTCGCCGTGGACCGCGGCCGGGCTGGGTGTCGTCCTCCAGCCGTGGGGCCTTGTCGCCGCGGGAGCCGCCACGGTGGTGCAGGCCCACCTGTCCTCCGTCGGCTCGTACGTCGCGCTCTTCGTCTTCTGCCTGCTGACGACTTCCGGCCTGTTGACGATGTTGCTGTACGCGACCTTCCGGCCCACGGAGGCCCGGGCGAGGCTGGGCGCGCTGCGGGACTGGACGGAAAGTCATCAGGACCAGGCCGTCGTGACGCTCTCCCTGCTGGCGGGTCTGTGGCTGGTCGCCAAGAGCCTCTACCAACTCGTCTGATCCAGCCCTCTGTCACGGTACCTCCGGGCATGCCGAAAGCCGGCGTGCCGATCCGGTCCGCGCCGCCGTTCGCAGGGCTCTGACGTGGGCTCTTCCGGTATTCCTCCGCTCCGCACCGAGGCTTGTCATGGACCTGGACAGTGCCGCGTTCGGCATGCTCTCATGCCAACTGCCCATCCTTCCAACGTTGTACATCCTGTTGCAACGAGCCGCCACCCTTCCTCACCAAGGAGGATCCGTGCGCATCGACAAGAGACTGACTCTGTTCCTGGCAGCCGTCGTGGGAGCCGCCGGCCTGTCTGCCGTACCCGCCGCTTCGGCGGCCGGCCATGACTCCGCAGATGCCTCCGCAGTGCAGGGGCTGAAGGGGGAGTACTACACCCAGTCCGCCCCGGGGGCCTTCGACTTCGGGACGCTCAAGGCCACCGGCTTCGACCCCTCCATCGACTTCCCGACCCTGGAGTCGCGGCTGACCTCGGCCACCGGGCAGGCCGACGACGCCAGCATCCGGTGGACCGGGAAGATCGTCCCGCAGAAATCCGGAGCCCATACGTTCTCCATGATCGGGGACAACGGCTTCCGTCTCTGGATCGACGGGAAGCCGGTCATCGACCACTGGGTCGACGACTGGGAGAAGGAGCAGACCTCCGAGCCGGTCGAATTGACCGCCGGGACGGCCTACGACTTCAAGGTGGAGTTCTTCGAGCACCAGGGAGGCTCCAACCTCCATCTCAAGTGGACCGAGCCGGGCGGTACCAAGGTGCCCGTGCCGCAGTCCGCCTTCCGGCTGCCGGACGACTTCGCGTACGACGGGGCCATCGGCGCCACCGTGCTCGCCGACGGCCGCACACTCAAGCTCGACTTCGCCCAGAAGCTCGGCACCCTTCCGGCCGGTCTGGTGAACCACCTCGACGCCGTGATCGGCGGGGCCGAGTGGCCGCTCGGGGCGGTCGAGGCGGACCCGGCCGACCCGCGCAGTCTGACCGTCGCCCTCAAGGAGCCGGTCGTCGGGAACAAGGCCGGTGACGCCAAGGGGCTGGCCGACATCCGCTACGACGGGGACGGCGCTCTTGCCGCCGAGGACGGCAAGCAGGTCGGAGCCTTCTGGTCCAGCGGGCCCAACCACTCCACGTACCAGCTCCGCACCGCCTGGGCGGATGAGGTCGGGCCGCAGAACGCTCTGCCCGAGTACCCGCGTCCGCAGCTCACCCGCGACCGCTGGCAAAACCTCAACGGTTCTTGGGAGTTCGCCGCGGCGAAGGCGGGCGAGCGGCCGCCGGTCGGCAGGAAGCTCGGCGAGAAGATCCTCGTTCCGTACCCGGTCGAGTCGCAGCTCTCCGGCATCGAACGGCACGAGGACCGCATGTGGTATCGCCGGACCTTCACCGTGCCGAAGGACTGGAAGGTCGGCTCCGCGCAGCGCCTCCAGCTGAACTTCGGCGCCGTGGACTGGCAGTCCGAGGTCTACGTCAACGGCCGCAAGGTCGCCGAACACAAGGGCGGCTACGACAAGTTCAGCGCCGACGTCACCAACGCGCTGAAGCCCGGCCGCACCCAGGAGCTGATCGTCGGCGTCTACGACCCGACCGATGCCGAGGACGGCGAGAACCCGCCGATGGGCAAGCAGCGTCTGGATCCGAGCGGCATCTGGTACACCCCGTCCTCCGGTATCTGGCAGACCGTCTGGATGGAGCCGGTCGCGGCCGACCACGCGGACTCGCTGAAGCTCACCCCGGACGTGGCGGGTGAGAGCGTCGCCGTCGAGGTGCGCGGGGTGCGCGACGGTGTGCCGGTCACGGCGACCGCGTACGACGGCAGGCGCAAGGTGGGTGCGGTCACCGGGCGGACCGGGTCGGCCCTGAAGGTGCCCGTTCCCGACCCGCACCTGTGGTCCGCGGACGATCCGCACCTGTACCGGCTCGAGGTCACGGTCGGATCCGACCGGGTCGGCAGCTACTTCGGCATGCGGTCCATCGCCGTCGAGAAGGTGAACGGCACCCCGCGCACCGTACTCAACGGCAAGCCGGTCTTCATGATGGCCACCCTCGACCAGGGGTTCTGGCCGGACGGGCTGCACACCGCTCCCACCGACGAGGCGCTCGCGTACGACCTGAAGATGCACAAGGCCATGGGCTTCAACTCGGTCCGCAAGCACATCAAGGTCGAGCCCGACCGCTGGTTCTACTGGGCGGACAAGCTGGGTCTGATGGTCTGGCAGGACATGCCGGCGATGAACACCGTCAACCCGTCGGCCGCCGCCCGCGCCGAGTACGAGCACGAGATGAAGGAGATGATCGACGAACACTCCAGTCACCCGTCCATCGTCATGTGGGTGACCTTCAACGAGGGCTGGGGCCAGTACGACGAGGCCCGCATCGCCGACCAGGCCAAGGCCTGGGACCCGACCCGGCTGATCAACAGCATGTCCGGGATCAACCTGGGCGTCGACGGCGGGACCGGGGACATCATCGACGAGCACGGCTACCCGAGCCCCGCGCTGCCGAAGCCGGACGGCCGTCGGGCTCTGATGAGCGGTGAGTACGGCGGACTCGGACTCGCGGTGCCCGGGCACGCCTGGGCCGTGCAGCAGTCGTACATCGCGGTCGACCCGGCCACGTACACCGACGACTACCTGGCCAAGCTCGACGAGGTGCACGCGCTTGCCTGCAAGGGCGGCAACGGCGCCGTGTACACACAGATCTCCGATGTGGAGGGTGAGCTCAACGGTCTGCTCACCTACGACCGCAAGGTCGTCAAGCCCGATGTGAAGCGGGTCCACGACGCCCAGCGGGCGCTGATCCGTGACGCGTCGAAGGACGTCGTCGCGGGCTGCCCGCAGGGCTGACCCTTCGAGGCCGTGGCGGTCCGTCCCTGCGAGGGACGGACCGCCGTGGCCCCGTCCGACCCCTTGACGCGGATCAACGGGGAACCAAGAATGATCGCGCTCTGACAACGTTGTCCAAAGGAGTATCCCCATGCACCGGATCCCACGGCCGCGCCTGCGCGGCCCGGCGGCCGCACTTGCCGCCGCCGCGCTCCTGGGCGGTGTCCTCACCACAGGGGCCACGGCCCAGGCCGCGCCCCGGACCGACGGCCGGCTGACCGACCTGGTCAACCCGTTCATCGGCACCCAGAACGAGGGCAACACCTACCCCGGCGCCTCCGTGCCGTTCGGCATGGTCCAGCTCTCCCCGGACACCGGCCACAACACCGGGTACGACTACGGCGAGAACCACATCCGCGGTTTCTCCTCGGTCCATCTCTCCGGCGTCGGCTGCGGGTTGGGCGGCGACCTGCCGATGCTGCCCACCACCGGGGACGTCACCGAGACCGACTACGCGAAGTACGCTGCCGAGTTCAGCCACGACGACGAGAAGGCGAGCCCCGGCTTCTACAAGGTCGGGCTCAAGACCGGCATCGACGCCGAGCTGACCGCGACACAGCGCACCGGCGTGCAGCGCTACACCTTCCCGGCCACCGACAAGGCCAACGTCCTGCTCAACGCGGGCCAGTCACTGCACAGGACGCTGTCCTCCAAGGTCGAGATCCTGGACAACCGCACGGTGCGGACCGCGATCACGGGCAGTGGCTTCTGCCAGGACACCAAGCCCTACACGGTCTACACCGTGACCCACTTCGACCGGCCGTTCACCACGTCCGGCACCTGGAATGGCGACACCGTCACCGAAGGCACGAAGAAGTCCTCGGCCACCGACGCCCGCAACGGCGCCTGGCTGCGTTTCGACACCACCAAGGACCGCACTGTCGAGGCCACCACCGCCCTGAGCTACGTCGATGCCAAGGGCGCCGCGCTCAACCTCCGCGCCGAGGGCGGCCACAGCTTCGACGACGTCGAGCGCGCCGCGCAGCGCAGCTGGGAGGACCGTCTCGAAGGCGTGAAGGCCCAGGGCGGCAGCGACGAACTGCGCCGCACCTTCTACTCCTCGCTCTACCGCTCCTTCCTCGCGCCCAACGTCGGCAGTGACGTCGACGGCCGCTACACCGGCTGGGACCAGAAGACCCACCGCGCTGTCGATTCGCATGGGACTTTCACCTACTACCAGAACTGGTCGCTCTGGGACACCTACCGCACCCAGGCCCAGCTCCTCTCGCTGCTCGCCCCGCGCGAGTCGCGCGACATGGCGATATCCGTCCTGCGCATCGACGCCGAGAGCGGCTGGCTGCCCAAGTGGGGCTACGGCACGGTCGAGACGAACATCATGACCGGTGACCCGGTCACCCCCTTCCTCACCAACGCCTACCAGCAGGGACTGCTGAAGGGGTACGAGGAGGAGGCGTTCCGCGCGCTGAAGAAGAACGCCGACGGCGTGCCGGCCACCGACTCCGCACCGGTGGGCCGCGAAGCCAACGTCGAGTACCTGAAGGACGGCTTCGCCCCGTACATCAAGGACCGTCCGCACGCGAAGCCCGGCGACTCCGACTACGACCACGGCGCCTCCGCCACCCTGGAGTACGCCCTGGCGGACGGGATGCTCGCCGAGATGGCCCGCGACCTCGGCCACGAAGCCGACGCGGCCCGCTACGACGCACGCGCGCAGAACTACCGGAAGATCTTCGACGCGTCGACCGGCTTCTTCCGGGCCCGTGACGCCTCCGGCGCGTTCACCGGCCCCGCGGACCCGGCGCAGAGCGAGGGCTTCCACGAGGGCACGTCCTGGCAGTACCAGTGGATGGTGCCGCAGGACATCCCCGGCATGGTCGACCTCATCGGCGGCAAGACCGCGGCCAACGCGCGCCTCGACTCCTTCTTCGCGTACGACAAGCTGCTCGCCGATCCCGCGAAGACGGCCCGCGAGGTGTGGGTCAACGGGCCCTACGCGTACTACAACGCGGACAAGTACAACCCGCAGAACGAGCCCGACCTCATCGCCCCGTACACCTACCTGTCCACCGGTCAGCCGTGGAAGACGACCGACGTGGTCCACGCCGCGCTGACCCTCTTCACCAACGGCCCGACCGGTATGACGGGCAACGACGACCTCGGCACCATGTCCGCCTGGATGGTGCTCTCCTCGATCGGTGTCTTCCCGGTCCAGCCGGGCACCGACACCTGGGGTCTGTCCACGCCGGCCTTCGAGCGCGTGGACATCAAGCTCGACCGCCGCTACTACCCGCGCGGATCGCTCACGGTGAGCGCGCCCGGAGCCACGGACACCGACCGCTACATCCAGTCCGCGCGGCTCGACGGCGCGCGGCAGTCGCGCACCTACCTCACGACGGACGACATCCGCTCGGCCCGCTCGCTCACCTTCACGGTGGGAAGCGAGCCGTCGGCCTGGGGCACCTCGCCCGAGGACGCTCCGCCCGCGCTGGGCTGACCCGACGCACGCCGAGCGCCCTTCCCCCCGTCCGACGGGGGGAAGGGCGCTCGGCGTTCTCGCGGGCTCAGGAGGGCGGCGAGGGATCGATGGCCTCGGCGACGGTCGGGAGGACCGGAAGCGCGCTGTCGAGGCCCAGCACCCCGATGAGCCGCTCCATGAACGGCGACGGTGCGGCGAGCCTCAGCCGGGGGCCGAGCAGCGTCTGGCCCTGAAGAAGCACGTTCACCGTCGTCGAGTCCGCGAAACTCACGTCCGAGAGGTCGACGACGACGGGTCCCTCGCCGTCACGGGCCGCGCTCTCCAGCGCGGCGCCGAGCGGGGCGACGTTGTCGATGTCGAGGTCACCGGTCACGGCGAGCACCAGCGCTCCGCGGTGCTGCCGTGGGACGATTCTCATGGCTCTGCCGGCGCTGGGGGATGGGAGCACGGTCACCTCGTGATGCACTGGATGGCGGGGGAAAGCCGGCTGGTGGTGACGGTCCGGTGCAAGTCCGTCCCTGCTCGCGGCGGGTGCGGACCAACGATAGAAGTAACAGTTGTCATTTGACAACATTCTTCATTGGGTAACAATCTGTACCCTCGATGATCAACGAGCGCACCCCTCGGGGAGTGCCTCATACGCGGAAGCAGGGGCTGGATGGAACTAGGCGCTGTCCGCAATACCGTCGCCAAGCCGGCCGACCGGGCTCCGGCCACCGGTGAGCCGCTGCGACGCGGCCGAGCGGAAGGCGGCCAGCCCTTCGGCGAGCGCCGCCACCTCGGCGGGCTGCATTCGCTCGAGCACGGCGGAGAGCTCGCGGGTACGGATCTCCCGGCACTCCTCCAGCAGGGCCCGGCCCCGTCCGGTCAGCCGGAGCTCCACCTCGCGGCGGCTCGTCGGGCTCGGATCGCGCTGGATGAGGCCCATGGCCTCCATCCGGTCGCAGAGCCTGCTCACCGACGGAGCCCGCGAACCGAGCGCCTCACCGAGCGAGCGGAGGTTGCTGCCCTCCTGCTTCTCGATCACGAGCAGGGCTCGCAGCTGCGACGGCGAGACCGCTCCCGACGGTGCGGCCTCCTGGCCGCGGCCCCACAGCACCTCCAGCAGTTCGGAGGCCGCGCAGACGTCCCCGGACACCCGCTCGAGGCGGTGAGGAGGACCGGGGCGGTGGGGCATCCGTCCACTCTGTCACCCGGGACGCCTTTCTGTCAGCCCGGCCCCGTCCCTGTCACCCGACGGAGAATGAGCGGAAGACCGTGAACGCCCGTAGCGACATCGAGACAGCCGTACGCGCCGCCGCGCCGCACGCCCTGGTGGAGACGGTGCGCAACGCACTCGTCACCGCGTACGACGCCCGCTCCGTCCAGCTGCTGCTGGCGGACTACGGGATGACCGTGCTCAAGCCGGTCGGTCCCGCGGCGGGGAGCGAACGCACGCTGTCGATGAACAACAGACCGCAGGGCCGTACCTTCGGCAGCCAGCGCCCGCACGAGGAGCCGGCAGGCAACGGCGACCAGATCGACCACCACTTTCCCGTGACGGTAAGGGGTGAGCGCCTCGGGGTGCTCAGCGTCCGTCTCCCGGCCGCATCGTCCACCCCGCAGACCATGGAGGAGCTCGCGCACGTGGCCGACCTCCTGGGTCACGAGATCATCGTCGCGGAACGGGCCACCGACCACTACCAGCGGGCCCGCCGCATCACCCGGCTCACCCTCGCCGCCGAGATGCAGTGGCAACTGCTGCCCGCCCGGGCGTTCACCGCGGCGGAGTACGCCATCGGCGCTCAGCTGGAACCCGCGTACGCCATCCACGGGGACAATTTCGACTGGGCCGCGGACGGCGACCAGCTGACCGTATCCGTGACCAACGGGATGGGCGAGGGCATCCAGGCCTCCCTGCTCACCAACCTCGCCGTGAACGCGTTGCGCAACGCCAGAAGGGCGGGGATCGGCATCGCGGACCAGGCCGCCCTCGCCGACCAGGCGCTCTACGATCAGCACCGCGGCAGCGCCCACGTGTCCACCCTGCTGCTCCGCTTCGACCTCGCGACCGGAACGGTCGACGTGGTGGACGCGGGCTCCCCGCAACTGTGGAGGCTGCGCGGCAGAACGGTCTCACGCGTGGACCTGGACGCCCAGCTGCCGCTCGGCATGTTCGAGGAGTCGCAGTACATGGTCCAGAGTCTCCAGGTGCTCCCCGGCGACCGGCTCCTGCTCGTCAGCGACGGGGTGTACGACG
Source organism: Streptomyces sp. NPDC091416 (assembly GCF_044756845.1). Taxonomy (NCBI): domain Bacteria; kingdom Bacillati; phylum Actinomycetota; class Actinomycetes; order Kitasatosporales; family Streptomycetaceae; genus Streptomyces; species Streptomyces sp. NPDC091416. Next base: position 84,053 of record NZ_JBIVTU010000010.1, read on the forward strand.
CCGTGTCACCCCGGGGCGAGGCCTACGTGGAGCGGGGGCTGGCCAGGGTGATCCTCGCGACGCGGCTGCTCCCCGCCGCATCGGTTCCGGGCGCAGTCCTGCGCGAACTCGCCGACTATCGCGACGCGGACACCCTCGATGACGCGCTGGTCGTCTGCATCGACTGGTTCGGCAGACAGGGAAGCGGCGGCTGAGGCCTCGGCCCGGGCACTACCGGGGCGGGTCAGCCGGTGAGCGTGAACTCGGCACGTATGCGCTTGCCGACCGGCACCCGCTCGGCAGTCAGGCGGTCGCACAGGGCCACGACGATCTCCATGCCGTGGCCGCCGAGCCGGCTCGGGTCGGGGGAGTAGAAGACCGGGAGCGCGCTGCTGCTGTCGTACACCGTGACGCTGATGCGCTCGGCGGTGCCCTCCAGTTCCAGCATGTAGGGACCGTGGCTGTAGCGGTCGGCGTTGGTGACCAGCTCGCTCACGGCCAGCATCAGGTCGTTGCGCGTGTGCGGGCCGAGCACGGCCGACCACTCGGACACGAGCCGCGCGAGAAACCGGTCGGCCAGGGCGCGCGCCTGGGAGATGCACCCCGGTTCGCCGTCGAAGACCTCGGCGCTGTGCAGTGCCTCCGTGGGCGGACAGCTCCTCGGGGAGTCGTCCGGCCGGGAGATGGCCTGTTCTTTCATGTGCTCCAGCCAAAGCGCAGCGGGGAGGTGATGACCTCTCTTCCAGCTGTTCGTGTACCCGCGTCGGGAGATCCCATTCCCGGGCGATGGCAGCAGATATTACGCACGCCCGGGAAGACGCACCACTGTCACGAAGAACTCGTCGATCTGGCGGACCGCCGCGATGAACTGGTCGAGGTCGACCGGCTTCGTGACGTAGGCGTTGGCGTGCAGCTTGTAGCTGCGCAGGATGTCCTCCTCGGCGGAGGACGTCGTCAGCACGACCACGGGAATGAGCGAGAGCTCCGGGTCCTGCTTGATCTGTTCCAGCACCTGGCGCCCGTCGTACTTGGGCAGGTTCAGGTCGAGCAGGATCAGGTCGGGTCGCGGCGCGTCGCCGTACCCGCCGCGGCGGTAGAGGAAGTCCAGCGCCTCCTGTCCGTCGCGGACCACATGGAGGGTGTTGCGGATCTTGTTGTCCTCGAACGCCTCGCGCGTCATGAGCTCGTCGCCGGGGTCGTCCTCGACGAGAAGGACCTCGATGGGCTGTACGGGGTTGGTCACGAGGCATCTCCGGAGATCTCGGCGGGGTCGGCCGCTTCCTCGCCCGCGGCGGGGGAGGAGTCGGCGTCGACGGGGAGGCAGAAGTGTATGCGGGTGCCAGGGCGGGGTTCGGGGTCCAGCCAGATCCGGCCGCCGTGGAACTCGATGATCTTGCGGCAGAGGGCGAGCCCGATCCCCGTGCCGTCGTACTCGTCGCGGGCGTGCAGGCGCTGGAAGATGACGAAGACCTTCTCGGCGAACTCGGGGGCGATTCCGATGCCGTTGTCCGTCACGGTGAGGTGCCAGTAGTCGTCCTCGCGGACACAGCCGATCGTGATCACGCAGGGCTCGTCCGGGCGGCGGAACTTCACCGCGTTCCCGATCAGGTTCTGCCAGATCATCGCGAGCGTCGTCGCGTCGCCGTTCACCCCGGGAAGCGGGTCCGCACGCACGATCGTGGTTCCCGACTCCTCGATGACCAGGGCCAGATTGGCGAGGCCCCGGTCCAGTGAGTCCTCGAGTTCGACGAGGGTCCAGCTGTCGTGGACCCGGCCCACCCGGGAGAACGTGAGCAGGTCGTTGATGAGCACCTGCATGCGCTTGGCGCCGTCGACCGCGAAGTCGATGTACTGCTTGCCGCGTGCGTCCAGCTCGGTCCCGTACCGCTTGTCCAGCAGCTGGCAGAACGACGCGACCTTCCGCAGCGGCTCCTGGAGATCGTGCGAGGCGACGTAGGCGAACTGCTCCAGCTCCGAGTTGGAGCGGCGGAGCTCCTCCGTCTGCTGCGCCAGCAGGTCCTCGCGTTCCTGGGAGGCGTCGAGCTCCTCGACCAGCCGGCAGCGCATGTCCTCGACGGCGGCGGACACCGCCCGTACATCGGACGGCCCGCGCACGTCGATCCGCCGGCGGAAGGTGCCCGACCGCACCTGACGGGAGGCCTCGGCCAGGGCGCTGAGCGGCTGTCCCACCACCCGGTGCAGCAGCAGGCTGAGAGCGATCACGCACACGAGGAAGCAGGCCACCAACGCGATCAGCGCCCTGTCGCGCGTGCCGCGCGCGTCGTTGAGCTGGGCCCGCGCATGGTCGCGGGCGGTGTCGAGGTGGGCCTGCTGCGTGGTGTAGAGCTGCCGCAGCGTGTCGAAGGCGGCCTTGCTCCGGGCGGTCGTGGCGGACGACCGGCCCTCCGGGCCGTCGCGCCGGACGGAGGCGATCAGCGGTTCGGCGTGCACCTTGCGCCATTGCGCCGAGGCGGCGGCGATCCGGTCCAGATCGCGGTCGTACGGGCCGTCGGCCCCCATGGCGTCGCGGACCCGTGCCAGGCGCCGCTGCTCGTCGCGCCGGCCGCTCGCGTACGGCTGCAGGAAGGAGGGGTCGCCGGTGAGGGCGTAGCCGCGGACCCCGGTCTCCTGGTCGAGCAGCGCGTTCTGCAGCTGGAAGGAGGCAGAGCGGGCCGGCTGGATGCGGTCGACGAGTTCGGTGGTCCGGTCGGATATCTGGGCCAGGACGAGGCCGCCGACCACCAGGCAGCCGCATACGACCAGGACGAAACAGCCCAGGATCAGGTGGACCCAGTTCTGGACCGACAGCCGCGCCAGCCGTCCCGGCCGCTGCGGGGTGTCGTCCGTCGAGTCACTGCTCATGAGGTGTCCGTTTCCAGGCTAGATGCAGCACGGCGACGTCATCGGCGAGGCCGCCGTAGGGAGCCGCGCCCTCGGCGGCGCCGGCGACCAGTGCGTCGACGAACGGCCGGGCGGGCAGTGCGGACCGGTCCCGGGCCATGGCCAGCAGTCCTTCCTCGCCGAGCCGGGTGTCCTTTCCGGTGCGGCCCTCGAACAGGCCGTCGGTGAAGAGTACGAGACCGGCGCCGGGTGCCAGCGCGTGCTCGGTCGAGACCCACTGGCCGTGGCCGGGCAGCAGGCCGAGCGCGATGCCGCCCTCGGGCTCCACCCACTCGATGTCGGTTCCGTCGCGCAGCAGGAGTCCCGGGTGTCCCGCCCTGACGATGACGACGTGGTCCCTGCCGGGGGGCAGGACGAGCGAGGTGACGGTCGCGAAGACATGGGGGTCGGAACGCTCCGCTACGAGGATCTCCTCGAGCAGCGCGAGTTGTTCGAGCTGGGCGGTGCCGCACAGGACCGCGGTGCGCCAGGCCACCCGCAGGCAGACCCCGAGCGCGGCCTCCGCGGCACCGTGTCCGGACACGTCGCCGATCACCGCGTGGACGGTGCCGTCGGGTCTCTGGACCACGTCGTAGAAGTCGCCGCTGAGCAGGCCGTGGGCGCGGCCCGGCTCGTAACGGGCGACGGCCTCGAACACGTCGTCGTGCAACAGCGGGACGGGCAGTAGCCCGCGTTCGAGGCGCGCGTTCTCCTGAGCCATCAGCTGGGTGGCGCGCAGGGCCGCCGCCGCCCGCTCGACCTGCTTGCGCTGGAGGGCGTAGCGGACCGCGCGCGACAGGGCCTGCGGGTCGATCCGTCCCTTGACGAGATAGTCCTGCGCGCCGGCGGCCACCGCGTCGAGCCCCGCCTCGGCCTCCGCCAGGCCGGTCAGGACCACGATGGCGGCGTCCGGGGTGGTCTCCAGGATCCGGTTCACCGCACTCAGTCCGTGCACATCCGGAAGGTGCAGATCCAGCAGGACGCAGACGGGTGTCCGGTGGCCCTGCAGGAAGGTGAGCGCCTCGGTCAGGGTCTTGCACCAGGTGAGCGCGGAGTCCAGCTCGCCGTCGGCGAGCATCTCCTCGACGAGCAGCGCGTCGCCGGCGTCGTCCTCGACCAGGAGGATCGCGGCACTGAGGTCCCAGACGGAAGGCCGTTCGGCCGGTACGGAGCCGGCCTGCACCGGAAACGCCGCCGCAACCGGGTACCGGGAGTGGGAACTGGTGCGCATGTCAGCCACGGTCTACCCTCTCGTCGCGCCCGAGCGGGCCGTCCGTCGTCGCCCCGCAGCATATGTGAACGACGCCCGTGGCCGTGCGGTCGGGCGTCGTTCACTGCTGAGCGGGGTTCGGGCCCGGGTGGTTCAGCCCGGAGGGATGTCGCCGGTGAGCTTCTCCAGCCTGAGCAGATCGTGCGGGGTGATGCCGGCGACCCCGGACACCGCCTCGACGTCGGCGCCCGCGCGGACGGCGAGCACGGCTTCCAGTTCGACGTCCGCGCGGGACGCGTCGGCTGCCGCCTCGGCGTCCCGAAGCCGGTGCACGGCCAGTTGCAGTGGGGAGAGATCCATGGAACGGGATGCTCTCACGCGCCGGCGTCACACCTCGACGGACATACCTGCCCGCAACTGCTTGACGATGCGCGCGAGCAGCCGGGACACGTGCATCTGGGACACACCGAGCTCGGCACCGATCTGGGACTGTGTCAGCTCCTGGCCGAAGCGCATCTGCACGATCCTGCGCTCCCGGTCGCTGAGCTGTTCCAGGAGCGGAGCCAGCGTGTGGAGGTTCTCCACGGTCTCCATCCCGGGATCGTCCTCGCCGATCACGTCGGCGCACGACCGCTGGTCCTTGCCGGAGTCGGTTTCCGCCGAGGGGGTGTCCAGGGACCCCGCCGAGTAGCCGTTGGCCGCGACGAGCCCCTCTATGACCTCTTCCTCGGACAGGTCGAGGAAGGCGGCGAGCTCCTTGACCGTCGGATCGCGGTCCAGCTCCGCGGAGAGCTGCTCCTTGGCCTTGGCGAGATCCACCCGCAGCTCCTGGAGCCGCCGCGGCACGTGCACCGCCCAGGTGGTGTCCCGGAAGAAGCGCTTGATCTCCCCGACGATGTAGGGGACGGCGAAGGTCGCGAACTCGACGTCACGGGAGAGGTCGAACCGGTCGATGGCCTTGATCAGCCCGATGGTGCCCACCTGGATGATGTCCTCGGTGTCGTCGCCGCCGCGGTTGCGGAAGCGCGAGGCGGCGTACCGCACCAGCGAGAGATTCATCTCGATGAGGGTGTTGCGCGCGTACTGGTGCTCGCGCGTGCCCTCTTCCAGGACCTGGAGACGGTCGAGGAACAGCTTCGACAGAGCACGCGCGTCCTTCGGGGCCACCTTGCCGGTGTCCTCGATCCACGGCAGATCCGAAGCTCCCGCGCTGTCCTGTCCGGACAGCGTGTGAGCCGGGCTGCCCAGGATGGTGCCGGTCCGCTCCGTCGTGCTCGTCGTCATGTCGCCCCTCCACGTTGCCAAGTGCGTCGCAGGGCGTGTGCCCCGCAATGGCGAGGTCATGCCTGCCGTGTGCGATTTCTTTTCCCGGTCGTGGCGGCGCAGGGCCGGCCGCCTGGTGAAGCCCCCGTGGTACTCGAATGGAGCAGCGCCCGGAGCATGGCAAACTTGACGAGGGCGTTCGGCCCGCAGTGCGGCGGCTTTGCGCAGAAGCCCGCGGCCGGACCTCAGACCCGTGGATGCCAGTCCTCGTGAGCCCGGCACGGCGGCCACGGCCCGCCGAGAGAATCCGGCGGCACAAGCAACAGAGGAACGGCAATGACGGTGACAGAGGACAGCCCGGAGACCGAGCCCGGAATCGAGGAGTTCGGTCCCGGTATCGACCCGCAGCGGCTGGCCGTCTGCCTGAGCGTGCTCGACGAGCTCGACTCCATCGACGTCGACCACCCGGACGCCATCACGGTGCGCCGTGCCACCGCCGGCATCTACCGCACCGTGAAGCAGCGCCGCCGCCAGGAGCGCCGCGCCGCGAAGACCGCGCACGACAAGGCGGTGACCGAGGCGACCGCGACGGGTTCGGCCGAGCGCATCGACGACGAGACCCAGGGCGTGCTGCCCTCGTCCTCCGCCGCCTCCGAGATCGCCGGAGTCCTCCAGCGGCCGAGGTCCTGCTACATCTGCAAGACGCGGTACGTCGAGGTCGACGCGTTCTACCACCAGCTCTGCCAGGACTGTGCCCGCGAGAACCGCGCCCGGCGCGACGCGCGCACCGACCTCACCGGTCGCCGGGCGCTGCTCACCGGTGGCCGCGCCAAGATCGGCATGTACATCGCGCTGCGGCTGCTCCGCGACGGTGCGCACACGACGATCACCACCCGCTTCCCCAACGACGCGATCCGCCGCTTCAAGGCGATGCCGGACAGCGACGAGTGGATCCACCGGCTGAAGATCGTCGGCATCGACCTGCGCGACCCGGCCCAGGTCGTCGCGCTCGCCGACTCGGTGGCCGCCGAGGGTCCGCTGGACATCCTGATCAACAACGCCGCGCAGACGGTCCGCCGCTCCCCGCAGGCGTACAGCGAACTGCTCGGTGCCGAGTCGGCCCCGCTGCCCGCGGGCGAGCTCCCGGCGTCCGAGGTGATCGGCACCTTCGGCAGCGGCACCGTCGACCGCGTGGCCGCGCTGCCCGCCGCCCGCAAGGAGGGGCTGAGCGCACAGGACGTCACCGAGCTCGCCCTGGTGACCGGGTCGGCGTCGCCGGCGCGCATCGCCGCGGGCACGGCCATCGACGCGGGCGGGCTCGTCCCGGACCTGCACCACACCAACAGCTGGATCCAGACAGTCGACGAGGTCGAACCGATCGAGCTGCTGGAAGTCCAGCTCTGCAACTCCACCGCGCCGTTCATCCTGATCAGCAGGCTCCGCCCGGCGATGGCCGCGACCGCCGCCCAGCACTCCTACGTGGTCAACGTCTCCGCGATGGAAGGCGTGTTCGGCCGCGGCTACAAGGGTGCGGGCCACCCGCACACCAACATGGCCAAGGCCGCGCTGAACATGCTGACCCGCACCAGCGCCCAGGAGATGTTCGAGAAGGACGGCATCCTGATGACCGCCGTCGACACCGGCTGGATCACCGACGAGCGGCCGCACCCCGACAAGATGCGCCTCGCCGAGGAGGGCTTCCACGCCCCGCTGGACCTGGTCGACGGCGCCGCGCGCGTCTACGACCCGATCGTGCGCGGCGAAGCCGGCGAGGCGATGTACGGCTGCTTCCTCAAGGACTACGCCCCCGCCAACTGGTAGCACTGCGCAGCGCAGGCGCCGCGTTCGGCCGCAGACCCGGCCCGGGAACTCCTCCGGGCCGGGTCTTTTCCCTGCATGATGGCTGAAAGTGACCCAGGGCACACGTTCCATCGAGCACGGGCGCGCTCATTTGGTTACTCTGAGGGGAACGGACGCCACCAAGGGATCCACGAAGGTTCCTCGGCCGTCCTGGGACAGGCTCGTCAACCGGGCCGCCGTCCCGTCCCGTACCCGGCGCCACCGCGACCGAACAGATCCTGCCCTGCCCCGCACCACGGGCGGTCCACCACCGGTTATGCGCCGGAACGTCGGATACGCCGGGGGCTACGCGACACAAAGGAGTGCGCGGTGACGACACCAGAACTGACGAAGCACGAGCAGCGGCCTGCCGAACGGCACGGAGAGCGGGCCCGCAGGCCCGAGAAGCTCCGGAACCTCGAGGTCTGGGCCAGGTCCGCACCGATCAGGCTGGCCGGCTACGAGGACGACCTCGCCGAGCCGCATATCCTGCCCGGCATCGACTGAGTGCTTCCCGCCCGGGTTCCGGCCCGTACCCCGAACGGGGTACGGGCCGGAACCCGGGCGTGCCGTCGCGCTCGGGGCGGTCAGAAGACCGCGTTCGCCACAGCGGCCCCGGCGAACGAGAGTCCCACGCCCGCGCAGACGGTGAGGAGCAGGTATCCCGCCGCCAGACCCACCCGGCGGGCGGAGGTCAGGGTGAGCAGCTCGTAGGAGAACGTCGACCACGTCGACAGGGCTCCGCAGAACCCCGTGGCGAGGAGCAGGTTCAGCCGGGTTCCCAGTTCGCCGTCGGTCGCCGCCTCCGCGACGAAGCCCAGGATCAGCGCGGCTGAGGCGTTGGCCGCGAAGGTGCCCCACGGGAAGGCGGTGTGGAGGCGGAACTTCGCGTCCACACCGAGCAGATAGCGCAGCGGTGCGCCCACCAGCCCGCCGGCGAGCACGAGCAGCCAGTCGGTCATCGGGTGTCGCTCCCCGTGCGGTAGGAGCGCCGGAAGGCGGCATGGGTGAGGAACGCGCCCGCGGTCACGGCGGCCAGTGCGGCCACCACGGTCAGCAGCAGGCACCCGACCGCGTAGCCGGGCTGATGGTTCTCGAACAGCTCCCGCACGTTGTCCGTGTAGTGCGAGAACGAGGTGAACCCACCCAGCACGCCGGTGCCCAGCAGCGGACTGATCAGTCGGGGAGCGCCGGGGAAGCGCAGCTTCAGGGTGACCATCAGGACCCCCATCAAGAAGCATCCCACCGTGTTGACCAGCAGGATCGTCCACGGGAAGGCCGAGGTGCCGGTCGGCCAGAGGCGCTCGGCACCGTACCGGGCAGCCGCTCCCGCGGCGCCGCCGACCGCGACGGCACCCACGACCGACAACTGCACTCCGGGGTGGTGGTCGGGGTGGGTGTGGCGGTGCAACTCCATCTTGATCGACATCCCGTGAATCTACGGAGCCCGTCGCAGCCGCACGGCCGGAGCGCGCGGGCGGCAGCGGCTCCCGTACCTGACCGGACCAATCCGACGGCCACACAGCGCGACATCGTGGTGACCCTGTGTCTTGATGGTGGAGATTCGGTTCTTCCGGTCCACAGCCCGGAAGGACCTCCGCCGCCGAGTCGCAGGAGCCAGCCGTGTCCCTTGCCGAGCCGGAAATCGTCCGGCGGCTGGAGAAGCGTCAGCCGTCCGCGTATGTCCTCGCCTCCCTGCGGGGCGTCGGGCAGGTCGACCTCCAGCCCGGACTGCTGACCGGCGCTGCGATCCTCATCGCGCTGTGGGTCTCCGGCTGGGAGACCGGTCTCTTCGCCACCCTCGGCACGCTGATCGCCACCGCGACCGCCTACGCCCTCGCGGTCGACCGGGCCGGGATCGCGCTCGGACTCCAGGGATACGCGGGCTGCCTCACGGGCATCGCCCTCGTCTCCTCGCTGGGCAACCATCCGGCCACCTACGTGCTGACCGTCGTCGGCGCCATCATGTGCACGATTCTGATGGCCGCGCTGGGCACCTTCCTCACTCCTTACGGGCTCACGCCCCTGACCGCGCCGTTCTGCCTGGTCTCCGGAGTGATGGTGGTGGGCGCCCCGTCGTTCGAGCGGGTCTGGCACGGCGCCCCGTCCTCCGTCTCCAGCACCACGAGCGGCGACACCGCGATGTCGTGGGACGCCCTGTGGCACGCGTTCTTCAACAACGTCTCGCAGATCTTCCTGGTCGAGAGCTGGTACGTCGGTCTGATCATGCTCGTCGGACTGGCCTTCGCCGGCCTGCGCGTCGTCCTCTACGCGGCGGCCGGCAGCGTGATCGGGATCATCGCGGCGTGGCTGCTGGGCGCACCCACGGAACTGATCGCCAACGGCATCTACGGATACAACGCGGTGCTCGTCGCCATCGCCGTCGGCGCTGTCTTCATGGCCGACACGGTCTGGACCGGCGCCTACGCCCTGTTCGGCGCTGCGGCCACCACCGGGCTCACCGCGTCACTGACGTCCTTCTTCAAACCGTTCGGCGGCCACACCTTCACGTGGCCCTTCATCCTCACCACCTGGGTGCTGATGGCGGCCGTACCCCTGCTGCCACGCCTGCGCCGGAGCGAGTGACCGCTCCGTCCGCCCCCACCGGACCTCCCGCCCTCATCCCGTACATCACCGAGGAAGGCACTGACGATGAACCTCGCACCCCGCGAGATCGACAAACTGCTGGTCTACGTGGTGGCCGATCTGGCCCGCAAGCGCCAGGACCGCGGCCTCAAGCTCAATTACAGCGAGTCGGTCGCGCTGATCACCGAGGCGATCCTCGAAGCGGCCCGCGACGGCAAGAGCGTCGCGGACTGCATGGAGCTGGGCCGCCATGTCGTGGGTGAGGCCGACACCATGGACGGAGTACGGGAGATGCTCGGCCTGCTGCAGGTCGAGGCGTCCTTCGTGGACGGGACCAAGCTCGTGTCCTGCCACGACCCCATCGGCGGCTGACCCGTGGCCGAGCCCGTTGCCGTCATCGCCGTGTGCGGTCACGAAGCCGCCTACGGGCGGGCACTGGACGGCGTCGTGGACGCCGGGATCAGCGTCGTGTCGAGCGGGCGCGAACTCTTCCGGAGCATCGCCGCGCACGGGCGCCGGAACACGGAGACCGTCGTCGTTCCCATGACGCTGGGCCGTAACCCCGAACTCGTCGCGGACACCGCCCGGACGCTGCGCGCCGTACCCGCCGGCGAGCGCGGCACCACGATGCTCGCCGAGCCGTTCGGTACCGCCCAGCACCTGGTCGCGTGGCTGCGGGCGGCGGCGGGCCGGGTCCCCGAGACCTCCGCGCTGCTGGTCACCGCACCGTCCGGCGACCCGTTCGAGGACGCCGAGCTCTACCGGATCGCCGCGCTCGTACGGCGCTACGGCCGCAGCGGCCTCGTGGAGGTGGCGTTCACCGGGGGAGACCCGGACCCCGCCGACGGTGTCCGGCGGTGCGGGCTGCTCGGTGCGCAGCGGGTGGCGCTGCTCCCGGCGGCGTTCGCGCTGCCGGATCTGCCCGAGGCGCAGACGGTTCCCGTCGACGGGGCGGGTCCGCTCATCCCGGCGTCGGCGCTGCGACGCGTCCTCGGCGAGCGGGTCGCCGACGCCCGACGGCGTTGGCGCGAGCACGGCGACGACGGTGTCGCGGCCGGCCTGACCGCGGCGGCGAACCACGGCCACTCCCACACGCACCCGCCCGGCGAGGGACACGACCACTCCCACGACCCGGGCCATCGGCACGAGCACGGCCACTCCCACGACCCGGGACGCGACCGCCGGCACGGCCACCCCCACGATCCGGACCATCGGCAGGAGCACGGTCCCGGACCCCTGCACACGCACCACCACCCGTCCGCCCCTGGCGCGGACCGAGTCATCGGGAGCATCGCATGACGTTCCGTCAGAAGTATTTGTACGGCAAGGGCCCCATCGAACTCAACGCGGGCCGACGCACGGTGAAGCTCACCGTGAGCAATACCGGTGACCGTGCCGTTCAGGTCGGTTCCCATTACCACTTCTTCGAGGTCAACTCGGCCTTGTCGTTCGACCGTCAGAAAGCGCTCGGGATGCACCTCAACATCCCCGCCGGCACCTCCGTGCGGATCGAGCCCGGCGGCTCGCGCGAGGTGGAGCTGTGCGCGTACGGCGGCACCGGGCGTCTGGTCGGCTTCAGCGGACTGCTCAACGGCAGCCTCGCCTCCCACCCCGCCCGCGTCGAGGCCGTCCGCAGGGCCATCGAGCAGGGATTCGAAGGAGCGCAGGGCGCCCCGGACGCCAAACCCCAGCGCGCCACCAAGGAATCCAAGGGCTCCAAGGCCACCGACGAAAAGAAGAAGGGTTCGCGCTGATGCCCATCCTGCCCCGCAAGCAGTACACCGACATGTTCGGCCCGACGGTCGGCGACCGGTTCCACCTCGCCGACACCAACCTCGTCGTCGAGGTCGAGAAGGACTACAGCGAGGGCCAGTACGGCGACGAGGTCCTCTACGGCGGCGGCAAGACCATGCGCGACGGCATGGCCTCCGACCCGCAGGCCACCGCCGCCCAGGGCGCACTCGACACCGTCATCACCAACGTGGTCGTCATCGACCCGATGGTCGGCGTCGTCAAGTGCGACATCGGCATCAAGGACGGCTTCATCGTCGGCATCGGCAAGTCCGGCAACCCGCAGACGCAGAACAGCGTCGACCCGGACCTGGTCATCGGGCCGGGCACGGAGGCCATCGCGGGCGAGCACCTCATCGCCACGGCCGGCGCCATCGACACCCACGTCCACCTGATCGCCCCGCAACAGGCCGAGCAGGCCCTGACCAACGGCATCACCACGCTGATCGGCGGCGGCACCGGCCCTTCGGACGGGTCCAACGGCACCACCTGCACCCCCGGCCCGTACAACATCGGCAAGCTGCTCCAGGCCGCCGAGACCATGCCGGTCAACCTCGGCATCATGGGCAAGGGCAACGGCAGCCTCCCGGAGGCGCTCAACGAGCAGGTCGTCGCCGGGGCCTGCGGGCTCAAGGTGCACGAGGACTGGGGCGCGACCCCGGCGGTCATCGACAACGCGCTGAACGTCGCCGACCGGTACGACGTCCAGGTCTCCATCCACACCGACAGCCTGAACGAGGGCGGTTTCTTCGAGGACACCCGCTCCGCGATCGACGGCCGCGCCATCCACACCTTCCACAGCGAGGGCGCGGGCGGCGGTCACGCGCCCGACATCCTGCGCATCGCCGGCGAGCCGAACGTCCTGCCGTCCTCCACCAACCCGACGCTGCCGTACACCGTGAACTCGGTGGACGAGCTCCTCGACATGGTCATGGTCTGTCACCACCTCAGCCACGACATCCCCGAGGACGTGTCCTTTGCCGACAGCCGGGTCCGGGCCGAGACGATCGCCGCCGAGTCGGTGCTGCACGACCTCGGCGTGATCAGCATCTTCTCCTCCGACTCCCAGGCCATGGGCCGTATCGGCGAGTCCGTCACCCGCGCGTTCCAGACCGCGCACCACTGCAAGGACAAGCTCGGCACGCTGGAGGGCGACTCGTCCCGCAACGACAACCAGCGGGTGCTGCGCTACCTCGCCAAGGTCACCATCAACCCGGCGATCGCCTCCGGTATCTCCGAGCACGTGGGATCGATCGAGAAGGGCAAGCTCGCCGACATCGTGCTCTGGCCCATCCACTCCTTCGGCGCCAAGCCGAAGATGGTGATCAAGGGCGGCATCATCTCGTGGGCACAGATGGGCGACCCCAACGCCTCGCTCCCGACGCCGCAGCCCGTCATCTACCGGCCGATGTTCGGCCAGTACGGCAGGGCGATGCAGGCGACCCACGCCACCTTCATGTCCCAGGCGGCCATCGCCGCCGGGGTCCCGGCCGAACTCGGGCTGAACCGCACGGTCCTGCCGGTGCGCCGCACCCGCACCATCGGCAAGCACAACATGGTCCGCAACGACGCCCTGCCCGACATCAAGGTCGACCCGGAGACGTTCAAGGTCACGCTCAACGGCAAGGTCGCCACCATCGACCCGGCCGAGAAGCTGCCCCTCAACCACCTCTACTTCCTGGTCTAGGGCCGATGTACCGCGATGAGGGCGACACCGTCAAGGACACCGTGGCCGCGGTGAACGGGACCGGCACGGCAACGGGGCTGGAACCGCTGCTGGTCAGCCTCCAGCTGACGGACTCCGCGTTCCCCAGCGGCTTCTACACGCTGTCGCACAGCCTGGAGGGCTTCGCGCAGGCCGGGGCCGTCGACCCCGGCAGCCTGCCGCTCCTGCTGGAGGACCTGCTGCTGCACGGTGTCGGCCCGGCCGACGCCACCGCGCTCGCCCTCGCCCACCGTGCGACGGCCGCCGGTGATCCGGCGGCCGTCGTCCGGATCGACGAGCATCTCCTGGCCACCAAACTGGGCCGGGAGATGCGCCAGGCCGCCACCCGGACCGGACGTCAGCTGCTGGACCTGGGCCAGGAGGTCTTCGGCCGGCCGGAGATCGGCGACTACTTCGACCGGGTCGTACGGCGTGAGGCCCCCGGAACGCAGGCGGTGGCCGCAGGAGTCATCTACGCGGCGACGGGCGTTCCGGTCCGGCAGGCCGTCGCCGCGGACCTGTTCGCCTTCTGCGTCAGCTTCGCGGGCGCCGCCCTGCGGCTGCGGCTGACCGATCACCGTACGACGCAGACCCTGATCAGGGGCGCCGCACCCGTCATCGAGAAGACCGTCGAGGCCGCGCTGCGGCGCGAGCTCGACGACGTCGGCGCCACCGTCTTCGCCTCGGACATCATGTCGGGCCGTCATGAGCGTGCCGAGGCACGGCTCTTCGCCAGCTGAAACCCACCCGAACCACACAGGGAGCACCATGGACGACAACGTACTGCGGGTCGGCATCGGCGGACCGGTCGGATCCGGCAAGACCGCGCTCATCGAGGCGCTGGTCCCGATGCTGATCGAACGCGGTCACCGCCCCGCCGTCATCACCAACGACATCTACACGCAGGAGGACGCCCAGCACGTCCGCCGCACACTGGCCGGGGTCCTGGAGCCCGAGCGGGTCGTCGGTGTCGAGACGGGGGCCTGCCCGCACACCGCCGTGCGCGACGACCCCACGATGAACCTGGCGGCCGGCGCGGAGATGCTGGAGCGCTTCCCGGACACCGACACGCTGCTCTACGAGTCCGGCGGCGACAACCTGACCCTGACCTTCAGCCCCGCGCTCGTGGACCTCTTCATCTTCGTCCTGGACACGGCGGAGGGCGAGAAGATGCCCCGTAAGCGCGGCCCCGGCATCACCGACTCCGACCTCCTGGTCATCAACAAGATCGACATCGCGAAGTACGTGCGCACGGACATCAACGTGATGGAGTCCGACGCGCACCGGGTACGCGACAACCGCCCCGTCGTCCTCACCGACTGCCTCACCGGCCAGGGCATCGACGCCATCGCGGTGTACCTCGAATCGCGCCGCAAGGTGCTGATCTGACATGCAGCTCGCCCCGTACCGGCCCCGTGCCGACCGGCTCGCCGAGAAGTACTACACCGCGGTCCGCGTCCCGCCGGACGTGGCGGCCCTGGCCTCCGTGCCGGACACGCTCGCCCCGGGCTCCCCGGCCAAGGTCGGCATTCTCGACCTGGCCTTCGCGGTACGGGGCGAGCGCACCGAACTCGTCGAGCGCTACCAGAAGACCCCCCTGCAGATCATGCGGCCGCTGTGGATCGACCCCGGACTGCCGGGCATGAGCTACGTCTACATGATGGCGACCGGCGGCGGAATCGCCCAGGCCGACCGCTACCGCATGGACTTCCGCTGCGGCCCGGACACCCAGGTCCACCTGACCACCCAGGCCGCCACCAAGGTCTTCCGGATGGAACACGACTACGCCAGCCAGCGGGTGCATCTGACGGCGGAGACCGGGAGCTACGTCGAGTACCTGCCCGACCCGCTGATCCCGTTCAAGGACGCCCGCTTCTACCAGCGGACCGAGGTCGTCGTCGCCCCGGGCGCCACTGTCGTCGTCGGTGACACGCTCACCGCGGGACGGCTCGCCCGCGGTGAACGGCACGCCTACCGGGTGCTCGCCACCGACCTCCGCATCAGCCGGCCCGACGGCACGCTGCTCGCCCTGGACACCTTGCGCCTGGCTCCCGGACGAAGCGGCGAGGGAGTTCTGGGGCCGGGCGTGTTCGCCGGTCACGACCACGTGGCCTCACTGTTCGCCGTGACCGACCGGGTCCCCGCCACCGAACTCGCCGACGCCCTGCACGACGCGCTCACGGGGCTCGGCGTCCTGTACGGGGTCAGTGTCCTGCCCCGGGACTGCGGGGCGTGGGTGCGGGTGCTCGACGACAGCCCGATCCGGACCGCCGCCGCCCACGAGGCCGTCCGTCAGGCAGTCCGCCGCCTGCTCACCGGCGGTCCGGCCCCCGACCTGCGCAAGCCCTGACCCCCCACCGACCCACACGAGGATCCGCCGATGAACACCGCTCCCGCGCCGATGCCGGCCGCGTACGACTCCGGGGACACCGCCTGGCTCCTCGCCGCCACCGCCATGGTGCTGTTGATGACGCCGGGCCTCGCCTTCTTCTACGGCGGCATGGTGCGCACCCGCCATGTGCTCATGATGATCAAGATGAGCTTCGCCGCGCTGGCGTTCGGCACCCTCGTCTGGTGGGTCATCGGATACACACTGGCGTTCGGCCCCGATGTCGGCGGCGCCGGAATCATCGGGAACCTCGACCACGTGTTCATGCACGACATCGAGCTGAACACGCTGACCGGGGCCATCCCCACCTACATCTACAGCACCTTCCAGATGGGCTTCGCCATCATCACGGTGGCGCTGGTCAGCGGATCGATCGCGGACCGCGCCACGATGAAGGGGTGGCTCGTCTTCGTCGTGCTGTGGCTGCTCATCGTCTACATCCCCATCGCGCACTGGGTGTTCGACACCGACGGCTGGATCGTGAAGCATCTCGGCGCCCTCGACTTCGCCGGCGGTCTGCCGGTGGAACTCAACTCCGGCGTCGCCGGTCTGGCCGTCGCACTCGTCCTGCGCGCACCGCGCGACTTCGCCCGCCGCGAGGAGCGCCCCAACAACATTCCGCTCGTGGTCATCGGCGTCGGCCTCCTCTGGTTCGGCTGGTTCGGCTTCAACTCCGGTTCCGCGCTGACCGACCAGGGCACCGCCGCCGCGGCCTTCATCAACACCCAGCTCGGGGCCGCCGGAGCCATGGTCACCTGGCCGCTGGTGGAGAAGTGGCGCACCGGCAAGGTCACCACCATGGGCGTCGTCTCGTCCGCCGTCGCGGGCATGGTCGCCATCACCCCGGCCTGCGGTGAGATCGACACGCTCGGCGCGGTCATCACCGGACTCGTCGTCGGCGCGGTCTGCGCGTTCGCGGTCACGCTCAAGTTCCGCTTCAACGTGGACGACACGCTCGACGTGGTGGGCGTGCACGGCGTCGGCGGGCTGATCGGCCTGATCATGGTCGGCCTCTTCGCCACCGCACGCATCAGCGGCAAGGAGGGGCTCTTCTACGGAGGCGGCTGGGGGCTGCTCGGCAAGCAGCTCGTCGCCATCGTCTCCGTGATCGCCTTCTCGTTCATCCTCACCTGGCTCATCGCCAAGGCCGTGGACCTGACCGTCGGGTTCCGCGCCAAGGAGGAGTACGCCACCGTCCCGGGCGAGGAGGAGGAGCGGGCGTACGACTTCCAGACCGCCGAGCGGCTCGGCGCCCTGGTCTCCGGCAAGCCGGCCTCCGAGGACGACGAACTCGTCCAGCGGATCAGCTCGTTGCTGCGGTCCCGCGAGAGCGGCCGGTAGCGGGCCCCGGCGGGGTCGGGCGCAGGAACTCCCGTACGTAGGTGCGGTGCCACCAGCACCCGGTGGCCCGCAGTTCGCGCCAGGTCGTGTACCGGTAGCGGTACACCCTGGCGCGGACGTGCGCCGGCGGCTCATCCGGGAACGGGTTGGACCGCAGCAGTCGCAGCGTGTCCCGGTCGTTCTCCAGCAGCCGCTCCACGAAAGGACCGAACCAGGGACGGGCGTACGCGGGCGAGAGCGCCGCGAACCACATCATCCAGTCGAGCCGCAGATGGTACGGGGCGAACTGGCGCGGCAGCCGCCGTGGATCGCCCGGCTTGCCCCGGAAGCCGTACTCCCGCCACACCGTGCCCGGCCGGACCACCGGTTCGTCGGTGCCCTCGACCACCACCTCCGTCCGGACGCGGCTGATGCTTCCGAAGGCGCCGTACGTGTTGACCAGGTGCAGCGGGTCGAAGGAACGGTTCATGACCTGCCGGCGCGAGAGGAGGTTGCGGGCCGGACGATAACTGAGGACCACGACCAGGCCCGTGACGGCGATGACCACGACCGCGTACCAGAGCGGCGCACCGGACTGCGGGGGCGGCTCGGCGACCGGGGACCAGTCCACGGCCGATAGGGCCAGCGTGATCGTCAGCCAGTTGAGCCAGGCGAAGTTGCCCGACAGCACCAGCCACAGCTGCGTGACGATCATCAGACCCGCCGCCGCGCTCGCCACCGGCTGCGGGGTGAACAGCAGCACCGGCACAAGGAGCTGGGTCACATGGTTGGCCGCCACCTCGGCCCGGTGCAGGGGCCGGGGGAGCCGGTGGAAGAACCAGCTCAGCGGCCCCGGCATCGGCTGGGTCTCGTGGTGGAAGTACAGGCACGTCAGCTTGCGCCAGCACGCGTCACCGCGGATCTTGATCAGCCCGGCACCGAACTCCACCCGGAACAGCACCCAGCGCAGCAGCCACAGCACGAGAACCGGCGGTGCCGTGTGCGCGTTGCCGAGGAAGACGGCGAGGAACCCGGTCTCCAGGAGCAGCGACTCCCAGCCGAAGCCGTACCACGTACCGCCGACCTGCACGATCGACAGGTACAGCGCCCAGGGCAGGGCCCACAGGACCATGGCTCCCCACAGGGGGACGAATCGGTCCGCGCCCGCGAGCAGCGCGACGGCGAGCACACAGCCGGACCAGGCGACCACGGCGAAGAACCGGTCGGAGTAGTGCAGGCGGAAAAGGCCCGGGGCGGTGCGCCAGTCCGTACGGCGCAGGAGCTCGGGGGCGGGCAGCATGCCGCGCTCGCCGATCAGCGCACGGAACTGGAGCGCGGCGGTGAGGAAGGCGGTCAGATAGATGACGGCCAGGGCCTTCTGGAAGAGGAGCCGGCCGAGCCAGTACCCGTCTGCGGTGAACCAGTCCATCGCTTCCAGTATCGGCCCGCCGCTCCCCGGTGTCCCGGTCGCCGGCCCCTGTCCACGTGTCCCCGTCCGCGTCGCCTGTTCACCGGGCGAACCGCGCCCCGGCGTCACCCGAACGGAGTACCGGATTCGGTGCGGAAGCCCGGCGCACGCCCTGCGGCTCCGGCTTGCGCGAACGGGGGAACTGCGGCAGACATGAGGGACCACCCGGGACCGGTGACCAGGCAGGAGACCCTTCGTGCACGCACCGATACGCATGCGCCGCGCCGTCCTCGCCGTACTGTCCGCCGGCATCCTCGTCACCGCGGGCTGCGCCCGGCAGTCCGGGGACAGCGGCGGACAGGGCACCGAAGGAACGGCCGACGCCGATGAGGTCCTGCTCCAGCCGGCCGCCGCGCAGGGCCCCGACCCCTTCACCCCGTCCACGGTGGAACCGGCCGGCGCCGCCCCGGCCGCACCCCGCACCGCTCCACCGCGTACGCCCGCGCCCGGCGAGGAAGGCCCGCGCACGCTTCCCGGAACGACCCCCGGCCTCTACGGCGCCACCCGCTCCGTCGCCTCCTGCGACGTCGGACAGCAGATCCGCCTCCTGGCCGCCGACCCGGCCAGGGAAGAAGCCTTCGCGCAGGCCGCCGGAGTGGACCGGGCGGGCGTCCCCGAATTCCTGAACGGTCTGACGCCCGTGGTCCTGCGCGCCGACACCCGGGTGGGCAACCACGGCTTCCGCGCCGGCTCCGCCACCGCCTTCCAGTCCGTGCTCCAGGCCGGCACCGCCGTTCTGGTGGACGGCCGTGGTCTCCCGCGCGTCCGATGCGCCTGCGGCAACCCGCTGAGCCGGCCCGCCGGTGCGGGCCGGGCGCAGGGCGGCGGCCAGGACGAGCCGTGGGCGGGCTACGACCCGACGCGGACCGTCGTCGTCGCACCCGCGGCCGAGGCCGTCACGGACCTGCTCGTCGTCGACGCGGACCACAACAGCTGGATGGAGCGCCGGGTCGGGGACGAGGGCGCCCGTGACCGCACCCCCGAGGTGCCGCCGCCCTACGCCCCCGGCACCGATATCACCGGCCCGCTGCCCGACGAGCCTCCGGCGAGGACGAAGGAACCGAAGGCGCCGAAGAAGTCCGCCGCACCGACGCCGTCGCGCTCCGCCCCCGGGGACTGCCCGACACCCGGAGGGCCGACACCGCCCGGCGAGGCGGTCGCGGCGACGGAGGAGCCGACCGGTGCGCCGACGGACTGCCCGACGCCGACCGGCGCGCCCTCGGACGGTGCCACCGACGGATACCCCGAACCGCTGCCCGGGCTTCCCACGGACGAGCCGTCCGACGCCCCCGCCGACCCGGACGAGCCACCGGGCCTGGTGCCGTCCATGACGGACGAACCGCAGACATCCATCGAACTGCCCTGGCAGGAGGATTCCGCGGGCATCGCCGAGACCGTCGAGGGATAGCGGCCGCACCGCGGAAGCCGGTGGCGCCGACACCTCATTCCTGCGTCGGCAGCCAGTTCCCGTGCAGACCGAGCGGGACCCGCACCGGGATCCGCACCCGGGCGACCGGGCCGGACGCGGGGTCCTCGGCGGGGATGACGAGCAGCCAGCTGGAGTTGTCGGTCCGGTCGGTGGCGTACGTCATCCAGTGGCCGCCCTCGCCCGGCGCGGTGCCGGGTGAGGGCGCGAAGACCGGCTCGCCGACGGACAGGTCACCGGCCGGCCACACCACGCTCGTGCCCGACCCGTCCGCGCCGTCGTACCAGCGCAGTGCGTCGAACTCGCCCGGGAGCAGATCCGGGTTCCCGGAATCGGCCGCCACGGCCAGCTGCCGGTGCCGTCGGCCGATCAGGCGGTCGTCCGTGCGGGGGAGCTCCATCCTGGCTTCGTCCAGCACCGTCCGGCGCATCGTGCCGGCGACGGGATCGATGACCGCGCGAACCAGGCCGGCGGTGTTGGGGGCCTGCGCGGGGTCCGGCGCGCCCAGGGAGAGGCGGGACCACTGCACGTAGTCCAGCACCACATCTCCGCCCTCGGCCTCGGTGTCGTACGCGTTGACCGTGTGCCACAGCCAGAAGGCATCGTCCGCGGCCCACCGCACCGGGCCGCCGTCGCGGGGGACCAGCGCCACCCGGGTGCCGCGCTCCGGCCGCCAGTCGATCATGGATCCACCGCTCATCGCGGCGGCGATGTCGAAGAAGACCGGCGCCAGCACGATGACCAGGAACCTGGCGGTGAGTGCCATGTCGTGGATCATCATCGGTTCGTCGAGCCCGTCGATCACCGTGGGACCGCGGGCGACGGAGCCGCCGGGGTCGATGGCCGACCACGTGAGGTAGGGCGGTTCCAGGCCGTAGCAGAAGACGAGCATCTCGCCGGTGAGCGGGTCGGTCTTCGGGTGTGCGGTGATGCCGGCAGGCAGCGCCCCGCCGAACGTCTCCTTCCCGGCCGTCTCCAGTTCCGGCGTGATCCGGAAGGGGCAGTCCGCCTCGGCGAGGGCCAGCAGCCGTCCCGCGTGACGGACCACGTTGATGTCCGGGAGGTCGCGGAAGGTGCCCGCCAACTCCGGTTCGACATCGGGGACCTGAGGCATGATCATCGACTCGATTCCGCCCCACAGCGCCCGCCCCGCCCGTTCCTCGGCCAGCACGGCGGGCGTGCGGACGAAACGGTTGCGGTACCGGGCCTGCCCGCCGGAGATCCACACCCCGTGCAGCATCCCGTCCCCGTCGATCGGGTAGAGGAACGAACCGATCGGGCTGAAGCGGGGGTTGGGCCCGTTGCGCAGGAACAGTCCGTCGAGTTCGTCCGGCAGTTCGCCCATCACCTGGAGTCCGGTCTCGTCGACCTCTTCGGTCACCGGCGCGAATCGGCCGGACAGATGGACGACGCGGGCCGGGTCGAAGGCCTGCTGGGCATGTGCGGCCATGGCGGCCTCCCTTGGGGCTGACCCGCAATTCCTGGCGGGCGCACGACGACAGCTACGGCACCTCGCGGCGTTGTCGGAACGCCCGAATACATCCAGTATGCGGGCACCCCTCCGCCTTGCGATGCACCGCATCTGACGCCGCGCGCTGATCCACCAGGAATTGCGTGACAGCCCTTTGCCGGACGTGTGCGCCTCCGCATGTGTGCCGTACCGGTACTTCATTGAATCTCCGGCCCGCGGCCGCTGCAACGCGGGCCGCAGGAAGCGGAGATGCTGTGGCGAAGATGCGCGGGCAGGGTCCCGGCTTCACCATGGAGGAAGCGGCAGATTGCCGCGGGACATGCCCCGGAGGTGTCCGGTGGCCCAAGCCAGTTCCGGGCGGCGGACCGGGAATCTGTTCTTCGCGTTCGCCCCGTGGATCATCTTCGCTGTCATCGCGTCGCCCAGCACCTGGGAGTACGCGGCGCTTGCCGGTCTCGTCGCAGCCGTCGTGTTCAACCTCCCGGACCTGCGCCGCGGTTCGTTCAAGGTGCTGGAGGTCACCGGCATCGTCTTCTTCGCCGTGCTCAGCGTTCTCGCGCTCTTCCTGGACCGTCAGGACCTCGACTGGGTGGAGCGGTACGCGCAGGTGCTGTCCAGCTCGGTGGTCGCCGTGGTGGCGCTCGGTTCGCTGGCGTTCGTCCCGTTCACCGAGCAGTACGCGCGGGAGACCACACCCCGTGAGGTGTGGGGCTCGCCCGTGTTCCGGCGGGTGAACCGGGTGCTGACGCTGGTCTGGGGCGGGGTCTTCGCCGCCACCGCGCTGCTGGGGCTGGTCGCGGTGCACACGTCGTCCGGTGCCGACTGGTTCAACTGGATCATCCCCGTCGTCCTGCTGGTCCTGGCGGTCCGGTTCACGGAGCGCTATCCGGACCGGGTGCGCGAGCGGACCCGGGGCGCGGACGTCTGACGAGCCCGGAACGGGGACGGTTCCAAGGGCCGGACTTCGGCGACGACGTCAAGGTGCTGCAGGGCCGCTGGGGCCCGCGGTGAGCACGAAGGCCCCGGAACGCTCCGAGCGGAGCGTTCCGGGGCCTTCGCCGTCGTGTCAGTTGCCGGGCTCCGAGGCGTCCAGCATGGCCTCGCGCTCCACGACCTTCACCCGCTCGCGGCCCTGGGCCTCGCCCAGGGCGCGCTCGTGCGCGTCCAGGCGGTACCAGCCCTCACGCGTGGTGTAACGGACGCCGCGCGACTCCAGGAACTCGGTCACGGCCGCCGGCTCGGGCTGTGCCGGGGCGGGCAGCCGGCCGGTGGTGTGGTCCTCCAGCAGGCAGGCGACCGTTTCGTTGGCGTCGCCCTTGGTGTGACCGATCAGGCCGACCGGGCCCCGCTTGATCCAGCCGGTGACGTACACCGACTCCATCGGCTCGCCGCCGGCGAGAACCCGTCCGGCGGCGTGCGGAACCGTGCCCGACGCGATGTCGAAGGGGAGCTTGGGCAGCTCCTGCGAGTAGTAGCCGACCGCACGGTAGACGCTCTGCACGTCCCAGTCCTTGAACCGGCCGGTGCCCTTCACGTTGCCGGTGCCGTCCAGCTCGGTGCGCTCGGTCCGCAGGCCGACGACGCTGCCGTCCTCGCCGAGGATCTCCACGGGGGACTCGAAGAAGTGCAGGAAGAGCTTGTGCGGCCGGTCGCCGACATCGCGGATCGCCCAGTTCTCCAGCGTGGAGGCGACCATGTTGGCCTGCTTGTTGCCTCGCCGGGTCTCGATCGAGCCCGCGTCGTAGTCGATGTCCTCGGGGTTGACGATGACCTCGATGTTCGGCGAGTGGTCCAGCTCCCGAAGCTCCATCGGGCTGAACTTGGCCTGGGCGGGACCGCGCCGTCCGAAGACGTGCACCTCCAGCGCCTTGTTGGCCTTCAGGCCGTCGTAGACGTTGGCGGGGATCTCGGTCGGCAGCAGCTCGTCGGCGGTCTTGGCGAGGACGCGGGCGACGTCCAGGGCCACGTTGCCGACGCCCAGGACGGCGACCTTCTCGGCCTCCAGCGGCCAGGTGCGCGCCACGTCCGGGTGGCCGTCGTACCAGGAGACGAACTCGGCGGCACCGTGCGAGCCGTCCAGGTCGCTCCCCGGTATGTCGAGGGCACGGTCGGCGTCGGCGCCGGTGGAGAAGATCACCGCGTCGTAGAAGCTCCGCAGCTCGTCCAGCCCGATGTCGTTCGGGTAGTCGACGTTCCCGAAGAGCCGGATCTGGGGCTTGTCCAGGACCTGGTGCAGCGCCTGCACGATGCCCTTGATGCGCGGGTGGTCGGGGGCCACGCCGTAACGGATCAGGCCGAAGGGGGCGGGCATCCGCTCGAACAGGTCGATGGAGACGCCCGGGTCGGCGGCGGCATCGGATTTGAGCAGCGCGTCCGCTGCGTAGATTCCGGCGGGGCCGGCTCCGACGATGGCTACGCGGACGGGGCGTGTCATGGCGAGCTGTTCCTTAGGACGAACGAGCAGGAGCGGGGCGGGCCGTGGTAAGGCTTGGCTTACTCCGCCCCGACGCACACGTTAGCCGCTGGCCGTGCCCGCTTTCGGGGCGGGTCGGTGTTCTGCGGCGATATCCGGCGCCCCGCACCATTGCCGTACGGGGGAATCCCGCGGAATCTCCGGGGAATCGGCCCTTTCGAGCGTCTCGGAAATGTGTTCCATCGCACGTTCACCTGGTGGACGGCTCACTCGAAGAATCGGACAAATAGTGGCAGAGTGACCGACATGGATGATCGGGTAGCGGGTGCCCTGTCACTCCCGGAAGACTGGCCCGCCCACCCGGACCTCAGTCTCGCCCTGAACCGTATGGGCAGCTTCGACTGGGACCTGGACAGCGGCCTCATGCACATGGAGCAGGCGGCCCTCGACGTGTTCGACCTGAGGGCCGACGAGTACGACGACAAACCGACCACGCTCGGGACACGCGTGCCGCCGGACGAAGGCGTACGTCTCGACGCCATGGTCACCCAGGCGCTCAAATCCGGCCGGAGCAACTACGGCGCCTACTTCCGCATCGCCCGGCGCGACGGCACCCTCCAGTGGACGCACACCCAGGGCTTCGTCCAGCGCGACTCCACCGGGCGGCCGCGCCGCATCATCGGGATCGTCCGCGACGCCACGCAGGAGCTGGCCGATGCCGCGGCCCGCCACGAGCTGGACGAGGAGCGGCGGCGGCGGACCAGCCTGGTGGAGGCCACCACGGCCGCGCTGGCCCACGCCCGTACCGTCCAGGACGTCATCGACGTGCTCAAGAACTCCCAGGGGCTGGCTCACCTGGGAGCGACCAGCCTGGTCATGGGGCTGATCGAGGCCGGACGCATCCACCTGGTGGCCGACGGGCCCGAAGGCGCCTTCGTGCCGGGCACCCGGTACACGCGGACGGATGAGCAGTACCCGATGAGCGAGGTGGTGCGCACGCTCGCCCCCCGCTTCATCGAGTCCGCCGAGGACTTCGCGGTCTCGTATCCGGTCCTGTGGCCCCACATCAGTCACCTGGGCATCACCTCGGCCGCCTATCTGCCGCTGATCGCCCAGGCCCGCCCCATCGGCGCCCTCGGGCTGCTGTACAGCGACAAGAACGGCTTCACCGCCGACGAACGCAATCTGCTGGTCGCCCTCGGCAGCTCCATCGCCCAGAGCCTCCAGCGCGCCATGCTGTACGAGCAGGAGCACGACCTCGCCGAGGGGCTCCAGCAGGCGATGCTCCCGCGCCGCATCCCCGATGTGCCCGGGGCGCAGATCGCCGTGCGCTACCGCTCGGCCAGGCTGGGCCGGGACATCGGCGGCGACTGGTACGACGTGATCCCGCTGCCCGGCGGCCGCGTCGGTACGGTCATCGGGGACGTCCAGGGCCACGACACCCATGCCGCCGCCGTCATGGGCCAGCTGCGCATCGTGCTGCGCGCGTACGCGGCCGAGGGGCACAGTCCCGCCACGGTCATGGCGCGGGCCTCCGTCTTCCTGCACGAGCTGGACACCGACCGCTTCGCGACCTGCACCTACGCCGAGGCCGATCTGACCACCGGGGTGGTGCAGGTGGTCCGGGCGGGGCATGTCGACCCCCTGGTGCGCGATGCCGACGGGAGCTGCCGCAAGGTGCTCGTGGACGGTGGACTGCCGCTGGGGCTCTCCGCGGAGTTCGGGAGGCTGGAGTACCCGGTCAGCACGGTCGAGCTGGACCCCGGGCAGACGATGGTGCTGTTCACCGACGGCCTGGTGGAACTTCCGGGAGCCGACCTCGACGAGGGCACGCAACTGCTCACCGCCATGATCAGGAACGGTCCCGAGGATCTCCAGAAGCTGGCCGACCGGCTCTGTGAATCGGTCGACGAACGCGGCGGCGAGGACGATGTGGCGGTGCTGCTGCTGCGCCGCAAGGCCGCTCATGCCCCGCAGCCGGGCGGCCGCCTCCAGCAGCACGTGGGGCAGAACGACCCGGAGGCGCTCAGCTCGGCGCGGCACATGATCCGTGCGGCGGTGCGGGCGTGGGGGGCGAAGGAGCGGGCCGACGAGGTGGAGCTGGCCGCCGACGAGCTGACGACCAATGCCCTGATGCACACCGACGGCGGAGCGATCGTCACGATCCGGGTGCTCACCGGGCCCGAACGCCGCCTGCGCGTCGATGTCGAGGACCGGTCCAGCGCGCTGCCGCGCCGCCGGGACGCGGGTGACTCGGGGGTGTCGGGCCGTGGGCTGATGCTCGTCGACCGGCTGGCGGACGCCTGGGGCGTCGAATCCCGGGGCACCGGCAAGTGCGTCTGGTGCGAATTCGTCATTCCACCACGCGGCTGACCCGTCAGGGGCGCCGCCGCTCCCCGGAATCGCGCACTACCGGCAAGTAACAGAACGTAACATGTCAGTGCTTGACCGTAACCGACCGAGCGGGATTGACTTCTGCTTTGTCCGTCTTCGTCTTCCATGACATGAGGATCCGTTGGGCACTGAGCTACTGGCACCTCTCGATCTCGCCTTCTGGCACCTCGAGTCCGATGCGCACCCCATGCACCTCGGCGCGCTCGCCGTCTTCGCGCCGGACGGCGACCGGCCCCCGGCTCCCGACGCCCTCCTCGAACTGCTCGGCACCCGGGCCGCCGCCATTCCCCGGCTGCGGATGCGGGTGCGTGACGTGCTGCTGCCCGTCGGCGGAGCGGCCTGGTCGGCGGACAAGGACTTCGACGTCCACCGGCACGTCAAGCGGGTGCGGCTGCCCGAGGCGGCGACGGCCGGCGAGGGCGGGGCCGGATTCATGGGGGCGGCCACCCTGCTCGCGGGCGAACTGATGGAGCAGCCGCTGCGCCGAGGGCTGCCGCCCTGGCAGATGTACCTCATCGAAGGCGCCCCGGACGGCCCGTTCGCCGTGCTCGTCAAGCTTCACCACGCGCTCGCCGACGGAATGCGTGCGGTCGCCATCGGGGCCGGGATCTTCGACGAGATCGCCTCGGCCGCGGGCCGGCCGGTCCCCTCGGCCGCCCGCATGCGTACCGTGCCGCCGCGCTCCTGGATGCCCGGGCCCCGGCAGGTCGCCGGCCTCGCCCTCGGCCGGATCGAGGACCTCGGCCGCGCCTTCGGCGTCGGGGCCTCGCTCGTACGGGCCAGCCGCCTCGACCTGCGCGGCGCGCCGGCCCTCAGTGCCAGCTCCTCGGGTACCCGGCGCCTCGTCACGGCCGATCTCGACCTCGAAGCCGTGCGGCGGATCCGCCGGGCGGCGGGCGGCACCGGCAACGACGTGCTGCTCGCGGTCGTGGCGGGTGCGCTGCGCCGCTGGATGCTGGAGCGCGGCGAACCGCTGCCCGGTTCCGATCCGCGCGCCCTGGTCCCCGTCTCCCGGCGCCGCCCGGGCCGGGCGGCGCCGGGAGACGGCAACCGGCTCTCCGCCTATCTGCTGGGCCTGCCCGTCTCCGAGCCCGACGCCTGGGAGCGGCTGAGGTCCGTCCGCCACTCCATGGACCGCAACAAGTCCGCCGGGCCGCTGCGCGGGGCCGGAGCCGTCGCGGTCCTCGCCGACCAACTGCCTTCCCTGGCCCATCGCTTCGGTGCGCCGCTGGCCGGGAACGCCGCCCGGATGCTCTTCGACGTGCTGGTCACCAGTGTGCCGTTGCCGCGATCGGCGCTTTCGCTGGGCGGCTGCCCGCTGCGCGCGCTCTACCCGATGGCCCCACTCGCCCGCGGTCAGTCGCTGGCCGTCGCGCTGACCACGTACGGGAGCACCGTGCAGATCGGCCTGGTGGCCGACGGAAAGGCGTTGCCCGATCTGGAGCGGCTGGGGCGCTGCGCCGAGGAGGAGGTGGCCGAACTGCTGACGCTGCTGCCCGTGAGTACCGCTCCATAGATCGGACAGATCGATGGGCAATTGCCGCCGCCGATGTCCTCCGGGGTGTTGACGCGCCCAAGTGATCCGATGAATATTCGCTGTGTGCAGGAAGCGATCTTCGGAGAGGGCGGCGGGAACATGCGGCGCAACAGGCTGGGAGACAGCGCGGTCGAGATCACCGAGCTGTCCTTCGGAGCGGCCGCCATCGGCAATCTCTTCACCGCCGTGGAGCCCGCGCAGGCCGCGGCAGCCGTCGATGCCGCCTGGGACGAGGGCGTGCGCCACTTCGACACGGCGCCGCACTACGGGCTCGGTCTTTCGGAGCGCCGGCTCGGCGAGGCGCTGCGCGGCCGGCCCCGCGACGCTTACGTGCTGTCCACCAAAGTGGGGCGGGTGCTCGACCCGCTGCCCGACGGCGGGGCCGCCGCGTCCGCATCACTCTCCGAGGGCTTCGCCGTCCGCGCGACGCACCGCAGGCGCTGGGACTTCAGCGCCGCCGGCGTCCGCCGGAGCATCGAGGACAGCCTGGAACGCCTCGGCCTCGACCGCATCGACGTCGCCTATCTGCACGACCCGGACGACCACGCGGAAGCGGCCTTCGGCGAGGCCTACCCGGAACTGGAGAAGCTGCGGGCCGAAGGGCTGATCGGGGCCATCGGGGCCGGGATGAACCAGACGGCGATGCTCACCCGCTTCGTCGTCGAGACCGACATCGACGTGGTGCTCTGCGCCGGCCGCTACACGCTCCTGGACCAGTCGGCCCTCGGTGACCTGCTGCCCGCGGCCGCCGCCCGCGGCCGCAGTGTCGTCGTCGGCGGCGTCTTCAACTCCGGCCTCCTCGCCGACCCGCGCCCCGGCGCGACGTACGACTACGCCGCCGCGCCGCTGAACCTCCTGGACCGGGCCCTTCGCCTGAAGGCCGTCACCGAGGGATACGGCGTGCCGCTGCGCGCCGCCGCCCTGCACTACCCGCTCAGCCACCCGGCCGTCGCCGGCGTGCTCGTCGGCACCCGGTCCCCGGACGAGGTGCGGGACGCCGCCGCGCTCCTGCGCCAGGAAATACCCGACGCCCTCTGGGACGACCTGCGGGCCGAGGGCCTGCTGACCGAGAACGGACACTGACATGCGGATCGCCCTGCACACCAAGGTCCGCGCGGACCGCATCGCCGCGTACGAGGCCGCACATCGCGAGGTCCCGGCCGAACTGACCCGGGCGATCCGGGCGGCGGGAGCCACCTCCTGGACGATCTGGCGCAGCGGAACCGACCTGTTCCACGTCATCGAGTGCGACGACTACGCCCGGCTCCTCGCCGAACTGGAACAGCTCCCCGTCAACGTCGCCTGGCAGGCCAGGATGGACGAACTCCTCGACGTCTCGCACGACTACTCGGCGGACGGCGCCGAAGCGGGTCTCCCCGTCGCCTGGGAGCTGTGAGATGACCGGCCGCCCCCGCATCGTCGACGCCCACCACCATGTGTGGGACCTCTCGGTACGCGACCAGGAATGGATCACCGGCGAGGAACTGGCGCCCCTTCGGCGCACCTTCACCCTCGCCGACCTGGAGCCGGAAGCCCGGGCCAACGGCGTGTCCGCGACCGTGCTCGTCCAGACCGTCACCGTCCCGGAGGAGACCCCGGAGTTCCTCGCGCTCGCCCATGGCAGCGACCTGGTCGCCGGTGTCGTGGGCTGGACCGACCTCACCGCCCCGGACATCGCCGACACCCTGGCCGCCCTGCGCGAGCTCCCCGGCGGCGACCGGCTCGTCTCGCTCCGCCACCAGGTGCAGGGCGAACCCGACCCCCGCTGGCTGCTGCGCCCGGACGTGCAGCGCGGACTGACCGCCGTGGCCGACGCCGGACTCGTCTACGACCTCGTGGTCCAGCCCCACCAGCTGCCCGCCGCCGTCCGGGCCGCCGAACTCCTGCCCGCTCTCACCTTCGTACTCGACCACGCCGGAAAGCCGCAGATCGCCGCCGGGCAGCGGCACCCCTGGGCCGACGACCTGCGGGCGCTCGCCGCCCTCCCCAACACCGCGTGCAAACTCTCCGGCCTCGTCACCGAGGCGGACCCGCACGACTGGACCGTCCGGGACCTGCGCCCGTACGCCGACACCGTCATCGACGCCTTCGGGCCCGGCCGGCTGATGTTCGGCTCGGACTGGCCCGTGTGCCGGCTCGCCGCGACGTACACCGAGGTCGTCGAGAGCGCGCTCGTGCTCCTCGACGGTCTCGCGCACGACGAGCGGGACGCCGTCCTCGCGACCACGGCCGAGCGCGTGTACGGCCTCCGGTAGGCGCCGGGGCGCAGGCTGCGGCAGGCTGGGAAACATGCCCGAACTGCCGGAAGTCGAAGCCCTGCGGGTCTTCCTCGACGACCACTTGGTCGGCAGGGAGATCGACCGTGTCCTGCCGCTCGCCATCAGCGTCCTGAAGACGTACGACCCACCGCTCACCGCCCTGCAGGGCGGTACGGTCACCGGCGTCCGGCGGCACGGCAAGTTCCTCGACATCGCCGTGGGCCCGCTGCACCTGGTGACCCACCTCGCCCGGGCCGGCTGGCTGCACTGGAAGGACAGCTTCCCCGCCACCCCGCCGCGCCCCGGGAAGGGCCCCCTGGCGCTGCGTACCGTCCTCACCGGCGGCGACGGCTTCGACCTGACCGAGGCCGGAACCACCAAACGCCTCGCCGTGTACCTGGTGCACGATCCGGCCGCCGTCCCCGGAATCGCCCGCCTGGGCCCCGACCCGCTCGGCCCGTCCTTCGACCGGGACGCGTTCGCCGCGCTGCTCGAAGGCGAACGCCGCCAGATCAAGGGCGCCCTGCGCGACCAGTCCCTCATCGCCGGCATCGGCAACGCCTACAGCGACGAGATCCTGCACGTCGCGAAGATGTCCCCGTTCAAACCGACCGCGCGCCTCACCGACGACGAGATCACCACGCTCCACACCGCACTGCGCACCACACTGAACGACGCCGTCGCCCGCTCCAGCGGACTGGCGGCCGGACGGCTCAAGGCCGAGAAGAAGAGCGGCATGCGCGTCCACGGCCGCACCGGACAGGCCTGCCCGGTCTGCGGGGACACCATCCGCGAGGTGTCCTTCAGCGACTCCTCGCTCCAGTACTGCCCGACCTGTCAGACCGGCGGCAAGCCGCTGGCCGACCGGCGGCTCTCCAAGCTGCTCAAGTAGCGCGCCTCAACGGGTGAGCCGCAGCAGCGGCCGGCCCGCCGCCGTACGCACCTCGAACCGGGCGATGTCCCCGGGCCGCAGGGACGCGTCCGCGCCGAGCCGGACCGGCGCCCCGCCCGGGCCCGCCGACGACCAGGTGGCCACGGTCTCCTCGTCCCCGTACCGCCCCACCGCGACCAGTGAGCAGACCCCGGGCACGGGCACCCCCGACACCTCCAGCCCGACATCGGCACCCCACGCGCGCGCCCCCGCCGTCACGACCGCCGCCATCCCGGAACCCCGGTCCACGGCCGCCCACCGCCCGGTGCCCGACCCGCTGCCCGGCACCACGAACGGGGCCCCGGCCACCAGCACCACGGCCGCCGCCCCCAGGGCGAGGCGCCGCCGCGTCGTGCGCCGTCCGGCCGCCACCACCGCCAGGGCCCGCAGCACCGCACCGGGACCGGCCCGCGCCACGGGGTCGACGCCCGGCGGCGTCAGCCGGGCGTACCGCCCGAGGACCGCCGTCACCCCGCCGAACCCCACCACCAGGTCCTCGCACAGGAGGCAGCCCTCCCGATGCTCCTCGAAGCGGAAGGCGTCGGCGGCGCCGAGCACGCCCAGGGCATAGGCGCCGGCATCGCGACGGTGAGGCGGGGTGCACATGACGTCCCGTACGGAAACAGCCCGTGAATCACTCACCACCGCACCTCCGCATCGCCCCGGCCACCCCCTAAACTCCGGCCTCATGCTGCGCGTACTCGCCGTCGACGACGAAGAACCCGCCCTGGAGGAACTCCTGTACCTCCTGCGCGCCGATCCCCGGATCCGCAGCGCCGAGGGAGCCACCGGCGCCACCGAGGCGCTGCGGCGCATCGGCGGCGCCGTCGAGGCCGGTCCCGACGACCCCGCCGCCATCGACGTCGTCTTCCTCGACATCCACATGGCGGGGCTCACCGGACTCGACGTCGCCCAGCTGCTGGCCGGATTCGCCGCGCCCCCGCTCATCGTCTTCGTCACCGCCCACGAGGGCTTCGCCGTGCACGCCTTCGACCTGAAGGCCGTCGACTACGTCCTCAAGCCCGTGCGCCGCGAACGCCTCGCCGAGGCGGTCCGCCGCGTCGCCGAACAGGTCGGCGGCCGCTCCGCACCCGCGCACGACACCGCGCACGACCAGATCCCGGTCGAGCTCGGCGGTGTCATCCGCTTCATCCCGATCGACGACATCGCGTACGCCGAGGCACAGGGCGACTACGCCCGGCTCCACACGGCCTCCGGCAGCCATCTGGTCCGCGTACCCCTCACCACCCTGGAGGAGCGCTGGCGCACCCGCGGATTCGTCCGCATCCACCGCCGCCACCTGGTGGCGCTCGGCCGGATCGACGAACTGCGCCTGGACGCGGGCAGCATGAGTGTGCGCATCGGTACGGCGGAGCTCGCCGTCAGCCGTCGTCACGCCCGTGCGCTGCGCGATCTCCTGATGCGGCAGACCGGCCGCTGACCAGCGTCTACCCGCGCCCGGACCCCTTCCCAGCGGGGTCGGGTGCCGCCTACACTCCGGCCCCATGTCCGCAGAGCCAACGCCCCGGCGTGAAGTGGTGACGGGGGAGCCCCGCCGGGTGCGTCCGCTGCCGCGCTACCGCACCCAGTCGGAGATCGACGAGCAGACCGCGCTCGGCGGCGCCTACGTCCGCTCGCTGATGCGCAGCCAGCTCCGTGCCGGACTCACCGCGTTCACGGGCCTCGCCGTCGTCGTCGGCACCCTGCCCCTCGTCTTCGAGGCCCTGCACAGCTCGGCCGTCGTCTGGGGCGTCCTCGGCTTCGCCGCCTATCCGCCGCTGACGCTGCTCGCCTGGTGGTATGTGCGCCGCGCCGAGCGCAACGAGCGCGACTTCGCCCGGCTCGTGGAAGGCCGCCCCGCACAGTGAGCCGCACGTACGCGGTGGCGGCCGTCGCCGCCGTCGTCCTCGCCACCGTTCTCGTCGGCGGGTTCGGGCTGCGCATCTCGCGCACCACCTCCGACTTCTACGTCGCCTCGCGCACCGTACGGCCGCGCCTCAACGCGGCCGCGATCAGCGGCGAGTACCTCTCCGCCGCCTCGTTCCTCGGCATCGCGGGCCTGGTACTCGTCCATGGACCCGACATGCTCTGGTACCCGGTCGGCTACACCGCCGGATATCTGGTGCTGCTCGTCTTCGTCGCGGCCCCGCTGCGCCGCTCGGGGGCGTACACCCTGCCGGACTTCGCCGAGGGGCGGCTGGAGTCCCGGCAGGTGCGCAGACTCGTCAGCGTCCTCGTCGTCGGGGCCGGCTGGCTCTATCTCGTCCCGCAGCTCCAGGGCGCCGGGCTCACCCTCAAGATCCTGACGGGGGCGCCCGGCTGGCTCGGCGACGTCCTCGTCGCCTCCGTCGTCGTCCTCGCCGTCGCCGCCGGCGGGATGCGCTCCATCACGTTCGTCCAGGTCTTCCAGTACTGGCTGAAGCTGACCGCCCTCCTCGTCCCCGCCGTCTTCCTGGTGCTCGCCTGGCAGGGCGACGGACGGCCCCGCGTCACCTTCGACGAGCAGCTCTCCGTCTTCCGCGCCGACCATCCGCTGTACGCCACCTACGGGCTCATCGTCGCCACGTTCCTCGGCACCATGGGCCTGCCGCACGTCGTCGTCCGCTTCTACACCAGCCCCAACGGCCGCGACGCCCGCCGCACGACCGTCGCCGTCCTCGCCCTGATCGGCGTCTTCTACCTGCTGCCTCCGGTCTACGGAGCACTCGGCCGGCTGTACGCGCCCGAGCTCATCCACGGCGGCGACGCCGACGCCGCGGTACTGCTGCTCCCCGGCCGGGTCATCGGCGGGCTCGGCGGCGACCTGCTCGGCGCGCTCATCGCCGGCGGCGCCTTCGCCGCGTTCCTGTCGACGGCCTCCGGACTGACCATGGCCGTCGCCGGCGTCATCACGCAGGACGTCCTGCCCTCGCGCGGCGTACGGCACTTCCGGCTGGCCACCCTCCTCGCCATCTCCGTGCCGCTGGCAGGTTCGCTGATGGTCAGCCGGGTCCCGGTCGCCGACTCGGTCGGAATGGCGTTCGCCGTGTCCGCCTCCTCCTTCTGCCCGCTGCTCGTCCTCGGCATCTGGTGGCGCCGGCTCACCCCGCCCGGAGCCGTGGCGGGCCTCGTGCTGGGCGGCGGATCCGCGCTGCTCTCCGTTGCCATCACCGTCAGCGGGGCGGTCCGGCCCCCCGGCTGGCCGCACGCCCTGCTGGCGTGGCCCGCCGTCTGGTCCGTCCCCGTCGGCTTCCTCGCCATGATCCTGGTCTCGCTCGCCACCCCGGGCCGGATACCCGCCGGCACCAACGCCGCCATGACCCGCTTCCACCTGCCCGAGGCCCTCACCACCGGGAGGCACCGATGACCGGGGCCGGCTACGCCGTCATCGTGCTCCTCGCGCTGCTGCTGTTCGGCGGCGGCCTGCTGACGGGCCGGCGCACCGCACGACCCGTCCGCACCAGCGATGTCGGCACACCCGTCGAACACGCCACGTTCGAGACCCTGCACACCGCCTCGCTCGCCGCACCCCCGCTGCGCGCCGGACTGACCGAGGAGAGCGCCCGCAGATCCTCCCGCCGCCTGCGCTCCCTGCTCGGCACCGACGCCCTGTGCCTCACCGACCGGGACCGGATCCTCGTCTGGGACGGCGAGGGCGACCACCACGGCCGGCACATCATGGACCAGGTCCAGGACGTCCTCGCCACCGGCCGCGACACCGCCTTCCGCAGCGAGTGCGACGACCTGGACTGCCCGCTGCGCTGGGCCGTCGCCGTGCCGCTCACCGTCGACCACCGGGTCCTCGGCACGCTGATCGCCTACGCCCCGCGCGAGTCCGCCGTTCTGGCGAGGGCCGCGGGCGAGGTCGCGCGCTGGGTCTGCGTACAGCTGGAGCTCGCCGAGCTCGACCGCTCGCGCACCCAGCTCATCGAGGCCGAGATCAGGGCCCTGCGCGCGCAGATCTCCCCGCACTTCATCTTCAACTCACTGGCCGCCATCGCCTCGTTCGTCCGCACCGACCCCGAGCAGGCCCGCGAACTCCTCCTGGAGTTCGCCGACTTCACCCGTTACTCGTTCCGCAGCCACGGAGACTTCACCACCCTGGCCGACGAACTGCACTCCATCGACCAGTACCTGGCCCTCGTCCGGGCCAGGTTCGGCGAACGCCTCTCGGTCACCCTCCAGGTCGCCCCGGAGGTGCTGCCCGTCGCCCTGCCGTTCCTCTGTCTCCAGCCTCTGGTGGAGAACGCCGTCAAACACGGCCTCGAAGGAGCCGTCACCTCCAGCCGCATCACCATCAGCGCACTGGACGCGGGCTCCGAGGCCGAGGTCGTCATCGAGGACGACGGCACCGGCATGGACCCGGGACGCCTGCGCCACATCCTGCGCGGCGAAGGCGGCAAGTCCACCGGCATCGGCCTGCTCAACGTCGACGAACGGCTCCGCCAGGTGTACGGGGACGACTACGGGCTCGTCATCGAGACGGGCATCGGCGCCGGCATGCGCATCACCGTACGGCTGCCGAAGTACCGCGCCGGCGTGCACGGTTCCTGACACGCCTGCGGGCGGCCCCTCAGTACAGATGGATGGAGAGGTGCCCCAGCGGCAGGCCCAGCTGCCAGGCAGGCGTCCAGACCTGGGCGGCGGCCCGCTCCTCCTCCGGCTCCCCGGAGCCGTCGGGCGGCTCCCACGGCGGCGGACCGAGCGCGTCCAGGTCGGCCGCCAGGAGCTCGGTGTCCTCCAGCCACCGCCAGGCCGCACGGGCCAGCGCCAGGTCCGGCCCGGTGTCACCCGCCTCCTCCAGCGCGCCGAGCCGCGCGCAGACCCAGCCGCGCCACGGGGCCCCGTACGCCGTCAGCAGCCGCAGCTCGTCCACCCGGGCGGACGGGAGGGACCCGGCCACCGCGCCGTCGGAGAGGAACACGGTCAGAGCGAGCGCGTCGCGCCCCGCCCGGTACTCGAGCGTCGCCGGCTCCATCAGTTCGCCGGTCCGCAGCAGTTCGTCGGCGATGTACTCCGCGTACATCCAGGCCATCGGAATCAGCAGCCCGCCGCCACTGGATCCGTCTTGACGTTCCGGACGCATCCGGTCTCGCCCCATTCCGTTCTCGGTACGGCCCTACACGCAGCATTGAACCGGGGGAGCGCGCCCCGCGTGGCCAGAAGGACAGGATCCGTCGGACCCGGTCCGTCACAGATACGAGGTTGCGATGGTTGCGATGAACGGCCACCCGGAGGAGGGACCCCCTATGCGGCAGTTGCTCGGCGCCTACGTCCTGGACGCGCTCCCGGCCGCGGAGGCGCGCACCGTTGCCCGGCATCTGCGGAGCTGCGACCGTTGCGCCGCCGACTACGCGGCGCTCGCGGAGGCGGCAGCCCTGCTGGCGCTGCTCACCGAGGAGGACCTGCTCGAATAGCCGGGGAGGTTACGGGAGAGCAGTCGCAGGGCGTAGTAGGAGCGGGACTTCACCGTGCCGGCGGGTATTCCGAGCACCTCGGCGGTCTCGCCCACGCTCAGCCCCCGGAAGTAGATCTGGACGAGCACGGCCCGGTGCTCCGGACTGAGCGTGCGGACCGCCTCGCGCACATCCAGCGCGGACGCCGTGGCCTCCGCGGTGTCCTCCCGGCCCGGGGCGCTCTCCAGCACCGCGTCGCTGACCTCGGCCGGCCGGGCCAGCCGTGACCTGCGGGCGTCGATCGCCAGCCGGCGGCCCACGGTGAACAGCCACGGCCGCATCGACTCGTAGGGGCCGTCGAAGGCCTCCGGGTGCTGCCAGGCGCGGACCAGGGTCTCCTGGAGGAGATCCTCGGCCCGCTGACGGTCGCCGAACGTCAGACCGAGCAGGAAGTGGAACAGCGCGGGTCCGTGTTCACGCTGCAGATCCGCGAGTGCCCGGTCATCGGTCGTCGTAGTGGTCATGGTGAACGCCCTTCCCCGCGGAGGTCCCTGCCGCCTCGCTGCTGACTGGCGTATACGAACGCATTCACGCCCCGGGGAACAGGACAAACGCGGCTCCGTGCGACGAGCGGTCGCACGGAGCGGCGAATGGTGCGGTGAACGGTCGGGCGACGGCGCGGGGGGCTGCGGACACCCCGGGGCGGGGCGGCGCTACGGGACCACGGTGACGGGCCAGCGCCCGGCCTTCACCAGGCGTACGGCCACCGAGCCGATGAAACGGTGCCCCGCCGACTCGGACGCGCCCACCACGACGGCGTCCGCCTTGAGCTCGTCCGCCGCCGTCACCAGCCCGTTGTACGGATCACCGCGGAAGGTGTGGAACTCCCACCGCACGTCCCATATGTCCTTCATCCGTTCCGTCGACTCCCGGATCTCGCTCACCAGGCTCTCCGCCACGTCCCCGGTCGCGTCGCCGACCGGCGCGCCGAGGGCGGCACCCGCCGTCATCACGGGCTGGACGTAGACGAGGGCGAGCATGGCCCGCTGCCGGCGGGCGAGACCCGCGGCATACGCGGCGGCGCGCATGGAGGAATCGGAACCGTCGAGGCCCGCGACGATCACTTTCGGGCCGTCTGTGCCACGTTCGAACTGGTGGGGCTGCTGGTCTGTCACGGCAGTGAGGCTATCGGCTCCCTCCGGCGGCCTTGCTCGGGGCACTCGCATGCCCCGGCGCGCTGCCGCTGGATGCGCGGACGCGCTCGTTCCATCGGGTGCAAAACCCCCCGTGACCGGTGTCGTTGAGAGGGCCGCCAGAGCAGATGTGCGAGCAGTTGGTCATGAAGAACGATCAGATGCCGCCGATGCGCCGAACTCTGCTGAGGCTGGCGGCCGGTCTGGGCGCAGCCACCGTCGTGCGCCTGGTCGCTGCGGACTCCGTGGGCACCCCGTTCCGGCGTCCCGCGCCGCCGTCCGACGCCGCGGCCGGTCCGCAGGCAGCCGCCCTGCGGACCCGGCCGCCGGCCTACCGGCTGAGGCCCATGACCGCGGACAGCCCGCCCCGCTACCGGCCGGAGATGCCACCGGTCCGCACCCGGCCGTTCGAGGAGCTGCCTGGCATCGGCCGGGCCATGGTGCTGAGCTTCGACGACGGACCCGACCCGCTCTACACCCCGCACATCCTGGACACGCTGCGCACGTACGACGTACGGGCCATGTTCTTCCTCTGCGGCGAGATGGCCCACGACAACGAGGACCTGGTGCGCAGGATCGCCGGCGAGGGGCACACCATCGGCAACCACTCCTGGACCCACCCGCTCGTCACCAAGCTCTCCCGGTCCGGCGTGACGGACGAACTGGGCCGCACCAGCGAGGTGATCGAGAGGACCACCGGCGCTCCGCCGCTCTGGTACCGCGCGCCCTACGGGGCCTGGAACCGGAACTCGTTCGAGATCGGGGCCGCGCTGGGCATGGAGCCGATGGCCTGGACGGTGGACACCCTGGACTGGACCGTGCCGGGCACCGACCGCATCGTCCGCCGGGTCAGGGAGGGGGCGGCGCCCGGGGTGGTGGTGCTGTCGCACGATGCGGGCGGCAACCGTTCGCAGAGCGTGGCGGCGCTGCGCCGCTATCTGCCGGAACTGCTGGACGACGGGTACCGGATCACGGTGCCGCAGCGCCGCTGAGACGGGGGACGGCCACTGCCCGGGGACGGTGTCCGTCCCCGGGCAGTGGCCGCGAGCAGGCCCCGGCGGTCCTGAGCGTACTCAGCGGGTTTCGATCAGGCGGGCGAAGGCCACGACGTTGCCGTCGTAACCGTTGGCCTTCGTGTAGCCGCCGCCGCAGGTGATGACCCGCAGTTCAGCCTGGCCCGTGTCGCCGTACACGCGGGCGCCGGGGAAGTCGTTCTTGGAGAAGACCTCGACGCCGTAGACCTCGAACACGGCGATCCGGTCGTCACTGCGGGTGACCTCGACGCGGTTGCCCTTCTTCAGCGAGCCCAGTCCGTAGAAGACGGCGGGGCCTGCCTGGTTGTCGACGTGACCGACGATGACGGAGGTCCCGAGCTGTCCCGGCGCGATCCCGTTCTGGTACCAGCCGGCCAGGTTGGGGTCCTGCGGAGGCGGTGTCTCGATCCAGCCGTTCGCGTCGAGGTTGACGTCGACCACCGGTGCGTCGACCCCGATCGAGGGGATGCCCACGCGTGCGACGGGCGCGTACGCCAGCGGCTTCACGGCGGGGCCGGCCACCGGGGCCCCCGGGGCGACCTTCTGGTGGCCCACCGAGGTGGCGGCGACCGGCTGTGGCGGGCCGGGTGAGAGGTCCGCGCCGTTCCGCATCAACGCGAGACCGGTGAGCATCGCCAGCGCGAGTGCGCCCCACGGCGAGTGTCTGATCCGTTCTGGGCGCCAGTTGTCCCGGCCCATGGTTCTCCCTTCGTCGCGACGAAGGGAACGCTAGGCGCGGGGCGGCCGGGCGGCATTCAGGGAAGCGCGAACGGGTGGCGGCGACCCGGTGGGCTGCTCATCGGAGTAGCGGCCGGATAAAAGTTCTGACGGTCTGTGACCTGCGCGTCCATCAGGTTCACGGACGTTCGCCCGGTGTGTCGGATCACCGGGGTGGAGCAGTCCCGAAATGCGGTGGATCAAGGATCTGGTGAGGGTTCGTCATGGGAGGCGTTCTCGTCGATCCAGCCCGGTGTACAGAGCTCCGGGGCGCTTCCCGCTGGAGGTTCGAACGATGCGTGCTACACGCGCTCTCGTTGTCGCCGCGACCGCCGTCGCCGCTCTCGGGCTCGGTGCCCCGATGGCCGCAGCCGGTGGAGACGTCGGGAACGGTCAGAACAACGGCAACAACCAGAACAACTGGAACGACCCGGGTGACTGGGACTGGGACAACGGCAACGGCAACGGCAACGGCGACGGCAACGGTAACGGAGGCAACGGAGGCAACGGAGGCAACGGCGGCAACGGCGGGAACGGCGGGAACGGCGGGAACGGCGGGAACGGCGGCAACGGTGGGAACGGCCGCAACAACGGTCCGAACAACGTGACCGTGGACCCCGAGCGT
Source organism: Streptomyces sp. NPDC091416 (assembly GCF_044756845.1). Lineage (NCBI taxonomy): Bacteria > Bacillati > Actinomycetota > Actinomycetes > Kitasatosporales > Streptomycetaceae > Streptomyces > Streptomyces sp. NPDC091416. The sequence goes on from NZ_JBIVTU010000010.1 coordinate 123,857, forward strand.
GTGCACCAGGGCGCGGCCATGCAGGTCAGCGCCGAGGGCTGCGGCCGGGGCGGCAGCGTCTCGTCCAACGCGTTCCGCACCACGAGGCTCTCGGCGGGCCGGGTCGGCCACGCCCGGGTCCGCATCTTCAACGACGCGACGCCCGGCTCCTACAACCTGACGGTGCGCTGCGACGGCACCGACCGGACCGCCGGACACCGCTTCACGGTGCTCAACAGCCGTGGCGCGCAGGGCGGCTTCGGCGGCTCGATGGCCGCGAGCCCGACGGAGATGGGTGTCGGTGCGGGTCTGGTCGCCTCGGCGGCTCTCGGTGGAGGCATGTACGTCATGCGCCGCCGGAGGATGAGCCATGGGGCGATCTGACCGTAAGGACGCTCCCGCAGGCCCGATAACCGAAGTCGCCCCGAGTCCTCCAAGAGGACCCGGGGCGACTTTCGTTCCGCCGGCGGTGCCGGTCAGTGCGAGCGGTTCTCCTTGCGCCGCCGCACCACGAAGACGGTGCCGGTGGCGGCTGCCACCGCCAGCGCGGTGCCGGCCACGATCTCGCCGGTGTCCATGCTGTCGATGCTGCCGCCGAGACCGCCCTGTACACCGGCCGGGGAGGCGGTGGACACCGCGGAGCTCGTCGAGCTCGTGGTGGGTGTGCTCGGGGCGGCGCTGATCGTGAGGTTCACCTTGGCCGTGGAGACCGGCGACGTGTTGCAGGTGAACGTCACCTCGTAGGCGGCGCCCGGCTTGGCGTCCGAGTCGACCGTTGCCCGGCCGGTGCCGCCCTGGGGGATGGTGACGGTGTCGAACACCCCCGAGGACGCCGAGGCCGTGGTGGAGCAGCCGCTGGCCGCCAGGGTGACCTGGCCGCCGGGCGCGATCACCGAAGGCGTGACGGTGTATCCGCTCCCGCCGTTGGACGGTCCGCCCGTGGTAGCGGCATACGCGGTCACGGCCGGGGCGGTCAGGGCGAGTGCTGCGGCGCCGAGCAGAGCGACGGGTGTGACACGTATTGCGCGCATGGTGAATCCTCCGGGTCCCCGAGGAGCAGCTGCGGAACGGATTTCCACAAAGCGTCAGAAATGCACCTCGATGCGGGCAACGCTAGAAGTGGTGCATTTCGCCCGCGATCGGAGGTGCGCCGCTCGGGGCACCGCTGTCCCCCGAGCGGCGCACCGCCCGGGGGAGGGCCTCTCTATCCGCCCGCCGCGCCGGGAAACAGATCGAGGAACGGTGCGGCGGTGGCCGAGATGCCACGGCCGAACGGGGAGTCGAAATCCCAGATGAGGAAGAGGAGGAAGGCGATGAGCACACTGAAGAGACCGGCCAGCAGCAGTTCGCGGAACGTCCGGCGGATCTGCAGGGTGAAGATCAGCCCCACCGTCACCAGCGCCCCGGTGATCAGCCCGAACCAGACGACGCCGGGCATCGTGGCCCCAGCGCTCTGCCCCCGTGCGTTGCGGGCGTCGTCGGCCGCCGCGACCTGGTCGACCAGCGGTTGGTAGGCCTGCCCCTCGTGGTCCGTCTTCGGCCGGTAGTCCGTGACATCGGCGCGTACCCGGTCCAGGAGCTCGCCGCCCCGGTTGCTGAGGGTGCCGTGCTTGCTCATGGTCCGCCACTCGTCCTGCACGACGTAGCCGACATAGGCGTCGACGTCCGCGCGGATCCGGGTACGGACCTCGACGGGGTAGACGGACGAGCGCGCACTGACCTCGTGCAGCGCCTGTGCCTCCTGGCGTACGTACTCCTGGGCGGCGCCGCGGCCCTCCCAGACGCCTGCGATGGCCAGGCCCAGCACGATCGCGTAGACCACTCCGATCATCATCGTCATGTACTCGATGACATCAGGGGTCTCGGACGGGTCGTCGTCCTCGGGGAGGCGGCGGTTGTTGAGTACGGCGATGGTCAGCACGACGGTGCTGGCCGCGGCCATGGCGAGGGTGAGAACCAGCCATTCCGACATGGGTGCCTCCGGAGGTCATCGGGAACGGGGCCGCAGCACGGCGACGGCGAACACTGCGGGGGCTGTGATCATCAAAGTGAGCGTGACCAGGGAGGTTTGGCGTTCCGGGGTCTTCCGGACGGGTCTGCGGTACGAGGGAAGCGCCACGGGCGCGGGCGGCGCCGGGCGTGCGGACGGGGTGGGGGATGGGGACGGAGTGGGAGTGGGAGTGGGAGTGGGTGTGGGGGTGGGAGGAGGAGCGGGAGCGGGAGCGGGTGGCGGGGGCGGCGGAGGAGGAGGCGGTGGTGGTGGAGGCGGTGGTGGAGGCGGTGGTGGTGGAGGCGGTGGGGGCGGGGGTGGTGGCTTCGGCTTCGGAGCGGGCGGGGGAGCGGGCTCGGGCTCGGGCTCCGGTCCCGCGTAACAGCTGCCGTCGCCGCTCACGGACACAGCCGCACCGCCGTCACCGTCACCGATCGAGGCGTATGCGCAGCTGTCGGCCAGCGCGGGCGTCGGGGCGGTCAGCAGCCAGGTGAGTGCCACGGCCGCGGTGAGCCGGCCGATGAGTGATCCGTACACGACGGGGAGCATGTTCCAGGTGATGGCGGGGCACGCCGGACAGCCGTGGGATTCGCCTGATGGAGGGGACCTGGGGCGCTCGGTGTTTGAGACCCCGGAAGAATCTGCGTACGCATTGAACAAAGAACGGCACGGCGCCCGTATCCACTGCCATGAACGGCGCGAACCCGCGTCGCAACTGGCGGAAGTTCCACGGGAGTTGACATGAACACCTGGCGAAACGCCTCGCTCGCGGTGACCGCGATGGCCCTGTTGGCGCTGACGACGGCGTGCGGTCAGGACAAGGGCGACGGGTCTCCCGGCGGGCAGAACGCGGGCAATGCGCGCCCGGCCGGTCAGGCCGCCGACAGCTACGGATCGGGCAGCGGCTACGGCTCCGGTGCGACGACGGAGACCGCCTCGGCGAAGCAGGCCGGTCAGCTCGCGGTGTGGGACAGCAAGAAGCTCGGCAAAGTCGTGACGGACAGCGAGGGATTCACGCTCTACCGATTCGACAAGGACACCGCGAGCCCGCCCCGGTCGAATTGCGAAGGCGACTGTGCGAAAGCCTGGCCCCCGGTGCCGGCGGGCAATGTCACAGCCGCCGCCGGATCGGATGCCGCTACGGTCGGGAAGGTCACCCGAGCCGACGGTGCGCAGCAACTCACACTGGGCGGTTGGCCGATGTACCGGTATGCCAAGGACGTCCGCCCGGGCGACGCCTTGGGGCAGGGAGTGGGCGGAACCTGGTTCGCCTCTGCGCCGGACGGCAAGAAGGCGGCGGTGAACGCGGACGGTCCCTCCGGTGCGGAACCTGCCGGCCTCGCGGGACTCTCGGTGCGCAAGGATCCGAAACTCGGCGATATCGTCGTGGACAAGCGTGGCATGACGGTCTACCGGTTCAAGAAGGACGTGGCGTGGCCGATGAAGTCGGCCTGCACCGGGGCCTGTCTCTCGAAGTGGCCGGTTGTCGCGCCTGTCGGCAAGAATGACGTGAACGGGGTCACCACGAAGGGTTTCGTCACCTTCGACCGGCCCGACGGACTCAAGCAGCAGGCCATCGACTGCTGGCCCGTCTATACGTTCTCCGGGGACGTCAAACCCGGTGACACCAACGGTCAGGGGGCCGGGGGCACGTGGTACGCGGTCACTCCCCGGGCCGAGTTGGCCGGTGCGCCGAAGTAGTTTTCACGCGGTCGTCCCGGGCCGCCCCGTCGCCGCATGTCACAGGCAGCGACGGGGCGGTTGCACATGCCACGGGTGTGTGACCAATAACGGACCGCTAATTTCCGTTTCCGCTCGCTCTCCTGGCGGTGGGTCAGTAGCCTCTGGTCAATACTGACCATGAACATGGCCGGATCCCCGAGGCGACTTGTTGGAGACATCGATGGAGCGTCCCGCCTGGGCACCGCAAGGCATTGACATTTCGGTGCCGAGCGTGTCCCGAATGTACGACTTCTATCTGGGCGGCTCGCACAATTTCGAGGTGGACCGGGAAGCGGCCCGCAAGGCCATGGAGTTCATGCCGGGACTTCCCAAGATCATGCAGGCGAACCGCGCCTTTATGCGGCGCGCCGTACGCTTCGCTCTGGACGAGGGCGTCACGCAGTTCCTGGACATCGGCTCCGGGATACCGACCTTCGGAAACGTGCACGAGGTCGCGCAGGCGCTCGATCCGCAGGCGAAAGTGGCCTATGTCGATCATGATCCCGTCGCTGTCGCACACAGTCAGGCCGTACTCGAAGGCAACGACCACGCGGTGATCGCCGCCGCCGACCTGCGCCGGCCGGAGGAGATCCGCGACCACCCCGAGGTCTCCAAGCTCCTCGACCTGGACCGCCCCGTGGCGCTGCTGCTCGTCGCCGTCCTTCACTTCATCGAGGACGCCGACGACCCGCACGCGGCCGTCGCCGCGCTGCGCGACCTCCTGGCCCCGGGAAGCCTGCTGGTCGTCACCCACGCCACGTACGAGGGGGTTCCCGTGACGAGGGAGGAGGCCGGCGGTGCGGTGGGGGTGTACAAGGACATCCGCAACCCGCTGATCATGCGCTCCCGCGAGCAGGTCGGCCGCTTCTTCGACGGCTACGAGATGGTCGAGCCCGGACTGGTGCCGATGCCGCTCTGGCGTCCCGAGGCTTCCGGCGCGCAGGAGAACGAGGACCCGTACGCATTCGCGGGCTTCGCCGGAGTGGGACGCAAGGCGTGACCATTCCCGCCCAGGCGTCCGGAGCCCCGGACGCGGAGCCCGACGGCCCCGAGGACCGGCTCCGGAGATTCGCCACGATCTGGAGCCGTGCGATCTTCCCGTCGACGGCCACCTCCATGACCCGGCCGGAGTTCGAGCAGCATCTGCTCCCGCTGGCCCGCGCGCTCAGTGACACGCTCCACGCCCGCCCGTTCGACCCGGCAGCGGCGGGCGCGGTGGGCACGGCCCTCGTCGCGGCGCACTGCACGGACCCGGACGCTCTCAGTTCCACGCTCGGCGTCGTCGACTCGTATCTGGTGCTGTACTGCGGCAGCAACGGGCCGGTCGCGCTCTCGACCGAGGACAGCCGGTCCCGCTGCGCGCGGCTCCAGCACGCGGTCGCCGGCGGCTTCTCCCAGGCGCTGCGCGAGCGGACCCTCGCCGAGCAGGAGGCCATCGCCCGCTCGGCGCTCTCCGCACGCTCCCATGCCGAACAGGCCCTGCACGCGACGGAGGCGCGCTTCAGGGCCGTCTTCAAGGACGCGGCCATCGGCATCGGAATCGCCGATCTGGACGGCAACCTGCTGGAGATCAACGACACCCTCACCCGGATGTTCGGCGGCCTCGAGAACCACGTCCTGAGCCACCGCCTCAACGAGTGGGTCCATCCGGAGGACACCCCGCAGGTCTGGAAGTACTACAACGAACTGGTCCGCGGCGAACGCGAGCACTACCGGGTCGAGAAGCCCTACTACCGCAACGACGGCACCGTCCTGTGGACCAATCTGACGGTGTCGCTGCTCCGTGACTCCGAGGGCCGGCCCGAGTACCAGCTGGCCTTGATGGAGGACACCACCGAGCGCCGGCTGCTCAACCTGCGACTGCGGTACGAGGCCACGCACGACGCGCTCACCGGCCTGCCGAACCGGACGCTCTTCCTGGAGCGTCTGGAGAAGGCGCTCGCGGCGGGTGACGGGAGCCGGTTCGGCCTCTGCTACCTGGACCTGGACGGCTTCAAGGCGATCAACGACAGCCTGGGCCACGCCTCGGGCGACCGGCTGCTGGTCGAGGTCGCGGACCGGCTGCAGAGCTGCGCGACCGCACCCGGCGAGATGGTGGCACGGCTGGGCGGCGACGAGTTCGTGGCGCTGACCACCGGACCGGACACCGCGTCGGAGGTCGACGACCTGGCGTGCCGGCTCCTCGGCGTACTCGCCGCGCCGATCCGCCTCGACGGTCGCGAGCTGACCGTCCGCGGGTCCATCGGCGTCGTCGAGGGGCCCGCCGGTGAGCGCAGCGCCGCGGAGGTACTGCGCAGCGCCGACATCACGATGTACCGGGCCAAGTCCGCGGGCGGCAACCGCTTCGAGCTCGCCGACGCGGAGGCTGACGCCCGCGCGATCACCCGGCACGGCCTGACCACGGCGCTGCCGGCCGCACTGGAGCGCGGCGAGTTCTTCATCGAGTACCAGCCGCTGGTGCACCTGGACGACGGTTCGGTGCACGGCGCGGAGGCGCTGGTGCGCTGGTGCCACCCCCAGCACGGGGTGCTGGGGCCCGACCGCTTCATCGCACTCGCCGAGCACACCGGGCTGATCGTGCCGCTCGGCCGCTGGGTGCTGGAGGAGTCGGTGCGCCAGGCCAACTTCTGGCAGGAGCGGCACACCGACGGCGGTCCGCTGCGGATCAACGTCAACCTCTCGCCGGCCCAGCTGCACCACCCGCGGCTGGTCGCGGAGACCGTCGACGTCCTGGAGCGCTCCGGGCTCGAAGCGGGGGCGCTGTGTCTGGAGGTCACCGAGTCGGCTCTCATCGGGGCGGACGAGGACCTGCTGAAGCCGCTGCGGCAACTGGCCGAGATGGGCGTCGACATAGCGCTCGACGACTTCGGCACCGGGTACTCCAACCTGGCGAACCTGCGGCGGCTTCCGGTGAGCGTGCTGAAGCTGGACCGGTCCTTCACCCAGGGGATGCAGCACCATCCGGCCGACCCCGTCGACCTGAAGATCGTCGAGGGGATCGTGTCGCTCGCGCACAGCCTGGACCTGGCCGTGACGGTGGAGGGCGTGGAGACGAGGGCACAGGCCGACCAGCTGCGGCAGCTGGGCTGCGACACCGCCCAGGGCTGGTACTACGCGCGCCCCGGCGCACCGGACCGGATCCACTCCCTGCTGCTGGCCGACGCGGTGTGAGCCGGGCGGACGCCGCGCCCTCAGGACCGTCCGGCACGTGGGGACGGGCCCGGGGGCACGGCGTCCGCCCGGCTCGCGAGGAGCACCCGCTGCAGCTCCCGCGCCGCCCGCGGCGGGGCCACGTCGCTGCGGTGCGCCAGCGCGATCGTGCGGCGCAGGCCCGGCCGCGCGAGCGGTGTCGTCCTCAGGTCCCGGCCGGCCCGGGTGGCGACCATGCTCGGCACGACCGCGGCTCCCAGGCCGGCCCTGACGAAGCCGAGCACGGCGTCCATCTCGCCGCCCTCGACCGTGAACGACGGCTCGAAGCCCTCGGCGCGGCAGGCGGCCACCGTCAGCTCCCGCAGGTCGTAGCCGTGCCGGAACATCACCAGCGGCTCGCCCTGGAGATCCGCGATCCGGACCGTGCCACCCCGGCCGGGCCGCGGGCCGTCCGCCGAGGAGACCACCACCAGATCCTCCTGGAGCAGTTCGACGGTGGTCAGCGCCGGTGAGGCAGCGGGCAGCGGCAGCACCACGAGGGCCAGATCGAGTGCGCCGCGCGCCAGCTCCCGCACCAGGTCGTGCGAACCGCCCTCCTCCAGCAGCAGCTGGATCCCGGGATGCAGGTCGTGGAAACCGCGCAGTACGTCGGGCAGCAGCCCCGTGCAGACGCTGGGCGTCGCGCCCAGTCTGACCCGGCCGCGGCGCAGCTGGGCCAGCTCCTGGACCTCGTGACGTGCGGTGTCGGCGTCGGCCAGGATGCGCCGGGCGAGCGGCAGCAGGGCCTCGCCGGCGTCCGTCAGTGTGATGTTGCCCCGGGCCCGGCTGAACAGCTCGGCACCCAGCTCGGTCTCCAGGGCCCTGATCTGCTGGGAGAGCGAGGGCTGCGAGACGTGCACCTCCTCCGCGGCGCGGGTGAAGTGCCGTGCCTCGGCCACCGCCACGAAGTACATCAGCTGCTGCAACTGCATACACGCATCCTACCGCCCTTGATAGGACATGCCTATGGACAGCAGCTACTCCATGTCTTGGACTGATCGGCCTCTTCGGCCCTAGCGTCGTGTTCATGGCATTGGCAACACGGACGGACCGACGGCCGTCCATGACGCGCACGCTCTGGGACTCGTCCGTCGGCAAGAAGACGATCATGGCCGTGAGCGGTCTGATCATGCTCCTCTACTTGGTCGTCCACATGGTCGGCAATCTGAAGATCTTCTTCGGTTCCGACGAGTTCAACGGTTACGCGCACTGGCTGCGCGTGATGGGCGAGCCGTTCCTGCACCACGAGTGGGCGCTGTGGATCGTCCGCGTCGTCCTGGTCGCCGCGGTGGTCCTGCACGCGGTGTCCGCGTACCAGCTCAGCCGGCGCGACCTGCGGGCGCGCCCCAGCAAGTACGTGCACAGGAAGCCGCGCGCGAGCTATGCCACGAACACGATGCGCTACGGCGGCATCATCATGGCGCTGTTCATCGTCTGGCACATCCTGGACCTGACGACCGGGACCGTGCACTCGGGCGGATTCCAGTCCGGGCACCCGTACCAGAACGTCATCGACACCTTCTCCACCTGGTACGGCAACGTCATCTACATCGTCGCCATGCTCGCCATGGGACTGCACGTCCAGCACGGGTTCTGGAGCGCGGCGCAGACCCTCGGCGCCGGCCGCGCGACCCGCGACCGCGCCCTGAAGACCCTCGCCAACGTGCTCGCGCTGGTGCTGACCGTGGGCTTCGTCTCCGTACCCGTCGCCGTCATGACCGGAGTGGTGAGCTGACATGAACGACTACACGGACTACGGGACCGGCGCACCGGTCACCGACACCAAGGCGCCCGCCGGCCCCGTCGCCGAGCGCTGGGACACCCGCCGCTTCGAGGCGAAACTGGTCAACCCCGCCAACCGCCGCAAGCACACCGTCATCGTCGTCGGCACCGGTCTGGCCGGCGGTTCGGCCGGTGCCACGCTCGCCGAACAGGGCTACCACGTCGTCCAGTTCTGCTTCCAGGACTCGCCCCGACGGGCCCACTCGGTCGCAGCCCAGGGCGGGATCAACGCGGCGAAGAACTACCGCAACGACGGCGACTCGGTCCACCGGCTCTTCTACGACACCGTCAAGGGCGGCGACTTCCGCGCCCGCGAGTCCAATGTCCACCGCCTCGCCCAGATCTCCGTCGAGATCATCGACCAGTGCGTGGCGCAGGGCGTCCCGTTCGCCCGCGAGTACGGCGGCCTCCTCGACAACCGCTCCTTCGGCGGCGTCCAGGTCTCCCGCACCTTCTACGCACGCGGCCAGACCGGACAGCAACTGCTCCTGGGTGCCTACCAGGCGCTTTCCCGGCAGATCGCCGCGGGCAACGTCGAACTGCACCCGCGCACGGAGATGCTGGACCTGGTCGTCGTCGACGGCAAGGCCCGCGGCATCGTCGCCCGCGACCTGGTCACGGGGAAGATCGACACGTACTTCGCCGACGCCGTCGTGCTGGCCAGCGGCGGCTACGGCAACGTCTTCTACCTGTCGACCAACGCGATGAACTCCAACGCCACCGCCGTCTGGCGCGCCCACCGGCGCGGCGCCTACTTCGCCAACCCCTGCTTCACCCAGATCCACCCCACCTGCATCCCGCGCACCGGCGAGCACCAGTCCAAGCTGACGCTGATGAGCGAGTCGCTCCGCAACGACGGCCGCATCTGGGTACCGAAGGCCAAGGGCGACGACCGCCCCGCCAACGAGATCCCCGAGGACGAGCGCGACTACTACCTGGAGCGCATCTACCCCGCCTTCGGCAACCTCGTGCCCCGCGACATCGCCTCCCGCGCCGCGAAGAACGTCTGCGACGAGGGCCGCGGCGTCGGCCCCGGTGGCCAGGGCGTCTACCTGGACTTCGCCGAGGCCATCGAGCGGATGGGCCGCGCGAAGGTCGAGGAGAAGTACGGCAACCTCTTCGACATGTACGCGCAGATCACCGCGGAGAACCCGTACGAGACACCGATGCGGATCTACCCGGCCGTGCACTACACGATGGGCGGACTCTGGGTCGACTACGACCTCCAGACCACGATCCCGGGCCTGTTCGCGATCGGCGAGGCCAACTTCTCCGACCACGGCGCGAACCGGCTCGGCGCCTCCGCGCTGATGCAGGGCCTCGCCGACGGCTACTTCGTCCTGCCGTCGACCATCAACGACTACCTGGCCCGCAACCCCCACCACGACGAGGTCGACGCCTCCCACCCCGCCGTGGAGGAGGTGGTCGCCGAGACCGAGGACCGGCTCAACCTCCTGCTGGCCGTCGACGGCGACCGCACGCCCGACTCCTTCCACCGAGAGATCGGTGAACTCATGTGGGAGTACTGCGGAATGGCCCGGACCGAGGAGGGCCTGCGCAAGGCCCTCGGCCGGATCCCGCAGATCCGCGAGGAGTTCTGGCGCCGCATCAAGGTCCCGGGAACGGGCGACGAGTTCAACCAGTCGCTGGAGAAGGCCAACCGCATCGTCGACTACCTGGAGCTCGCCGAGCTCATGTGCCTCGACGCCCTGCACCGCGCGGAGTCCTGCGGAGGCCATTTCCGTGAGGAGTCGCAGACCGCGGACGGCGAAGCCGCCCGCCGGGACGAGGAGTTCTCGTACGCGGCGGCGTGGGAGTTCGCCGCCACCGGCGAGGCCCCCGTCCTGCACAAGGAAGACCTCGTCTTCGAGTACGTCCACCCCACTCAGCGGAGCTACGCATGAAGCTCACCCTGCGCGTCTGGCGCCAGAAGAACGCCGGTGCCCCCGGCGGCATGTCCACCTACGAGGTGGACGGAATCTCGCAGGACATGTCGTTCCTGGAGATGCTCGACACCCTCAACGAGGAGCTCATCCTCGCGGGCGACGATCCCGTCGCCTTCGACCACGACTGCCGCGAGGGCATCTGCGGCGCGTGCAGCCTCGTCATCAACGGCGACGCCCACGGCCCGGAACGCACCACTACGTGCCAGCTCCACATGCGGTCCTTCGAGGACGGCGACACGATCGACATCGAGCCCTGGCGCGCCTCGGCCTTCCCGGTCGTCAAGGACCTGGTCGTGGACCGTTCGGCGTTCGACCGGATCATCCAGGCCGGCGGCTACATCTCCGCGCCGACCGGTACGGCACCCGACGCGCACGCGACACCGGTGCCCAAGCCGGACGCGGACTTCGCCTTCGAGCACGCCGAGTGCATCGGCTGCGGCGCCTGCGTCGCGGCCTGCCCCAACGGCTCCGCGATGCTCTTCACCTCGGCGAAGGTCAATCATCTCAATGTCCTGCCGCAGGGCGCCCCGGAGCGCGAGACCCGGGTCCTGGACATGGTGGGCCAGATGGACAGCGAGGGCTTCGGCGGCTGCACGCTCACCGGAGAGTGCGCCACGGCCTGCCCGAAGGGCATCCCGCTGCCGTCGATCTCCGCGATGAACAAGGAGTGGCTGCGGGCGACCCGCAAGGTCCACCGCTGAGCACGCGTGCCGGTTCCCGGTCCCGGAGGCCGCCCGCCCCCGGGACCGGGAAGTTTCGCGTCCGCGGCAGGGTCAGGAGGTCACGGAGAGATCGTCCCCGTGGACCGTGCCCTGTCCGTACCAGCCGTGCAGATAGACGGTCACCGTGCCGCTCGCGCCCGTGGTGAAGGCCACCGACTGCTTGGCGTAGCCGCTCGACGAACCCCAGGTGCTCGCCGAAGCGCCGCCCCGGACCCCGAGGTATCCGTAGTTCCCCTGCACCCAGCCACTGAGCGTGTACTTCTTGTTGGGTGCCAGGGTGAGTGTCTGGGTGCACTCGCCGGTCTGCGAGGAGGTGGCCGCAGCGGCGAGTGCGTGCGTACCGCCGTGCACCGGGGTGGAGACGACCGCGCCGCCGGACTCGCAGGTCCAGGGACCGAGCGAGCCGGTCTCGAAGTCGCCGTTGACCAGCGATCCGGTGCCGCCGCCCGGACCGGAGACGGTCAGGGTGTACGGGGCCGAGTGGCTCAGCGTCCCCGAAGCGCCGGTCACGTTCAGGGTGTACGTACCGGGTGCGGCCGACGCCGAGGCGCTGACCGTCAGCGTCGACGTGCCCCCCGCGGTGACGGACGCCGGGCTGAGGGACGCCGTCACTCCGGCCGGCGCCCCGCTCGTCGTCAGTGCGACCGTCTTGGCGCTGCCCGAGGTCACCGCAGTCTTCACGGTGGCCGTGGCCGAACCGCCGGGTGCCACCGTTGCCGAGCCGGGTGTGACGGCCACCGAGTAGTCGTCCGTCACCGGTCCGCTGCCGCCGCTCGTGAACGGGGCGAACGTGTGGCTGAAGTACCAGGTGTCCTGCGCGATGCCGGAGCAGGTGTCGCTGCCGCCGGTTCCGGGGCAGCCGCCGTTGTCGCGCTGGAGCGCCCAGAACGACAGCGTGCTGACGCCCTTGGACACGGCCCAGTTGTAGACCTGGGTGGCATCGGCCGTGGTGAACGTCTCGGCGGGACCGTAGTCGTCGATGCCCGGCATCTCGATGATGCCGGTCATGCCCCAGAGCTGGGCGTCGGTCTTCGACGGGTAGAGATCGGCCAGTTGGCCCTTGAGGCCGGTGATCGCCGTCTGGGTGTCCTGCGCCATGTGGTGGGCGGCACCGTCGTAGTAGTCGAACGTCATGAGGTTCACGACGTCGACCTTCGCGCCGTTGGACACCGCGTTCTCCAGCACCGCGAGGCCGCTCTCGGCCAGACCGCTCGTGGTGGTGGGCAGCGTGTACGAGATCTGCACCGAGCGGCCGTTGGCCGCGGCCCAGTCCTGGACCTTCTTGATCGCCTTGTTGCGGCGGTCGATCCCGGCGCTGTTCTCCAGCGAGTTGTCCTCGATGTCCATGTCGAGGCGGGACACGTCGTAGGTCGTGATGACCTTCTCGTACGCCGCCGCGATGGAGTCGACGTTCGTACAGCTGTCGGCGATCTCGGTTCCGCCGTTGTCGGCGGCGTAGCCGCCGAACGACGGGATCACGTCACCGCCGCGCGAGCGGATGGTGGTGAAGTCGGCGCCGAACTCGGACGAGGCGATGGGGGTTCCCGCGTCGCCGTTCCAGTACGGGGTGCAGGAACCGCGGGCCTCTGTCTGGATGAAGGCCATGGTCAGGTACTTCGCGCCGGACGCCTGGGAGAGCGCGGCCGGACTGTCGCCGTTCCACGCCTCGAAGTACGGGGCGAAGACGTGGGCGGGCAGGGGAGTGGCGGCGGTTGCGGCGGCCTGGGCGCCGGCGCCTGATCCGAGGACCAGGCCGGCGGACGCGACGAGGGTGGCCAAGGCGCCGAGGACGGCGCCGACTGTTCTTGGACGTCTCATGGGGCAGCTCCCAGCGGGGTGGGACGACGGGCGGAATGCCGTGAGGCATGCCCATGATTGGTCTGGACCAGATAACTGTCAACGTTCTTTACTGTTTCATGTCCAGCCGCTGCCCTGGCGCTTAACTCGCGTGGGCCGAAGGGAAGTTGGATGCGCCGGGTGGTCAACCCCGAGGGAGCGCGGCTCGGAGGTACGCGGCTGTTCGGCTGTCCTCGGCCCGGGCCACCTCCGCCGGCGGGCCGGCCGCCACGATCCGGCCGCCGCGGTCGCCGCCGCCCGGGCCGAGGTCGATCACCCAGTCGGAACCCGCCACCACGGCCATGTCGTGCTCCACCACCACGACGGTGCTGCCCGCGTCGACCAGCCCGTGCAACTGCCGCATCAGCACTTCGACATCGGCCGGATGCAGCCCGGTCGTCGGCTCGTCGAGCAGGTACAGGGTGTGGCCGCGCCGGGCACGCTGCAGTTCCGCGGCCAGCTTGATCCGCTGCGCCTCGCCGCCGGACAGTTCCGTGGCCGGCTGCCCCAGGCGCAGATAGCCGAGCCCCACGTCGAGCAGTGTCCGCAGGCTGCGCCCGGCGGCGGGCGTGTCCGCGAAGAAGCCGGCCGCCGACTCCACCGTGAGGTCGAGTACCTGAGCGATGTTCAGTCCCCGCAGGGTGACGTCGAGCGTCTCCGGGTTGTACCGCGCTCCGTGGCAGTCCGGGCAGGGCGCGTACGTACTGGGCAGGAACAGCAGCTCCACCGAGACGAACCCCTCGCCCTGGCAGGTCTCGCACCGCCCGCCCGCCACGTTGAAGGAGAACCGCCCGGCCCGGTAGTTTCGCTCGCGCGCCACGTCGGTCGCGGCGAACAGCTTGCGCACGACGTCGAACAGCCCCGTGTACGTGGCCAGGTTGGAACGGGGGGTACGGCCGATGGGCCGCTGGTCGACCTGGACCAGACGGTCCACCGCGGCCAGCCCCTCCGCCGAGGCGCAGCCGGGTGCCGGCCGCTCCACCTCCTCCTCCCCGCTGTCCGGGGCCTGCCGGTCCGCCAGCGCGCCCGCCAGTACCTGACCCACCAGCGTCGACTTGCCCGAGCCCGAGACCCCGGTGACGGCCGTGAACACCCCGAGCGGGAAGGCGGCGTCCACGCCGCGCACGTTGTGCCGGTTCACCCCGTGCAGCCGCAGCCACCCCGAGGGCGGGCGCACCTCGCGTACGGGGGCGGGGGCGTCGTCGAAGAGGAAGCGCCGCGTCGCCGACTCGGCGACGTCGGCGAGAGCGGCCGGCGGCCCGCTGTGCAGGACCCGGCCCCCGTGCTCACCGGCCAGCGGCCCCACGTCGACGAGCCAGTCCGCCTGCCGCACCACATCCATCTGGTGCTCCACGACGAAGACCGTGTTCCCGGCCTCCTTGAGCCGGCCGAGCACCGCGAGCAGCGACTCCGTGTCCGCCGGATGCAGCCCGGCCGAGGGTTCGTCCAGGACGTAGACGACGCCGAAGAGGCCCGACCGGAGCTGGGTGGCCAGCCGCAGCCGCTGGAGCTCGCCGGAGGAGAGCGTCGGAGCCGTACGGTCGAGGCTGAGATAGCCGAGTCCCAGTTCGGTGACCGTCCCGATCCGGGCCAGCAGATCCCCCGTCAGCACCCGCGCGGTGTCGTCCCCGCCCGCCGCCGACAGCACCTCGGCCAGCTCCGTGAGCGCGAGGCCCGCCAGCTCCGCGATCGAACGGCCCGCGAAGGTCACGGCCATGGCCTCCGGCCGCAGCCGGCTGCCGCCGCAGACCGGGCAGGGCGCACTCGTCAGGAAGCGTTCGGCCTTGGCCCGCAGCGTGCGGCTCCGGGAATCGGCGAACGTGTGCATCACATAGCGACGCGCGCTCATGTACGTACCCTGGTACGGGCGCTGGATCCGGTCCGCGTCGCGCACGGGATGCACGGTGACCACCGGCTGCTCGTCGGTGAACAGGATCCACTCACGGTCGGCCGGATCGAGATCGCGCCAGGGCCGGTCGATGTCATGGCCCAGAGCGTCCAGCACATCGCGCAGGTTCTTGCCCTGCCACGCCCCCGGCCAGGCGGCGATCGCCCCGGCCCTGATGGACAGTCCGGGGTCGGGGACCAGGAGTTCCTCGGTGGTGCGGTGGATCCGGCCGAGCCCGTGGCATTCGGGGCAGGCCCCGGCGGCGGTGTTCGGCGAGAAGGAGTCCGAGTCCAGCCGCTCGGCCCCCGCCGGGTACTCCCCGGCCCGGGAGAACAGCATCCGCAGGGAGTTGGACAGGGTCGTCACCGTGCCGACGGACGACCGCGCACCGGGCGCGGACCGGCGCTGCTCCAGCGAGACGGCGGGCGGCAGCCCGGTGATCTCGCCGACCTTCGGTGCGCCCACCTGATGGATGAGCCGCCGGGCGTAGGGCGCGACGGACTCGAAGTAGCGGCGCTGGGCCTCCGCGTAGATGGTTCCGAAGGCCAGTGAGGACTTCCCGGAGCCGGAGACACCCGTGAAGACGGTGAGGGTGTCGCGCGGGATGTCGACCCGGACGTCGCGCAGATTGTGCTCGCGTGCGCCGCGGACCCTGACGTACGGATCGTGGGGGGTGGGCATGGGGTGGGGCTCCGTACGGTTCGGGCAGGCTGACCGGGGCAAACGGTTTGATTCTAGGGTCTTCTGCTTGGAGTGGACCGGGGACCGGAACCCGGGGACCGGGGAGCGAGGTCGGGCGCCGGACCGCGCACTCCCGGCATGAGCCGGACGAGATGCCCCGGGACCCGGGTGCTTCCGCACACGGCCGCGGCCGCGCCGGGTGGCCGAACGCCGCCGTCCCTTGGTTGGCTGGGCACATGAGAGACGACGACGCCCGGCCGCTGGCCGTGTTCGACCTGGACGGCACCCTCGCGGACACCGCCCACCGCCAGTACTTCCTGGAGGGCCCGCGGCGCGACTGGGCCGGATTCTTCGCGGCGGCTCCCGCGGACCCGCCGCTGGCCGAAGGCGTACGGCTCGCCGTGAGCAGCGCCGAGGAGTGCGAGGTCGTCTACCTCACCGGGAGGCCGGAGCGCTGCCGGAAGGACACCGTGGCCTGGCTGGCCCGGCAGGGGCTGCCCGCGGGGCCGCTCCACATGCGGCGCAACGACGACCGGCGGCCGGCCCGCACGACCAAACTGGAGACCCTGCGACGGCTTGGCCGCAGCCGCGCGGTGCGGATGCTGGTGGACGACGACGAGCTGGTCTGCGACGCCGCCCAGCTGGCCGGATTCACGGTGGTGCGCGCCCGCTGGGCGGCCGCCTCGCCCGCGTTGAAGGACGCTCAGGAGCGCGAGGGGCGCACCTGACCGGGACCGGGTCCGTCACTCCGGGTCGTCGAGCCGGAAGCCGACTTTCAGGCCGACCTGATAGTGCTCGATCCGGCCATCTTTGATCTGTCCGCGGACCTGGGTGATCTCGAACCAGTCGAGATTGTGCAACGTTTCGGAAGCTCTTGCGACGCCGTTGCGGATGGCCGCATCGACGCCGTCATGGGAGGTTCCTACGATCTCGGTGACGCGATACGTGTGGTTCGACATGGTATGTCTCCTCTCGCTTTTACCAAGGTGCCCCACCTCGCTGAGGTTCGCGAGACATCTCGGAGCGTCGGTCTGTCCGGAACCGCCCTTGACCAAAGGATTGGTCCA
Organism: Streptomyces sp. NPDC091416; assembly: GCF_044756845.1. NCBI lineage: Bacteria > Bacillati > Actinomycetota > Actinomycetes > Kitasatosporales > Streptomycetaceae > Streptomyces > Streptomyces sp. NPDC091416. Next base: position 140,659 of record NZ_JBIVTU010000010.1, read on the forward strand.
TACCAAAATCCAGCCACGCCCGTGCGAGCGCAGCCCGCAGTCCCCCACACCGGGTCCGCAAGTCTGTCCTGCCGTTTCGCAGAAGGTGACCCCGTGAAGAACCGCATGCTCGTCGGAGCCATTGCCCTGATGTCCACTGTCGCGCTGGGCGGGTGCGGAATGATCCCGGGCTCGGGCGGTTCCGGTGGCAAGACGGTCACGATCTGGCTGATGAAGGACAGTGTCACCAGCGACTTCCTGGACCGCTTCAAGAAGTCGTACGAGGAGGAGCACTCCTCGGTCGAACTGGAGTTCAAGATTCAGAGCTGGAGCGGAATCGGGCCGAAGGTTCTCGAAGCGCTGGGCGGCAAGGACACCCCGGACGTCATCGAGGTCGGCAACACCCAGGTCGCCCAGTACGCGGAGAGCGGCAACCTGCGTGACCTCACCCTGGAATCCATGCGTGACCTGGGCAGCGAGGACTGGCTCCCCGGCCTGGCCGAGCCGGGCAGCATCGGCGGCGTCCAGTACGGAATCCCCTGGTACGCGGCCAACCGGGTGGTGATCTACAACAGGGATCTGTTCGAGGAGGCGGGAATCAAGAGCCCGCCGAAGACGCGCGCACAGTGGATCGAGGACACCGAGAAGCTCAACCGGAACGGCAATCAGGGCATGTATCTGCCGGGCCAGAACTGGTACGTGCTCGCCGGATTCATCTGGGACGAGGGCGGCGAACTCGCCACCGACAAGGGCGGGGACTGGCAGGGCGCGCTCGGCACCCCGGAAGCCCTGAGGGGAATGGATTTCTATTCCGAACTCCAGGCGCTGGGCGACGGACCCAAGGACGCGGACGAGGAAAAGCCGCCGCAGAGCGACGTGTTCGCCAAGGGCGATGTCGCGCAGATCATCTCCACGCCCAGCAGCGCGACCCTGATCGAGAAGGCGAACCCGGAACTCAAGGGAAAGCTGGGCTACTTCCCCATACCCGGCAAGACCGCGAAGGCGCCCGGATCCGTATTCACCGGCGGCTCCGACCTGATCATTCCGCAGAAGGCGGACCAGCGCAGCGCGGGATTCGAGGTCATCAAGGCACTGGCCGGGGCGAAATGGCAGGAGGAACTCGCCAAGGCCATGAGCTACGTGCCCAACAAGACCTCGCTGGCCCACGTCATCGAGGGCGAGGAGAGCACCGCCGCGATGGCCGAAGGCGCGGCACGGGGCCACGCGACCCCCAACTCGCCGCAGTGGGCAGCCGTCGAGGCCGCCAACCCGATCAAGCCGTACATGACGGCGGTCCTCCAGGGCGGGGACCCGGCGACCGAGGCGAAGAAGGCATCCGAGACCATCACCGCGCTGCTCGCCGGCAGCTGACCCGGCAGCCGCGGCCCGGCCTCGCGGGGGACAGCGGGGCTTCGTCCCCGGCACGGTGGCCTGCCGGGGAGAGCGGGGCTGTCGCGCAACCCGGGAGCGTTGCAGGGGAGGGCACGTAACCCGGGAGCGCGGCCCGAGAGGGCACGTAACCCGGGAGCGCGGCCCGGGAAGGCGCACCACCCGGGTTGCAGGCGTCGTCGCACGGCCTCGGCGGGGGGCCGGTGCCATCGCGCGGCACGCGGTCCGGCCGTCGCGCACCACGGGATTCAGCCGTCGCACATCCCCGCTCCCCATGGCGGACACGTCGAATCCAGCCGGTCACGGAAGAAGTAGGAGGGTCCGGGTCCTCGCCGCTGCGCGAAGGCCCGGCAGCCGTCCCTGCCGACCCGTCCCCGGAGTCCGTCATGCATGCGCTGCCCACCGCCTCCCCCCTTGCCCCGCCCGTCCCGGTACAGCGGCCCGAACGAGCCGCCCCGCCGCGCTACCGGGTCTCCCTCGCCGTGGACCAGGCGGAGATACGCGCCGCCCAGCGCCTGCGCCACCAGGTCTTCGCCGCCGAGTTCGGCGCCCGGCTGGACGGACCCGAACCGGGTCTGGACAGTGACGCCTTCGACGCGTACTGCGACCACCTCCTGGTCCGGGAGACGGCGACCGGCGAGACCGTCGCCACGTACCGCCTGCTGCCGCCCGAACGTGCCCGTGTCGCCGGACGCCTCTACGCCGAGAGCGAGTTCGACCTCACCCGGCTGGAACCGGTCCGGGACGACCTCGTCGAGGTCGGCCGTTCCTGCGTCCACCCGGCCCACCGCGACGGCGCCGTCATCGCCCTCATCTGGGCCGGTCTGGCCCGCTACATGGAGCGCAGCGGGCACAACTGGCTGGCCGGCTGCTGCTCGATCCCGCTCTCCGACGGCGGTACGGCGGCCGCCCGGGCCTGGGAGACCGTCCGGACGAAGCACCTCGCGCCCGAGGACCACTGGGTCGCGCCGCACCGCCTGTGGCAGCCTCCGGCCGGGCTCCCGAAGGGTCCCGGAGGACTGTCCTCGCTCCCGCCCCTGCTGCGCGGCTATCTGCGCCTCGGTGCCCGGGTCTGCGGGGCGCCCGCCCATGACCCCGAGTTCAACGCCGCCGACCTGTACGTCCTGCTCTCGCTCCGCGCCACCGACCCCCGCTACCTGCGCCACTTCCTCGCGCTCGCCCCGCAGCAGTGAGCGCCTGGCTGCCCGTCTCACCGTGCACCCCGCCTGGCTGCGCCACCCACGACGGCCCCGCCCGGCGCCCGCTCACGGCAGCGGCCCTGCTGCTCGCGGGCTGCGCGCTCACCCTCACCGGCGCGCTGTGCACCCCGCTCGCGCTGCTCCTGGGCCGGGCCGTCCGGGAGCGGCTGACCCGGGGCTGGGCGTACGGGGTGGTCCGCGCCTTCGGGGTACAGGTGCGCGTCGTCGGCCGGCCGGACACCCGGCGGGGCGGGCCGGGGGTCCTGGTCGTCGCCAACCACGTCTCCTGGCTGGACATCCCCCTGATCGCGGCCGTGTGCCCCGGCCGCATGCTGGCCAAGAGCGACATCAGGAACTGGCCGCTGCTCGGGCCACTGGCCTCGCTCGGCGGGACCCTCTTCGTCGAGCGCGAACGGCTGCGCGCGCTGCCCGCGACCGTGCACGCGCTGGCGACGGCGCTGCGGGGCGGCGCACGCGTCGTGGTCTTCCCGCAAGGCAGTACCTGGTGCGGGCGCGGGTCCGGCGGCCGGTTCCGGCCCGCCGCCTTCCAGGCGGCGATCGACGCGGAGGCCGCCGTCCAGCCGGTCCGCATCCGCTACCTCACCGCGCCCGCGGGGCGCCGGGCCCCGGCGGGGGCCGCCGCGTTCGTGGGGGACGATCCGCTGGCCGCCTCCCTGTGGCGGGTGGTGCGGGCGGCCGGGCTGACCGCCGAGATCCACGTCAGGGCGCCGATCCCGGCGGGCAGCGTCCACGGCCGCCGAGCGCTGGCCGCGATGGCTCAGTCCACGGTGGCCAGCGACAGCGCGAACCTGTCTGCCGAGTCGGTCCACCACTGACTCAGCCGAAGGCCCGCAGCGGCGAGTTCACCGCGCACACCGTCCTTGCGGAACTTCGCCGAAACCTCCGTCCGCAGCTCCTCACCGTCCTCGAACGGCACCAGCAGATCCAGTTCCGGGATCTTCACCGTCAGGGCCCGCCGGGCCCGCAACCGCATCTCGATCCACTCCTGTTGAGGGTTCCACCGGGCCACGTGCTCGAAGTCCTCCGGCGCGAAGTCCGCACCCAGCTCCCGGTCGACGACCGACAGGACGTTCCGGTTGAACTCGGCCGTCACCCCGGCCGCGTCGTCGTACGCCGCGACCAGCACCTTCTCGTCCTTCACCAGATCCGTCCCCAGCAGCAACGTGTCACCGGGGGACAGCAACGACCGCACCGACGAAAGGAACGCGGCCCGCTCGGCGGGCAGCAGATTGCCGATGGTGCCGCCGAGGAAGGCCACCAGCCGGGGGCCCGGAGTGTCCGGGAGTGCCAGCTCCGCGGTGAAGTCGGCGATCAGCGCGTGCACCGACAGCTCCGGCCGCTCCTTCAGGAGCGCGTCCGCCGCACCGCGCAGCGCGCTCTCGCTCACGTCGACCGGAACGTAACTGTGCAGGTCCGCCAGGGCGTCCAGCAGGTGCCGGGTCTTCTCCGACGAGCCCGATCCCAGCTCCACGAGCGTCCGGGCACCGGACGCGGCCGCGATCTCGGCCGCCCGGTCGATCAGGATCTCGCGCTCCGCGCGCGTCGGGTAGTACTCGGGCAGCCGGGTGATCTCCTCGAACAGCTCACTGCCGCGGGCGTCGTAGAACCACTTGGGCGGCAGCGTCTTGGGTTGCCGGGTCAGACCGAGCAGCACATCGGCGCGCAGCGCCGCGTCCGTCGCGTCCACCGGCAGGGTACGGGTCAGCAGGAAGGGACTCACTGGGTGGGCTCCTTGAGCGTGGTCAGCAGGACTTCGGCGCGGGTCGCGGTCAGCAGCGTGCGGTCGGGGACCTCCTGCCAGCGCGGATCGTCGTCGTACGGCTCCGAGGCGACGACCACGTGCCTGCCGGGCTCGGCCAGGTACCAGAGGGTGTCGCCCCATGCGGTCGCCGCGATGGTGCGACCGTCGGTGAGCAGCAGGTTGAGCCGGGATCCGGGGGCCGCCCCGGCGACCTCCACCACGGTGCCGGCGACCGCCTCCGGGAGCGCGTCGCCCGCTGCCAGGCGGTGCTGGACCAGGGCCCAGACCAGCGCGGAGTCACAGCGGGCGGTGAGGCGGAGCAACTCGGCCGGGGGCAGGGCAGCCGCCAGCGGTGCCACGGATCCGGGCCAGCCCTTCACCGCGCCGTTGTGGCTGAAGAGCACCCCGCCGCCGCGGAACGGCGCGGCCGCCGCCTCGCCGTCCGGGTCGGCCTCGGTGGCGTCCCGGACCGCGCCGAGCAGGGCGCCGCTGCGGACCACCCGGGCCAGATCGGCGAACGTCTGGTCACCCCATACGGGCCCCTGGCGGCGGTACCGTCCCGGCACCGGGTCCCCGTCGGCGTACCACCCGACACCGAATCCGTCCGCGTTGACGGTCCCGTACCGCTGCCGACGAGGTTCCCAGGACTGCCGTACCAGCGAATGCACCGGCTGGGTCAGTACGGCTCCCAAGGGTATCGGCGGCCCCACATAGGCAATATGACGACACATCACATGTCCCTGGCCGTACGGAAACCGGCGAAGATCTGACGCCGCACCGGAAGGTCCCAGTTGCGGAACGTCCCCCGGCACGCCACCGCGTCCACCGCGAACGAGCCGCCCCGCAGCACCTTGTGCTCCGGACCGAAGAACACCTCCGAGTACTCGCGGTACGGAAACGGTGCGAAGCCCGGATAGGGCAGGAAGTCGCTCGACGTCCACTCCCACACATCGCCGATCAGCTGCCCGGCGCCCGAGGGAGCGCGCCCGGCCGCGTACGCTCCCGCAGGCGCGGGGCGCAGATGGCGCTGCCCGAGGTTGGCGCGCTCCGGTGTCGGGTCCTCGTCGCCCCACGGATAGCGCCGGGAGCGCGCGGCCGCGGGGTCGTGGCGCGCAGCCTTCTCCCACTCCGTCTCGGTAGGCAGCCTGCGGCCGGACCAGCGGGCGTACGCGTCCGCCTCGTACCAGCTGACGTGCAGCACCGGCTCGTCCGCCGGAACCGGTTCGGTCACCCCGAAGCGGCGGCGCAGCCACTGTCCGGCGTCCCGGCGCCAGAACAGCGGTGCCGTCAGCCCGTGCTCACGCACCATCGCCCAGCCCTCGGGCTGCCACCATCGCCGCTCCGTGTAGCCGCCGTCCTCGATGAACGCCCGGTAGGCGCCGCAGGTCACCGGTGCGGTGTCGAGGAAGAAGCCGGGAACCTCGCGCCGGTGCGCGGGCCGTTCGTTGTCGAGCGCCCACGGCTCGGTCGACGTGCCCATGGTGAACGGGCCGCCGGGGATCAGGACCTCCGGTGCCAGGGCGGCCGCGCCGGCGGGCCGCGGGGGTTCCGGAGCACTCAGCACGGCCGGGCCCGAGCGCAGCTGATGAGTGATCAGCATGGTTTCGTCGTGCTGCTGTTCGTGCTGTGCGATCATCCCGAAGACGAAACCGGACCGCACCAGCGGCCGGTCGCCCAGGGGTGTCGACTCCAGTACGTCCAGAGCCCGGCCGCGTACCTCCGAGGCGTAGGAGCGGGCCTCGGCGGGCGCCAGCAGCGGCAGGGAGGGCCGGGTGGCCCGGGGGTGCTCGAACGCGTCGTAGAGGCCGTCGATCTCCGGGCGCATGGCCTCGCGGCCCGCGACGCCGCGCAGCAGCCACAGCTCTTCCTGATTGCCGATGTGCGCGAGATCCCAGACCAGGGGGGACATCAACGGCGAGTGCTGAGCGGTGAGCTCGTGGTCGTCCACGCTGTCGGTCAGGATCCCGGTCCGCTCGCGGGCGGTGAGCAGCGCGGCGAGCGCGCGCTCCCGGAGCGCCTCGGGGTCCTGGACGTCCGGGCGCTGCGGGCCGTGCGGCGAAGGTGCGGAGGAGTCGGTCACGAGAGGGTCCCCTTCGGGTGGACCGAACCGGGGCGCCGGTCCGTGGTGAGCAGATCCCGCAGGTCGTCGGCCGGACATCGGCCCCGGGCGACATAGCGGTCCCGGAACCCGGCCACCGCCTCCAGTACCGTCTCCGTCGCTCCCCGGCGCGGCAGTGCCTCCAGCGCGAGGTCGAAGCAGGTGACCGCCGCCGCCCGCAGTTCCGGATCGGTCAGCCCGTCGCGGGCGGCCCCGGCCCAGAGCGGATTGCGCGGCGCGGCCGGCGGACCCGCCGTCTCGGCCAGGGGTTTGACGGTGCGGTACACGGTCTCGGCGGCCTCCGGGTCGTCGAACAGGGCCGTGGTGACGGCGAGCGGGACGAGCCAGCCGTCCTCGCCCGGCTGTGCGTCGATCATGCGCAGCTCCAGATGTCCGCGCGGGCGTACCGGCGGGAACAGCGTGGTGATGTGGTAATCGAGATCGGCCCGGACGGGGCGTCGAGGATCGCCGCGGCGGATCCAGTCGCGGAAGGTGAGTCCCTCGGGCACGGCCCAGGGTCCTTCGCCGCCTCTGATGCACATCACGGGCGTGTCGAGCACATGGGCTGCCCAGGCGTCCCGGGGCGGCAGATGCCCGGACGGGGCCAGGGTGCGCAGCGGATCGAGGTCAGCCCACAGGGACTGGCGCGTCGACCGCCACGGCGCCGGCCTCCCCAGCCGGAACGGCGAGTTGGCGAACGCGGCCACCAGGACGGCGCCCAGCAGATGGGACAGCTGCCAGCGCCGCCCGTATCCGAGCGGTCCCGGCTCCTCCTCTCCGGCGTCCAGACAGACCTGGACGGATGCGGTCGTGCACATCATGGCGCGGCCCGCGGGGCCCGACCGGTCGAACACGGTCTCCATCGCGTCGTAGCGGGGCTGGCGCAGCAGCCGGCGCGGGGGATGCCAGGGGTCGACGCCGAACCCGGCCGGAACCAGGCCCAGCCGGTCCAGGGCGTCGCGTACGGCGGCGAGATCGGCGGCCGTGTCGTTGATGCAGGTCATGAGCGAGTCGGCGGGGCGCGAGCTGAGCTCCAGCTGGCCGCCGGGTTCGAAGGTGAGCGCCGCGTTCAGGGGCAGTGCCCCGACGGCCTTCGCGGCCGCGTCGAGACGGTGGTGTGCGACAGGCACGTGGGGCCGGTCGCGATCGTGCAGGAGCCATTCGAGCTCGACGCCCACGATGCGGGGCGGTCCCGTCTTGAAGCAGATGCAGCGCAGTAAATCCTCCGCCTCGCCCTCGCCGAGGGGCGTGGCCTGTCCGGGCGGACCGTGTGCGCCAGGTGCGTCGGTTGACATGCCGGGCCTCCTGTTCCGGTGCGACCGTCCTACCCAAACCCCTGCCGGGAGATCGCACAAGGGTGCCCCTGTGCGCCGGAAATTCACTTGCGGCCATGCCGTGGGGTCGTTGACGATGCCCCGTATGCACCATAAGGGGGAGGGCCGGTGAGCGCCCGGCTGCGCGCCGTCGCGCGAGAGACCGAGACCATCGTCGAGGCGGGTCACTACCGCACACCGCAGGGCCGTGAGGTCAGCATCGAGCGTGCGCTGACCGCCGCACTCTCGGGTACCGGGCTGTACGGCCCCGAGCCGCTGCACGTCGCGGCACTGGACGGGAACCGGACCCCGCACATCGAGGTCACCGGCGAGAGCAGCCTCCGTGCGGCCGCCCGGATGACGGGCGAGGGACCGGGGAAGGTCGCCGTCCTGAACTACGCGTCCGCCCGTAATCCGGGCGGCGGCTATCTCAACGGGGCGCAGGCGCAGGAGGAAGCCCTGTGCCGCGGCTCCGCCCTCTACGCGACGCTGCTGCGGGCCCCCGAGTACTACGCCCACCACCGGGCCGAACGCAGCGCCTTCTACACCGACCGGGTCATCCACTCACCGGGCGTACCCGTCTTCCGGGACGACCGCGGCCGGCTGCTCGACACCCCGTACGCGGCAGGATTCCTCACCTCGCCCGCACCCAACGCCGGCGTGATCCGCAGCAGGACCCCGGAGTCGGCCCACCTCATCCCCGCCGCGCTCGCCTCGCGCGCCGAGAGGGTGCTGGAGGTCGCGGCGGTACGGGGCTACCGCAGGCTGGTGCTGGGTGCCTGGGGATGCGGCGTGTTCCGGAACGACCCGGCCGAGGTGGCGGGCGCCTTCCGTGCACTGCTCACCGGAGGCGGCCGATTCGCGGGCCACTTCGAGCAGATCGTCTTCGGCGTCCTCGACCGCGCCGCCGATGCGCCCACCAGAACCGCATTCGAGCGGGTGTTCGCAGCGGACGTTCAACCCTCACCCTGACGTTGAGCCATAGGGTTCGACGTCAGCGGATGCGTCGTGGTTGGACCGTTCGGGTCGGCGCGCCCGCCACGGCCGCACGGAGGCGCCACGGCCCGGGACGGGCGCCTGCGCCGTCACCGCCAGTCGTAGAGCTCCCGCAGCCGCCCGACGACCAGGTCGAACCTGTCCCGGTCCAGCGCGCACGCCTCACGCCGCATGCCGTCCTCGTGCAGCCGCAGCACCCGGTCCAGGTCGACCCATGAAGGACGGCCCGAGCTGTCCCAGGGACCCGCCCCCAGCGCCACCCACTCCCGGTCACGGTCGTGCTGCTTGCTCGACAGCTGTACGGCGAGCAGCGTCCCCGCCGCCTCACGGGCGACCACGAGAACCGGACGGTCCTTGCCGCGCCCGTCGTTCTCCTCGAACGGCACCCAGGTCCAGACGATCTCGCCGGGATCCGGGTCGCCGTCCCGGTCGGGGGCGTACGAGGTGCGGACGGGGCCCACGTCGTGCGGATCGGCCTGAGAGGTGGCCGTGGGGCCGGACCGGCCGGGGAAGGCGGACGTGAGGTCATTGCTGTCGCTGCGGTGCTGGATGGTCATCGCCTTACCGTAGGACCTGTGCGGCGCCCCGCGTGGAGCGGGTCCGTCCCACGGGCCGCGGACCCCGGCCCGTCGGCCCGTGCCTCCGGCGCGGTCCGGACCTCCGCCCGAGGCTGACACCCGGTCAGGGCCCCGGCGCGTTCCCGTGCCGAACGGGTCTGGAAGACTGCCCGACGCCATGAGTCAGTTAACCGAGCAGCCCGCCGAAGGCCCCGTCCCGACCAGCGCCGACGTGGCGCGGCTGGCAGGCGTCTCGCGGGCCACCGTGTCGTACGTGCTGAACAACAACACGGCCGTGAGGATCAGCGATCCGACCCGCCGCCGGGTGCGGGAGGCCGCCACCGAACTCGGCTACGTCCCGCATGCGGCCGCCCGGAGCCTGCGCGCCGGGCACTCGCGCATGGTGCTCCTGCCGACCGCGCACCTCCCCTCCGCACCGCTGCACCACCGCTTCCTGCACGGGCTGGAATCCGGCCTGCGGCGCCTGGACTACACCGTCGTCCAGTACGGCTCCATCGGCCTCGCCCCGGACGACGCCGCCCGCGCCTGGGCCGAACTGAGGCCCGTGGCCGTCATCGCGCCCGGCTCGGTCCCTCTCGCCCCGCACGGCATCGCCCTCCTCCGGCGCTCCGGCGCGAAAGCGGTGATCACCCTCGGACCGCAACCGGTCCCCGGCGCCCACGCGCTGATCACCGATCAGCGGGAGGTCGGCGCCAGCGCCGTCCGCCATCTGCTGGAACGCGGCCGGCACCAAATCGGCGTGGTGATGCCCGTGGAGCCCGGTCCCGCACTGTTCGCCGGCCCCCGGCTGGCCGGTGCCCGGCGGGCCGCCGCCACCGGCCGCGCCCGGATCGAGGAGCTCCCGCTGCGCTACACGGAGGAATCGGCGGCCGCCCTGGCCGCCCGCTGGAGCACGCTCGGTCTGGACGCCGTCTTCGCGTACGACGACGCCTACGCGATGCTGCTGATGCGGGCCCTCCAGGACGCCGGGATCCAGGTGCCCGGGCACACGGCCGTGGTCGGCGCGGACGACTCGATGCTGGGAAGGCTGCTGAGGCCCAGGCTCAGCAGCGTACGGATGGAACTGGCCACGGTGCAGCCGCTGGCCGATCTCGTCGACCGCCTGGTCCGGCACCCCGGGACGGAACCGGAGCGGCACGACCTGCTGCGGGCCCGGACCGTCCACCGCGAGTCCAGCTGAACCGGCCGCCCGCGCGGCAACATGCGCGGTGGACGCCCCTTGCCTAGCGTCATGACCATGAGCCATCCGCAGAGTTACGAGATCCTGCTGGTCCCCGCGTTCGCCGACGTCAAGGGCACGGCGGCCGGGGGAGCCGGGACGAAGGCCTCAGGCGCCGGCGACGCGGCCGCCGGGGATCAGGGCACGGGGGACGCGCAGGACGCGAAGGAAGAGCAGGAAGCGGCGGCCGGGAACGACACGGCCGCCGAGGACCAGGACACCGAGGACGTGCCGGCGGAGAGCTCCGGAAGCCATGCTGCCGGGAGCCCCCGGCCCGGCGCGCCCATCCGCTCGGCGGTCGTGACCGCCACGGGGGAGACGGGCGAGTCGGGCTACCCCCGGTATGCCGGCGAGGGAATGGTGGCGGACATCGACCCCGCGACGCATACCGTCCAGGCCCTGCTGATCGACGGATCGGAGCTGGACTACGGGCTCTCGGTCCGCGTCTCGGAGCACCGCACGGACGGCTGAGACCGCACGGATCCAGGCTGGACAGCGCTCAGGGCCCGGCCGTCACCGGCCGGGCCCTGACACCTGCGCGCGGAGCCTACTTCTGCTCTTTCTGCTGGTCCTCGATGGACTTGCGGACCTCGTCCATGTCCAGCTTCCTGGCCTGACCGATCACGTCCTCCAGCGCCGCCTCGGGCAGCGCGCCCGGCTGCGAGAAGACGGCCACGTTGTCACGGACGATCATCAGCGTCGGGATGGACCGGATCTCGAAGGCGGCCGCCAGCTCCTGCTGCGCCTCGGTGTCGACCTTGGCGAAGACCAGGTCCGCGTGGCGCTCGGACGCCGAGTCGTAGACCGGCGCGAACTGCCGGCACGGGCCGCACCAGGAAGCCCAGAAGTCGATCAGGACGAACTCGTTCCCGCTGACGACCTCATCGAAGTTTTCCTTGGTGAGCTCTACGGTGCTCATGTTCTGCTACCTCTTCCTGTGCCCGTACCTGCGTGTCCGGGACAACGGTGCCTGTGCTTGCGCTATTCCGCCTGCCCATGTGGCCGCCTCGCACACCCATGACCAGAATGGGCCCATGACACATGCTGTGGAGCCTGTCGCGTACGACGTCGTGGTCATCGGTGCGGGTCCGGTGGGTGAGAACGTGGCCGACCGTGCCCGGGCCGCCGGGCTGAGCACCGCGATCGTGGAGTCGGAACTCATCGGCGGCGAGTGCTCGTACTGGGCCTGCATGCCGAGCAAGGCCCTGCTGCGCCCCGTCGTCGCCCGCGCCGACGCCCGACGCGTCCCGGGCCTCGCAGCCGCCGTCCAGGGTCCGCTCGACACCGCCGCCGTGCTCGCGCACCGCGACACGTACGCCTCGCACTGGAAGGACGACGGTCAGGCCGCCTGGCTGGAAGGCATCGGGGTCGACATCCACCGGGGCCACGGCCGGCTGACCGGCCCGAAGGCGGTCACCGTCACGGCGCCCGACGGTACGGAGCGCCGGCTCACCGCCCGGCACGCGGTGGCCGTGTGCACCGGCAGCCGGGCAGTGGTCCCCGACCTGCCGGGCATCGAGGAGGCCCGCCCCTGGACCAGCCGGGAGGCGACGAGCGCGAAGGAGGTACCCCGCCGGCTCGTCGTCGTGGGCGGGGGAGTGGTCGGCGTGGAGATGGCCACGGTCTGGGGCGCCCTGGGAGCCGAGATCACCATGCTGGTCCGCGGCAAGGGGCTGCTGCCCCGCATGGAGCCGTTCGCCGGCGAGCTCGTCGCCGACGCGCTGACCGACGCGGAAGCCGACATCCGCACGGGCGTCTCGGCCACCTCCGTACAGCGCTCCGCACCGGACGGACCGGTCACCGTCACACTCGACAACGGCGAACAGATCGAGGCGGACGAAATCCTCTTCGCCACCGGCCGCGCCCCGCGCACCGACGACCTGGGCCTGGAGACGGTCGGCCTGGAGCCGGGGTCCTGGCTCACCGTCGACGACAGCTGCCGGGTCGAGGGGACGCCATGGCTCTACGCCGTCGGCGACGTGAACCACCGGGCACTCCTGACCCACCAGGGCAAGTACCAGGCCCGTATCGCCGGCGCGGCCATCGCCGCACGCGCCCAGGGCGTCCCGGACCTGGAGACGGGCCGCTGGGGTGCCCACGCCGCCACCGCCGATCACGCGGCCGTCCCGCAGGTCGTCTTCACCGACCCGGAGGCCGCCTCGGTCGGCCTCACCCTCGCCGAGGCGGAACAGGCCGGCCATCGCGTCCGGGCCGTCGACTACGACCTCGCCTCGGTCGCCGGCTCCGGTCTGTACGCGGACGGTTACCGGGGCCGGGCGCGCATGATCGTCGACCTGGACCGGGAGATCCTGCTGGGGGTCACCTTCGTCGGCCCCGGCATCGGTGAACTGCTGCACTCGGCGACGATCGCGGTCGCGGGAGAGGTCCCCCTCGACCGGCTCTGGCACGCGGTGCCCGCGTACCCGACGATCAGCGAGATCTGGCTCCGGCTGCTGGAGGCGTACCGGGGGTAGGAGCCGCCATGGAGGACGGGGGGACGGGGGCGGCGGCGTGCGCGTGTGAGGCGGCGGAGCGTGATCGAACGGACCCGGGCTTCACCTTGATCATCACCATCGGTGCGGGCCCGGTGCTTGCCGCGTCCCTGCTGACCCGCTTCGCAGCCGTCCGCGTACCCGGCGCCCGCCAGGCTCGCGGAGCATGGGGGCCGTCGGCCGCCGGCTCCACCACGCGGCACCGTCCAGGGCGCCCTCGCTCCGCTGCCGCCGGGGCAGCGAAGTGTCCGTCACCCCGCTCCGGCACTCAGCCCTGGCATCGCCAGACCGGTGTCGGCAATGGCCTACTTCGTGGGGTTTGACCTCCGCGTCCTACGTCGGACGGACCGGACGCACGTTCGCTGCCTGCGGTCCGCGGTCGCCTTCGGCGATCCGGAGCCGGACGCGCTGGCCCACCTCCAGCGCGCGGAAGCCGGTCATCTGGATGGCGGAGTAGTGGACGAAGACGTCGCGGCCGTTGTCGACGGCGATGAATCCGTAGCCCTTCTCCTTGTTGAACCACTTGACGGTGCCTTCGAGCGCGAGCGCGTAAGCGGGGTTGCGCAGGAGGAGGCCGCGGGCGTCGGGGCCGGTGGCCTCGAACGTGTGAACATGACCGGCGGACCTGCGGCGGATGCTCGCGGCCATCTCGCCGAGGCTGATGAACTCCGGTGCCTGGGGGATGCCTTCGGTGAGCACGGCGGTGAGCTCGTTCGTGAGCGTCAAGCGCGGCCGCCCGAGCCCCTGGGGGGAGGTGATCAGGGACCAGTTGCCATGTCCGGACTGCGGATTCAGCAACGCCCATGCTCGGTCCGCGCCTGCGAGGTAGGCATCGAGGATGAGGACCTTGAACCGGGCGGGGCTGTCATTCATCAGCGAAGCCAGGCGCCGGATGGACAGGGCGGTGAGCTCCGGCCGGTCGCGACGGGAAGTAGGGAAGAAGAGATACGCGTCATCGTGTGTTTCCAGCACGTGGCCCGTGAAGTGGACGAGAAGCGTGTCCTCGGCCTGCTGGGAGAGGTCTTCCAGCGAACGGATCAGAGGCTCGGGGTAGTGCTGGTTCCAGACGAGTGACACATTGGCATCGTTGAACGGGCCGGAATCCTGATCCTTCCCCAGCGCATGCGCCAGCGCGAGCACTCGTTCGCGGGAGCCGGGCAGGTCAGGGTATTCCTCGTATCTGTCCGCCCCGATGAGCACGGCGCGTGAACGCGCCGGTTCCAGCACCGCGCGGATCGACGTGGGCTCCGGGGTCCGGGACGGCCTCTGCGAGGGAGGCAGGATCCGTGTGGCGTGGAGCCGGTGTTCCCTGCCACTCGTCCCTCGGTACACCATGCCGATCACTGCGCCGTGCAGGTCGACGACAGCTGCCCCGGACAGCAGGGGCGCGGAGCCAGCCCCTACCGACTCCAGTACGAAGCTGTCGCCCTCTACGGACGCGATCCGGTAGCGGGCCGCTACCGGATGGTGGAATCGATGGGGAGCGTCCCGCCTGAATCCGATGACCACGGCCTGGTCCCCCGTTGTTGGTGGGGGAGCGGACGGCAGAGGCAGCTCCAGCGGGGTGGGCTCGGGTCCTGCGTTCGTCAGGAGGGCCAGTGGCGCCTGCGCCGTATAAGGCACCGGTTGGGCGTGCCATGTGCGCGGGTCCCCCCACGGGCGGGCTTCGAGGCGCAGGAGAGGGGCGACCGCAACGGCGGGGAGCAGAGCGGCCGGCGTTGCCACGTGTCCACCCTCGAGAAGGATTCCCGAGCCCAACTCCTCATGGTCCCGGCTGATCCTCACCAACCGATTCTCAGCGGCTCCGATCAGGGTCCGGAACTCTGGGGAGTAGGTGTCGGCGTGGAATGCCGCTGTGTTCCGGAGCAGCTGGGACACCTCGTGCAGTCCTCGCTCCAGAGCGGTCCGGGCCAGGGCATCGAGGGAGTCCGCGTCGGCGAAGCGGGCCAGCACCGGCCAGAGTTCGTCGGGTGGGGAGACGTCCGGGCGGTCTCGTCGGTCGGCCCATTCCACGAAGGCGTTGAGCACGTAGTGGGAGCGTCTGCTGGACGAGGCGGCCATTACTGGAGCGCGGTCGGGCGCCGCTGCGCAGGCGTATTCCAGCGCTGCCACGAGCCAGTTGTGCGGAGCTGCGTCCCGGTCGGAGCGGTGGGATCGATACGCCGGTGTCGCCGCTTCCAGCAGGTGGCGCGACATCTCGGCCGGGTGTCCCAGGCGTCGGATGTCCAGCGCCGCCAGGAGCAGGGGCCGGGCGAAGGGAGGAGCGTCGCGGACGCGCGCGAGGGCGTTCGACTCCTCGGTCGGCGAGTACACCCGTATCAGGTTGACGCGGTCGAGAGCATGGGTGAAGGCCTGGGCTTCCTCCGAGTTGTCTGATCGCAGCGCCTGGTAGTCCTCGGGTCTGAGTTCGCCCAGCACCAGCAGGGGGCTCGGCGCGGACATCAGATCGATGAAGTCGCTCATCGTCGTGGGCGACCGACGGCCGGACGCCAGCAGGAAGGAGCGGAGGTCGGGCACGACCACGACTGTCCGAGGAAGCAGCCGTTCCCTCGCACCGACCAGTTCGTCCGGTGACCGCGGAGTCCACCACGTCCAGTCGTTCGGCAGGGCGGCCACCGCCCGAGCGATGGCCGTCGTCTTCCCCGACCCCGCGGTGCCCAGCAGCAGTGAGAACGAGCCGTGTCCTTCCTGCGCGCCAGCCACTGCCTGCCGCACCTGTTCGTCCACGTAGCGGTCCACGAGTTCGAGCACGGGCTGCAGCTCCGGCAAGGGGGTCGAGGCCCGGCCTTCCCGCACCGGCAGTCGCTGCTGCCGCACCCGCCGCACCCTCCCGAGCCGCGAACGGCATGGCTTCCGGCGCGAGCCCTCGGTCACCGCTGCCGTCGCCGCTCCCGCGCCCCACGAGGAAGTCGCCCCCGCTGGGCGCACCGTACTCGCTGATCCCCGTGCCCGTCTCGCGTCGGACCAGTTGCTGTACGGAGGTGACGGCGTCCCGGCGCTGGCCGCCCAGCAGTGCTGCCCGGACCCCGGGGCGGAAGTCGAAAGGGATGCGGTCCGGGTCTGCCGCCGCCTCCTGGGCCCAAGGGGTGAAGAGGCCACTGAGAGCGACCTCGGCCAGGTGCCCGTGCTCCGCCTCGGGGAGCATCGTCCGGCGGACGAGGTTCATGACCGGGAGACTCAGGGGAACGGCGGACAGATATGCGGCCAGTTGTTGGGCAAGGGGGGATGCCCCTGCTCTGAACCGGCTGAGTGTGTCGGTGACCTCCTCTCGGGCGGGAGCAAGCGACTCAGCCCGTAGTGGCGCCGGCGGCGACGGCGTGCGGGGGATCACCAGGCACGGCACCCGCGTCCACTGGCCGGCGCCCGCCACCAGCTTCGCCAGGAGCAGTACGGATGCCGGCTCGGCCTCCACCACCGGGATCGCGAGCACATGCGAGGTGGGCCGCAGGCGTACGCTCCTGCGGTGGCTCCGCACGGGCGCGCCCACCCGCCACGACGTGGTGGGCGACGCCGGACCCACCGCACGCAAAGGCAGCGAGCGCGGCCGCACCGCGCCACGGTCCCACAGCCGGCGGGGCAGTACGTTGAGCAGCGCCACCGGACCGTGGGACGCCCATTGCCGCAGCACGCGCGCGACATCCGCCTCGGCCCAGCCGCTCGCCACCGTGTCCGTGACGACGATGACCAGGCGACGCCCCGACGGGTCGGACACCTCGTGCACGCTGCGCCGCTCACCGTCGGGCGTACGGGCCACGGAAAGCGGCTCGGCGGCGTCCGGATCGGTGCCGAGCAGGTGCCAGGTGCGGACGTCGCGGAAAATGCCCGTCTGCACGAACACACGCCGTATCTCGCCGACCGCTCGAACGGATCGTGGGCAATGGCCCCCGGACCTGGGACGATGCCGATGACCAAGGCAGGAGCGGGAACCCGGGGGACTTCCCGGGTTCCCGCTCCCGCACCGTGCGTCACCCACATGACGGAGGTGACCCGTGCATGACGGTGGTGACGCCTACTCGGCGGCGGTGACCACTTCGAGGCCGTCCGCCACGATCCGGCCGTCGTGCAGGACCGTCCGGTCGGTGCCGCGGTCCATGACGGCGCTGCTCGGCGTCTCGCCGTCGACGAGGAGCAGATCGGCGCGGTCGCCGACCGCGAGGCCCGGCCGGTCCGTCACCCCGGCGAGGCGCGGGACGTCGTGGCTCATGATGGAGGCGCCGCCCATGCTGGCCACCGCGAGGCACATCTCGATGTGGTCGTCGCGGCGGAAGTTGTTGGTGAAGGCCAGCTGCCAGGTGCGGTCGAGCAGGTCGCAGTTGCCGTAAGGGCTCCAGTAGTCGCGCTGGCCGTCCTCGCCGAGGCCGACACGGACGCCGGCCTCGGTGAGTTGGACGAGCGAGAGTTGGCCGCGGCCCGCGGGGGCGACGGTCGCCATGGCGATGTCGAGCTCCGCGAACTCCTCGATGAGGCGACGGCTGGTGGATTCGTTCACCGCGCCGAGCTCGTAGGCGTGCGACATGGTGACCTTGCCCTGCATACCGAGCGCGCGCACCCGTTCCAGGATCAGATCCGTCGAGAAGACGCCCAGCTCGCCGGGCTCGTGCAGGTGGATGTCGACCTCGACGCCGTATTTCTCGGCAAGGCCGAAGACCACGTCGAGGTGGCCCTTGGGGTCACGGTCCAGAGTGCAGGGGTCGATGCCGCCCATCACGTCGGCGCCCGCCTTGAGCGAGGCCTCCAGGTAGTCGGCGGTGCCGGGCTCGCGCAGGATGCCGGCCTGCGGGAACGTCATGATCTGGACGTCGGCGAGGTGCCCGAACTTCTCCTTGGCGGCGACGACTGCCTCGAACTTCTCCAGCTTGCAGTCCACGTCGACCTGCGCGTACGTGCGCACCCGCGTCGTACCGTGGGCGATCATGCGCTCCAGGGTGCCGGCCACCCGCTCGGGCAGGGCGACCTCGGCGTCGCGCCAGTTCTCGCGGTCGTTCATCATCATCGTCCACACGCCGGGGCCGCCGGTGTGCGGGCGGAACGGCAGGCCGACGCGGGTGGAGTCCAGGTGGACATGGACGTCGCTGAAGGCCGGCAGGAGCAGGCGGCCGCGGCCCTCGACGACCTCTGCGGCGGGCGTGGCCGCCGGGTCGTGCGGGCGGATCGCGGCGATGCGGGTGCCGTCGAGCTGGATGTCACTGCGCTCGCCGCCCCAGGGGCGGGCGTCACGGATGAGCATGTGGTGCAACTTCCTTACGTTGTCGGTCAGTCGGCGGGTGGCGGGTCAGTGGTGGGCGGCAACGGCCCGGTCGGCGAAGTGGCAGGCGGGTCCCTCGTCGCTCGCCACTGACGGCACCTCTCCCGCACAGCGCGCCTGTTCGGCCTCGCCGAGGGTGGGACGCAGCGGGCAGCGCGTACGGAACACGCAGCCGGAAGGCGGGTTCGCCGGGGTGGGCAGGTCTCCGCTGAGCCGGATCCTGCGGCCCCGGTCGGCGTCGGGGTCGGGCTGGGGCACGGCGGAGAGCAGGGCCCGGGTGTAGGGGTGGCGGGGATGGTCGAAGACCTCCCGGGTCACCCCGCTCTCCATGATCCTGCCGAGGTACATGACGGCGACGCGGTCGGCGAAGTGCCGTACGACGGACAGGTCGTGCGCGATGAAGAGGTACGAGACGCCCGTGTCGGCCTGGATGTCCTGGAGGAGGTTGACGACCTGCGCCTGGACCGAGACGTCCAGGGCGGAGACCGGCTCGTCGCAGATGATCAGGCGCGGCTCGAGCGCGAGGGCGCGGGCGATGCCGACACGCTGCTTCTGCCCGCCGGAGAACTCGTGCGGGAACCGGTTGTAGTGGTCGGGGCGCAGACCCACCCGGTCCATCAGTTCCCGTACGCGCGTCTTGATCCCGCCTGCCGGGTCGATGCCCTGGGCATGCAGCGGGGCGGCGATGGCGGCGCCCACCGTCTGCCGGGGGTTGAGGGACGAGGTGGGGTTCTGGAACACCATCTGGACCTGGCGCCGGTACTCCTGCGCCTCGGCCCGCTTCATCGCGCCGATGTCGCGGCCGTCGAGGCGGACGGTGCCCGAGGTGGGTTCGAGGAGGCGCATCAGCAGCCGCCCGGTGGTGGACTTCCCGCACCCCGACTCGCCGACGATGCCGAGGGTCTGTCCCGCACCGACGGAGAAGCTGACACCGTCGACGGCCTTGACCGGGGCGCCGCCGCGGCCCATCAGGCCGCCCCTGCCCGGGAAGTGCTTGGTCAGGCCGTCGGCCTCAAGCAGCGGGGTCTGCTCGGTGGTGGTCATCGCGCGGCCTCCTCGGTGGTGTCGCCGACGGTGTTCCCGGTGGTTCTCCCGGCGGCGGCGAGATGCTCCTGGTGGCACCGGGACGGATGGTCGGCCGCCTCGGCCGTGATGAAGGCCGGCCGCTCGCTGTGGCACAGCCCGTCGGGCACGAGGTGGGTCTGCGGGCAGCGGTCGGCGAAGAGACACCCGGTGGGCAGCGCGGTGAGCGACGGCGGGAAGCCGGGGATGGGCCGCAGCCGTTCGCCGCTGTCGCCGAGCGTCGGCATGGAGGCGAGCAGGCCCTGGGTGTAGGGGTGGCGCGGGTCCCGGAACAGCTCGCGCACGCTGCCCCGCTCCACGCACTGTCCGCCGTACATGACGGCGACGTGGTGGCAGACCTCGGCCACGACGCCGAGGTCGTGGGTGACAAGGACGACGGCGGTGCCGGTCTCCTGCTGGAGTTCGCCGAGCAGGTCGAGGATCTGCGCCTGCACGGTGACATCGAGAGCGGTCGTCGGCTCGTCGGCGATGAGCAGTTCGGGTTCGCAGACGAGCGCCATGGCGATCATCGCGCGCTGGCGCATGCCGCCGGAGAACTCGTGCGGGAAGGCGCCGGCCCGCCGCTTCGGGTCGGGGATACCGACCCGGCCGAGCATGTCGACTGCGACGGCGAGCGCGGCCTTGCGCGACACCTTGTTGTGGACGCGGTACGCCTCGGCAATCTGCGCGCCCACGGTG
The DNA here is from genome assembly GCF_044756845.1 of Streptomyces sp. NPDC091416. Lineage (NCBI taxonomy): Bacteria > Bacillati > Actinomycetota > Actinomycetes > Kitasatosporales > Streptomycetaceae > Streptomyces > Streptomyces sp. NPDC091416. Next base: position 160,690 of record NZ_JBIVTU010000010.1, read on the forward strand.
TGGAAGGGGTGCATCGCGGAGAGCGGGTCCTGGAAGATCATGGCGATCTTCTTGCCGCGCCAGGTCCGCATCCGGTCCTCGGACAGGGAGTTGAGGTCGGTGCCGTCGAGCAGTATCTCGCCGGTGACCTGTGCCCGGCTCTCCTTGAGGAGGCCCATCAGCGCCTGGCTGGTGACGGTCTTGCCGGAGCCGGACTCGCCGACGAGGCCGATGGTCTCGCCCCGGTTCAGGGTGAGGTCCATGCCGTTGACCGCGTGCACGAGTCCGTCGTCGGTGGGGAAGGCGACGTGCAAGTCGCTTATACGGAGCAGGGGTTGCTCGGTGGAGGTGGACATCAGGCGGCCCTCACTCGTGGGTCGATGACGGCGTAGACGGCGTCGACGACGACATTGGCGACGATGATGAAGAAGGCGGCGAGCAGGGTGATCGCCATGGTCACGGGCAGATCGCCGGCCTGCGCGGCCCTCACGGCGGTGAAGCCGACTCCGGGGACGGAGAAGATCTGCTCGGTGAGGACCGCGCCGCCGAGCAGCAGGCCGATGTCGAGGCCCAGCATGGTGACGACGGGGGTGAGCCCGGCGCGGGCGCCGTGCCGGACGACCATGGAGGTTTTCGACAGGCCCTTGGAGCGGGCGGTGCGCATGAAGTCCTCGCCGAGCGTCTCCAGCATGGAGCTGCGGGTGACGCGGATGTACTGGGCGCTGAAAAGGACGGCGAGCGCGACCCAGGGCAGCAGATAGTTCTGGAACCAGCCGCCGAACCCGGCGGGTCCGAAGGGTGAGGTGATGGCGTTCGTCGTGAACGGCAGCAGGTCGAAGGTCGAGACGAAGACGAGGAGCAGGAGCAGACCGGTGACCGGGATCGGCAGGGACACGCCGATGGAGGCGGCGCCGACGATCACCTTGTCGGTGACCTTGTTCTTGCGCAGCGCGGCCAGCGTACCGAGGGTGACGCCGGCGACCGTCCACAGGACGATCGCTCCGACGGCGACGGAGACCGTGTACGGCAGGGCGCGCTCCAGTACGGCGGTGACGTCCTCGTTCGTCTGGAAGGACTTGCCGAAGCAGGGCCACTCGCACAGCGACTGCGCACCGGCCGCGCCGATCGTCCGCCCGTGGAACAGGCCGGACATGTAGGTCAGGTACTGGGAGAGGAACGGCTTGTCCATGCCGAGGGCGACGCGCGCCTCCGCGACGCGTTCGGGCGTGCACTCCTGGCCGCATGCCGCGGCGGCCGGGTCGGCGGGCCCGAACTGGAACAGGCTGAAGGTGACGAAGCTGATGACGGTCAGCAGGACGACGGTGGCGCCGAGACGCCGAAGCAGAAAGGCAGGCATGGTCACCCCTTCTTGGACACGACCGAGACGGTCGACAGGTCGATGGAGCCGAAGAAGTAGCCGACTTGCGCGTTGCGGATGCGGGATCCGACGACGCTGCGGGTGACACTCCTGATCAGCGGGACGAGCGGGTAGTCCTGCATGCTCCGGTCGAAGAGCGTCGCCCACTTGCGGCCGAGGCCCTCGCTCGTTCCGTTCTCGCCACGCAGTGCGTACATGGCGCGGGCGATCTCCGGGTCGTGGTAGCGGGGGATGTTGGAGAAGCCGAAGGACTCGCCGTCGACGCTCGGGCCCAGATTCGGGTCGACGGTCGTGCGCACCGAGCCGCTGTCGGCGCCGCCGCACCAGCCGCTGCGGGCGATGTCCGGCATGTTCTCGCCGGCGAGCGTCGTGTAGTAGTTCGCGGCGGGGATGGCGCGCAGTTCGAGGTCGATGCCGATCTGCTTCAGGTTCTGCTGGAGCGAGGTGCCCATGTTCTTGTAGCGGGGCGTCGCGTCGGCATACCCGTAGACGAGCTTCTTCGGGTAGTCGCGGCCCTTGAGGAGCTTCTTGGCCGCCGCCACCCGGGGCTGCCCCGACGGGGCGAGGGCCGTGTGCTGGGTGACGTATCCGCGCTGGTCGGGGTTGATGTACGACTGGGTGAGCTTGCCGAAGCGGGCGCCGCCGTACTGGAGGTGGATGGCCTTGCGGTCGATGGCGACGGCGATCGCCTCGCGCACGACGGGGTCCTTGATGGTCTCGGTGTTGAAGTCCAGGACGTCGGTGCAGCCGATCAGCGCGGAGGCGGTGCGCCGCGCGACGTCCGCCGTGTCGAGCTTCGCCGCGTCGGACGCCTGGAGGCCGCCCGCGCTGTCGAGCGTGAGGGCCGTCGCGTCGGAGTCGGCGAGCAGCTGCTGGCTGATGGTCGACTGGGCTGTGGAGAGGCTGAAGGTGAAGGTGTCCGGCAGCGCGGTGCGGTTCGGGTCGGTCGCCGCGTCCCATGCGGGGTTGCGCACGAGCTGCATGGAGCGGCCGCGGTCGTAGTGCTTGATCTTGTACGGGCCGGTGGACACCGGGTGGTTGGTGTAGTCGAGCTTGGTGTCCTTCGCCCGGGGCACGGGGGCGGTGTTGGAGCGCGAGACGAGCGCGGGGAACTCGGCGAAGGGCTGCTTCAGCCTGAAGACGAGCGTACGGCTGTCTGGCGTCTCGATGCCCTTGAAGTCGCTGGCGGAGCCCTTGGCGTAGGGGCCCTTATAGCCGTCGTCGGACAGGGCCGCGTTCAGTTCCTGCGGCGCCTGTGTGTAGACGTCGCGGGCGTAGGTCCGCTCGACGCCGTACTTGACGTCCTTGGCGGTGACCGGTGAGCCGTCCTCGAACTTGAGCCCCTTCTTCAGCGTGTACGTCCAGGTCAGTCCGTCCTTGGACACCTTGCCGAGATCGGTGGCGAGGTCGGGGACGATCTTCGGGGGCTTGCCCGCCTCCTCCTTCGCCATGGTGAGGGTGCGGTAGTAGAGCTGGCCGACGTTGGCCGTCTGGACGTAGTTGCTGTTGCCCGGGTCGAGGGTCTGGAAGTCGGTGGACATCAGGACGTTGACGTTGCCGCCCCGGGTCGTGTCGCCCTCGCCGACCTTGACGGCCTCGAAGGCGTCGGCGGGGGCGCGGGAGCCCGAGCCGGGCGCGGGCTTGGGGCCACCGCATGCGGTGAGGGCCAGTCCGGTGGCCGCCGCCAGGGCGAGCGCCGCCGTGGTGCGTCGATTCACTGCTGCTCCTGGTTTTCCTGGTGGTGCCGCCCGGGGTCAGCCACGGGAGGACTTGGGGTCGAGGGCGTCGCGGACCGCGTCGCCGAGCAGGTTGAAGGCGAGGACCGTGATCACCAGGGCGCCGGCGGGGACGGCGAGGAACCAGGGGTCGGTCAGGTACCAGTTGCCGACCTGGGCGGCGTTGAGCATCTGGCCCCACGACGGGGTGGGGTCCTTCACGCCGACGCCGAGGAAGGAGAGCGCGGCCTCGGCGGTGATGTTCGTGGGGATCATCATCGTGGCGTAGACGAGGACGACGCCCATGACGTTGGGGACGATCTGGCGCAGAATGATCGAGCGGTGCGAGGCCCCGTAGGCGCGGGCCGCCTCGACGAACTCCTGCTCGCGGATGGACAGCACCTGGCCGCGGACGACGCGTGCGAGATAGGCCCAGCCGAAGAATCCGAGGATGATCACGAGCGAGGCGATCGGCAGCAGGCTGCCGTCCCCGAGCGCCGTGCCGCCGAGCCGGGACTGCAGGATCGGCGTGAGCGAGAGCACGAGCAGCAGGTGCGGGAAGGCCAGGAACAGGTCCATGATCCGGCTGATCACCATGTCCACCTTGCCGCCGAAGTAACCGGCGGCCGCGCCGAGCACGGTGCCCAGGACGACGGAGACGACGGTCGCGAGCAGTGCGATGATCAGGGAGACCTGAGCGCCGTGCGCCATGCGGGCGAAGAGGTCACGGCCGAGGCCCGGTTCGACGCCGAGCCAGTGGTCGGCGGACGGGAAGCGGTAGTAGGACAGCGGGAGTCCTGGCGTGCCGTAGTCGTCGAGGACGTCCGGGCTGGTGCGGGTGGTGTAGGGGTCCTGGCCTTCGATCGCGGTGAGCAGCGGGGCGAGCGCCGCGAAAAGGATCATGAGGACCACCACGGCGAGTGCGGCGAGTGCGATCTTGCTGCGCCGGATGCGCAGCCATGCCGTGCCGAGCAGGGAGCGGGCGGCGACGGCGGGCGGGGCCGAAGCCGTCGCGACCGGCTGGGAGTCGGGCACGCCTGCGGCATCGGCGTCGGAGAGCTGCCGCGCGGGCAGCACAGGGGAATCCGTCACGTCGGGAGATCCGTTCGGCGCTCGGGGGAAGGTTGGCCGGACGGTATACCAAGAAGTGACTGGGGCGAAAGAGGTGACCAGTTCCTGATCTGCAGAAGTGGTCGATCGGGGGCGATAATGGGGCAATTCGCGAGAGCTGGATTTCCGGTCAGTATGGTGACCCGCCTGCTCTTCCACTTCGGTATACCAACTCGTACGATCAGGAACACGACGGACGGTGAACCGCACGCGTCCGCGTACCTGGATCCCAGGAGGCAGAATGCGCACCCGATGGCGCGCCCGGCACATCCTCGCCCACCAGGGCGGCGGCCACGCGCTGCTGCGGGACGGCGAGGTGGTGTGGGAGGGCGACACCGTCGTCTACGTCGGGCCGCGCTACGAGGGCGCTGTCGACGAGGAGCGCGACCTGGGCGAATCCCTGGTCATGCCGGGGCTCATCGACCTCGACGCGCTCACCGACATCGACCATCTCGTGATCGACTCCTGGGCCGGCCCCGAGCGGGGCAAGGGCCTGCAGTGGTCGCTCGACTACTTCACCCATCGCCGCCACGACGTGTTCACCCCGCGGGAGCGGGCGACGATCCGCGCGTACGCCCTCGCCCAGCTCGCGCTGCACGGCATCACCACGTTCATGCCGATCGCCTCCGAGGTGCACAGCCGCTGGGCGGAGCCGTACGAGGAGCTGGTCGACATGGCGCGCACCGCGCGCGGGATCGGACTGCGCGGATACCTCGGTCCTGCCTACCGTTCGGGCGTCAACGTCGTCCTGCCCGACGGCACCCGCGAAGTCGCCTTCGACGAGGAGGAGGGGCGTGCGGGCCTGCGCGACGCGGTCCGCTTCCTCGACCATCTCGCGGAGCTCGACGACCCGCTGCTGACCGGCGTCCTGCTGCCCTGCCGCATCGAGACGCTCACTGAGGAACTGCTCGGCGAGACGGCACGGATCGGGCGGGAGCGCGGCGTCCTGATCCGGCTGCACGCACTCCAGGGGCTGGTCGAGCGCGACATCATCCGGCGCCGGCACGGCCTGTCGTCCCTCGAACTTCTCGAAAAGCACGACCTGTTGAACCCGAACCTGTTGATTCCGCACACCGTCACCATCGACCGGCACCCCTCGGTGCACGGTGAGGACCGCGGCGATCTGGCGCTGCTCGCCGGCAGCGGCGTCTCGGTGATCCACTGCCCGCAGACGTCCCTGCGCTACGGCGAGATGCTGCACTCGTTCCGCGCGTACCGCGAGGCCGGGGTGAACCTGTGCCTGGGCACGGACTCCTTCCCGCCAGACCTGATCCGCGGCATGGACGTCGGTGTGCACCTGGCCAAGATCGCCGAGGGCTGCTCGGACGCCGCACCCGTCGAACAGTATGTGGAGGCTGCCACCCTGGGCGGTGCCCGCGCCCTGGGCCGCGACGACCTGGGCCGGATCGCGCCCGGCGCCCAGGCCGACCTGGTCGCCTTCTCGCTCGACGACATCCGCGACGGCGTGCTGGACGACCCGGTACGGACGTTCCTGCTCAACGGCACGGCACGGCAGGCGACGGACTCGGTCGTCGCGGGCCGCCCGGTCCTGGTGGACGGCGGTCTGCCCGGGATCGACCTGGAGGCCCTGCGGCGCGAGGCCCAGGCTCTCTTCGAGCGGATGCGGGATGCCTACAGCGAGCGCGATGTGAAGCGCCGCGAGACGGCCGAGCTCTTCCCGGCCACCTTCCCGGCGTTCCGCGCTCCGGAGCGGGAGGTCCGGGCGTGACGCGCGTCGAGGCGGCCGAGCTTCCCGGCTCCCACGTGGCACGCACCGAGGATCTGATCAGGGCTGGCATCCACTCCGGGACGTACCTGCCCGGCGCGCGGCTGCGTGAGCGCGAACTCGCGGAGTCGCTGGGAGTCTCGCGCGTCCCGGTGCGCGAGGCCCTGATGCGGCTCGCCACCGAGGGGCTCGTCGTCCTGGAACCGCGGCGCGGCGCGCGCGTGCGCCGGCTCACCCTCCGCGACGTCGATGAACTCTTCGACCTGCGGCTGAGTCTGGAGGTGTTCGCCGCGCGGCGGGCGGCCGAGATCGTCGCGCGCGGCGGTAGCCACGACACGTTGCGCAAGGTGCTGGACGAGGCCGGGGCGGCGACCGCGCGCGGGGACGCGGCGGGGATCGCGGCCGCGAACACGGCCTTCCACGCGGAACTCATCACCATGACCGGGAACCGGCTGCTCCAGTCCTCCTTCCAGCCCTCCCTCGGCCTGATGCACTGGCTGTTCCGGCTCACGGGCACCGAGCGCGGCGCGGAGCAGCACTGCGCTGAGCACCGGCAGATCTGCGACGCGATCGGCGCCGGCCGCCCGCGCCTCGCCGAGGCGCTGACGTTCTCCCACATCGACATCCGGCGCGAGCCCGTCATGCGGTCTCTGGCCCGGACGCTGCCCGCGGACTGATCCCGGACATGGACGACGGCCTGCTGAAGGTTGCACTCGGTACCGGTTTCTTCCCGTACCCGCGCACGCGCGTGCCGATCCTCCAGCCGGAGGGTGATGGTGGCGGTTCGTCTTCCTCTGCCTGCTGTCGCGGATCCAGGCGGCCGAGGACGCGGCGGACCGGATCGACTGGGAAGTCCGGTGGACTCGACAGCTGCGCGGGCCCACCAGCACGCCGCCGGCGGTCCGGGACCGCGGTCACCCGCACGGACGACGACTTCACCGTCCGGCCGCGCGCGGGGTGGCCCGACAGGCCGACCGGGGCCGCCCCGTCCTGCTCATCCGGTCCAAGGCGCACCTGGGGCTTCAGCCGGGGTAGGGGCGCGTTGGCCGGTGGCGGGATCACTGGCCCCCTCCGTCCCTTGCCTGGGGGAACGATTCGGGACGGAGGGAGCACGAGCAACCGGACACGGAGCTAGTTGAACGGGTCCAGCGTGATGTACGCCTGCTGCGGGTCGCCGTCGTGCACAAGCGATTCGTGCGCGCCCACGTCGTCGAAGGCGAAGCCGTAGGCCTTGCCGTCGGCCATCTGGGCGTGGATCTTGGCGGAGTAGTGATTGGTGACCGCGTCCTTGTAGAAGTTCGCGTTGTTCGCGTCGGGCTGGTTGGGATTGCTCAGCAGCGTCGACCGGTTGTAGCCGGCGCACAGTGTGCGGGAGATGGGCCCCCGGACCAGGTCGTTGGGCGCGTCCAGGAGTTTGTAGCAGCCGAAGACGCTGTCGGAGTCGGGCTTCTGGAAGCTTGTGACGACCGCTCCCGAACCGTTGGTGAAGTTCATGGTGTTGCCCTGGACCCGTCCGAAGTACTTCGTGTTCGGCTGGTCCTTGAACGGCTGGACGGTCAGCGTCTGCGAGGAGTACTTGCTCCAGACCCGGTTGATGTAGTCGTTCATGACGGAGGCCGGCAGCGCTCCGGCTTCGATGCCGTGGCCGGGGGCGAGCGCGCGCAGGATCGTCCCGTCGGAGCGGGTCCTGATGAGCCCGCCCCAGCCGCCGGGCTGGCTGCGCAGGGAGTCGAAGAACGCTTTGTAGCCACCGGGCTTGAGGTGGCCGGTGCTGAGGGTGGTGCCGTTCGGGCGTTTCACCCCGACCGCGTAAGGCGCGGAGAACATGTCGACCTGCGTGCTGTTGATCCACAGGCCCGCGTCGTTGAGCGTGTACTCGGTCCAGTTGAAGAGGATGTTCGCGTTCGGGTCGCTCGGGTTCTGCACCGCGGGCTGCACCAGACCACCGGTGGTGAGCTTGAAGACGAGCTTCTGCCCGTAGGAGAAGTAGACCCGGCCGGAGAACTTCGGCATCCGGATCGTCTTCGACTGCCCGTTGGCCGGGCCCGCGATGGACGCGTCGGGAGCGGGCGTCGGAGGGTTGCCGCCGACGGGCCACGGATGGAAGGCGCCGCTGGCGTCGGCCCAGCCCTGGCGCCCGGACGAGAGTTCGGTGCCGATGACGTAGACGTGCACCTGCTCGCCGCGCCCGGAGTTGTTGGTCAGCGTGAGCGGGATGGTCGTGGGGACGGCCGCCGCCTCGGTGGCGGCCGTGACCTGGGTGGCGACGAGACATCCGCCGGCCAGCGCGAGCGCGGCAGCCAGGGCGGCGGTCCTGGGGCGGGCTCGGCGCGTACGTGGGGCGGAAGGAAGGTTGGCAGACAAGCTCTACTCCTCATCCGGAAGGCCGTGCTGTGGAGGTAGCCAGTGCGAGACACCTGGTGACTCTGAGAGCGCTCTCAGGCGACTTCCTGGAGCGTATCGACCGGTCAGGGACGCGTCAATGTTCTGGTCTGGACCACGATCCCGCACGCCCCGTGGCAGCGGAACACCGACGGGGGCCGGTGCGGGACGGGCTGCTGCCGCCGTTGCCGCTCTCGTCGCCGGGACGGACGGGGCCGGGTCCTGGTTCCCTGACCCCACCGCATCGGCGACGGCCGCTAGACGTTCGAGGGGGCCGACCTGCAACTCCCGCTCACCGAACCGGAGAAGGGCGAAGCGATTCACGGCCTGCTCCGGTGGGTCCCGTGGCGTCTGCGGGCCCGAAGCGGGGCAGCGCTGAGGCTGGCCGGTGTCGTCCGCCCGCAGCCGGGCCGTCCCTTCCTGCTGGACGTGACCGCCGGGTACCGGCTGGGGCCCGACGGCCTGGATGTCATGGTCTGCGCGACCAATGCGGGGGACCGAGCCGCTTCCCGCGGCGTCGGGCAGCACCCGTATCCGACGCTCGGTGCCGGTACGGTCGACACGGCCCTGCTCACCGTGTCCGCGCGGGAGCAACTCCTCACCGGCCACCGGGGCCTGCCCGCCGGCCAGGAGCCTGTCGGGCAAACGGACTTCGGCTTCCGCGCGGCCCGCCCCATCGGCTCCCGGCAACCGGACACCGCATTCGCTCTCGGCCGTGGCGACGACGACGTGGCGGTCGTACGCCTGGCGCAACACCTCGGGACCCGCGGCGTCGCTGTCCGGCTGGGGGAGGGCACCCGTCACGTACGGGTCCGCATGGGCGACACGCTGCCTGGGGCCGAACGCCGCCGGGGCGTCGCGGTGGAGCCCATGTCATGCCCGCCGGACTCCTTTCGCAGTGGTCTCGGTGTCCATGTACGGGGGAAGGGAGATACCCATGTCCTCCGGTGGGGGCTCACGGCACGGCGGCCCACGTGAACGTGCAGGCCGCTCGCGTGTCGCTGCGGTTGAGCCGGCCGGGGGAGGCCGCTGCGCCCAATGGCCCAACGGCGGCCCGGCGGATCCGCCGCCGCGATGGACCGGTGGTTGCCTGAACCGCGCCTGCCCGCCTGCCAGGCGAAAGCCGGTCGTACCGGAGCGGGCCAGCGAGGAGACGGAGACGTCATGGATTCCCACGCCGAGGCATCGCGGGTGAGTGGTCTGCCCGCCGGCCTGCTGAAGGGGCAGACCGCACTGGTCACGGGCGCCAATTCCGGCATCGGCAGGGCCACCGCCGTCGGACTCGGCCGGGCCGGGGCCGACGTGGTGGTCAACTATGTGAGCGGCCGCGAGGCCGCCGAGGAAGTGGTCCGGGACATCACCTCGCTCGGCGTGCGCGCGGTGGCCCACGAGGCCGATGTGTCGCAGGAGACCCAGGTGGCCGAGATGGTGGATCGCACGGTCCGGGATTTCGGGACCCTCGACATCCTCGTCGCCAACGCCGGTATGCAGCGAGACGCCCGGTTCACCGAGATGACGCTCGCCCAGTGGCAGAAGGTGCTCGACGTCAACCTCACGGGCCAGTTCCTGTGCGCACGTGAGGCGACCAAGGAGTTCCGCCGACGCGGTGTCGTCCCCGAGGTGTCCCGGGCGGCCGGGAAGATCATCTGCATGAGCTCGGTGCACCAGGTCATCCCCTGGGCGGGGCACGTGAACTACGCCTCCTCCAAGGGAGGCGTGCAGATGATGATGCAGACCCTGGCCCAGGAACTCGCGCCGGAGAAGATCCGGGTGAACGCGGTCGCCCCCGGGGCGATCAGAACCCCCATCAACCGCAGCGCATGGGAAACCCCCGAAGCCCGGGAGGATCTCCTGCGCCTCATCCCCTACGACCGGATCGGGGACCCCGAGGACATCGCCCACGCCGTGGTCCTGCTCGCGTCCGATCTCATGGACTACGTCGTGGGGACGACGCTCTACGTCGACGGCGGCATGACGCTCTTCCCCGGGTTCGCCACGGGCGGCTGACCTCCGCAGGTCCCGGGCGCGGCGTCCGCTCAGGTCGGTGGCCGGTGGCCGGTGGCCGGGACTCGGCACCGCGCCCCGTCGAACGCGCCGGGACGCTCTCACCGGCAGTTCCCGGCCGTGTGGCCGGGTGGCCGTGCGGTACTCCGGTGACGGCCGCCACGCCCGCGGGACGGATGGGTGAGCAGCGCGTGAGGCAAGGCGGCGTGTGGGGCAGGGGATCGCGGATCGGGAGACATCGGCGCCCGGATCCGTCAGCCGGCCACGCCGACGGCCTTGGTGACGAGATCGACCAGCGAGTCCACGAAGCGGTCGTCGGGCAGCTCCATCTCGCCGATCAGCCGGAAGACCAGGGGCGCGGCCACGAGAGTGGCGGCGGCCCGGACGTCGGTGTCGGGGGCGACGTCGCCGCGGGCGATTCCGCGTTCGAGGACGCGCCTCGTCTCGCTCATGATCCGCTCGGTGTACTCCGCGTACTGGCCGCGCGCCGCGCCCGCATCGGCCGACGCCGCGATGAGGCCCGCGAGCAGCCGGTTCGAACCCGGCAGCCGGTAGGCCTCCAGCCGGGCGGTCAGCACGAAGCGGAGCTCGGCGCCGAAGTCGCCCAGATCGGGCACCGAAAGGACGCCGATGCGGGTCTCCGCGGCGGCGATGATCAGATCCTGCTTGGTGGGCCACCGCCGGTAGATGGCCGGCTTGCTCACCCCGGCCCGGGTCGCGACGACGTCCATCGTGACCGCCGCCATCCCCTGCTCGGTGACCAGCTCCACGACCGCGTCGAGCACGGCTCCGGTGACCCGTTCCTCGCGCGGTCGCCCCGGTCCCCGTACGGCCCCGCCGGCTTGCCTCTCCCTCATGTGCAGAGCCTACGGCCCCGGCCGGGACCGGCCGTCACCGCGCTCACTTCCTCATCACGACGGGGCGACTTCTCATCAGGACGGGGCGACGCCGTCGGCATACGATGGGGCGTCGGTGCCGAAAGGGGCGTAAAAGTGGATGAATATCCCCTGATCGAGAACCACGGTCTGATCGGAGACCTGCAGACCGCGGCTCTCGTGAGCACGGACGCGACGATCGACTGGTTCTGCTGTCCGCGCTTCGACTCACCCAGCGTCTTCGGCGCTCTCCTCGATCACCGCAAGGGCGGTCACTTCACCGTCCGTCCGGTCGCCGACACCTATACCAGCAAGCAGCTCTACCATCCCGACACCGCCGTCCTCGTGACGCGCTTCATGACCGAGGCCGGCACCGGTGAGGTGGTGGACTTCATGCCGGTGACCGGCACGAAGGCGACGGACCGGCACCGTCTGGTCCGCATGCTGCGCTGTGTCCGGGGCAGCATGGCGTTCGAAGGAGAGATCGCTCCGCGCTTCGACTACGGCCGCGCACCGCACGAACTGCACATCACGGAGCGCGGGGCCCTGTTCACCTCACCGGACGTGAATCTCGCCGTCCACGCCGTCCGCGAGCCACAGGACGAGCGGCTGCTGAACATCCTCTCGGGCGACAACGACCTCCAGTTCAACCTGTCCCTGCGGGCCGGCCAGCAGCGCGGCCTGGTCATGGAGTCGTCCCCGGACGGGCCGCCGCACGAGGTCTCCGTGGCGGAGTTCGAGCAACTCTTCGACGAGACCGTCCAGTTCTGGCGCTCCTGGCTGGGCCAGTCGACTTATGCGGGCCGGTGGCGGGAGGCGGTGGAACGCTCGGCCGTGACGCTGAAACTCATGACGTACGCCCCCACCGGCGCCCTGGTGGCAGCCCCCACGGCGGGCCTGCCCGAGCAACTGGGCGGAGAACGCAACTGGGACTACCGGTTCACCTGGATCCGTGACGCGTCGTTCTCGGTGTACGCGTTGCTGGGCCTGGGGTTCAGGGAAGAGGCCAGGTCGTTCATCAGCTGGCTGCACGACCGCGTGAAGGAAGAGGCCGGTCACGAGGGCGGCACCGGGCCCCTGAACATCATGTACCGCGTCGACGGCTCCTCCGATCTGGTCGAGGAGAGCCTGGAGCACTGGGAGGGCTACGCCGGCTCCGCCCCGGTCCGCATCGGCAACGGAGCGGCGAGCCAGCTGCAACTGGACATCTACGGTGAGGCGCTCGACAGCATCTACTTCGCGCATCAGCACGGCATGCACCTCGACACGCGGGGCTGGGCCGCGCTGCACACCCTTCTCGACTGGCTGGTCGATCACTGGGACCAGCCCGGTGAAGGCCTGTGGGAGACCCGCGGCGGCAGGAAGGACTTCACCTACGGCCGAGTGATGTCCTGGGTGGCCTTCGACCGCGCCGTCCGTATCGCCACCGACGACGGCCGTCCGGCGGCCCGCGGCCGCTGGGTGGACGCCCGTGACACCATCTACCAGCAGGTGCTCAACCGGGGCTGGGACCCGGCGAAGAAGGCCTTCGTCCAGCACTACGGCGACGACGTGCTCGACTCGTCCCTGCTGCGCATGCCGACCGTCGGCTTCATCACGCCGGACGATCCGATGTGGCGGACCACGCTGGACGCGATGGAACACGAACTGGTCAGCGACAGCCTCGTCTACCGCTACAACCCCGAGGCCTCGCCCGACGGGCTGAGCGGGTCGGAGGGAACGTTCTCCCTGTGCACGTTCATGTACGTCGACGCCCTGGCGCGGGCCGGACGCACCGACCAGGCCCGGCTGGTCCTGGAGAAGATGCTCACCTACGCCAACCATCTCGGCCTGTACTCCGAGGAGATCGCCCTGACGGGGCGTCAACTCGGTAACTTCCCGCAGGCGTTCACCCACCTCGCCCTGATCGACGCCGCCATCACGCTGGACGCGAGGCTCAACGCGGCGCGCGGGGGCCGGCGGGGAAGGGCGTGAAGTCCCACGCGGGGAGTATCCGTCCCCGCCGGCGCGGTGACCGGCGCTTCCGGGCCACCGTCACCGCATCCCCGCCTCCGGTACGAGCGGACGGCCGCAGCGCAGGTTCCACCGCCCCGACCTGCCGCTGAGCTCCGTCACCGTCAGTGGTGCCACGTCCAGTCGCCAGAACGCCGGTGGCGGGAGGGCCAGAGCGCGGACGACCGCGGCCCGGATCACGGCAGGCTCGACCACGCCCAGGACCCGGCCCGGGCCGTCCCCGGGCAGGGAGTCGAGCCACGCGCCCACACGGCCGCAGAGTTCCAGCAGCGACTCGCCCCCGTGCGGAGCGGCTTCCGGGTCCGCGAGCCAGGCCGCCACGCCGTCCGGCTCGTCCGCGCTCACATCGGACAGCCGCGCACCCGACCAGCGGCCCATCTCCCAGTCACGCAGGGCATGTTCGGTCTCCGTCCGCAGCCCCAGTGCCTTTGCGGTGCCGTTGCAGCGGAGGGACGGTCCTCGCACCCACTGGTCCGCGGCCGGGACCGAGCCGGCGGCGGCAGCAGCCCGGGCCGGCCGGAGTCCGGAGCCGTCCAGGGGTGCGTCACCGGCGAACCGGGCCTCGCGCAGCGCCCCGTTCATCCCCGGTGAGATCAACATCACCCGTACCGTCATACCCGCCCTCAACTCCCTGAACAGTGGCCCCGAGGCCAAGCACACCATGGCATCCAGGGCCCTGCGGCCCGCCCGCGGGCACCATGGCGGCCGTCACGCCCAAGCGGTATGGTCGCGACGACACGACGAGGGTGTGACGGAAGTCCGGTGAGAATCCGGCACGGTCGCGCCACTGTGAACCCGTACCCGTACGGGAAGTCAGACCCAGCACCCTCGTCTCAGGCACCACGATCGGGACGCGTGTTCCCTCAGGAGGTTCTGCCATGGCACAGAGTGCTGCCCCCGCCACGGTCACACCCGCCATCACCCCCATCTCGCTGAAGGCACTCGCCCCTTGGGCGGTCTTCTTCGGCGTCGTCATGCTGATCCTGCTCTACTTCGTCGGCGCCGAGCAGGGCGCCACCGCGCTCATCTCGGGCGAAGGCGTGCACGAGTGGGTCCACGACGGCCGTCACCTTCTCGGTTTCCCCTGCCACTGATCCATCCGGCTGATCCAGGGGAATCCCTCATGAACTCCATATCTGTCAGAGCTCTGCTGGTCCGCGGCATGCTGGCCGGCCTCGTCGCCGGTGCGTTCGCGCTTGCGGTGGCGTACTTCCTCGGCGAGTCGCGCGTCGACGCGGCCATCGCCCTCGAAGAGGCGCACAGTCACAGTCACGACCACGGCGGCGAGGAACTCGTCAGCCGGGGCATGCAGGCCACCGGCGGCCTCGCCACCGGTGTGCTCGTCTTCGGCGTCGCCGTCGGCGGCATCGCCGCACTGGTCTTCTGTTACGCACTCGGCCGGCTGGGCCGCTTCGGCCCCAGAGCCACTGCCGCGCTGATCGCGGGAGCCGCCCTGCTGACCGTGTACATCGTTCCGTTCCTGAAGTACCCGGCGAATCCGCCGGCCGTCGGCAACCCCGACACCATCGGCGAACGCACCACGCTGTTCTTCCTGATGGTCGCGCTCAGCGTGCTGCTGGCGGTAGCCGCCGTGATCCTCGGCAGACGGCTCGCTCCGCGCCTGGGCAACTGGAACGCCACCATCGCCGCCGCTGCCGGCTATGTGCTGGTCATCGGCCTCGCCTATGCCTTCCTGCCCTCCTTCAACGAGGTCGGCAAGGACTTCCCGGCTTCCCTGCTGTGGGAGTTCAGGCTGGCCACGCTCGCGGTGCAGGCCACGCTGTGGACGACCTTCGGGCTCGTTTTCGGCTACCTCACCGAACGGCTGCTCACGCCGGGACCGGAGGCGGTCACGGGCGGGAGCGCGAAACGGCCGGTCACGGTCGGCTGAGTGGTCCGGCAGGGCCCGCCGGGGGAGATCAGGCCTCCCCGGCGGGCCCTGCCGCGCAGGGACGGCGGCTCACGCCTGCGCGGCGGGACCGTCCCAGTCGATCCGGTAGTACCTCAGCAGCGCGTCCTCCTTCACGAGGCGCATGCCTGCCGCGGTCATGACGTTCTGGGAGGCGATGTTGTCGAGGTCGGCGTCCCCGTGCACGGACGCGATGCCCTGGTCGCGGGTGAACCGCAGGAGCGCGCGGAGCGCCTCGGTGGCGTACCCCATGCCCCGCGCGGACGGCACGATGCCGTAGCCGATCGTCACGTGCCCCTTCTCGTCGGGCGCTCCGTGGAACCCGGCTCCGCCGATCAGCACACCGTCCTCGCGGCGCCGTACGTCGTACGAACCGTAGGGAGTCGGGTCGCCGGTCCCGGCACAGGTCTCCAGGAACCGCTGCGCCGCCCGCATCTCGCCCGGCAGAGGATAGTCGGGAGCCCAGCGAGCACCGTCGGCCGGTTCTCCCGCCGCCACCCGCTCGGCGTCGGCAACGGTCATCGGGGAGAGGATCAGCCGCGGCGTGTCGAGTGGGGTCATGCTCTGTGGGGTATCACGCGGTGCGGCCGGGCCGCACCCGCATATCCGGGTGCGGCCCGGAGCGCCCGGCGGTCAGGAGCCACCGGCCGGGGTGAATTCCCCGGACAGCGCGGCCGCCATCCGCAGCTGCGTGTCCGCCTCGGCCTGCCGGCCCTGACGCTCCAGCGTGCGGCCGAGCATCAGCCGCGCGTACTGCTCGACCGGGTCGAGTTCCAGCACCGTACGCAGCTCCGTCTCGGCCCGGACGAGGCGCGCCGAGTGGTAGTAGGCCCGCGCCAGCAGCAGCCGCGCCGCGACCTGCTCCGGCACCTCCTCGACGAGTCCGCCCAGGATCCTGGCCGCGATCGTGTACTCCTTCGCGTCGAAGAAGAACTGAGCGCGCTCCCAGCGCTCGGCCGCGGTCCCGAACTCGTAGTAGGTGTCGCTCATGTGACCTCCTCGGTCGAGGGTGCCGCCGGGCCGCTCCCGTGCGTATCCACCCGCCACAACACCGATAGGTGGTTTAACATTCCACTAAATATTCGGCGTGGGTGCCACCCGCCCGGAGCCGGACGGGAATAGGTTGGCCGCCATGAGCAATCTCGATCGCCAGGCCGCACTCTCCGTCTGTGGAGGGCGGGGTTTCGTCGTCGCCGAACCCGTACGCGAACTTCTCACCCCGCGCCACGTCCGGCTCGGCGAGTCCACCGAGGTCCGCAGACTGCTGCCCAATCTGGGCCGCCGCATGGTCGGCGCCTGGGCGTTCGTCGACCACTACGGCCCCGACGACATCGCGGACGAACCCGGGATGCAGGTGCCACCGCACCCCCACATGGGTCTGCAGACGGTCAGCTGGCTGCACGAGGGCGAGGTCCTGCACCGCGACAGTCTGGGCAGCCTGGAGACGATCCGCCCGCGCGAGCTCGGCCTGATGACGTCGGGCCGCGCGATCAGCCACTCCGAGGAGAGCCCCCGGCCGCACGCCGCGCTGCTGCACGGAGCGCAGCTCTGGGTCGCTCTGCCCGATGCCCACCGCACCGTCGAGCCGCACTTCCAGCACCACAAGGACCTGCCGGCCGTCACCGCCCCCGGCCTCACGGCCACCGTGATCCTCGGCAGCCTCGACGGCGCCACCTCGCCCGGGACGGCGTACACCCCGATCGTCGGCGCCGACCTCGCCCTGAGCAGCGGAGCCGAGGCCCGCCTCCCGCTGGACCCCGACTTCGAGTACGCCGTCCTGTCGATGTCCAGCGAGGCGGAGGTCGACGGCGTCCCCGTGCTGCCCGGCTCGATGCTCTACCTCGGCTGCGGCCGCACCGAGCTCCCTCTGCGTGCGGAGTCCGACGCGGGGCTGATGCTCCTGGGCGGTGAGCCCTTCGAGGAGGAGATCGTCATGTGGTGGAACTTCGTGGGCAGGAGCCAGGAGGACATCGCGCGGGCCCGCGAGGACTGGATGAGCGGTGACCGGTTCGGCGCCGTGCGGGGCTACGACGGTGCGCCGATTCCCGCTCCGGCGCTGCCCGGCGTGCCTCTGAAGCCGCGTGGGCGTGTGCGCTGAGCTGCGGATCATCGTTTGCGCGGAGTGCGGCTTCCTTTTCTGGGGGTGAGCCGTGTGGGGGTAGGCGTGCAAGCAGGTCGAGACCGCTCTGGACGGAGCTCGCTGCTGGGCGGGGCTATCTCATCTGTGCCAGCGTGTTTCCGCGTATGCCAGGAAGGATGCTGACTTGGGGTGTCAGTTAAGTTCGATCGCCGGCCGGGGTGCTAGCCCCGGGCGCTCCTGGGTGAGCGTGGCTGCGGCCCAGCAACGTCAGGCGCTTGCTCCTCGGGCCGTCATCGTTGCCACGGGGCCCGTCTAGAAGACGGCGTGAGGAACCCGGTTCGGGTGCGCGGGGAAACCTCACCGAGGCCCGACGCGGTTGTGCATGGAGAAGTCGAGCACGGCGCCGTCGGCGGCGAAGGTCGGCCGGGATCTGGGGCAGCAGAGAGCATGCCAAGTCACCTCGAGGGCCGCCCCGCAGGCGCCGTGTCGATTCCTTCCAGCGATTCCGCGAGTAGAGAAGGCTCTAACGAGCTCGTGCACGGTTAGTGGTGGGATGCCGAAGGCCAGGGCGAGGTCTCGGTGCTTACATCTGCCAAGCCAGGATCCGGTCTGCGGTCTGTTGCTGGGACAGTAGGCCCGGCGATGGCTTGGATGGTGTCATCCATGTGCTCTCGGCGACCGAGGTGGCATGCCAGTGCTCGCCAGTTCTTCAGGTGGGCGATGCCGTGTTCGACCCGGATGCGGTGTGAGGAGTGAGCTTTGCGCTGCCTCTCGTGCATCTCCTCGTACTAGTCGGGGGCGTTCTTTTTGCACTTGCGGTGCGGGGCGTCACGACGCGTCCGCCGGTTTGTGCTGCGAGTCCTTGGTAGCCGGCAGCGGCAAGGATCTCGACCGCTGGACCGTCGGCCGGGAACCTGACCAGCCCCAACTCGCGGGCGTGGGTGATGTCCGCGCGACTTCCGGGTCTGGTCGGGCTGCAGAACAGCAGTCGCCCGTCCCCGTCGGTGAAGACCATGGCCTTCACGGCGGGCAAGGGTG
The DNA here is from genome assembly GCF_044756845.1 of Streptomyces sp. NPDC091416. NCBI lineage: Bacteria > Bacillati > Actinomycetota > Actinomycetes > Kitasatosporales > Streptomycetaceae > Streptomyces > Streptomyces sp. NPDC091416. The sequence goes on from NZ_JBIVTU010000010.1 coordinate 178,899, forward strand.
CGCTCGTTGCCCCACCCGCGGTATGCCCGGGCCTAGCCCAGAAGCACCCGTACCGCGTGGCCGTGGCCGAAAGCTGCCGTCCTGCCGAAATCCCACGAACAACAGAGAACACGGCACTCACTTCCGTGCCGTGAGTCATAGAGATCAACTGGCTAAAACCGTACGGAGTGCGGCAGGCTTTTCTCGTTACTGCCCAAAAGGATCCACCTTCCGTGCCCGCCGTAGGGATTCTGTGGGCATGCGACTTCATCTGCTGCGATGGTTTCTTGACCCTGTCACCAGCTTCGCTGCCTTCCGGCAGGGCATCGCAAGTCACGGAGAGGAATCGTTCGACGTGGCCTGGCGTCGTGCGCGGGTGGAACGTTTTCCCGACGAGGCCCTCTATCGGCAACACGGCCACGCGCCCGAATCCCACCCGGCAGAGCGAGATGGCACTATACGTCGATCGGACAAGTGGCCGAATTGACATGCGCTGCGTTCTGGTCGCTTCATTCTGGCCGGGGAGATGGAGGAAAACCTGCCATCCTCATGAAAATGATCCGTGTCGACAGGCTGTGTCAGAAAGAATCAGACGGTCATTCCCTAGGAAGCTGGGAGAGCGAATCATGCCCGATGCCACTGAGCTAGCTTTGATCACTGCTTCGCTTCCAGCCGCGCTGACTTTCGTCTTCCAGCGCGTCGAACGCCTCCTCAGCTCCCGTGGTGCCGAACCCGAGGCCGACATTGTCGTACCCGACGCCCTGACCGGAACGTTGCAGTTGCCGCTGCAACCCGACCACGCCCTCCTAGACCAGCGCCGGCGCGAACTTGAGATGCTGCGGGACGCCCTCGCTGACTACTCCCACGGCGACGTCCCCCTCCCCGCTTCGCCGGGCCTGCTGCGCAACTGGGCGAGGCTCCGCGACGCACTGGAAGACATCTACAGCCAGCGCCTGACCTTCGACGGAGAAGACCGATCAGCCTCCGGACCGTTCGTGCACCAGAAGGCCGACGTCCTCACCGGCGAGGCCACGGGCATGGACGCCGACGAAATCACCGGCAACGCACGGGTCGTTCAGGACGTCGGCCGGGTGGAGCGGGACGCCAAGATGACCGGAATGAAAGCCCGGCGGATCGGCTCGTAAGCAGAACCGGCCATCGACCACGCCTGCGTATGCGGCACTGCTGTACCCCGATCCTGAAGGGCTGAACCTTGACCACGCTTCCGCCGGCTGACCCCGACAACACCGCCAGGTCGCACTCAGCTCTACCCAGTTGGCCGCAATCCCCGGCACCCGGAGGGTTTCCGCCTGTCAGCGAGGACACAGCGCAGACCGAAGGGGCGCGCGCGGGCGCTGGAGAAACGGACCCCGAAGACGGCGCTGCTCCCACACCAGCCAGCGCGCCTCAGGCCGCAGAGCGCGGAGGCGAACCCGTACACGGCAGCACCGGTCACCAGGCGCGCCCCGCTGATGCCCAGCCCTCTGTACTAAACCGTGACCCCGGAATCGGCGCCCGCGAGGACGACGGCAGGCACACCTCCGCAACAGCCGTCCAGCAGAACGTTCCCGTGAACCTCGGCACGGTCATCGGGACACAGAACATCAGCGAGATCCGTCGCCTGCGAGGCACTCCGCTGCCCAAAGACTGGATCGAGGACCGTCTCGCCTCCTACCTCCCAGACAGCCAACTGACCGACGGCATCAGCGGAATTCTCAAAAACAACCGAGTCGCGGTGCTCCACGGATTGCCAGGCACCGGCCGCTACTCCACCGCACTGCACACCCTCACCCGCCAGTCCGCTGTGACGGCCATCCGGCAAGTCCGCCGAGAACCCAACGACGCAGTGGACCTCGAGGGGCTCACCGACGAGGACACCGGCTGGATCCTGGATCTCAGAGACGAAGAAGAGAGCCTGCATACCGGATTCGGACTGCACCTGAGAGAGGCCGAAGGGTACCTGAGCGCAACCCGCTCCCTGGTCATCGTGGTCACCCATACCGACACCTGGGCTCATGTGGCCAGTGAAGCCACCGAACTCGCCCGCCCCGTCGCCCCGCCCGCGGCCCTCAATGTGCTGCGCGCGCACCTAAACTGCCCCCAGCCAGGCATTGCCGAGATCGAACAATGGCTCGCCCAGGACGCCATCGTCACCGGAATGGAAGGCGCCAGCCCAGCCACCGCAGCGCACTGGGCCCGCATCATCCGCACCACTGCCGCCTTCAACAGCTCCAGCACCGACCCCAAGACCGTTCCGGAACTGGTCGACGCTGTCGTTCAGGCTGCCCGCAACTGGCGCCACACTCTGCGCACATGGCACACCTGCAACACCGACAGCGCCCACCGAAACTACCTGCTTGCCGCCGCTACCCTCGACGGCGCACCCGCCGAGGACATCTACGAAGCCCACACCACACTGGGCAAGATCCTCGGTGACACGCCACAGCCCACCCGGGGACAACAAGGCCCCGGCATCATCGAACTCACCCACGCCATCGGCGCCGAACTCGGAAGCGACGACCGCATCCGCTTCCTCAACCCCAGATACGCCGAAGCCGTCGTCGACTACTTTTGGGTCGACCGGCCCCACCACGTCGCAGCTTTCACCCGCTGGACCGCCGAACAAGCCGCCACACTGCCCCCTGACCTTGGTGACCCGCTGGCCGAACGCGTCACCCAGTGGGCCACCCACTACACGATCGCTAAGCAGAGCTTCACCGTGCTGAGGGCTGTCGCCACCGACTGGGCCAAGAACCCCCGCCTCCACGACCGAGCCCAGGACCTCCTCGTGGCCGCTGCAGTCGACCCTACCGACGGCAAACGCACACGCGATCAGTACCTCACCTGGGCCAAAGCCCTCGACACCGACGACCCCAGCAACCGTAAGCACACCCCCGTCGCCCTCAAACGAGCTCTTGCCGGGGCTTTGGCCCAACTCGCCCCCGCTTACCCCCAGATCGCCCTCAAGCGGCTGTCCGAACTCGCCGTCCACAGCACCGACGAAACGGTCGCCGACGCTGTCGGAGACGCGCTGACCCAGTTGTGGGACCAAAAGACCCTCCAAACCACTGTCCGCACGATCCTCTTCTCCTGGTTCACCTCCCCCCAGACCCACTACGTCGCTGCCGCACGCCGAGCCTTCCTCCACCTGGCCGACCGGACCACCGCCGAGAGCCTGCCCCTGCTGCTGAACCACACCGACCACACCCTCGACCCCTGGACACTCGCCGGGTGGCGCTGCGCCCTGGACGGCCCCGCCACCGTGCCGGTACAGCGAGCCGTCAATGCATGGCTCGACGCCGGGCTGACCCACCCGACGCTGCGGACCACCGTCCTGCGAACCTTCACCGAAGCCGTTTTCCGATCCGACGCCGACCGCACCTACCTAGCAGAGCGCTATCTGCGCCTCAACCAAGCAGCCTTCGGCTGGCAACCCACACACGCAGAATCACTCCCAGGCGAACGCTCACTCTTGCGCGACGCCCTCGTATGGGCCTTGACCCAAGCAGACCCCGCCGCACCTGTAATCGCGCACCATGCCCCTCTCGCGCAGTAGTGGCAGCAGATGGCCTGCACCCCGGGCAGGCACGCTCAAACTCGCCTGCCCGGCTCCCACCATCACGCCGGGCTACTACTTCGAGCTCACCCTCGACGGCGCGTGGGAAGAACTGCCTGCCCCCACCCCGCACCGCAATCCGGCAGCTGCAGCCACTGACCACGCTCTCAGCGTCGTCCGCAACATCACCGCTAACTACCTGGCCACCGACACCGCCGCAGCCACCGCCCGCATCAACACCGTCCTCGGCCGCCCCAGTGACGTCCCCAGCCTGCCCGTACGTCTCTGCTGGGCCACGGCCCACCTCATCGCCCAGCCCGGCGCCCAACAAGCCGCCCTCACTCAGCAGCGCCTCGCGCACGAACAAGAACAGCGCCGTACAGAAGAACAACGCCGCCTGTCCGAGGCCCGGGCTCTGCGTGACACGCTGATGAGCGACCCGTCCCTGGCCCTCTCCTACTGGTTTGCCGCAGCCCCTCACACCATCGACACCGACACCCTCGCCCGCCTAGAGGAACTGTTCAGCACGGCCGCCGCCTACGCCCCCCACGGCCAGTGGGCACCGTTGGCGCGACTGCTGCACACGTTCGCCGATAACCTGACTGACGGCGCCAAGGGTCACCTGATTGACACCCTGGCCACCCTCACAGACCGATACGGTCGCCCGGATATCACCGTCGCCATCAGGGCACTACACGCCTCGGGTCCGGAACGGACCTGATGCCGCAACCCCGGTAGTGCCGGCATGATCACGCTCACCCAGGGGTAGCCTGACTTCTTTAGGGATCGTCTCAACTGGCTTGGTCAAGTGGCTGGTGCCGGACGGGCTGTGGGAGTTGTTCCAGCGGGTGGTTCCCGCAGCTCCGGTGCGTCGCAAGGGCGGGGGCCGATGGCGGTATGGGGACCGGCAGGTAATGGCAGCGATCGGCCGAATCCATGCAGCACCCCCTGGTGCGGCTGGCCGACACACACCGAAGGATCGTCATCAACGAAGTCGCGCGAGTAGCTCCTTCCATGCAGGCCGACCGAGCGGCCGACCCGTCGAACAGGCGTCTGCCCACGGACTGACAAGCCCTGATCACCTTGGCCCACCTGGGATGAGGGATACCTATGCCCAGCTCGCCGCAGGGTTCCGCATCGGCATCGCGACCGTCTATCGCTACATGCGCGAGGTCATCGACGTCCTAGCTGCCCTTGCCTCGACACCGACCGAGGCGATGAAGAGCATCCAGACCAAGGCGTTCGTGATCCTGGACGGCACCGTCCTGCCGAAGGACCAGATCGCCGCCGACGCCCTGTACTACCCCGGGAAACACAAGAGCCACTGCATGAACGCCCAGGTCCTCACAGATCCGTTCGGACGGCTGTGGACGTCTCCTGCCCTGCCCGGGTCCGTCCACGACCTGACTGCTGCACGGGCCCGCGGGTTCATCGACGCGCTTGCCGCAGCCGAGTTGATGTGCTGGGCGGACAAGGCGTACCAGGGAGCCGGCCACCTCGCCCGCGTCCCGTTCCGAGGCCGTCGCCTCAAACGGTGGCAGAGTTGGCACAACAGCACACACGCCAAGATTCACTGCCTCGGCGAGCAGACCATGGCCACTCTGGAGGGCTGGCGCCTTCTGTACCTCGCGTGCGACCAGGACGTGCGGGAGGTCGCCGCCCGGCTTGCCGTGCATCCGAACACCGTCCGGTACCGGGTGAACCGGTTCCAGGAGCTCACCGGGCTGAACCTGCGTCGCACCGAGGATCTGGTGACGTCGTGGTGGCTGCTGAACCGTCGGCGTTCCTGAGGCCGGATCCGGCCTGTCCGGGCGGGGCGCGGCGCAGCTGATCCCGCTCTCCGCGCCCCGGGTGGTCTGCCCGGGAGGCGGTGCGGAGAGCGGGACCGGTCATCCGGCCGGGGCAGGGGCCACCGCAGGGCTTTGGAGACGTTGCGTGAACGACTGATCCGTGCCGGACCGCCGGTAGAAGGGTGTCTCGCATCTGGCGTTCATACATGTGGACGGCAAGATGCGGCCCAGACCGGTTGTGCCCGTCGTCATCTGGCCCGAACGGCAGGGGTTGACCTCTGAGTTGACCGGCTCTAGCGTCACCTCTGCTGCGGTTCATGGTGCAGAAGAATGTTCATATGTGTGAATCTCTGGGTTTGAGTTCAGATGCCTCCGCGTTGCCGGCGAGGCAGTCGCCACCCATGAGTCCCCCACCCTCCCTGGAGGTACGTCATGAATGAACTTCCAAGTCGCCGACTGGTATTGGGCACGATGGCCGGCGGTGTACTTGCCACGCTCGCCTCCGGCGGCACGGCCGCCGCCGGGTCGGCCGCCTTGCAGACCTACGCTCCGCCCGCTCGGCGAGTCCGGCTCGGCCTCAACTCCGGCTGGCTCTTCCACAAGGGCGACGTTGCCGGAGCGGAACGGGCCGGCTTCGACGACAGTGCCTGGGACTCACTGAGCGTCCCGCACACCTGGAACGCCGAGGACGGAGCCGACGGCGGCAGCTACTACCGAGGAATCGGCTGGTACCGCAAGCGTGTCACGGTGCCGTCGAACCTTTCGGGAATGATGCTCTTCCTCCAGTTCGCAGGGGTCAATCAGGTCGCGGACGTCTGGATCGACGGCGTTCACCTCGGGCAGCACCGAGGTGGCTACTCGCGATTCCGGTTCGGCGTCACCGAAGCCCTCGCGCCCGGGAAGACCTGCGTGCTGGCCGTCAAAGTGACGAACGCGCACAACCCTGACGTCGCCCCGCTCGGCGCGGACTACACCTTCCAGGGCGGCATCTACCGCAACGTCAGCCTGCACGCAGTCGACAAGCTGGCGGTGCGCATGCTCGACTACGCCGGTCCCGGCGTCTACGTGCGCCAGCGCAGTGTCACGGCCGCCTCGGCAACCGTCGACGTGAAGGTGACCCTCTTCAACAACAACACCACCAGCCGCTCCGTGGTGGTGCGCGCCGTCGTCACCCACGCCAACGGAACCGTCGTGACGGATCGGAGCACGACGGCGCAGGTGATCAAGGCCAACAGCGGCATGGACGCCGTGCAGACGCTCACCATTGCCAACCCGCGGCGCTGGAACGGGCTCGCCGATCCCTACCTCTACAACGCCCACGTCGAGATCCGGGACGCCGCCTCCGGCACCGTCACGGACGTGGTCACCGAGCCGCTCGGCCTGCGCGGGTTCAGCCTCGACGCCACCAACGGCTTCACGCTCAACGGCAAGAACCTGAACCTGCACGGCGTCAACCTGCACCAGGACCGAGCGGGCGACGGCTGGGCCGTCACCGATGCCGACCACGAGCAGGACTTCGCCCTCATCAAGGAGATCGGCGCCACCGCGGTGCGGATGGCGCACTACCAGCACGACCAGAAGGACTACGACCTCGCGGATGCCGCGGGCGTGGTGGTGTGGGCGGAGATTCCCCTGGTGGACGCGATCACGGACTCGGCCGCGTTCACGTCGAACACCCAGACCCAGTTGCGGGAACTGATCCGGCAGAACTACAACCACCCGTCGATCGTCTTCTGGGGGATCGGCAACGAGCAGCGCACCGACAACACCTCCACCAACAGGCTCCTGGCCCAACTGGCCGCGCTCGTCGAGAGCGAGGACCCGGAGCGCATCAGCGCCTACGCCAACAACCTCGGCAACGAGGCCGGGGTGGCGGGTCACGCGGAGACCACGGCGTACAACAAGTACTACGGCTGGTACGGCGGTTCGTACAACGACCTGGGCGGATGGGCCGACAAGCTGCACGCCGCGTCGCCCAACCGCACGTTCGCCGTATCGGAGTTCGGCGCAGGGGCGAACCCGGGGCAGCACGCGCTCAATCCGTCGGCGCCCAGTCCGGGAGGGCCGTTCCATCCGGAGGAGTACCAGGCGCTGCTGCACGAGGCGTCCTGGAAGCAGCTCACCGCGCGGCCCTTCGTCTGGGGCTCGTTCGTCTGGAACATGTTCGACTTCGCCTCGGACGGGCGCGACGAGGGCGGCCGGCCCGGAATCAACGACAAGGGCCTGGTCACCCGCGACCGGCTGCTCCGCAAGGACGCCTTCTACTGGTACAAGGCCAACTGGTCCGCGGCGCCGACCCTGTACATCACCAGTCGCCGCTGGACGTCGCGGACCGACGCCGCCTTCGAGCTGAAGGTCTACTCGAACGCGCCGGAGGTCGCCGCAGCCCTCAACGGCACGTCGCTGGGCAAACGGAGCAGCGCGGACCGCATTTTCAAGTGGACCGGCCTGGAACTGCGTCCGGGAGTCAACACCGTCACCGTCACGGCCTCGATCGATGGCGCAGCACATACCGACACGGTCACCTGGACCCTTGAATCCGGTGTGACGCATGACGGCTGACCGGACCGTCACCGGCACTCATACCCTTGGCCAGCGCATAGTGGTCGCCTCCGGCGGCGTGGAGCCGCTGACGTATGTGTACGCGCCCGGCGCGCACCCCTCGGAGATCCACAAGCCCTACGTGCACGCACTTCGAAGCCGCCGAGGACCGGCTGCGATTCGTTGAGCGGCTGACCGGGCCGGAGGGTGGCGGCCGGGAATGGGATGCCGGGGGTCGCGCCATCGCCCTGCACTCGGCGGACCTGAAGGAGGGCGCCCGAGTTCCGGGCCGGTCCCTGTCCCCGATGAACATGCGCGACGAGCCGTTGCGTTTCGGATCGGCTATCACCGCCGATGGCGGGCTCGTCGGCTGTGCCGGACTCAGCCACTCGATGGCACGGTCCCGGGCCTTCGCCGAAGCGTTCCGGCTTCACCCGGGAACTCGGCCACCGCTACCGCGTTGTCGTCTTCGACGGTGCCTGGGACGCGACCGCGCCGCTTCCTGCCTCGACAGCCATCAGCGGTGAGCGTCGTGGTCCGGATCAGTGCGCCTGCACCGCTCAGGTTGCTCTGCGGGCTCCTCAATTGGCGTGTGTAACAAGCCTAGTTGGAGTTCTGTTCATTCTTGTGTGAACCGTTGACGCTCAATTCAACAGGTCTACACACTGTGCACCACCACCCCCACGGAAGGAGTCCACCATGTCCGGGTGCACGTTCAGAAGTCCGCGCCGCTTGGCCGCGTACGTGCTGGCAGCCGCCCTGGCCGCCGTTGTCCTACCCGCGGCGCCTGCCACGGCAGCGCCCGCCTCCGCAGCAGCGGCCACCACGTGGACGGTCGCAGGTCCCTCCGCCAACGCGCCCGTCTCCGCGCAGGTCAGTCTCGAAAGCGACGATGGAGCGTTGCGATTCGGAGTGTCCCGCCAGGGAACAGCCGTACTGAACCCCGCCCCGATCGGCGTCGAGACCACCGCCGCCGACCTGACGAAGAATCTGGTGTTCACCGGACGCAAGGACCGGACGGTCACCGAGTCCTACACGATGACGACCGGGAAGAAGCGCACGCGGCAGACCGCCTACACCGAGACGACCCTCTCCTTCACCGGCTCCGCCGGCGCGCGGCTGGACGTCCTGGTGCGGGTGTCGAACACCGGCGCCGCGTACCGGTACGTCCTGCCAGGCTCCGGGAGCGTGACGGTCGAGCGGGAGGCGTCTTCCTGGGACGTGCCGACGTCCGCGAACGCCTGGCTGGTTCCGGCCGGCCGCGAGGACCAGGGACAGTGGATCCGTACGACCGCGGGCAGCGCTCCGGCGGGCGACTACGCCGTACCCGCCCTGTTCCGGGTCGGTTCGACGTACGCGCTGCTGGCCGAGACGGACCTCGACGGGCGCTACGCCGGCAGCCGCCTGACACACCGGGCAGGGACCGGTGGCTACGGCACCTCGATCACGAACGCTCCCGTCACCGCGACGTTGCCGCTGGCCACGCCGTGGCGCACCGCCGCCGTCGGGGACCTGGCGGCCGTCACGGAGTCGACGATCGTGGACGACCTCGCCCAGCCGTCCAGGGTGGGTGACACCTCCTGGATCAAGCCGGGCGCGTCCGCCTGGTCCTGGCTGACCGAGCACTCGAGCCCGTCGGACCCCGCCCGCCAGCGCAAGTACATCGACTTCGCCCAGCACCACGGCTGGGACTACGTCCTGGTCGACGAGGGCTGGCAGTCCAGCTGGATGCCGGACCTGGTGAAGTACGCCGACGCACGAGGCGTGAAGGTGATCGCCTGGTTCAACTCCTCCGGCCTCCAGACGGCCGAGCAGCGTGACAGGTGGCTGCCCCTCGTCAAGAGCTGGGGCGTGGCTGGAGTGAAGATCGACTTCAGCTACGAGTACACGCAGCCCACCCTCAAGTGGTACGACACCGTGCTCGCCCAGACCGCTCAGCTCAAGCTGCTGGTCAACTTCCACGGCGCCGCCACCGCGCGCGGCATGCAGCGAACCTGGCCGCACGTCATGACGGGTGAGGCGGTCTACGGTGCGGAACAGCAGAACAACCGGGCGGCCCGTAACACGGTGCTCCCGTACACCCGCAACGTCATCTCCAGCATGGACTTCACTCCCGTCGTCTTCAGCATGAGCAACCGGGACACCACCGATGCCCATGAGCTGGCGACAGCGGTGGTGTTCGAGTCGGGCTGGCAGCACTACGCGGACAACCCCGAGAGCTACCAGTCACGGCCCGAGGCGCTGCGCATCCTCGACCAGCTCCCGACGGCCTGGGACGAGACCCGGCTCCTGGCCGGCACGCCCGGCGAGGACACCTACCTGGCTCGCCGGGCGGGCGGCAGGTGGTACGTCGGGGGCATCTCGTCGGTGGCCGCGAAGACGTTCCAGACACCGCTCGGCTTCCTCGGCGACGGCCGGTGGCTCCTGGAGACCGTACGCGACGGCTCCGGCCCGCTCGTGCGCGAGACCAAGGTGGTCTCCCGCGCGGACACCCTGTCCGTGGCGATGCGGCGCAACGGCGGCTTCGCCTCCGTCCTGTGTCCCTACACGGAGGGAATGACGACCTGCGGCTCCTCCGACACCGACGGGGTGCTCAAGGGCCAGGAGTCCGGACTGTGTGTCGACGTGCCGAACGGGACGCAGACCAACGGGACCGACGTCCGGCTCGCGGACTGCAACGGCGACAGCAACCAACTCTGGACGCAGAACCCGGCCGGGCAGCTCCGCGTGTTCCCCGGCAAGTGCCTGGACGTCGACGGCGCGGCGACCGCGGACGGGACGGCGGTCCAGATCTGGGACTGCAACAACACGGGCGCCCAGCAGTGGACCGTGAACAACGACGGCTCCGTGGTCAACCCGGCCTCGGGCAAGTGCCTGGAGGCCCGTGACCACGGCACCGCGACCGGGACGGCGCTCGTGATCCGTGGCTGCGACGGCGGAGCCCAGCAGAAGTGGGCACGCGGAGCCGCGACCGGAGCGGTGAAGGGCCAGGAGTCCGGGCGCTGCCTGGACGTACCCAACAACGAGACGGGCAACGGAACCCGGCCGGCGCTGTGGGACTGCAACGGCGGCGCCAACCAGACCTGGTCCTCCACGGCTTCCAACCAGCTGAGGATCTATCCCACCGAGTGCCTGGACGTCCGCGACGGGGCGAGCGCCGACGGAAGCGCCGTCGTCATCACGGACTGCACCAATGCGACGAGTCAGAGGTGGCGTGTCATGGCCGGCGGCTCGATCGTCAATGTGGCGTCCGGCAAGTGCCTCGACGCGTACGACCGCGGCACGACGAACGGCACTCAGGTGATCATCTGGCCGTGCAGCGGAGCCGCCAACCAGCAGTGGAACCGCGGCTGACCTGTCGCGTCACCGCCTGGAACAAGATCCATGGCATCGGGACTCGGCGGCAGTTCAGGACGGCGCCGATCCTCATCCGGACCGTGGAGCGTGACCGTCATGGATCTGACGGCCGAAGACGCATCGAGCGAAAGGGCTGCGGACGCCTGACGGCATCAAGCACCACACGTCCGGCATCACCTTCGTCCCCTCCTGACGAGCTCGTGACCGGAACCGGCGGGAGCGAGCCTGCCACTGCCACCACCACTGCCACTGCCCCCGACACCGGCCTCGTCCTCGCCCGGCTGACCGGGCGCCCCGGCTACGAGGCGCCCGGTTCGCGACGAGGGCACGCACATCCCGCACGTGCCCTCGTCGTTTCCATCCTTGCGGGACCATCCTCAGGAGCCGTACATGTCCTACGAACGGCATGGTTTCAGAAGACGCTTCGCGGCCTCGGCCGCTTCCCTCGCACTGACCGCCGGCGGTCTGGCGGGCGCAGCCGCGGTGACCTCCGGAGTCGCCGTCGGTATGCAGGTCGCCGCCGTCGCGGCCGCGCCGCAGGCCGCTGCGGTGGAGAACGGCCTTGCCCGGACCCCGCAGATGGGATTCAACAACTGGAACACCACGGGCTGCGGATCGCAGTTCAACGAGGCGATGGTCAAGGGCATCGCCGACATCTTCGTCTCCAAGGGCCTCAAGGCCGCCGGATACACCTACGTCAACCTCGACGACTGCTGGGCGCTTCCCTCGCGGAACGCCGCAGGCAACCTGGTCGCCGACCCGGTGCGCTTCCCGAACGGCATCAAGGCCGTCGCCGACTACGTCCATTCCAAGGGGCTGAAGTTCGGCCTCTACTCCAGCGCGGGCACCAAGACCTGCGCGGACAACGGATTCCCCGGTGGTCTCGGACACGAGAAGCAGGACGCCGATCAGTGGGCCTCCTGGGGCGTGGACTACCTGAAGTACGACAACTGCAACAACACCGGCGCCGACGCCAAGACCCGGTACAAGACGATGGGTGACGCGCTGAAGGCCACCGGCCGTCCGATTCTCTACAGCATCTGCGAATGGGGCTCCAACTCACCCTGGAACTGGGCGCCGGACATCGGCAACTCCTGGCGCACCACCGGAGACATCAACGACACCTGGTCCAAGATGATCGAGATAGCCCACAAGAACCAGCCACGGGCGCAGTACGCCAGGCCCGGTGCCTGGAACGACCCGGACATGCTGGAGGTCGGCAACGGCGGCATGACCGACACCGAATACCGCACCCACTTCAGCCTCTGGTCACAGATGGCCGCGCCCCTGCTCATCGGCAGCGACATCCGCACCGCGAGCCCGGCGACGTTCACCATCCTCGAGAACACCGACGTCATCGCCGTCGACCAGGACCCGCTGGGCAAGCAGGGTACCGTCGTCTCCTCCTCGGGCGGACACGTCGTGATGACCAGGCAACTGGCCAACGGCGACCGGTCGGTCACGCTCACCAACGAGAACGGCTCCGCCGCCACCGTCAGCACCACGGCTGACGCGGCCGGGCTGCCGGCAGCGTCCTCGTACAGACTCGCGAACCTGTGGACCAAGGCGGTGTCGTCCACGAGCGGCACGATCAGTGCGTCGGTGCCCGCGCACGGCACGGTCATGTACCGGGTCTCCGCCGGCACCGGCAGCAGCACCGGAACGACGCACCCCCTGATCAGCGCCTCGTCCAAGCGCTGCCTGGACGCGGAGGGCGCTGAGACGGCGCCGGGCACCAAGATCGAGATCTGGGACTGCAACGGCCGCCCCAACCAGGCCGTGACGCTCACCGCCGCCGGTGAGCTGCGGCTGTACAACGGCTCGCAGTGCCTTGACGCCTACGAGAACGGGACCACCCGGGGCACGCCGGTTCAGCTGTGGACGTGCAACGGCGGAACCAACCAGCAGTGGAAACTCAACGCCGACGGAACCATCACCGGCACCCAGTCGGGCCTGTGCCTCGATGTCACGGGTGGTGACAAGCCTGCGGGGAACGTCAACGGCGCCGCGCTGGAACTGTGGTCCTGCAACGGCGGGGCGAACCAGCAATGGAGCCTGGGCTGATCTCTTCCGACCCGGCCTGTAGCGGCCCCGGCCCGTGCGCGTACGACGCGCGCGGACCGGGGCACAGCCACGTGGCCCGCCGGAAGCCCGGGTGCGGATCCCTCAGCCCGCGGCGGCGTTGAGAAGGTCGAGGACGCTCTGCTGGCACCCGTAGTCGGTGGTGCCGCTACCGCCGTTCCAGTGCGGGCCGTACTGGTCGAGCGGGTTGCGGTCGTGGGCGTAGGCGCTGTTGGCCCAGCGGGTGAGAGCAGGGGTGTAGGGGCGGTCGGACAGCCGGCGGTTGAGCGTGCCGAGGCCGCGTACGTAGGCACCCTTGAAGCTCGGTCCGTCTCCCGTGCAGCTGTCTCCCTCGCCGGGTTCGCGCAGGACGCCGTCCGTCTCCAGCCGCGTGGTGGAGGCGTCGGCCAGTTCGCGGGCGGTCGTCAGGAGGCCGGCGTCGCCGGTGGCCCTGTGGAACTCGGTCAACGCACCGAGGACGACGCCCTGGTTGTAGGTCCAGGTGGGCTGGCCGTTGTTGGCGCAGGCATCGGTGAGGCCGTCGTTGATCATGTGATCACCGTTGATCATGCCGCTGCCCCGGAACCAGTTCCATTCGCTCCTGGCCCGGTCCAGGTACGTGGTGTCGCCGGGGATCCGGTTGTGCAGGGCCGAGTTGAGCTGGAGGAACAGTTCGTTGGCGATGGCGTTCTTGTAGTTGCCGTTCGTGCTCCAGCGGACCCCGCCGCCGCAGGTGCTGTTCCAGTTCGCCTGCATGTGGTCCGCGTCGGCCCGCGCCGTGTCCAGGTACCGCTTGTCGCCGGTCACGTCGTACGCGTCGATCCAGGCCAGGCCCCACCACCCGGTGTCGTCGAGGTACTCGTTGCGGAACTGCCCACCCTGCGCGTTGATGTTCTTGTCGTACGTCTCGGCGATGGCGTACGTGTAGCTGCCCATGCCGCTGATCCTGCTGTTGTCGATGACCGCTGTCAGGGCGTTGGCCGCGGTCCACCAGCCGTTGCCGCCGAAGAGCTTGCTGTTCCGGTCGAACGACATCATGAGCGCGGTGGCCGCCGCGGTGCTCCGGCTGCCCGCGTTCCAGGTGGTCCGCGCCCAGGGCGTGCATGCGATGGCCCCGCCGGCGGGCTGCCCGCACGCCCGCAGGGCCCCGACACCCCGGGTGTTCCAGTCATCCACGTTGTACATCTGGGTACGCCAGCCCTGCCCGCCGGACGGCACAGCGGTGTCGCCGAGGCGGCTCCCGGACGCCCAGGTACGGCCGCCGTCCATGGACCGGTCCAGCCACACCCGGTCACCGGAGCCGCCTTTGTCGATGGACGCCCAGCCCATCGCGTCGGCGTCGTCGAAGTGCAGCGCGATCGACCTCCCGGCGACCGAGGCGGTGACCGGGATCCGGTCCTGGGTGCTCGATGCCGGGTCCCGCGCATCGCAGTACGCGTTGCAGACGGCTGCGGGCGCCGCGGCGGCGGAGGGCGCCGACATCCCGCAGAGAAAGAGGGGAGACAACGTTGTCAGAGTCGCGGCTAAGACCGTCGGAATGGATCGGAGTGACTTCATGGGGGGACTCCCGGAACGTTTGATTGTGGTGGGGGATGGTCTGTCGACCGAAGGAGAGCGTTTGCCGAAACTAGCCAGGCTTGCCCGGCCACGTCAACGGATCGGACCCGCTCGCTCGCCGCCCTCCGCAGCGGAGGGCGGCGAACAGGGAGCCGGGCTCGTGGCCGATTCAGCGGCAGGACCCGGCTGGTACGGACGCCGTGCGAGGGCCTGCGTCGTTCGGTTGAGCTTCCGGATCTGGTCGGTCCCGCCCGTGGCGGCCCACTGCTGGAGTGCCGTACCGGGCGCGGTGGACTCCTCGGGCACGTCGGCCGGCCACCCCACCGCTGCCGAGATCGACCAGGACTCCCAGATCGCCGCTGGACTGCCGGCTCAGTGCGGCCCCCTGGCAGGACCCGTGCGAAAGATCGGTGGACCGGTAGCAGTCGGTGGACCGGAAGCTCGTGTCCGCCGCACTCTCACCGGTCTTGTCCTCGCCGAAGGCGTACCGGGCGGAGTCGACCTTCACGTTGCCGGGGCCAGCCCGTCAGGGCAAGGTCCCTGCCGTCCGCGTCCCGCCCGGCAGCCGCCAGGACTGCTGGCCCTGACGGCTGCCGCGCGGGCGACTCCGCACCTTCCGGGAGGAGTCGCTACAGCACGGTCAGACTGTCGATGTTGGCGCCCTGGGACCCGGTGAGGACTGCGCGGACGGTGATGCCATCGCCCTTCGGGAGGTCCGCGGTGACGGCGGCCGTCGCCCAGGTGTTCCAGCCGCCGGTGGGCGGCATGGCCAATGTGCCGGCCTTCTTGCCGTTGACATCGATGGACAGGGGGCGGTCATTGCCGCTCCCATTGGCGTAGCGGACGAGGAGCCGCTTCGTGCCGGCCGCTGCCACGGCGACCGTCCACGCGATGGTGGCGCCGTCCGCGGACGTTCCGGTGAAGTCGGCGTAGCCGGCCCCGGTGTAGCCGGGGTGGCCGGTGTCGATGGAGAAGGTGCTGTCGAGCCGGGCGTTCTCGGCCTGGTAGACCGTGCCGCCGCCGACAGCGGGGTAGGAGCCACCGCCGGGCTCGACAGTGGCGGCGTTGCCGCCGTCCTGGACAACGGGTATTTCCGCTGTGACGATGCTCAGGATCTTCGCCGTCGCGTCCCATACGCTTCCGGCGCCCTTGTCGCTGAGGACAGCCGCGGCCTCGCTGGAGAAGGCGGGCAGTGTGGCACCGCCGTTGACCCGCATCCCGACGGGCGCCTCCAGGCCGTGAACGCGGATGACATAGCGCCGCTTGTCCGGCGCCCCCTCGTACGTCCCCCTCGGGTGAGCGATGACGACGCGCCTGGAGGCGTTGGCGTAGGTGAGGCGAGTGACGCTCGTGCCCTTGCCGGTCCGGTACGCCTCGGTCACCCCGTCGTCCTCGACGACCTCGAAGGCGCCGTCGGCCCCCGCGTAGACGTCCATCTCGAGCTGCCGCTTCGTGAGGTAGGCGGTGCTCTGCGCGTAGGGATACCTGGGCAGAATGGCGCCCGCCTTGACGAACAGCGGCGTTTCTCCGGTGCGGGTGGTGTAGGGGAGGTCCGCGGTGTCGGATCCGGTGTGCTTGATGTCCGCCCAGAAGTTGTACCAGGTGGTTCCGGCCGGCAGCCAGATCTGCTGGACGCTTCCACCGTCGGAGGTGACAGGGGCGACGAGGAGCGAGGGACCCCACATGTACTGCAGGTCGTGGGTGTAGGCCTGCGGCCGGTCCTGGTAGTCGATCACCATGGCCCTGGCCATGGGCATGCCGGTGGCGTTGGCCTGATGGGCGAGTGTGTAGATGTACGGCATCAGGCTGTACCGCAGCTGACCGTACTTCGCGAAGTCCGCCCGCGCCTGCGTGCTCTGATCGAGCGGCCAGCGTGATGCCAGCTTGCCGCGGTCCTTGGTCGAGGCAGTGCCGTGCGGGCGCCAGATCGGCGAAAGGCTGGACCAGCCGGCCGGCCAGTTGCGGTAGAACGCGTCAGAGATCAGGCTGCCGTTGCCGAAGCCTCCGCCGTCGATGTTCGCGAAGGGGAAGCCGCCGAGACCGGCCGTCTGCATGCCCCGGATCTGGTTCCGCATCTCGTCGTACGTCGAGCTGATGTCACCCGTCCAGTAGTGCCCGTAGCGCTGCTGTCCCGCGGTGGCACCACGACTCCAGGTCCAGGGGCGTTTGGCGGCTCCGACGTGCCCGGCCCGGTCGGGGTCCCAGCCTTCCTTGCCGACGGCCTTGTGCACGTCGAGGAAGTAGGCGTTGCGCCCTTCCGCCCAGCGGCGGCCATCGGCCATCCTCGCCGTGTACGGGATCGCTCCGAGGTCGTCGACCTCATCGATCCACAAGGCGTCGCCGGGATACTTGAGCGCCGGGTCGAGCGCCTTGTCCCAGAAGACCTTCCACACCCAGGCGCGGGTGTCGGGGTTGCTCCAGTCGGGGACGGCGTTGTTCTCCTTCACGTCCTTGAGGTCAGCCGTCGCGAAGCTGTATCCGGGCGGAGGGCCGCCCTTCCATCCCGCCATCTCATTGGTGTTGTTCCGGTTGTAGTCCAGGGTCACGGTGACGCCGTTCTCGGCGGCCCACTTCTGGTAGCCGGCGGGGTCGGGCCAGCGGTCGTGGCTGAACTCGAACCACGAACCGGACCAGGAGCCCGAGCCCTCACGCCAGCGGTTGTCGTTGACGTGGTGATCGAAGGGGAAGCCGGCGGCGCGGTGCTGGGTGATCTTCTCCCGCCACCAGTTCTGGTCGCTCACGTCGGCGAAGTTCTTGTCCGAGAGCTGAAGCCCGAACACGGATCGCTGAGGCAGCCGCGGGCGGCCGGTGAGCTGCGTGTAGCGGTCGAGGAGCTGGGCGAACCGCGGACCGTTGATCAGGAAGTAGTCCAGCTGGGGGCTGACACCGCCGGCGTCGTGCCCGTCTGCGAAGAACCCGTATCCGCCCGACCCGCCGAAGTGGAAGGTCGTGTCGAACGTGGTGTTGAAGAAGACGCCGTACCCTTTGTCGGACAGATAGAACGGCACGATGGCCGGTGCCTGGTTGTCGGGGTTCCTGGCCGACGCGTCCGCGTAGTTGTGGGAGACCGTGTCACCCGTGCGGTCGAGCCGGGGTGTGCGGCCGAGCATGCCGTGTCCGGCCTTGAGGAAGCGCTCACCGGAGGCCGGCGGGACGAACGCCTGGGTGGCGATGGTGCTGTTGGCCCCGCTCCAGGAAATGCCGCGTGTGGCATCCTCCTTGACCAGCAGGGCTCCGGTGGCCAGCGAGTAGAACTCCAGCCGCAACGGCTTCTTGTGCAGGACGATGCGCAGTCCGTCGGCTGCGCCGGTGCGGAGATCGAGGGTGTCGTCGGTGACGGTGAGCTTCAGACTGCCGCCCAGAGAGGTGTGGCTCTCCGGCTGCACCATCTCGTAGCGGGTGTCCGAGAAGAACTCCTCCCCGGCGCGGGCAGCGCTCACCCTGATCATCCGGTCCCCGTACGCCGTGAGCCGGAGCCGCTGTCCCGTCACGCTGGTGACGGTGACCCGACGGCCGCCCTCAGTGGTGTGTTCGGAGTAGTCGGAGAGCTGCTCCCCTTCGCCGGCCGCCGCGAGGGCCCGGTGGGGCAGGGAGGTGACGGCGCCCGCGGCGAGCGCGCCGGCAGCCGTTGCGAGCAGGGTCCTGCGCTTGATCTGTTCGCGCTTCATTGCGTCTCCAATACGTGTAGCAGCCAGGGGCTTTGCGGCTTTGCGCACGCAGGGCCCACGAGCTGGGCGGAGGTCCTCCGGGCCGGTGATGCGGTTGTGGGGAGCGGTCCTGTCGCGTGGGCCGTTGCCGAGGTACGCAGCCGCGCCGGTGGAGGGAGGAGTCAGGGGCGGCGCGGTTCGAGTGCCGCGCCGAGGAGTCGTCGATCGCTAGTGGTGGTCGACCGGTGTCGATACCGGCGACGGTGGTCAGCCAGTCAGCCAGTCAGCCAGTCAGTCAGCCTGCGGCGGGCGGCAACTGGCCTTGCCGAGAAGGTGTTTCACGGCACGCCTTCCCGGGATGGGGATGAGCTCCCGGCGTTGCGCGCCTTCACGTCATGCAGGGCGGACTGCCTGCACCTTCAGTTCATGTACTTGAACATCGAACTGCAATGTGAATGGCTACAGGTGGTGACGGTAGGTCGGGAGTCATCCGGGGGTCAACCCTGCTGCACGCGGACGGGCTCCCTGTGGCGCAGGTGGAGATGACCGCCTCTGGGTCATGGTGTGCGATTTACCCCCTTCGCGACCGGCTCCCGTCGGGCCTCTGGCCTGCGGTTTGTCGTCAGGGGGTGAGTGTGTCGAACTGTTTCTTTATCTTGAGTCTTGACTCAAAAAACAACATCACACCACACTGGTGGTGGTCCCTTCGTTGCTTGAAGGGCATGTTCGCGAAGGGCGGGCTTGGCCGGGGTCCGGTCAACTTCCCTCTCTGTCGGCCTCGTTGTGATCGAAGACGCCGGCTCGATGCCGAGCCTTCCTGCTGCCTGTGACCGGGTGGTGCGGGGGGCCTGTCGCGGCGCGTTTCTTTCGGAACTTCGAATCTCACCGGCCTCGTGGTGGTTCTGCCGGTGTTCATGTGTTTCTGGTGGCCGGTCGAGAAGAGATCGCGAGCGCGCGGAAAGGGGCGCCTGAACTTCGCGCTTACCTGCGGAAGGTGCTCGACGGCGCTGTCCCCCGGCTGTTCCGTGCCACCGAACTTCGGCCCTGAGTGCGGGAGTTGGGATGCGGGTCGAGGTGCCCGCACTTTGTCCCCCCGCAGATAAAAGTTCGAGCCTGACGCGTCAAAGGGGTTTCTGGTTGATGAAAAAGCCATTACCTTCCTGGTCTGTACCGGATAACAAGGACGCGTTCGCCCGGCTCCCTCCCAGGGCATCCGTGTCCCCGGCGCGACGGCGCGCGCCTGTGCGAAACCCCCCAGCCCCGTTGACTTACGGAGGACGCGCGTGCACAGGAGACTCACCCGGCCCCTCGCGGCGCTCGCCAGCACCCTGCTGGCTGCCGCGGGCGCCCTCACCGTCCAGCAGAACCAGGCCGAAGCGGCCCCCGCAGCACCTGAGTTCCAGCAGGTCACCCTTGCCAAAGGGGTGGCCGAGACCGGCGAGCCGATGACGCTCGCCGTCCTGCCGAACCGGTCGGTCCTGCACACCTCGAGGGACGGCACCCTGCGCCTCACCGACGCGGCCGGCACCACCAAGGTCGCCGGCAAGCTGGACGTCTACTCGCACGACGAGGAAGGCCTCCAGGGCGTCGGCGTCGACCCCGCCTTCACCACCAACCGCTTCGTCTACCTCTACTACGCCCCGAAGCTCACCACGCCCTCGGGGGACGCCCCCGCGGACGGATCGGCCGCCGACTTCGCCCCCTTCAACGGCGTCAACCGGCTCTCCCGATTCGTCCTGAAGACCGACGGCACCCTGGACGCCGCCAGCGAGAAGAAGGTCCTGGACGTCCCGGCGAGCCGGGGGCTGTGCTGCCATGTCGGCGGCGACATCGACTTCGACGCCCAGGGCAACCTCTACCTCTCCACCGGCGACGACAGCAATCCCTTCGCCTCCGACGGCTACACCCCGATCGACGAGCGGCCCACCCGAAACCCCGCCTACGACGCCCAGCGCTCGGCCGGCAACACCAACGACCTGCGCGGCAAGGTGCTCCGGATCAAGGTCAACGCCGACGGAAGCTACTCCGTACCGGCGGGCAACCTCTTCGCCCCCGGCACCGCCAAGACCCGGCCCGAGATCTACGCCATGGGCTTCCGCAACCCCTTCCGGATGACCGTCGACAAGCCCACGGGCACCGTCTACCTGGGTGACTACGGCCCTGACGCGGGCACATCGAGCGCCACCCGCGGGCCCGCCGGGCAGGTCGAGTTCAACCGGATCACCAAGGCCGGCAATTTCGGCTGGCCCTACTGCACCGGCAAGAACAACGCGTACGTCGACTACAACTTCGCCACCTCGACGTCCGGCTCCGCGTTCTCCTGCTCGGCGCCCAAGAACACCTCGCCGAACAACACCGGCCTGACCGACCTCCCCCCGGTCCAGCCCGCCTGGATCCCGTACGACGGCGGCTCGGTCCCGGAGTTCGGCAGCGGCTCCGAGTCACCCATGGCCGGTCCGGTCTACCGCTACGACGCGGCTTCGACCTCCGAGGTCAAGTTCCCCGAGAGCTTCGACGGGGACTTCTTCGCGGGCGAGTTCGGCCGCAAGTGGATCAAGCGCATCGAGCAGGCCGGCGACGGCACCGTACAGTCCATCAACGCCTTCCCCTGGCAGGGCACCCAGGTCATGGACATGGCCTTCGGCCCCGACGGTGCGCTGTACGTGCTCGACTACGGCACCGGGTACTTCAACGGGGACGAGAACAGCGCGGTCTACCGCATCGAGAACGTCAGCGGCGGGCGGTCCCCGCTCGCCCAGGCCTCGGCCGACCGGACCTCCGGCAAGTCCCCGCTCGCCGTGAAGTTCTCCTCGGCGGGCACCACCGACCCCGACGGCGACCCTCTGTCCTACGCCTGGAAGTTCGGTGACGGCGGCACCTCCGCCTCGGCCGACCCCGCGCACACCTACACCGCCAACGGGCAGTACACCGCGGAGCTGACCGTCTCCGACGGCACCGGCCGGACCGCGACCGCCTCCGTCACCGTCACCGTGGGCAACACCGCGCCCACGGTGAAGCTGGAACTGCCCGTCGACGGCAAGATCGTCGACCCCGGCGCCGCGGTGCCGTTCAAGGTGACCGTCACCGACCCGGAGGACGGCGCCATCGACTGCTCGAAGGTCAAGGTGACCTTCATCATCGGCCACGACAGCCACGGCCACCCGCAGACCTCGGCCACCGGCTGTTCCGGCACCGTGCAGACCATCGCCGACGGCGAGCACGACCCCAACGCCAACATCTTCGGCGTCTGGGACGCCGAGTACACCGACAAGGGTGCGAACGGGCAGCCCGCCCTGACCACGCACGACGAACACATCAGCCAGCCCAGCCATCGCCAGGCCGAGCACTACGGAGGCTCCGCCGGTGTGTCGGTCGTCAGCCATGACGCGGCCCGGGGCGGCAAGACCGTGGGGAACATCGAGAACGGCGACTGGATCTCCTTCAAGCCCTACGCGCTGGAAGACGCCACCAAACTGACAGCCCGCGTCTCCTCCGCCGGCGCAGGCGGCACGCTGGAGGTGCGCGCCGGGTCGCCCACCGGCACTCTGCTCGGCTCCGTGGCCGTTCCCGTCACGGGAAGCTGGGAGACGTTCCAGGACGTCTCCACGAACCTGAACAACCGCCCCGCCGGCACCACCACCCTCCACCTCGTCTTCAAGGGCGGCAGCGGCTCCCTCTTCGACGTGGACGAGTTCACCGTCACGACCTCGGGTCCTCGGGAGGGTGCCATCACGGGTATCGGTGGCAAGTGTGTGGATGTGGCCGGGGGTGCGGTGGCGGACGGGACGCAGATCCAGCTGTATGCGTGCAATCAGACGGCGGCGCAGAGGTGGGTGGTCGGTACGGACGGCACGCTGCGGTCGCTCGGCAAGTGCATGGACGTCAGTGGTGGCGGTACGGCGAACGGGACCAAGGTCCAGCTCTACGGGTGCAATGGTTCCGGGGCGCAGAAGTGGACCCCGGGGGCTGATGGGACCTTGCGCAATCCGCAGTCGGGCAAGTGCCTCGACGCCGAGGGTGTGTCCTCCGCCGACCGGACCAGGCTGCACCTGTGGACGTGTGGCACCGGCGCCAACCAGAAATGGGTCCTCCCCGGCTGAGTGACCCGCTCGACACCGTCATCGGCGCGGAGGGCGACGGTGGCGGGACCGGCCCCGCACATGGGCCGGTGACGGCGGCAGAGCGCGACGCCGAAGCGCCCTGCCGCCGTCCCTCACGCCCTCGTCCGGATCAGGCGAAAGACGCCAGGGGCCGGCCGGCCAGGAATCGCGGGACAGCCCTTGGCTGAAGCCGTTCAGGCCCCAGTCGCCGTTGGTCTGCTCGCCGCGCGCCAGGGAGCCACTGCTCAGGCCCCGGTAGGTGAGGAGCCGGCCGGGGTTGCCCCGGTAGCCGCCGATGGTGTGGCGAGTGTCGCCAGGCCCCGCACGAGATGCTTCCGCGTGTGTGGTGTTCCCCTGCCCATGGATGTGCGCCGATGCCCTCGGCCCTCAGCACACCGGGGTCCTCCGGGTTGCTGAGGCGGCTGCGCGGCTGCTCGCCGGTGCAGGCACACCCGGCCGCGAAGGGATCATGGCTGACCAGGAGGGCGGGGAAGGGTGCGGAGGCATCGGCTCCCGCCGTGAACAGGACCGGGGCAGGCGGCTTCCCTTCTCCTGCTCCTCCGGTGCGGGCGGCCACCGTCCGGGGGCGGTCGGTGAGGTCGGCGGCCGCCGCGGGGGTGTGGACCGGCGACTCAGGCGCCGATGAGGTGCTCGGGCCGCGTCCGTTCGGTGTGCAGGTCCCAGTAGTCGAGGGCGATCTCGTCGGGTGCACGGAAGGGGACACCCTCCGGGGCCTGGGCCCGGGTGCCGATCATGAGGTTGATGGCCACGTTGGCGACGTAGATGCCCTGCTCGGCAAGGGTGTTGTGCAGGTTGAGCGCCCAGTTGCGCTGTCCGGCCTGTGCGATGTTGGCGTCGGCGAGCATCGGGTACGGGGCGATCGCGCCGCCGCCGGTGGTGAACAGCAGCGTGCCGGATCCGGCCGCGAGCATCCCGGGCAGTACGGTCCGGACCGCGGCGACGGCACCGTAGAGCAGGCTGTCGATCTGCGGGCGCAGGTTGTCGAGGGTCACGTCCTGGGGCGCGGTCATGGTCAGGCCCGCGTGCGGTGAGAACTCCAGGACGTCGATCCGCCCGAACCGGGCGACGGCCGCCTGAAGCGCACCGGTGAGCCGGTCGGGGTCCGCGACATCGGCGGGGAAGCCCTGCGCCGTGACGCCGGAACCGGCGAGTTCGGCGACCAGGGTGTCGAGCTTGTCCTTGCTGCGGGAGATCAGGGCGACGTCGAAGCCGTGGCTCCCGAAGACCTTGGCTATGGACAGACCGAGCCCGGGGCCGGCTCCGACGATGGCGATGGTGGGCATGCGAAAGCTCCTTGTGGGGTTGCGGTCCGGGCCGGAGGCCGGGTGAAGGCGGAAGCGGAGATGGGTGAGGGAGTGGGAAGGGCAGGCGTCGGGGTCAGTCCCGGACGGACGGCGGGGTCACCCCGGGCCAGTCCGTGGGACACGGCGCGTCGAGAGCGCCGAGGATGCGCTGCGACGCCGCGCCGAGCTGACGCTGCTGCGCCTTGGTCAGCGGGTCGAGAACCAGACGGCGCACCGCGTCGAGGTGGCTGGGGGCGGCGGCGGTGACCTTGTCCATGCCCTCGTCGGTGAGGGTGGCCAGGGTGACGCGGCCGTCGGACGGGTCGGGGTGCCGGTGCACCCAGCCGCGCTTCTCCAGGCGGATGACCACATTCGACAGCCGGGACAGCGTGCTGCCCGCGTACTGCGCGACCTCGCTCATCCGCAGGGTGCGTCCGGGGGCCATCGACAGC
Organism: Streptomyces sp. NPDC091416; assembly: GCF_044756845.1. Classification (NCBI taxonomy): domain Bacteria; kingdom Bacillati; phylum Actinomycetota; class Actinomycetes; order Kitasatosporales; family Streptomycetaceae; genus Streptomyces; species Streptomyces sp. NPDC091416. The sequence continues at coordinate 203,243 of NZ_JBIVTU010000010.1, forward strand.
GCCGACATCACCACGTACTCGAAGTGGGCGAGTCCCGCGTCCCGCTGCATCCGCGCCTCCAGTGCGGCCGGCAGTTGCGTCAGCACGTAGGCGAACGCGTTCCACTGCTGCTGCTCATCGGCGTCGAGCCACTGCGGCCCGGCTGTCTCCTGTGCCTCCGGCGCGTCTTCCATGCCCATCAATATACTCCAAGCATGGAGTGAATGGCCACTGCGAAAACTCTTACCTTGAAGTGAATGGCCGTCCGGAGGGACGTTGGCTGAGACGTCCGGGGGCCACGGCCTCCTGGTGGCTTCACCCAGGCTCTGTCCTGGTCGGCCAGGTGCCGAGGTCCTAGCCTGACGAGGTGACGAAAATGGAGGAAAGCCCGGTGCCGCGCCCGGGCGCTCGCGTGGTGCTGCTGGACGACACCGGCCGGCTCCTGCTGTTCTCCGCCATGGACAAGGAGGACGGTTCCGTCCGGTGGTTCACCCCCGGAGGCGGGCTCGAGCCGGGCGAAAGCCACGAGCAGGCGGCCCTGCGGGAGTTGCGGGAGGAAACCGGGCTGACGAACCTCTCGCTGGGTCCGGAGATCTGGCGAGGGCGCCCGTGGACAGCGGTCCGGGAAGGCGTCGTCCATGAGGTCCGCCAGCGCTACTACATGGCCCGGGTGCCCGCGTTCCAGGTCGATACCTCGTCCTTCGAAGAGGTCGAGAAGGCCGCGATCACCGGGTACCGCTGGTGGACCCTGGCGGAACTGGCCGCGACCCCGGATCTGCTGCGGCCGGCTGAACTGCCGAAGCTCTTGGCGTCCTTGCTGACCGACGGCCCGCCGGACCGGCCGATCCCCGTGGACGGCTGAGTCCACGTCCTCAGGCGCACCGCCGGCCCGAGGCCGGTCGAAAGCCAGGACCCGGCCCTTCGAACCGTCCCTGTCAGGGGCACGGACGAGGAGGACCCGGGACAACCGGACAGGTGTCGCCGAACACCTTCCGAGTGAGGCGGGGGCTGCGGTCGGGCCCGGGATTCGGGCAACGGGGGCGGTGGGCGAGCCGCGCAGCACATCGCCGACCGGGCTTGCCGCGGCCCGCACGGATACCGCGCCGCATTCCCCGCGTGTGCGTGCCTCCTGAGCCGTCGGTGGGCCGGCCCCGGCGCTCCCGCGCCGGGGCCGGCTTCCCGGAGCGGGCTACCGGCGGTGTCGCGCGGGTACCGGGTGGAGTTTGGCGATGAGCGCCGAGAGGAAGACCGGAAGCTTGTCGACCATGGCTTTGGGGACCGGGGTGGACTGGACGGTATCTCTTCTCACGTCCTGGACGACGAGGGTGTGGGTGCCGTTCTCCTCGATGAGCTCGGCGGCGAAAAGCAACGTCTGCGTGGAGGTTTCCATCAGAACTCCTGGGCTTGTGTGTCGTCGAGCCAGGCGGTCCACGCCTTGGTGGCCTGCTCCTCGTCGCTGTCCTCGGCGAACAGGTGGTGGCCGAGCCGGATCGGTACGTTCCAGCTGCTGCCGTTGAAGAACCGGTACAGGGCGTCCGGGCCGCGCAGGCCGAGGAAGTCGGTGCTGATCCAGTCGACGACCACCTCCACGGGTGCACGCTCCGGGCCGGGGGCCAGAAGCGTGAAGCGGTCGCCGACGGCGGCGTCGTCGGCCAGGCCGAGGCGTCGGCGCAGGGCCGCGAAGTCGGCCGGGTCGGCGGTGGGTTCGGGGCGCTCGGACCTGACGTAGACGGCGGGCCGGCCGGCGAAGTGCCGGAGGTACTCGGCGAGCGCGTGCTGATGGAAGTCGACGTACTTCTCGGCCACGTCCGTCTTGGCGTCCCAGTTCCAGGCATCGTCGACGACACCCGTGTGCACCCAGTGGATTCCCATCCGCAGGTGGCTGGTGCCGCCGTCGGCCGGCTCGACGCGGTAGCTGAGCGTGTTGGAGAAGCCGCCTTCCTGGGTCGCCCGGACAGCGAAGCGGTGCGGCGGCTCCCACGCCACGACGGTGGCGTCTCCCCGGGTGACCCTTCCGCCGACGCGCGGCTCGATCTCCATCGGGTAGAGCCAGCCGAGGTTGCCGGGGCCGGTGGCGACGGCGTTCCAGACCTGGTCGGGCGGGACGGGCAGGTACTGCTCCCGGCAGACCTCGAACTCTCGGGCCATGATCGGTACTCCTTCGTCGTTCAGGGGTCAGTAGGCGAGCGGGAGAGCGGTCAGCCGCCGCTGGAGCGGGTTGTCCCGCCAGTCCAGGGCCGATGCGTCGGCCAGCCTCAGCCCGGGGAGCCGGCGCACCAGCGTGCCGACGGCCACCTCCGCCTGGAGCTTGGCCAGTGGGCCGCCGAGGCAGAAGTGCGGGCCGTGGCCGAAGCTCAGATGCCGATTGCCCTGGCGGGACAGATCGAGGCGGTCGGGGTCCTCGAAGCGTTCGGGATCGCGGTTGGTCGCGCCGAGGAACAGGTACACCAGGTCGCCCTCCCGCAGAGTCCGTCCGCCGATCTCCAGGTCCTGCGCGACGACCCGGACGATCGCCTGGGTCACCGTGTCGTAGCGGGCCAGTTCCTCGACGGCGCCGCGGATCAGGTCCGGGTCCGCGCGCAGCCGGGCCAGCTGGTCCGGGTGGCGCAGCAGCGCCAGCACGCCGTTGCCGATCAGGTGGGTGGTGGTCTCGTCGCCGGCGGTGATCAGGACGAAGCAGGTCGACAGGAGTTCGGAGTCGGTGAGCCGGTCGTCCTGTGCCTGCGTGGCGACCAGGGCGCTGATGAGGTCGTCGCCCGGTTCAACCCGGCGCTGCCGGATGAGCCCGGACAGGTACTCCTCGTACTGGTCGATCGCCGCCTCGGACTTGTCGATGTCCTCGCTGAGCCGGCCGAAGCGGCGGAACCAGCTCTTGACCCGCGGGCGGTCCTCCTCCGGAATGCCGAAGAGCTCGCAGACCACGGACATCGGCAGCGGAGAGGCGACGGACTCGATCAGGTCCATCGCCGGTCCTGCCGCGACCGCTTCGTCGATGAGCCGGTCGACGATCCGCTGGACGCCGTCGCGCAGGGCCTCCACCCGCCGGGCGGTGAACGCCCTGTTGGCCAGTTTGCGCAGCCGGGCATGGTCCGGCGGGTCGGTGTTGGTCATCACCCGGCCGAGTCGCTCGGTGAGCCGGCTGAGGGCTTTGAGGTCGCCGCCGAGCGCGCTGTAGGCACGGGTCATCCGGTCCCGGTCGTTGGACAGCCGCAGGTCGGCCAGGGCTGCCTCGACGTCGGCGTACCGGGTGAGATACCAGATGCCCTGAGGGCTCCGATGGACCGGGTCCTCGCTCCGCATGCGGGCATAGAGCGGGTACGGATCCCGCCGGGCCCCGGAGGTGAACAGGGCCGAGGCGAGGTCGTCGGGCCGGGCGGGGCCCGCGGTTTCGCGGGCCCCGCCCAGTGTGTCGGTGGAGATCACGTCGGCCGTGCTACCGATGGGCGTTCATGGCGTCGGCGAGGCTCTTGGGACGCATGTCGGTCCAGGACCGCTCGACGTGCTCCAGGCAGGCGGCGTGGGTGTCGGGGCCGTGGGCCACGGCCCAGCCGGCCGGGACGTCCGCGAACTGCGGCCAGAGCGAGTGCTGGTTCTCGTCGTTGACGAGGACGAGGAAGGTGCCGTCCTGGTCGTCGAAGGGGTTGGTCATGGGTCAGTCCTCCTGAGGGGAATGGGTGGTGTCACCGGCGTCGCCGGTGGCCTCGGTGATCCTGGCGGCCAGGATCGGTCCGATCTGGGCCAGCGATCCGGCCTGGGTCATCTGGTCGTGCCGGGTGGTGATCTCGTGGGATTCGATCCGGCCCGTGATGTACGGGTGCCAGAGAGCCGGACCGGCGTCGTCGTGGTCCCGGTCGATCGTGGAGTTGAACAGCAGCAGGTCCCCGTCGTACCGGCCCGGGACGAAGTCGACCGCGAGCTTCGCATTGTTGATCATGATCTGGACGATCACCTCGACCTGCCGCTCGTTCAGGCCGGCCAGCGCGCTGCCGCGCCGGTTCAGTACCTCGGCGACCTCGGCATAGGTGATCTCCTGGTCCTCCAGCTCGTCCGGGTCGACGTCGAGCACCCCGACGAGCACGTCCCGCACGGTGGGCACCGGCTCCTCCTCGAACCGCACGTCCTTCACCGGGTAGGCGTCGAGGATCGCCAGCAGCGCGGTGCGCTCACCGCGGGCCTGCAGTTCACAGGCCAGTGCGTGGGCGATGAGTCCGCCCGCGGACCAGCCGAGCAGCAGGTACGGGCCCTCCGGCTGGATCTTCCGGATGTGGTCCGCGTAGTCCGCCGCCATCTCCTCGTACGACGTCGGCAGGGGTTCGGGGCGGCCGAGGCCGCGCGCCTGGATCGCGTACACCGGATGCTGCGGACCGAGGTGGTTCAGCAGCCCGCTGTAGGACCAGCTGATGCCGCCGCCGGGATGGACGCAGAACAACGGAGTGCCCGTCCCGGTCGAACGCAGCGGCAACAGCACGTCCAGCGCGTCGTCCGGACCGTTCATGCCCAGGCGTTCGCTGAGCCCGGCCACGGTCGGTGCCTCGAACAGCAGGCGAAGTCCCAGCTCCAGGCCGAGGGTCTCGCGAACCCGGGAGGCCAGCCGGGCGGCCAGCAGCGAGTGCCCGCCCAGATCGAAGAAGCCGTCGTCGATGCCCACCTGTTCCCGGCCCAGGACTTCGGCGAACAGGCCGCACAGCAGCTGTTCCTGCGGCGTCCGGGGGCCGCGCCCGGCCTCCGACGCCCCGTAGTCGGGGGCCGGCAGCGCGGCTCGGTCGAGCTTGCCGTTGGCGGTCAGCGGCAGCGTGTCCAGGGTGACGAACGCCGCCGGAACCATGTAGTCGGGCAGTTCGCGGCGCAGCCGGCCGGCCAGCTCGGCCGTCGTGGGCGCACCCTCGGACGCTGCCATCAGGTAGGCGACCAGCCGCTTGTCTCCCGGCCGGTCCTCCCGGGCGACCACCGCTGCCTGGGCGACGCCCGGGCAGCCTGTCAGGACCGCCTCGATCTCCCCGGGCTCGATCCGCTGACCGCGCAGCTTGACCTGGTGGTCGACGCGTCCGGCGAACTCCAGGGTGCCACCCCCGGCCGACGTCCCGGAGTGTCCGTCCGGGCGCCACCAGGCGAGGTCGCCGGTGCGGTACATCCGGCTTCCGGCCGGCCCGTACGGGTCGGCGGTGAAGCGCTCGGCCGTCAGGCCGGGGCGGCCGAAGTAGCCGCGTGCCACGCCCGTCCCCGCGAGGTACAGCTCACCGACCATGCCGGCCGGCACCGGCCGCAGCCGCTCGTCGAGCACATAGGCGCGCATGTTGGCCATCGGCCCGCCGATCGGCACGGTAGCGGCGTTCTCGGGGAGGTCGCGCACAGCGTGACAGGTGGCCAGGGTGGTGGCCTCGGTGGGCCCGTAGCCGTTGACCACCTCGATGCCGGGGCAGGCCGCGAGCACCCGCGCGGCGGCGGCGGGGGAGACCACGTCGCCGCCGGTCCACACCTCACGGACCCCGGCGAGCACGCCCGGCCGCTCCTCGGCGACCAGACGGAACAGACCGGCGGTCAGCCACAGTCCGGTCACCCCGTGCGTGGTGATCGTGTGCTGGAGCAGGTCGAGGCCGAGCTGCTCGGGCGGCGCCACCACGACCCGGCCACCGTTGAGCAGCGGAACCCACAGCTCGTAGGTCGAGAGGTCGAAGGCGGTCGGAGAATGCATCAGCACCCGCTCATGTCCGCCACCACGCCATTCGGGTGTCAGCGCCAGACCCGCCACGTCCCCGTGGGTCACGGCCACGCCCTTCGGCCGTCCGGTCGAGCCGGAGGTGTACATGATGTACGCGACCTGCCCCGGTTCGCAGGCGACGTCGACGTCGTACGGCTCGGCGGCCGCGGTCCGCACGAGTGCGGCGAACAGCTCCGGGGTGAGGACCAGGGCGGCCCCGCTCTCCCGCATGATCAGGTCGATCCGGGAGGACGGGAAGCGGGGGTCCAGCGGGACGTAGGCGCCACCCGCCTTGACGATCGCCAGGATCGCCACGACCAGCTCCGCCGAGCGGTCCATCAGGACCGCGACCGGCGTCTCCGGCCGTACGCCCTGGCGGATCAGCGCCCTCGCCAGGCGATCGGCCCGCAGATCGAGCTCCGCGTAGGTCAGCTCGGTGCCGCCCGACACGACCGCGACCGCGTCCGGGGTGGCCCGCACCTGACGGGCGAACAGCTCCGGCACCGAGGCCGACGGCAGCTCCGCGGCCGTGTCGTTGAAGCCGTATAGGAGCCGTTGGCGTTCGGCGTCGGACATGAGGTCGATCGCGCTGATCGGCCGGCCGGGGTCGGCGACCGCCGCGCGCAGCAGGCGGGCCCAGCGCTCGAACAGCAGCTCCACCGTGGACGCGTCGAACAGGTCGGTGGCGTACTCCACCGCGCCGACCAGCCCGTCGGCGCCGCCGTCGGGGCGGAACTGCTCGGCGAGGCTGAACGTGAGGTCGACCCGGGCGGTCCCGGTCGGCGCCTCCAGGTGGCCCGTCTCCAGCCCCGGCAGGGCGAACTCGCCGAGCGGCGCGTTCTGCAGGGCCAGCATGATCTGGAACAGCGGGTGATGGGCCAGCGACCGCACCGGGTTGGCCACCTCGACCAGGTACTCGAAGGGCACGTCCTGGTGGTCGTACGCGGCGAGCGCCTTGTGCCGCACCCGGCCGAGCAGTTCGCCGAAGCCGGGGTCGCCGCTGGTGTCGGTGCGCAGCACCAGCGTGTTGACGAAGAAGCCGACGAGCTCGTCCAGTGCCTGGTCGGTACGGCCGGCGATCGGGCTGCCGATCGGGATGTCCGTACCGGCACCGAGCCGGTCCAGGAGAGCGGCGAGACCGGCCTGGAGCACCATGAACATGCTGGCCCCGCGCGCGGCGGCGAGGTCCCGCAGCGCCTGGTGCAGCTCGGGGTCGAGCCGGACCACGACCCGGTCGCCCCGCTGGGAGGCCACCGGCGGCCGGGGCCGGTCGGCGGGCAGCTGAATCTGCTGCGGGATTCCGGTCAGTTCGTCCTTCCAGTAGGCCAGTTGCCGGGCGAACAGGCTGTCCGGATCGGCGGCGTCACCGAGCAGGTCGCGTTGCCAGCGGGTGTAGTCGGCGTACTGCACCGGCAACGGGGACCACTGCGGCTCCTCGCCCCGGCAGCGCGTCGCGTAGGCCGTCGCGAGGTCGCCGGAGAGCGGTCCCATCGACCAGCCGTCCGCGGCGATGTGGTGCACCACGACCAGCAGCACGTGCCGGTCGGGGGCGAGCGCGTACAGCTCGGCCCGGACCGGCGGCTCCGCGGCCAGATCGAAGCCGCGCCGGGCCGTGTCCGCCAGGCGCTCGGCCAGCCGGCTCTCGTCGAGTTCGGCCACCGGCAGCGCCGGATGTGCCTGCGCGGGGCTCAGCACGACCTGGTACGGAACGCCGTCGGTCTCGCGGAAGACCGTCCGCAGGCTCTCGTGCCGGGCGATCACGTCCGCGAGCGCGGCATGCAGGGCCGCCCGGTCCAGGCTGCCGGTCAGGCTCAGCGCGAGCGGCATGTTGTAGGTGGCGCTCGGCCCGTCCATCCGGTGCAGGAACCACAAGCGGCGCTGGGCGAAGGACAGTTCCAGGTGTTCCGGACGGGGGCGGGCGGTGAGCGCGGGCCGCGCCGCTCCCGAACCGTCCAGATGGGCGGCCAGTCCGGCCACGGTCGGGGTCCCGAACAGGGTCCGTACCTCCAGCTCCGCGCCGAGGGTCGCCCGGACCCTGGAGGCCAGGCGGGTTGCCAGCAGCGAGTGTCCGCCGAGGTCGAAGAAGCTGTCGTCGACTCCGACCTGTGCCAGCCCGAGCACCTCGGCGAACAGCTCCGCGAGGACCTGCTCCTGCGGGGTGCGCGGCGCCCGCCCGGCAGCGGCCGTGCCGAGGTCGGGGGCGGGCAGCGCGTGGCGGTCGAGCTTGCCACTGGCCGTCAGCGGCAGCGCGTCCATCGCGACGAACGCCGACGGAACCAGGTAGTCGGGCAGCCGCCCGTGCAGCCAGTCCCGCAGCTCGCCGAGGAGGGCACCGGTGCCACGGCTGCCGGCCGGGCGGTTGGTCAGCGAGGACAGCGCCCGGCCGGATGCCCCGGCCGGGCGGGCCGGCAGGGCTGTCGGGCCGGGGAGCGCCTGCGGACCGGCGAGCACGATGTCCACGGCGTCCGCCGCGGCGGCTGACCAGGTGACGGTCACCGTGCGGCCGAACTCCCTGCCGAGGACGTGGAAGTCCTCCGGGTCGGGGAGGCCGCTCTCCTCCGGGGCGCGCAGCCGCTCCAGCAGTTCCGCGAGCGGTCCGTCCTCCTCCTGCAACGCCCGGGCGAGCGCGGCTTCCCGCACCACGCGGCGGTTGGGTACTCCGGTGATCCGCAGGACCTCGGCGGCCGGCTGGGAGAGCAGCTCGCGCAGCCCGGCCGTCCCGGTGATCTGCCGCTCCCAGGCCAGCTCGACCGAGGCGGCCGGGGGCTTCGGGTCGACGAGCGGCTTGTGCAGCGTCACGTCGTAGCGGTAGCGGGTCAGCTCGTTGTGGTGGCGGCCGCGCTTGACCTCCACGGCCAGCGCGCCGATGTCCGTGCCGCGCTCGCGCAGGACGGTGAAGAAGTCCGGATCGACCAGGAGTTCCTTCTCCACCCTGAGAGCCTGCTCCACCGCACGGCGCACGGCCGCGCGGTCGGAGCCGTCGCCGGCCCGGTGCAGCTCGACAGCGGTGGCCAGCGGGCGCAGCAGCCGCAGGTTGCGGACGTCGCCGACGAAGAGCGCGCCCCCCGGGGCGAGCAGCTTCATCAGTTTCCCGATCACGTCCGCGAGGTAGTCGGCGGTCGGGAAGTACTGCACCACCGAGTTGATCACGATGGTGTCGAACTCACCGGCCGGCAGCCCGTCGGTGTCGTGCGCCGGACGGGTCTGCAGCACCACGCGCCCGGCCAGCCCCTCCTCCTTCTCGACCTGAGCTGTCAGGGCGTCGATCGCGGTGGCGGAGAAGTCGGTCGCCCAGTAGGTCTCGCACCGGGGCGCGATCTGCGAGAGCAGCAGACCGGTGCCGACTCCGATCTCCAGCACGCGGCGCGGCCTCAGGGCCAGGATGCGGGTCACGGTCGCGTCGCGCCATTCCCGCATCTGCTCGACGGGGATCGGGCCGCCGTCGTAACTGCTCTTCCAGCCGACGAAGTTGTGGCCGAAGGCCGTCGCGTCGGGGGAGATGGGCAGGGCGTCGTAGACGTCCTGCCACTCGCCCACGTGGTCCGCCTCCAGGGCGCTGTCCCGGGCGGTTTCCCGGCGCGGGACGACGTAGGCGACGAGCCGGTCGTCCTGGGCCGCGACGGCGGCCCGGGCGACGGCGGGGTGTTCGGCCAGGACGGCCTCGACCTCGCCGGGCTCTACGCGGAAGCCGCGGACCTTCACCTGGTCGTCGGCGCGACCCACGTACTCCAGCTGGCCGTCCCCCCGCCGCCGCACCAGGTCTCCCGTGCGGTACATGCGCTCACCGGGCCCGAACGGGCAGGCGACGAACCTCCCCGCCGTCAGACCCGGCCGGTGGAGGTATCCGCGCGCCAGGCCCGCGCCCGCGACGTACAGCTCGCCCGTCACGCCCGGAGGCACCGGCCGCAGACGGTCGTCCAGCACGTACACACGGGCGTTGGCGATCGGTCGCCCGATGGGCGGCGCGCCCGGCCCGGGGGACAGCGGGTCGCTCATGGTCGCGCAGACCGTGGTCTCGGTCGGGCCGTACGCGTTGATCATCCGGCGTCCGGGGGCCCACCGCTGCACCAGCTCGGGCGGGCACGCCTCACCCGCCACCACCAGCGTCGACACCGTCACCGTGCCGTCCGGCACAGCGGCGAGGACGGACGGGGGCACCGTCACGTGGGTGGCGCCGAGGCCCGGATCGGTCAGGGCGGCCACCGGATCGCCGGCGGGAGGCAGCAACAGGGTGGCGCCGCCCAGCAGAGCGGTGAAGATCTCCGAAACCGAGGCGTCGAAGCTGGGCGAGGCGAACTGGAGCACCCGGCTGCCGGGTTCGATCGCGAAGCGCTCGATCTGTCCGGCGACCAGACTCGCCACACCTCCGTGGCCGACGACGACGCCCTTGGGGCGGCCGGTGGAGCCCGAGGTGTAGATGACGTAGGCGGGGTGGCGGGTGTCGGGTGTGGTGTCCGGGGCGGTGTCGGGCCAGTGGCCTTCGGTCACCGTGGCGGGGTTGTCGATCACGGCGGCGGGGCGGGCGTCGTCGAGCATGTAGCTGATGCGTGACGGCGGGTAGGCGGGGTCCACGGGCAGGTAGGCGGCGCCTGCCTTGAGTACGCCGAGGACGGCGACGACCGATTCCACCGAGCGCGGCAGGGATACCGCGACCACCTGCTCCGGGCCGACTCCCCGGGCGATCAGCGCATGGGCGAACCGGTTGGCACGTGCGTCGAGTTGTGCGTAGGTGAGCTCGATGTCTCCGCAGACCAGCGCGGTCGCGTCCGGTGCGGCAGCCACCCGCGCCGCGAAGGCCTGCGGCAGCGGGACGGCGTCGACGTCCCGGGCCGTGGCGTTGTCGCGTTCCAGCAGCCGGTGCCGCTCGTCGGAGCCGAGGAGATCGATCTCCCCGATCGACAGCCCGGGGTCGGCGGTGACGGCCTTCAGTAGAAGCGTCCAGCGCCGGACCAAGGAGGCCACCGTCGAGTGGTCGAGCAGGTCGGTGGCGTACTCGACCGCGCCGGCGATTCCGGCCGGACTCCCGTCGGAACCGAACCGTTCGACCATGCTCACGCCCAGGTCGAACTTGGCGGTGCCGGTCGCGACCGCGTAGGTGGTGACGTCCAGGCCGGGCAGCGAGAACCGGCCCATCGGCGCGTTCTGGACGGCAAGGATGGTCTGGAACAGCGGGTGGTGGGACAGGGAGCGGGAGGGGTTCAGCGCCTCCACGAGGTGCTCGAACGGTACGTCCTGGTGTGCGTACGCCGACAGCGCCGTCTCCTTCACGCGGCCGAGCAGCTCCGTGAAGCTCGGATCGCCGCTGGTGTCGGTGCGCAGTACCAGTGTGTTGACGAAGAACCCGACCAGATCGTCCAGCGCCTCGTCCGTGCGCCCCGCGACCGGACTGCCGATCGCGATGTCCGTACCGGCCCCCAGCCGCGTGTACAGCGCGGCCAACGCCGCCTGCAGCACCATGAACAGACTCGTCCCGGTGCTCCGCGCCAACTCCGCCAGCGCGGCGTGCAGTTCCGGTTCGAGGTCCAGGCCGACATGGTCCCCGTGCCGGCCCGCGACAGCCGGGCGGGGCCGGTCGGTGGGCAGGGGGAGCAGCTCGGGCAGGCCGGACAGCTGCCGCTTCCAGTAGCCGAGCTGTTCGGTGAACCGGCTCTGCGGGTCCGCGGCGTCGCCGAGCAGCTCGCGCTGCCACAGCGTGTAGTCGGAGTACTGCACGGGCAGGTCCGGTCGGCTGTCCGTCCGGCCCTCGCAACGGGCGGAGTACGCCTCGGCCAGGTCGCGGGCCAATGGCCCGGTGGACCAGCCGTCGGCGGCGATGTGGTGCATGACCAGCAGCAGCACATGGTCGTCCGGCGCGAGCGCGAACAGTTCGGCGCGCAGCGGCGGCTCCGTCGCGAGCTCGAAGGGCTGCCGGGCGGACTCGGCGAGCCGCTCCGGCAGCTCGTCCTGCGTCACCTGGGCAGGCCGGGCCCCGAGGCGGACCGCGGCCGGGTCCAGCACACGTTGGCAGGGCACGCCGGCAACCTCCGGGAACACCGTCCGAAGGCTCTCGTGCCGGGCCACCACGTCGGCCAGCGCCCGATCCAGTGCGGGGCGGTCGAGTGTTCCGGCCAGCCGCAGCGCCAGGGGGATGTGGTACGTCGCGGCGGCGCCGTCCATGCGGTGAAGGAACCAGAGCCGACGCTGGGCGAAGGAGAGCGGCACCGCCTCGGGCCGCTCGTACGGGGTCAGCGCGGGGCGGGCGCGGCCGGCCTCGGCCAGCGCCCCGGCCAGGCCCGCCACGGTGGGCGCCTGGAAGAGCGCCCGCAGTTCGAGTTCCACACCGAGTACCGAGCGCACCCGGGCGGCCAGCCGGGTGGCCAGCAGGGAGTGCCCGCCCAGCTCGAAGAAATCGTCGTCGACCGAGACCCGCGGCACGCCGAGCACCTCCGCGAACAACTCCGCGAGGATCTGCTCCCGCGGGGTGCGCGGCACGCGCCCGCTGCCCGCCGGAGCGGCCTCGGGCACGGGCAGTGCCGCCCGGTCCAGCTTTCCGTTGGGCGTCAGCGGCAGCGCGTCCAGCGCCATGAAGACGGCAGGCACCAGATAGTCCGGCAGCCGCTCGCGCAGGTGCGCCGCCAGCTCCGAAGGGCGGGCGGCCAGATCAGGGCGGGCCACCACGTAGGCCACGAGCCGGTCGTCCTGGGCCGCGACGGCGGCCCGGGCGACGGCGGGGTGTTCGGCCAGGACGGCCTCGACCTCGCCGGGTTCGACGCGGAAGCCGCGGACCTTCACCTGCTGGTCGGCCCGGCCGACGTACTCCAGCTCGCCGTCGGCACGCTGCCGCACCAGGTCGCCGGTGCGGTACATCCGTGCGCCCGCCGGTCCGAACGGGCATGCCGTGAACCGTCCCGCGGTCAGGCCGGGCCGGTCCAGGTAGCCGCGTGCCAGACCCGGGCCGGCGACATACAACTCCCCGGGCACGCCGGGCGGGACGATGCGCAGCCGCCCGTCCAGTACGTAGGTCCGGAAGCCCGCGACCGGTCGCCCGATGGGCGGCGCGCCGGGCCCGGGGGACAGCGGGTCGCTCATGGTCGCGCAGACCGTGGTCTCGGTCGGGCCGTACGCGTTGATCATCCGGCGTCCGGGTGCCCACCGCTGCACCAGCTCGGGCGGGCACGCCTCGCCCGCCACCACCAGGGTGGTCGCCGTGAGTTCGGCGCCGTCCAGCGCAGCCAGGGCGGAGGGCGGCAGCGTCACATGGGTGACGGAGAACCGGCGGTCCGTCAGCGCCTCCAGCGGAGCCTCGGCGGGGGCCAGTACGAGGGCCGCACCGGTGAGCAGCGCGCTGCACAGGTCCCAGAAGGACGCGTCGAAGCTGGGCGAGGCGAACTGCAGCACGCGGCTGCCCCGCGCCACACCGAGCCGCTCGATCTGTGCCGCCACCAGGCCCGACACCCCGGCCTGGCTCACGACGACGCCCTTGGGGCGGCCGGTGGAGCCCGAGGTGTAGATGACGTAGGCGGGGTGGCGGGTGTCGGGTGTGGTGTCCGGGGCGGTGCCGGGCCAGTGGCCTTCGGTCACCGTGGCGGGGTTGTCGATCACGGCGGCGGGGCGGGCGTCGTCGAGCATGTAGCTGATGCGTGACGGCGGGTAGGCGGGGTCCACGGGCAGGTAGGCGGCGCCTGCCTTGAGTACGCCGAGGACTGCGACGACCGATTCCACCGAGCGTGGCAGGGATACCGCGACCACCTGTTCCGGTCCGACCCCCTGGGCGATCAGCGCATGGGCGAACCGGTTGGCGCGTGTGTCGAGTTGTGCGTAGGTGAGCTCGGTGTCTCCGCAGACCAGCGCGGTCGCGTCCGGTGCGGCCGCCACCCGCGCCGCGAACAGCTCCGCCAGGCTCACGCCGGCCGCTTGCTCCCCGACTGCGGGCAGCAGCTCGTCGCGCTCCTCGGACGACAGCAGGTCGATCCCGCCGAGCGGTCGGTCGGGTGCGGCGGCGACCGCGGCCAGCAGCCTGGTCAACCTGGCGGTCAGGGTCTCGACCGTCGCCCGGTCGAACAGGTCGGTGCTGTACTCGACAGCGCCGCCCAGTCCGGCCGGCTCGCCGTCGGGGCCGTACTCCTCTGCGAATCCGAAGGTCAGGTCGAGCCGCGCGGTTCCGGTGAGCACGGCCATGCCGGAGACCTGGAGGCCCGGCAGCTCGAATGCGCCGCCCGGCGCGTTCTGCACGACCAGACCGGTCTGGAACAGCGGGTGGTGGGACAGGGAGCGGGAGGGGTTCAGCGCCTCCACGAGGTGCTCGAACGGTACGTCCTGGTGTGCGTACGCCGACAGTGCGGTCTCCCTGACCCGGCCGAGCAGCTCCGCGAAGCTCGGATCGCCGCTGGTGTCGGTGCGCAGTACCAGTGTGTTGACGAAGAACCCGACCAGATCGTCCAGCGCCTCGTCCGTGCGCCCCGCGACCGGACTGCCGATCGCGATGTCCGTACCGGCCCCCAGCCGCGTGTACAGCGCGGCCAACGCCGCCTGCAGCACCATGAACAGGGTCGCTCCCGAGCGGCGTGCCAACTCCACGAGCGCCGCATGCAGCCCGGCATCGATCCGGAGCTCCAGCACGTCACCGCTGTACGACATCGAGGCCGGGCGAGGCCGGTCGGCGGGCAGCTGCAACTGTTCGGGCAGACCCGCCAGCGTCTGCGTCCAGTAGGCGACCTGGCGGGCGAACAGACTGTCGGCGTCGTCCTCGTCGCCCAGGATCTCGTGCTGCCACAGGGTGTAGTCGCCGTAGGTCACGGGCAGCGGTGGCCATACCGGAGCCACGCCGCCCTGCCGGGTGGTGTAGGCGGCGGCCAGGTCACGGGCGAGCGGGCCCATGGACCAGCCGTCCCCGACGATGTGGTGCATGACCAGCAGCAGCACGTGCTCGTCCGGCGCGACCGCGAACAGCTCCGCCCGAAGCGGCACCTCCGACGTCAGGTCGAAGCCGCGCACCGCCGCCTCGCGCAGCAGCGCGGCCACCTCCCGCTCGCCGGCCGTACGCACGGACAACGGGACGGCGGCCTCGGCCGTGTCGAGCACCCGCTGGTACGGAATTCCGCCGGTGTGCGGGAAGACCGTGCGCAGGGTCTCGTGCCGGTCCACCACGTCCACGAGCGCGGCGCTCAGTGCGGCCCGGTCGAGGTCTCCGGAAAGCCGCAGGGCCAGCGGCATGTGATACGTGGCGCTCGGCGCCCCGAACTGCTGGAGGAACCAGAGCCGCCGCTGGGCGAACGACAGCGGCATCAGTTCGCGGCGGGGCCGGGGCACCAGTGCCCGACGCGCGGTTCGGGCGCCGGGCAGCGCGGCCGCCAGTCCGGCAGCGGTCGGGGTCCGGAACAGGGCGCGCAGCTCCAATTCGACCCCGAGCGTCGCCCGGACCCGGGAGACCAGCCGGGTGGCGAGCAGGGAGTGCCCGCCCAGCTCGAAGAAGTCCTCGTCGACCCCGACGGCGGCGAGACCCAGCACCTCGGCGAACACCTCGCACAGGATCTGCTCCTGCGGCGTGCGCGGCGCCCGGCCGCCGGCGGCCGGGCCCGGATCCGGCGCGGGCAGAGCCGCCCGGTCGAGCTTGCCGTTCGGCGTCAGCGGCAACGCGTCGAGCAGCACGAACGCGGACGGAACCAGGTACGCCGGCACCCGCTCGCGCAGGAACTCCGCCAGCGCCGCCGCGGTCACCCCGGTCGCGTCCGTGGGGACGACGTAGGCGACGATCCGGTCCTCCCGGGCGAGTGCCGCGACCTGGGACACGCCCGGGTGCACGGTCAGCTCGGCCTCGATCTCGCCGGGCTCGACCCGGAACCCGCGCACCTTGACCTGGTGGTCGACCCGGCCCGCGAACTCCAGCTCGCCGTCGGCACCCCAGCGCACCAGGTCACCGGTGCGGTACATCCGCGCGCCCGCCGGCCCGTACGGATGGGCGACGAAGCGCCCGGCACTCAGACCGGGCTGGTTCAGGTAGCCGCGCGCCAGCCCCGCTCCGGCCAGGTACAGCTCGCCCAGCACGCCGGGTGCCACCGGCCGCAGCGCCGAATCCAGCACATAAGCCTGGCAGTTGGCGATGGGCCGGCCGATCGGGACCGGCTGCGGGCAGTCGGCCGGAAGCGGGTAGGCGGTGATCACATGGGTTTCGGCGGGTCCGTAGTGGTTGTGCAGCACCCGGCCCGCCCGGCGGGCCCGGAAGCGGCGCATGGGACCACTCAGCCGCATGGCCTCTCCGGCCTGGGCGACCATCCGCAGGTGCGGCAGGTCGAGCCCGGCCTCCTCGGCGGCCTCGGCCAGCGCCTCGATCACCAGATTCGGCGCGAACAGCTCCTCGACCCGGTGCCGGTCCAGCCAGCGGGCGAGCAGCTCCGCGCTGCGGCGCTGCTCCTCGGCCGGCACCATCAGCGTCTTGCCGTACAGCAGCGCGGACAGCACCTCCTGCACCGAGACGTCGAAGCTGATCGCGGTGAACTGGGCCGTGCGCGTGCCGGGTTCGCCGCCGACCGTCCGGTGGTGCCATTCCAGCAGATTGAGCAGTCCGGCGGCGGGCATCGCGATGGCCTTGGGCCGGCCGGTGGAACCGGAGGTGTAGATGACGTAGGCCGGGTGCCGGGCGTCCACGGGGACGGCCGGATCGTGCTCCGGCAGCTCGCCGGCCGGTGTGACGTCGGCGAGATCGCCGAGCACGACGGCCGGACCGGCGTCCTCCAGCATGTACGTGATGCGGGCGGCCGGGTAGTCCGGGTCGACGGGGAGGTACGCCGCGCCCGTCTTGAGCACCGCGAGGACGGCGACCACGAGCTCGGCCGAACGAGGCAGCCGCAAAGCGACGACCCGCTCCGGTCCCACGCCCCGGGCGATCAGCGCGTGGGCCAGGCGGTTGGCCCGGCGGTTCAGCTCGTGGTAGGTCAGCACGGTGTCCTCGAACACCACGGCCGGGGCCTGGGGCGTCGCCCGCGCCCGCGACTCGAACAGGGCGGGCAGGGTGGCGTCGGGCGTCGGGCAGGCCGTGTCGTTGCGGGCGACCAACAGCTCGCGCCGCTCCTCGGCGGTGAGGACGTCGACCCGGCTCAGCGGACGCTCCGGGTCGGCGACCACGGCCGCCAGCAGCCGCAGCCACCGGGCGACCAGTGCCTCCACCGTGGCGGCGTCGAACAGGTCGGCGCTGTACTCGACCCGCCCGACGATGCCCTCGGCCGGCCCGCCCGTGCCGCCGCGCTCCAGCAGGTGGAAGCCGAGGTCGAACATCGCCGTCGGCGTCCGGACCAGCATGATCTCGGCGGCCAGACCGCTCAGCTCGAACTCGGTGCGGGGCACGTTCTGCAGCGCGAGCAGCACCTGGAACAGCGGCTGCCGGGCGAGCGACCGGGACGGATTGAGCGCCTCGACGACATGCTCGAACGGCAGATCCTGGTGTGCGTACGCGCCGAGAGCCCGCTCCCGGACCCGGACCAGCAGCTCGGCGAAGGACGGATCGCCACTGGTGTCCGTGCGGAGCACAAGGGTGTTGACGAAGAACCCGATCAGGTCGTCCAGCGCCTGGTCGGTCCGGCCGGCGATCAGGCTGCCGACCGGGATGTCCGTACCCGCACCCAGCTTGTCCAGCAGCGATGCCAGACCGGCCTGCAGCACCATGTACACGCTGGCGCCGTTCTCCCGGCCCAGCCGGACCAGGCCGGCGTGGAGTTCCGCGTCGAGCTCGATGGCCAGGTGGCCGCCGGAGCAGGAAGGTGACGCGGGGTGGTGGCGGTCGGCGGGGAGCCGGATCTGCTCCGGCAGGCCAGCGAGTGTCCGCGTCCAGTAGTCGGTCTGACGGGCGAACAGGCTGTCCGGGTCGGCCGCGTCGCCGAGCAGCCGGTCCTGCCACAGGGTGTAGTCGGCGTACTGCGCGGGCAGCGTCGCCCACTGCGGCGCCCCGCCCTGGCGACGGGCCGCGTACGCGGTGGCCAGATCGGCGGCCAACGGGCCCAGCGACCAGCCGTCACCGGCGATGTGGTGCATCACCAGGAGCAGGACGTGCTCGTCCGCCGAGATCTCGAAGACCTCGGCGCGCAGCGGGGGTTCGGTGGCGAGATCGAAACCGCGCGCGGCGGCCGCCGCCAGCAGTTCCGGCAGGGCCGGCTCGTCGGCCGGGGTGACCGGCAGACTCGGTCGTGCCTCCTCCGTGGCGAGTACGCGCTGGCAGGGCATGCCGTCCGTGGCCGGGAAGACCGTGCGCAGGGTTTCGTGCCGGCCGGTGAGGTCGCTCAGCGCCGCCTCAAGAGCCGCCAGGTCCAGCGGCCCGGAGAGACGCCACGCGAGCGGCATGTTGTAGACCGACTCGTCGCCCTCCAGCTGGCGCAGGAACCAGAGCCGGCGCTGAGCGGACGACAGCGGTACCAAGTCGGGCCGCTCCGCCCGCTCCAGGGCGAGCCGGGCCCGGTCCGCGCCGCCCAGCCCGGCGGCCAGTCCGGCCACGGTCGGGGTACGGAACAGGGCCGACAGGGCCAGCTCCACGCCCAGCGTCGCGCGGACGCGCGCCACCAGCCGCGTAGCGAGCAGGGAGTGTCCGCCGAGGTCGAAGAAGTCGTCGTCGACGCCGACCCGAGGCACGCCCAGCACCTCGGCGAACAGGCCGGCCAGCACGTGTTCGCGGGGGGAGCGCGGCGCCCGGCCGGCCGGGGTCGCGCCGGGCTCAGGCTCGGGCAGGGCGCGCCGGTCCAGCTTGCCGTTCGGTGTCAGCGGCAGGGCGTCGAGGGAGACGAACGCGGCCGGCACCATGTACTCCGGCAGCCGCTCGCGCAGGTGCGCCCGCAGGTCCTCCGGCCGGAGCTCCGCCCCGGTTGCCGCCTGGAGGTAGGCGACCAGACGGGGGCCCCGCGCCCGGTCCTGCCGGACGGTCACGGCGGCCCGCGCGATCCCCGGGTGCTCGTCGAGGACCGCCTCGACCTCACCGAGTTCGATCCGGAAGCCGCGGACCTTGACCTGGTCGTCGGTGCGGCCGAGGAAATCCAGGTTTCCGTCCGGGTTCCACCGCACCAGGTCGCCCGTGCGGTACATCCGCGTGCCGGACGGCCCGAACGGGTCCGCCACGAACCGTCCCGAGGTCGGACCCGGCCGGTTCAGATAGCCGCGCGCCAGACCCGGACCCGCGATGTACAGCTCGCCCGGCACGCCCGCGGGTACGGGCTGCAACGCGGCGTCGAGCACATGCAGCCGGACACCCCCGAACGGCCTGCCGATCACCTGGCGCGGGCTCGACTCCAGCGGCGCGACGACCGAGTCCACCGTGCACTCGGACGGCCCGTAGTAGTTCAGGGAGAACACGCCGTCGGCCGCCCGCAGCCGTTCCCACAGCTGCTCGGGCACGACCTCTCCGCCCAGCGCGACCACCGAAGGACGCCACCGCGGATCGTCCAGCAGACCGTGTTCGATCAGGACCTGCAGGTAGGAAGGGGTGCCGCCGACCGTGTCCAGGTCCGCGCGCACGGCGTACTCGAGGTAGGCCTCCGGGTCGGACCAGGTCGCCTCGTCCAGGACGTGCAGCTCGTGGCCCGCGAACAGGGCGAACAGCTGGTCGCAGGAGCCGTCGAACGACACGGAGGTGGTCAGCCCCATCCGCAGCCGCTTCCCGGCGCCGGAGAACAGCGGCCGCTGGTTGGCGAACAGATTGGCCAGGCCACCGTGCGTCGCCACCACACCCTTGGGCCTGCCGGTGGAACCCGAGGTGTAGATCACGTAGACGGGGTGGGCCGCGTCGACGGCCACCATCGGATCGGCCGTCGGGCAGCTCGCCACCGCGGCGGCCGTCTCCGGCTCGTCGAGCACCAGCCGGCCGGCGGCACCCTCCGGCAGCCGGCCCAGAGTGCGGGCGTCGGTCACCGTCAGGACGGGGCGGGCGTCGTCGAGCAGGTACGCGATCCGGGCGGCCGGATACTCGGGGTCGACCGGAACATACGCGGCGCCGGTCTTCAGCACCGCCAGGATCGCCACCACCAGCTCGGTGGACCTCGGCAGAGCAACCGCCACCAGCCGCTCCGGTCCGGCGCCCCGCGCGATCAGCGCGTGCGCCAGCATGTTCGCCCGCGCGTCCAGTTCCGCATACGTCAGCGACGCCTCCGGCCCCACCACCGCGAGGGCGTCAGGAATCGCACGTACCTGAGCCCGGAACAGCTCCGGCACGCCCTCGGCAGGCGCCACCGCCGGCCCGGTGCTCCGTTCCGTCAGCTCACGGTGCTCCTCGGCGGTGAGCAGGTCGAACCGGCTGAGCCGCTGCCGCGGATCGGCGACCGCGGCGCGCAGCAGCCGCTCCCACCGCCCGGCCATCAACTCCACGGCGGTCGCGTCGTACAGATCGCAGGCGTACTCGACGGACCCGTCGATCCCCGCCGGGGAGCCGTCCTCCGCGTGCCGCTCGGACACGGTGAGCATCAGGTCGAGCTTGGCCGTGGTGGATGCCGACGGCAGGTCGTCGACGCGCAGCCCGGGCGGCGCGAAATCGGCCCTGGGCGCGTTCTGCAGCACCAGCATCACCTGGAACAACGGGTGGTGCGCCAGCGACCGGGCCGGGTTCAGGACCTCGACCAGGTGCTCGAACGGAAGGTCCTGGTGGGCGTAGCCGGCCAGCGCGGTGTCCCGGACCCGGCCCAGCAGCTCGGCGAACGTCGGATCGCCCGAGGTGTCGGTACGGAACACCAGAGTGTTGACGAAGTAGCCGACCAGCTCGTCCTGCGCCTGATCGGTCCGGCCGGCGACCGGACTGCCGACCGGAATGTCGTCGCCCGCGCCGAGCTTGCTCAGCAGGGCCGCCAGCCCGGCCTGGAGCACCATGAACAGACTGGTCCCGTGCGCGCGGGCGAGCTCGCGCAGACCCCGGTGCAGTTCGGCGTCGAAACCGGCGAGTACGGCACCGCCCCGGTGCGAGGCGACCGCCGGGCGGGACCGGTCGGTGGGGAGCTGGATCAGCTCGGGGAGACCGGCCAGCTGCCGGGTCCAGTAGTCCGCCTGACCGGCGAGCAGACTGTCCCCGTCGGTGGAGTCGCCGAGCAGTTCGTGCTGCCACAGGGTGTAGTCGGCGTACTGGACCGGCAGCGGCGACCACTGCGGCTCCGCGCCGCGGCGGCGCGCCGTGTAGGCGGCGGTCAGATCCTGCACGAGCGGGCCCAGCGACCAGCCGTCGCCCGCGATGTGGTGGAGCACCAGCTGGAAGACGTGCTCGTCCGGCGCCGCCTCGAACAGCTCGGCGCGCAGCGGCACGTCGGCCGCCAGGTCGAACGGCCGGTCCTTGGCCGCCGCCATCAGAGCGGGCAGACCTGCCTCGGTGGCCCCGCTCACGCGCAGCCGCGGGCGGGCCGCGTCCACCGCCAGCACCTGCTGGTGCGGCACGCCGTCCGCCGCCGGGAAGACGGTGCGCAGGCTCTCGTGCCGGGCCACCACGTCCGCCACGGCGGCCTCCAGGGCCTGCCGGTCCAGCTCCCCGGACAGTCGCCACGCCAGGGAGATGTGGTAGTTCGCGCCCGCGCCCTCCAACTGGTGGAGGAACCACAGCCGTCGCTGCGCGAACGACAGCGGGATCACGCCGGGGCGCTCGCGCCGGACCAGGGCGGTCTGCGCCGGCCCGGCCGCCGCCAGGGCAGCGGCCAGTCCCGCCGGGGTCGGTGCCTCGAACAGCGTGCGCAGCGGCATCTCCACGCCGAGCGTCGCGCGGATCCGGGCGGCGAGTCGGGTAGCCAGCAGCGAGTGCCCGCCCAGCTCGAAGAACCCGTCCTCGACGCCGGCCGACGCCACCCCCAGGACCTCCGCGAACAGCTCGCAGAGGATCTGTTCGTGCGGAGTGCGCGGCGCCCGGGCGGGGGCTGCCGGGGTGAGGTCGGGAGCGGGCAGGGCCCGATGGTCCAGCTTTCCGTTGACGGTCAGCGGCAGCGCGTCCAGCACGACGAACGCCGACGGCACCATGTACTCCGGCAGCCGCTCGCGCAGGTGCTCCCGCAGGCCGGCGGAGCTCGGTGCGGCGCCCGCGGCGGGAACCAGGTACGCGGTCAGCCGGGTGTCGTCGGCCCGGTCCTGCCGCGCCAGAACGGCGACCTGGGCGATCTCCGTGCACGCGGCCAGCGCTGCCTCGATCTCGCCGAGCTCGATCCGGAAGCCGCGCACCTTCACCTGCTGGTCGGCCCGGCCGACGTAGCGCAGGCTGCCGTCCGCCGCGCGGCGCACCACGTCACCGCTGCGGTACATCCGTGCCCCGGGCGGTCCGAACGGGTCCGCCACGAACCGCCCGGCAGTCAGGCCCGGCCGGTTCAGGTAGCCGCGCGCCAGGCCCGCGCCCGCGACGTACAGCTCGCCCGGTACGCCCGGGGCCACCGGCCGCAGGCCGTCGTCGAGCACGTAGGTCCGCAGGTCCGGGAGGCCCGTGCCGATCCGGCCGGCAGTGGTGCCGGACCCGTCGAGCGCCGCGTACGTGACGTGCACCGTGGTCTCGGTGATGCCGTACATGTTGACCAGCCGCGGCGTGTCCTCCGGATGCCGGTCGTACCAGCTCGCCAAGCGGGCGTGCTCCAGCGCCTCACCGCCGAACACCACCGTGCGCAGGGCGAGTCGGCGGCCGGTCTCCGGGGCCTCCGCGTCCGCCTGCATCAGCTGGTAGAAGGCGGACGGCGTCTGGTTGAGCACGGTCACCCGCTCGCGGGCGAGCAGTTCCAGGAACCGGCCGGGCGAGCGGCTGGTGTCGTGGTCCACGACCACCAGACGGCCGCCGTGCAGCAGCGGGCCCCACAGCTCCCAGACCGAGAAGTCGAAGGCGTAGGAGTGGAAGAGGGTCCACACGTCCTCGGCGGAGAAGCCGAAGAGCTCCCGCGTGGTCTCGAAGAGGCGCACCACGTTGCGGTGCGGGACCACCACACCCTTGGGGTTGCCGGTGGAACCCGAGGTGTGGATGACGTAGGCGGCCTGGCCCGGATCGACGTCGAGCCCCGGGTCCGTGTCCGGCAGTTCGTCCAGGTCGGCGGTGTCCAGCAGCAGCCGGTCCACGTGCTCCGCCGCCGGCAGCTCTCCCGTCCGGCTCGTCGTCACGAGCAGAGAGGGCCGGGTGTCCCGCAGCAGATAGGCGATGCGGGCGGCCGGGTACGCCGGGTCCACCGGTACGTACGCGGCGCCGGCCTTGAGGACCGCGAGCACCCCGACGACCAGTTCCGCCGAACGCGGCAGGGCCAGCGCCACCCGGTCCTCCGGCCGCACCCCGCGGTCGATCAGGGCATGCGCCAGCCGGTTGGCGCGGGCGTTCACCTGGCCGTACGTCAGCGTGGCTTCGCCGTCCGTGAGGGCTGTGGCATCCGGGTCCGCCCGCACCTGCCGCTCGAACAGCGCGGGCAGGCTGCTCTCCGGCAGCTCCCCGCCCCGGCCGGTGCCGGCCGGCAGCAGGGCCCGGAGCTCGTCGGCGGACAGCACGTCCACCTGACCGATCCTTCGGCCGGGGTCGGCGACGACGGCGCGCAGCAGCCGCAGCCACCGTTCGACGATCTCGGTGACGGTGGCCGCGTCGAACAGGTCGGTGCTGTACTCCAGTACGCCCGACAACCCGTCCTCACCGGGCTGCTCGGTCAGGAAGAAGGTCAGATCGCACTTGGCCGTCCCGGTGGGGACCAGGCCGGTCTCCACGTGCAGCCCCGGCAGGCCGAAGGTGCCGGACGGCGCGTTCTGCAGAGTGAGCATGGTCTGGAACAGCGGGTGGTGTGCAAGTGTCCGGGTCGGGTTCAACGCCTCCACGAGGTGCTCGAACGGCACCTCCTGGTGCGCGTACGCGGCCAGCGCGGCGGAACGCACCCGGCCCACCAGGTCGGTGAACGACGGGTCGCCGGACAGATCGGTGCGCAGGACCAGGGTGTTGACGAAGAATCCGACCAGGTCGTCCAGGGCCTCGTCGGTGCGTCCCGCGATCGGCGTGCCGATCGGGACGTCGGTACCGGCGCCGAGCTTGCCCAGCAGAGCGGCCAGACCGGCCTGGAGCACCATGAAGAGGCTGGCTCCGCCGTCGCGGCCGACTTCGCGCAGCTCCCGGTGCAGACCGGCGTCGATCGTGATCGGCAGGTGAGCGCCACGGTACGACATCGCCGCGGGCCGGGGCCGGTCGAAGGGCAGCTCGACCTGCTCGGGAAGGTTCGCCAGCCTGTCGCGCCAGTAGGCGAGCTGGCTGCCGAGCAGGCTGTCGGGGTCACTGCCGTCACCCAGCAACTCCCGCTGCCAGAGGGCGTAGTCGGCGTACTGGACCGGCAGCGGCGACCACTCCGGCCTCGCCTTCTCGCTCCGGGCCGCGTAGGCGGTCGCCAGGTCCCGCGCGAGCGGCCCCGTCGACCACCCGTCACCGGCGATGTGGTGCACCACCAGGAGCAGTACGTGCTCGTCGGTACCGAGCCGGAACAGCTCGGCACGCAAAGGCGGCTCCTCGGCGAGCTCGAAGCCGTACCGCGCCGCCTGTGCCAGCCGGTCCGGCAGGTCGCGCCCGGCGAGCTCCGTCACGCGCAGCCGGGGACGTGCCGCGTCCAGGTCGAGCACCCGCTGGCACGGCACACCGTCGACCACCGGAAAGACGGTGCGCAGGCTCTCGTGCCGCTCGGCGACGTCCGACAGGGCGGCTTGCAGGGCGCGCCGGTCCAGACGTCCGGACAGCCGCAGCGTCAGCGGGATGTTGTAAGTGGCACTCGGGCCCTCCATGCGGTGCAGGAACCACAGCCGGCGCTGCGCGAAGGACAGCGGGACCGTCCCGGGCCGCTCGCACCGCTCCAGCGCCGGGCGCGCCCGGCCCGCGACGTCCACCGCGGCCGCCAGCTCCGCCACCGTCGGCGCGTCGAACAGGTCGCGCAGCCTCAGCTCCACGCCCAGCACGGACCGTGCCCTGGCAATCAGCCGGGTGGCCAGCAGGGAGTGCCCGCCGAGAGCGAAGAAGTCGTCGTCGACACCGGCCTCCGACAGGCCCAGCACTTCGGCGAACAGCCCGCAGAGGAGGTGCTCGACCGCGGTGCGCGGAGCTCGGCCCGGCGCGACGGCCTGCCGCCCGGGTGCCGGGAGCGCGTGCCGGTCGAGCTTGTCGTTCGGTGTCAGCGGCAGCGCGTCCAGCATCACGAACGCCGAGGGCACCATGTGCTCGGGCAGCCGCTCCCGCAGCAGGGCCCGCAGCGCGTCCGCCCGGACGTCCTGTCCCGCGACCGGGACGACGTAGCCGACCAGCAGGGGTTCCTCGTCGGTGCGCACCGCCACAGCGGCCCGGGCGACCTGCGGGTGCCCGGCGAGGACCGCCTCGATCTCACCGGGTTCGATCCGGAAGCCGCGGACCTTGACCTGGTCGTCGGTGCGGCCGAGGAACTCCAGGTTTCCGTCCGGGTTCCACCGCACCAGGTCGCCCGTGCGGTACATCCGCGTGCCGGACGGCCCGAACGGGTCCGCCACGAACCGTCCCGAGGTCGGACCCGGCCGGTTCAGATAGCCGCGCGCCAGACCCGGACCCGCGATGTACAGCTCGCCCGGCACACCCGCGGGCGCCGGGCGCAACGCGGCGTCGAGCACATGCAGCCGGGCGTTGGTGACGGGCCGGCCGATGACCGGCCGCGGGCTGGATGCCGCGGGCGCGGCCACCGAGTTGACGGTGCACTCCGAGGGCCCGTAGAGGTTGAGGCAGGAGGGTCCGCCGGCGGTCCGCAACCGCTGCCAGAGCTCCTCGGGGACGGCCTCGCCGCCCGCCGCCACCAGCGAGGGGCGGCCCTGCGGATGGTCCAGCAGCCCATGGGCGACGAGCACGTGAAGGTAGGAAGGCGTGGCCTCGACGTAGTCCAGCCCGCGGCACGCCGCGTAGTCCACGAAGGCTTCGGGGTCGGTCCAGGTCGCATGGTCCAGGACGTGGAGCTCGTGGCCGGCGAAGAGGGCCATCAGCTGGTTCCAGGAGGCGTCGAACGACACCGAGGTGGTCAGCGTCACGCGCAGCCGCCGCCGGTCCTCCAGCAGCGGCGCGAACTGCACGAGCCGGTGGTCGGTGAGCAGGTCGAGCAGACCGCCGTGCGTCGCCACCACACCCTTGGGCCTGCCGGTGGAACCCGAGGTGTGGATCACGTACGCCGCGTGGCTCGGATCGACGGCCGGCATCGGGTCCGAGGCGGGGCAGCCCGCCAGCAGGGCGGCCGTCCCCGGCCCGTCGAGCACCAGCCGGTCGACGGTGCCCGCGTCGGGCAGACGCTCACCGCTGCGGGCATCGGTCACCACGAGAGCCGGGCGGGCGTCGTCGAGCAGGTACGCGATCCGGGCGGCCGGATACTCGGGGTCGACCGGAACATACGCGGCGCCGGTCTTCAGCACCGCCAGGATCGCCACCACGAGTTCGGCCGACCTCGGCAGTGACACCGCCACCAGCCGCTCCGGTCCCGCGCCGCGCGCGATCAGCGCGTGCGCCAGCCGGTTCGCCCGGGCGTCCAGTTCCGCATAGGTCAGTGAGACGTCGCCGCACACCAGCGCCACAAGGTCACCGGTCGCCCGGACGTGCTCCCGGAACAGCTCCGGCAGGCTCTCGGCCGGAGCAGCTGCCGTCGGCCCGGTGCCGAGGGCCGCCACCTCGCGGTGCTCCCGGTCCGTGAGCAGGTCGATCCGGCCGACCGTCTTCTCGGGGTCGCAGTCGGCGACGCAGTCGAGCAGGGCGAGCAGCCGCTGCTGGTGCGCGGCGAGGTCGTCGTCGCCGTACGCCTCCGGAGCGCCGTGCAGCCGGAGGAGCGGGGGGTTGCCGTCCCGGTAGTCGAAGACCCAGACGGCCAGGTCGGTGGTGGAGCCCGAAACGAAGTGGTGAACCGAGGCGGGATGCCCGGCGAAGCTCGGCCTGGCGTTGAAGGCCATGATGTTGACGATCAGCGGGAACGCGGTTCCGATGCCGCCGGGCGCGCCGAGGTCGCGCAGCAGGTCCTCGCTGCGGTAGCGCTCGTGCGCGACGGCCGCCTCGACCTCCCGGGCAGCCTGGGCGACGAGATCGCCCCACGGCATGTCCGGCCGCACGGTCAGGCGCAGCGGCACCACGTTGGACATCGTGCCGGGCACCGACATCAGGTCGCGGCCGGAGCCTCGGCGGGCGGTGACGGGGAGGGCGAGCACCACGTCCTGGGCGCCGCTCAGCCGGTGCGCGTAGAGCGCTGTCGCCGCGACGACCATCCGGGACCACCGGACACCGGCCCGGTCCGCCGCGGCCCGCAGCGCCTCGGGGCTTCGCAGTTCCACCTCCCCGGCCACGCGCAGAGCCCGGTGCGGGTCGGTCGCGGACGTGTCACTGAGGCGGGTCGGGGAGGGCAGGTCGGCGAAGCGCTCGGTCCAGTAGGAGCGGTCGGCGATGAAGGCGGTGGACGAGCGGTAGGCGGCGTCGCTGTCGACGAGATCCCGCAGCGAGCCGAACGGGGACTGCGGGACGACACCGTCCTCGGCCAGCGCCGAGTACACCTCGCCGACCCGCTGCCGGACCATGGAGCTGCTGATCGCGTCCAGCACCACGTGGTGGTAGTTCAGGTACCAGAGGAACTCCGTCGCCGACAGTCGGATCAGGGCGTGGCCGAACAACGGATCACGGCCGAGGTCCAGGGGACGGGCCAGGTCCCGTTCCATCCAGCCCATGGCCGCGGCCCGGGGATCCGGTTCGGTGCCGAGGTCGAGGTGGACCGGCGCCCAGTCCCAGGACTCGCGGAGGATCTGGCGCGGGCCCTCGCCGTCGTCGGCGAAGGTCACGTGCAGGGCGTCGACCTCGTCGACCACCCGGCGCAGCGCGGCTTCGAACAGCCTCGGGTCGACCGGCCCGTGGATCTCCAGGCATTCACCGACGCGGTAGCCCGGGATCGGGGTCCGGGAGCTCTGCTCGGCGAGCCAGATCTCCCGCTGGGCCGCGGTCAGGGGCAGGACGTCTCCGTCGCGACGGGACATGGGGGTACCTCCAGAAAGTATGGGCGGGCATGCGCGCAGGACGTGCCGGGCCGCGCCGAGTGCGGTGGTGTCACGCGATCGGCGGGCGGGGCGGCTTGTTTCCGCGGTCAGGCGGCGAGTTCGCCGGCCTGCAGCTGCCAGAGGGATGCGTAGAGTCCGTGCTGGGCGAGGAGTTCGTTGTGGGTGCCCTGTTCGGCGACGATGCCGCCCTTGTCCATGACGTAGATGCGGTCGGCGTGGCGGACCGTGGAGAGACGGTGGGCGATGACGACCATCGTGCGGTCGGCCGCGAAGCCGCGCAGGGTGCGCTGGATGGCGGCCTCGGTCTCGTTGTCCACGGCGGAGGTGGCCTCGTCGAGGATCACTACCGGCGAGTTCTTGAGGATCGCGCGGGCCAGGGCGATCCGCTGCCGCTGGCCGCCGGAGAGCGCGGCACCGCGCTCACCGATCAGGGTGTCGTAGCCGTCCGGCAGTGTCGCGATGAAGGTGTGGGCCTCGGCCATGGCTGAGGCCCGGAGCACATCCTCGTCCGAGGCTCCGAAGCTGCCGTAGCGGATGTTGTCGGCGATGCTTCCGTCGAAGAGGAACGGGTCCTGCGCGACGAAGCCGATGGCGTGGCGCAGGCTGTGCCGCCGCAGGTCCCGGATGTCCCGTCCGTCGATCAGTACCCGTCCGGACTGGGCGTCCTGGAATCGCATCAGCAGTCTGGCGATCGTCGTCTTGCCGGAGCCGGTGGCGCCCACCAGGGCGGTCACCTGCCCGGCCGGGATGGTCAGCGAGAGGTCGTTCAGTGCCGTCGGCCGGCCGGGGTAGGCGAAGGTGACCTTGTCGAGGACGACCTCGCCCCGCACCTCGGCGAGGTCGAGGGTTCCGTCGCCGCCGTCGGCCTCGACGGGCAGGGCGCGCAGCCGCTGGAGCCGGTCGTACGAGGCGAGGGTGCGCTGGTACTGGTCGGCGATGCCGCCGAGCCGGCTCATCCGCATCAGCAGCATCTGAGGCAGCCCGATCAGCGGACTGAACACCTCGAACCGCAGGGATCCGTTGAGCACCGAACGTCCGCCGATCAGCAGGGTCGCCGCCATGGATGCGGTGGTGCAGGACCGGACGGTCTCGGCGTGGCGGATCGTGCTCCGGTCGGTCTGCCGGCTGCTCTCCTGGACCGACTCGCTCAGTTCGTCGATGCGTTCGGCCTCGTACTCCTCGGTGCAGAAGCTCTTGACGGTCGCACCGGCTTCGAGGGAGTTGATCACCTGGCTGCCCAGCCGAGACCGGCACTCGCCGGTGACGGCGTAGTCCGCCGCGGCCTTCTCCTGATGGCGAAGAGAAAGCCAGGCGATGAACGGGATCGGCAGGAAGGCGATCCAGGCGATCTGCGGTGCCAGCAGCAGGAACGCCGGTACCAGGACGGCCAGGCTGGTGCCGAGTTGCAGCACGTCGTTGGCCGGGCCGGCGAAGAAGGTGCCCAGCTGGCCGACGTCGTTGGTGAGCGTGCCGGCCACCCTGCTGGTCCGCTCGCCCTCCAGGTGTCCCAGTTCGAGGTGCTGTACGTGTCGGTACGTGCGGCTCCGCCACTCGTGCTCGATGTCCTGGCCGAGCCGGCGCCACTGGAGGTTCGAGGCGTACGAGAGGCCCGCCACCGCGCCGCAGGCGATGGTCACCAGTCCTGCCAGGCCCCAGAGTTGAGCGGAGGCCGTGGTCAGGCCGAGGCTCACCAGCGGAGCCGCCTCGCCCTTGATGAGGACCAGCCCGGTCCAGCCGAGGAAGGTGCCGAGCGCGATCTCCGCGGCCTGGCAGGCGACGGACAGGGCGGCAGCCCGGTAGAGGCGGCGCCGGTGCGGGCCGGTGATCTCCAGCAAGGGGTGGCCCTCGGTGCCGGGCCCGGTCGCCTCCCGGGTTGCGTCGACCGTTCCGCGCCAGGCCTTCCGCAGGATGATCGCGGTCGCCGCTGCCACCCCGCCCGCGGCCACCAGCTGCCTGCTCAGTGCCGAGCCCTTGATCAGCGCGACTCCGGCCGCGACCCCGCCGCCGACGGCGAGTACGGGACGCACGACCGTGCCGCGGTCCGCCCGGGGCGCCGGTGCTGCGCCGGGCCGCTGCGCGACGCCCGCCCTCGCCGGTTCCTCCGCCACCCGGGTGACGGTCCTGCGGATGATCCGGCCGATGTCCGTGGCGCGCAGCCGCGCATCATGCCGGACGAGTACTCCGCCGGTGACGGGGTTGGCCTGGGCCTCGGTGATCCCGGGAATGTGGCGCAGTGCAGCGGCGAGGATCTCGGCCGTCCGGGGGCGTCCGAGGACCAGCTTGACGTCCCAGCGCTGACGGCCCGGTGTGACCGAGCGCGGGCTCGCACCCCATTCCACGGAGCGGAATTCGGCGGCGGCACCCAGGAGCGATGGCATGTGTACGATCACCTGTTTGCGGAGGTCGCGGAAATACGTCACGGACGCGACGGATCACGGCGACGGAGCGAGAAATGGCGGACGGTGGATATCGACGGGCGAACGGCCTGTCAACGGCCGCCGCCGGACGCATTCCGCCGAAATCGATCGGCGTGCGCGCCTGACGGCGGCCGGTATTCCTTACGGACCGTCAGTGTGTCTTTCCGGTGGTGGTGGTGACGGCGGTCGCTCGGATCTTCGGGGTCCTCGGTTCCCCCTTGGCCCCCTGCCCGGTGGCGGGCCGGCCGTCCACGGAGTGGCCTTCGGCCTCCTCGGCGGCGATCTGGGCGGCCACCACGTCGGCGGCCACTTCGGCCGCGAGGTCGTGGATGTTCTCCCCGGCCTCCTGAGCTGCCTTCTTCACCTCCATCGCGATGCCGACGGACGCTTTGACGACTCCACCCACCAGGGGCTTGAGCAGACGTTTGGCCAATGGCGCGACGATGAGGCCGACCAGGAAAGGCGGTACTACAGGCGGCATGATGCTCCGTCCTCTCTACGCATACGTATGACAGGGAACCCGGGAGCGGCGAACACCGAAGTAGTGCACAGCCGGGCGGAAATGAAGCATTCCATCTCGTAAATCCGGGCTCATCCAGCGAATCGATTTCCCGGACCCCGGAATGCGCCGTCCGATCCCGTGATCACGGTAGTCGAGCCTCGCCCGACTGGGCCAAATGATCCCCTGTTGATTCACTCGTGCGGGTGGTGATGATCTTCCTGCGTAACCTGAATAGCGACACGCCCGACGTCATGCAGAACGATTAACTGATCGTGGTCTTGCGGGGCGTGTTATGTCCGCCCGCCGTGCGCCGTCGTGCGCCGCCGCAGAACCGGGAGCGGTGGGTGTGAGACGAGACGCGCTCACGCCCCTCGTACGGGTGAATCGAGAATCACTGTCACGGTCGTCCCCGACGGCCCCGGCCAAGCCGCCCGGCGATTAGTGACGTTCGAACATGCCTTCCGCGCACGTCAGTTGAGTCACCGTGACCAAGCCCCGGTGCGACCATGACGCCATGTTCCGACGCACTCCGCCGGTCGCCCTGGCGGCCGCTCTCTCGGTCTCGGCCGTCGCGCTGGGCGGCTGCGGCGGCGTCGCCACCTCCTCGACGAGCACCCCCCCGGTGTCCCGGGGCACCGTCAGGATCGCCGAGTCCAGCGAGACGCCGAGCTTCGACCCGTACTCCGCGTTCGGCGCCGCCCAGGCCCACTACGCCTACGACTCACTCGTCAACCTCGCCCCCGACGGCACCCTGGTCACCGGCCTGGCCTCCTCCTGGCAGGCCACCACCACCACGGCCACCTTCACCCTCCGCCCAGGCGTCACCTGTTCCGACGGGACGACCCTGAAAGCCTCGGCGGTGGCCAGGGCGCTCACCTATGCGGCGGACCCGGCCAACCAGCTGGCCGGCGCCCGGACCGTTCTCCCGAACGTCGCGTTCACCGCGATCGCCGACGACCGGAGCGGCAGCGTGTCGACGACCGCCGCCGCACCCTTTCCCTTCCTCATCCGCACCATCGGTCTGCTGCCGATCGTCTGCCCCACAGGCCTGGACCGGCCGGGTTCGCTGGACCGTGCCACCCAGGGAACCGGCCCCTACGTACTGACCCGCTACACCCCCGGCGGACCGTACGAGTTCACCGTCCGCGACGACTACTCCTGGGGCCCCGCCGGGGCGACGACGGCGCGCCCCGGTCTGCCCGCGCACATCGTCATCTCGGTGGTGCCGCAGTCCTCCACAGCGGCGAACCTGCTGCTCACCGGAGGCGTCGACATCGCGAGCGTGAGCGGGCCGGACCGCGCCCGGCTCACCGGCCACGGCCTGACCACCGCCGACGTGGCGACCGTGGTCGGGCTCACGTTCTTCAACCAGCGCCGGGGCCGGGTACTCGCCGACCGGGAGCTGCGCCGCGCCCTGGTCTCGGCCCTCGACCGCCGGGGCCTGGCCAACGTCGCCGTCGGCGGCACCGGCAGCCCCGCCACCGACTTCGGCGCCGAGGGCGCCGTCTGCCACGCCGACCTCGCCGACGCCAACCTGCCCGCGCACAACGCCGCCGAGGCCCTGCGTGCAGCCGGCTGGACCCGCTCCGCCGCCGGTCCGCTCACCAAGGACGGCCGGACGCTCCGGCTCCGCCTGATCACCAGCCCCGACCTCGGCCCGACCCTGCCCTCCGTCGCCGAGCTGATGGCCCGGGAGTGGACGGAACTCGGAGCCGAGGTCGACCTGGTGGCCGAGAGTCTGCCCGCCCTCGTCAACGCCATGTACCGGACCGCCGACTTCGACGTGGTGGTCGGCAGTACCCCCGGCTTCGCCCTGCCGGCCGGCTTCATCCCCTTCTTCTCCGGCTCCTCGCCCGCCCAGGGCCTCAACTTCGCGGGAGTGACCAACCCCGAGTACGACGCCCTGGTCGCCCAGGCACTCCGGAAGACCGACACCACCGGATGCGGCACCTGGAACCGGGCGGCCGCCGCCCTCTTCCGCTCGGCCGACGCGCTGCCGATCGCCGAAGGACGGAGCAGCGTGTACGGCTACCGAACCACCTTCGCCACCACCTTCGGCGGCAGGCTCGTTCCCACCAGCATCCGGCTCCACCAGTGACCGCCCACCTCAGCGTCCGAGGGCCCTTCATGTCCGTACCCCTGCTGCTGCGGCACCCCTGGACGGTGTTCCTCGGCCGCCGCACCGTCCGGCTGTTCCTCTCCCTCGCGTCCGTGCTCACCGCGTCCTTCGCGATGATCCGCCTCGTCCCCGGCGATCCGGTCCGGGCCGCACTCGGCGTCGACGCGGCCCCCGACCTGGTGGCCGCCCGCAGACACGCCCTCGGGCTCGACACACCCTTCCTGTCCCAGTACGGGCACTACCTCGGCGGCCTCCTGCACGGGGACCTCGGCACCTCGCTGGTCACCGGCACACCGGTCGCGGAGATGATCCGCACCCGGCTGCCGGCCACCCTGGAGATCGCCGGCCTCGCCTTCGTGGTCACCCTCGCCGTCGCCCTGCCCGGCGGCCTGCTCGCCGCCGTCCGCACCCGTGACGGCCGCCGCCCGCGCACCGAGCTGGCGTTCACCGCGGTCACCGCCGGTCTGGCCGGAGTGCCGGACTTCGTCCTGGCGGCCGGACTCACCGCGCTGCTGGCCGTCGGCCTGCCCCTGCTCCCGGTGGCCGGAGCGGCGGGCGCCGGGTCCTTCGTCCTGCCCGTCCTCGCGCTCTCCCTCGCCCCCACCGCCGTCCTGCTCCGCATCGTCCGGGTGGAAGCGCTGAAGGTGCTGAACGAGGACTACCTGCGCACCGCCCGGAGCAAACGGCTGTCTCCCGCGCGGCGTTACCTCCGGCACGCCGCGCCGAACACGGCCACGGCCGCGCTCACGGTCGCCGGCAGTCTGCTGCCCGCCCTGATCGCAGGCACCGTGCTGGTCGAGAAGGTCTTCGCCTGGCCCGGCATCGGCTCCGCCATGGCCCAGTCCGCGGTCGCACAGGACTTCCCGGTGGTCCAGGCGATGGTGCTGGTCCTGGGGACCACCGTGCTGCTCGCCGGCCTCCTCGTCGACGTGCTGCTCGCCGTACTCGATCCCCGTTCGGCCATCCGGGAGATGTGACCCATGTGCCTTCCCTCCGGCTTCCGGCGCTCGCCCCTCGCCTGGGCCACCGCGTTCATGCTGGTGTCACTCGTCGCGCTCGCCCTGGCCGGCCCGTCGGTCTGGGGCGCGGCGGCTGACCGCCCGGACCCCTCGGCCGTGCTCCGGGGCCCGTCCGCCGACCACCCCTTCGGCACCGACGGCCTCGGCCGGGACCTGCTCGCCCGGGTCCTGACGGCCACCCGGCCCTCCCTGCTGCTCGCGCTGGCGGCGGTCCTGCTCGGTGCGGGCTCGGGAGTCCTTGTCGGGGCCTGTACGGCGGTCCTCGGCCGGCGCGGCCGCCGGCTGACCGCCGGGCTGATCAACCTCCTGCTCGCCTTCCCGGCACTCCTCGTCGCGATGTTCCTCGCGGTCGTGTTCGGCGCGGGCACGGCCGGGGCGGTGCTGGCCCTCGCGGCGGCGGGCGTCCCCGGATTCGCCCGGCTCGCCCAGACACTCGCGGCGGGAGTCGCGGGCACCGACCACCTGGCCGCGGCCCGTGTCCTGGGCCTGCGCCGCCACCGGCTGCTGTGGCGGCACGTCCTGCCCAACATCGCGGAGCCGCTGCTCCTGAGCACCACCACGGCGGCGGGCACCACCCTGGTCGCCCTCTCCGGGCTGAGCTTCCTCGGACTGGGCGTCCAACCGCCCGCCTATGACTGGGGACTGCTGCTCAGCCAGGGGCTCGACCGGATCTACGCCGAGCCGCTGCCCGCGTTGGCCCCGGGGCTGGCCGTCCTCTACGCGGCGCTGACCTTCCAACTGCTCGGCGAGGCCCTGGCCGGGAGTGTCGCCCGCCGGGGCCCGGCGCCGCGCAGCCCCGCACCGGCACCCGCGCCGAGCGGCCCCGCCGAGGACGGGCTGGTCCTCCAGGTCGAGGATCTCAGCGTCGAACTCCCCACCCCGGACGGCACGATCCAGCCGGTGCGCGGCGTGAGTCTCTCGCTGCGGCCGGGGGAGGCCGTCGGGCTCGTCGGCGAGTCGGGCTCCGGCAAGTCGCTCACCGCGCTCGCCATCGCCGACCTGCTCCCTTACGGTGCCCGGGTGTCCCGGCGCACGCTGCGCCTGCTCGGGGCCGACCTCGCCGCCCTGAAGCCGAGGGAGCGGGACCGGCATCTCGCGACGGGTCTGTCGGTGATCTTCCAGAACCCGGCCTCGGCGCTCAACCCGTCCCTGCGGATCGGCACCCAGCTCACCGAGGCCGTCCGGGCCCACCGTGGTGCGAGCCGTTCGCAGGCCGCCGCGGAGGCCGCCGATGCCCTGCGCCGGGTCGCGCTGTCCCCGGCGCTGCTGCGCTCACGTCCGCACCAGCTCTCCGGCGGCCAGCGCCAGCGCGTGATGATCGCATCCGGGCTGATGACACGACCGGGGCTGATCATCGCCGACGAACCGACCACCGCGCTCGACGTGACCGTGCAGCGGCAGATCACCCGGCTTCTCACCGACATCCGGCGGGACACCTCCGCCGCGCTCCTGTTCATCAGTCACGACATCGCACTCGTGGGGGAGGTCTGCGATCGGGTCCTGGTGATGTACGCGGGCACCATCGTCGAGGCCGTGCCCGCCGACCGTCTCGCCGACGGCGCCCGGCACCCGTACACCCGGGCCCTCGTCGCCTCGGTGCCGGACCTCGCCGCCGACCGCGGCCGGCCGCTGCCGACGATCGAGGGCGCACTGCCCGACCCGCTCGTGCCCGCACCGGGCTGCCCGTTCGAGCCCCGCTGTCCGCGCCGCCGGGACCACTGCGCCGAGCAGGCGCCGCCGTGGCAGGAGTTCGATGAGACCCACCGCGTCGCCTGCTGGCATCCGGAGCCGGAGACAGCGGTCCTGCGGACGGTGGCCGCTTCATGACCCGCCTTCAGGTGACCGACCTCACCGTCCGCCACCCCGGCTCCCGCGCAGCCCTCGCCGCCGTGGACGGTGTCTCGCTGGAGATCCCGTCCGGCACCACGCTCGGGCTCGTGGGCGAGTCCGGCTCGGGGAAGTCCAGCCTGGCCGGCGCGATCGTCGGCCTCGTTCCCGTGCACGGTGGCCGGGTCCTGATCGACGGCCGGGAGGCCCGTACGCGTACCGTCCGTGACCGGCGCCGGCTCGGCCGTCGCGTCCAGGTGGTCC
Organism: Streptomyces sp. NPDC091416; assembly: GCF_044756845.1. Classification (NCBI taxonomy): domain Bacteria; kingdom Bacillati; phylum Actinomycetota; class Actinomycetes; order Kitasatosporales; family Streptomycetaceae; genus Streptomyces; species Streptomyces sp. NPDC091416. Next base: position 239,001 of record NZ_JBIVTU010000010.1, read on the forward strand.
TCCAGGATCCGGGCACCGCGCTCGATCCCCGGATGACGGCCCGCCAGACGCTCGTCGAAGCGGCCACCGTCTTCCGCCGACTCGACCGGGCCGCCCGCAGCGAGCGCGTCAGCGAGCTGCTCGGCCTCGTGGGCCTGGACCCCCGGCTCGCCGACCGCCTGCCGCGACAGCTTTCCGGCGGCCAGCGCCAGCGGGTCTCCCTCGCCCGCGCCCTGGCGGTCGACCCCGGCCTGCTGATCGCCGACGAGATCACCTCGGCGCTCGATGTCTCGGTGCAGGCCTCCGTCCTCAACACGATCCGCGCACTCCAGCGACGGCTCGGACTCTCGGTGCTCTTCATCGGCCACAACCTGCCGGCGGTCTGCCACGTCTCCGACACCGTGGCCGTCATGCGGCACGGCCGGATCGTGGAGAGCGCCCCTACCGAGACGATCCTGCGCGCACCGCAACACCCCTACACCCGCACACTGCTCGCCTCCGTGCCGTCCTTGGGCACGTCCACGTCCACGGCTGCCGCGCATCCTTGACCGCCCGTTTCCCGGCAGAGGTACTCAAAAGGCCGATCACCGCGGTAATAGTCCTCCGCCCACGTGCGGCGCTATAAATCCTTTCCGGTTATGTGAAGTCAAGCAGTCCAATCTTTTCTCACTCTCATTGATTAGAGGGTGAACTTCACATCAGATTTCCGTGACATGATGCGGCGGCGTTGAAATATGTCGGACTTGAATGTGCCGGGCAGGTGTGAACCGGCAGGGAAAGGAATGCGATATGGGAATTCTTCGGCGAACACCGAACGCGCCCGAACGGAGGGCCGCCCAGTGACCGTCGCCCTGGACCAGCCCGTTGTCCACCAGACCGGTGCCGGCCTGTCCGTTCCCTTCGCCGTCGTCGGAACCGGAATGCACCTGCCACCGACCGTCGTCACCAATCAGGAGCTCACCCGCACCCTGGACACCAGCGACGAATGGATCACCAGTCGTACCGGTATCCGCGAACGCCGCCGTCTGGACCCGCTTCTGGCGACCTCCGACATGTGCGTCGCCGCCGCGCACCCGGCTCTGGACGCCGCGGGCATCGGGCCCGCGCAACTGGACGCGGTCATCGTCGCCACGTACACCGGGGACCAGCCGCTCCTGTCGACGGCACTGATCGTCAAGGACGCTCTCGGCGCCCACCGTGCCCTGTCCCTGGACGTCACCCAGGCCGCCTGTGCCTCCGGCATCCAGGCCATGCTGATCGCCGCCCACCTCCTGCAGAACCCCTCCATCACCACCATCCTGCTCCTCGCGGCCGACTGCGCCTCAAGGATCACCGACCCCACCGACCGCACCACCGGAGTGTTCTTCGGGGACGCCGCGGCAGCCGTGGTCCTCACCCGGGCCGACACCCGCGGAGCGGGCCTGCTCTCCTACGACCTGGGATCGCGGCTCTCCTACGACGTCCAGATCCCGGCGGGAGGCTCGCGGCTGCCCGCCAGCACCGCCACCGTGGCCGCCGGAGAGCACTACTTGTCCATGGACGGCCGCGCCGTCTGGAACGCCGCGACCACGCGCCTGCCCGAGAGCATCATCAGCGCCGCGGACCGCGCCGGCGTGCCGATCGACCAGGTCCGGCACTTCTTCCTGCACCAGGCCAACCTGAACATCCTCACAGAAGCCATGGGTGCCCTGGGCGTACCCCGTGAGCGTGCCCCCATCACCATCGACCGGCTGGGCAACACCGGATCAGCCGGCCTGTTCACCGCACTGCACACCACCGTCACCGAGGGCTCCCTCCACCCCGGAGACGTCTACGTGCTGTCCGGGATCGGCGCAGGCTTCCAGTGGGGAACCCTCTGCCTCCGGCACGCGTGACCGACTGACAGAACCGCGATGACTCGCGGGCTGTGGAGCCCGTTGAACCCCGACGACACGAGTGCCCGTGGTGCGAGCAGCCGGGCAGGCAAGGCGTCGTGTTTCAGAGGTTGCCGCCCGTCCTGTCCCACGCCCTTGCTCCGTCCGTTCACGGACGAGTGAACTCCCGGCAATCGAGGGTGCACCGCTGCCGCGAGCACAAGCATGGACGGCATGACCACCACACGCACCCGGGCTGAACGGGCCGCCCAGGCCCGGGCAGCCACAGCCCAGCTCACCGCCGACGGAATCGACGGGGTGGTGTTCGGCTGGGTCGACAACGCCGGGCTCACCCGGGTGAAATCCGTCCCGCTCGCCCAACTCGAACACGCCGCCCAGTACGGTGTCGGCGCCCTGCCCTGCTTCGACGTCTCCCTGGTGGACGACTCCTTCACCACCACGCCTTCGAGTACCGGCCCGATGGGCGACCTGCGGCTCGTACCCGACCTCGACCGGCTCACCCCGCTCGCCGCGCAGCCCGGCTGGGCCTGGGCCCCGGCCGACCGGTACACCCAGGACGGCACCCCGCACCCCGGCTGCCAGCGCGGCTTCGCCCGCCGGGCCACCGAGGCCGTCGAGCGGCGCGGGCTCTCCATGCGGGCCGGGATCGAGATCGAGTGGGTGGTGGCCGACGCCGCCGGAAACCCCGCAACCGTCGGGCCCGGGTTCGGGATGACCCGTTTCGTCGAGCACTCCGACTATCTGCGGGAGGTGCTGCGCGCCCTCACCGGGCAGGGACTGGACGTCCTCCAGCTCCATCCCGAGTACGCCGCCGGACAGTTCGAGGTCTCGGTCGCCGCCGAAGGACCGGTGGAGGCGGCCGACACCACGATGCTGGTGCGCCACACCATCCGGGCCGTATCCATCCGGCACGGTCTGCGCGTCTCGTACGCGCCCGTCTTCACCGAGGGCGAGATCGGCAACGGAGGTCACCTGCACCTCAGCCTCTGGCGAGAGGGCCGAAACCTCGGCCACGGCGGCCCCGGCCGTCACGGGCTGCACCCCGAAGCCGAGCACTTCTTCGCGGGCGTACTGGCCGAGCTGCCCGCCCTGCTCGCCCTCGGCGCGCCCAGCGCCGCGTCCTACCTGCGCCTGGTCCCGTCCCGCTTCGCCGGGGCCTACCGCTGCTGGGGCCTGGAGAACCGTGAGGCGGCGCTGCGCCTGATCGCCGGTTCCACCGCCCGGCAGGCCAACGCCGAGTTCAAGTGCTTCGACGCCACCGCCAATCCGTACCTGGAGATCGGCGGTGTGCTGGCCGCCGGACTCGCCGGTCTCGACGCCGGTCTGCCCCTTCCTCCCGAGACCCGGAGCGACCCTGCCGCCCTCGGCAGCGTCGAACGCCTCCCGGCGAACCTGCCGGAGGCAGCCGACGCCTACGAGAAGTCCGCTCTGCTGCGACAGGCACTCGGCGCGGAACTGTACGAAGCCGTACTGGCCGTGCGGCGGGCGGAGGCCGGGCTGTTCGCGACACACACCGACGCGGACCTCATCGAGGCGGTCCGCTGGCGGTACTGAGGCGCCGAGTCACGCAACGACCCGGGCCCCCGACGACTGGATGGCCCGACGGCGCGGCAGAGGACCACCAGGGCGCGCCGGGCCTGCCGCACGCTCCGTTCCGCTGCGGACCGACCGGTGTCCCGGCGCCCCGGTCGACCGCGATGGCGCCCCGAGGTTCGATGGGTGCGGCTGCTCCCCGGAGCCCCGATGACGTACGGGAATCCGAGGAGGAACGACCACGCGCCCGTGGCCGGTCAGGAAGGGCGGGACAGGGGGGCGGCTGACACGTTCGGGTCAGCCCGCTCCGGCTCCGGAAGAGGTGCCGGTGGCCGGCCCGGGTCGGCGAATTCCAGGGGCTTCGTCATGTAGAGCGCCTCGGCGCCGTAGCTCGCGGGCAGCCGGATCTCGGGCCGGGCGCGGTAGCCCAGCCCGGCCCACAGCACGTGCGAGCCGCGCACGGCGACCATGGAAAGTGTCTGGCAGGAGGCCGCGCGTGCGGCTTCCTCCACATGCTGGAGCATCCGGTGAGCCAGGCCTCTGCCGCGTGCCCGCTCGGCGATCACCAGGTCATGGGCGTGCAGATTGCTCCCATGGAACTCGCTCTCCTCGGCCACGCTCAGGGCCGGGCAGCGGAAGAGCGGGTAGGGCAGTGCGAGCAGGTAGCCGCCGAAGCCGCCCGCGTACTCCAGCACGAAGCAGGTGGAGGGCGAGGCACGGTGGCGGGAGCGCAGCGCCGTTTCTCCCTCCGACAGCCCGCTCGCCGCATAGGCGCGTTCCTCCAGAGCTACCAACTCGCCCCAGTCCTCCTCCTGGAGCAGCCGGATCCGCGTGTCGCTCATGCGCCTTCACCGTCCGGCGCCGGGCCGCCGATGCAGGTGTACGGCAGCGGCGAGAAGCCGTTGAACCCCTGGGTGGCGTAGGCGGCGGCGTACGCACCGCAGGAGTGGACCCAGACCGGGTCGCCGGAGGCGATCGTGCGGGGGACCGGCACCAGGCCGTCCTGTGCGTAGGCGTCGTCACTGTCACAGGTCGGACCGGCCACCACGGCGCTGACGAACTGCCCGTCGGGATGGGTCGGAAACTCCAGGCGGTACTGCAACTGGTCCACCTCGTACAGACCGTTGAACTTTCCGCAGCTGAGGTAGAGCCAGTCCTCTCGGCTGCCGTCGAGCCGATGGCGGGAGGTGAGCCGGGCGACGTGGGCGCGGATCGCGCCGTGATCGGCGACCAGGTGGCGGCCGGGCTCCAGCAGGAAGTCCAGCGGTGCGGCGTTGACGTCGCGCAGCCGTTCCATCCCTTCGCGGATCACCGTGAACATCTTGTCCAGCGGCGGTTCCAGTGGCCGGCCGCGCCGGTCGAGGACACCGAGGGCAGGCAGCCCGCCCCCGAGGTTGATCCGGTCCGGGACGATGCCGTGCCGGTTGAGCGTCTCCAGCAGGGCGGCCAGCGTCCCGATCGCCTCGCCCCAGGCCTCGGCCGTCATCTGCTGGGAGCCGACGTGGACGGACAGGCCGGAGGGCAACAGCCCTGAGGCCCGGGCGGCACCGAGCACCCGCAGGGCATCCTCGGGCGAACAGCCGAACTTGTTGCTCAGGCCCCACAGGGCACCGTGGCCGGTTGTCGCGAGGCGGCAGAACACCCGTGATTCAGGCGCGTGTTCGGCGATCGCGGCGACGTCCTCCACGCTGTCGGTGGCGAAGTCGCGTACGCCCAGCCGGTAGGCCTCGGCGATGTTCCGGTCGGACTTGACGGTGTTGCCGTAGTGGATCGATTCGGGGGCCGCGCCGGTGCGCAGCGCCTCGACGATCTCCTGCGGGCCGGCCGCGTCGAAGCCGGAACCGAGACGGGCGAGGTGGTCGAGCACCTCGCCGACAGGACAGGCCTTCATGGCGAACCGGATGATGACACCCGGTAGTTCGGCGCGCAGGGCGGCGAACTGCCGGCCGATGCCGTCCAGGTCGTAGATGATGGCGTCCTCGGCTGTGGCGGCGAGGGCGGCGCGCAGGGCGGGACGGGCGTGGTGCCCGGGACGGCCGTGCCTGCCGGGGTGGCGGACGGTGGACGCGTGCTCGGCGGCCGACGCCGTCAGGGCGGGGTGGCCGGTGCCGGTGCGGTCGGCCGTCCGGCGCTGCTGGGCGATGTGAAGCGTGTCGGTGGCCTGAGGCCTCACGTGCGAACTTCCCATTCAACTGGATGATCGATGCCAAGGACTTGCTGGCACCCACAGAGGAAACGAGAAGGGCACAGGTCGGTTATGACGCCCGCCCCGGCTTTCTCACCGGCGCCCGACCTGCGTCTCCGCGTGATCGCGGCCGCGCGCGAACGGACGGTGGCGACGGGAGGTTCAGTTCTCAGGGCGCTCGGACCGCCGGTGAGGGGAAAACGTTCCGGACGGCCCACAGACAGCCGATCGTGTGGGCCGTGGACGGCACGAGGGAATCGTCCCCGGACCCGGACGCTTACGGAAACGGATCAACGCCGCACTTCGCCGGGTGGCACCGGAACAGCCGACGGCTGCCACTCCCGTCTGATCAATCCGAACACCCACGAGTCGGACACCTCGCCGTTCACGACGCAGTCTTCCCGCAGCGTTCCTTCACGCATGAACCCGATCTTCTCCAGAACCCGGGCGGACGCCACGTTGCGCGTATCGGTCTCGGCCTGAACCCGATTCAGATCCAGGGTGTCGAACGCCCACACCAGCAAGGCGTGTGCGGCCTCCGTCGCATAACCGTGGCCCCACGACGCCTCGTCGAGTACATAACCCAGCGAAGCGCTGCGGTAGTCCGGGTCCCATCCGGTCAGACCGCACCAGCCGACGAAGGCCCCGTCGGAGGCACGGTCGATGGCCACCCGCGCCCCGGTGCCTTCGTCCGCCATCTTCCGGCACATCGCGATGAAGCGCTCGGCACGGGTCCGTTCGGTCCAGGGCGGGGAGTCCCAATAGCGCATCACATGGGTGCTGCTGTGCAGCGCGAACAGAGGCTCCGCCTCGGCGTCGGTGAAGGGGCGCAGCCGGAGACGAGCGGTGTGCAGTACGGGGGTGGCCAGAGTCATGCGCACCATCTTGCGTCCTTGCTGGTCGGCAGAACACCGAATATTCGAGCCCTGCCCTGCCCTGCTCTCGCGGCCGAGGCACTGCCTGCCCGAAGATCTCGCACGCCTACGAGCAGCACTGCGGCCGGGCAGACGGAGTCTGCGCAGGACACGACGGGAGAAAGGAACGGGCACAGCTGTCGGGCGGGGGCCGGCATTGCCATATCGGCCCAGGCGTTAGGTTGTTGGCCATCAATCCGGTTCGCAACGTCAAGGAGGCGCCCGTGTCCGGTGACATCCTCAGCCAGGATCCCGCAGAGCTGCGCAGCAGGATGGACAGCGGCAGGGCGCACCCGGCCCGCGTCTACGACGTCTTCCTCGGCGGCAAGGACCATTATCCCGCGGATCGCGCCGCGGCGGCCGCCGGGCTCGCCGCCAACCCGCGCGGATACCTCGACGTACGGCACAACCGCGACTTCCTGCGGCGCGCCGTCACCACGCTGACCGAGGTCGACGGCATCCGCCAGTTCCTCGACATCGGCACCGGCCTGCCGACCGCGGAGAACGTGCACCAGATCGCCCAGCGCACCGCCCCCGAGGCGCGGGTGGTCTACGTCGACAACGATCCGGTCGTCCTCGCTCACGCACGTGCGCTGCTCACCAGCGGCCCCGAAGGGCGTACGGAGTACATCGACGCCGACCTGAAGAGCCCGGAGCAGATCCTCGAACAGGCCGCACGGACCCTGGACTTCAGCCGCCCCGTCGCGCTGTGCCTGCTCGTCCTCCACTTCGTCGAGGACGAGCAGGCCTACCCGATCGTCCGCGAGCTGATGGACGCGCTGCCCGCGGGCAGCCGGCTCGTTCTCAGCCACCTCACCGAGGACCTCAACGCGGAGAACATACGCGCGGTCCAACGCACCTACACGGAGCGGGGTTTCACGTTCGTACTCCGCAACCGCAGGGACGTCGGGCGCTTCTTCACGGAGACCGGGCTGGAGCTCGCCACCCCGGGGCTCGTCCCGGTGCACCACTGGCGCCCGGACCACGCGGCCCCGGTGCCCGCACAGCCCGAGCAGTCTTATCTGGCGGGTCTCGAAGACATCGAGAAGGTCCGGTACAAGGACATCAACGACGTCACGGACGCCGACATCAACGTGTACGGGGGTCTGGGCATCAAGGTCTGACGGCCGAACCGCTCGGCCGGGAGCCAGGCACTGACCCCGGACCCATCCCTGCGCGTACCGGAGAGTGAGGGGGCGGCCGGGCAGGGGACGCCCCACTCCCGTGCCGCCCCGAACCGGGGCTCAGTTTCGTCGCCGGCCTTTCGGTTTCATTCGGAATCGTGTCAGCATGCATGTGGCTTCAGATGTGCCACTGTTCATCAAGCGATGTCGCATGGTTGTGGAGGTGCCCTCCCTGCGGTGTGACAGTGCTGGGTGGGCGCCAGGGACACCTGTGGCTGGTTCTCGCAGCCCCACGATGTCGAGGAGTGAACATGATCAAGGCGCTGAAGATATCGACCGTCCTGTGCGCGGGGGCACTGACGGTGCCCCTGCTGGTCTCGTACGCGGCAGGCGGCGAGCCGGAAGGCTCCCCGGGCGACGGCTCCGCAGCCGTGCGGTCCACCACCGAGAAGCCGAAGGCGGACGCCCCCGAGAAGCTGAGGGTGGACTACGAGAACGGAGCCCTGGACTCCGGAGTGGACGGCCTGACCACCACGCACGCGACGGCACCGGACGCCTCCGGCGTCGTGCAACCCGGGCACGGGGGCGCGTACGCGGTTCAGCACAAGGTGACGCTCGGCGACACGGGATACGAGTCCAACGGCGCGCCGCGGAGCGAGAGCGCGACGGATCTGCTTCCGTCCGGGCAGTTCGACGTCGGCGACGTGCAGCGTTACGAGTTCAGTGTGCTGCTCAAGGACTGGAAGACCTACACGGAGGGCGACAGCGAAGCGGGCGACATCGTCTTCCAGGGAAAGTACGCGGGTGGCAACGTTCCGGCGTTCTACCTCATGGCGAAGCGCAACGAGATCGCGTTCAGGTCCCCCCACCTGAACCGGCAGACAGCACTGGTGCCGGACTTCCGTCCGTACGTGAACACGTGGATGAGCTTCCGCGTGGACGCGCGCTGGACCACCGACGAGACCGGCTACTTCAAGGTATCCGTACGGCTTCCGGGGGAGTCCGGTTACACGCCTGCGGTCTCGTACGAGAACGTGCGCACCTACCAGCCCGCCAACCCGGCCGACCACGGCTACCTCAAGTGGGGGCTCTACCGGCCCTCGGAGTCGATCGGGAACGGTGACGTACCCACCCGGATCGTCCAGCACGACGACATCCGCATTCTCGACCTGCCCCAGCGGGTGGGATCCGCCGCTCCAGGCCGTCGTTGACCTTTGATTGATATCTTTTCGATGGTCGAGTGAAGAACGATGGATCACTCGTTGTCGAGAGGGGACTGAAGGTGTTGGCTAACGAGCGGCGGGAAGCGATCCTGCGTGCGGTGGAGCGCCAGGGTTCGATCACCGTGAAGGCACTGGCGGAGGAGATGGGCGTCTCCGCCGTGACCCTGCGCCAGGACGTACGGGAGCTGGCCGGTCAGGGACTGCTCAACCGTGTGCACGGCGGTGCCACGGCACTGGCCGCGGACGCTCCCGCTCCCGCCGAGCCCTCGGCCCCCGTTCCGGCACCCGCCGGGGAGAAGTACGCCGTGGGGCTGGTGGTGCCGCCGGGCGGCTACTACTACGCGGAGGTGATCCGGGGCGTCCAGAACGCGGCCCGCGCCCGCGGTGTCCGCGTCGTACTGGCCGTGTCCGGGGAGTCGCTGGCGGAGAACCAGGAGCAGGTCCGCCAGCTCGTGGCCGGCGGAATCAACAGCCTGCTGCTGATGCTGCACCCGGGCCTGCGCCCGCTGGAGGAGGCCGAGCAGTGGCTCGGCACTCTCGATGTCCCGGCCGTGCTGGTGGAACGCAGGGCCGGGATCCAGGCGGGCCGGCTGGAGCAGGTGGCCTCCGACCACGCCTACGGAGCGGCCCTCGCGGTGCGCCATCTGGCCGGGCTCGGGCACGACAAGGTGGCCCTCGTCGCCAGGATCGAGAGCCCCAACACGGCCCTGCTCAGCGTCGGTCACGCGGAGGCCGTGAAGACCATGGGGCTGGCGCCGGGGCCGGAGTTCCTCATCAGCACCACGGGTGACGCGGCTCCGGCCGACGCGCGGTTCGAAGAAGTGGTCCGGGCCGTGGAGTCCGGCGAGGTCCGGGCCGCGCTGGTGCACAACGACATCGACGCCATCGCGCTCGTCGGCATCCTGCGCGCCCGCGGTATGCGTGTGCCGGAGGATCTGGCCCTGGTCACCTACGACGACGAGGTCGCCGAGATGAGCGACGTCCCCCTCACGGCCGTCGCGCCTCCCAAGCAGGCGGTGGGGGCGTGGGCGCTGGACCTGGCGGTACGCCGGCTGTCCGACCCGGCCACCCCGCTGGCCGAGATCCTGCTCCGCCCGGAACTGCGCGTCCGCGCGTCCTGCGGAGCACAGCATCGGACCGACGCGTAGCGATGTGACGTCATATGGTGTCGTTATCAAAAAAACGAAACCATATGCATTGACGCGCTGTCGTACGTAACGAATGATTGCGGTGACACCCAAGCAAACGATCGGTGGCACATCATGTTTCGTAGACGACTGACAGCGCTGGTCTGCTCCGTCGCAGCAATCGGCCTTCTCGCCACGGGATGTGGAGACTCGGGCAGCGGGACTTCCACGGCGCAGGAGGGCACCGGAGAGGTCACCTTCTGGTCCTTCGTCAAGGGCTCCGACGAAGTGGCGAAGGCCTTCAACCGGACTCACCCGGACATCAAGGTGACGTTCGAAGCGGTGCCCTCGGGCCAGGAGTACTACTCCAAGCTCACGAACGCCGTGAAGGCCGGCACCGCCCCGGACGCCGCGGTCGTCGAGTACCCGCAGCTGCCGGAGTTCGCCACCCAGGGCAAGCTGGAGACCCTGACCGATTCGCTCGGGCCCCTGGTCAAGGACCATTTTCCGCAGTCCGTACGGCAGTTGGTCGAGCTCGGGGGCCAGACGTGGGGCGTGCCCCGGGATGCGGCTCCGCTGATGCTGTACTACCGCAAGGACTTCTTCAAGAGTCACGGGATAGCCGTCCCCACGACGTGGGACGCGTACCGGAACATGACCGCGCAGGTGAAGAAGGCGGACCCCGAGGCCCGCGGCGGGGTTCTCTACACCGACAACCCGGGACTGCTCACCGCCCTCGCCTGGCAGGCCGGTTCGCAGTGGTTCGGCACCCGGAAGGATTCCTGGAAGGTGTCGATGGACGACGCTCCTTCCCGGAAGGTCGCCGACTACTGGGGTGACCTCGCGCGGAAGGACCTCGTCACCTCGGTGAGCTCGCTCGACCCGTTCTGGACGAGCGTCCAGCAGAGCCGGACCGTCGCCTACGTCTGCGCGAGCTGGTGTGCGGGAGCGCAGCAGGCGACCGTCGCCGACCAGAAGGGCAAGTGGTCGGTCGCCCCGGTGCCCACCTGGGACGGCAAGCCGGCCTCGGCCATGTACGGCGGCTCCTCGTTCGTCATCCCCAAGGGCGCCAAGAACAGTGCCGCCGCGGCGGAGTTCATCCGGTGGATCACCACCGATCCCGCGGGTATGAAGGCGTGGGTCGCCTCCGGGACCAGCAGCATGTTCCCCGCCGACCCCGAGCTCGTGCCCGTCACCAAGGCCGCTTTCCCCACCGCCTACTTCGGGGGCCAGGACGTGTACGCCCTGGGCGCCAGGTCCTACGCGGCGGTCCGGCCCGGCTGGACGTGGGGCCCCGTGATGGGGACCACGAACACGGCCATCGTCGATCAGCTGTCCAAGGTCGCCCAGGGCGAGGCGAAGCTCTTCGACGTCCTCACCGGATCCCAGCAGGCGACCGTGAAGGACATGGAGCGGCGCGGGATGAAGGTCGCCCCGTAGTACCCGCATCCCGGTGAGCCGATGCCCGCGCCGCAGACCGAGGCCGGCATCGGCTCCCGCCCCGACGCTTCCCGCTCCCATCGAGAAAGGCCCGGTATGACAACTCCGTCAGCCCGCGCCCAGCGCCGCACCGCCACACTGCTCCTGGCCCCCTTCTTCCTCCTCTTCGCCGCCGTCACCCTCGCCCCGCTCGTCTACGCGGGCTGGATGAGCCTGTTCACCACCCACACCTCCGGCCTCGGCTTCGGTGGAACGGAAGAGGTCTTCGCCGGACTGGACAACTACGTACGCGCGTTGGCGGACCCGGCCTTCCGCGGCGGATTCCTCACCATCGCCGCGTACGTCGCGATCTACATTCCGGTGATGATCGGCGGGGCGCTCGTCCTCGCCCTGCTGCTGGACTCGGCACTGACCAGGGCGCGTACCTTCTTCCAACTGGCGCTGTTCCTCCCGCACGCTGTGCCCGGACTGATCGCGGCACTCATCTGGGTCTACCTGTACACACCCGGACTCAGCCCGGTGATCGACTTCCTCGGCGCCGGCGGCTTCGACATCGACTTCCTCTCGGCCGACAACGCGGTCCTCTCCGCGGCGAACATCGCCGTCTGGGAGTGGATCGGCTACAACATGGTCATCTTCTACGCCGCCCTCCAGGCGGTGCCGACCGAGGCCCTGGACGCGGCGAAGATCGACGGTGCCGGGCAGATCCGTACCGCCCTGTCGATCAAGGTGCCGATGATCCGCCCGGCCATCGCCCTGGCCGTGCTGTTCACCGTGATCGGTTCGGTCCAGCTCTTCACCGAACCGAAGGTCATCTACAGCGCCTCCAGTTCGATCGGCAGCAGCTGGACACCCAACATGTTCGTCCAGACGGCCGCCTTCACCCACAACGACTTCGGACTGGCGGCAGCGGCCTCGCTGCTCATCGCGCTGTTCGCCGCGCTGCTGTCGTTCCTCGTCACCCGCTTTTCGCGCAGCAGGAGCAAGCCGTGACCAAGACGATGACACGAGTCGCCCCCGCCGGCCCCGGTCCGGCCCCGGAGCGGACGGACCGGAGCGGGCCGGACAGGAGCCGTCCGGGCCGGCGGGGCACCGGAAACCGTCCGTCGGTCCTGCTGTCCAGAGCCGGTGTGACCGCGATGCTGGGTCTCGCCGCCCTCTACACGCTCCTGCCGATGCTCTGGCTGGTCCTCTCGTCCACCAAGAGCCGCCAGGACCTGTTCGCCACCAACGGTTTCGCCCCGGGCAAGGACTTCGCGCTCCTCGACAACCTCAGGTACCTCTTCGAGGCCGACAACGGGATCTTCCTGCGCTGGCTGCTCAACACGGTCCTGTACGCCGGTGTCGGCTCGCTGCTGGCGACGGTGTTCAGCGTGGCCGCCGGGTACGCGTTCGACAAACTGGACTTCCCCGGCAAGGAGAAGTTCTTCTCCTTCGTCCTGCTGGGCGTGATGGTGCCCGGAACCGCGATGGCGATCCCGCTCTACCTGATCGCTGCCGAGGCCGGTCTGGTGAACACCTTCTGGGGCGTTTTCATCCCCGGCCTCGTGTTCCCGTTCGGGGTCTACCTGGCCCGCGTCTTCAGCGCCTCGTACATCCCCAACGAGGTCCTCGAGGCTGCCCGGGTGGACGGGGCGGGCGAGTTCCGGACCTTCTGCAGGATCGCCCTGCCCATGATCGCGCCGGGCTTCGTGACCATCTTCCTCTTCCAGTTCACCCAGATCTGGAACAGCTTCTTCCTTCCCCTGGTGATGCTGTCCGACAAGGACCTCTTCCCGGTCAACCTCGGGTTGTACGTCTGGTACTCCTCCGCACTCTCCCAGGGGCACCCGCAGGACTACCTCCTGGCCATCGTCGGATCGCTGGTCTCCGTGGTCCCGCTGGTCGTCCTCTTCCTGATGCTCCAACGGTTCTGGAAGTCCGGCATGACCGCCGGCGCCGTCAAGTAGGCCATCGCTCCCGAGGATCCCCCATGCCATCCACTCCGCCCCGCCCGCGTGCCCTGTTCGCGATGGGCCGCCGCCACCGGGACGCCCTCTTCCCGCGTGCCGCGATCGAACGCCTGACCGGTCTTGTCGACATCGAACCCCATGTCGTCGCCGAGGACTTCGACCAGGTACCCGGCCTGGAAGCTGTCGAGATCCTGATCACCTCCTGGGGATGCCGCCCGCTCGACGACACCGTGCTGGCCCGCATGCCGGCGCTCAAGGCAGTCGTCCACGCCGCGGGAAGCGTCAAACACCACGTGACGGAAGCCTGCTGGGACCGCGGACTCCTCGTCTCCACGGCGGCCGCGGCCAACGCCGTACCCGTCGCCGAATACACGCTCGCCGCCATCCTCTTCGCCAACAAGCGCGTCCTGGAGATCGGCGGGCTCTACCGCAGGCACCGGAACACCCTGGACTGGGCGGCTCGATTCCCCGGATTCGGCAACTACCGCAGGACGGTCGGCCTGGTCGGCGCGTCCCTCGTGGGACGCAGGGTGCTGGAGCTGCTCCGGCCCCACGACGTCGACATCCTGCTGGCCGATCCCCACCTCGATCCCGGGACGGCCCGTGCGATGGGCGCCCGGCTCGTCGAGCTCGACGAGCTGCTGGCCGTCTGTGACGTCGTCTCGCTGCACGCGCCCGCGCTGCCCGAGACGTACCACCTGCTGGATGCCCGCAGGCTGTCGCTCCTGCGGGACGGCGCCACCCTCGTCAACACGGGGCGCGGCTGCCTCGTGGACACCGAGGCCCTCACCGCGGAGGCGTCCTCGGGACGCATCCACGCAGTCCTCGACGTCACCGAACCCGAGGTGCTGCCGGCGGCCTCACCGCTGTACTCGCTGCCGAACGTGCTGCTGACCCCGCACATCGCCGGCTCGCTCGGCGGCGAGCTCATGCGCATCACCCGCAGCGCCCTGGACGAGGTCGAACGCTACTGCGCGGGGCGGGAGTTCGCGTACCCCGTGAACCGAGCGGCCCTGACCACCTCGGCCTGAGCAGCAAACGGGCGGCTGTCCTGCCGCCCGCCATGTGAGTGAACCGACCACCGCGACCACGCCGGCGCGGCTGAACCCGGAGGGCCAGCATGCACCCGACCGACCGGCTGCGGGACGTTCTCGTCTTCACCCGCACCACGGCCTACCGCCACGACTCGATCCCCGCCGGGCAGGCGGCCCTGCGTGAGCTGGGGCAGGACCACGGCTTCACCGTGGAGACCTCCGAGGATCCCTCGGTCTTCACCGACGCATCGCTGGCGGGGCGCAGCGCGGTGGTCTTCCTGTCCACCAGCGGCGACGTGCTCACCCCGGACGGGCGAGCGGCGCTGCGGCGCCGGACATCGGCCGGCGGCGGGTTCATGGGCATCCATTCCGCCGCGTGCACCGAGTACGACTGGCCGTACTACGGGGAGTTGCTCGGCGCACGCTTCGCCGGCCACCCCGAATTCCAGCCCGGCACCGTGCTGGTCGAGGACCGGAGCCATCCGGCGATGCGCCATCTGCCGCCGCGGTGGGACTGGAACGACGAGTGGTACGACTTCCGCAGCAGCCCGCGGCGCCCCGGCGTGCAGGTCCTCGCCACCATCGACGAAGCCGGCTACCGGGGAGGCGGCATGGGCGCCGATCACCCCCTGGTGTGGTGCCGGGAGTCCGGAGACGGCCGCTCGTTCTACACGTCGCTGGGACACGCGGACAACGCCTACACCGACCCGGCCTTCCGCGCCCACCTCCTGGGAGGCCTGCGCTGGACCGCGGGCTGAACCCCGTCCCACCACGGGGAAGGCCGCGCGCATTCCCCGTACGCATCCTCAGCAACCGACGAAGGAGCACATCACCATGTCAGACGGATCGATCACCCGACGCCAGATGATGCAGTGGGGGGCCGCCGGCGCGGGTGCACTGGCCGTCGCCGGCCTGCCCGCGACCGACGCCCTGGCGGCGCCGGGTTCAGGGGTGCGGGTCACGGACCTCGGTCCCGGAGTGAACAACTTCTCTCTCGCCGCTGCCATTCCGGTGGGAGACAAGGCGTACATCGCCTCGCGCAACATCGACCCGATGCGGATCATCGGCTTCGACTTCGGCACCGGGAAGGTCATCAGTGTCACCGAGGGGCCCGGGATCAGCACACAGCTGCTCGCCGTCGACCCGGACGGCCGTTATCTGTACGCGGCGGTCCGGGAGTACGACGCAGCCCCGGGCCCGGGCTTCATCCGGCTCGATCTCTCCGCGCCCGGCGCGCCCAAGGAGGACCTCCACCCGATCCCCGGCCTCGATCCGTACGCGATCAGCGCCTCGCCGGACAACAAGATCTTCTTCGGCGGACGTGAGTCCCGGCCCAAGCTGCGCCAGTACGACCCGGCCACCGGTGAGCTCACCGAGATCGCGATCCCCGATCCGGACGTGCCGATGATCCGCTGCCTGCTGGCGACACAGGACAAGATCTACATCGGCACCGGTGCCTCGCTCGGCGCCACCCCGGCGAGCACCAAGGCCGGACTCTTCGTCATGGACCGGGCCACGAAGAAGATCACATCGATCCTGCCGAAGGAGTTCGCGGGGCAGGTGGAGGTCCGTGACGTCGCGCTCTACGACGGCACGCTCTACGTGTGCTCGACCACCGACGAAGGCGCGGCGGTCGCCGTCATGGACGCCGGCGACCCGGCCCGGTACACACTCGTGCAGAGTGCGCAGCACTTCCTCCGGCTGCCGCGCAAACTCGGCGACAGGATGTACTTCAACGGCGCCGCGCTGATCGAACTGACACTGAGCACCGGTACGTTCCGCGAGATCAAGCCCAAGGACGGCGATTTCGGCGAGATCTGGGGCCTGTGGATCCGCGACGGCAAGGTGATCGTCGTCTCGGCCTTCGGCCTGATCTTCGAGGTCGATCCGAGCACGGGCGCGGACACCTCGTGGGACCTGATCGAGGCGGGCGCCCCGATCGGGCCCCAGCTGGCGATGTCGATAGCCGCCGACACGCACAACGTGTACGTGGGCGGGACGAACGCGGTGGCACGGCACGACCAGCGCACCGGGAAACAGAGCAGGGTACTGGCGACGAGCGAGGCCAAGGACATCCTGCTGCACCGGGGCACCGCCCACTTCGCCCAGTACAACGCGATCGGACTCCTCGCGTACAACCCGCACACCGACGACGAGTGGGCCCGCAAGCTGGCCGATCTGCCGCCGGAGCAGAACCGCCCGCACCAGATCGTCTGGGACGACCGGCACCGGCTGATGCTGATCGGACTGCAGTCCGACTACGCGTTGGGCGGGTCGCTGATGACGTTCGACCCGAGGAGCGGCGCCACCACGGTCGCCGTCAACCCGATCGACGACGACCAGATGGTCCGCGCGGTCGTCGCGCACGACGGCGTGGCCTATCTCGGTGGCCAGAACGTCGCCTCCACCGCCGGCACCCTGGTCGCGTGGGACCCCGTCCGGAAGCGGGAGCTGTGGCGGATGACGCCGCAGTCCAGGCCCACCGGGATCACCGGCCTCACCGTGCTCGGCCATCACCTGTACGTGATGTGTTACCGGGGCGACTTCTTCGTGATCGACCTGCGCACCCGGAAGGTGATCCACGCAGCCCACCACGGCCCGGTGGTGCCGAACTACGGGACGCTGCTCGCCGATCGGGGGTACGTCTACGGGGCGTCGAGCTCGGACTTCGTCCGCTACGACCCGAAGACGTTCGCCCGCACCGACCTGGTCGCGCTCGACGCCGACTGGTACGGAATCCCGCGAGCCGCGGTGGACGAGCGCGGCAGGTTCTACGCCATCCGCGAGCGCCATCTGATCCGGATCGACGTCAGCCGCTGCTGAGCGACGCGTGAGGACCTGAGGACGGCGCACGGGGAGCCGTCACGGTGTCGAGCGGATGGTCACCGTGACGGCTCAGGTGTCGCCGTGGAGCGCCCCGTCGTTCAGCGAAGCCAGCCTGGTGAGAACGTCGACGGCCACGGCCCGTTCATCCGGGGGAAGCGAGCCCAGGAGCAGTTCGTTGATCCGTTCGGCCGGGGCGATGAGGGAGTCGAGCAGTTCGGCTC
Source organism: Streptomyces sp. NPDC091416 (assembly GCF_044756845.1). Lineage (NCBI taxonomy): Bacteria > Bacillati > Actinomycetota > Actinomycetes > Kitasatosporales > Streptomycetaceae > Streptomyces > Streptomyces sp. NPDC091416. Next base: position 256,433 of record NZ_JBIVTU010000010.1, read on the forward strand.
CCTCACCGGTGAGCGCCAGCAGGGTCCGCCGGCGGTCGGCTTCGTCGCGCTCCTGACTCACCAGGTTCAGGTCGATGAGACGGCGGACCATGTGGTTCACGGTGGACCGGTCGAGCGAGGTCCGGCGCCCGAGCGTCCGCTGATCGATGCCGGGGTCCCTGCTGAGAGCATTGAGAATGGCGAACTTCTGGGACGTGATCTCCCGGGACACGTGCTCGCTCCACAGCGCCGTGTGCACCTGTTCGGCCCGCCTGATCAGATGGCCGATGTAGTTGGGCAGCTCCAGTGCGCGCGCCACAGTGCTCCGTCCATCCGTCGTCGAGGTGGTGCCGGCGAAGGAGAACCGGCTGGTGCAAGGAGTCTAGGGAGTGTCCGCGAGGTGGCGTCGTCCGCCCGGAGCGCCGGACGGGACTTCGCGGACACGACCTGGGACAGCGCGCCACCACCGTGCGCTGTCCTGCCTCAGCGGCCCCGGCGTCCCGGGCGCCGTGCGTAGGGCACCGCTCGCGACCCGTCGACGCCCACTTCCAGACGGCCGACCCGCTCGATGTCCAGGACCACGCGGTCGCCGTGACCGAGCGGCCCCACCCCCGCCGGGGTTCCGGTCGCGATCACGTCGCCCGGGTGCAGGGTCATGACGGACGAGGCGTAGGCGATCAGTTCGCGGACGCCGAAGATCAGATCGGCGGTGTTGGTGCGCTGCCGGGTGGTGGCGCCGACGTCGCAGCGCAGCCCGAGCGAGTCGGGGTCGGGGATCTCGTCCGCGGTGACGATCCAGGGCCCGATCGGTGTGAACGTGTCGAACGACTTGCGGGTGGAGCGGTCCTCGCCGGAGCGCACGGTGATGTCCAGGACACAGGTGTAGCCGAAGACGTGGTCCAGTGCCTCGTCCGCGCCGACGTGGTGGGCGGTACGTCCGATGACGACGCCCAGTTCGCCCTCCTGGTCGGTGCGCCTGTCGGTGTAGGGCAGGACGATGTCCTGGCCCGGGCCGATGACGGAGGAGTTGGCCTTGAGGAACACGCCGAGGTCGGCGACCGAGGTGGTGTACTCCATCTCGGCCTTGTGGTCGAGGTAGTTGACCGGCGCACCGATGATCTTGCCCGGCCGGGGCAGCGGGGCCGCCAGGACGGCATCGCTGAGCGGGATACGTGCGAGGCCGGTGAGAGCGGCGGGTCCGGTCTCTGCCGCCCCGCCACGGGCGACGTTCTCTATGTGCCGGTGCAGCGCACCTGCCGCACCGGGGTCACCGGTGGTGAGGTGCTCCGTGACGTCGACCAGGTTGTCGCCGTCGACGATTCCGAGTCGTCCGTCATCGAACAGGGCCAGGCGCATGGTGGACTCCTTGAGAAGCGCGAGGAAATGCGGGGGCAGCGCGGGGGTGGGTGATTCAGACGCCGGCGTCGGCGGCTTCCGTGCGGTAGAGACCGAGCGCGCGCATGACGGGCTCGTCGCTGTACGAGAAGAGGACGGCATCCTTCGACGAGGAGCCGTTCAGATGGCGGTAGGAGGACCAGCCGGGCACGGCGAAGGTGTCGTGCTCGGACCAGTCCAGCCGGACGCCGTCCACGAGCGTGGCGCCCTCGCCGCGGACGACGTGGAAGACGGCGGAGGCCGTGTGCCGGCGGCCGGCTCCCCGGAAACCGGGACGCAGCCGCTGCACGCGGCAGCCGATGGTCGGCATGACCGGGCCGCCGGTCCACGGGTTGGTGTACTCCAGCACGATGCCGTCGACGTCGCTGCCTCGCGCGGTGTCGGCGATGGACGCCAGCGCACGCTCGGTCTCCTGCCAGGTGTAGCGGGTGACGGGGGAGTGGGGGCCGTCCGGTGCGAGCCACACGGGATTGAGCCGGCCGTGGAGGAACTGCCTGCTGCCCTCGTCGTCGGCGCGGGTGACGGGCTGGAGGCGCTGGTGGTACTTCTCGTAGAAGCCGGCTTCCAGGGCGTTGACCAGCGGGTAGTCCAGAGCGTCGAGCCAGATCATGGGCGCGTCACCCTCATGGGTGTGATCGTGCCAGTGCAGGCCGGGCGTCAGCAGGAGATCCCCGGGAGCCATGGACACCCGCTCGCCGTTCACCGTCGTCCACGCACCGCTGCCCTCCAGGATGAACCGGAACGCATTGGAGGTGTGCCGGTGCGCCTGTGCCGTCTCGCCGGGCAGGATCACCTGGAGGCCCGCGTAGAGCGTGTTGACGGTGGCCGGGGGATCGGTGAGGCCGGGGTTGACGAGCATGAGAACCCGCCGCTCGGCCTCTTCCAGGGAGAGGGTCCCGGCGAAGTGCAGCAGATGGGGCCGCAGTTGCTGCCAGCTCCACCGGTAGGGCACGGCCCGGCTCCTGGGCTCGGCGGGGAACAGGTCGCCGTAGAAGCGCCACAGCGGAGCCGCGCCGAGTGCCGGCAGGGCCTGGTAGACGGGATCGTCGGTCGTCATGGTGTCCTCCTGCGGTTACGGGATCGGGGCGGTGACGGCTGCTGGGGCCGGTGTCCAGACCCACGAGACGTCGTCGAAGTCGTCGGGCCCGCGCGAGGCGAAGAGCGCGTTGCGCAGCGTGGCCCCCATGCCTTCGAGGTGACAGATCTCGCCGAAGCGGCGGGCGCCGGTCTGGATGCGTGCCGCCCGTTCGCGGCGCTGACCGGCGTACGCGGCGAAGGCGTCGGCCGGATCGGAGTGCCGGCCCAGAGCCCCGCCGAGCGCGACGGCGTCCTCCAGGGCCTGACAGGCGCCCTGGGCCAGGTACTGCAGCATCGGATGCGCGGCGTCGCCCAGCAGAGCGATCCGTCCGTGCACCCACCGGTCGGTGGGGAGGCGGTCGAACAGGGGCCAGCGCCGGTCCCGCGCGATGAGCGGCAGGGCGTCACGCACGGTCCGGCAGGCCCCGGCGAAGCGCTCCTCCAGCTCGGCCTCCGTGCCCCAGTCGTCCGAGTCCGGCGTGTAGCGGTCGCTCTCGAAGACGGCCACCTGGTTGTAGAGCTCGCCGCGCCGGACCGGGTACTGCACCAGGTGCATCCGCGGCCCGGCCCAGACCATCACGGCCTCGGAGGCGGCGTGCTGCGACATGGGGCCGGTCATCCTGTCCGTGGGAAGGGCGCCGCGGAACGCCACGTAGCGCGAGCAGGCGGGCTCCCCGTCACCGACGAGGGCCCGGCGCAGCCGCGAGTGCAGGCCGTCCGCGGCCACGACCGCGTCGGCGGCCAGTTCCGCGGGGGCCCCGGCGAAGTGCAGACGTACCCCCGAGCCGTCCTGTTCGGCGTGCGTGACCGCGTGCCCGGTGCGCAGCGTGACGGAAGGGTGTTCCCGGCAGGCAGCCAGGAGCGCCGCGTGCAGATCCGTACGGTGGGTGACCAGGTAGGGATGCGTGAAGCGCCGGGTGTACGCCGCACTGCGCAGATCGAGCGAGGTGACCTCGTCCCCGCTCAGCGCGTCCATCATCACGAGCCGGGGCGGGGCGACCGCGGTGTGCCGGACGGCGCCCAGCACCCCCAGGTCGTCGAGTGCCCGGGAGGCGTTGGGGGCGAGCTGGAGTCCGGCGCCGATCTCCGCGAACCGGGCGGCCTGTTCCACCACGGTCACGTGGTGGCCGGCGCGTGCGATCGCCAGTGCGGCGGCCAGGCCCCCGATGCCGCCGCCTACGACGGCGATGCGGTGGGGGGCAGGGTTCAGGGACATAAGGGCCTCCTTGATCGGGGAGTGGAGGACACGCGGTGCGGCGGGCGAGAACTCCGCGCAGTGATCTGTACATCAATCGTTGGTGTACGGATCATATTGCGAGGGTGTTGCCCCGGTGTCAACGATTTCGCGGAGAAGCTCCGCGGTGCTCAGTGTGCAGTCGTGCGTGTGCGTGTGCGTGTGGCGCGAGGATGCCGGTTGCCGCCTCGGCGACAGGTCGTCCTACCCGGACTCGGTGGGGCGCAGTGCGTCGGATACGGACTTCACGCCGCCGTGCGCCGTGAGGCCGCCGTCGACGGGGATCTCGGCGCCGGTGATGAACGACGACCGGTCGGACAGCAGGAAGACCACCAGCGGCGCGACCTCCTCGACGGTTCCGGTCCGCCCCAGCGGAGTTTCGCGCACGTTCGTCTCCCGGAAGGCGGGGGAGGCGGAGGCGGTCATCTCGGTCTCTATGTAGCCGGGATGGATCGTGTTGACGCGGATTCCACGGGGTCCCAGTTCCAGCGCCGCCGTCTTCGACAGGCCTCGCAGGGCCCACTTGCTGGTCGTGTAGGCGACCGGGTAATGAGCGGTGAGGGCCGCCGAGGAACCCACGTTCACGATGGAGGAACCCGGTGGCATCAGGGGCATCAGGTGCTGAATGCCGAGAAGCGGGCCGGTGACGTTGACGGCGTGGACGCGCGCCATGTCCTCGGGTCGCACGTCACCGACGCGGGCGCGCCACGTGACGCCGGCGTTGTTGACCAGTCCGTGCACGTGCCCGTACATCTCCCGCAGCTCTGCCGCGAGTTGGGCCCAGTCCTTCTCGCTGGTGACGTCCAGGCGGCGGCAGCCGCCCACGGGTTCCACGTCGGTCGCGACGACCTGGGCGCCCTCGCGGACCAGAGCGGCGGCCTCGGCCGCACCCTGTCCGCGGGCCGCGCCGGTGACGACGACCACCTTGCCGTGCAGTGTCATGGGGTGCGGTGCGGGTTTCACGGACATGTCCTCCTGGCTGCGGTGTGACTAATCTGGACCCCGCACCAGTGATCAGGGAAATCGATTCTGTGGATGGCTTGCATCCACCCTTTGTATGCCGGTCGGTGCCCTGCCGCAGAGGGAGAACTCGTGAACCTGGCCCGTCTCGATCTGAACCTCGTCGTCGCCCTGCGCGCTCTGCTGGAGGAGCGCAACGTCACCCGTGCCGGTCAGCGCGTCGGGCTGAGCCAGCCCGCGATGAGCGCCGCGCTGGCCCGGCTGCGCCGCCACTTCGACGACGACCTGCTCGCCCGCGTGGGCGGCCACTACGAGCTCACCGCTCTCGGCCAGGTCCTGCTGGCCCGCACCGCCACTGCCTACGAGGTCATGGAACGGCTCTTCGCGAGCCAGGCCGCGTTCGATCCGGTGAGCGAGACGCGCGAGTTCAAGATCGTGGCGTCCGACTACGCGGTCGCCGTGTTCGGCGCGGAACTCGCCCGGGTCGTGCACGAAGAGGCTCCGGGGATCAGGCTCCGCTTCACCCAGACCCCGACCACCGTGGTCGACGAGACGGCCACCCTGCTGAGCACCACCGACGGACTTCTCATGCCGCACGGTGTCATCAGCGACTTCCCCGCCACCGACCTCTACGAGGACCGCTGGGTCTTCCTCGTCGCCGACGGCCACCCGACCGTCGGCGACCGGCTCACCCGGGAGGATCTCGGGCGGCTGCCCTGGGTGACCTACCAGCGGACCTACGACGCCCCGGCGGTCCGTCAGCTCGGCATGCTCGGAATCGAGCCGCGCGTGGAAGTCTCCGTCGACAACTTCCAGCTGCTGCCCATGCTCGTGGAGCGCACCCAGCGCATCACCCTGATCCAGGCGCGCCTCGCCCGCCTCCTCGCCCCGCTTGCCGCGGTCCATGTCGTCGAGCCGCCGTACGAGGCGGTCCCGCTGCGGGAGGCGCTCTGGTGGCATCCCGTGCACACCCACGACGCCGCCCACATCTGGCTCCGTGAGACGACCGCCCGGGTGGGCCGCGGCATGGTCGGCGCACCTGCGGCAGACGCGGGCTTCTGACGGCGTGACCCGCGCCGCCGCCACCGGTCCTTCCGCCGCGACGCCATCCACGGCCCGGATCACCGCGATCGGGAACCCGGATGGCGTCGGGGCTGGTCAACGCGGCGCGCGGGCACGCACAGTTGGTGGCATGAGACACCTCGCCGGCCCCGCGCCGCCAGGAAGCGATCCTGCCGTACCGCCCCCTTCCCCGACCGGACCCGGCGGCGTGCCGCGACAGCAGGCGCGCCTGCTGCGTCCCTGGATCAGGGGCTGTCCGCCGGCCGGCCCCTACTCCGTACGCGGGGAGGCAGTGCTGCCGCGGACCACCAGCCTCGGTGTCATGGAGGTCTGCATGGCTCTGTCCCGGCGGCCTTCCACGCGCTCGATCAGCATGCGCGCGGCGGACGAGCCCATGGTGTGCCCGGCCTGGTCGACGCTCGTGAGCTGGACGGGGGCCAGGGCGGCGAGCGCGGTGTTGTTGTAACCGACGAGCGAGAGGTCGTCGGGGATGCGCAGGCCGAGTTCGTGGGCCGCACGGTAGATGCCCAGTGCCGCGACGTCGGCGCCCGTCATGATGGCGGTCGGCCGCCGTTCCCCGGTCAGCAGGGTCATGCCCGCCTTGAAGCCGCCGTCGTCGGAGTACGCGGCGTGATGCACGCACAGGTGTCCGGAGAGGCCGTGCCGTTCCATGGCTGCCCGGTATCCGCCGGTCAGAACGGTCTCGGGGGTGCGTTTCCACTGGTTGGCCCGGGTGCCCGGCGCGGAGACCAGGGCGATGTTCCGGTGGCCGAGCGACACCAGATGATCCACGACCAGTCCCGCGCCGGTGTCATCGTCGTCGACCACGGAGTCGTGGGTGTCGGCGCTGTCGTGGTGGCCGATGACCACGGTGGGCGTGGCCGCGGCCGTTGCCAGCACCTCGGCGCGCGGGGTCCCCGGAGCGATGAGGATCAATCCGTCCATCTGGCGGTCGACCAGCGCCCGGATGGTTTTGGCCTGTTCCCCGGGATCGAAACCGGCCGCACCGATCAGCACCGTGTACTCGCCGTGGCGCAGCTCCTCCTGGATGCCGTCGAGGATGTCCGCGAAGAAGGCGTTGCGGACGTTGTCCAGGAGGACCCCGATGGTGTAGGTCCGTCCCCGCATCCCGCGTGCCGCCGCGTGCGGACGGTAGTCCAGTTCGGCGATGGCTGCCCGGACCTTCTCCTGCATGGCCGGGCTCACGCCGTAGGCGTTGCGCATCACCTTGGACACCGCGGCCACCGACACGCCGGCGTGCCGGGCCACATCCGTGATGGTCACCCGTTTGTTCTGCTTGCCCGCAGCAGGCCCGCCCATCGTCAGTACTCCGCTTCTGTGTGGTTGTTGGTGTAACGGTCTACATGATGATGCCTGAGTTGCCTCAAGGATACCGCCGCATTGCCTGTGTTACAGCTCCGTGTCTTGACGGATCAAACAGAGCGGTGCAGGGTGTTGCCCACTTCGTTGTGGAGAACGTTATACGCGAATCTCCGTGCGGCCGGATCCGCTGTTCCGTCGTGGCCGCTCCCCGTTCTCCGCTCCTCTCTCAAAGACCTCCGGGAGTCCTCCGTGTCCCCTCGCATGCCCTGTGCCCGCCGTAGGCGTCCGCGCCTGTTCGCGGCAGGCGCCGCCTCTCTCGCGCTGCTCACCACCGCCTGCGGCACAAGCGGCGGCTCCTCGGCCGCACCCAGGGAGTTCAGCTACCTGAGCGTCACCGAGAACACCACGGTGAAGACCGTACTGACCTCCATGTCCGGCGGCGCCTGCAAGTCGGCGAACGAGGCACTGCCGCTGAAGGTGGAGACGGTGCCGCAGGCGAGCCTCGACCAGAAGCTCCAGCTGCTGGCCGGTCAGGGCGCCCTGCCGGTGCAGTTCGCGGCCGGCAACGCCCCCGCCCTCACCCAGCAGCTGGCCGGCTCCGGCAAGGTCGCCGACCTCGAGAAGGAGCTCAAGGAGCTCGGCGTGTACGACCAGCTGGAGCCGGGCGCCGTCTCCACGATCAAGGCCCTCTACGGCGGCAAGCTGGAGGTGCTCCCGTACGAGTACAACGTCGAGGGCATCTTCTACAACAAGAAGCTCTTCCGGGAGAACGGCCTGAAGACCCCGGCCACGTGGGACGAACTGGGCGCGGCAGCGGCGAAACTGCAGGACGGCGGAGTGCAGCCGTTCACCGCCTCCGGTCAGCAGGGCTGGCCGCTGACCCGGCTGATCAGCGGCTACCTCTACCGCAGCCTCGGCCCGGACGCCTTGAAGGCGGTCGCCGACGGCAGGGCGAAGCTCACCGACCCGGAGTACGTCAAGGCCGCCGAGGAGATCGCCGGCCTCGGCAGGAAGGGCTACTTCGGCAAGGGCGTCGGATCCATCGACTACGACACCGCGATGAACCAGTTCCTCAACGGCAAGGCCGCCATGTTCTACATGGGCAGCTGGGCGCTGGCGAACATCTCCGACGAGAAGCAGAACAAGGTGGGTGCGCAGGACGTCGGCTTCATGCCCTTCCCCGCGGTCTCCGGCGGCAAGGGATCCATCGACCAGTACCCCTCCAACGTGGGTCTCGGCATCACACTCGGCGCCCGGTCCTTCGACGGGAAGACCGGCGACTGGGTCTCCTGCATCACCAAGAACTACGGCAGCGCGGCACTCAAGGACCACGGTTCCATCTCCGGCTTCAAGGTGAACACCGAGGTGATGGACGCCAACGACGTCACCACCCAGGTCCGTAGGACGATCAGCGAGTCCCAGCGGAACGTCCTGTGGTTCGAGGCCCTGTTCAGCACCAAGGCCACCACCGTCAGCCAGACCAACGCGGCCCGGCTGGTCACCGGGAGCATGAAGCCCGAATCGTTCATGCAGACCGTCCAGGACGCGCTGACCGCCAAGTGAGACCGGCCGGGGGCGGCCCGCGCCGCCTCCCCGCACAGCCCGCGTGGGCCGCCCCCGGTTCCGTACCGGCAGGTCTCTTCAACGGAAACGAAGTGGACACCATCCATGCACCGCGTACTCGGTGACCGCAGGGCCATCGCGATCCTGCTCGGTCCCGCCCTTCTCGTCTACTCACTGATCATGCTGGTCCCCATCGTCTGGTCCCTCGGGTACTCCTTCACCCAGGGCAACACCATCGAGGGATTCACCGGCAACGGGGGCGCCAACTTCTCCCGCCTGTTCGACGACCCCGCCGTCCGCGACGCACTCTGGTTCACCCTCAGATACGCCGCCCTCGTCACGGTCGGCCAGATCGTCGCCGGCTACCTCCTGGCCCTGCTCTACGTCTTCTTCCTGAAGAAGTCCTCCGGGCTCATCCGCACACTCGCCTTCTTCCCGGTGGTGCTGCCCACGGTCGCGGTGGGGCTGCTCTTCCAGAAGTTCTTCCAGGTCGCACCGCAGACGGGCCCGGTCAACTCGCTGCTCAACGCGGTCGGGCTCGACTCCATCGACTTCTTCGGCAGCGCGGGAAGCGCGTTCTGGGTCCTGATCCTCATGGACATCTGGCGCTCGATGGGCTTCTACGCCGTGCTGCTCTTCGCCGGCCTCGTCGACATCCCTGACGAAGTCCTCGAATCGGCGCGCCTGGACGGGGCCTCGGGGCTGCGGCTGATCCGGCACATCGTGCTGCCGCTCTCCCTGCCCGTACTGATGTCGTCGCTGATCTTCAGCATCAACGGGACGCTCAAGGTCTTCGACTCCGTCGTCGCACTCACGGGCGGCGGCCCGGGCAACGGCACCACTCCTCTGACCCTGTACATGTTCCAGACGTCGTTCACCTACGGCGACTACGGCTACGGCAGCACCATCGCCCTGCTGCTGACCGTGGTGTGCCTGCTGGTGAGCCTGGCCGTCTACCGCGTCTCGCGGCGCGACCTCTCGGAGAGCTGAACGCCATGGTCATCGACACACCGACGAAATCCTCCGCAGGACACCGGGGCGGTGGGCCGTCCGGTGGCGGCGGACCCACGCGCACGGCCCGGGCGCCGCGCCGGCCGTGGGTGAAAGCCGTCGTCGCCGTGCTCCTGGTCGTCGAGGTCTACCCGCTGATCTGGATGTTCCTGACGTCACTGAAGTCCAACGACGACTACCTGAACAACTCCACCTGGAGCCTGCCCGCCACGTGGGAGTGGGGCAACTACACCGAGGCATGGACGACCGGGAATCTCGGGCTCTACGTCCAGAACAGCCTCCTTGCCGTTCTGCCCGCTCTGGCGCTGATGCTCCTCCTCGGCACGGCCGCGGGGTTCGCACTGCAGATCATGGTGTGGAAGGGCCGGAGCCTCACCCTGCTGGTCTTCATGGCAGGCATGATGGTCCCGCCGCAGATGATCCTTCTGCCCCTGTTCACCGTGTACTTCCGGACCGGACTGTCCGGCACGCTGTGGCCGCTCGTCCTCACCTACACCGGCACCGGCCTCCCGCTGACCGTCTTCATGATGGCCACCTACTACCGGACCGTTCCCCGCGAACTCTTCGAAGCGGCCACCATCGACGGCGCCGGCATCCTGCGCGCCTTCTGGACCATCAGCGTGCCCATGGTCCGCAACGCGCTGCTCACCGTCGGCCTCGTGCAGTTCTTCTTCATCTGGAACGACCTGCTCATCGCGCTGACCTTCACCAACAACCAGGATCTGCGAACCATTCAGGTCGGCCTGCTCAACTTCACCGGCGACTTCGGTGCCACCCAGTACGGGCCGCTGTTCGCCGCCATCTGCATCAACGTCTTCGGCACCCTCCTGATCTACCTCTTCCTCAACCAGAAGGTCATGAAGGGCCTCACCTCAGGAGCGGTCAAGGGCTGACAACGGCCCGCACCACGCTCGCCCGCTCCTGCACGTGAAAGAAGGGTCTCCCTTTGCACCCCCCTCAGCCCTCCGCGGTCTCCTTCGAACACCTTTCGGACGGACTCGGCATCGGAGTCGCCTCCCCCCGCCTCACCTGGACGCTGCCCCGCGGCTCCGGGCTCCAGACCGCGTACGAACTGGAAGTCGACCGCCACGGAACCCGCCGGCGCACCGGACGCGTCGACAGCGCCGACCAGGTGCTGGTGCCCTGGCCCGGGCCCTCGCTCACCTCCCGTGAACGCGCGACCGTCCGCGTCCGTGTCTGGGGCGCGGGCTCCGAACCATCGGCGTGGAGCGCGCCGAGCCCCGTCGAGGCCGGCCTCCTCGATCCCGGCGACTGGCAGGCGGTCCCGGTGGGCGCCGGCTGGCACGAGGACCCGGAGGCCGACCGCCGCCCCGCCCGGGTCCGCAAGGACTTCCACATCGAGGGGACCGTCGCCCGCGCCCGCCTGTACGTCACCGCGCACGGCCTGTACGAGGTGGAGATCAACGGCCACCGTGTGGGGGACGAGGCCCTTGCCCCCGGCTGGACGGTCTATCCGCATCGTCTGCGCTACCGCACCCACGACGTCACCACCCACCTCACCGAGGGAGCGAACACCCTCGGCGCCTGGCTGGGCGACGGCTGGTACCGCGGCAGGTACGGCTTCGACGGCGGCACCCGCAACATCTACGGCACCGACCAGTCGCTCATCGCGCAGCTGGAGCTGACGTACGAGGACGGCACCACCCGTGTCGTCGCCACCGACGGCACCTGGACCGCCGCACCCGGGCCGATCCTGACCAGCGGTCTCTACGAGGGCGAGACCTTCGACGCCCGCCTCCACGACCCCGACTGGGCCACTCCGTCCGGTGCAGGTACGGGGCCGTGGACCGCCGTCCGCACCGGCACCCGTGACCCCGCGACCCTCGTCGCCCCGCTCGGACCGCCCGTGCGCTGCACCCAGGAGATGGCCCCGGTCGCCGTCACCCGCACCCAGGACGGCCGCCACCTGCTCGACTTCGGCCAGAATCTCGTCGGCCGCCTCCGCGTCACCGTCGACGGCCCGGCCGGCACCACCCTCACCCTGCGACACGCCGAAGTCCTCCAGGACGGCGAACTGGCCACCCGACCGCTGCGCGAGGCGTACTCCGTCGACACCCTGATCCTTTCCGGCACGGGACCGCTCACCTGGGAACCCCGCTTCACCCTGCACGGGTTCCGCTACGCCGAGATCAGCGGCTGGCCGGGCCGGCTGACCCCCTCCATGGTCACCGCCCGCGTCCACCACACCGACATGCGCCGCACCGGCTGGTTCGAATGCAGTGACCCCCTGGTCAACCGTCTCCACGAGAACGTCGTGTGGAGCATGCGCGGCAACTTCGTCGACCTGCCCACCGACTGCCCCCAGCGCGACGAACGCCTCGGCTGGACCGGTGACATCCAGGTCTTCGCCCCCACGGCCAGCTTCCTCCACGACTGTTCCGGACTGCTCGACTCATGGCTCACCGACGTCGCGCTGGAACAGTTCCCCGACGGAACGATCCCCTGGTACGTCCCGGTCATCCCCGGCGAGCCGATGTGGACGCCGATCCACCCCGGGGCCGCCTGGGGAGATGTCGCCACCCTCACTCCGTGGACGCTCTTCCAGCGCTTCGGCGATCCCGGACTCCTCAGCCGCCACTACCCGATGGGAAAGGCGTGGGTCGACCTCGTCGAACGCCTGGCAGGACCGACCCGCCTCTGGGACACCGGCGTTCAGCTGGGGGACTGGCTCGACCCGGCAGCCCCGCCCGACGACCCCGCCGCCGGCCGCACCGACCGCTACCTCGTGGCCACCGCCTACTTCGCCCATTCCGCACGCCATCTCGCGCTCGCCGCAGCAGAGCTGGGCCATCAGGAGGATGCCGCCCGCTACACCGTGCTCGCGGACGAAGTGGCCGAGGCCTTCCGGCGGCGCTACGTCACACCCCCGGGGCGCCTGGCCGGCGACAGCGCCGCGGCGTACGCGATCGCCCTCGTCTTCGACCTGCTCACCGCGGAGCAGCGTGCACCCGCCGGCAACCGCCTCGCCGCACTCGTCCTCGCCGACGACGCCCGCATCTCCACCGGCTTCGTCGGAACCCCTCTGATCTGCGACGCCCTCACCGACACCGGCCACATCGACGTCGCGTACCGCCTGCTGCTCCAGACCGAGTGCCCCTCCTGGCTCTACACCGTGACCATGGGGGCCACGACGATCTGGGAGCGCTGGGACAGCCTGCGCCCCGACGGCACCCTCAACCCGGGAGGCATGACCTCCTTCAACCACTACGCCCTCGGCGCGGTAGCCGACTGGCTGCACCGGACCGTCGGCGGCATCACCGCCACCGCCCCCGGCTACCGGAGCATCGCGTTCCGCCCCTGCCCCGGCGGCGGCATCACCTGGGCCACGACCCGCCACGAGACGCCCTACGGCACCGCGTCACTGTCCTGGGAGCTCACCGCCACCGGCATGACGGCCCGCATCACCGTGCCGGACGGCTGCACGGCGACCGCCGAACTCCCCGGCTGCGCACCCCGTCCACTGGGGCCCGGCGCACACGTCCTGCACACGGCGTGGAGCCACGCAGAGGCTGCCTGAGCAGGCACCGCCCGCAGAGCACATCCATCCCGAGCCGAGACCGGCCGGGGACCTGACCCCCGGCCGGCCTCATTCCCCGCCCCGAGGCGGCATGCCCCGCGCCGCCCTGTCACTCAGGAGAGCCGCTGTGAACAGACGAACATTCCTGATCGCCGCCGCATGCACCGCCCTGGCCGCCGGCGTGGCACCCGTCGGGAGCGCCCACGCCGTGGCCGGCCCGGACAGTGCCGCTCAGGACCGGGCCGATGCGCTGCTTGCCCGTATGACGGCCGCCGAGAAGGAGGCCCTCGTACGGTGTGACTTCGCCGCCGTCTCCCATCTGGGCATCCCCGCCCTGACCATGGCCGACGCATCGGCCGGCCTGCGCGGCGAGAGCGGGGTCACCGCGTTCCCCGTACCCGTCGCCCAGGCGGCCGCCTTCGACGAGGACCTGGCAGGCCGGATCGGCGAGGCCATCGGCGCCGAGGGGCGTGGCAAGGGATACAACAGCCTGCTCGGCCCCACCGTCGACCTGATCCGGACCTGGCACTTCGGAAGGCAGGCCGAGGCCATGGGGGAGGACCCGCTGCTCGCCGGGCGACTGGGCGCGGCCCTCACCGTGGGCATCCAGTCCCGGCACGTCACGGCCACCGTCAAGCACTTCGCCGCCTACACGCAGGAGACCGGCCGCTTCTTCATCGACACCCTGATCGACGAGCGCGCCCTGCACGAGGTCTACGAGGCACCCTTCCGGCGCGTGATCGCCGCCGCTCCCACGACCTCGGTGATGATGGCGTACCCGAAGATCAACGGCACGTTCGCGACACGGAACCCCGACCTGTTCGACGACGTGAAGACGGACCTGGGGCTCCAGGGCTACACCGTTCCGGACTTCTGGGCCGGCGACGACCAGGTCGCCGCCGCCCGGGCGGGCATGGACCTGGCCGGCCTGGGCCCCGGGGCCGTGCAGCTTCCGGCGGGGGCGCTCACCGGCGGGGCGATACCGGCCGCCCGGCTCGACGACGCCGCGCGTCGCGTCCTGGTCACCATGTTCGCCAACGGCCTCATCGACCACCCCGTCCCCGCCCCCGCCGACGAGGTCAGCACCCAGGAGCACAAGGACCTCGCCCATGAAGCCGCCGTCGCCTCCACGGTGCTGCTGACCAACCGCTCCTCGGCCCTCCCGCTGCCCGGCACCCTGAGGTCGCTGGCCGTCATAGGTCCTGCGGGCGTCGACATGTTCACCGGCGTGTCCGGCTCCACCTACGTCGACCCCGGCACCTGGACCACCCCGCTCCAGGCGATCCGCGCCCGCGCCGGAACAGCGGTGAAGGTCACGCACGCCCAGGGCACCAGGGGCGATCTCCCCCTCCCCGCCGTCCCGTCGGACGTTCTGCGCACCGCCACCGGAGCGGTCGGTCTGACAGCCGCCTACTACGCGGGCGCCGACGCCACCGGCACGCCGGTGATCACCCGCACCGAACCGGCCGTCGACTTCACCGCCCCGCCCGTCGGGAGCCTGCCGCAGGTGTGGTCCGCCAGGTGGACCGGCACACTGACCCCGAACACCACGGGCCTGCACCGCTTCTCCCTGCTGCCCGCCGGAACCACCTCGCTCGTCGTCGACGGCAGGACGGTCGCCTCCGGCACCCGGCAGATGCGGCGCTTCTTCCTCGGCCCCCACGACTACCCGCTCCAGGGAACCGCCGGACTGACCGCCGGACGTGGAGTCGCGGTGGAATTGACCTACACCAACGCCACCGCGGAAGCCGGCACCTGCGGACTGACCCTCGGCTGGCAACCCGACTCGCTGATCCCGCAGGCGGTGGCAGCGGCCGGCGCGGCCGACGCCGCCGTCGTCTTCGTCAACCGGGTCGCGGGCGAGGCCATGGACCACGACCGGCTCGAACTGCCCGGCGACCAGGATCACCTGATCACCGCCGTCGCCGCCGCGAACCCGCGCACCATCGTCGTGCTCAACACCGACGGACCCGTCGCCACGCCCTGGCTGGACGACGTCGAGGCCGTGGTGCAGGCGTGGTACGGGGGCCGGGGCGCGGGCACCGCCCTGGCCGCCGTCCTCTTCGGCGACAGCGACCCCGCCGGGCGCCTCCCGGTCACCTTCCCCGCGGACGCCACCCAGGGGCCGGGCACCACGCCCGCTGCCTACCCCGGCACGAACGGCACGGTCGCCCACACCGAGGGCACGGCAGTCGGCTACCGCTTCTACGACATGAAGAGGCAGCAGCCGCGCTTCGCTTTCGGCCACGGTCTCTCGTACACCGACTTCGCCCACGGCTCCGTGGAAGCCGCGTACGACAGGGCCGCCGGGGAGGTCACCCTCGCCGTGACGGTCACCAACACCGGGCGACGGCCGGGCACCGACGTCGTCCAGGTCTACGCCACGCTCCCGGGCGCGGCAGCGGCGGAGCCGCGCCGGCTGGTCGCCTTCGGGAAGGTCACCCTGCCCCCGGCCGGCACCCGGCGTCTGCGTCTCACGATCCGGGCCGAGGACCTCGCCGTGTGGTCCTCGGGCACCTGGACCCTCACACCCGGGACCTACACCTTCGCGACGGCCCGGTCGTCCCGGAGCATCACCGCGAGACGGACCCTGAAGCTCGGCTGACCCCGCCGGACCCGAAGGCGCGGCAGACGTCCGACCGGTCCTTCGTGGTACGACGGTGCCGGTTCCCGCACGCTGCGGGAACCGGCACCGCGTGCATCCGCTACGGGTTGACGCAGCCGATCGAGCCGACCGGGAAGTTGTTGCCGGTCGATGTCGCCGTGAATCCGAAGGTGACGCTGCCGTCCGGTGGGACGGTCCGGTTGTAGTCGACGTTCCTGACGGTGAGCGCCCCGTCGGACCCCGTGGTCAAGGACCCGTTCCACGCGCTGTTGATGGTGGTGCCCGCGCCGGGTGTCCACTGCACGGCCCAGCCCTCCATCGCCGTCGTGCCGTGGTTCATGACCTCGACGGATCCCTGGAAGCCGCCGCCCCAGGAGCTGGTGACGCTGTAGACGGCCATGCACCCGGTGTGCGGGTCGGTCGGTGTGGGCGTCGGGGTCGGGTCCGGAGTCGGCGTGCCGCCCGAGCCGCGGATGCCGGTCACCTCGCCGTTGCCGCCGTCGAAGACGATGTCGGAGCAGGAGAAGAAGTTCTCCTGGCTGTCCGAGCGCACCCACTGGATGAACATCACCGCGTCACCCGAGCGGCCGGAGGGCAGGGCCATGTCCCAGTAGTAGTGACCGCCGTCGGTGCCCGGCGAGCCCGTCTGGGGCGGGTTGGTGACCGTGTCGATCAACTCAAGGTCGTCCCAGCCCAGTTCGGTGCTCGGCGAGTAGTCGGGCTTGGACAGGTACACCCGGAAGGAGCCCGGATGTGCTGCCCAGTTGCTGTGCTGGACCTGGATCGTGTTCCCGGACGTCAGATGCGTCCGGGGCCAGTCGGAGCGCGCGGCGTTGTATCCGGTGAAGTTGTACGGCGACTTGTCACCGGCGCTGCACAGCTTCCCGTCGGGGACGTAACCCGCCCCACGCCCACCGGCGTTGGAGTCGAGCACGGCGAACCAGTTGTACAGCGAGTTCGCCCCGCTCTCGTTGAGCGCGGCCTTGCACGCGGGGTTGGTCGGGTCCAGGGAGCCGGTGCTGGTCTTGGCGTCCAGCCAGCAGAGGTAGGTGCGCGACCCCGGCGTCATCGTCACGCCGTGCGCCTGCGCGTTGCCCTGGCCGAACAGGGCCAGGGCTATGGTGCCGAACAGCGTGGCGAGCACCGTCGCCAGGGAGGCGAGTTGTTTCCTGCTTCGGGTCATGGTGTCTCCAGTGCCTGTGCGGGGATTGTCTTCCGGGAAGGTCTGTCTCCTGCGAGTGAGGTGCGGGCGTGGTTGCGGCCTTCCGCGGTCTCGGGAGCGACCGTGGAGGCGCGTAACCGGATCTCCATGGGTGGGAGCGCTCCCATGGTGGGGTTAGTAGGGGACTGTAAGAGTGTCGCCGTGTCCCTGACAACCCATCGGACGGAATGCGTGACACGGATCGCGAAGAGGCGGGCCGGGAGAAGGCGCTGGAGGATGATCCCGATCAAGTCGGTCTGGAAAGCGCTTGGTTGACGCGGCGTTGCTCCCGGGGCGGGGGGGGGGGGGGGCGGGGGGGGGGGGGGGGGGGGGGCCCCGGGGGGGGGGGGGGGGGCCCGGGGGGGGGGGGGGGCCCCCCGCCCCGGGGCGTGACGTAACGGCGGCGGCCGGTTGGCGCGGCCGTCGCCGGGTGCGTGAAGAGCCGCCGTCAGGCCGACTCGCGCACCACGAGCTGCGTCCGCAGGATCACATGGCGCCAGGCGGTCTGCGGCTGGTCCATCTCCTCCAGCAGCAGCCGCACCATGGTCCGGCCGATTTCCTCCATCGGCTGGCGGACCGTCGTCAGCGGCGGTTCCGTCTCCTCGGCCAGCTCGAAGTCGTCGAAGCCGATCACCGCCACATCCTGCGGCACCCGGCGTCCCGCCGCGTGCAGGGCGGTCACCGCCCCGGCGGCCATGCTGTCCGACGCGGCGAAGACGGCGTCGACCTCCGGATGCCGCTCGATGAGTCCGGCCATCGCCCGGCGCCCGCTGACCTCGCTGAAGTCCCCCTGCACGACCAGGGACGGCACCTCGTCGAGCCCGGCGTCGCGCAATGCCTCCCGGTAACCGCGCAGCCTGCACCGGGAGGCGTACATCTCGGGCGGGCCCGTGATCGCGGCGATGGACTTCCTGCCGCCGCGCGTCAGATGGGCGACCGCCTCCCGCGCGCCACCCACGTTGTCCGCGTCCACGTAGGTCACCCGTTCCTCGTCCGAGCGCCTGCCGAGCAGCACCGTGGGCAGTCCGGCGTCGGCGAGCATGTCCGGCAGCCGGTCCTCGGCCCGCACGGACATGAGCAGGGCCCCGTCTATCCGGCCGCCGCGCACGTACTTCACGAGCCGCTGCCGCTCGGCGTCCGTGCGGACGAGCGTGAGCAGCAGTTGCACATCCGCCTCGGTCAGGGCGTCGCCGACCGCCCGTACGACCTCCGAGAAGAACGGTGCCCCGAACAGCCGCCAGTCCGTCTTCGTCATCACCAGCGCGACGGCGTCCGCGCGACGGCCGGCCAGTGAGCGCGCGGCCAGGTTGGGGACGTAGTCCAGCTGGTCGATGGCGCGCTGTACGGCGCGGCGCGTGGACGCCTTGACGCCCGACGCGTTGTTGATCACCCGGGAGACCGTGCCCCGCCCCACCCCGGCAAGCGCGGCCACTTCCTCCAGCGTCGGTGTGCTGGAACCTCGCTTCAGCATGCTCCCACCCCCAAGAGATCCGATCTTACGGCCCGGAGGGTGTCCGGCCTGGAAAATGGCGGAGAAGAGCGGGGCGTCGCAACGATGTTGGCGCGGTGAGGGTGTCCGGGGAGCGCTGTCGGCGTCCGTGATCGCCGGTGCGGCCGCAGTCGGCCGGGCGCCCGCGTCGCAGCCCGCCCACGTGGCTCGCGTCCGGGCGGGGCGGGTGAGCGCAAGGGCGGGGCCCGGAGCCCCCGAAGACGGGTGGCGGCGGCGAATCCTGTCCAACGGCTTGACGGCGCGTCGCGCGTCCCCCGAGATTGGGAGCGCTCCCAATTCCGTTGCGTCCCACCGGACTCGGCGCCGTGGAGTGATCGGACCCGCGGGATGACCTCGCGACGACGAGTGGCCGACCCGGCCCATGTCGAGGCCGTTTCCATCCATCAGCGGGACCGGCGGTGCCACGGCCGACGCCCTTCGGGAGCGCTCCCGTCCCGCCGTTTCCACTTCGTACGAGGAGGACTGCTGTGAAACGCCTTCTGGCTCTACTGGCGACCTGTGCGACGATCCTGGGCCTCACGGCCCTGTACGGCCCCCAGGCGGTGGCTGCCGCCGGATGCAAGGTCGACTACACGGTCACCAGCCAGTGGCAGGGCGGCTTCCAGGCCGGTGTGAAGGTCACCAACCTGGGTGCACCGGTCTCCGGCTGGAAGCTCGACGTCGCCATGCCGGACGCGGGGCAGAAGCTCGTCCAGGGATGGAACGCCACCTGGTCGCAGTCCGGTTCCACGGTCAGCGCCGTCGGCATCGACTGGAACCGCACGCTCAACACCGGTGCGACGGCCGACCTGGGGATGGTGGGTTCCTTCACGGGAGCCAACCCGAAGCCGACGGCGTTCACGCTCAACGGCGTCGCCTGCACCGGCTCGGTGGTCGGGACCGACCCCGGCCCCGACCCC
The DNA here is from genome assembly GCF_044756845.1 of Streptomyces sp. NPDC091416. NCBI lineage: Bacteria > Bacillati > Actinomycetota > Actinomycetes > Kitasatosporales > Streptomycetaceae > Streptomyces > Streptomyces sp. NPDC091416. The sequence goes on from NZ_JBIVTU010000010.1 coordinate 275,790, forward strand.
CAGCCCGGTGACGACGGCACCCCCGTGGGCGTCAACGGGCAGGTCCACGTCTGCGGCGTCCACCTGTGCAATCAGTACGACCGCCCCGTACAGCTGCGGGGGATGAGCACACACGGCATTCAGTGGTTCAGCCAGTGCTACAACAACGCCTCCATGGACGCGCTGGCGAACGACTGGAAGTCGGACCTGCTGCGCATCGCCATGTATGTGCAGGAGGACGGTTACGAGACGGACCCCGCGGGTTTCACCAGCCGTGTGAACAGCCTCGTCGACATGGCCGAGGCGCGGGGCATGTACGCGCTGATCGACTTCCACACCCTGACGCCGGGGGATCCGAACTACAACCTCGACCGCGCCAAGACGTTCTTCGCGTCCGTCGCCGCCCGCAACGCCGACAAGAAGAACGTGATCTACGAGATCGCGAACGAGCCCAACGGCGTCAGCTGGGCAGCCATCAAGAACTACGCCGAACAGGTCATCCCGGTGATCCGTGCCGCTGACCCCGACGCGGTCGTCATCGTGGGGACCCGCGGCTGGTCGTCCCTCGGGGTTTCGGACGGCTCCGGCGAGGGCGAGGTCGTCAGCAACCCCGTCAACGCCACCAACATCATGTACGCGTTCCACTTCTACGCCGCGAGCCACAAGGACTCCTACCGTTCCGCAGTGAGTCGGGCGTCCTCTCAACTGCCGCTCTTCGTGACCGAGTTCGGGACGGTGAGCGCGACCGGTGGCGGGGCGCTGGACCGGGCGAGCACCACGGCCTGGCTGGACCTGCTCGACCAGCTGAAGATCGGTTACGCGAACTGGACCTACTCGGACGCCCCCGAGAGCAGCGCCGCCCTGCAGCCCGGCACCTGCGACGGCGGCGACTACAGCAGCAGTGGCGTGCTGACCGAGTCGGGAACGCTGCTCAAGAGCAGGATCAGCACTCCCGACACCTTCCCCACCAGCTGATCCCGGACATCGCCCCCGCCGGCTGCCCGGGGCTCCGCATCGCGCGTAGCCTTCACCCGTGAGGGTGAGCGGGGGCGAGGACGGCGACACGGCCGCCTGGGATGTCGCACGCCCCCTGCGTCCCGGCCGGGTTCCCGGTGCGGACATGGCCGGCTTCGGTGTCCCGGGCCGGCTGGCAGGGGGCCTGCGCGTGGTCCCGCATCCGGCCGTGATGCTGGTCCTGGAGGTCGGTGAGTGCCGTGCCGTCGTGGACGACGGCACGGGTCGGCGGCATCGGGGCAGTGTCGTGGCCGGGCCCGGATTCGGTGCCGGAGGCGCGGTCCGGGCGTGGGGCTCGCAGGTGGAGTGCGTGCAGGTGCGCCTGTCTCCGGTGGCCGCCCGCGCGGTTCTGGGTGTCTCCCCGGCTGACGTGGCCGGTGGGATGGCGGTCCTCGACGACCTGTGGGGCCGGGACGCGGCAAGGGTCCGTGAGCAGCTGGGCGAAGCCTCCTCGTGGCAGGAGCGCTTCGCGCTGACGGACGCGTTGCTCGCCCGGCGCTGGGACGCGCGGTCGCCGGTGGACGCGGAGGTGGCCCGGGCCTGGGACCGTATCGTCGCCGGCCGCGGTCTTCTCCGGATCGGCCCCCTGGCGGACGAACTCGGATGGAGCCGCAAACGGCTGTGGTCGCGGTTCCACGCCCAGCTCGGCATGCCGCCCAAACGCGCCGCCCAGCTGGTCCGGTTCGACCACGCCGCCCACCGGCTCGTCGCGGGTCGGGGCGCCGCCCGGGTCGCGGCGGAAGGCGGCTACGCCGACCAGTCCCATCTGCACCGGGAGGTCATGGCGTTCACCGGGCTCACACCCGCCGCCGTGGCCGCCGAGCCGTTCCTGACCATCGATGACACCGCATGGCCCGGCCCGGATCGAACGCCCGCCCGTGACCCGGGTCCCCGCTCCGTCAGCTCTCGGCCGGGGACTGCGGATTCACGGCGACGCCCTTGAAGAACGTGTAGTGGAACGTTCCGTCGTCCTCGGCGGTGCGGCGCAGGTCGGCGATGCCCTGCTCCCAGGCGGCCGTGGTGGTGAGCGAAGCGGCCAGTGCCCGGTCGCGAACGGACGCGATCATGGGGATGAAGGTGTTGCGGGTGAAGCCCTCGACCAGGGCGGGCAGGGTCCCGTCGGCGTAGACCGTGAGCGGGCGGACCGCGATCTCGTCGAATCCGGCGCCGGCCAGCAGCGGCTGGACCCGCCGGCCGAGCTGCGCGTCACCCCCGGCCGCCGCCTGGAGGCGGACCTGGCACTCGATCGCGGCCCGGGCGAACGGGCTGTCGGGGTGGAAGAAGGCCGATCCGTGGTCTCCCTCGATCACGGTGACGGTGCCCCCCGGCCGCAGCACACGCCGCAGTCCGGCCAGCGCCCGCGGCGGATCCGGCAGATGTTCCAGGACGAAGCACACGAAGACGTGGTCGAACTCCGCGTCGGCGAAGGGCAGGTCGTACACGTCGGCGCGGTGCCACTCCACCTGCGCCCGGGGCGCGATCCCCGCGACGCGGGTGCGGGCCTGTGCGAGTGAGTCCTCGGACCGGTCGACCGCGACGAGGTGCGCCCGGGGGCTCGACCGGAGCAGATGGACGGTCTGGGCGCCGATCCCGCATCCGATCTCCAGGACCCGGCTGCCCGCGCGGTAGGCCGTGCCGGCGTGCAGCAGCCGGGCCAGGGTGTCCGCCTGGTCGCCCAACCGCCGTCCCTCACGCGGCGAGTAGCCATGCACGTAGTCGCCTGCGGGGACGGGGGCCGAAGGGGTCGTGGCTGTGTTCATGGCCCCACTCTGTTGCCACAATGGTCCGATGAACAGATCCAATGAGGGTGCTCCGGGCGGGTCCATACCGTCTGGGGCCGACTTCCTTCATCTGTCCGTCGACGATGCACCTGGAGGCGGGAAGTCCGACTGGCTGGCCGGGCAGATCCGGCTCGCACTGGCGGACGGCCGCCTGCCGGTGGGCAGCAGGCTGCCGGCCACCCGGGTCCTGGCCGTCGAACTGGGCGTATCGCGCGGCGTGGTCACCGAGGCGTACCAACGCCTGGTCGAGGACGGGCATGTGGCCGGACGGGGACGGAACGGAACGATCGTCGTCTCCGCCCCCGCGCCCGTGACGAGGGCGATCCGTTCCACCGCGCCGGCCGGCCCGCCGTCACCGCGTTCCGTGTTCACCGCGGCGCCCGGCACGGAGATCTTCGACACGATGCGCAGGGTCCGGGCGCGGATCGACCTCTCCCCGGGGCTCCCCGACCTTGCCGCGTTCCCGCGAACGGCGTGGCTGCGTACCGAACGGCGCGTCCTCGACCACCTCGCTCCGTCCGACCTCGGATACGGGGATCCACGCGGTACCCCGGCACTCCGCCTCGCGATCGCGCACTGGATCGCCCGGAACCGCGGCATCAGGGCGGACCCCGACGAGGTGCTCATCGTCGCCGGCACCGCCCAGACGCTCACCCTGCTCGGACGGGTACTGCGCGACGACGGCATCTCCGCGATCGCCGTGGAGGACCCCGGCTCCCTCGGAGCCCGTCAGCACCTGCACAACTGCCGGCTGGACACCCCGCCCGTCGCGGTCGACTCCGAAGGCGTCCGCGTCGACGAGCTGCGTGCCACGGGCGCCGCGGCCGTACTCCTCACGCCCGCGCACCAGTTCCCCACCGGCGTCGTCCTCCGGGGCAGCCGGCGCAGCGAACTGACGCGCTGGGCCCGCGAACACGGCGGACTGGTCATCGAGGACGACTACGACGCCGAACACCGCTACGACCGGACCCCGGCGCCCGCGCTGCGGTCCGTGCTCCCCGAGAACGTCTTCTACGCCGGAAGCGTCTCGAAGCTCCTCGCACCGGCCCTGCGCATCGGATGGGTCCTCGCCCCGCGGAAGTACCTCGACGCACTGGTGGACGCCAAACGGTTCGCGGACCTCGGCAACGCCGCCCTGCCGCAACTCGTCCTGGCCCGGTTCATGGAATCAGGCGCGATGGAACGCCACCTGCGCCACCTGCGCAGACACCACCGCCGGCGCCGGGACACCATGATCCGTGCCATCGGGGCCCACCTGCCGGGCGCGACCGTGCAGGGTGCCGCGGCCGGTCTGCATCTGACCGTCACGATCGACGCCGGGTTCGCCGACACGGAGCTCGCGGCCATGGCACTGGCCCGCGACGTGAAGGTGCACCCCTTGTCCTGGCACAGCCAGCGGCCCCAGGGTCCGGGACTGGTCCTGGGCTATGCCGCGAGCACACCCGCCGACATCGCCGAAGGCGTGGCGACACTCGGCGAAGTCCTGCACCACGGTGGCGTACGCCTCGGGGCGTGATCCCGCGTCACAGCGGCCAGGGGTCGGCCCGGCGGCCCAGCACGGGCAGGGCCAGGGCGACCCCATCGGACGCGGCCTTCCGGGTCAGGAATTCCATGGTGGCCGTGAAGTCGTCGAGGAAGGCGCGCAACGGCCGCAGCGGGCGGTCGAGGGAACGGAAGAAATCGTCCCAGTGGACGGCGACGACGCGCCGGGCGCCCGTGGCCGTGACCAGCCGCGCCCAGTACTCCTCCCGGAACGCCTCGTCCTGTCTGCCGAGCGCGCCGATGCCCAGGTACACGGTGTCGGCGCGGTACCCGTCGAGGGCGCCGGGCAGACTGTGCGCGCTCGCGTGCACGAGGAGTTCACCTGCGCCGTGCCGGACGTGCAGGGTGTAGCAGTCGCCGGTCCGGTAGTCCGTGGCGCGCACGGGGAGCCGCAGCGGCCGGTCGATCCGGCCGGGTGCGAGGTCGCCCGGGCTGTGCCGGGCGGGCAGGGCGGTCAGCGTGAAGCGACCGATGGTGAACGGCGCCCCGGTGACGACCGGTTGGAAACGGCCGTCGGAAAATCCCTGCCCGAGGGCGATGTTGCGGGTGGACGGGGAGCCGATGAGCCGGGCGCCCGTCCTGGCGGCCACCTCGGGCGCGTCCAGGGCGTGGTCGTAGTGCGAGTGGACGACGAACACGGCGTCGAGACGGTCGGTTCCGGCCAGCCGCAGACCGGCGTCGATGCGGGCGCTGTCCGGTCGCAGACGGCCGAAGCGCATGCGCAGGAGGCCGGGGCGGCTGAAGAACCCGTCGGTGAGGACGGCGGAGTCGCCGTCGTCGAGCAGGATCGTGGAGACGCCGAGGAACACGGAGCGCAGGGCACCCGGCCCGGGCGGGGCCGGTGGCTCGCACAAGTACTCCCACGGAGCGAGCCGCGGCGCCCGGAGGCCCCGCAGGACGGCGCTCACGCGCGGTCCGCCGCGATCGGTGCCGGCGCTCCCGTCCCGTCCCCGCTCGGGCGAACTGTCACCCGTCCCGCGTGTCATGACGTCAGTATCCACCTCCCGGCCGTTCCCGGATCCGGCGCCGGCCTGCCGGAAGGGGGTGGAGGGCCGCACCGGGGACGATGGTGCTGGTCAGCGTACCGAGGCCCTCCACGGTCAGGCCGACGGTGTCGCCGGGACGCAACGGGGGCGGGGTCCGCTCGCCGCGCAGGCCCCAGAGTTCCGCGAGGCAGCCGCCGTTGCCGCAGGTCCCCGACCCGAGGACGTCGCCCGGCACGACACGGGTGCCGCGGGACGCGTAGGCGGCCATCTCCTCGAAGGTCCAGCTCATGTTGGACAGCAGGTCCGTGCCGACCGTCACACCGTTGATCTGCGCGGTGAGCGCCAGACGCAGGAAGCCGTCCGCGTCCCGGAACGGCTCCAGTTCGTCGGCCGTCACCAGAAAGGGACCCAGAGTGGTGGCGGTGTCCTTGCCCTTGCAGGGACCGAGGCCGACCTTCATCTCGGCCGACTGCAGGTCGCGTGCGGACCAGTCGTTGAAGACGGTGTACCCGACGATGTGGTCGCGGGCCTGCTCCGGGGTGAGGTCACGGCCCTCGCGGCCGATGACGGCGCCGACCTCCAGTTCGAAGTCGAGGACTTCCGAGCCGGGGGGCATCGGCACGTCCTCACCGGGGCCGTAGACCGCGTGCGGGTTGGTGAAGTAGAACGTCGGCGCCGCGTACCACTGCTCGGGCACGCCCGCCACGCCGTCGACGGACCGGCGAACCCCCTCCACGTGTTCCTCGAACGTGACGAAGTCCCTTATGGAGGAAGGCTGGAGAGGCGGAAGCAGACGCACCAGCGATGCCTGCGGCCCGGCCGGCGCGTCGAGTGCCGCCGCACCCGCGGCGAGCAGTCCGGGCAGGCCGTCGGTCTCCCGGAGCAGCGCGGTGAGCGAGGAGACGCCCGGCAGCGGGAAGAGGGTGCCGTCCTCCTCCACGACAGCCACTCGGCGGCGGTGCTGGTGCTCGTAGGCGGCGAAACGCATGACAGGGCTCCTGGGGGCGGGAAGGACGGGAGGAGGCGGGGGGGGGGGGCGGGGCGGGGGCGCCCCCCCCCCCCCCCCCGCGGCGGGGGGGGGGGCGGGGGGGGGCGCGAAAAAAACCCCGCGGCGGGGGGGGTAAAATACAG
>NZ_JBIVTU010000010.1:282230-382323 GCF_044756845.1 Streptomyces sp. NPDC091416
GTGGGGGGGTTGTGGGGGGGGGGGGGGGGGGGGGGGTGGGGGGGGGGGGGGGGGGGGGGGGGGGGGTTTGGGGGGGGGGGGGGGGGGGGGGGGGGGGGGGGGGCGCCGCCCCCCCCGCCACCGGGGAGGACGGGGATCAGACGGGCGGGGCGACGAACACACCGCGGTCGGGGTCGTTGAACGACTCCTTGGCGACGATCTCGTTCATCGCGTTGGCGGTGCCCCACTGGTCGGTGACCTCGGGCTGCGAGAAGTCGTAGACGTGCGGGTGCCAGGTGTCCTCGTCGAGGTTCTCCAGTTCCGTCGTGTACTCGACGGTGTTGCCGTGCGGGTCGAGGAAGTAGGTGAAGGTGTTGTCACCCGCCAGGTGCCGGCCCGGGCCCCAGACCTTCCTGAAGCCCGCCCGCATGACCCGGCCGGAGCCGCGCATGTACTCGTCGATGCCGCGCATCTCGAAGGAGACATGGTGCAGAGCCGTGTGCGGTCCCTGCGCGATGGCCATGGAGTGGTGCTGGTTGCTGATCCGCATGAAGTGCATGACCTCGCCCATGTGCGGGGAGGAGAGCGTGTCGGAGAGGGCGAAGCCGAGATGGCGCTCGTACCACTCACGGGTGCGGTTGAGATCCGGCGAGTTGAGGACGACGTGGGAGAGCTTGACCGGGATGGCCTCCTTCTCCTCGATCTTCCTGTGCTGCCGGACTTCGACATCCGCGGAGACCTCGATGGTGCGCCCGTCGACGTCGAAGAAGCGGAAGCCGTACCCGCCGCCCGGGGTGTCCACCTTCCCGGGCCGGCTGATGAGGTCCACGCCGCCGGCCAGCAGCCGCTCGGCGAGCGTGTCCACGTCGGCCGGGTTCGCGGCGCCGTACGAGACGAGGTCGAGCCGCTTCTCCTCGGCGCGGCGCAGCCGTACGACGTACTGCTCGGGAGAACCCTCGGCGGCGAGGAACGAGATTCCGGAGTCCTCGGCGACCTTCGTCAGGCCCCACACCCCGGCGTAGAAGTCGAGCTGCTTGTCGTAGTCGGGTACGGCCAGGTCCACGTGGCGCAGATGAGTGAGCAGGCGCATGAGGTCAGTCCTTCCGGAGGAGGGCGGCGGCATTGCCGCCCCGGACGGCGTGGAGATCGGAATCGGTGAGCCGTGCGGCGCGCAGTGCGCCGAGCGGGTCCTCGCTGCCCATGTCGAACGGGAAGTCCGAGCCGAGCAGCACCCGGTCGGCCCCGGCGACGCGGACCAGCTCCCGCAGTACGTGCGGGTCATGGACGAGCGAATCGAAGTACAGCCGCCTGAGATAGCTGCTCGGCAGGTGGGCGCAGCCGGCTCCCGCGTCGGAGCGTGCGGACCAGGCGTGGTCGGAGCGGCCGATATGGGTGGGCAGATAGCCGCCGCCGTGTGCCGCGATCACCTTCAGCCCGGGGTGCCGGTCGAGCACACCCGAGAAGATGAGGTGGGAGAGCGCGACCGCGTTCTCCGTGGGCTGGCCGACGGTGTTGGACAGGTACCACCGGTCCAGGCGCTCGTCGAGCGTGCAGCCGAAGGGGTGCAGGAACAGCACCGCGCCGGTCTCCTCCGCCCGGGTCCACAGCGGCTCGTATGCCGGATCGGACAGCTCGCGCCCCGGCGCGTGACTGGAGATCTCCACTCCGAGCAGCCCCTGGCCCAGGGCGTCGTCGAGGGCTTCGACGGTCCGGTCCGGATGCTGGAGCGGTACGAGTCCCAGCCCGCGCAGTCGGTCCGGAGCCGCCGCGCAGTGTGCGGCGGTGGCCTCGTTGGCGAGCCGCCAGATTTTCTCCGCGGTCTGCTCGTCCGCCCAGTAGTGGTAGTGCGACGGGGAGGGGCTGACCAACTGCACGTCGACGCCCTGCCGGTCCATCGCCGCCAGTCGCACGGCGACGTCGGTCATCGCGGGGACGCGCTCGCGGACCATGGGCCCGTTCACGGCGAGGGCCTCGGCGCCGTTGCGCCGGGCATCCAGCGCCCTGGCCGCCTCGTGGCCGGGCAGACCGGACACGGCGGCCTCGATCTGCGGCAGCAGCACGTGGGCGTGCACGTCGATGGTGGGCGGGGCCTGGGCGGTCACGGCAGCTCCCGGAGCATCGTCATGGTGCGGCCCATCAGGCCGGGCACGTCCGCGTCCCGTACCCCGTCCAGCTGCCACTGGCCGATCTGCACGGACGCCTCGACCACCGGGCGGACCCGGGCGATCCGTCGCTCGTAGTACGCCTGGAGCAGCTCGTCGTCCCAGGTGTCCGAGCCGGTCAGCAGTTGCGCGAGGACCCATGCGTCCTCCAGCGACAGCGCGGCGCCCTGGGCGAGCGTGGGCGGGCAGCAGTGCGCCGCGTCGCCGATGAGCACGACCCGGCCGCGATGCCAGGACCCCTCCACCAGCATCCGGTCGAACCAGGTGTAGTTGACCTCGGCCGGGTCGGTGATGTGCCGGGTGATCTCCGGCCAGAAGCCGCCGTAGGCGGAGGCCAGCCGGCGCATCTCGTCCGCGTACGACTCCGGCGGGATCGAGGCGCGGTCGCGGTTGGCCTCGACCACATAGGCGTACAGGGTGCTGTCGCCGGTGGGGCAGTAGCCGGCGATGTACGCCGGTCCGCCGTAGGCGAGGTCGGTGCGGGTCACGCCTGCCGGGCGGGGGGCGGCGATCCGCCAGATGGCCATGCCGGTCGGCTCGGGCTTCGCCGTGATGCCGAGCGCGGCGCGGGTGGTGGAGCCCAGCCCGTCCGCGGCGATCACCAGGTCGTACCGGTCCTCCGAACCATCGCTGAAGCGCACGCGGACCCCGTCGGCGTCCTGGGCCAAGGTTTCGGCTGTGACGCCGAGACGGACGGACGCGCCGCTGGTGCGGACGGCGTCGATCAGGACGCGCTGGAGCTGGGACCGCTGCATGCCGACGGTGGCGGGGAGGTCGTCGCCGCCGCTGCGGATGTCGTCCTGGACGTGCAGCACCGTTCCGTCGGGCGCGGTGATGCCGACCGATCCGAAGCCGTAGCCGGATGCCTCGACCTGCTCCCACACGCCCAGCTCGCGCAGCACCCGCAGGGCGTTGCCCTGGAGGGTGATGCCCGATCCGGCGGTGGCGTTCCAGTCTTCCCTGGCCTCGATCAGATGCACCTCGACACCGGCGCGGCGCAGCAGGAGTGTGACGGCGTTTCCGGCCGCGCCGCCTCCGATCACGAGGACCGTGCGGTCCTCGTTGCGGGCTTCAATCATGGGGAACTCCCTTGTTCCTGAGGCTACTTGACGGCGATCGGATTGACGGGCGAGCCGACGGCGCCGGTGATGGGGAGTGGGGCGGCGGTGAGCCAGAACGCGTACACGCCGTCGGCCGCGCAGTCCTCCGCGAGCGCGTCCAGGTCCCACATCTCACCGATCAGCAGGCCGATGTTGGGGATGGCGACCTGGTGCAGCGGCTGGAAGGCGTCCTCGAACTCATTGGGCCGGACCTCGAAGCCCCAGGTGTCGGTGGCGACGGCGGCGATCTCGGTGCCGTGCAGCCAGCTCGCGGTGGTGAACGACAGTCCGGGGGCCGGACCGCCTGCGTAGTCGCCCCAGCCCTCGCGGCGGACCCGGCTGAGCTGCCCGGTGCGGACCAGGACGATGTCACCCCGGCCGACACTCACGCCCTGGGCCTCGGCGGTCGCCGTCAGGTGGTCCGCGGTGATCGCGAAACCGTCGGGCAGCTCGCCTCCGTCCCCGACCACACGTCCCACGTCCAGCAGGACGCCGCGCCCGGCGATGTACGGGGCCATGTGCTCGATGCCGGTGACCAGGTCTCCCTCGGAGGTGACGACCTGGTCCGCCGGCCTGCCGTTCCACGCCTTGCCGTGGTCGAAGATGTGGCCGAGCCCGTCCCACTGCGTGGAGCACTGCAACGGCATCGCGATGACGTCGTCGGCACCCCCGAGGCCGTGCGGGAAGCCCTGGAGCCCGAGGGCCGCGTCGGTTCCGGTGTCGAGCATGGTGTGCACCGGGTTGGTGCGCCGCCGCCAGCCCTTCTGCGGCCCGTCCATGTCGAACCGCTGGGAGAGCGAGAAGCTGACGCCCCGCCGCACGAGTGCCGCGCCCTCGCGGCGCTTGGCCTCGTCCAGGAAGTTGAGGGTGCCCAGTACGTCGTCCTCGCCCCAACGGCCCCAGTTGGAACACGCCTTCGCGGCCCGGGCGATCGACCCCTCGGGGTCGTGGCGGTCGAAGGTCACGAGGCGCCCTCCGCGACACAGCGCGTGCGCTGGGCGCCGAGACCGGTGACGGAACCGTCCATGACGTCGCCGTCGCGCAGCAGCCTGCCCCAGTGCATGCCGTTGCCGGCCGGGGAGCCGGTCAGGACCAGATCGCCGGGCAGCAGCCGGGCGCTCTGCGAGGCGTACGACACCACGCGTGCCACGTCGAAGATCATGTCCTCGGTGGACTCGTCCTGCATGGTCTCGCCGTTCAGCTTCAGTACGAGGCGCAGGTCACCGGGGTCCGCGACCGACGCGGCGGGCACGATCCAGGGGCCGAGCGGGGTGAAGCCGGGCGCGTTCTTGCTGCGCAGCCAGTCCGTACCGATCTGCGGCATGTCGCGGCGGAAGACCGTGGCGCGGTCGGTCAGGTCGTTGGCGATCGTGTACCCGGCAACGTGGTCCAACGCCTCCTCCACGGACACCTGGTGGGCGGCCTTGCCGATGACCGCCGCGACCTCCAGCTCCCAGTCGGGCTTGCTTGCCCATGCGGGGAGCACGACATCGTCGTACGGGCCCGTGATCGCGCTCGGCAGACCGATGAAGACGTACGGGAGGTCCTCGGCCGCCCGGCGGTCCATGATCTCCGCGGCCTCGGCGCGCCGCTCCTGTTCGGACCGGCCGTCGGCCGGGTCGCCGTGTGCGACGTGCAGGTCGATGACATGCTGACGGTAGTTGGCGCCGGACTGGAACACCTGGCGCGGCTCGACCGGGGCGTGCACCCGGAAGCCGGCCAACGGCCTGAACTCCGAGCCGTCGTCGGCCGACGCGGCCAGTGCGGCCAGCCGGGGTGCGGCCGAGTCCCAGATGTCCAGCAGGCCTCGGACGGTCAGACGGGGGTCGCCGAAGGCCGCGCGCAGGTCGAGTACCCGGGCGTCCGCCGTGACGAGCGCGGGGATGTGCGCTCCGTCCGGTTCCGACAGCGTGGCGAGGGCGAACGGTCCGGCGAACAGCGCGGACGCGGATTCAGGTTTCACGAACATGTCCTCCTGATTGCGATGGGACCAATCTGTCCCAGCAGGCCGTGATCAGGGAAATCGATTCTGTGGATGACCGCCATCCGTCCCGTTTATCCTTGCCCGTCGGCGTCCCGCTGTGCGCGACAGCCGCTGCCGGCCGGATGCGGCTTCTCCGGGAGCACAACTTCCCCCGGAACGGGGGTAATTCCGGGCTTCGGGCTGGGGGTGGCGCCGAAGTTTCGTACGCTGCGGAAGTCGGAAAGGCCACGGAGGGGGACTTCCATGTCGTTGCGCAAGGGTGCCAACACGCCGGTGGAGAGTGCCCGTGTGCGGGTGGAGCTCGGGTGGCGCACAGGCCCCGGCGCCCCTGATGTGGACGTGTCGGCTCTCCTGCTGACGGCGGTCGGCAAGGTGCGCTCCGACGACGACTTCGTGTTCTACAACCAGCCCGTTCACCCCAGCGGGGCCGTCCGCCATGAAGGACGGCGCCAGGACGGGGGCGTCGCGGTCGAGACGATCGACGTGGCGCTGGCGGCGGTGGAGCAGGAGATCGGGACGGTCGTGGTCGCGGCGTCCACGGACGGCAGGTTCGGCCAGGTGGCCGGGCTGTTCGTGCGCGTGCTTGATGCGGTGAGCGGTGCCGAGACGGCACGGTTCGAGGCCACGGACGCCACGACGGAGACCGCGTTCGTGCTCGGGGAGCTGTACCGGCGCAACGGTGCCTGGAAGTTCCGGGCGGTGGGCCAGGGGTACGACTCCGGCCTGGCGGGGCTCGCGACTGATTTCGGGATCAGCGTCGACGAGCCCGCACCGCCCGCGCCGGTGTCCCCGCAGCGGCCTCCCGCGCCCGCCCCGGTGTCCCTTCCGCGGCCTGCCGCACCCGCACCACTTGCCCCGCCGCTGGCGCCGTCCGTGCCGGCCCAGCCCGTGCGTCTGTCGAAGATCACCCTGACGAAGACGGCGCCTTCGGTGTCGTTGACCAAGCAGGGGGCGACCTCGGGCGGGATGCGGGTCAATCTCTCGTGGAGCGCCCGCCGGCCACCGCGCGGCTGGATGAGGAAGGGTGAGGACGCCGTCCGGCTGGAGGATGTCGACCTCGACCTCTCCTGCCTGTGGGAGCTCCGGAACGGGGCGACGGGGATCGTCCACCCCATCAACAACCAGTTCGGCTCGTTCGATCAGCCGCCCTACGTCCAACTCGACCAGGACGACCGGACGGGCACGAGCGAGACCGGCGAGAACCTGATGATCAACCTTGATCATGCCGCCGAGATCAAGCGTCTGCTGGTGTTCGTGGTCATCTACGCCGGGGCGTCGAGCTTCGCGGGGCTGCACGGCGTCGCCACGCTGTATCCGCCCGTCGGGCCGCCGATCGAGATGCTCCTCGACGAATGCACCGTTCCGTCCCAGGTGGCGGCGATCGCGCTGATCGAGAACGTGGGCGGGGAACTGATCGTCCGCCGGGAGGCGAAGTACCTGTTGCCGCCGCCCGGCATCTTCAAGCAGCAGGCCGCGGATCTCGAGTACGGCTGGGGGCTGACGTGGCAGGTGGCCAGTAAGGACTGACCGCACCGTCGGACGACTCCTCCGGGCTGTTGCGACAGCCGGGCGTAGACAGTGTCTACCACTCTGGTGGACACTGTCTGCATGGAATCCGAAGGCTCACTGCGGGAACGGCTGATCGACGTCGGCGTGGACATCGTCATGACCGACGGACCTGACTCCCTCGGGCTGCGCGAGATCGCCCGCCGCGCGGGGGTCTCCCACGGGGCGCCGCGCCGCTACTTCCCCACGCACCACGCCCTGCTCTCCGCGATCGCCCGCCGGGGCTTCGCGGACCTCGCCTCCCGGTTCGAGGCGGCAGCGGAAGAGGACGCTTCGCCGCGGGACCGGCTGCGGGCTCTCGCGCGGACATACCTCCGTTACGCGCTCGAGCACCGCGGCATGTTCGAGCTGATGTTCCGCCACGACCTGCTGGACGGCAAGGCGCAACCGTCGGACCTGCCCCCGCTGCGCGAGTCGACCCTCCCGCTGTTCGCGCACATGGTGGAACTGGTGTCGCGTCACACGGCGGAGCGCACCGCCGCCGGGCCCGCCACGCCTGCGGCCGTCATCGCCGCGGCCCTGTGGACCAACCTGCACGGGGTCGCCCAGCTGTGGGCCTGGGGCAGTCTGCCACTCGCCCTGGGCGCCGCCGGCCAGGGAGGCCCCGAAGGCGCCGACCCGCTCGACCGGCTCCTCGGCGCGGTGCTCGACGCCCATCTCGGCCCGGTGAACGGGTGACGGGGGCAGGACGACCACGCACCGCCCTCCTGGCCGCCGTGGCCGGAGCGATGATCGTCGCACTGGACGGCACCGTGCTGCTCGTGGCGCAGCCCGACCTGCAGCGTGATCTCGGCGCGACCGTGACGCAGGTTCAGTGGACCAGCACCGGCTACCTGCTTGCCGTGGCCTCGTTCCTCGTCATTGCCGGGCGCCTGGGGGACAGGTACGGTCACCAGCGCCTCCTGTTCGTCGGTGTGCTCGGCTTCGGGGCGGCGTCGGCGGGCATCGCCCTCGCGCCGGGGGTTGGCTGGGTGATTGCCCTGCGTATCGCCCAGGGCGTGTTCGGCGCGCTCCTGCAACCGGCCACGCTCGCACTGCTGAGGCTCGTGTATCCGCCCGGCCGGCTCGGCGCGGCGATCGCCCTGCGGACCAGCGCGATCGGGGTGGCTGCGGGGGCCGGGCCGCTGCTCGGGGGCTTCCTCGTCACCCATCTGGGCTGGCGTGCCGTGTTCCTGGTCAACGTCCCCGTCGCGCTCGCCATCGCCGGTCTCACCCTGGCGGTGCGGGTGCCGGCGACGCCACGTGTCCGCAGCGGGAGGACCGACCTCGTCACCGCGGCCCTGTTCGCGGCGACGCTCGCCACGCTGGTCCACGCGCTGGCCGGCGTTCCGGAGCACGGATGGGCCGCGCCCCGGACGCTCCTCGGGCTTGTTCTCGTCGTGTGCCTCGCGGTGGGGCTCGTCCTGCGCGAGCGCCGGAGCACGGAGCCCTTCGTGCCACCTGCCGTGGCGCGGTCGGTGCCGGTGGCCGCCTCGATGGCGATCCTGCTGGTCACCTCGGGCGGAATGTTCGGCGCGCTCTTCGTGGCCACGTTCGTTCTGCAGAACGCCCTCGGACTCGATCCGCTCACCAGCGGCCTGCGTGTACTCCCGATGACCGTGCTGATGGTCCTCGGGGCGCCTGTCGCCCACACACTGCTCCGCCGGTACGGCGCCCGCCGCACGGCGATCGCAGGCCAAGTCCTCGTCGTCCTGGCCGTCCTGGGCCTGTCCGGGCTCGGTCCTGCCGAGCCCTGGCCGGTATGGAGCGCGACGTTCGCCGTGCTCGGTGCCGGTTTCGCCGTCGTGATGGTCACCGCCACCGGGACCGTCGTCGGCGACACGCCGCCCGGATACGCGGGAGTCGTCGGTGGGCTCAAGCAGACCGCCATGAACGTGGGCCCGACGCTCGGCATCGCCGTAGCCGCCGGATTGATGCCGCTGGAGCCGTCCGCCGGCCTGCTCCGGGGCGTGTCCGGCCCGGGCACGGGCACCGCCCTGCTGGTCCTGGCCGCGCTCGCCGCGCTCGGCCTGCTGCCGGCATCGCTGCTCCCGTCGCGACGGGACCGCGACACGGGAGGAGAGAGACGACTGATCCCGTCCCCGGCGCATCCCGAGGGTGCGGCGGGGTCTGCCGGGCAGGCAACGAGCCGCCCGCGCGGCCGCGGTTGACGACGGCGTCGGAGCGGTCGGCGGGCGCCGGGGAAACGAGGCCGGGGCCGGTCCGCCCCGCGCCCGGGAAAAACACGTGGACTCGGCGGGTCCGCTGCCGGGACACTGAAACCCCTCGCCCGACCCCTCCTCGTCTCACTCCGGCGCACCGCCACGTGCCGTGTGCCGCAGGACCGCCCCGGCGAGGGCACTCCACACGAAACCGAAACTCCGCGCGGCCGTCGAGGCGAGCGCCTCCTCCCGCAGCAGCACGTGGCGGGCGGCCGCACGACCACACAGGGTTGCCATGGGATCGCCTGAATCGCACGAAGCGCCGGGCAGGGGCTCCGTGCTCCTCGCACTTCGGTACTACGGAAGGGAACTGACCCGCCGAAAACGGCTGACCTTACCCGCGATGCTGATGCCCGCAGTGGGCAACATCGGCATCAGCTACATCGCGCCGCTCGTCGTCGCGAAGCTCGTCGGCCACCTCGCCGGCGGCGGAGACCACGACATCGCCTCGATTCTCCCCTACGTCCTCGCCTTCGCCGGCGTGCTGCTCCTCGCGGAGGTCTGCTGGCGCGTCGGAGTGCACTTCCTCAACCGCCTCGACGCCCTCGGCATCGAGCACCTGTACGTGCAGGGCATGGATGAGCTGTACGCCAAGGACACCGCGTTCTTCCACGACAACTTCGCCGGTTCGCTGACCAAGCGGGTCCTGAGCTTCGCCTCCCGCTTCGAGGAGTTCGTCGACACGCTGACCTTCTCCGTCGTGGGCAGCCTCGTGCCGCTGATCTTCGGATCCGTGGTGCTGTGGCGCTACGAACCGCTCCTCGTCGTCGTCCTGTTGACGATGATCGCCGTCACGGCGCTGTGCGCGGCCCCTCTCATCCGCCGCAGGCAGGCCCTCGTCGGACAGCGCGAGGAGGCCATCGCCCGGGTCTCCGGACATGTGGCCGACAGCCTGATGAACATGGACACCGTCCGGGCGTTCGCCGCGGAGGGGCGGGAGGCCGCCGAGCACCGCTCCCGCGTCGCGGAGTCGCGGCGCCTCACCCTGCGTTCCTGGGACTACGGAAACCTCCGCATCGACACCCTGGTCGCGCCGATGTCCGTGCTCACCAACGCCCTGGGCCTGCTGCTCGCCGTCGTGCTCAGCGGAGGCGGCAACGGCGTGGAGGCGGTGGTCGTCGCCTTCATGTACTACTCCAACGCGACACGGATCATGTTCGAGTTCAACCAGATCTACCGGCGGCTGGAGAGCTCGATGACGGAGGCGTCCCAGTTCACCGAACTGCTGCTGACGCCGCCCGCGCTGCGCGACCCGGAGACGCCCGAGCCGCTGCTGACCCGGGCCGCCGATGTCCGCTTCGAGCAGGTGACGTTCGCCCACGCGGGAGCGCCGCCGCTCTTCGAGTCCCTCGACCTGTCCGTGGACAGCGGTGCGAAGATCGGCCTCGTCGGCCGGTCGGGCGGGGGCAAGACCACGCTCAGCCGGCTGCTGCTGCGGATGACGGACATCGACGGCGGCCGGATTCTGATCGGCGGTCAGGACATCAGCAGAGTGCGCCAGGCGGACCTGCGCAGCATGATCGCGTACGTTCCGCAGGACCCGGCGATGTTCCACCGCACACTGCGGGACAACATCGCGTTCGCCCGGCCCGGCGCCACCGACGCCGAGATCCGCCGCGCGGCCAAGGCCGCACATGTCACGGAGTTCGCCGACGCGCTGCCCGAGGGATTCGGCACGATGGTGGGGGAGCGGGGCGTGAAACTGTCCGGCGGACAGCGCCAGCGCGTCGCCCTCGCCCGGGCGATCCTGCGCGACGCGCCGATCCTGCTGCTCGACGAGGCGACGAGCGCCCTGGACTCGGAGAGCGAGATCCTCGTCCAGGAGGCGCTGTGGCGGCTCATGGACGGGCGGACGGCGCTCGTGGTGGCGCACCGGCTGAGCACGGTCGCCACCATGGACCGGCTCGTGGTCCTGGACCGGGGACGGATCATCGAGCAGGGCACGCACCACGAACTGCTCGCCTCCGAGGGTGCCTACGCCAAGCTGTGGCAGCACCAGTCCGGCGGCTTCCTCGAGGACCCGGCCCAGCCGGAGGCCGGCCTGGTCTGAACGAGGACGCAGGGCCGGGGCCCCACGCGGGCCCCGGCCGTCCCACCGGTACGGCCGCCCCGCTCACAGCCAGCCCGAGCGCTGCGCCTGCAATGCCATCTGGAAGCGGTTCGCGGCACCCAGCCGGGCCATCAGGACCGACAGCCGGCGGAACAGCGTCCGGCGGCTGATGCCCATTTCGCGGGCGATCACGTCGTCGCTCGCGCCGCCGGCGAGGAGCCACAGGAGCCGACGGTCGCTGGGGGCGAGCCCGCCGGGCAGGGTGGCGCGTCCCTGGAGCGGCAGGGCGTTCTGCCAGGACTGCTCGAAGAGCGCCACGAGCGCCGAGAGCAGACCGCAGGGCTGCACGACCAGCGTCGTGTTGTGCACGTCCGCCTCCTTGATCGACAACGACACGAGCGCGTACGCGTCGTCGATGATCAGGAGCTTGACCGGCACCGAGTCCAGAACCCTGGCCTGCTCCCCGGCCTTGACGCACGGCTCGATGGCATCCTGCAGATACCCCGGATACTCCAGCGACGCCCGCGAGTACACGACCCGCTGCGTCACCCCGCGGGCGAGCGTGGCCAGCGCGTCGTCCGTCGCCCCGGGCAGCGGGAAGTACGGGGGCGACTCGAACTGGCGGATCTGGTTCCGGGCACTGGCCCAGGCCTGCCGGATCCTCGGGCCGACGGCGTCCCCGGTCACGACCTCGACGAGATGGTCGTTGTACGCGGCGAGCCGCTGCCGCCGGAACGAATCGAACGCGCCCCCGACCGCGATGCGGGACTCCTCGACCTCGGCCGCGCGATGCCGGGCCAGGACCTCCAGCCCCGCGGTGGGCGGCACCGGGGCCACCACCTCCTCGTCCTTCTCGGCGGCACTGGCCAGGCCGGCGTCCACCAGCGCCGCGTACGCCGAGGCGACCTCCGCACGGTCGAGGCCCGTCGCGGACCCGATCGTGTCCAGCGGGACGGGGGCCAGTTCCAGCAGCGCCTGGTAGACCTCGGCGGCCGCCTGCCCGACGCCCAGAAGCCGAAGAGCCTCCCTGAGTCTCACGTTCGTCATACCCGTCATTATCGTTGGTTTCCGACCCCGCCCTGGCCGATCTGTGCCAGTGGCGGAACTGGGCGCCACTGGCCCGGCCCGCCGGATACCGTCCGGGAGCCGCCGGCGGCAGCGAAGGCGAACGTCCGGAGGTCTTCCTCCGGCCACCGCCGAGGAACCGTCCCGAAGAACCCGAAGAAGGAGCATGACGTGGCGAAAGGCCGGAAGAACGGTCTCTACTCAGGGATCTCCGAGGAACTGTCCGCCCTGATGCGTACCGGATGGGCCGACACCGAGCAGCACGACCTGGAGCCCGACGAGCAGGCCCCGCACGCCGCCCTGCGCCGTGCCGCGCTCTCCGCGCGCTTCCCCGGCGAACGCCTCGTGATCCCTTCGGGCAACCTCAAGGTGCGCTCCAACGACGACACCTACCCCTTCCGCCCGCACTCGGCATACGTGCACATGACGGGAGACCGCGCACGGGACGGCGCGCTCGTCCTCGAACCGCGCCCGGACGGCGGCCACGACGCCTACTGCTTCCAGCTGCCGCGGGACAGCAGGGACAACGACGAGTTCTGGACCGGCCCCACCGCCGAGCTCTGGATGGGCCGCCGCCGCTCCCTCGCCGAGTCGGAGCGCGTGCTCGGCCTGCCCTGCCGCGACGTCCGCGGCGCGGCCGGCGACCTGGCAGCCGCGGCCGGTGTGCCGACCCGGATCGTGCGCGGTGTCGACCCGGCCCTGGAAGCCGCGGTCAGCACCGACGAGGAGCTCGACGAGGCCCTCGAAGAAGCCCTCAGCGACCTCCGCCTCGTCAAGGACGACTGGGAGATCGGCGAGCTCCGCAAGGCGGTGGACTCCACCGTCCGCGGGTTCACCGACGCCGTCGGCGAGCTCTCCGGCGCGGTCGCCTCCTCCGAGCGGTGGATCGAGGGCACCTTCCTGCGCCGCGCACGCCTCGAAGGCAACGCCGTGGGCTACGGCACCATCTGTGCCGCGGGAGACCACGCCACGATCATGCACTGGACGGACAACGACGGCCCCGTCCGCCCGGGCGAGCTGCTCCTGTTCGACGCCGGCGTGGAGACGCACACCCTCTACACCGCCGACGTCACCCGCACCCTGCCGATCAGCGGAACGTTCACGCCCGTGCAGCGCAAGGTCTACGACGCGGTGTACGAGGCCCAGGAAGCCGGCTTCGCCGCCGTCAAGCCGGGCGCCGCGTACCGCGACTTCCACGACGCGGCCCAGCGATACCTCGCGGTCCGGCTGGTCGAGTGGGGCTTCATCGAGGGCCCGGCCGAGCGCGCCTTCGAACTCGGCCTCCAGCGCCGCTTCACCATGGCGGGCACCGGACACATGCTCGGCCTGGACGTGCACGACTGCGCGCAGGCCCGGAACGAGGAGTACGTCGGCGGCGTCCTGGAGCCGGGCATGGTGCTCACCGTCGAGCCCGGTCTGTACTTCCAGCCCGACGACCTCACGGTCCCCGAGGAGTGGCGCGGCATCGGCGTCCGGATCGAGGACGATCTGCTCGTGACCGCCGACGGCTACGAGAACCTGTCGGACGGCCTGCCGCGCTCGGCCGGCGACGTCGAGGCCTGGATGGCCCGGTTCGCGGGCTGAGCACCGGCGAGGGACCCGGCCGCGCCGACGGGCCACGGCCTGTTCACCGGCGCGGCCGGCTCCCTCGTACGCTGTGTCCCGTGTCAGCCTCCCGTCTCCACCGCACCGCCGTCCTCGTCCTGGAGGGCGCGAAACCGCTCGATGTCGGGATCCCGGCGCAGGTCTTCACCACGCGCGCGAGCATGCCGTACGAGGTACGGGTGTGCGGCGCGGCGCCCGGGCTCGTGACCGGCGGTGACGGGCTGTCGTACCACGTCGCCGACGGACTGGACGCGCTGGAGTGGGCCGACATCGTCTTCATCCCCGGCTACCGGTTCCCGGACCGCGACGACCCGCCGCAGCCCGTCGTCGACGCGCTCGTCGCCGCCCACGACCGGGGCGCCCGGCTCGCCGCCATCTCGACGGGTGCCTTCGCGCTCGCCGCCACGGGCCTGCTGGACGGCAGGCGGGCGACGACACACTGGCACTACGCGCGGGCGCTCGCGGCGAAGCACCCTCTCGTCCAGGTCGACGAGAACGTGCTGTTCGTCGACGAGGGCACCGTCCTGACGTCGGCGGGCGCCGCATCCGGCATCGACCTGTGTCTGCACATCCTGCGCGGCGACCTCGGTGTGGCCGCCGCCAACCACGCGGCCCGGCGGCTGGTGGCGGCGCCCTACCGGAGCGGCGGCCAGGCGCAGTACGTGCCGCGCAGCGTGCCCGAGCCGCTCGGCGAACGTTTCGCCGCCACCCGTGAGTGGGCACTGCACCGCCTCGGTGAGCCGCTCACCCTCGACGCGCTCGCCCGGCACGCGGCGGTCTCGCCGCGCACGCTCTCGCGGCGCTTCGTCGAGGACACCGGGTACACCCCGATGCAGTGGGTCATGCGGGCCCGCATCGATGTGGCCCGGGAGCTGCTGGAGCGCTCCGAGCAGAGCATCGAGCAGATCGCCGCCGAGACCGGACTCGGAACCGGGACCAATCTGCGGCTCCACTTCCAGCGCATCCTGGGCACCACCCCGAGCGAGTACCGGCGCACCTTCGCCCGGGCCGAGTAGCCCGGCACCCGGTGGCGCGATCCTTTCGAACCGTGGCGCCCACGCCGCTGCCACGACCGGGGTGCGGCGAGCGAACCTTGGTGGCGAACCGCAGGGACGAAGGGACACCCCATGACTCGCATCGCCATCAACGGATTCGGCCGCATCGGACGCAACGTGCTGCGCGCACTGCTGGAGCGCGACAGCGCCCTCGAGGTCGTCGCCGTCAACGACCTCACCGAGCCCGCCGCGCTCGCCCGGCTGCTCGCCTACGACTCGACGTCCGGCAGGCTGGGGCGTCCGGTGACGCTCGACGGGGACGTCCTCGTCGTCGACGGCCGGCGCATCCAGGTGGTCGCCGAGCGCGATCCGGCGCAGCTCCCGTGGGCGGCGCTCGATGTCGACATCGTGCTGGAGGCCACCGGACGGTTCACGTCGGCCAAGGCCGCCCGCGCCCACATCGACGCCGGCGCGAAGAAGGTCCTCGTCAGCGCGCCCTCCGACGGCGCCGACGTGACGCTCGCGTTCGGGGTCAACACCGACGCGTACGACCCGGACCTGCACACGATCGTCTCGAACGCCTCGTGCACGACCAACGCACTCGCGCCGCTGGCCAAGGTCCTCGACGAACTCGCCGGGATCGAGCACGGTTTCATGACGACGGTGCACGCCTACACGCAGGAGCAGAACCTTCAGGACGGCCCGCACCGCGACCCCCGCCGCGCCCGCGCCGCCGGAGTGAACATCGTGCCGACCACGACCGGCGCCGCCAAGGCGATCGGCCATGTGCTGCCGAACCTCGAAGGCAAGCTGTCGGGCGACTCGATCCGCGTCCCCGTTCCGGTGGGTTCGATCGTCGAGCTCAACACGACGGTGGCCCGCGACGTGTCGCGCGAGGACGTCCTGGCGGCCTACCGCGCCGCGGCGGACGGGCCGCTCGCCGGGGTGCTGGAGTACTCCGAGGACGCCCTCGTCTCGTCCGACATCACGGGGAACCCGGCCTCGTCGATCTTCGACTCGGAACTCACCCGGGTCGAGGGTCGGCACATCAAGGTCGTCGCCTGGTACGACAACGAGTGGGGCTTCTCGAACCGTGTCATCGACACGCTCCAGCTCCTCGCCAACGGCTGACCGGCCACCAGGACCCCCGGGCCGGGCGATGATCGCCCGGCCCGGGGGTCCCGTCGGTCGTGGACGGCGCTCAGGAAGCGATCGCCATGTCGAAGAGATGGACGTTCCCGTTCGCGGGCAGGACCACGAACTCGACCGTCCTGGACGGGTCCAGCGCGATGGAGTGTGCGAACACGCGGTACTTCACCGTGGCGTTGCCGTAACCGTCCGGCCGGTTGCGGCCGTCCGTCGACGCGACCAGGGTCGCTCCGTGGGCGTCGGCCGGGTCGAACGACCAGTTGGGGAAGCCGAACGAGCCCGTGGTGGACGTGCCGTCGGTGTAATAGACGGTGGCCTTGCCGGTCGCACCGCTTCCGACGCCCGAGCCGAGGAACACCAGCCTGGATCCCTGACCGGCCAGTGAGACGGCCTGCCCGGCACTCGCCACGTTGTCCTTCGTGCCGGCCGGCACGTCCGGCCACGTCAGGGTGGCACCCAGCGCGTCGACCTCCGCGCCGGGTGCCAGACCGGCCGCGGCGAGCTTCTGCGCCGAGAAGCTGTTGCCCTCGCCATCGTAGTTCCCGGCCGTCGTCGCGGACTCGTCGGTGATCGCCACACCGTTGTACGCCGCCGCGAGGTTCGCCTGCGGTGAGCCGGACCGGTCGGTCCGGACGCCCGTGGCCGTTCCGAGACCGTCGCCTCCCTGGTACGTGGCGGTCGCCGTGAACGTACGGATCACGAACCCGGACCGCTTCTCCGGCACCTGGATCCGGAACGTCGCGGAGGCCGAGGCACCCGTCGCGAAGGAGCCCGACACGCTCTGCACGGACGGCTGGACCGCCCATCCGACCGGCCCGGCGAAGGAGACCTTGAGCGAACGCAGGCGCTGTGGCGCCGAGTTCCTGACCGTGACCTTCACCGTCGAGATGACCGGTCCGTCGAGGTCGACCGGAGAGACGGTCACCTCGGTCTGCGACTCGGCGGCCGCGGCCGGCGGCGCGGACGCGGCCGAGGCCGCCTGCGCGGGAACGAGCAGCACCGCCGCCGCCACGGCGGCTCTGAGCGGGTTGATCAGTCGGGCCGTTCTCATGGTGTGCTCCTTGGAGAGGGAGGTCATGGGGCGACGGGGGGCATCTCGGTGGTGCGCGAGTCGAGCCCCATGCGGAGGTTGACCCAGGAGCCCCGGGTGAAGTCCGGGATCTCCACCGGACGTCCCTTGGCAGCCAGGGACTTGACGCTCAGCGGAACCGGCGCGCACCACGAGGCGGAGTCGTACACGTCGATGTCGGGGACCAGACCGGCCCGCATCAGCTGGACCGTGCGCCACTGCAGGACGTAGTCCATGCCGCCGTGACCGCCGTTCTCGGCCTCGTCACCGAGCTCCTTCCACAGCCAGTGGTCGAACTCCTTGCGGTACGTGTCGAAGTCGCGCCAGCTGTCACCGCTGTGGTCAGGCTCGAAGTAGACACGTGCGTCGGTCGTCGAGGTGCCCGCGTAGTCCTCGAAGATGCCCCTGCTGCCGACCAGCGAGTTGATCCGGCTGTACGGACGGGGCGCGCTCACGGCGTGCTCGGCGCGGATCGTCCGGCCGTTCGCCGTCCGGATCTGACAGGTGACCAGATCGCCGTTGATGTACGTCTCGTTCCAGGACGGGTGGGACTTCGGCATGAAGCGCTCGCGGTAGTCGGCGAGTCCCTTCGGGGCCGTCGCGGTGGCCGTCATCGTCGTCATCCGGTCGCCGCGGTTGATGTCCATGGCCGCGGCGATGGGCGCCAGTCCGTGCATGGGGTAGAAGGACGCGGTGGAGCGGGTGTGCCACAGCCGGCGCCAGGAGTCGGTGTAGTACGTGTCGGAGAACAGCAGCGCGCGCAGGTCGTGGAGGTAACCGCCATGACCGTTGGTGAGCTCGCCGAACAGGCCCTCGTGGCCCATCTTGAGCATGGCCAGCTCATTGCGGCCGTAGCTGCAGTTCTCGGACAGCATCAGGTTCTTGCGGGTGCGCTCCGAGGTGTCCACGAGGTCCCAGAGCTCGTCGAGCTCGGTCGCGACGGGGAGTTCGACGATCACGTGCTTCCCGGCCAGGAGCGCGGCCTTGCCCTGCTCGTAGTGGAACTCCCACGGCGTGGCGATGTAGACGAGATCGATGTCGTCGCGCTTGAGCATCTCGGCGTAACTGCCGTCGGAGCCGCCGAACTCCCGGGGGCGCGGCTTTCCCGCTGTGACGAGTCGGTCGGCGGTGCGCTTGGCGCGGTCGGCGCGGATGTCGCAGACCGCGGTGACGACGCAGCCGGGGATCACGGACCAGCCCGTGGTCATCCCGGAACCCCGGTTGCCGAGCCCGATCACGCCGACGCGCACGGTCTCGTGGGGCTCGAAGGGAACGTTGACCATGGACTTCTGACCCGCGGCCCGGCGGGGCGCGGCGCTTCCGGCGAGCAGGGAGGCGGCGCCGGACCCGGGAGCGGCGGACGCGGACGCGGCCGATCCGAGTCCGACGGCGAGCGCTCCGGTGGCCAGCGTCCCTCCCAGGACCAAACGGCGTGAGACTTCAGGGATTTCAGGCATGCGACAACGCTCCTCGTTACGAGACCGGCATCACTGGCGGGGACGACTCTCGCGGGAACGACATTGACATGTCAAGAGTTGTTCATCGTTGCCGACTTTCGAGCATGAGCGAGCAAATTTCGTGCGAGAGTGGTTTCGGCGTGGGCACACGCCGGTGGGCCGACGAGAGAGGCTCCCGCCCATCGGCCCACCTTCTCGGCATGCCGTACGAGCCGTGTGCGACCGCTCGGGCCGTAGCCGTAGCCGTAGCCGTAGCCGTAGCCGTAGCCGTCCCCTGGCGTGCCGCCGGCTCTCCGTATGCCCGCCGCCGCCATTCCCGCCAGGGAATTGCCGGTACGTCGCGCCCGCAGCAGGATCTCGTCCGAAGGCACCCACCGCGCAAGGAGTTCGGACGTGACCGAGACCGACCCCCAGGACCTGGCCGACCGCTACATAGCCCAGTGGATGGTGACGGATGCCGCCGAACGCCGCGCGGCCATCGAGCGGCTGTGGGCGAAGGACGGCACCCATGTCCTTCAACCACCGGTAGAGATAAGGGAGACAGCCGCAGGACTGGGCTTCGACCGCTCGGCCTTGCAGGCCCGGGGCGTCGACGCGTTCGAGATCCGGGTGGCGCGCAGTCACGAACAGTTCGTCAAGGAGGCGGGACTCACCTTCCGCGCGGCCGGCGACGCCGTACGCCTGCACGACATGGTCAAGTTCTCCTGGGAGACGGTGTCCGGCACCGGCGAGGTGGTCGGTGGCGGACTGGAGATCCTGATACTCGACGAGCACGACCGGATCAAGGCCGACTACATGTTCCCCGGGGCCTGATCCGCCATCAGTCCCGACCGGTGGGACGCCGCCGACAGAGCCTCTGCCGTCTCCTCGTCAGCCGGCAGGAACGCCTCGAGTCTCAGCTCGGCGAGTGTCACGTCGATGGCGGTGGCGAAGGTCGTCACCGTCGTCATCAGGCGCAGATCGCCGAACGCCGAACACAGGTGGAGCGGGACCGCGAATCCGAGCTGCCCGGCGGAAGGCTCCAGGTCGGGCACGTACCCCGAGAGTTCTTCGCGCAGGTCGCCCAGGTCGCCCAAGTGGCTGAGGGCGGCCAGGATGTGGCGCGCCCATTCCGAAAGGTTACGGATACGGGGAGCCAGCCCGTCGGGGTGAAGAGCGAGCCGGTAGACGTTCCGGCCGGGGCCCACCAGTTCGGGCGCCGCGCCCTCGGTGATCAGACCGAAGGAGGAGTTCGCGGCGATCAGGTCACCGGCCCGGTCCACGACGATGGCGGGGAAGGGCAGATGGCCGCGGAGAATGCGGTCGATCGCGGACCGCACGGGGGCCAGCTCCGGGCCGTCGAGCGAACTCTCCGGGTACGCCGGCGCGTACCCGGCCGCGAGCAGCAGTTCGTTGCGCTCGCGCAGCGGCAGCTCCAGCGACTCGGCCAGCCGCACGACCATGGTCCGTCCGGGAGCCGACCTGCCGGATTCGATGAAGCTGAGGTGGCGCTGAGTGGTGCCCGCCCGCAGTGCCAGGTCGAGCTGACTGAGACGGAGACGGGTGCGGCGGGCGCGTAACGCGCGGGGGAAGTCCACGCGCCCGTTGTACCGGTGCCGGAGGATTCAGGTCCATTCCCCGGAGGGAATGGGCCGCAGCGCCGACGTGCACGCAGGAGCCCCTTCGTACCGGGCGGCTGCCCCAAGAGGCAGTGCCGGATGCCCCTGGCCCGTCGGGGGCGGGCTGGACGGGGCAGGGACGCTGCCGCGAACGTGGAAGACCGGCAGGAGGGCGTGGTGCGCGCCCCACGACGGTGCGGGTCAGGGAGACGACGATGAACGCACAGGATCACGGCGGGGAGCACGAGCAGGACCACCACGGTCCGCCGCGGGAGAGCGAGCACGAGCATCTGCCCGGCGAGACCTCCGCGGCCCAGGACGCCCGCGACGCCGGAGCGGACACTCACCACGTCTTCCGGGCGGCGGCCACCGGCAGGGCGGACGTGCTCGGAACGGCCGCCATGGGCGTGCTCCAGCGGAGCGTCGGCAACGCGGCGCTCGGCCCGATGGTCCAGCGCTCCAGGGCCGGAACGGCGGAGCAGTCCGACGACGAGCCGCGCTCGCCCGTCCACGACGTCATCTCCTCCGGCTCAGGCACCCCCCTGGACGCCGGAACCCGCGCCGATCTCGAGGCCCGCATGGGCGCGGACTTCTCCGACGTGCGCATCCACAACGACTCCTCCGCCCACGAGTCGGCCAAGGGCGTCGGCGCGCACGCCTACACCGTGGGCAACAACGTGGTCTTCCAACGCGACGCGTACGACCCGTCCTCGCCGCAGGGCCGGACGACGCTGGCCCATGAGCTGACCCATGTGATCCAGCAGCGCAGCGGACCGGTGGAGGGCACGGAGGCACCCGGAGGCATCCGGGTCAGCGATCCCTCGGACCGCTTCGAGCGGGAGGCCGTGGCCAACGCCGACCGGGTCCTCTCGGATCCGGCCCCGGCCCCGGTCTCGCCGTCGCCGGCCCCCGCCGGTCCTGCCGTGCAGCGGGCGGCCACGGAGGACGAGGACGAGCAGCCTGCCGATGTGCAGGGCTCGTTCGTCCAGCGGGCGCAGGAGAAGAGCCCCGAGGAGGAGGAAGAGGCGCCACCGGCCTGAGCGCTTTCGCCCACGCCCGGGAAGACGGAGAAGGCCCCCGGGCCGGTCAGCGCGCGGAGTCGACGCGCATCGTGCCCCCCAGGAACAGCGATTCCGAGCACCGCGCCGGTGTGCGGGCGCCCACCGGTTTGCCGACCTTCCGGCAGTCGATGGTCATGGTGACCCGGCCGCCCGCCGGGACGAGGATCGGTGTCACGAAGTGGTAGTCGGAGTCACGGAAGTTCTCCAGTCCGAGACTCAGCACGCTCGTGTTCGTGCCGGCCGAGATGACGACGGTTCCGGCGTCACCCTGCGGGTTCTGCACGACGATGTCGGTCAGCTGGAAGGTGTGGCCGTCCGGAACCCGGAGGGCGGTCGCGGCATTCGTCCCGCCACCCACCGCGTCCCTGACCCGGACCTGCGCACTCGTGGGAGTGGCCGCCCCGTCCTCCGCCCCCGCACCGGCCTCCGGCTCCGCGGACGGGCTCGGCGTGGGCTTCGCCGCGCCGGCGCCCGCGTCCGCCCCGGCGGTGTCACCGGCCCCGCCGTCGGCGCCCGCCCCCGCCGTGCCGCCCCCGTCCGGCGCCTTGCTCTTGTCGGCCGCGGCCGCGGAACGTACCGCCTCGGGCGTGACCGCTTCCCGCGCCGCGGACTTCACGGCCGGACGCAGCAGCGCGTACCAGATCCCGGCCAGGGCGATCAGCAGGACTGCGGCCGTGATGAGCGCCCGGGGCAGCCAGCGCGGCAGCAGTGGCTCCTGCTGGTAGGAACCGTCGACGAGCACCGGCGCCACCGGTTCCTCGCCCTCGCCCACCTGCGTGGCCGCGGAGACCTGGAAGGGATGCGTCACCGGCGTGCCGCGCCACATCCGCTTCGCCGGCCTGACCCGCAGCCGGCCGAACTCCGCCTGGCCGGGCGCCACCTGGAGCTCCGCCACGTCGAAGGCGACGCGGGCGAGCTCGGTCCCCGGCTGGGCGCCCAGCCGGACGGTGACCGGCGTGTTGCCACGGTTGTCGACAGCGAGCTGGTGCCGTCCGCGGCGTGATCCGTGCGAGCTGCGCGGGACCAGCTCGGCCGTCGTGGCCGTGAACGGCAGCACCGTCACCCGGCCTTCCGGCACCACCGTCCCGCCCTGCTCGCCGGTCGGCACCACTCGGATCCCGAACGGGGTCTCGCCCGCCGGAACGGACGCGTCCCGGGGCGGGCGCAGCATGAGGGAGACGGTCCGGGTGTCGCCCGGATACAGCGACAGCACCGCCGGCTCCACCGCCGACCAGGCGGCGCACGCACCGACCACCTCGAAGCGGTACTCCTCGACCGTGGCGCCGGAGTTCCGGACCTGTAGGGGGACAGCCGTCTCCTCGCCCGGTGCGGCGCTGACGGACGATGCGTCGAGACTTGCCGTGAGACTCATATGCCGGACCGTAGAGTTGTGCGCGGCGTCGGACATTGGCCTCGAAGGAACACTTTCGGGCAGATGCAATGCCCCTGACACCCTTTTAGTTTTCTTTTCAGTAAACAAGGGCATCTTCTGTCCGCCTCATAACCAATGAGACGGACGAGAACGGCTGCGGGCCGTGTGTTTGTTGTGGCCTTCCAGCTGTTGCCCAAGGGGGAGCCATCGGCATGGAACGCATGGAACGCACCACGGTCGCATTACGGGCCCAGGACCCGATCTCGCAGGCCGGAGTGGCCAGCCAGTTGAGGGCCCGTCCCGAGGTCAACGTGGTGGAGTGGGGCGAGGACGACTCCGCCCCCCAGGTCGTCGTCATGGTCGTGGACACGGTGGACGAGGACGTGCTCAGGACACTGCGCCATGTGCAGCGCACCAGCGACTCGCGCACGGTGCTGGTCACCACGGAGATCGACGAACAGAAGCTGGTGAGCGCGGCGGAGTGCGGGGTGGTCGGGGTGGTCAGGCGGGCGCAGTC
Organism: Streptomyces sp. NPDC091416; assembly: GCF_044756845.1. Taxonomy (NCBI): domain Bacteria; kingdom Bacillati; phylum Actinomycetota; class Actinomycetes; order Kitasatosporales; family Streptomycetaceae; genus Streptomyces; species Streptomyces sp. NPDC091416. The sequence goes on from NZ_JBIVTU010000010.1 coordinate 305,161, forward strand.
GACGCCCGAACACCTCGTGCAGGTCATCGAGACGGTGGCGCGGGGCGAAGGCCATCTGCCTTCCGATCTGCTCGGCAGGCTCCTCGCGGAGGTGGGCCGGCTCCAGGGGCAGGTGCTCGGGCCGCGCGGACTGCACTTCACCGGGCTCGCGGCACGCGAGGTGGACGTGCTGCGGCTGGTGGCGGAGGGGTACGACACGGCGGACATCGCCACGAAGCTCGCCTACTCCGAACGCACCATCAAGAACGTGCTGCATTCGGTGATGACCCGTCTCCAGTTGCGGAACCGGTCCCACGCGGTGGCGTACGCCTTGCGGCAGGGACTGATCTGAGGACTCGTCCGGCCCCCGCACCGTGCTCGGCCGCCCCTTCCCGGCCCGGACCCCGCCGGGGCGCGGGCGCGCTGTTGTCCGGGCCTGCCCCAAAGGGCAGCGCCGGCTTCCCGGGGAAGTGACTCGCCTCCCGCTGCGTGTTCCGCGTACCTGCGGGATGGTGTCGGCGCTGTTCTTCGGTGGGAGGTCCGGGTGCGGGGGAGTGATTCGGTGCGGTCGACCGAGCAGGCGGGACGGGCAGGCGGACGCGCCGGCGTGCGGCGCTCCGTGGCGCTCGTGCTGATGCTGCTGGCCGCCGGTCTCGCGCCCGCCTCGGCCGGTACGGCCGTACCGGTGCCGCCCGAACCCTGGGTCACCCCGGCGAGCCTGCACGAGGCGCTCGACCCGGGCGGGTCGACGGGGGTCGACAAGGCGGTGCGTACACCGGCCATTCCGCCGAAGCCGGACGTGGTGCTGCTCGTGGACGGTACCGGCAGCATGGGCGTCCCCATCGGCGATGTGAAGACCGGCCTGACCTCCATCACCAACGCGGTACGAGCCGAGCAGCCGGACGCCTGGTTCGCGGTAGCCACCTACGGCGACGAGAAGGACGACCCGACAGCCGAGTTCAAGGTGCTCCAAGGGCTGACGGATGACCTGAAGGCGGTTCAGGAACGGGGCGTCAACGAGCTCAGCACCGACCGTGGCTTCAAGAGCAGCGGGCCCTCGGAGGACTGGATCTACGCCATGCGGCAGGTGGCCGACGGCGCGCAGGGCGGGACCGTCTTCCGGGAGGGCTCCAGCCCGGTCGTCGTCCTCGTCGGTGACGCGTCGAGCCACAACCCCAGCAACGGGGTCACCTACGAGGAAGCGGTCTTCGCGCTCCAGGACAAGGGCGTGCGCGTCATCGCCGTCGACGTGACGACCGAGAACGGTGACGGCCTCAACGGATTCGGGTACAAGAGCCCCACGTACCAGGACCCCTATCACGAGCCGGACCAGGCGAAGCGGATGGTCGCCGCGACCAACGGCCGCATGCTGAACGGCATACCCGGGGACGGGGTCTCCGAGGCCATCATCGAGGGCTTCAAGAACCTTCCCACCTCCGTCGGCTACCGGCTCGACGACTGCGACCCCCACCTCACCGTCACCCTCGACCCGCCCACCCGCAGTCTGACCAGTGGCGAGACCGCTCACTTCGCGGAGAACATCGACGTGTCGGACGACGCGCCCCAGGGCACCACCCTCACCTGCACCGTGCAGTTCCTGCTCGGCACCCAGGCACCGGGGACGGACACGATCGGGCCCGCCGCGGCGGCCGACCCCGACTTCCGGCAGCGGATCAGCATCGACGTGAACGACATCGCCGCCCCCGTCGTCACCGTGGACGACCGCATCGCCTGGCCCGACAACGACGACGGAGCACGGATCAGCTACCGGGTGAGCGCGACCGACGCCCAGGACGGCCCGCTGCCCGTGACCTGCACCCCCGCGTCCGGCTCCTTCTTCCCCGTCGGAACGACCACGGTCACCTGCTCGGCGACGGACGCGGCGGGCAACACCGGCACGGACACCGCACGGTTCGAGGTGCTGCCGCCTCCGCCGCCGACGGAGCCCCCGTCGCCTCCCGGGCCGTTCCCGCCCTCGTCGGCGGTCGCCGTCAAGGTCGACGTCAGCCCGGACCGTACGTACGTCACCCGCCCCGCCCGCGCCCGCTTCACCGTCACCAACGCCGGCCCGGACACAGCCAGGGGCGTCGTCATCGGTGCGACCTGGCCGGCCACGTCCTCGTCCGACGACCGCAGCCTGCAGGCCCTCACCCGCTGCACGGCAGCCGAGCCGTGCACCGTCCCGGCGGGCGGCCGGATCGAGGTGACGCAGACGGCGACGTACCGCGCGGCCGTCACCGGGGACGTACGCGCCACGGTGCGCGGCACCGTCCCGGACCGCAGCACGGCCGACAACCAGGACAGGGACCGGCTGCGCGTGCTGAAACCCTCCCTCACCGTCAGCCCGCAGGTCGCCAAGCCGGGGCAGCCCGTGCTGGCCCGCGGCAGGGACTACCCGCCCGGCGAGACCGTGAACCTCACCTGGAACCTGGGCATCACGGCCGACCGGTCGGGGGTGAGGGTGGGCCGCGACGGCACGTTCGAGGTGCAGATGCTGGTGCTCCGCAAGGACACCCTGGGCCCGCGCGTCCTGCGGGCCGCGGTCCGCCGCCTTCCCCGGCTGGAGAAACCGGTCCTCGTGGTCCAGCGCAACCTGCAGCCACCCGACTTCAAGGGCCGGACGTGAGAAGGGCGATCCGCGGATGATCCATGAGGTGGACGACGTACTGCGTTCCCTGATCCGGGCGGAGGTGCTCGAAGGCGGCCAGATCGCCGTGGTGTTCGACGCGCCGACCCGGGAATGGGCGGCCAAGGTGAACGCCCCGATGGTCAACCTCTACCTCTACGACATCCGCGAGGACATGCGCCGACGGGAGCGCGGACTCCACAACGAGTACGACGAACGCGGCACCGTCGTCGCGCGCCGCCGCCCGCCCCGCTACTTCAAACTGTCCTACCTGATCACGGCCTGGACCAAGCGCCCCGAGGACGAACACCGGCTGCTGTCCTCCCTGCTCGCCTGCCTGCTGGCGTACGAGGCACTGCCCCCGGAACGGCTGGCCGGGACCCTCGCCGGGATCGGGGCCGCCGTCCCGATGTCGATCGCGCTCCCGCCGCCGGAGGACCGCTCGTTCGCGGACGTGTGGAGCGCCCTGGGCGGTGAGCTGAAACCCTCGCTGGACCTGGTGGTCAGCGTCCCCGTGACGGCCTCGCCGACGTACACGGCGGGCCCGCCGGTGGGGGAGGAAGGGCTCCGGGCACACTTCGGGGACGTACCCCCGGCCCCGGAACCCGCACGCGATCCGATGCCCGGACGCGGAGGCCTTCCGGTGTACGGAAGCCGTCCCGGACGTCCGGAACCCGGGGCCGCGCCCGGCCCCACCGCCTCGCGCCGTGGCCTCGCCCTCCGCATCACCGAGAACCGGCGCACCAGGGACGGCCGGACCGAGGACAGCACCGCATGACGGCCCCGGACCACCCCGCCCAGGACCGCGACCTGCGCCACCTGCTCGCCCGCGCAGTGGGCGTGGAGCAGCGCATCCGCCACGCCGTCGAGGCCCGGCGGCGCACGGATCCCGATCCGGAGGACGCGTTCCGCGGGCTGTACCTCACGGACGGGAACATCGCGAGGCTGCTGGACGAGGACGGGGCACGGGGCTTCCCGGAACCGCTGCCGGGCACCGGCGACCCGGCCGGGTTCCCCGGCTCCCGGCTCACCGCACTGGAAGCCGGCTTCGGGCTCACCGCGCTCGACATCGAGATCCTGCTCATCGCACTCGTACCGGATCTGGACGAACGCTTCGAGGCGTTCTACGGCTATCTCAACGACGACGTGACCCGCCGCCGCCCGTCCATCGGCCTGGCGCTCGGCCTGTGCGGCCGGGCACCGGCCGACGCGGCCGCGCGGGGCCGGCTGGCCGCCCGCGCACCGCTCCGCCATGCCGGGCTGCTGCTGGCCGAGGACCTGGACCGCCCGTTCCTGAGCCGCGCGCTGCGCGTCCCGGACCGCGTCACCGCCCACCTGCTGGGCGACGACACCCGGGACCCGCGCCTCGCCGATCTCCTGGCGCCCTGGCACGCGGTGGAGGGAGCCGGCGACCCCGCTCCGCTGGCCCGGGTCCTCGCCGACGGACTCCCCCTGGCCTATCTGAGCGAGGACCAGGGCGGCGCGGGCACGGCCCTCGCCGCGTCGGCGCTCACCCGCGCGGGCCGTGGCGTCCTGGGCCTGGACCTGGCCCGCCTGGCGCAGGACCCCGCACCGGCCGAAGCGGTACGTTCCCTGGTCCGCGAGGCCCGGCTGACCGACGCGGGCCTGGTCTGCGCCCCGCTGGACGCACTGTCCCGCGAACACCCGCACCTGCTCAGGCTCCTCACGGCCACGCCCGTCCCCACGGTCATCGTGGGCAGGGCGCCGTGGGACGCCTCGTGGTCGACGACCCCGCCCCTGCTCCTGCACGCGCCCAGGGTAGAGCCGTCGGCGCGCGGCGCCCTGTGGAGCGACGCCTACCGGCGTACGGCATCGGCCCCCCTCCCCGCGACCGTCGACCCGGACCACCTCCTCGCCCCCTTCCTCCTCACCCCGGAACAGGTCACGGGTGCGGCCGTCAGCGCGGCCCGGACGGCTCAGCTCGACGGCGGAACGCTCACCCCCGGCCACGTACGCCAGGGAGCCCGCGCCCAGAACGCGGCCGGCCTGGACCGCCTGGCCCGCCGCATCGAACCCACGGTGACCTGGCACGACCTGGTCCTCCCGCCCGACGCCCACGCCCAGCTCCGCGAGCTCACCGCCCGCGCCCGCCACCGCGACCGGGTCCTGGGGGAGTGGGGCATGCGCCCGGGAGGAGGCCGGGGCCGAGGCGTATCGGCCCTCTTCGCGGGCGACTCCGGCACGGGCAAGACCATGTCGGCGGAGGTGATCGCGGCCGACCTCGGCCTGGACCTCTACACCGTCGACCTGGCCACGGTCATCGACAAGTACGTCGGCGAGACCGAGAAGAACCTGGAGCGCATCTTCACCGAGGCGGCGGGGGTGAACGGCGTTCTGCTCTTCGACGAGGCGGACGCGATCTTCGGTAAACGCTCGGACGTCAAGGACGCGCACGACCGCTACGCGAACGTCGAGAGCGCCTACCTCCTCCAACGCATGGAGTCCTTCGACGGCCTGGCGATCCTCGCCACCAACCTCCGCGCCAACCTCGACGACGCGTTCACCCGCCGCCTCGACCTGGTGATCGACTTCCCGGTCCCCGACCCGGAACAACGCCTGCTGCTCTGGGAACGGTGCCTGGGCCCGATGCTCCCGCGCGGCACGGACCTCGATCTCGCGTTCTGCGCCGAGAGCTTCGAGCTGGCGGGCGGCAACATCCGCTCGATCGCGGTGACGGCGGCGTACCTGGCGGCGGACACGGGGGGCGCGGTGACGATGACGACGCTCATCCACGCGATCCTGCGGGAATACCAGAAGCTGGGACGGCTGACGCTGGCCTCGGAGTTCGGCCCGTATCTGGGGCTGGTCCAGGGGTGAGCCCCGATGACGGACACCTTCTCACCCGATGTCCGGGAAATGCCCGCGTGTTCCCTTGCGCGGGCCGTCGGATACCGCCACGGTGGGCGGGCGGACGGGCTGTTGACCGACAGAGCACCGCCGCACTGCGACGGGAGCCGGTGTGACCGCACTGTCTGTTCTGCCTCATACCCTGCACGGCGACGGCCCGCACAAGGTGATCGCGGTGCACGGCTGGCTCGCCGACCGCTCCGCGTACGACCCGGTACTGCCGGACCTCGACACCGGTTCCTTCCAGTACGCGGTGGTGGACCTGCGGGGGTACGGCGAGGCGAGCGGCGCGGACGGCTCGTACACGACGGCCGAGGGCGCCGCGGACGTGCTCGCGCTGGCCGACCGGCTCGGCTGGGACCGGTTCTCGCTGATCGGCCACTCGATGGGCGGCTCCGTCATCCAGCGGACGGTGGCCGCCGCGCCGCAGCGGGTGCGCAGGATCGTCGGGGTGTCACCGGTTCCCGCGTCCGGCCTGCCGCTGCCGCCCGAGCAGTGGGAGCTGTTCGCCGGAGCGGCGCGGAACCCTGACAACCGCCGGGCCATCCTCGACGTCACCACCGGAGGCCGGCGCCCGTCGGCCTGGCTGGACCGCATGGTGCGTCGCTCGGTCGAGTGCAGCGACGCGAACGCGTTCCGGGCCTGGCTGGACTCCTGGGCGGCCGAGGACTTCCACGACCGGATCGACGGATCGCCCGTACCGGCGCTGGCCGTGGTGGGGGCGCTGGACCCGGCTCTCTCCGCGGATCTGCAGCGCGCCACCTGGATGCGCTGGTTCCCGCGATCCGAGCTCACGGAGCTGCCCTCGTGCGGCCATTACGCGATGGACGAGGCGCCGCTCGACGTGATCCGGGCGATGGAGGACTTCCTGCGGGCGGACGGTGAGGACGGGGCGAAGGCGTGAGCGGCCCCGCCTCCCCGGTTCCTGTCCCGGACGTCTTCGACCCGAGGCAGTACGGCCGGGGCGTCCCCCACGACCGCTACCGCCACCTGCGCGACCACCGGCCCGTCGCGTGGCAGGAGGAGCCGGAGGTGCTGGGCTGGCCGGCGGGCCCCGGCTTCTGGGCGGTCACCCGGCACAGCGACGCCGTCCGCGTGCTGAAGGACTCGTCCGCGTACTCCTCGTATCTCGGCGCCACCCAGATCCGCGACCCCGACCCTGCCGACCTGCCGTTCATCCGCCGCATGATGCTCAACCAGGACCCGCCGCACCACCGACGCCTGCGCACGCTCGTCAGCCGCGCCTTCACCCCGAAACGCACGGACCGCTTCGCGTCGGTCGTACGGGAGCGAGCCCGCGCCCTGATGACCGGTGCCGTCGACGCGGCGCGGGCGGGCGACGGCACCTGCGACCTGGTCACCCAGGTCACCGACGACTACGCCCTGCTCAACCTCACCGACCTGCTGGGCGTACCGGAAACCGATCGCGCGCTCCTCCTCCACTGGACCCAGCGCGTCATCGGCTACCAGGACCCGGACGAGGCCGGGACGCCGGCACTCGGCCCGGACGGGAAGCCGGTCAACCCGCGCTCCCCGGCATCGCTGCGCGACATGTTCGCGTACGCGCACGCCTTGGCGGCCCACAAGCGCGCGAACCCCGCGGACGACGTGATGACGGCCCTCGCCACCGACCCCGAACTGACCGCGCCCGAGCTGGAGATGTTCTTCTTCCTGCTGGTGGTGGCGGGCAACGACACGGTACGCAGCGCGGCCCCCGGCGGCCTGAACCTCCTCGCCGAACACCCCGATGCGTACCATCGTCTGCGCACCGGCGAGGCCGAGTTCACCACGGCCGTGGACGAACTGCTCCGCCGCCACCCACCGGTCCTGACGTTCCGCCGCACGGCGGCCCGGGACACGGACCTTGCGGGCACGCGCATCCGCGCCGGCGACAAGGTGGTCGTCTTCCACGCCTCGGCCAACCACGACGAACGCGTCTTCCCGGACCCGTTCGCCCTGGACCTCACCCGCTCCCCGAACCCGCACATCTCGTTCGGCGACGGCCCCCATGTCTGCCTCGGCGCGCATTTCGCGCGCCTGCAGCTGCGTGTGCTGTACGAGGAGGCGTGCCGCGCACTGCCCGCAGGGCCTCTTGAGCTCGCGGCCCCGCCGCGCCGCCTGGTGTCGAACTTCATCAACGGGGTCAAGTCGCTGCCGGTGAGGGTGTCTGATGGGTGACGGCCTCGTCTCGTGACACCGACCGGCAGGGAGGCCGGACTGCGTTACCCCTCGCGCTGATCCGTGGCCGTATCTGCTGACCCGAGCTGTGACGCCTGCCATCCGTGGATGAGGAGATCGAACACGGTCTCCACGGACGCGAGCGGATCGCTCCGGGTCGTGGCCAGGGCCGGTACCTCAAGGACGAACCGAGCCAGTGCCGAGCAGGCGAGATCGTCGGGTTCCCGGCCGAGCTCCGCCGCGATCGCGGCGCCGAGAGCGCCCGCGTGCCGCATCCACATCCGCTCCCAGTACTCGCGCAGCGCGGGCGTCTCCTGCACCAGCGCCGCGAACCGCTCCCGACGAGGATCAGACTCCAACTGGACCCAGGAACGCAGCGCGTGCGCGCGAAGCGCCTCGACCACGCCCTGACCCTCGGGCCGTTCGCGGACGGCGGCGGTCAACGAGGCCTCGACTTCCGCTTCGCGGTCGAAGACCAGCGCCTCCTTGCCCGGGAAGTGCGCGAAAAGTGTCGTCGTCGACACATCGGCTCGCTCGGCGACGTCCCGGACGCTCACTCGGTCGAATCCGTGCTCCAGAAAGAGCTCCAGGGCGGCATCGGCGATGGCCTGCCGGGTCGCGGCCTTCTTGCGCTCGCGGCGGCCGACGGCCGGGTTCTCGGACATGACGCCCACTGTACTCCATCACCGGAACGAGGCAGAAACTTGAACGATTGCAGGTTCTGACTCATTCTGCTTTTCTGATCCCGGCAGGGGCTGCCGCCCACCGGAGAGCGGCACGGGGCATCGTCGCGGTGCGGTGTCACCGGATCCCCGACCCGCGAAAGGAACCCGACATGGAATCTCCGACACCCTCAAGCGCACGCATCAGCGTCATCGGCGCCGGCCCGGGAGGCCTGACCTGCGCCCGCATCCTGCAACGGCACGGCATCGCGGTGACCGTGTACGACCGCGACCCGGATGCGGATTCCCGGAACCAGGGAGGATCGCTCGACCTGCACGACGACGACGGCCAACTCGCCCTCCGCGAAGCGGGCCTGCTGGAGGAGTTCTTCGCGCTCGCCAGGTTCGACGGCCAGGAGATGCGCCACCTTGACCCGGCCGGAAATCTTCTCTCCCACCACGTGCCGGACGTGGGCGAAACGACCAAGCCCGAGATCGACCGCGGACAGTTGCGTGACCTGCTGCTGGGCTCACTGGCTCCGGGGACGGTCCGGTGGGGCTGCGCGCTCTATTCGGTGAGCGAACCGACGGACGGCGGCCCCCGCGTGTTGACGTTCACCGACGGGACAACCATCGAGACCGACCTCGTGATCGGCGCGGACGGCGCCTTCTCGCGCGTACGCGGTGCGGTGTCGCCCGCAATGCCGCGCTACACGGGGGTCAGCTTCCTCGAAGCGCATTTCGACGACATGGAAAACGCCCACCCCGAGCTCTCCGCATTGGTCGGTAAGGGCAGCGCGCACGCCGCCGACGGGGAGCGTGGTCTCTTCGCGCAGCGGAACAGCGGCGGTCACATGCGCGTCTACCTCATGCAGCGCGTCCCCATGGACTGGATCGGGGCGAAGGGGCTCAGCTCCGATGACACGGACGGCATCCGCGCGCAGCTCCTCGACGCGTACGCGGGATGGTCGCCCCGTACCCTCCGCATGATCACCGACAACGACGGCCCCTACGTCGACCGTCCGATCCTCGCTCTGCCGGTTCCACATACGTGGGAGCACTCTGCGGGCGTAACACTCCTCGGAGACGCCGCGCACCTCATGCCTCCGCTGGGTGTCGGCGTCAACCTCGCCATGCTGGATGCCGGCGAACTCGCGCTCGCGCTCGTTGGCTCCGCGACCGTCGACGACGCGTTGCGTGCGTACGAGAAGACGATGCTCCCGCGCTCGGCGGAGATGGCCCGGATGCTGGAAAGCGGTGCTGAGCACCTGCTTGCCGCGCCTGACGGCGACGACGAGCGGTTCGGGCCGGACCGGCCCTGACGCGGGTTCCGGGCTCCGTTGGTATCCGTCAAGACGCAGGTCCTTTCGCCGGACACAACAGATGGGAGCCCGCACCTCCCCACCTTCCGGCAGGTGTCATCTGCCCCCGCAGAGCGTGCCACTGCTCGGGGTCCGTCGGTGTCGTCCGTGCTTCTCGCGCGGAGGACGACGACACAGCGGATCGCGAGTGCCGCGAGCACATGGCGAACGCGGTCCCAAGGAACCCAGGCATATCCGTAGGTCCAGCCGGCGGCAGTGTTGGAAGCCGTGAGGGCTCTGCCGCTGTGCCACGCGACAGGGCTTGCGGGGCCTGCGGGCCAGCAGACAGACGCCGCAAGGGCGTCCCGGTGTCCCGCCACCGTACCTGCGGCCGAGCACTCAGGTACCGCAAGGTGCGGCTGGATAGGGGCAAGCTGCCACACCGTCAGGTCCGTACGCCAGTGCGCCGCGACTAGCCGGTCCCGGTCCTCCAACGGACGTCTTCACGGTCGGCCCTTGCGCACCGGGTAGGCGCGCTCCTGCCGCAGCGCTGTCACGAGCTTCCTGAACTGTCGCGGGCTCAGCCAGGTAGACGGACCTATCCAGACACCCCGCGGCGCCAAGCCGCCAAGTCGGGACAGCGGGCACGAGCTCGCGGTTCGATTTGGAGGGTCCTGCCAGTGGTACTCAGAGAGTGTCTTTTGCATGACCTCGGGCGAAGTCCCATGGGGCGGGTGCGTTGGCCGCCGCGCACTCGTCTGCGATGCCGAAGACGCTCCCGTATCTTGGGCATTCCGCCTTGCCGAACAGGTGCGTCAGACTTACCCGCGGCCACACCTCTCGTTTCCACAACTCCACCGCGTCGTCGTCACGCTCGATCGCACGCCGGGTCGGCTGCTGCCAGGACCAGCCATAGCGCCGCAGCAGGCGCCACGTGCCCTCCACGGTGTATGAGACGTGGAACAGCCTGCCGATGACCGTCTTCACGCGGGCCAGCGTCCACCGCTGGTCGGCCCCCCCCGTGTGCCAGCGGGCCGCGCTCCAACTCCTGCTCCAGCTTGGCCATCTGTGCGTCAGATAGTCGGGGTCGACCAGGTGACCCCTTGGAGGCCACGCCGGCGTAGCCGTCCTCGCGCCACTGGCGTCGCCAACGTTCCACCGACCGTTCTGCGACCCGCAGCATGGCAGCGATCCCCCGGTTCTTCCCGCCAGTCTCGAAGCGCGTCACGGCCTGGCGCCGGACCCGCTCCCGCGCGTCTCTCTCGACGTCGGTCACGCCGCCGCCCTGCGGATATCTCACCGAACGAGGACTACCGAGGTCACCTTCACACTGTCTGGCGAACAGCCCGACATCACCCGATCAAGTTCAGTACTCTCCCTGACTAATTACGGGACAGATCTTAATGAAGGCACCGTCGCACGGGTGTCGATGCCGCCCGCCGGGGCGGCCCTTAACTCGCATCGCTGTTCGGTATTAAAGCGCTTAAGTGAACCAACGGGTGTCTAGGAAGCAGGTTTCCTGATAATGGGTGGCCATCCCGATTTCTCTACAGATCAACAAGGCTGATTTTACGATCGATTCATCCTCGGGAAAATCTAAAATTCCGAGATTGATGCGTCCTTGAACGATGGGAACGGCATCGGCGTATTCGAGAACGGTCAGCTCCTTGCCTGGAAATGCCGCTCGGGCATCCTCTATATCGCCGCTACGGCCATCAGCGATGAGGATGCAATTTTCCCCTCTCATTTCCCATGATGACTCATCGGATTGATCCCATGTGTCGTCGATTGTGTCAATTGTGATAGGTGACCTTCCGAAGTAGTCAAAAGCTTCTTCGATCGGATTCAGCTTAATTTCCATGCGCCATGCAATTGATAGACGATCTTCCCATGTCGGGGCATCCGGGCTCATTGCATAATATGGAGTGTAGAAGCGGCTTGCGGTCCACCCCGTCACGTCCGAATCAGGTAGGCCGAGTGCAGCAATCATTGACCCGATGAACTCACGATCGCCAGACTTCACTTGGTGAATGCCGGTCGATGTGATATCAAATCGGCAAGTTGTTGCAGTGGTGGAGGTGAAGCACTTTGCATGCCAAATAAGGAACTGTGAAGAGTCATCGATCGTGAACTCTTGGTTCATGGCGGCGAGTCCCCTTCGTTTGGTCCGCGAAATTTCTCTGTCACGTTTGGAATTACAGATGGGCCGTTTTTCGTCGAGTTGCATGACTGGCACATGGGGTCGAGATTGGATGTATCGCTGTAGAACTCGACCCGGGTGTTCTGATCTTTCTTGCGTCCTATGTCATTCCAGTGCTCTGCGACTTCTTGTCGGTGGTCGAGTGAGAAGATTCCGGGGCCTTTGACGTTGCGTTTCAGCTGACCGCATGCTGGGCAGGGGTATGCTTTAGGGTCGGAGTACAGGGGATCGCTTCCCCATTTTCCATGGTTGTCCTTCTTCTCCTTGACCAGTCGATTGAAGTGGCGAGCCCCGTACCTTTTCGCTTCGGCGTTAAATCCACCATAGAAGGTGGGGCGAAATTTCTTTCCGCGATATATCGCCATGATCATTCCGTTCTCCACGTATTCGGAGAATCTTCCGAGCTTTGCGTAATCATCCAAGCTTTCCAGGTTGTATGTAATTCCTATTCGCGAAAGCTTTGCTATGATGCCTGAAATTCTCCCTAACGCCACATCCTGCTTGCGTTTACTGTTTGTTTCCCGAATGGATTGTTGTGCATCTTCCGCCTCGCTCAACAGTTCTTTGAGGTCCTCTATCAGTCGTTTTTGCCACTCCTCTGGCGATCTACTCCTGAGTTTCCTTATTTCGGCTATTACTTGAGGTATTTTTACCACGGGGGAGAATGGATTGGAGGCTATGAGGAGGGGGGTTGCCTTGTTCGTCGAATCGGCAATCAAGGTGTGCTTGGATCCCGCCATGCTGAAGGGGACGCGACGTCGGAATGGTTCTTCTGTGGGCTTGGCATTCTTATTTCCTTCGCCCCGGTCCTCTTCTGGCTTGCTCCTTCCCTTGAGCTTCGTCCAGAGTCTTTTTCCCTTCTTGGCGATGAAGTCCACGATCTTGTCGATCGCCCGGTTCACCGGCCGTGCCACCGCATGGAAGACCTGTTTGACCTTGTTGGCCAGGCTCCCGATGCCCAGCAACGACGCCAGGAAGCCGATCAGCAGCGGCACGCTCGCCGCCAATGCGGCCTCGACCATCTTCGGGACGCCCGCCTGGCCGCCGTTGGCTATCGCCACCACCGCGTCCAGCACCGAGTTGACGAACTCCGCTATCTGCGCGCCCTGGGTCACGACGAACGTGACGATGTCGATGATTCCCTTGACCGCGCGGATGAACGCCGAGGCCGGGTTGAGCAGGGAGAGGATCCACGTGATGCCGGCGATGATGACCGTCGGGATCAGGTAGCTCGTCAGCTTCTCCAGGATCGTGGCCTTGAGGTCCCCGGCCTCTGCCTGGATTTCCTTGACCGCGCCTGCCGGGCCCTCGCTCGCGATGCTCTTCGCGACCGGGACCGATGTCTCGACCGCCGCCATCGCCTCGTCCGGGACGCCCTTGCGGGTGACGCGGGCCTTGATGTTGTCCCAGGTCAGGCCCAGCAGCGAGCCGATGAGCTGGATGATGCCCTTCATGTCGAACTTCTGGGGGAGCTCGAGGCCCGCCTTGACCGCGGTGCCGAGCAGCCAGGAGACGACGCCGGTCTTGAGGTGCTCGGCGATGTTGGTGATGAAGAGGTTCAGGCCCGCGCCTACCGCGCGTACCAGGTTTCCCAGGAAGCCGATGGGGTCCTTGATGATTTTCATGATGGCGCCGGCGGCCTTGGCGAGGATGCCGAGCAGGAGGTTCTTGAGCTCGTTGATCGTCTTGATGACACCGACGATCGCGTCCTTCGCCTTGTCGATCAGGCCCTTGTTGGCTTCCTGGAGCTTCTTGATCTCCTCGTCGATCTTGTTCAGGGCTGCCGTGTATTTGGAGGCGAGGTCCTGGACCAGCTGCTCCGACTTCTCGTTGACCGTGGCTTCCAGGTCGTCGAACTTGCCCCCGAAGTCCTTCGCCGCCTCCTCGCCGAACTGGCGCAGGTCCACCGGGAGTTTGTCGACCTCGGCCTTGAGCTCGGTGCGGCCCTTGGCGATGCGGGCCTTCGCCCTGCCCAGTTCCGTGCCGATGAGGTCGGCGACCGAGGAGATCACCGTCTGCATCTGGGCGACGTAGAGCTTGCGGGCCTCCTGGTAGAGGTCGTTGGCCGCCTCGGGAAGGCCGGCGAACTTGTCCTTCACCCAGCGGGCCTTGCCGGTCCAGCCCGAGTAGCGCTTGTCCTTGTACTTCTTCATCCGGCGCTTGTGGTCTGCCGTGAACGCGTCCCGGGCCGACTTCTCACCTGCCGTGAACGCCGTGTCGACCTTCTTGTCCAGGTCGGAGAGCGTGGTCTCGACGTCCTTCTTCGTGCCGTCGTAGACCTTCTGGAGCTTTGCCGTTACCTCGGCGCGCTTCTTCTCGTCCTTCGACTTCGTTTCACCCTTGCCGCCGTCCACCTTCTGACCCGCCTGCGTGCGGGTTGCCGTGAGGGCCGTCATGGCGGCGGCGCCGGAGGCCGCCGCGCCTGCCTTGGCTGTCGTGAGTTGCTGGTTCTCGGCCGCCTGGCCCTTCGCGGGCGCCTTCGCCGAGTCCGCCTCGGCCGTCTTCTTCGCCGACAGCGCCTCGTTGAAGTCCGGTTCGTTGCTCTTGGCCAGTTGGTCCTCGGTGACCTCGGCGTCTGCCATGTGCTTGTCGTTCTCCGCCGGGCCCTCGGAGAAGTCCGTGACGGCGGCCGGTTGCTTTGCCGGGATCGCGTCCGCTGCGGAGGGGGCGCCGGGGTTGCCGGGGGGCTGGTCCGGGGTGAGGGGGGTGACCGGCTTGTCCTGGGCGGCCGAGGTGTCCGGCGGGGCCTTCGTCGCCGTGTCGATGTCCTTGGCCGAGGACTCCTTGCCGTCCGTGACCTTGCCGTCGACCTCCGCCTTGACCTTCTCCGCCTTGCCGGACTTGGAGAACTTGTCGGCCTCGTCGAGGTTCTTCGGCGCCTGCGCGTCGATCGCCTTGTTCACCGCGTCGACGAACGCCTTCTTGTCGAACTCACCGGGCTTGGCGGCATTCATCTTCTCGGCGTTCGCCGCTTTGCCCTGCGCCTCCTTGTCGTCGGGTGGCGCGACCGCCGCGTCCTGGGAGGCCTTGGACTCCGCGGCCGCAGGCGGGTGGACGGCCATCCGCGTCTTCTTCGCTGCCACGGCCGCCTTCAGGCTGCGGAAGCCGGGGGCCTGGGCGGGGGACGGCGTGACCGGGGCCGTGTAGCGCTGGGCGACGAGGCGGGAGACCGCCGTGTTGCCGGCGGCCCGTTGCAGGTGCTGGAGGGCTCGGCGGTCCGGTGCCGGTGAGGACGGGGAAGGGGCCGGCTGCGTGCGGGGCGCGGCGTCGGGGTGGGCCGGTGCGGTGGGGGCCTTCTCCGGAACCGACTTCATCCGACCCTCCCGCCAGCCACAGATCCGCCCGGACGTGGTCTGTCACGCTGCCGCGCGCGTATCGGGTGGGCGGAGGATGCGAGGGCCGCGACCGGGGCACGTCCGCGTAGCGCGTGAGGTGCCGGGGGCCTGCCTCTTCGGGCAGGCGTCCGTGCACGGCGGGGCGGCCGAGTATCCGTTCCGGGTGATCGCGCCAGTGATGAGAATGACTCGCGGTCCCGACCATGGAACGGGGCGCGGAGCACATCGAGGAGCGCGTCAAGGAGAGGCTCATATGCCGTCGTACCTGTCCCCGGGCGTCTACGTCGAAGAGGTCGAGTCCGGGTCCCGGCCGATCGAAGGGGTGGGCACCTCGGTCGCCGCCTTCGTCGGCTTCGCCCAGCGGGGGCCGTTCGACGAGCCGACGCTCATCACCAACTGGAGCCAGTTCGCCGGCACTTTCGGCGACTTCGTCGACGGCATGTACCTCGCCTCCGCCGTCTACGGCTTCTTCGCCAACGGGGGCGGGATCTGCTACGTCGTACGCATCGCCGAGGGCGCGGACACCGGCGCCGGGGAACTGGCCGCCGGGGCCGAGGTCCAGATCGGGCCGTACGCCGTCAAGCCCCGGGCAGGTGTCGCCGGCGAGATCAGCGTGGAGGTCGCGGAGGCCGAGGGCGACGACCCGCCCTCCGACGTCTTCCAGCTCATCGTGAAGCGGGACGGACAGGTCGCGGAGACGTACCCGTCCGTGACGACCAAGCGGAGCAAGGAGAACGTCGCGACCCGCGTCAACGCGAAGTCCGAACTGATCGAGATACGGGAGACGGGGCGCGGCGCCGCCCCGGCCAGGCCCGACGTCCAGTCGGTCGCGCTCGCACCCGCCGCCCCCGCCGCGGGCGGCGCCGGCGCGCTCGCCCCCGAGGCGTACGTCGGCGACGCCGACCGCCGCACGGGGCTCGGCGGGCTCGAAGCCGTGGACGAGGTCACGATGATCGCCGTGCCCGACCTGATGGGCGCGTACCAGCGCGGGCTGCTCGACCTGGAGTCCGTCATCGCGGTCCAGCAAGGCCTCATCAGCCACTGCGAGCTGATGGGCGACCGGGTCGCCATCCTCGACCCTCCGCCCGGCCTCTCACCGCAGCAGGTGAGGAGCTGGCGCATGGACCGGGCCAACTTCGACTCCAAGTACGCCACGCTCTACTACCCGTGGATCAGCGTCGCCGACCCGGCCTCCGGACGCGCCGCCCTCGTACCGCCGAGCGGCCACATCGCGGGCATCTGGGCGCGCAACGACGACACGCGCGGAGTGCACAAGGCGCCGGCCAACGAGGTGGTGCGCGGGGCCGTGGCGCTGCAGACGCAGCTCACCAAGAGCGAGCACGATCTGCTGAACCCGATCGGGCTCAACTGCATCCGTTCCTTCCCCGGGCGCGGCATCCGGGTCTGGGGCGCACGGACCCTGGCCTCCGACCCGGCGTGGCGCTACCTCAACGTCCGGAGGCTCTTCAACTACCTGGAGGAGTCCATTCTCGCGGGCACGCAATGGGTCGTCTTCGAGCCGAACGACGACGCGCTGTGGGCACGTATCCGGCGTACGGTCTCGGCGTTCCTGGTCAACGAGTGGCGCAAGGGCTCCCTTTTCGGGCTCACGCCCGACGAGGCGTTCTACGTGAAGTGCGACCGCGAGACCAACCCGCCCGAGAGCGTCGACGCGGGACAGGTCATCTGCGAGATCGGCGTCGCACCGGTCAAGCCGGCCGAGTTCGTGGTGTTCCGGCTCTCCCAGCTGACCGGCGGCACCGGGGGAGTCGACGAATGACCGGGCCATCGGCCTCTCCTCGATCAGCAGTGACCGGCCCGTTCCCGAACCTGGCATAAGGAGCCTGTTGTGCCGCTTCCCGATCTTGACAGTTCCGTCGGGCATTCCTTCGGTCTGGAGTTCGACAGCGTCATCATCAAGCAGATCACCGAGGTCAGCGGTCTGAAGATGGAGCAGGACGTCATCGAGCTGAAGCAGAACACCGCCGACGGCAAGTACGCCATCAAGAAGCTGCCCGGCCGGCCCAAGGCCGGCGAGGTCACCGTCACGCGCGGCCTCACGGAGGACAACAGCTTCGAACGCTGGATCAAGGACTCCCGGTTCGGCCGCATGATGAGCGCCCGGCGCAACGGAGCGGTCATCGTCTACGACTACGAGGGCCTGCCCATCAAGCGGTACAAGCTGATCAACGCGTGGCCGAAATCCCTGGAGATCGGCACGCTCAAGGCCGGTGACACCTCGGTCCTCACGGAGAAGCTGTCGATCACGTACGAGAGCATGGAGCTCGACTGATGCGGCGCACGGTCCAGTTCCAGGCTCAGCAGGGGGAGTCGGCGGAGCGGGAGAGCGCTGGGCGGACCGAGCCGTTGCGTACGGAGTTCGCCTTCGACCTGCCGCGCGGCTACGTCGACGAGTCGGGCACCGTGCACCGCTCCGGCGTGATGCGGCTCGCGACCGCCCGCGACGAACTCGTGCCGTTGCGCGACGACCGGGTGCGGGAGAACTCCGCCTATCTGTCGGTCGTCCTGATCTCCCGCGTGGTGACCCGGATCGGAACGGTCGAGGACATCCACCCGGGCGTCATCGAGGACCTGTTCGCATCCGACCTGGCCTTCCTCCAGGATTTCTACCGCCGGATCAACGCGGAGGGGCACACCCGCGCCGCCGTCGCGTGTCCGTCCTGCAAGGAGGAGTTCGCGGTGGATCTCGCCGGCGGTCGCCTGGGGGAATCGTGACGTACGCGGCCGACCTGCTCTACGAGGAAGTCGCGTACCTCGCCTACCACTTCCACTGGCCCCTGAACGACCTGCTGGACCTGGAACATCCGGAACGACTGAAGTTCGTCGCACAGATCGCTCGCCTCAACGGGCAGTAGCGGGGAGCGCGGGGAGGGCGGGAGGATCATGGGGCTGATGTCCTGGCTGCGCGGCGGCCGTTCCAGCGGCGGTGACCCGTCTCCGCGTGGTGCGCACGCTTCGCGGCAGGACCGGGTGGACCGTGTCGATGTCAGCCGGCTGGCGCCTGTGCAGCGGTCCGTGACCGGACAGGACCTCGTGATCGACCCCGGTGGATTCCAGGCGGCGCTGACCACCAGGCAGGACACCGCACTCGGCACGCCGCTGGGCCATCTCGTCAGCCCCGACGCACCGGCCGGGCTGGTGCACGGAGTCGCCTTCGTGGCGCCGGGGGGTCCTGCTCCCGCGGTCCAGCGGACCGTCGACATGCCGCTGCGTCCAGGGACCAAGCCCGCTCCGGTGGCGGTCCAGCGCGCGTACGGGGAGAGCGTTCCGGCTCTGACGACCGCTGCGGGTTCATCGGCCGAATCCGGGCTGCCTGTAAGGCAACTGGTGGGCGAGGAGCCGCTCGTACAGCGATCGGACGCGGCCGGCCGGACGGATACCGGGCCGGACACGAGCGAGGCTTCGCCGGGTGCGTCGGCGGTTCAGCGCGCTGCCGCATCAGCCTCGGCGCAGCCGCCTCGACGCACGCCCGGACTCGGGGCGCCGCTGCCCGGCCTGCCGCCCACCGCTCAACGACAGGCCCATCGGCCGTCGGACGCCCAACCGTCGGCGTCGCGGCCGCAGACGGTTCAGAGAGAGTCCGCCTCGGCGGCGTCGGCCGATGATTCCTTGGCTTCGGTGGGTGGGGCAACGCCGCCTGCCCCGGAGACGAGTCTGCCGTCCGACGGGTTCGAAGCGGCAGAGCCCGTCGCGCCCCTGCTCGGGGACGTCCCGCTGGCCGGTGCCGTGTCCGGTGGAGAGACGGTCGGCGCGGTCTCCGGCGGAGAGACGGGCGGGGAAGGCGTGGCCGCTGCGACGCCGGCATCCACCGTTCCCGTCCAGCGGTCCGAGGTCGCCCTCCACGGCGGGCCACCGCCCGCATCCCCTTCCGCCGCCGGTCCGACCGCTCCTCTGCTCGGGGACCGGCCGCTGTCTCTTCAGTCCGCCACCGATCCCGGTCCTTCGGCCGGAGCGGCCGTTCAACGCGCGTCCGAGGGCGGTGGCGGGGAGCAACGGAAGCCGACGCCACCTGCCGGTCTGCCGCTCGGCGAGCCCTCCGCCGTGCCCGTACGGTGGACCGTTCCGGATCCGGGAGCGCCTTCCGGGCCGCCGGCGGCCCTGCTCCAGCGTGAGGCGGCGCCCGTTCAACGGCACGCGGTCGGTGCGCCGCCCGTACCAAGGCGGGCCGCAGGGGCATCGCCCGTACAGCGGCAGACAGCCGAAGCGCCGCCCGTACCCGCTTCGGCGGCCGGGCGTTCCGGTGGCCGGCCCGCCGCATCCCCGACCGCCGGTTCCGTCGCCGTCGCGGCAGGGGTCGCCCAGCGGATGGCCGACGGGAGCGTCGTTTTCGCGGCCGCGCCCCGGCACGGCACCTCGCGACCGGTCATCCAGCGGGACGCCGAGATCGCCGAGGAACCGCCACCGCTGCCGGAACCCGAGCCGCCCCCCGTAACGGAACCGGAACCGCCCGGGGACGCAGGCGGCCCCGGGGGCCTGCCGCCAGCCGCGGGCGCGGATGCCCGCGCGGGAGCGGCGGCGGGGCCGGGGACCCCGCCCGTGACGGACGAGCTGGTCCGGGCGCTCTACGGGCCGCTCAGCCGGCTCCTGAAGGCCGATCTCCGGCTCGACCGCGAACGCGCCGGATTCCACATCAACACCCGCCACTGACGATCAGCGCCCGCCACTGATGTCCCACACCCGCCACTGACGATCAGCGCCCTTCACCGAGGCCCAGAGTCACCGATCGAGAGGCACGTGCCATGGCCACCTCCCCGGACGACGACCCCGCCGTCAGCGTCTGCTTCGTCGTGACGATCGACGACATCGAGCTCGGGTCGTTCAACACCTGCGACGGGCTGGGCTGTGAAGTGGTCCTGGAGACCCGGGAGGAGGGCGGCAACAACGGGCATCTGTGGCAGCTGCCGACCCGGCTGAAGTACTCCAACGTCAAGCTGTCCCGCCCGCTCACCCGGGAGACGGAGAAGGTGGCCCGCTGGTTCGCCACGATGACGACCGGCTTCAGCCGCAAGACGGCGCACATCGAGGCGCGCACCGGCGACGGGCGGAAGGTGGCCCAGTGGGGGCTGCTGGAGGTCGTGCCCGTCCGGTGGACGGGTCCCTCCTTCACGCCCGAGTCGCCCAAGGTCGCGATGGAGACGATCGAGATCGCCCACCACGGCTACGTGATGGAGGGCTGAGCGGCATGAGCGGCGCGGGACCCATCGCCTTCAGCGCCGCCGGTACGTCCGGGGTGGCGTCAGCGGCGAAGGGCGGCTCGGCCAGGCCCAAGCTGGAGCACGCCTACCTGGAGCTGCGGACGCCGCCGACCGGGGGCGGGCTCACGCCCGGCGGACCGTGCGGACGGATCGACTTCCAGTTCAATCCCAAGGAGCTGAGCCTGACCAAGGCCGCCTCCTGGAAACGCACCCCGGCCAAGGGCGCGAAGAGCTCAGGGCCGCCGGAGTACCAGGGATCGCAGCCCAGCAAGCTCACCGTCGAGATGTTCTTCGACGCCAGCGACACCCAGGACACCCGGGTCGTGACCTCGGTGGAACAGCTCTTCGCCTGCTGTGTGCCGACGAGCGAGACCCGGCAGCAGCAGCGTTCGTCACCCCCGTGGGTGGTCTTCCACTGGGGCGGGCTCACCGGGTTCCCCGGATACGTCAGCCAAGTCGCCGCGAAATACACCTTGTTCACGACCTCCGGGGTGCCGATCCGGGCCGTCTGCCAGGTCACGATGGAGGAGATCAGCGGGGAGACCCCCGGCCAGAACCCGACCTCCGGCGCGCTGGTGGCCCGGCGCGTGCACCGGGTGGCGGCCGGGGACTCGCTGCCGTCGCTGGCGCACCGGGAGTACGGCGACGCCGGCGCGTGGCGGGCCATCGCGGAGGCGAACCGTATCGACGACCCGTTGCGGCTCGCGCCGGGGACACAGCTGCTGCTGCCCGCTCTCGACGAGCTGGGCAGACTCGGCAGCGAAGCGGACCGGGGGCGGGGCCGATGACCGGGCAGGGCGTCGCCAGTGCGCTGGTGGTGGAGTTCGACGGCACCCCGCTCGCCGCGAGGTTCGTGAACACGCTCGTCGAGGGGTACGTGGACGACAGCCGTACGCTCCCCGACCTGTTCCTGCTGCGGTTCCGGGACCCCGGACGGGTCCTGCTGGAGCAGACCGGACTGAAGATCGGCAGCGAGGCGCGGCTGCTGGCCCGGGCCGGCGGTGACACGGCACCGAAGCCACTGCTCGAAGGCGTGGTCACGGCACTTGAGGTCGAACTCGACGAGACCGGCACGTTCACCGTCGTACGGGGCCTCGACGAGTCGCACCGGCTGCTGCGGGGGCGGCGGGTCGCCAGCTACCAGAACATGACGCTCGCCGACATCTGCGGACAGGTCGCCCAGCGCGCCGGACTGAAGCCGGGAACGGTGGACATCGCCGGACCCGTGATCGAGCACCTGGCCCAGCCCAACGTCACCGACTGGGAGTTCGTGCGAGGGCTCGCCGAGGAGGCCGGGGCGCAGGCGTACGTACGCGACGGGCAGCTGCACCTCACCCGTCCCGCCGAGGCGAGCGGGGCGCCGGACGGGTCGGCCCGCGCCGACCGCAACCCGCTCGTCCTCGAACTGGGCGACAACCTGCTGCGCTGCCGCGCCGGGGTCTCGGCCGCCGAGCAGGTGTCCGAGGTGGAAGTGCGGGGCTGGGACGTCGCGGCCAAGCAGCCGGTGGTGGGCAGGGCCCCGGCCGGCACGTCCTCGACGCTGGAACTCGGCGTGACGGCCGCCGAGGTCTCCGCGCCCTTCGGCGAGGCACGGTTCGTCGTCACCGACGCGGCGTACGGGGCGCAGGCACAGGTGGACCGGGCGGCGAAGGCCCTGGCGGAGCGGATCGCCGGGTCGTTCGCGGAGCTGGAGGCGGCGATCCGGGGCAACCCGGAGGTCAGGGCGGGCAGCGCGGTGGCGCTGAACGCGGTGGGCGCGCCCTTCGAGGGCCGGTACACCGTCACGTCCTCGCGCCATGTCTTCGACGCCGTACGCGGGTACGAGACCTGGATCACCGTGTCGGGGCAGCAGGAACGCTCGCTGTTCGGGCTCGTGGGAGGCGGCGGGCAGGGTCCGGCGGGCCCGCCCGGCCGATGCTCGGGACTGGTCAGCGGGACGGTGACGGACACCCAGGATCCGGAGGGATCGGGCCGGGTGAAGGTGCGCTTCCCCTGGCTTTCGGACGAGTACGCCAGTGACTGGGCGCGCACGGCACAGTCCGGCGGAACGGGCGGCGGCGAGGCCTTCATCCCGGAGGTCGGGGACGAAGTGCTGGTCGGCTTCGAACACGGGCACCTGGACCGGCCGTACGTGCTGGCCGGGCTGTACAACGGGAAGGACCGGCCCGGGGGAGGAGCCCCGGCCCCCGGGGGAACCCCCGCCGAAGGCGGCGACCTCGTCGATCCCACCACCGGCGCGGTGAACCGTCGCGCCTTCGCGTCCAAGAGCGGAAACCAGCTCGAACTGCTGGACGCGGCCGACGGACCGCAGGGGGTCAGGCTCCGCACCGGCGACGGAAAGCTCACCATCGACCTGGACCGGCGGGGCACGGCCGTCGTCATCAACAGCGACGGCAGCGTGACGATCGAGGCCAAGGAGCAGGTCTCCGTCAAGGCGGCCAAGGGCGTCGCGCTGGACGCCGGACGCGGGGCGCTCGAACTGACCGGCGACAGCGTCACGGTGACGTCCCGCAGCGGGATCGCGCTCGACGGCGGGAACGGCAGGGTCGCGCTCTCCACCGGCGGCGCGGTGGAGGTCCGTGGCGGCCAGGTCACGGTCGAGGGCACACAGCGCACGGACGTGAGGAGCGGTGGGTCGGTGGCCGTCGACGCACCGATGATCACGCTCAACTGATCCACCGCACTCAGGGAAGAGGAGCACACCGCATGCCGTCAGCCGCAGCCGCACGGGTCGGAGACCCCACCGGCCACCCCGGCACGGTCGGGCCGCCCGGAGTGGTGTCGGTGCTGATCGGCGGGAAGCCCGCCGCCACGGTCGGCACCGCCCACCAGTGCGCGTCCCCGCTCGCCCACCCGCCGTCCGCGATCGCACCGCCCGGCAGTACCACCGTGCGGATCGGCGGCAGTCCGGCCGCCCGGGCCGGAGATCTGAGCGGCTGTGGTTCGCCGGTCGTGTCGGGCTGCGCCACCGTACGGATCGGAGGCTGAGCCGTCATGGGACAGCAGTTCATCGGAGCCGGCTGGGCGTTCCCGCCCCGTACGGACGCCACCGGCTCCATCGCCCTGGTGCGCGGCGAGCGGGAGCTGGAGGAGTCGATCCGGCTGATCCTCGCGACCTCCCCGGGCGAGCGGCCGATGCGGCCCGAGTTCGGCTGCGCCGTCAACGACTACGTGTTCGCGCCCGCGGACGCGGGAACGGCGGGGCAGCTCGCGTACGAGGTACGGCTGGCGCTGGAGCGCTGGGAGCCCCGGATCGACGTCGCCGACGTCACCGTGCGGTTCGACGAGGCGGACAACGGGGTCCTCTACATCGACATCGGCTACGCGGTGCGCGGCTCCAACGACCCCCGCAACCTCGTCTTCCCGTTCTACGTGATTCCGCAGCACGCCCAGGAGACGAGCCACGACGACGAGGAGGCCGGCGCGTGACGCTGCCCAGTCCCCATCTGGACGACCGCCGCTTCCAGGGCCTGGTGGACGAGGCAAAGCGCCTGGTCCAGCAGCGCTGCCCGGAGTGGACCGACCACAACGTGTCCGACCCGGGCGTCACCCTCATCGAGGCGTTCGCCACCATGGTCGACCAGCTCGTCTACCGCGTGAACAGGGTGCCGGAGAAGAGCTATCTCACCTTTCTCGACCTGATCGGGGTCCGGCTGCACCCGCCCACGGCCGCGCACACCGACGTGACGTTCCGGCTCTCCGCGCCCCGGCCCGACCCGGTCGTCGTGCGGGCCGGGACGGAGGTCGCCACCGTGCGTACGGAGACGGAGGAAGCCGTCGTCTTCACGACCGCCGAGCAGCTGACGATCACTCCCTGCGCCTTCGCCCACCTCGCCACCTGGCCGGTGTCCCAGGAGCCGGCGGACCGCACGGAGGAGCTGGCGATCGGCCGGGACGTGACGTGCTTCGGGGCGGTCCCGGCGCCCGGCGACTGTCTCTATGTCGGTCTGTCGGCCGCGGTGCCCGCGGGAGTCGTCGTGCTGCGGCTCGACTGCAAGGTCGAGGGCGTCGGCGTCGATCCGCTGCGGCCGCCGCTGGTCTGGGAGGCCTGGGACGGTGCCGCCTGGACGGTCTGCGACATCGAGAAGGACGCCACCGGAGGCTTCAACCGCTCCGGCGAACTGATCCTCCACCTGCCGAGGACGCACACCCCGGCGGCCGTCGTGCGGCGCACCGGGGGCTGGCTGCGCTGCCGCCTGATCGACGCACAGGACGGCAGGCCGACGTACCTGGCACCGCCCGTCCTCCGCCGGATCACGGCCTTCACCATCGGTGCGACCGTGGCCGCCGAACATGCCGAGACGGTCGCCGACGAGGTGCTGGGCGTGGCGGAAGGGGTGCCGGGCCAGGCGTTCGAGCTGGCCCGCGCGCCGGTGGTTCCGGGTGACTTCGTGGTCGAAGTGGCCGAACCCGGGAGCGGACCCGAGCCGGAGTACACCCGGTGGACCCGGGTCGACGACTTCGCGCACTCCGGACCCGACGACCACCACATCACCCTCGACCCCAACTCCGGCCGCGTCGAGTTTGGCCCGGCCGTACGGGAACGGGACGGATCCGTCCGCCACTACGGCGCGGTCCCGGCGAAGGGCGCCGCTGTCCGGGTCCGGTCCTACCGCACGGGCGGCGGGCTGCGCGGAAATGTCGCCAGGTCGACACTGAAGATCCTGCGCAGCGCGATCCCCTACGTGGCCCGGGTGGAGAACCGCCGCCCGGCCCTCGGAGGTGTCGACGGAGAGAGCGTCGACAGCGCCCGGGTGCGCGGGCCCATGACACTGCGGACCCTGCACCGCGCCGTCGTCCCGCACGACTACGAACTCCTCGCCCGCGACATCGCGCCGGACGCGGCACGTGTGCACTGCATCCGGGCGGGCGAACCCGGGGAAGACGACGGTTCCGCCCACGGCGTCCGGCTGCTCGTCGTCCCGGCCGGCCGCAGCGACGAGCAGGGCAGGATCGAGTTCGACGAGCTCATCCCACCCGCCCATACGCTCAGCCTCATCGCCGGGCATCTGGAGGCCCGCCGTCCGATCGGGGCCCGCCTCGTCGTCGAGCCGCCGTTCTACCAGGGCGTCACCGTCGTCGCCTCGGTGCAGGCCGAGCGCGGAGCGAGCGCGGAGCGCGTACGGGAAGCGGCGCTGGCCGCGCTGTACGGGTACTTCAACGCGCTGTCCGGAGGGCCGAACGGACAGGGCTGGCCCTTCGGGCGGCCGGTCCAGTCGGGGGAGGCCTTCGCCGTGCTCCAGCGGGTGCCCGGGATCGACCTCGTGGAGGACGTACGGCTCTACCGCGCCGATCCGGTCACCGGAGAGCGCACCGACGCCACGTCCAAGATCCCGCTCGACCGGCACGCGCTGGTCTTCAGCTACGAGCACCAGCTCCGGGTGAGAGGGGCCTAGAGCGTGTCGCGCACCGGCGTCACCGGACTTCCGACCCCGCACCCACTGATCGACCAGCTGCCCGCCGTCTACCTGGAACAGGACTTCCTCCGGCGCTTCCTCGCCGCGCTCGACGAGGTGCTCGCGCCGGTCCTGCTCACCATCGACAATCTGCCCGCCCATCTCGACCCCCGCAGCGCCCCGGAGGACTTCCTGGCCTGGCTGGCCCAATGGGTGGCCGTGGAGCCGTACGAGGACAGTCCCGTCGAACGGCGCCGCGATGCGGTGCGGGGCGCGGTCGCCCGGCATGCCCGGCGCGGTACGGCCGACGGGCTGGCCGACGCGGTGCGGCTGGCGACGGGCGCGGAGACGGAGATCACCGAGAGCGGCGGAACGGCCTGGTCGACCGTGTCGCAGACCGCGCTGCCCGGCCGGGCGCGCGCCTGGGTGACGCTCCGGGTCCGGGAACGGGCGGGGCGGCCCGTCGACCGGGTGCGGCTGGAGGAGCTCATCGGGACCGAGATCCCGGCCCATGTGGGGTACACGCTGGAGATCCTGCCTCCGGCCGGGGACACGGGAGGCGGTGCGCGGTGATCTGCGAGGCGTGTGGTCACCGGAATCCGCCGGGGCGGGAGTTCTGCGCGTCCTGCGAGGCGTTCCTGGCGTGGGAGCCGGAGAGGGCGGGCGAGCCGGAAGCGGGACCGCGGGCGGCCGGACGGCCGGAGCCCGTGGCGCCTGCCCCGGCCCCGGAGTACCGTCCGCCCGTCGTTCCGCCCACGACTCCGGCGTCCGGCCCCGTACGCCTGCCCACCGCACCGCCCACCGCACCGGCCTTGCCTCCGCAGCCGGCGACGGCGGCGGCTCCCCGGCGTCCCGGAGACGCTCCGGACGGTCCGGCCCCCGGCCCCGATGCCTGGGCACCCGGACCGGAGCCCCGCGCTGCCGAACCGCCCAGGCCGGTGGTGGGCACTTCGGTGGTGTGTCCCAACTGCCGTGCGGAGAACGCGCCGGAACGCACACTCTGCGTCCGGTGTGCGCTGCTCCTCGACCCGGGGCCGCCCCCGGCCGTCCGCCCGCCGTGGTGGCGCCGGATCCTCAGGCGGACGTCCGGGAAGACCCGCGTGGCGGGTACGCGGCCACGGCGCGGGCGGCGCAGACCGAGGTTCGCGCTGCCGCTCGCGCTGCTGGTGCTGGCGGTCGGGGTCTGGTTCGCGCTGCCGCATCTCTCCGGTCTGCTCGGCCTCGCCAAGGAGGAGACCGGGGCACCGGAGGCGGTGGTCCCGTCCGCGTTCCGGAGCTCCACTTCCGCGCCGGGACATCCCGCGACGGCGGCCTTCGACGGATTCAACAACCGGTACTGGGCGCCGCGGGAGAGCGGTGACGGAGCCGGCGAGTATCTGGACTGCTCGTTCGCGCAGCCGGTCCGGCTGCTGAAGATGGTGGTCTTCTCCGGGACTTCGGCGCGGAAGGACGAATTCCTCACGCAGGCCAGGCCTGCCCACATCACCGTGGTCCTGACCTCGAAGGACGGCAAGGAGAGCAGCCGGACGATCCGGCTGGCCGACGCAGCGGGACAGCAGACGTTCGACGTACGGGGGACGGACACGGTCGCGGTGCGGCTCACCGTCGACTCCGCGTACGGGACGGGCAAGGGGCGCCGGGTGGCCGTCGCGGAGGTCGAGTTCTTCGGACACCGCTCCTGACACACCCCCGGATCCGGCCCAACGGTCCGCGGCCCCGCCGCGGTCGCCGTCGGGCCGGGACCGCCTCTCAGCGCCGGGCGCTGTGAGTCTGCCGGACCAGACGGCAGAGCCGCAGAAGCATCTCGTCGTCGCCGAAGCCGCCCGCCTTGATCAGGACGGGGAGGGACGACGAGCCGAGCGGGGTTCCGCGGGCGACGCCGGGCTCGGGCTCGTCGAGCAGGTCGATCCCGTCGATGCCGAGGGCCTGGAACACGGTCGCGGCCGTCTCCCCGCCGGTGACGACGAGCGCGTCGACCAGACGCTCCCCGGCGAGCGTCCGTACGACAGCCGCGAGGGACCGGGCGAGCACGCGCGCGGTGTGCGGGGCATGGCGTTCATCGGGTGTCTGTACCGTGAGGACGGGTGCGGTCAGGGCCCGCAGGGCCCGAACCGCCGGGGCGGGATCGCCGCCGACGACGACGCCCCGGACGTCGGCCCGGTCGCGGAGCGCGGCCAGCTGCCGCCGGGTCGCCGGATGGGCGCTGCCGACGACGACGAGCGGTCGGCGGACCGGCGCGGGTGCGGGCGGCACCGGCCCGTCATCGCGGGCGCAGCGCCGGGCCAGCGCGGCCGCCAGCCCGGGCGAGCCGACCCACAGGACGTCGTCGAGGCCGGGGACCGCCGCGACCAGGCGGTCGAGGTCGCCGTCCGTCGCGGCGGAGCAGACGATCAGAGCGCCCCGGCCGATGAGGCCGGGCAGTTCGGCCGCCCGGTCCGGTCCGACGACGACGGCGTCCGGGAACACCGTCGTGAGGTCCGAACACCGCACCGGATGAACGGGGTCGCGGGCGAAGTCGCTCTCGTGGACCGGCACGCCCCGGACGTACTGGACCGCCTCGACCGTCACCCGTCCTTCCGCGGGAAAGGCGGGAGCGAGGACGACGGCCCGCCGCCCCGACCCCGCCCACGCGGCCCGGACCTCCGCCGCGACGTGGCCGCGCAGCGTCGAATCCACCGTCTTGAACAGGAGCGCGGAGCCGGCGAACCGGCGGGCGGCCCGGCCCGTACGCGCGGCGGCGGCCTCCTCGTCCAGCAGCCGGGTCCCGAGATCGACCGCGGTCACCCCCGTACGGGGCAGGGGTTCCGCCGCCGGGGCGGACAGGAGGATCCGCGCCTCGTGGCCGGCCCGGCGGAACGGGGCTGCTCCGTCCCCGGCACTGGTGAGGTCGTCCGCGAGTATGCCGAGGCCCTGCCGGGCCTCCTTGCCGGATGTCATGCCGCGCCTCTCCGCCGGACCGGTCGTCGGTGAACGGACCCATGATCGATGACATCGGGGAAGCACACCAGACGATCCGCCCATGGCCCGGGCCGGCCGGTCCGGCGGGGCTCGGACCGCACATCACCACCGGCCGGTGTCGCGGCGCGAGCCGTACCCTGCTTGCGGCCGCGCGGCGAGCACGGCAGGGTGCGGAGGTGTGGCCACTCTCCTGATCGTGCATCACACGCCCTCGCCCAACTGCCAGGCACTGCTCGAAGCCGTCGTCTCCGGTGCGACGACCGACGGGATCGAAGGGGTCCGGGTGGAGCGCCGGGCGGCGCTTGCCGCGACGGCCTCCGACGTTCTTGCCGCCGACGGCATCCTGCTCGGCACCCCCGCGAACCTCGGCTATGTGTCCGGCGCCCTCAAGCACTTCTTCGACCAGATCTACTACCCCTGTCTGGACGCGACGCGCGGCCGCCCCTTCGGGTACTACGTGCACGGCGGCAACGACGTCACGGGCGCCGTCCGGGCCATCGAGTCGATCACGACCGGCCTCGGATGGCGCCGTGCGACCGACGCCGTGACGGTCACGGGAGAACCCGCCAAGGCCGACACCGAGGCGTGCTGGGAGCTGGGAGCGACCCTCGCCGCCGGCCTGACGGACTGACCCGCCGCGGGCCGTCTGCCCGTTCCTCGGACACCGCTGCCGCCGCCGCGACCGGCGCCGTCCCGGCCGCGGTGCGCAAGGAACGTCACACGCCACGGCAGCCTTGGGCAGCACGGGAGACGAACGAACCGTGCGGCGGCGGAATGCCCGGCGCCGCAGTGGTGTTGTGGCTCACGGCAGAGCGAGTACGGCCATGATCCACCGGGCATTGCGCGGCGGGCCCGTCGCGCGTAGCGTTCCGGGCAGGTCATGAGTGTCAGCGTCGAGCCCCGGCTTGCTGACCGGCAACCCTCCCGCGCGGTGGGGTGCTCCGGGTGACGACCAGGCGGGACCCGTCCGGGTTCCGCAAGCGCGAGGCCTCCGGGCCCGCCGAGCCGGAAGAGCGGAGGCGACGGTCATGCCACCGGTGACCTGCCCGCTCGTCAAGGTGCTCGCCCCCCGGCGCCGCGTCCACCTCTACTCCCGGCCGCACATCGACCTCCAGCGCGTGGCCGGCGCGCTCTGTTGTCCCTGATCCGTACCCGCGACGCCGAACCTCCCGACGAGGCCCGGCGATCACCCACGGTCGATCAGGAAGGCACCCTGTCGTGTCCGCACCGTCATCCCCGCACCCTCCCCTGTCCGCCCCCCTGCACCTCGCCGTCGCACTCAACGGCGCGGGCTGGCACCCGGCCGCGTGGCGCGAGCCGGAGGCCCGGCCCAGGGACCTGCTCACCGCCGCATACTGGACCGACACCGTCCAGGAGGCCGAACGCGGCCTGCTCGACCTCGTGACGATCGAGGACGCACTCGGGCTCCAGTCCTCGCAGTTCACCGGGCCCGACGGCCGTACCGACCAGGAGCGCGGGCGCCTGGACGCGGTACTCATCGCCGCCCGCGTCGCCCCGCTGACCCGGCACATCGGACTCGTCCCCACCGTGGTCGCCACGCACACGGAGCCGTTCCACATCTCCAAGGCCATCGCCACGCTCGACTACGTGAGCACCGGCCGGGCCGGTCTGCGCATCCAGGTCTCGGCCCGGCAGCACGAAGCCGCACACTTCGGCCGCCGCACGTTCCCGCACTTCGGGATCGACGACCTGGACACCCCGGCCGTCCGCGATCTGACCGCCGAACTCTTCGAGGAGGCAGCCGACTACGTCGAGGCGGTGCGCCGCCTCTGGGACAGCTGGGAGGACGGGGCGGAGATACGCGACGTCGCCACCGGCCGCTTCATCGACCGCGAGCAGTTGCACTACATCGACTTCGAGGGACGGCACTTCAGCGTCAAGGGCCCCTCGATCACGCCCCGGCCGCCGCAAGGACAACCGGTCGTCAGTGCCCTGGCGCACCGGAGCGTGCCGTTCCAACTCGTGGCCCGCTCCACGGACATCGGCTACGTCACCCCGCACGACACCGTCGGCGCCCGCTCCATCACCGAAGAGATCCGTGCCGAACAGGCAGCCGCGGGGCGCGCGGCGGAGCTCCTCCACCTCTTCGGGGATCTCGTCGTCTTCCTCGACGAGGAGCCCGGAGCCGCGGCGGCCCGGCGGGACCGTCTCGACGGCCTCGCCGGACAGCCGTACGCGAGCGACGCGAAGGTCTTCACCGGCACCCCCGCGCAACTGGCGGACCTGCTCCTGGAATGGCAGCGGGCCGGGCTCACCGGATTCCGGCTGCGGCCCGCGGTGATCGGCCACGACCTCCCGGCGATCACCCGCGGACTGGTGCCCGAACTGCAGCGACGAGGTGCCTTCCGGACCGCCTACGAGGCCGACACCCTGCGCGGGCTGCTCGGACTCGCCCGCCCCGCCAACCGTTACGCCACCGCCTGAGCCGGAGGGACCACCGACATGAGCACCAGCGACGGCGCCGGCAACGGCAGGCCGCTCAAGCAGATCCATCTCGCCGCCCACTTCCCGGGCGTCAACAACACCACCGTGTGGAGCGATCCCGCGGCGGGAAGCCACGTCGAGTTCAGCTCGTTCGCGCACTTCGCGCGTACCGCCGAACGCGCCAAGTTCGACTTCCTGTTCCTCGCCGAAGGGCTCCGGCTCCGCGAACAGGGCGGGCAGATATACGACTTGGACGTTGTCGGGCGCCCCGACACCTTCACCGTACTGTCCGCCCTGGCCGCCGTCACCGAACACCTGGGCCTCACCGGCACGATCAACTCCACGTTCAACGAGCCCTACGAGGTGGCCCGCCAGTTCGCCAGCCTCGATCACCTCTCGGGCGGGCGCGCGGCGTGGAACGTCGTGACCTCGTGGGACGCCTTCACGGGCGAGAACTTCCGCCGCGGCGGATTCCTGCCGCAGGAGGAGCGGTACTCCCGAGCCAAGGAGTTCCTCGCCACGGCCAACGAACTGTTCGACTCCTGGCGCGGCGACGAAATCGTCGCCGACCAGGGGGCCGGTACCTTCCTCCGGGACGCGCGGGCCGGATCCTTCGCGCACCGGGGACAGCACTTCGACATCGAGGGGCAGTTCAACGTCCCGCGCAGCCCGCAGGGCCGCCCGGTGATCTTCCAGGCCGGTGACTCGGACGACGGACGCGAGTTCGCGGCCGAGGGCGCCGACGCGATCTTCAGCCGGTACAGCACCCTCAAGGAGGGGCAGGCGTTCTACACGGACGTCAAGGGCCGGCTCGCCCGCCACGGCCGCACCCACGACCAGCTGCTCATCCTGCCCGCCGCGACCTTCGTCCTCGGCGACACGGACGCCGAGGCGCAGGAACTGGCCCGCGAGGTACGCAGGCAGCAGGTCAGCGGCGCCACCGCGATCAAGCACCTCGAGTTCGTGTGGAACCGCGACCTGTCCTCGTACGACCCCGAAGGGCCGCTTCCCGACATCGATCCGGACCTCGGCGAACACACCATCGCCCGAGGCCGCGCGCAGGTACGCATGTACCGCGATCCGCTGGCCATCGCCAGGGAATGGCGGGAGCTGGCGGCCGCGAAGAACTGGTCGATCCGTGACCTCGTCATCGAGACCGGCAACCGGCAGGCCTTCGTCGGCTCACCGGCCACCGTGGCGACGACCATCAACGACTTCGTCCAGGCCGACGCCGCCGACGGCTTCATCCTCGTCCCGCATCTCACACCCGGCGGGCTGGACGTCTTCGCCGACACCGTGGTCCCGATCCTTCAGGAGCGGGGTGTGTTCCGCACGGAGTACGAGGGAACGACGCTGCGCGACCACCTCGGCCTGAGCCGCCCCGGCGACGTCGCGGCAGCCGAGCGCGCGGCCTCCTGACCACCCCTGCACCCCTCGCGGCCGGTGCGTCGTCGGATCCGGTCACCGGCGACGACACCGGCGCAGCGTTGCGTGTCCCGGCCGAGTGACGCCAGCCGGGTGTGTCTGCGCGTCGAGGAAGCGCGGAGAGGAAGGCGGAGAGGAAGCGCGGAGAGGAAGCATGACGAAGTGGCGTGGCGAGGAAGCACGGCGAAGTGGCGTGGCGAAAATCTGTGGCGGCCCGCCGACACCTGCCGCTACGCTGCCCGCGATGACGACACACACTGCTCTCGGATTGGGGGACCCGTCCGCGCAAGGTGAGTGCTGATGCTCACCGAGAACGCGAACAGGGATCCCTACCTCACCTTCTGGCTGCGCGTACGCGAGTTCGCCGTACCGCCCTCCATGATCGAGACCGCGACCGCCCGCCGCCACGCCGGCGACTGGTCCGGCGCATGCGCCGCTGCGGGCATCGACATCGATCTCCGACTCCCTGCCCTGGCACGCACGCACGGCCGGGAACTCACCACCCGGGTCCGGGCCGACCTGCGCCATCTGGTGCCGGACCTGCTGCGCTGGCATCTGCCGAGAATCGCTCCGCACGGACTGCTGCGCCCGGGCCTGACGATGACTCTGGCCCGGTACGAAACCGGGCAGCCGGGCCGGGACCCCCTGCATCTCGTGGTCCGTACCCCGCCCGCCCGGGCCGACGCCGGCCAGCGGATCAGCCTCGCGCTGTGGGACGGCTCCCGCTCCGGCGCGGACGCCCGCCGCCATCCGCATCCCCGCCCCAGCCCCCGCTTCCGCCTCGACCTGCACCGCCACCTGTGGGACGCCCGCACGACGGGCGAACTGCGCATCCGGTCCGGGGCCGACCGCCCACCGGCCGACGCCGATGACGGTGCCGGCGTGGACCCGGGCGTGCGCGCCCTGATCCCGCCGGGCCGGCGCTGCGCCACCGGACGGTGGGCGGCCGAGGCGGCCCTGCTGCTGCGCGCCGAGACCCGGCCCACCGCTACGTTCGCCGTACGGCTCGGGGGCCGGCACCGGCTGCTCCTCGCCCTGGACGCGCACGGCGACGGAGCCGGGCAGCCCGCACTGCGGATCGCGGAGACGTCCCCGTACACCGCCGGACGCGTGCTGCCGGTCCTGCCCGACGCGGCGGTCTGGACACTGCCCGACCTGGACCTGATCCGAAGCGGGGCGATCGAGGCCGACCGGCTGCACCCCATGGTCGTCCGGGCACTGATTCCGGACCACATCCCCGTGGGTACGGCGCCGCACCCCGACGGGGCCGGACAGCCGCGCCTCGTGGAGTGCCGCGGAGCGCCGCACCGGATCGGTCTCGTCGACGGGGTGCTGGCTCCGCTCGACCACGACCCCGCCGAACTTCGCCGTGAGGAACTCCTGGCCGCCCTGACCGGGACGCCGATGCCCTGCCTCCAGGCCATCGACGAGGCCCATCGCCGCCCCGACTGCCTCACCGGCGTCCGGGAACGCCTGGACCACGGCGACATCGCAGGTGCCCTGGCCGTCGTCGAAGGACTGCTGGGTCCCGGCGCCGTTCTGCGCGGCGGGCCGCTGCGCGACGAGCTGGAGACCGCGGCCCGGCGGCGCATCGACTACGGACTGTTCCGGGCGGACCTCACCGGATCCGGTCCGCGCCACCCCCTCCCGGAGCACCGGCGCTCCCGGGGCCGTCACCCGTACCGGCGTCCGCGCGTCGCCACCGTCCGCTGACCCGGGGCCTTCGGCCCGCGCGCATCACCGTGTTCCCATCCGTACCGAGACCCCTCAGGTGATCACCCATGCCCACACGCACCCTGCCCACATCCACCCGCATGCCTCGCACCCCCGCTGCCGCGTCCCAGCTGGACGTCGCGGGCGAGTTGATGGCCCTGCTGCGCGACACCACCACCGAACCGCGCCCCGACGTCCAGCTGGAGGCCCTCACCCTGGCCGTCGCCGCCGACCTGCCCGTCCTCCTGTGGGGCGAGCCGGGGATCGGCAAGAGCGCCGCCCTCACCCAGCTCGCCGAGTCGCTGGATCTCCCGCTGACCACGGTGATCGCCAGCGTGCACGAGCCTTCCGACTTCTCGGGGCTGCCGATCGTCGGTGACGATCCCGCCGAGCAGGGCGTCCCGATGGCACCGCCGGAGTGGGCGGTGCGCCTGGTGCGGGCGGGCCGCGGGCTGCTGTTCCTCGACGAACTGTCCACCGCACCACCAGCCGTGCAGGCCGCCCTGCTCCGTCTCGTCCTGGAACGGCGCATCGGCACGCTCAGGCTGCCGCCCGGTGTACGGATCGTGGCCGCCGCCAACCCGCGCTCGTCGGCGGCCGACGGCTGGGAGCTCAGCCCGCCCCTCGCCAACCGGTTCGTACACCTCCAGTGGGTCCACGACCACGAGGTCGTGGTGCGCGGACTGGGCGGGACGTGGCCGCGCGCCACCCTGCCGCAGCTCGCTCCCGAACGATTCGCGCAGGCCGTGGACTTCGCCCGCCGTGCGGTGTGCGGACTGCTCTCCGCGCGGCCCGCGCTCGTGCACCGGCTGCCCAGCGGGGAGACACGCCGGGGCGGGGCCTGGCCCTCCCCGCGGAGCTGGGAGATGACGCTCCGTCTGATCGCGTTCGCTACGGCGGCCGACGCCTCGCGCGACGTGCTGTCACTGCTGGTCAGGGGTGCGGTGGGGGACGGGCCGGGGCTGGAGCTGCTGGCGAGCCTGGACCGGATGGACCTGCCGGAC
This sequence comes from Streptomyces sp. NPDC091416, assembly GCF_044756845.1. Taxonomy (NCBI): domain Bacteria; kingdom Bacillati; phylum Actinomycetota; class Actinomycetes; order Kitasatosporales; family Streptomycetaceae; genus Streptomyces; species Streptomyces sp. NPDC091416. The sequence continues at coordinate 340,467 of NZ_JBIVTU010000010.1, forward strand.
CCGGAGGACCTGCTCGCCGATCCGGCGGGCGCCGAGCTGCCCGAGCGCGGGGATCTGCGCCAGGCCGTGCTCGACGGCGTGGTGGCAGCGGTCCGCCGGACTCCGGAGAAGTCCCGCTGGGACGCTGCCTGGGCCCTGCTCGTCCGGGCGCTGGAGACAGGAGCCCCGGACCTGGTCGTGGTCCCCGCCACGACACTCGCCACCCTGCGGCAGCAGGACTGGGACGTGCCGGAGTCGATCGAGGCCCTCGCCGGAACCGTGTCGCTCTCCCGGCGCGCCGAGCAGGCAGCGGCCCGCGCGGCGGCCGCCACCAAGGCCCGCCGGTGACCCCGGGCGAACCGGGGGCCCTGGACCTCGACAAGCTCTACGCCGCCCGGTTGCAGGCGGCCCGGGCCCGCCCCTACCTGGCGACCGCGCTGTTCGCCCTGCACCTCGTGGAGTCGCGGCGGGTCCCGACCATGGCGGTCGACCGGCACTGGCGGTGCTACGCCTCACCCGGCTTCGTGGACCGGACACCGGTGGAGGAACTCGCCGGTGTGTGGGTCCACGAGGTGTCGCACCTGCTGCGCGACCACCACGGGCGCAGTGACCGGTTCGTACGGGAGCACGGTCCGGCCGGTCCGGCGGAGCGGCTGCGGATGAACATCGCCGCCGACTGCGAGATCAACGACGACGTGTTCGGCGACGGACTCGTGAGGCCCGCGGGGGCGGTGGAGCCGCGGCATCTGGAACTGGGCGAGGGGGAACTCATGGAGGACTACCTGCGTCAGTTCCGGCTCGGTCCGCGTACGCAGCACCTGGCCTGGCTGGACTGCGGCAGCGGCGCCGACGGGCTGGAACGGGAGTGGGACCTGGGGCCGGCCGGCGCCCACGGTCTCAGCGCCCAGGAGCGGGACGCGGTGCGCTTCCGGGTGGCCCGGGGCATCGTCGGACGGCCCGGGAACGTCTCGAAGGGGTGGCAGAGATGGGCCCGGGAAGCGTTCCACCCGCCGCAGCCGTGGCGGCAGTTGCTGGGGGCGGCGCTGCGGTCGGCGGTGTCGGGGGCGGGGGCCGGCGACGACTACACGTACGGCCGTCCGGCCCGGCGGTCCGCGGGCGTGCCCGGGGTCGTGCTGCCGAGCCTTCGGCGCAGGCCGCCGCGCGTCGCGGTGGTCATCGACACCTCGGGCTCGGTCAGCGACGCCGAACTGGGCAGCGCGCTGCTGGAGGTCGCCGCGATCTCCCGTGCCGTGGGCGGCCGGCGGGATCTGGTCACCGTCCTGGCGTGCGACGCGGCGACCCGGGTCGTCCACCCGCTGTGCCGCGCCGAGGGCATCGCGCTGGTCGGCGGTGGCGGCACGGACCTGCGCTCGGGGTTCGCCAGGGCGCTCCGGTCGCAGCCCCGGCCCGATGTCGTCGTGGCGCTCACCGACGGGCAGACGCCCTGGCCCGGTACGCCGCCGCCGTGCCGGACGGTGGTGGGTCTGTTCGACCGGCAGCACGCGCGGCGGTGGGACGAGGATTCCGAGTACGTTCCGGACGCACCGCCCGCGTGGGCGCGCACGGTGGTCATCGGGGCCGCCACTGGGTCGTGAACCGCAGGGAATCCGGGACCAGGGCCTTTCGTCCGGATCGGGCCGGATGGAGGGTCCGGGCCCCGCGTGGTCCGGACGAGAGGTCCTACGCCGGCGCCGCGCCCGCGCCGGGCGCCCCCGCCCGCAGCCCGTCCATCACCAGGTCGAACAGGCGGGCGGCCCTCGGCTGCCAGTCGCTCTGCGGGTCGAGCTGCCAGAGTCCGGCGATGGCGAGCTGGAAGTCGTCGGTGGTCACACCCGGGCGGATGGTGCCCGCCTCCTCGTTCGCGTGCAGCAGGAGCGTGACGCCGCGGGTCACCGGGCCGTGGCCGAGCTGGGCCAGACTGCCGTACCTGCTGGCGGTCGCGCGCAGGGCGACGGCCAGGCCGGCCTTGGCCATGGCGTACTGCGCCAGCCGGTCCATCCACTCCCGCAGCGCCCGGTCGGGGGCGCGGGTCGCGAGCAGCTGGGCCGCGCTGTCCGCGACCTGCTGCATCTCGTAGCGGTAGACCTCCAGGACGAGCGCCTCGCGGTTCGGGAAGTTGCGGTAGAACGTCCCCTGACCGACGCCGGCCTTCTTCGCGATCGAGCTCACCGGCGCGTCCGCCGACCGTGTCAGTTCCGCCAGGGCGACGGCCAGGATGCGTTCACGGTTCCGTTGCGCGTCCGGGCGCTGGGGCGTGCTCTTCTCCTCGTCCACGCCTCCTCCTTCCGGACACGCGGCCATGACGGCCTTGCTGAGCGGACAGCTGTCCGCTAGGTTCGACGGATAAGCGGACAGCTGTCCGCTTTCCTTCATCGTAGCGGTAGAACCGGCCCACGCGGCCGACCGGTACCCCGGTCGCCCGTCCCCCCACCCGAACCGCCCCCACCCTCCCGGAACGTTGCCGGGATCGTCTCGTTCGACGCGCATAAGCAATGCGAAAGAAGGCTGATCATGGCCCCATCGACGTCCAGTGCCATCACCCTGAACATCAATGGCGAAAAGTACACGCTGCCCGTCGACCACCGCACCACCCTCCTCGACGCCCTTCGTGAGCGTCTCGACCTGACCGGTACCAAGAAGGGCTGCGACCAAGGGCAGTGCGGTGCCTGCACGGTACTGCTCGACGGGCGGCGGACCGTCTCCTGTCTGCAGCTCGCGGTCGCCGCCGAGGGGCGCGCGATCACCACCATCGAAGGCGTCGCCGACGGCGACCGGCTGCATCCGGTGCAGCAGGCCTTCCTCGACCTCGACGGCTACCAGTGCGGCTACTGCACCCCGGGCCAGATCTGCTCGGCGCTGGCGGTGATCGAGGAACACGCCGCGGGCTGGCCGAGCGCCGTGACCGACGACGTCCGGCCGGAAGCGGGAGTTCCCGCTCTGACCGCGGAGGAGATCCGTGAGCGGATGAGCGGCAACCTCTGCCGCTGCGGCGCCTACATGTCCATCGTGCAGGCCGTGGCGCGCGCGGCGGACGTGTCCGCGCAGGACACCAAGGAGGCGGTGGCATGAGGGAGTTCGGATACGAACGCGCCCTCGACGTCTCCGGGGCCGTGGCCCTGCTCGCGGAGGATCCCGGCGCCCGCCTCCTCGGCGGCGGCACCAACCTCGTCGACCTGATGAAGTCCGGCGTGGAGCGGCCGACGCTTCTCGTCGACCTCCAGGAACTTCCGCTCGGCGACATCGGGTGCACACCCGACGGCGGCCTGCGCATCGGCGCGACCGTCACCAACAGTGACCTGGCCGCCCATGCCGAGGTCCGCCGGCGCTGTCCGGCCCTGGCACAGGCGGTTCTGGCCGGTGCCTCCGGACAACTGCGCAACATGGCCACCGTCGGTGGGAACCTGCTCCAGCGGACCCGCTGCGGCTACTTCGGCGACATCGCCAAGCCGTGCAACAAGCGGACCCCCGGCAGCGGTTGCCCCGCACGGGCGGGCGAGCACCACAACCACGCGATCCTCGGTGCCTCCGAGCACTGCGTGGCGACACATCCCTCGGACATGGCGGTGGCCCTGGCGGCCTTCGACGCGGTCGTCTCGTACGAAACGGCCGACGGCCCGGGCGAGTTGCCGGTTGCCGACTTCTATCTGCCGGTGGGGGAGACCCCGCACCTCGAAACGGCGCTGCCGCCCGGCGCGCTGATCACGGGTGTCACCGTGCCGCCGGCTGCCGTCGCCGCGCGCTCCCGCTACCGCAAGGTGCGCGAACGGGCCTCCTTCGCGTTCGCGATCGGCTCCGTCGCCGCGGCGCTCGACGTCCAGGACGGTGTCGTACGCGAAGCGCGCCTGGCCCTCGGCGCGGTGGCATCCCGCCCCTGGCGGGCCCGGGCGGCCGAGCGGGCCCTGAACGGCGGCCCCGCGGACGCGGAGGCGTTCGCCGCGGCGGCGGACGCCGAACTGGCGGCGGCCGAGCCCCTGGCGGACAACGGATACAAGGTGACCCTGATGCGCAACCTCGTCACGGCCGTACTCACCGAACTCGCCGAGGAGGCCGCCCGATGACCACCACGACCGAGAACACCACCGTCACGGGTGCGGTCGGCTCCGCCCGTACGCGTGTGGAGGGCAGGGACAAGGTCACCGGCGCGGCCCGCTACGCCGGAGAGATCCCCTTCGCCGAACTGGCTCACGGCTGGCTGGTGCTGTCCACCGTGGCCCGCGGCCGGATCCGGTCCGTCGAGGACGCTCCCGTCCGGGCCATGCCCGGCGTCCTGGCCGTGCTCCACCACGAGAACGCGCCGCGAGTCGACACCGCGTACATGGGCATGCTGGGACCGCCGAACCCGGTTGTCGGGATCTTCCAGCACGACCGGGTGCCGTTCATGGGCTGGCCCGTGGCACTGGTCGTCGCCGAGACGCCCGAGGAGGCCCGGGAAGCCGCCGAGGCGCTGGTGGTGCACTACGACGAGGAAACGCACGACGTCGGGTTCCGTGCCGGGCACTCCGGTGCCTACACCCCCGACGAGAACGTGATGGCGCAGGCCGACACGGAGAAGGGGGACCTGGCGGCCCGGCTCCGGGAGGCCGCCCACGTCGTGGACGAGGAGTACTCCACCCCGGAGGAACACCACAACTCCATGGAGCCGCACGCCGCGACGGCCCGGTGGGAGGGCGGCCGGCTGGATGTCCTCGACTCCAACCAGGGCACCTTCTGGGTGGCGAGCGAACTCGCCTCGCTCTTCTCCCTCGACCCGGCATCCGTCCGGGTGCGCTCCGAGCATGTCGGAGGCGGCTTCGGATCGAAGGGCCTGGCCCCCCACCAGGTGGCCGCCGTCATGGCCACGACCCTCCTGCACCGGCCTGTCCGGGTCGTGCTGACGCGCCGCCAGATGTTCTCGCTCGTCGGATTCCGCAGTCCCACCGTGCAGCGGGTCACGCTCGGAGCGGACGCCGACGGCCGCCTGCGGGCCTTCGACCACCAGTCGCTGAGCCTCACGTCGACCGTGCACGAGTTCGTCGAGTCGAGCGCCGGTGTGGGACGCACCATGTACGACGCCGACGCGCATCGCACCGGGCACCGGCTGGTGCGGCTCGACGTGCCGACCCCCACCTGGATGCGGGCGCCGGGTGAGACGCCCGGCTCCTTCGCCCTCGAATCGGCGGTGGACGAACTGGCCGAGAAGTGCGGCCTGGACCCGATCGAACTGCGCACGCGCAACCAGCCCGCGGCGGGCCCCGTGTCGGGGCTGCCGTTCAGCCGGCGCAACCAGCTCGCCTGCTTCGAGGAAGGCGCCCGCCGCTTCGGCTGGGCGGGCCGGGACCCCCGCCCCGGACTGCGCCGCGAGGGACGCTGGCTCCTGGGGACCGGTATGGCGGCGGCATCCTTCCCCGCGGGCGTGGGCGCGTCCACCGCGGCCGTGACCGCGCAGCCGGACGGCAGCTTCACCGTGGGGATCAACGCGGCCGACATCGGTACCGGGGCGAGGACCGCGATGCTCTCGGTCGCCGCCGACGCGCTCGGGGTGGCACCGGACCGCATCCGGGTGCGCCTCGGGGACAGCGACCTGGGCCCGGCGTGGATCGCCGGGGGCTCCATGGGCACCCGCTCGTGGGCCTGGGCGGTGCGGCTGGCGGCGGACGAAATGCGCGAACTCCTCGCCCTGGGCGGATCCGTTCCGCCGGAAGGCATCACCACCCGCTCGGACACCAGCGAGGCGATCGGCGCCCTCGCGCAGAAGGAGCGCCACTCCTACGGGGCACAGTTCGCCGAGGCCGCCGTGGACGTCACCACCGGCGAGGTCCGCGTACGGAGGCTGCTCGGCATCTTCGCCGCAGGGACCATCGTCAACCCGCTGACCGCCCGCAGCCAGCTCGTCGGCGGCATGACCTGGGGGCTCTCCATGGCCCTGCACGAGGAGGCCGTCCGCGACGCGGCGTCCGGCGGCTACGTCAACGCCGACCTGGCCGGCTACCACGTGGCCGCCCACGCCGACGTGCAGCACATCGAGGCGGACTGGGTGGACGACCACGATCCCGAGGACCCGGTCGGCATCAAGGGCATCGGGGAGATCGGCATCGTGGGAGTCGCCGCCGCCATCGCCAACGCGGTGTGGCATGCGACCGGGGTGCGCCACCGCCGGCTGCCGATCCGTCCCGACCGCGTTCTCGCGGCGGCGGAGGAACTCCGGGGTGCTTGACATCGCTCGTGCCCTCCACCTGTGGTCCGAGGAGGGCCGTGACTTCGCCGTCGCCACCGTCGTCGCGGTCGACGGGAGCGCGCCGCGGGCCCCGGGCGCGGCCCTGGCCGTCGACGGCGAGGGCACCGTCATCGGCTCGGTCTCCGGCGGCTGTGTGGAAGGCGCCGTGTACGAGCTGTGCGTCCAGGCGCTCCAGGACGGCCGGACCGTGCGGGAGCGGTTCGGGTACAGCGACGAGGACGCCTTCGCCGTGGGCCTCACCTGCGGCGGCGTCATCGACGTCCTCGTCGTGCCGGTGCGTTCCCAGGAGCCGGTGTTCCGGGCGGCGTTCACGGCGGCGGGCCGCGCCGAACCGGTGGCGCTGGCCCGGGTGGTCCGCGGACCGGACGCGCTGCTCGGCCGGGCCTTGCTGGTACGGGGCGACGGATCGTACGAGGGCAGCCTCGACGGACGTCCGGCCCTGGACCGCACGGCCGCGGCCGAGGCCGGGGCGCTCCTGGACGCCGGGCGCACCGGCACCGTGGAGGTCGCGGAGGACGGGACGAGCTGTCCGGGCGGCCTGACGCTGTTCGTGGAGTCGAGCGTGCCGCCGCCCCGCATGATCGTGTTCGGCGCCGTGGACTTCGCCACGGCGCTCGTGCGGGCCGGCAAGTTCCTCGGCCACCACGTGACGGTGTGCGACGCGCGTCCGGTCTTCGCCACCCGGGCCCGCTTCCCCGAGGCGGACGACGTGGTGGTCGACTGGCCGCACCGGTACCTCGAGCGCGCCGCCACCGACGAGCGCACCGTCCTGTGCGTGCTCACCCATGACGCCAGGTTCGACATTCCACTGCTGGAGACGGCCCTGCGCCTGCCCGTCGCGTACGTCGGTGCGATGGGCTCGCGCCGCACGCACGAGGACCGCAGCGGGCGGCTGCGCGAAGCCGGTGTGACCGAGGACGAGTTGGACCGCCTGCACTCCCCGATCGGCCTCGACCTCGGCGCCCGTACGCCGGAGGAGACCGCCCTGTCCATCGCGGCGGAGATCGTGGCGGAGCGCCGGGGAGGAACGGGCGCTCCGCTGACCGGTTCGCGGACGCCCATTCACCACGACGTCCTCACCGGCGGGGATCCGTAGGGCACGGCCGGCCGTCGAGCCGGGCCACGACCGGGCTGCGGCTCCTGGGCGCGCGGCACGGCGCCCGCACCGCTGCGCCGTGCCGGCGGGCCGGACCGGATGTCAGAGCTGTGCGGTTGACTGCGGGGTACGGGCGAACCCCGCATTCATCAGCACGCTCTGGCAGCAGCTCCGTCCTGTCCTGGGCCCGTTCCCCACCCCCGTCCGCCGGTCATCCCGGACGTGCCGGAGGAGACGGACTTCGACACCTGGGAGCGGTACGACTGCGGTAGGGGCGAGTTCCTCGTGCGCCTGCTTGCCGACGCGCGGCTCGGCTGCCCCACCAGCCGGATATCCGCCCACTGCTTCCCGGACTACGCGTGACGGATCACGCGAAGGCGATCACGGCCGGATGTCACGGGGTTCCACCGCCTTAGACATGGGCATGCCATGGCTTGGCCGAGTCCGGCAGGCGTGATCCAGGAGGAAACCGTGAAGAACCCAGGACGGCTCCGCAAGGCGTTACTCATCCTGTCCGCCGCCGCGACCCTGGTCGTCGCCTCTTCCGGCAGCGCCTTCGCGGCCGTGCCGGGTGCTCTGCCCGCGAACGCGGACGGGCTGGAGCAGACGTTCCAGCCCGCCTTCGACTACGACGGAGACGGCTGCTACCCGACACCCGCCATCGGTGCCGACGGGGCCGTGGCACCCGGACTCAAGACCACGGGCGCCGTCAACGGCAGCTGCCACGACTCCTGGGACCTGGACAACACGAACGGCTACGCACGTTCCCTGTGCAACAACGGCTGGTGCGCCATCATGTACGGCCTCTACTTCGAGAAGGACCAGGCCGTGGCCGGCAGCGGTCTCGGCGGCCACCGGCACGACTGGGAGCACGTCGTCGTGTGGGTGCAGGACAACGAGGCGAAGTACGTGTCCACCTCGGCCCACGGCGACTTCCTCGTGTACGGCCGTGACGGGATGCTGTGGGACGGGACGCACCCCAAGGTCGTCTACCACAAGGACGGCATCGGAACGCACTGCTTCCGCCGCGCGACCACTGGCGACGAGCCGCCGGAGAACCACTACCACCAGTGGCAGTTCCCCGATCTGGTCGGCTGGAACGGCTACCCCGCCGGGATCCGCGAGAAGCTGGTCCAAGCCGACTTCGGCAGCGCCGTGTTCGGCCTCAAGGACGGCAACTTCGCCGCCCACCTGGACAGGGCGAAGCCCGCCGGGATCTCCTTCGACCCCTACGCCTGACCGGCCACGAAGCAAGCGGGCCGCGCGACGCGTCGCGGCGCCCGCCCCGAGAGGACACGGCATGACCCGCAGCACCACCCGGATCGCCCACCTGCGCGCGGCCGGGGTGAGTTTCGTCGTCGAGCTCCGCACTCCGCTGCCCCGCGTCCTGCACTGGGGCCAGGACCTCGGGGAGCTGACCGCCGACGGCCTCGCGGCCCTGGCCCTGTCGGCGGACGCGGCCTCGCTCCACTGCGCGCTCGACGAGCCACGGCAGTTCACGGTCTGGCCCACCCAGGCCGACGGCTGGTCGGGAACCCCCGCCCAGGAAGGCCACCGGGCCGGGACGGCCACCGCACCCCGCGTCGTGATGACCGGCGCCGAGGAGAGCCGGGGCGCACTCGTCATCGCTCTGCGGGACACCGGTGCCGGGCTCGACCTCACCCTCACCTACCGCCTCGACCCGTCCGGAGTCCTGGCCGTCCGCACCGAAATCTCCTGCCCCGCCGGAGCCCCCGTCCCCGCCCCGTACGACCTCGCCTCCACCACCGTCCTGCTCCCGGTGCCGAACCGGGCCCAGGAGATCCTGGACTTCACCGGCAAGTGGTGCCGCGAGCGCTCCCCGCAACGAGGACGGCTCGCCTTCGCGGGCCACGTCCGTGAGGTCCGCCGGGGACGCCCCGGCCTGGACGCGCCCCATCTCCTGACGGTCGGCGTACCCGGATTCGGTTTCCGTACGGGCGAGGTCTGGGCCCTGCACGTCGGCTGGAGCGGCAACCAGCGCTGGCTGGCCGAACGGCTGCCGGAAGGCGCCGGCGTGCACGGCGGCGTCCTCGGCGGCGGCGAACTGCTCACGCCCGGCGAGATCCGGCTCGGGCCGGGTGACAGCTACACCTCGCCCGAGTGCTACTTCGCCTGGTCCGCCGAAGGCCTCGACGGGCTCGCCGGCCGCTTCCACACGATGCTCCGTTCCCGGCCCGGGCACCCGTCGTCGCCCCGTCCGCTGACCCTGAACACCTGGGAGGCCGTCTACTTCGACCACCGCCCGGAACGGCTCCTCGCGCTGGCCGACGACGCCGCCGCGGTCGGGGTGGAGCGCCTGGTGCTGGACGACGGCTGGTTCCTCGGCCGGCGCGACGACACCGCCGGGCTCGGCGACTGGACCGTAGACCCGCAGATGTGGCCGGACGGGCTGGCCCCGCTGGCGGACCGGGTACACGCCCACGGCATGCAGTTCGGACTGTGGGTGGAACCGGAGATGGTGAACCTCCCGTCCCGCCTCGCGCGCGAGCACCCCGACTGGATCCTCGGCCCGTCCGCCGGCCTCGGACCGAGCTCCCGCCACCAGTACGTGCTGAACGTGGCCCACGAGGAGGCGTTCGCCTATCTGCTGGAGTCGCTGGACGCGCTGGTCGCCGAGTACCGCATCGACTACCTGAAGTGGGACCACAACCGTGAACTGCACGAGGCGGTCCACCGTGACGCGGACGGCGGCGACCGGCCGGGGGTGCACGCCCAGACCCGGGCCCTGTACCGGCTGATGGACACGCTCCGCGCCCGTCGGCCCGGCCTGGAGATCGAATCCTGCTCCAGCGGCGGCGGACGTGTCGACCTCGGCGTCCTCGCCCGCACGGACCGGGTCTGGGCCTCGGACTGCAACGACCCGGTGGAACGCCAGGCCATCCAGCGCTGGACGGGTCAGCTGCTGCCGCCCGAACTGATCGGCGCCCATGTCGGGGGCCCGCGCAGCCACACGACGGGCCGGGCAGCCGACGACTCGTTCCGCCTGATCACAGCGCTGTTCGGGCACGCGGGGATCGAGGACGACCTGACGGCGCGCTCCGCGGCGGAGCGGGAGGCGCTGACCCGGTGGGCGGCGCTCTACAAGGAGGTACGGTCCCTGCTGCACGGCGGACGGGTCGTCAGGGCGGACCTCGCCGACGACGCGACGTACCTGCACGGTGTCGTCGCACCGGACGCCGGCAGCGCCCTGTACTGCTGGGCGCGGACGGAGACCTCCGTGCCGGCCCAGTCCGGCCGTGTGCCTCTTCCCGGGCTCGCCCCCGGGCGGTCCTACCGGGTCCGTATCCGTACGGAGGCCGGGCTGCCGTCCATGCACCAGGTCATCGCCCCCGCCTGGTACCGGGCCGCCGTGGAGGACTGGGTGCCGATGCCCGGTACGGTCCTGACCGGGGCGGGGCTTCCGATGCCGACGCTCAACCCGGGGCAGGCCCTGCTGATCGAGGCCGCAGCAACGGAACCGGCGCCCTGACACGATCCGGGCACGGTCCGCCCGGCACCATGGCGGGGCCGCGTCCGGCCGGGTGCGTGGGGCCCGGCGTCCGGTACGACAGGGGAGGGACAGCGTGGACGAGGCCGTGGTCACGGCGCTGATCGCTGCGGGGGCCGCGATCGGCGGCGGAGTGCTGACGGGGGTGCTCACGCTGGCCGCGGCCAAGCGCCAGGCCGCGGCCGCCTGGGCGGCGGGCGAGCGGCAGGCGGCTGCCGCATGGGAAGCCGGACGGCAACAGGCGGCTGCCGCCTGGGACGCCGGGCAGCTCCAGGCCGCGGCTCAGCTCGATGTCGCCCGCCGTACCCTCGCCGAGCAGACGCTCGCGGACCAGCGGGCGGTGCGCCGGGCGGCATACGTCACGTATCTGAGCCGCACCGACAGCGCCCAACAGGCGCGCGCCGCCTGGCAGGGCGCCATCGGCACCGCGGACGAGTCCTCGCGCCGGCGTGAGTACGACCTGGCCATGGGCGCGGTCGGGGAGGCGCTCAATGTCGTACGGCTGGAAGGGCCGGCCGCTGTGGCCACGGCGGGGGAGACCCTGCGGAACGCACTCGGGAGCGCAGCACCCGGAACCCAACACTCCGTATCGCAGACCGAGTTCCTGGACGCGGCCCGGTCCGCGCTCACCCCTGTGTAGGGCGTACCGGGCGGATATGATCCACAGTGCCCGGGATGATGGGGGGTCAGGTGCACCTGAAGGTGTCGTACGAGGACCAGCACGGCGGCATCACCGTCGTACGGGTGGAAAGCGCGAACCAGGGCGACCGGCTCGACAGCGCCTCCGCACCGGAACTGCGCGGGGTGCTCAGCCGGCTGGCGGACGAAGGGCGGCTGATTCTGGTTGTCGACCTGAGTGCGATCGATTCCGTCGACCGCTCGGGTTTCGCCATGCTGGGCGGGATCCTCAGGCGCGTGCACTTCGAAGGCGGGGCCCTCGTGCTGGTCGGCCCGGGCAAGCAGGAGCGTGGGATGCTGGCCAGGATGGGCCTGCGCAAGGTCCTCCTCGTCCACGACACCGTTCCGGGTGCGGTCGAGGAGCTCGCCGCCTCCTACGCGACGGCCGACGTCGAGGAGCGGGCCCGTCGGCGCCGTGCGACGGCGAATACCGTCCTCGCGTCCGGAGGCCATACGTACGAGCACCTCTCCGAGGACATCACGCTGGTGAAGGTCGCGGGCGGAGGGACGGGCGGATATCTGGACGGCTCCAACGTGGCACCCCTGCGCAAGCTGATGGCCGACCTGGTGACCCAGGGGAGGTGCTACTTGATCATGGACCTGACCGATATCGACTTCATCGACTCGACCGGGGTGGGTGTGTTCGTCGGCGGTCTGAAACGCGTCCGCGCCTTCGACGGTCTGGTGGTGCTGGTCGTCTCGTCCGAACCGATTCGCAAAGCGTTCCGGATCACCGGGCTGACCAAGGTGTTTCCCATGCTGGAGACGGTGGACCGCGCTGTCGAGACCATCGGCCGGGAGGCGTCGGGAGCGTATGTCCGACGATGACGCGCCTCGGCGCACCGTCACACGGTGGGATCCCGCACGTCTCGGAGTCCGCCTCGCCCCCGGCAAGGACGGAAGCGCCGACCTGCCGTTGACGGAGTACCTCCTTCGCCCGCACGACGAGACCCTGCGGCAGCGGCTGGCCCGCACCGCGGCCACGAACGACGCCGTGTTCGTCCTGCTGGTGGGCCGTTCCGCGAGCGGGAAGACCCGGGCCGCCTACGAGGCCGTGGCGGCCGTCCTGCCCGACTGGCCCGTGGTGCACCCCGCGGACACGGACGACCTGATCGCCGCGGACATCGGCCCACGGACCGTGCTGTGGCTCGACGAGACCCAGCGCTACCTGAACGGGGCTCCGGGCGAGCGGGCCGGCCGGGCCTTGAGACGGCTGCTCGACCGGGTGGCGCCGCTCGCGGTGGTCGGCACCATGTGGCCGGAGCATCTGCGCCGGCTGACCGAGAACCGCCGGGACGGTGAGGACGAAGCGCCTTTCGTCAGAGCTCTGCTGACCGGGCGGCACACGAGGATCACCGTGCCGGACACACTCTCCGCCGACACCCCGGCCGTGGCCGCCGCGGCAGCCCGCGACCCGCGCCTCGCCGCCGCCGTCCGGGCGGCAGGCCCCGGCCATCGCGTCCTGCAACACCTCACCGGGGGCCCGGAGCTGGTGCGCTGCTGGGAGATGGGACCCGACCAGTGGTTCACCGCTCCCGAACACGCCGTGCTGACGGCTGCCGTCGAGGCCCGCAGACTCGGACATGCCGGCGCCGTCCCCGCGGGGCTGCTGCGGGAGGCCGCGGCCGGGTTCATGGACGCCACCGCCCGGGCGACCGCGGGCAGGGAATGGTTCCCCGCGGCCATCGGCGCGCTGACGACGGCAGGACGCGGTCCGGTCCCGCTGATCGCCGAGCGGCACGAGCCCGGTGTCGGCGACCCCGACAGCTACCGCCCGGACGACTACCTCGAACAGCACATCCGCCGGGTCAGGGCACACCGTGCGCCACCGGCCGAACTCTGGTCCGGCGCCGTCTGGGCCAGGACCGCCGACGACCTCTACGCCTTCGCGCGGTCCGCCGAACAGCGCCGCCGCTACGGCTGCGCCGCCGTGCTGTACGAGAGCGCCGTCCACCGGGGCCACGGCCGGGCCCGAGCCGCCTGGGCGGTGCTGCGCGAGACCACCGACGGCCGGGCCGCCGCGGAGGAGACGGCCGCGACGGACCCCGTCGCCTGGGCGGCCCTGGCCGTGGCGAGGGAGGCCGTCGGCGACCGGCCCGCCGCCTACGACGCCTACCGGCACGCCGCCCGGGCCGGCGACGCGTGGGCCTGGCCGGCCATGGCCCGGATCCGCGAGGAGGAGGGGGATCCGGCCGCCGCGGACGCCGTCGCGGCGCTGGCGGCGGAGGCGGGGCAGCCGCTTGCCTGGCGGACGCTGGGCCGGATGCGCGCGGCGCACGACGGCCCGGCCGCGGCCAAGGCGTTCGCTCGGGCGACGGGCGTCGGTGACGGGTGGGGGCACATCGGGCTCGCACAGGTGGCCGAGCGCGCGGGTGAGCTCCGCGAGGCGGTGGAGCACGCCACGCGGGCGGCGGCCGCGGGCGTCACGGCCGCGTGGGCGCGACTGGTGCGGCTGCACTGGTCGCTCGGTGACGCCGCTTCTGCCGTGGCCGCCGCCACCGGGGGCGCGGACGGCCAGAACGCCGAAGGCTGGTCACTCCTCGCCCAACTGCGCCATGCGGACGGGGACGCGTCGGGGGCAGCCGCTGCCCATCGGGAGGCCGCGGCCCTCGGCGTCGGCGCGGCCTGGCGAGAACTGGCCCTGCTCGCGGAGTCGGACGGCAACGGCGTGGCCGCCGAGGAGGCAGCGGCCCAGGCGGTGCGCACCGGTGATCCGGAGGCCTGGACCGCCCTGGCCGAGGCTCGCGAGGAACGCGGCGACGACACGGGCGCGGCCCGGGCCGCCGCGGCGGCGGCCCGGGCCGGTGACGTGGAGGCGTGGATCACGCTGGCGCGCGGCCGGGAACGCACCGGCGACACGGAGGGCGCGGAGCGTGCCGCCGACCTCGCCGCGGACCGGGGGTCCCCCGCGGCGTGGGCCGCGCTGTCCCGGATGCGGGAGCGGGCCGGAGAGCGGGACGCGTCCAGGCAGGCGGTCCTTCGGGCCGCGGCCCTCGGCGCCTTTGACGCCTGGACCGCACTGGGCCGCACCCGGGAGGATCTCGGTGACACCGCCGCCGCCGAACGCGCCTACGTCCGTGGCTGCGAGGCCGGCGACACGGAGGCGTACGCGGCACTCGGCGCCCTGTACCTGGAACAGGCGCGCCCGGCCGAGGCATCCGCCGCCTACCGGTCGGCCGTGGACGCGGGCCTTCCCGACGCCTGGGCGGGGCTGCTGTCGGCGCTGGCGGTCCAGTCGCCCCGCGCGGTGTCGGCGCAGACCGTGGCGCGGCTGCGTTCGACGGGGCTGCCGGCTGTGTGAGACGCGCCGGTCCTGGGCGTGGTGGGAGCGGGTGCCGGCCGTGCCCGGTCCGGGCCCCGCGATGCCGAGTGCGGTGTCGCGGGGAGGGCCGCCCGCCCCTGGGAGGATGCGGGGCGGGCGGGATGGTCACTCCGTGCTGCGGTGATCCTCCGGGGCCGGGCTCAGCCGGAGTTCGCCACCCTGCCAGCGTCTGCGCAGCCAGCGGTCGTGGCTGGCCAGGACGACGGCCCCGGGGCCGGTCCCCAGGGCCTCCTCCAGTTCGTCGCACAGGCGCGGGGACAGGTGGTTCGTGGGCTCGTCGAGCAGCAGCAGCTGGGGTGGGTGTGCGGTCAGCACGGCCAGGGCCAGCCGGCGACGCTGGCCGGCCGACACCTGCCCCACCGGCTTGCCGAGGTCCGCCTCGTGCATCAGGCCGAGGGAGACCAGCGGCACCGCCTCGGCCCGTTCGAAGCCGAGCGCCTTCTCGTACGTCTCCCGGACGGTACGGTCCGGACGGGCGAACTCCGTGTCCTGGGTGAGCATCCCCACCGTGAGCCCCGGCCGCCGGCCGACCTCGCCCCGGGCGGCGACCGTGCCCGCGAGCACCGCGAGGAGCGTCGACTTTCCCGCACCGTTGCCGCCCGTGACCAGAAGGCGTTCGGTCGCCGAGACATCGAGGCGGTCCACGGACAGACGGCCCGGAACACGGACCCCGCGCAGCGACACGAGCGTGCCCTCCGCGGCCGGGCCGGCCGGCGGGGTGTACCGGAACCGCAGCGGCGGAGGCGGTGCGCCGATCCGGTTGCGCTCCAGCTCGTCCAGCCGGCGGGAGGCGTTGCGGACCCGGCGCGCGATCTGGCTCTGCACGCGGCCGGCCCGCAGGCCGTACCCCATCTTCTCGCTGTCGCGCGGACCGCGGTCGGGCGCGACCATGCGCGCCGTCACCTCCGCCGAGCGCCGCAGCGCCTCCAGCTCCAGCTGCTCCTCGGCGTGACGCCGCTCCCACCGGGCCCGTTCGGCACGCTTCTCGGTCAGATAGGTGCTGTAGTCGCCGCCGTACCGTACGGGACCGTCGACGGCCGGATCGAGGTCGATCAGGTCCGTGCAGACGGCGTCGAGGAAGGCCCGGTCGTGACTGGCGATCACCACCGGCCCCGGCATGCCGCGCAGTTGCGCCTCGACGAACGCGGCGGCCTCGTCGTCGAGGTGGTTGGTCGGCTCGTCCAGCAGCAGGGCGGAGGGCCGCCGCACCAGCAGCGCGGCGAGTGCCAGCCGGCCGCGCTGCCCGCCCGAGAGCGAGCCCAGCGTCCGCCCGTGCTCCAGCGCGCCGAGACCGAGCCCGGTGAGCAGGATCGCGGCGCGCCGGTCGGCGTCCCACGTCTCACGTTCCTCGGCCTGCTCCAAGCGTCCGCCGTACGCGGCGAGGAGCGCGGTGTGGTCCGCGGAACTCTGCGGGGTCCGGGCGAGCAGCGCGGAGAGCCGGTCGAGCTCCGCCAGGTCCGCCCGGGCTTCGCGCAGCGCGTCGTCCAGGACGTCGGCGATCGTCGAACCGGCGTCGAACGCCATCTCCTGGTGCAGGAAGCCCACATCGGCAGGCCGGGTGACACTGCCGGACTCGGGTGCGTCCGCCCCGGCGAGGAGCCGCAGCAGAGTCGACTTGCCGACCCCGTTCTCCCCGATCAGGCCGACGCGGTGGCCGGGCGACGCGGTGAGTGACACCCCGTCGAGTACGCGCCGCGCACCGAAGGTGCGGACGAGGTCGTGGGCGAGCAGGGCGGGCGTGGGCGTGGGGTTGCCCATCATTGCCTCCAACGTGATCGGTTCTCGGCCCGCCGGGCTCTCGGCCTCGGACGCGGGCCAGGGCGGCCGGTCAGAAGGTCACGTCTGCGGCGCTCCGGTCTCCACCAGCTCCCCGTCGGCCAGCCTCAGCCACCGGTCCACCCCGATCCGTTCGAGGAACCGCTCGTCGTGGCTGACGACGACGAACGCCCCCCGGTACGAGCCCAGGGCGCTCTCCAGCTGATCGGCACTGACCAGGTCGAGGTTGTTGGTCGGCTCGTCCAGCAGCAGCAGCTGCGGGGCCGGCTCCGCACACAGGACGCAGGCCAGGGTGGCCCGCAGCCGCTCGCCGCCGGACAGCACGCCGACCGGCAGATGGGCGCGGTCGCCGCGGAACAGGAAGCGCGCGAGCAGGTTCATCCGCTCCGCCTCCGCCCGGTGCGGGGCGAACGCGGCGAAGTTCTCCGCCACCGTGCGGTCGAGGTCGAGCAGGTCGAGGCGCTGCGAGAGATAGGCGATCCGTCCGTCGGCCCGCCTGATCTCGCCGCCGTCCAGCGGAAGATCCCCGTTGATCAGGCGCAACAGGGTGCTCTTGCCGGCTCCGTTGGGCCCGGTGAGCGCGATGCGTTCGGGACCCCGGATCGTCAGGTCGACGCCCTGGCCGGGGAACTGCTCCCGGTCCCCGTACCGGACCTGGAGCCGCTCACCGAGCAGAACCGTGCGCCCGGCCGGAACGTCGGTGTCCGGGAGGTCGAGCGTGATGCGCTGCTCGTCGCGCACCGCGCGGCCCGCCTCGTCCAGCCGCGCCTTGGCGTCGCCGACCCGGGCGGCGTGCGTCTGACCTGCCCGGCCCGCGGACTCCTGGGCGCCCCGCTTCATGTTTCCGGCGAAGATGCGCGGCAGACCGGCGCTCTTGAGGTTGCGGGCCGCGTTGCTCGCGCGGCGCTCGGCCCGCTCGCGGGCCTGCTGCAACTCCCGCTTCTCCCGCTTCAGTTCCTGCTCGGCGTTGCGGACGTTCTTCTCGGCCACTTCCTGCTCGGCCCGCACAGCCTCCTCGTAGGCCGTGAAGTTGCCTCCGTACAGGCGCAGTTCACCCGAGGCGAGTTCGGCGATGCGGTCCATGCGGTCGAGGAGCGCGCGGTCGTGGCTGACGAGGAGCAGGGTGCCGTTCCAGGCCTCCAGCGTCTCGTGGAGCCGGCGGCGTGCGTCGCTGTCCAGGTTGTTGGTCGGCTCGTCGAGCAGGAGCACGTCGGGCCCCTTCAGCAGCTGGGCGGCCAGTCCGAGCGAGACGACCTGACCGCCGCTGAGCGTGCCGATGCTGCGGTCGAGCGAGATGTCCTCCAGCCCGAGCCGGTCCAGCTGGGCACGGGTGCGCTCCTCGATGTCCCAGTCGTCGCCGATGACCGCGAAGTGCTCCTCGCCCACGTCGCCGGACTCGACGGCGTCCAGCGCGCGGATCACCGCGTCGACGCCCAGGACCTCGGCCACCGACAGGTCACCGGTCAGGGGCAGGCTCTGCGGGAGGTAGCCGAGCGTGCCGCCCACGGTCACGGATCCGGCGGTGGGGCGCAGCTGTCCGGCGATCAGTTTGAGCAGGGTGCTCTTGCCGGACCCGTTGGGCGCGACCAGGCCGGTGCGGCCGATGCCCACGGTGAAGGACAGGCCGTCGAAGACGGGGGTGTCGTCGGGCCAGGAGAAGGAGAGGTTCGAACAGATGATGGATGCGTCGGACATATCGGGAGACCTCGCGTGTGAATCCGGGGTCGGCACGGACTGCCGCCCCCGGAGGAATGGCCAGAAAAGGGAACAACGACATGACCACTGCGGTGGCGCCCCTGGGCGCCCGCGGTGGCCGATCGGCTCCGGGTATCACCCGGAGATGTCGTCGTCGCCTGCCATGTCTGGTCTCCTCGGTACACACTGAACGGCCTGACGATCTTAGCAAACGAGCCGCGGGGGCCGCGTACGTCACATCGCCGGCACCCGGACGTACCGCTCGGTGATGTGCAGGTCGGCCTCGATGCGCCCGGCAGTCGCACGCAGCCGGGGCAGTACGTCCGTGACGCATTCCTCCAGGGTGCGGCTGCTGCTGTGCATGGCCACGTTGACCGCTGCCACGACTGTGCCGCGGCGGTCGTGGACGGGTACGGCGACCGACCGCAGCCCCACTTCCAGCTCCTCGTCGACCAGCGCGTAGCCGTCCGCCAGGACGCCGTCGAGGACCGCCCTGAGATCGTCGGGCCGGGTGACGGTGTACGGGGTCAGGGCGTGCGGCGGCGTCCGGGCGAGGCGGCTCTCGCGCTCCGGCGCCGGCTGTGCGGCGAGCAGCACACGGCCCATCGACGTCGCGTGCGCGGGGAAGCGCGTGCCGACCGTGATGTTGACGTTCATGATGCGACGGGTCGCCACGCGCCCGGTGTACTGGATGTCGTCGCCGACGAGCACCGCGAGCGAGGCGGAGTCACGGACCTGCCCGGTCAGCGTGGTCAGGTGGGGCTGCGCGATCTGCGGCAGCGTCGCGACGGACAGCGGTGGGTATCCGAGGGCCAGCACGCGCGGGGTGAGGCGGTGCTCCCGGTCCCGCACGGTGACGTAACCGAGGTGCTCCAGGGTGATCAGCGCCCGTCGTGCGGTGGCCCTGGCCAGTCCCGTGGCCAGGGCGACCTCGGTCAGCGTCAGTGCCTCACGGCCCTCGCCGAAGGCGGCCAGCACGGTCAGGCCGCGTGCGAGCGACTCATTGAACTCGCGGCCCAGTTCCTGCTTCGAGGCGCCGGTCCAGGAGGCCAGTGCCGCAGGCGGGTCCGGGGCCGCGGCGGGCGGGGCCTGCCGGAGGTCCTGCTCCATGGCCGCCGCGGCCGTCAGCAGCCGGGGCAGCAGGGTGTCGCGCAGGGAGGCCGCGGTGTGCCGGCTGGTATGACTCACGACGCTGACGAGGCAGGCCACGTGGCCGCCGTGGGAGCGGACCGGCACGGCGAGGGCGACCAGGCCGGGCTCGATCAACTGGTCGTCGAGAGCCCAGCCGTCGCGGCGCGCCCGTTCCGCACGTACGGCGAACTCCTGCTCGTCCGGGGGCGAATGCGGAGGAACGGCGGCGAAGGCGAGGCCCTCCGGATCCGTGGCCCGCCGCTCCCGCCACCGCTGCCACGCCTCCGCGTCCCAGCCGGCCGCCAGCAGCGGCCCCGGGGCGGTGCGTTCGGCGGGCAGCAGGTCCCCGATCCGGAAGCTCAGCGACATCGCGCGACGCCGCGTGGCCTGATGGACGAAGCGGATGCCGTCGCCGTCGCCGACCGCGAGGGACACCGACTCGTCGAGTTCGTCGGCCAGTGCGTCGGCGCGCCCGCCGAGCAGCGACGGGATGCGGAGCGCGGAGAGATAGGCGTTGCCCAGTTCCATCAGGCGCGGGGCGAGCGTGACGTCGCGCCCGGCCGGTCGTACGTACTCCATGCGGGCCAGGGTCGCGGTGATCCGGTCGACGGTGGACCGGGCAAGCCCGGTGGATCGCTCGATGGCGCTGGGACTCATCGTCCCGCCCTCGTCGGTCAGCCGGCGCAGGACCGCGATGCCGCGCATGAGCGGGGCGACGGCTTCGGCCGGTGCAGGCATCTCGGTCTGCTGGGGCGTGTGGGTCGGTGGCATCGGCTCTCCGTCGGGCGTGGTGGGGACAGGGTAGTGAACACCGGCAGGCGGGATGCCGCCCGGCCGAGAGGGGGCACCGGCCGTTGACAGGTCACGGGGCGGGCGGCAGACTCCGTGGCCAAGAATAGTGAAAGAAACTTCACTATGCGAACACGCGCGATCAGGCGCGAACAAGTGAGGAACGGTCCCATGGACAAGGTGGTCGCCTCCGCCGCGCAAGCCGTGGCCGACGTGCCGGACGGCGCCTCGATCGCGGTCGGCGGCTTCGGGCTCAGCGGCGTCCCCGACGCGCTGATATCGGCCCTCCACGAGCGGGGCACCGGGGACCTGCGCGTCGTGTCCAACAACTGCGGCGCGCAGGGCTCCGGGCTCGCGGTCCTGCTGGCCGCCGGCCGGATCAGCCGGGTCACCGGCTCGTACATCGGCGGCAACAAGGAGTTCGGCCGCCAGTACCTCGCGGGCGAACTGGAACTCGAACTCATTCCGCAGGGCACCCTCGCCGAGCGTCTGCGCGCCGGCGGGGCGGGCATCCCCGCCTTCTACACCCCGGCCGGAGTCGGCACCCTTGTCGCCGACGGCGGCATGCCCTGGCGGTACGACGGGAACGGCGGCGTCTCGGTCACCTCCCCGCCCAAGGAAGTACGCGAATTCGACGGCACCCCGTACGTCCTGGAACGCGGCATCCGCACGGACTTCGCGCTCGTCAGGGCGGCCAGGGGGGACCGGCACGGGAACCTGGTCTTCAACAAGGCGTCCCGCAACTTCAACCCGCTCGCCGCCATGGCGGGCCGCATCACGATCGCCGAGGTCGAGGAACTGGTCGAGCCCGGCGAGATCGACCCCGACCACGTGCACCTGCCCGGCATCTTCGTCCGGCGCGTCGTCGCGCTGACCCCGGAACAGGCCGCCGACAAGAGGATCGAGCAGCGCACCGTGACACCGAGGACCCACCCGGACGAGGACGGCCACCGATGAGCTGGAACCGCCAGGAGATGGCCGCCCGCGCGGCCGCCGAGCTCCGCGACGGCGAGTACGTCAACCTGGGCATCGGCCTTCCGACGCTGATCCCCAACCACCTGCCCGCCGGCGTCCACGTCGTCCTCGAGTCCGAGAACGGCATTCTGGGCACCGGCCCCTTCCCGTACGACGAGGACGTCGATCCCGACCTGATCAACGCGGGCAAGGAAACGGTGACCGTCCTGCCCGGGGCCTCGTTCTTCGACTCGGCGCTCTCCTTCGGCATGATCCGCGGCGGACACATCGACACGGCCGTGCTCGGCGCCATGCAGGTGTCCGCCCGCGGCGACCTCGCCAACTGGGCCGTTCCCGGCAGGCTCGTGACCGGGATCGGCGGCGCCATGGACCTCGTGCACGGTGCCCGCCGCGTCATCGTGACGATGACCCACACCGCCAAGGACGGCAGCCCCAAGATCGTCGACGAATGCACCCTCCCGCTCACCGGCCGCGCCTGCGTCCACCGGATCATCACGGACCTCGCCGTGCTCGACGTGACCCCCGACGGGCTGGCCCTGGTGGAGACCGCCCCCGGCGTCAGCGTCGCCGAGGTGCTCGCCCGCACGGCAGCCCCGGTCCGCGTCGCCGAAGAGTCCACGCCGTGAGCGGGCAGCCGCCCCGTACCGGAAAGGAAGCACCTCCACCCATGAGCACCCCCACCGCCCCCGCCGGTCCCCGCGCCCTGACCCAGGCCGACATCAGTGCCGAGATCACCGCGGCACGCGCGGAGTACGCCGCATCGCTGACCGGCGGTGCACCGGTACGCCCGCACCCCGCCCGGGACTACGCCCCCTATCGCAGCAGCACCCTGCGTCACCCCAGGCGGTCGCTGATCCCGATCGGCGCCGACCCCGAGGCCGTCGAGCTGACCGGGCCCGTCTTCGGCGTCACCGACATCACCGAACTCGACCACGACCTGACGAGGCAGCACCACGGAGAACCGCTGGGGGAGCGGATCACGGTCACCGGACGGGTACTCGACCGGTCGGGCCGGCCCGTGCGCGGCCAGCTCGTCGAGATCTGGCAGGCCAACGCGTCGGGCCGGTACGCCCACCTGCGCGACCAGCACCCCGCCCCGCTCGACCCGAACTTCACCGGCGTGGGCCGCTGCCTGACCGACGACCGGGGCGGGTACTCCTTCGTCACCGTCAAGCCGGGCGCCTACCCCTGGCGCAACCACACCAACGCCTGGCGCCCCGCGCACATCCACTTCTCGCTGTTCGGGGCGGCGTTCACGCAGCGTCTGATCACCCAGATGTACTTTCCGGGCGACCCGCTCTTCGCCTACGACCCGATCCTCCAGTCGGTCACCGACGACGACGCCCGCGGCCGTCTCGTCGCGGCGTACGACCACGACCTGTCCACCCCGGAACGGTCGCTGGGCTATCGCTGGGACATCGTCCTCGACGGCCCGTCCGCCACCTGGGCCGAGGAGGGCCGCTGATGTCCGCCGCCATACCCGCCGCCGGTTCCGTAGCCGGTTCCGCAGCCGGGGAGCTTCTGCCGACCCCGTCCCAGACCGTCGGCCCCTTCTACGGGTACGCCCTGCCGTTCCCGGGCGGCGGCGACATCGCGCCGCCCGGCCGCCCCGGCACCGTGGTCCTGCACGGCCACGTGTTCGACGGAGCCGGTGAACCGGTGCCCGACGCCCTCATCGAGGTCTGGCAGCCCGCACCCGACGGCTCCCGGCACGGGGCGCCCGGCTCGCTGCGCCGTGACCCCGTCACCGGGGCGGTCATCGGCCGCCACGCAGTCGCGTTCACCGGCTTCGGCCGGGTGGCGACGGACGCCGACGGGCACTACACCATCACGACGATGCCGCCGGGCGGAGCCCCGTACCTCGCGGTCGTCGTCTTCGCCCGCGGCCTGACGCACCACCTGCACACCCGCGCCTATCTGCACGACGCCGCAGGCCTCGACCGGGACGGCTTGCTCGCGGACCTTCCCGAGGAGCGGCGGGCCACTCTCCTCACCACGCCGGAGGACACCGGCATCCACCGGTTCGACATCCGTCTGCAGTACGACGGCGTACATGAGGAGACGGTCTTCCTTGACTTCGGATGACGCGCCGGGTTCGGATGCCGCGCCGGGTTCGGGCGGCGCGGCGGCGCACTCCGGACCGGCGGGTCCGGGGGACACGGCGGCGGACGTCGGCCTGCTGGCGCCGGTCCGTGCCGGTACGGCGGTCGAGGACGCGACGGGCGACGCCGCTTACGTACGCGCCCTGCTCGCCGCCGAGACGGCGCTCGTCCGCGCCCAGGAATCACTCGGCCACGCCCCGGCCGGTACCGCGGACACCGTCGCGTCGGCCGCGGCCGACGCGACCCGGTTCGCCCCGCGCTCCCTGGCACTGCGGGCCCGTTCGGGTGGTAACCCGGTCATTCCACTGGCCGCGGACCTGACGGCGGCCGTCGCCGAACGGTGCGCGGAGGCCGCCACCCATGTCCACCGGGGCGCGACCAGCCAGGACATCCTCGACACCGCCGCGATGCTGGTGGCGTCCGGGGCCCTGCGGATGATCCTGGCAGGCCTGGACCGCGCCGCCGCCGCTCTCGCGGTCACCGCCGCCGAGCACCGGGACACGCCGATGGCGGGCCGCACCCTCACCCAGCACGCCGTGCCCACGACCTTCGGTCTGAAGGCGGCGGGCTGGCGCAGCCTGGTCCTCGATGCCCGCGACCGGATCGATGCGGTCCTGGACAGCCTTCCGGTGCAACTGGGCGGCGCGGCAGGGACGCTGGCCGCCTTCGCGGCCTACGCGGAACCCGGGAAGCCGGTCGCCGAGGGGCTCCGGGCGCCGGCCCGGGACAGCGCCATCGGGCTCGTCGCGGCCTACGCGCAAGCGACGGGGCTGGCCGTGCCCGCACTGCCCTGGCACACGCTGCGTACCCCCGTCGCCGACCTCGCCGGAGCGCTGGCCTTCACCGCCGGGGCGCTCGGGAAACTCGCCGCGGACGTCCTCGTCCTCTCCCGTACCGAGATCGGCGAGGTGTCCGAGAGCACGGGCGGCGGATCGTCGGCGATGCCGCACAAGGCCAACCCGGCCCGCGCCGTCCTCATCGCCTCGGCCGCCCGCCAGGTCCCCGCGCTCGCGGGGATCCTGTACGGGGCACTCGCCGCCGAGGACGAGCGCCCGCCCGGAGCGTGGCACGCCGAATGGCAGCCCCTGCGGGAGGCGCTGCGTACGGTCGGCGGAGCCGCCGACGCGGCGGCCGACCTGGCCGAAGGCCTGCGCGTCCACCCGGGGCGCATGCGGGTGAACCTGGGCGCCACCGGCGGCCTGGTCGTCAGCGAACGGCTCACCGCCGTCCTCTCGGCCAGGACGGGACGGGCCGCGGCCCGCACGGCGGTGACCGAGGGCGCCGCCCGCGCGGCCCGCGAGGGAATCCACCTCCACGAAGCCCTCGCCCGGGACCCCGCACTGGCGGGCGTCGTGGAGCCGGACGAGCTGAGGACCCTCGGCGACCCGGCCGCATACACGGGATCGGCCGGCCCGCTCGTCGACCGCGCGCTGCGCCGGCACCACGGCGGAAGGTCCGTTCCGGAATGACGCGCAGGCCCCGGCACCCACCGGCTGCCCGGCGACAGCACACCCGTACCGCGCACCCCCGGCGGCTGCCGCCGGGCACTCAACGCATCCGGCACCGGCCGGACCAGGAGCCCCATGACCAGCCGTGACACATCCGCGGCGCGCCTTCTCCACCACCAGGTGGACGGGCCGCCACCCGCACCACCCCTCCTCCTCGGACCGTCCCTCGGCACCGCGCTGTCCGTGTGGGACGCCCAGGCCGCAGCCCTGTCCCGCGAGCACCGCGTCGTCCGCTGGGACCTGCCCGGTCACGGCGGGACCCCCGCCGCCCTGTTCCCCGCGGAGGGCGGCGTCGCGGAGCTGGGCCGCCAGGTCCTTCGCCTGGCCGACGCCCTGGGCATCGAGCGGTTCGCGTACGGCGGTATATCCCTCGGCGGCGCGGTCGGAGCGTGGCTGGCCGTCCACCACCCCGACCGCGTCATCTCGCTCGCACTCGTCTGCTCCTCGGCGCGCTTCGGCGAACCGGAGGCCTGGCGCGAGCGCGCCGCCCTCGTACGGACCGAAGGCATCGGTCCGGTGGCCGACACCGCGGGCGGCCGCTGGTTCACCGCGGACTTCGCCGACACCCCCGCGGCCCGCGCCGTCCTGGCCGGTGCCCGTGACGTCGACCCCCACGCGTACGCCTCGCTGTGCGACGCGCTCGCCGCGTACGACCTGCGGGGTGATCTGGCACGCATCACCGCCCCCACGCTCGTCGTGGCGGGCCGCGACGACCCCGCGACCCCGGTGGCCCACGCCCGCGAACTGGCCGACACCATCCCCGGCTCGACGCTCGTCGAACTTCCGCGCGCCTCGCACCTGGCCAACGTCGAACGGCCCGCGCCCGTGACGGCGGCGCTGCGGGGCCACTTCGCGGCCGGGGCCAGGACGGCCACCGACGACGCCTCCCGCCACGGCGCCGGCCTCGCGGTACGCCGTACCGTCCTCGGCGACGCGCACGTAGACCGGGCCGTCGCCCGGACCACCCCGTTCACCGCCGTCTTCCAGGACTTCATCACCCGCTACGCCTGGGGAGAGGTGTGGACCCGGCCCGGTCTCGACCACCGCACCCGGCGCTGCCTCACCCTCACCGCCCTGGTGGCCCGTGGCCACCACGAGGAGCTGGCCATGCACCTGCGGGCCGCGCTCGTCAGCGGCGACCTCACACCCGAGGACGTCCAGGAGGTCCTGCTCCAGGCGGCCGTCTACTGCGGAGTCCCGGCGGCCAACGCCGCGTTCGCCGCGGCGGACCGGATCCTCACCGAGATCAGCCACAGCGCAGAGGAGAAGTAGACCGTGCACACGACCGTAGGGATCATCGGCGGCGGACCGGCGGGGCTTCTGCTCGCCCGGCTGCTGCACCGCGCGGGCGTCGACTGCGTCGTCCTGGAGAGCCGCGACCGCGCCTACGTCGAACAGCGTCAGCGCGCCGGCATTCTCGAACAGCCCACCGTCGACGCCCTCCGTGAGGCCGGTGCCGCCCGGCGTCTCGACGCCGAGGGCCTGGTGCACGACGGCATCGAGCTGCGGTGGGACGGCCGGTCCCACCGCGTCGACTTCCCCTCCCTCACCGACGGCCGACGGGTGTGGGTCTACGCGCAGACAGAGGTCGTCAAGGACCTGATAGCCCTGCAACTGACCGACGGCGCACCGCTGTTCTTCGGAGCCGAAGTCACGTCGGTCGAAGGAGCCGACACCGGCCGGCCGATCGTCCACTACACACACGACGGCCGCGACTCGATGCTGACCTGCGACTACGTGGTGGGTTGCGACGGATTCCATGGTGTCACCCGGGCCGCGATCCCCACCGGGGCGCAGCGGACGTACGACCGGGTGTACCCGTACTCGTGGCTGGGGATCCTGGCCGACGTACCGCCGTCCTGCGACGAACTGATCTACGCCCACTCGCCGCGTGGCTTCGCCCTGCACAGCATGCGGTCGCCCGAGGTCAGCCGGCTCTACCTCCAGGTGCCCAACGGCACCGATCCGGCCGACTGGTCCGACGAGCGGATCTGGGACGAACTCGACGCCCGCTTCGCCGTCGACGGTGACTGGCGCCTGCGACGTGGTCCCATCACCTCGAAGTCCGTTCTGCCGATGCGCAGTTCCGTCACCGAGCCGATGCGCTACGGCCGTGTCCTCCTCGCCGGGGACGCCGCCCACATCGTCCCGCCCACCGGCGCGAAGGGGCTCAACCTGGCGGCGGCCGACGTCGTCGTGCTGGCCCGGGCTCTCGTGCGCCGGCACACGACCGGATCGTCCGACCTGCTGGACGCCTACTCGGACACGTGCCTGCGCCGGGTGTGGCGGGCCGAGCACTTCTCGTACGCCATGACCACCATGCTCCACACCGACCCCGGGCAGAGCGGTTTCGACACCCGGCTGCAGATCTCGCAGCTGGACCGGATCGCGTCCTCGCCGCACGCCGCCGCCGAACTCGCCCAGAACTACGCCGGACTGCCCCTGCCGTAGGCGCTGTTCCGCAGACGGATCTCCGTGGATCCGGCGGTCCAGCAACTGAGCTGCTTCGTCGCCGTGGTAGACGAGTCGCACGTGGTCCGGGCCGCGCAGGGCTTGCGCATCTGCGGGCGTGCCGGCCTCGGGCCTTGGCGGGCGGTTCTTCGGCCGGCACGTGCGGCGGCACTTCGCCGGCTGAACGAGGACGGCCGAATGGCCCACCCACACCGTGCCGAAGTGCCCCACACGAGTGAGCCGCACCCTGCGTAACGTCAACCGCATGCCGAACCCACTGCCACCCGTCGGACCTCAACGCACACTGGTGCTTGCCCAGTTGAGCAACTCCGTCGGCGACGGCGCGTACTACGTCACCTCGGCCCTCTACTTCGCCCATGTGGTCGGCCTCGCCCCCGCCCGGGTGGGGCTCGGCCTCACCGTGGCCTGGGCGGTCGGCTCCCTCGTCGGGGTTCCCCTCGGCCGGATCGCCGACCGCCGGGGCCCGCGGGGAACGGCGGTCCTGCTCGCCCTCGCCACCGGCGTCGCGGTCGCGTCCTTCCTCGTCGTACGGGACTTCGCCCTGTTCCTCGCGGCCGCATGCCTCTACGCCACCGCGCAGTCGGGCCTCGCTGCCGCCCGTCAGGCGCTGCTCGCGGCCCTGGTCGCCAAGGAGGAGCGAACCGGTGCGCTCGCCCATCTGCAGTCGACGCTCAACGCGGGCCTCGCCGTGGGCGCCGCGCTCGGGGGCATCGCCCTGTCCGCCGGAACCACGGCCGCGTACCTCACCGTGTTCGCCGTCGATGCCGCGAGCTTCCTGCTCTGCGCATGCGTTCTGCTCCGACTGCCGGTCCTCGCAGCGGTGCCGGGGAACCACCGCACGAAGCTCATGGTGCTGCGCGACCGGCCGTACGCCGTCCTCACGCTCCTCAACACCGTGCTGCTCCTGCGCATGCCGCTGCTCAGCGTCGGGCTGCCGCTGTGGATCACCGAGCGCACCGCGGCCCCCGAGTGGCTCGTCTCCGCACTCTTCGTGCTCAACACCGCCGCGGTGACGGTCTTCCAGGTCCGCACCGCCCGCTCCGTGAACGGCATCCCCACGGCAGCCCGAGCCCTTCGCAGGTCCGGTGCGCTCATGGTCCTCACCTGCGCGGTCTTCGCGGTGTCGGCGGTGGACCTCCCGTGGGCCGCGGTGACCGCCCTGATCGGCGGCTCCGTGTTCCTGGTCGCGGCCGAGATGCTGCACTCGGCCGGTTCCTGGCACCTCTCCTTCGAACTGGCACCGGCAGGGCGCATCGGCGAGTACCAGGGCTTCTTCGGCACGGGCGTCACCGTCGCCCGCACGCTGGGGCCGTTCCTGCTCGCGGCCCTGCTGGTCGGGTGGGGAACAGCGGGCTGGCTGCTGCTCGGGGCAGTGGTCCTCGCCGCGTCGTACGCCCTGGGGCCGGCGGCCCGGTGGGCGGCGAGGACGCGTCCTGAGCCCGCTGCCGCTGGCGCTGGCGCCGGCGCGCCGGGCGTCTGAGCGGACAGCGGTGACGGACACGGTCAGGGGGCACCCCGGCGGGCGACGCCGGAGCGCCGCCCGCCGGGGCCGGTGACTCACTGTGCGGGGCGGGTGCGTTCACGCACCCGCGGTCTCGGCCGTCGAGGCGCCGGACGGGATGCCGAAGGAGGGAGCGGGCACCGCCTCGGGGCTGATGAGGGTGGAGGAGCGGCCGTCGGTGCCGACCGGGACGTCACCGTCGATGGTCACACGGCGCAGCTTGCGCTCGTGGGTGTCGGAGTCGTCGACACCGTAGTGCTGGGTGGCACGGTTGTCCCAGATGGCGACGTCGCCCACCTGCCAGTCCCAGCGCACGGTGTTCTCCGGGCGCTCGATGTGGGACTGGAACAGATCGACCAGAGCTCGGGAGTCGCGGCCGGTCAGCCCGCTGATCCGCTGGACGAAGTTACCGAGGAGCAGCACGCGTTCGCCGGTCTCGGGGTGGACCCGGACCACCGGGTGCTCGGTGAGGAACTTCGTCGAGGTGAAGACCTCCTGGTACTTGGCGAGTGCCTCCGGAAGGGCGTTCGGGCGCAGGGCGACGTAGTCGTAGTCGTTGGAGTGGACGGCCCGCAGGCTGTCCGCCAGGGTGCGCAGCTGCGCGGGCAGCTCGGCATAGGCGGCAGCGGTGTTGGACCACAGGGTGTTGCCGCCGTAGGGCGGGATGACCACGGCGCGCAGAATGGAGAAGGCCGGGTAGGCGGGGACGAACGTGACGTCGGTGTGCCACTGGTTGGCCCGGCCGCCGTGGTCGGAGTCGATGCCGAGCGAGTAGCGGCCGTCGGCGGACGGGACCGTCGGGTGGGCGACGGGGGTGCCGAGCAGTCGCCCGAACGCCTCGTGGCTGTCCTCGTCCAGATGGTCCTGGCCGCGGAAGAAGACGACCTTGTTGGCCAGCAGAGCGGCCCGGACGGACGCGACCGTCTCGGGGGCGAGATCTCCGCCGAGACGGACCCCGGAGATGACGGCGCCGATGCGTCCGCCGATCTTCCGGACGGTGACGGCGGGAGCGGGGGCGGTGGTCGTGGAGGTCATGGCAGATCCCTTTCGAAGGACACGCTGGTGCGTCGGCCGGCCGCGGAGCGCGGTCAACGGCGAGTTGATTAATTCGGGAGCGGAATCAATAGCGACGTGAGGCGTCCGCCGGCGGACGGGGTTCCGTCCGGGAGCGGGGTGCGGATGGAAAGTCGTCCGGCGTGCGGTGCGGGCAGCCTGGTCAGGCGGTGGTACAGCGGCCCGGACATGCGGGCGGCATTGCGGTGCGGCCGGCGCGGGCGGGCCGCGCATCGGTCCTGGCCGTCGCGAACATGTCCCGGAGACTCGCAGCGCCCCGAGGCGTACGTCAAGCGCCCGCCCCCGCCCCGCCGACAGCCCGGCAGTGGTTCAATCGGCCCTTGCGCGGGGCCCGCACCGACTCCGGAGAAGCCTGGCGAAACAGCATGTGACCTGGGTCTTCTCCGGTTGCTCTGTATCGGGTGAGCAGCCTGCCCCGGTACTGGGCGAGGACCCGGGGACGATTTCATGCCGCCGTAATGTTGCGACCCCCGTCCGGGCCGCAGGACCGAAGGAAGCTCCCATGACAGCTGCCCCCCACGTCTTCCGGGCGACCGGTGACGGCCGGCGCGCGACCAACGCGGCCGCGGTGCTGCGGACCGTCCTCGATCACGGCCCGGTCGCGCGCCGGACGATCGCGGATCTCTCCGGACTCAGCCCGGCCGCCGTGTCCCGACAGTGCACCGATCTCGTAGGGCTCGGCCTGGTACGGGAGTTGCCCGAGCTGATGGCGAGAAGCGGGGTCGGCAGGCCGCAGATCCCGGTCGACCTGCACACCGGGGAGAGCGGCGGGCCCGTCGTGGGCGGTGTCCACATCGGGGTACCCGCCTCGACCTTCGGCCTGCTGGATCTGCGCGGACGGCTGCTGGCCCGTCGCGCCCTCCCGCACGACGGCGCGGCGCCCGGGGAACTGCTGCCCCGGATCGTCCAGGGGCTGCGCGCGTTTCTCGGCGATGCCGGCCGCGGCCGGTCCCTGCTGGGTGTGGGCGCGGCTCTCGGGGGCTGGGTCGACCCGGCCACGGGGACGGCGGTGCGGCACGACGCACTCGGCTGGCACCACCGGCCCCTGGCCGCCGAACTCGCCCGCGGCCTGGGCGGAATCGAGGTGCGGATCGACAACCACGCCCGGGCCGTCGCCCAGTCGGAGATCCTCTTCGGCCGGCCCGCGGCACGCCGCAGCCTGGTCCACCTCTTCATCGGGAACGTGGTGGACGCCGCCCTCGGGATCGCCGGGGTGGTGCATCAGGGCCCGGGATCCGGAGCCGGTGACGTCGCGCATCTGCCCGTGCCGGACTCCACGGCCACCTGCCCCTGCGGGCGGTCCGGCTGCCTGGAGGCGACCGCCTCCAACACGGCCGTCGCGCAGACCGCCGTGCGGCGCGGGATCGTCCCCGAGCCCGACGCGTTCCTGGTGGTGGACGCCGCGGCGGCCGGTGACCGGCGCGCGGACCGGCTGCTGCGCGAGCGGGCCCGCGCGGTCGGCCGGGCGGCGGCCCTGCTCCTGGACGTCCTCAATCCCGACCTGGTCGTGGTCACCGAGCACTCCAGCCTGGTCAACCCCGAGTACCTGGAGGAGATCCGGGGCGCGGCGGTGGACCATTCCCACGTCTGCCGCGACCCCGAACGGATCGTCAGCCCGCATGCCGGGACAGCCGTCATCCCTGTGGCCGCAGGCACCATCCTGCTGAACCCGCTGTTCAGGAGCCCGCTGACAGCCGCACATCGCTAGTGCCATCCGGGTCATGCCGGGCTCGCCGGGTCCGAACGAATGACCCTGGCTGCTCGTACGCGCTACGAAGGGGCTCCGTTCCAGGATCCGGACAGACCGGGTTGACCGTCCGGCGAAGCCACTGTCATATTGCTCCCGTGAACCCGGACATGCGCCTCATCTCCCGCAGGCACGTCGACCTCTGTCGACAGGCCAGCGCGGTCTGTGCCGTCCACAACTGATCCGGAGCGCTTCTTCCGCAGGCCCGTCCGTGGTGTGCGCACCGTCGCGCTGACACCTCACCGGTGGAACGCCGCTCCCGGCCGGAGCCGATTCCCCGGGGCCCGGCACCGCGTCAGAACCTGAAGCGCCACGCCTTGTCACTCCCGGCTCCGATCAGCCTCGACCCGTACCACGGGCACTGATTCCGCACGGCCCGAAGCGCCCACGGACGCACCTCCTTCGCGTCCGGCCTCGGCCTTCTCTTTCTCCCGCAGAGGAACGAATGCGCCCCGGCGCCTCCGGCCGCTCCTCCCCACACCTTCCCTCACCGTCACAGGCAGGCCTCGATGACCGAGTTGTACCCCCTCACGTCTTCCGGACCCTCCCGGCGCTCCACCCTGCGCGCCGCAGGAGGCGGCACCCTGCTTCTCGGACTGGGCCTGGCGGGCTGCCGCTCGGCGGTGTCGGAAGCCTCGTCCGGGAAGCAGGGCTCGCGCGCCGCTCCCCGGCGCGGTGGCGTGCTCAACGTCGCCGTCAACAGCGACTTCACACCCGCCCTGCTCTTCTCCCAGAGCGGACAGTCCCTCCAGCACCGCCTCATCTACAACACCCTGACCCGCTACGACGACCGTCTCCGCCCGCAGCCGGAGCTGGCCCGCTCCTGGACGTACGCCGAGGACGGGCGCGGCATCACACTGAGGCTGCGCGACGACGTGACCTTCCACAGCGGCCGCAGGTTCACCGCGGACGATGTGATCTTCGCCGTGAAGAACCTTCAGAACCCTGTGCGAGCAGCGCAGTTGCGCGCCACGGCCGCCGCGGTGACCGGCTTCGAGAAGCGCGGCGACCACGAGCTGGTGCTCAAGCTGGCGCATCCGGTGAACAACCTCTTCGACCTGTTCGAGTTCATGATCATCGCTGACTCGGAGACGGTCGAGGACGCCGTCACCGGTCAGAAGCTCATCGGCACCGGCCCGTTCCGGCTGACGAAGTGGAGCCCCGGCTCCGGTCTGAGCCTCACCAGGAACGACGCGTACTGGCAGGCCGGCCGCCCCTACCTCGACGGCGTCGAACTACGCGTCATACCCCAGGCCGACGCGCTGATCTCCTCGCTGCGATCCGGCCAGTCCCAGCTCTCCTTCAACGTGCCCGGCAAGAGCCTCGGGGTGGTGAAGAGCGATCCGCGCCTCACCATCAGCGACTACGACACGGGCGGAGGCGCCGTCTACCTCGGGGTCAACACCACCGTCGCCCCGCTGGACGACCGGACCGTACGCCAGGCCCTCGCCTGGGCCGTGGACCGCGACCGGTTGCTCGCACAGACCCTCGGCGGCTACGGCCTCGCCTCCGCAGCGCCTTGGCCCAAGTCCTCGCCCGCCTTCTCCGAGGCACACCGCACCCACTACTCCCACGACCCCGCCAAGGCCCGCGAACTCCTCAGGTCCGCCGGACACACCAAGCTCGAACTCCCTCTGCTGCACATCGCGTTGCCCGGCGAGACCGCGATCGCCGAATCCCTCCAGTACGACCTGGAGCAGGTCGGCGTCCACGTCACGCTCCAGCCCACCGATCCCGCCACCGGACAGAAGAAGCTGATCTCCCAGGACATGCCGGCCCTGTGGACCATGGGGCACGGCTTCGCCCAGGTCCAGCCCTCCACCCTCGCTGTCAGCGCCTATCCGTTCAACGAGGCGAAGAACACCTCCAAGTACCGGTCCGCCGCGTACACGAAGGTGGTGCGAGAGGCCTGGACCAGGCCCGAGTCGGGCACGGCCGGGGCCAACGCCCAGCACGACAGGATCTCCTCCATCCTGCTCGACGAGGCGTTCCTCATCGACCTCGTCGTCCGCGGACAGGTCCAGGTCGCCGCCGACGGCCTGCACGGTGTCACGCTCAACAAGTTCTCGTATCTCAACCTCGACAACGCCTACCTGGTGTGACATGCGCAGTTATGTGATGCGCCGGCTGCCGTCGGCCCTCCTCGTCCTGCTCGCCGCCTCCTTCCTGATCTTCACCATCCTGCGCCTCGTCCCCGGCGACCCGGCCACCACCCTCGCGGGCCCCGACGCGGACGCGGCCACCGTCGCCGCGATCCGGGACCGGCTCGGCCTCGACCAGCCCCTGCTCTCCCAGTACGCCCACTGGATGGGGTCACTGCTGACGGGCGACCTCGGCCCCTCGTACGCGATCGGCGGGCAGACGGCCGACCTGATCCGGGACGGGTTCGGCGCCACCGCCGAACTCACTCTCGGCGCGCTCCTGTTCGTGGTGATTCTCGGTGCGGCCTTCGGTGTGCTCGGGGCCACGTCCCGCAGCCGCTGGATCCGAACCGCGGTCCGGGTGGCCACGACGGCCGCCCTCGCCGTCCCGCCCTTCGTCAGCGGCGTCCTGCTCGTGCTGCTGTTCGCCGTGATCCTCGGCGTGCTGCCCCCGGGCGGCCGGGTCGCGTTCCTGGCCGCGCCCGACCTCGCCGTGCAGTACCTGGTGCTGCCCGCACTCTGCCTGGCCCTGCCCAGCGCCGCCGTCCTCGGCCGCTACCTCAAGGACGGAATCGAACGCGGGCTCGCCGAGGACTACATCCGCACCGCGACCGCCGCCGGAGTCGCCCCGCGCCGGCTGCTGTGGCGCCACACCCTGCCGAACGCCCTCCCGCCCGCCGTCACCCTGCTCGGCATGCAAGTGGGGCACCTGCTCGGCGGAGCGGTACTCGTCGAGGCGATCTTCGCCTGGCCGGGCCTCGGACGGCTCGCCGAACAGGGCCTCCAGCGCCGCGACTACCCGGTCGTCCAGGACCTCCTGCTGCTCCTGGTCGCCGTCTTCGTCCTCGTCCAGCTGCTCACGGACCTCGTGTACGCCTGGCTCGACCCCCGGATCAGGTGGGAGTAACCCCATGACCTCGACGGCCGATCTCGTCACCGGCGATCCGACCCCCGCGGCCCCCGAGCCACGCCGCCGGACACGCAACCGCCACCGCTACCGCAGCGCACTGTCCACCGCACGCGCCCGTACCGGCCTCGTTCTCGTCGGAGCGGTGATCCTGGCCGGGCTGCTCGCACCGCTCCTCGCCGGACACGGACCCACCGAGCAGAGCGGCCAGAGCCTCGCCGGCCTCGGCACCCCGGGTCATCCGCTCGGCACGGACGACCTCGGCCGGGACCTGCTCAGCCGAATCCTCTACGGCATCCGTGCCGACCTCGGCATCATCGCGATCGCCGTTCCTCTGGGCGCCGTGCTGGGCTGCCTGCTGGCGCTCGCCGCCGCCACGCATCCGGTGGCCGACACCGTCGTGCAGCGGGTCTTCGACCTCATGCTCGCCTTCCCCGGCCTGATCCTGGCGCTCGCCGTCACCGCGATCCTCGGCCCCGGCCGCCTGCCCGTCGTCCTCGTCATCGCACTCGCGGAGATCCCGGCGTTCGGCCGGCTGCTGCGCGGCGGGATCCTCGTCCAGCGGGAACGGGAGTACGTCACCGCCGCACGGGTCGGCGGCAGTTCGGCGCGCCGGGTACTCGTCCGGCACATCCTGCCGAACGCCGCCGACCCGCTCATCGTCCAGATCGCCCTCTCCCTGACCGTGGCCGTGTTCATCGAGGGCGCGATGAGCTTCCTCGGCGTCGGCATACGGCCGCCGGAGCCGACCCTCGGAGCCGTACTCAGCCAGTCCATGCCCTATCTCGCCCAGACCCCGCACTTCGCGGCGGGCCCCCTGATCACCGTGACCGTGCTCGTCCTCGGACTCTCGCTCATCGCCGAGGCCCTCAACCGGGAGATACGCCGATGACCGCCCAGGAACTGCTACAGGTCCGCGACCTCGGCGTGGAGTTCACCGCCCCCGGCGGCACGCCACTGCGCGCCGTCCGCGGCGTCTCGTTCACCCTGAACCGGGGCGAGACACTCGCCGTCGTCGGCGAGTCGGGATCCGGCAAGTCCACCACCGCCCTCGCCCTGACCCGGATGCTGCCGGGATCCGGCCGCATCACCACCGGAACGGTCCGCCTGGACGGCCGGGACCTGGCCGCCGCCACCGAGCGGGAACTGCGCGCGGTGCGCGGCGCCCGCATCGGCATGATCTTCCAGGATCCGATGACGGCCCTGAACCCCGTCCTGACGGCCGGCCGGCACATCGAAGAGGTCCTCCGCGCGCACGGCAACCGCGACCGGGCGGCCCGCAGAGCCCGCGCCGTCGAGCTCCTGGACCGGGTCGGCATCCCCGAGCCGCACCGGCGCGCCGACGACCATCCGCACCAGTTCTCCGGCGGTCAGCGCCAGCGCATCCTCATCGCCATGGCCCTCGCCGGCGAACCCGACGTCCTGCTCGCCGACGAACCCACCACCGCGCTGGACGCCACGGTCCAGGACCAGATCCTCACCCTGCTCGCCGACCTCAACCGGGAGACCGGCACCGCACTCGTCCTCATCACGCACAACATGGGCGTCGTCGCCCGCGCCTGCGCACGCGTTCTCGTCATGTACGGCGGCACGGTCGTCGAGGACGGGCCCACCGCCGAGGTGCTCAGCCGTCCCCGCCACCCGTACACGGCAGGGCTCCTCGCCGCCGTACCCCGCCTCTCCACCCCGTCCGGCACCCGGCTCACCGGCATCCCCGGCAGCCCGCCCGACCTCACCCTGCTCGACGAGGGCTGCGCCTTCGCCGACCGCTGCGCGCTCGTCGAGGACCGCTGCCGTACCGCGACGCCCCCGCTCACCCGGGCGGCGGCCGGAGTGCACGTGGCCTGCCTGCCCGCCGCGGCCCGCACCGAGCCGCTGCCCGCACCCGCCCCGCCCACCCGCATCGACCGCCCCGCCCCCGGGGCCGTGATCCTGGAGGCCGAGGACCTGCGCAAGACGTACGGACGGCGCGGCGCCCGGCGGCACGCCGCCCCCGCGCTCGACGGCGTGTCGCTGACCCTGGCGGCGGGGGAGACCCTCGGCATCGTCGGTGAGTCGGGCTCCGGGAAGTCCACCCTGGCCCGGGTCCTGGCCCACGCCCACACCTCGGACAGCGGCATCATCCGGCTGCGCGGCGAGGACGTCACCCGGCCCTCCACGCGCGCCCTGCACGCCGTGCGCCGCCAGGTCCAGATGGTGTTCCAGGACCCGTACGCCTCGCTCAACCCGCGGATGACGGTCGGCGAGATCGTCGCCGAACCGCTGATCGCCTTCGGCCTGGGCGACCGGGAGGAACGGCAGGAACGGGTGGCGGAACTGCTGCGCAGGACCGGTCTGGACCCGGCGGCCGCCGACCGGTATCCGCGCGCCTTCTCCGGCGGCCAGCGCCAGCGCGTCGGCATCGCGCGGGCGCTCGCTCCCGACCCCTCCGTCCTCATCTGCGACGAACCCGTCTCCGCTCTCGACGTGTCCGTCCAGGCCCAGATCGTCGGCCTGCTCACCGACCTCCAGAGCGACCTCGGGCTCGCGCTGGTCTTCATCGCCCACGATCTGGCGGTCGTCCGGCAGGTCAGCCATCGCATCGCGGTCATGCACCGGGGCCGGATCGTGGAGACCGGCACCGCCGACGACGTCTGCGAGCACCCCCGCGACCCGTACACCCGCGCCCTGCTGGCGGCCGCGCCCGACCCCGTGCCCACGGCCGCGGCCGTGGCACCGGTCCCGAGGACGGGAGTACTCGCCTGAGCACCGGGCAACCGTCCGCGGCGTCAGCGGTGGCCGGGACGGGAGCCCCACCGGTGGCGGGACCGCGTCCCGGCGGCAGACAGGACAGAACCGGACGCGGGACAGGGCAGGGCGGACGGGGCAGGAGGGGGCGGGCAGGACAGGGCCTGCGGGGCAACCGGATCAGCGGGGCCTTGGCAGGCCGTCCGCGGTGAATTCCCGCACGGCTGGTCCGAATGGCGGCACCCGCCGCGCGGCGCTAACGTCGGGGGAGTGAACGACCACGTTCACCACTGGTCCGAGTGCACCGACGACTCGACCGACAAGCAATCCCATGACGGGCTCCCACGCGACACCCCGGACGACTGCCGAATCCCCGAAGACGGGACGAGGCAGCGGGATCGCCCTTCTCGTCATCTGCTCGTGCCAGCTGATGGTGGTGCTCGACATCACCATCGTCAACATCGCCCTCCCGCACATTCAGACCTCGCTGGGGTTCTCCACCGAGAACCTCTCCTGGGTCATCAACGCCTACACGCTCACCTTCGGCGGGCTGCTCCTGCTGGGCGGGCGCCTCGGAGACATTCTCGGGCGCCGCAGGGTGTTCATGTTCGGCGTCGCTCTCTTCGTCTTCGCCTCCCTGCTCGGCGGTCTCTCCCAGGAATCGTGGCAACTGCTCGCCGCGCGCTCCCTCCAGGGCGTCGGCGGCGCGATCGCCTCGCCGACCGCGTTGTCGCTCATCACCACGACCTTCCGCGAAGGCCCCGCCCGGAACAGGGCGTTCGGCGTGTTCGCGGCCGTCTCGGCGGGCGGCAGCGCCATCGGTCTGCTGGCGGGCGGGGTGCTCGTGGAATGGCTGGACTGGCGGTGGATCTTCTTCGTCAACATCCCCATCGGTCTGCTGATCGTGCTCGCCACGCCCCGCTACATCCGGGAGTCCGAACGCCATCCCGGGCACTTCGACGTGCTCGGCGCGCTCACGGCGACGCTGGGCATGGTGTGCCTGGTCTACGGCTTCATCCGGGCCTCCGAAGACGGCTGGAGCGACACCCTCACCCTGGTGGCGTTCGCGGCGGCGGTGGTGCTGCTCGCCCTGTTCATCGCGATCGAGAGCCGGTCCCGGCAGCCCATCACTCCACTGTGGATGTTCCGTGACCGCAACCGCGCCGGCACGTACGGAATGATGCTGAGCCTCGCCGCGGCGATGTTCGGCATGTTCTTCTTCCTGACCCTGTTCGTGCAGAACATCCTGGACTTCAGCCCTCTGAAGGCGGGTCTCGCCTTCCTGCCGGTCAGCGCCATCATCGCGGTCGGCGCGGGCATCGCCTCCCAGCTGCTGCCGAAGTGGGGGCCCAAACCCTTCATGGTGACCGGCGCGCTCCTGGCGGCAGCGGGCCTGGGCTGGCTGACACAGACGGATGTGGACAGCTCGTACCTGGGCAGCCTCCTGGGGCCGGTGCTGGTGTTCGGACTCGGTATGGGCCTGCAGTTCGTGTCGCTGACCCTGATGGCCGTTTCCGGGGTTCAGCCGAAGGAGGCCGGTGCGGCCTCCGGAATCCTCAACACCACGCAACAGGTGGGCGGATCGCTCGGCCTGTCCATCCTCGTCACGGTCTTCGGTACGGCCAGCCGCAACGAGGCCACCGACCAGGTACCGAAGTTCCTGGCGGAGGCGACACCGTCCCAGCTCGCGGAGTTCCGCAGGACCGGCGAGCTGCCGGGTCAGTGGGGCGACCAGGTCCTGGCGTCCGGCGTCTCCCAGGCGTTCGTCGCCGCCGCGGTCTTCGCGGTCGTCGCCGCCCTGATCGCCCTGATCGTCATCCAGGTGCGCCCCTCGGACCTGGAGCGCCTGCGCGGCGACGGCGCGACGCCGGCTGAGGGTCGGGCGGACGGCGGGCCGGTGGAGGAGACGGCCGCGGGTACGCCGGATCCTGCCGCGCGACCGCCGGACGGGGACGCCCGCGAAGGCCCCCGGCCGGACCGGTGATCCGGTTACGCCTTCGGCGTCGTCGTCCCGGCCTCCCTCGTCCCGGCACCCTCCTCGCGGGCCAGCCGGCCCGGCCACCACACCCGCGGCCCGATGTCGAGGAACAGCGAGGTCACCAGCACGGACCGTACGACGAACGTGTCCAGCAGCACGCCCAGGGCGACCGCGAATCCGATCTCCGCGAAGACCACGACCGGCAGGGTGCCGAGCGCCGCGAACGTGCCGGCGAGGACCAGGCCGGCCGACGTGATGACCGCTCCCGTGGCGGCGAGGCCCGCCACCACGCCTGCCCGGGTGCCCTGGAGCGCCGCTTCCTCGCGGATCCTCGTCGACAGGAAGATGTTGTAGTCGATGCCGAGGGCCACCAGGAACACGAAGACGAACAGCGGGAAGTCCGTCGACTCGCCCGCGTAGTCGAACACGTGACGGAAGGCCAGCGCGCTGATGCCGAGCGCGGCGGCGAAGGACAGCACCACCGTCGCGACCAGCACCAGAGGCGCCACCACCGCGCGCAGCAGCAGCCCCAGGATGACGAGCACCACCAGGAGTACCAGCGGAATGATCAGCAGGTTGTCGTGCCTCGTGGCGGCGTCCATGTCCAGGAGGGCCGCGGTGCTGCCGCCCACCTGGGCGTCGGCGCCCGGCACCGCGTGCACCGCGTCGCGGACCCGCTCCACCGTGTCCTTGGCCGCGTCGCTGTCCGCGGGGTCCGTCATCGTCGCCTCGAAGATGACCTGCCCGTCCACTTCCGGCCGGGCGCCGGGCGGCGTACCGACCGAGCCGGGCACGACGCCCGGGGTCGTCGCGACCGTGGCCCGCACCGCCGGACCGCGGTCGGCCGCGGCGACGATGACCAGGGGGTCGCCGCTGCCCCCGGGGAAGTAGCGGTCCTGGATCTCCTGGCCGGTGATCGAGTCGGGCTTTCCGGTGAACGAGTCGGCGTTGCTCAGGCCGGAGGCACGCAGCTGGGTCAGCCCCAGGGACAGGGCGGCCAGCACCAGCGCGGTGACGATCCAGATCGTGCGCGGGCGGCGCGCCTGCCGCTCGCCCATCCGCGCCCAGAATCCGCTCTCCGTCGGTTCGGCCGAGCCGAAATGCGGGATCACCGGCCAGAAGACCCACCGGCCGAAGATCACCAGCAGCGCCGGCAGAAGGGTGAGCATGGCGATCAGGGCGATCGCCACACCGATCGCCGCCACCGGTCCGAGTCCCCGGGTCGAGTTCATCTCCGCGACCAGCAGCACCAGCATGCCGAGCACCACGGTGCCGCTGCTCGCCAGCACGGCCGGCCCGGCCCGGTGCAGCGCCCGGGCCATCGCCTCGTGCCGGTCCTCGTGGCGGCGCAGCTCCTCCCGGTACCGGGCCACGAGGAGCAGGGCGTAGTCCGTGCCCGCGCCGAAGACCAGCACCGTGAGAATGCCCGCGCTCTGCCCGTTCACCGTCAGACCCGCGTGCGCCGCGAGCAGATAGATCACGGCCTGCGCGCTGAACAGCGCGGCCACGACCGCGATCACGGGCAGCAGAAGCAGGGTGGGGCTGCGGTAGGTGATCAGCAGCATCACGATCACCACTGCCAATGCGGCGAACAGCAGGGTGGAGTCGATGCCGGAGAAGGCCTCCGCGGAGTCGGCCGTGACCCCGCCCGGGCCGGTGACGTGCACCGAGAGACCGCCGCTGCTCGTGCCCACGATCGCCCGGACGGAGTCGACCGCGGGGCCGATCCGCTCCCAGCCCTCCTCGCCCATCGTGATCGGCACGAAGACCTGCGCGGCCGAGGGCGCTGGCCTCTTGTCGTAGACGGGCCCCCGGGTCTGCGGGCCCCGCACACCGTGCGCGTCCAGCGTGCGCAGCTGCCGTGTGTCCCCGATGATCCGTGCTCGGTCCGCGACGGTGAGCCCGTCCTCGCGCGCGTACACGACGATGGCAGTGATGACCTCGGGCCGGAACTGCTTGGAGCTCTCCAGGACCTGGGTGGACTCCGCGCTGCTCGGCAGCCAGGACGTGGCGTCGTTGTCCTGGGCGTCGGTGAGTTTCTGGGAGAGCGGCGCCGCGACGACGAAGACGATCAGCCACAGGGCCACGACCAGCCATTTGGTGCGCCGGCCGCAGATGAGGGCGGCCGGCCCCCAGGCTCGGCGCTGCTGTACGTCCGGCATGCCACTCCCCGTACTGCGTCAGGAGTGACGTCGTCATCGAGGGGAAGGGCGGCGCCGGAGCGGCCCGCACAGCGCCGATACCGCAACGTCACCCGCTCTCAGGTTCCGTGCCGGTGACAGTAGGCGGCATGCCGCGGGACGCCCCCGCGACATGCCGCCGGGCCGCTGCCGGACCCCGCTTGGGCTACCCGGGCTCGACCGGGACAGCCCCTCGGCCGTGTCCGCGAAGTCTCGTCCGGCACCCGACCGGCCGAGCCGACGACCCTGCGGGTCAGTACACCTAGTACTGCAACGGTCTTTGTTCTGATGTGTGGGC
Source organism: Streptomyces sp. NPDC091416 (assembly GCF_044756845.1). NCBI lineage: Bacteria > Bacillati > Actinomycetota > Actinomycetes > Kitasatosporales > Streptomycetaceae > Streptomyces > Streptomyces sp. NPDC091416. The sequence goes on from NZ_JBIVTU010000010.1 coordinate 382,265, forward strand.
AGTTTCTGGTGGTGTGTGGCCGCGTCGTTTGTAGTGGCTGATCCGGGCTTGGAACTGTC
>NZ_JBIVTU010000011.1:0-202350 GCF_044756845.1 Streptomyces sp. NPDC091416
TCTGGTCCCGTTGCCGGTCGATGTCGCCGCACTGCGTGCCCGTACCGACACCATCCCCGCGCTCCTCCGCGACCTCGCCCCCACCACCAGGCGGCGCAGCACCGTCTCCAGGGCCGACGCGACGTCCCTGCGGCTGCGGTTCGCACAGGCCGATCAGGCCGGGCAGGAGGCGCTCCTCACGACGCTCGTCCTGGAGCGGGCAGCCGCGCTCCTCGGTCACAGCAGTGCGGACGCCCTCGACGCGCAACGGGACTTCCTGGAGGCCGGGTTCGACTCGCTGAGCGCGATGGAACTCCGCAACGCGCTGATGAAGGACACCGGACTGAGGCTGCCTCCCATGGTGGTCTTCGACAGCAAGAGCCCGGCGGAGCTCGCCCGGCTGCTGCGTACGGATCTCCTGGCGGCCGGCCCCCTCGCGACCGGCGACAGCGCCGAACCAGGGGCATCGGCGGGAACATCCGAGGGGCTCGGCGGGAAGCAGAGTGCGACCGGCACGGGTGAGGCCGAGGCCGCCTCGGCCGCCGGGCAGCCGGAGACGCTCCGCGACATGTTCCACGCCGCTGTCGTCTCCGGCCGGGCGGACAAGGGCTTCGCTCTCCTCCAAGCGGCCGCCGACGTGCGGCCGGGCTTCGGCTCGGTGGACGAGATCGACCGGCTCCCCTCAGCAGTCCGTCTCGCGGACGCCCCCGAGGGACCGCATCTCATCTGCCTCAGTACCCCCATGGCCACCGGCGGTGTCCATCAGCACGCGCGTCTGGTGTCCCACTTCGGAGGCCGGCACAAGATATCCGCGCTGCCTGTCCCCGGATTCCTCGCGGGCGAGAGTCTGCCCACGTCCTCCGACGCGGCGGTCCAGGCCCTCGCCCGGAGCGTGCTGGACACGGCCGACGGGAAGCCGTTCGTGCTGCTGGGCTACTCCTCCGGAGGCACACTCGCCTACGCCACCGCCGGTCATCTGGAACGGGAATGCGGTGTGCGCCCGGCGGGCGTCATCCTGCTCGACACGTTCAAGGTGCATGACGGCGGCAGCGACGGCGTGCCCCTCGACGGCCTCGCACTCGGCATGTTCGACAAGGAGGCGGTCTTCGGCCGGTTCGACAGCAGCAGGCTCTCCGCGATGGGCCGCTGGGTGGAGCTGGTCCCGCAACTCCCGCTCAACCCGGTCGAGGCCCCGGTGCTCTTCGTCCAGTGCACCCAGTCCTTCGTCCCGGACGGGGACGACATGTCCCCCGACCTGGTCAGCGGCCGGGCCGAGCCCTGGGAGGCGGCCCACACCCTGCGGACCGTCCGCGCCAACCACTTCACCCTCGTCGAGGACCGCGCCGATCAGACCGCACACGTCATCGACGCATGGCTGGCATCGCAGGAACCGGCGCCCGACGCCGAGTGACCCAGTGCGGCCGAATCAAGGACGGTCCGGACCGAATCGGTCCGGACCGGTCCGAATCGAAGCGATCGAAGCGATCGAACCGAACCGAAGCGAAGCGAAGCGAGGCGAAGTGACGTGACCGTGGCACCCAGCGCCAAGGGAACCCTGCCGTTCGGCGAGCACGAGACGTGGTACCGGGTGACGGGCGACCTCCGCTCCGACCGGCCCACGCTCGTCGTCGTGCACGGAGGACCGGGATCCACCCACGACTATCTGCAGAACCTCTCCGACCTGGCCGACGACGGCTGGTCCGTCGTGCACTACGACCAGATCGGAAACGGCGGGTCGACCCATCTGCCCGACCGGGGAGCGGACTTCTGGACGGTCGACCTGTTCGCCGCCGAGCTCGACAACCTGCTCGCGGGTCTCGGGATCGCCGACAACTACGTACTGTTCGGGCAGTCCTGGGGCGGCATGCTCATCACGCAGCACGCCGCGGCACGTCCGGCCGGTCTGCGCGGGCTCGTCATCGCCAACTCGCCCGCCTCCTATCCGCTCTGGCTCCAGGAGGCCAAGATCCTCCGGGACCAGTTGCCCCCCGGTGTCAACGAAACGCTGCTCCGCCACGAGGCCGCCGGAACCACCGAGACGGACGAGTACCACGCGGCCATGCGCACGTTCTACGAGCGGCACGTCTGCCGTCTCACGCCCTGGCCCCGCGACTACCTGGCCTCGTTCTACGAGGTGTACAACGACCCCACCGTCTACTACGCGATGAACGGCCCCAGCGAGTTCCACGTGAACGGCACGCTGCGCGACTGGTCGGTCATCGACCTCTGCCCCGATGTCGCCGTGCCCACGCTCCTCATATCCGGCCGCCACGACGAAGCCACCCCCGCGACCGTCCAGCCGTTCCAGGACCTCATCCCGGGAGCGCGCTGGGAGGTGTTCGAGGAGTCCAGCCACCTTCCGCACCTCGAAGAACCGGAACACTTCCGTCAGGTCATGCGGACGTTCCTCGACGAGGTGGACCCGCCGGTGCGACAGCCGGACCTCGCCGAAGCGTAGGTCCGGATGCGCCCGGATGCCCCTGGAGAGCCATAACATCTGGGACGCTAGTGGTCAGGTAGTCGCAAGGCGCGTCCGGAGTGGGTGCACGTGGTCCGGGCGGCCCGGAGCGACAGGGGTGTCCCGGACACGGGTCCGGGACTCGTTGAGAGGGTGTTTCCCATGGTCAATGGTCGCGTGGTGCGTTTCGACAGCGCGAAGGGTTACGGGTTCATCGCCCCCGACCACGGGGGTGAGGACGTCTTCCTGCACGTGAACGACCTTCGCATGGCCGAGGAGACGCTCCGGCCCGGCCTGATGGTCGAGTTCGAGATCGAGCAGGGTGACCGGGGTCTGAAGGCGTCCGCGGTGCGCCTGGCCGCAGGCGGCGGCGTCGCGGCCGCGCCGGTGGTGGCGTCCGTCTTTACGCAGCGCTCCGAGCCTCTGAGCAGGCAGGCCGCGGACGGCGACGACGTGTTGTGCGACGTGCTCAACGCCGAGGAGTACGTAAGGGACATCACGGAAGTGCTGCTGGAATCGGCCCCAGGGCTCACCGCGGCGCACATTCTCCAGGTACGCCAGGGGATGCTGCAGTTCGCCAAGAACCACGGCTGGATCGAGGGCTGAACAGGTAGCCGCAGCCCCGGGGCCCGGGGCGAGGGTCCCTGGGCCCCGGGGCTGCTGCCGGCTGTGACGAACCGCACCGGCCCCGGCCCGTCCGGGCCGCTGTTAGCGCCGGTTAACCTGCCTTTCATGACCGTAACCCTCGAAGTAAGCGGCGGCGTCGGCACGATCCGGCTGGACCGTCCTCCGATGAACGCCCTGGACGTCGCCACCCAGGACCGGCTGCGCGAGCTCGCCGAAGAGGCGTCCCGGCGCGACGACGTGCGTGCCGTGGTGCTCTACGGCGGCGAGAAGGTGTTCGCGGCCGGCGCGGACATCAAGGAAATGCAGGCGATGGACCACGCGGCGATGGTCGTACGGTCCAAGGCGCTGCAGGACTCCTTCACCGCGGTGGCCCGGATCCCCAAGCCCGTCGTCGCCGCCGTCACCGGCTACGCGCTCGGCGGCGGTTGTGAGCTGGCCCTCTGCGCGGACTTCCGGATCGCCGGCGACAACGCCAAGCTGGGGCAGCCGGAGATCATGCTCGGACTGATCCCCGGCGCGGGCGGCACCCAGCGCCTCGCCCGGCTGGTGGGCCCCTCCAAGGCCAAGGACCTGATCTTCACCGGCCGTCATGTGAAGGCCGAGGAGGCCCTGGCGATGGGGCTGGTGGACCGGGTGGTGCCCGCCGCCGAGGTGTACGAGCAGGCGCACGCCTGGGCCGCCAAGCTGGCGAAGGGCCCGGCGCTCGCGCTGCGCGCCGCCAAGGAGGCCGTCGACGCGGGACTGGAGACGGACATCGACACCGGCCTCACGATCGAGCGGACCTGGTTCGCCGGCCTCTTCGCCACCGAGGACCGGGAGCGCGGAATGCGCAGTTTTGTGGAAGATGGACCGGGCAAGGCCAAATTCCTCTGACCGAACGCCAGTTGGGAACGGCCGGAAGCGCGTTCATCCGTGTGGGCGGATTAGCTGAGCCTTAAGGCAACCTTAAGGCTCGGCTTCCCCTCGATCCTGGCAAACTCGTTCGGCTCGGGTATCCGCGCAGGTCGGCAGGGGTGTCAGGTGGTGCATTCTGCCAGTGGCATATGCCTGGAGCCGACTGCGGAGGGCCTTATTCCGGGTCGGGGATTCCCGTGGAACGGTCACGGGGTGCCCCTTGTGCAGCCATGATGGTGTCCATGGCGGGCCTGGAGGGTGTGGAGCAGCCGCGACAGCGCAACAGCGCGACAGCGGCACGGAGGATGCCGGCCGTCGAGGACGAACAGGCGTTCAAGGCGCTGGAGTTGTTCGGGAATCCGACGGAGGGGGAAGTCCGGCTGCCCTCCCGCCCGGAGTCCGCGGCCACGGCCCGCAGGATCACGGCCTGCGTGGTGCTGCGCCAGTGGGCGCTCTCCCCGCAGACCGGTGAGCACGCCGTTCTGCTCGTGTCCGAACTCGTCGGGAACGCCGTGCGGCACACCGGCGCCAGGGTCTTCGGTTTACGGATGATGCGCCGTCGCGGCTGGATCAGGATCGAGGTACGCGACCCCTCGCGCGGACTGCCGTGCCTGATGCCCGTTCAGGAGATGGACATCAGCGGTCGCGGGCTCTTCCTCGTCGACAAGCTCTCCGACCGGTGGGGCGTCGACCTCTTGCCGCGCGGCAAGACCACCTGGTTCGAGATGCGGATCTCCGACCGCTGACGCACAGAAGCCCCCGGTCGGCCGGGGTGCGGCGCTGCGGGGGCTGCTGTGTGGGGACCGTGAAATGGGGGGTGTTTTCACGGCCGCATAGGACGACCTGGCCCGGGTCAATGGAGGGTCGTGTCTCCGACTATGGCAGACGGGGAACAGCATGGCCAAAGCCGCAAACTTGGGCACAATATATTTAATCAGGACATTTCTTCGATGAATCGCAGGTGTGCTGAGTCACCCACCTGGCAATCGGTGCGTGCATGGGGGATTGTGTGAGTGATTCATTGATCGGTCGAACGTGGTCGTGCGCATCCGTGTGACCTTCGGCGGCCTTGGTGGGTCATTTGGTATTTTCCTGACACAGCACACTTAATGTTCTGCGCATGAACGCCCCCGACCGCCCGGTGCACCGCCGCAGCGCCCTGCGCGCCGGAGCCGGCGCCGCCCTTGCGGCCGCCCTTGCCGCCGGCTGCGCGGACCCGGACTCCGCCGGTCCGGCGGCGGCATCCCCCACCCGCCCGGAACCGGAGAAACGGCCCTCCACCGGCGCGCACGCCCCCGCGCCCACCCCGCACCGCATCCCCGGGCAGCCCGTACAGATCGACCACGGCCCCCGCGACCGGGCCCGCGTCGCCCTCACCTTCCACGGCCAGGGCGATCCCGCCGTCGCCCGTACCGTCCTCGGCACGGCCGAACGCGCCGGGGCGAGGGTCACCGTGCTCGCCGTGGGCAGCTGGCTGGACGAGCACCCGGGGATGGCCCGCCGGATCCTCGACGGCGGCCACGACCTCGGCAACCACACCCAGCACCACATCGACATCTCGTCAATGGACGAGACACGGGCGTACGCCGAGATCACCGACTGCGCCCAGCGGCTGCGCCGGCTCACCGGCTCCATCGGCACCTGGTTCCGGCCCTCGCGCACCCGCTACGCCACCCCGCTCGTCCAGCGGCTCGCCGCCCGTGCCGGATATCCGCACGTCCTCTCGTACGACGTGGACTCCCTCGACTTCACCTCGCCCGGCGCCACGGCCGTCACGCGCAAGGTGGCCGGAGAGATCCGTAACGGATCGGTGGTGAGCATGCACTTCGGCTATGCGGACACGGTCGCCGCGCTGCCCCTCCTCCTCACCGAACTCGACCGCCGCGGACTGCGCGCGGTGACGACCACGGAGTTGCTGACCTGATGTCTTCCTCCACCACACGCACCGCGGCCCTGCTCGGGGGCGTCCTGCTCGCCGCACTCACCGCCTGCGGCAGCCCCGCGGACAAGGCGGCGTCCGACGGTCCTTCCGAGGCAGCCGCCCCGCCCGCCAAGCCCGTCGCCCCGCCCGCGCCGCCGGGGCTGCCCGGGATGCCGCCCGTGCTCGACGCCAAGAACGTGTACGCCGCCGATGCCCCGGGAAAGCTGTCGCCGGCGGTCAAGGACTTCCCATCCCGCGTGTACGTGCCCAACACCAACTCCGACACCGTGTCGGTCATCGACCCCGCCACGTACAAGGTCATCGAGACGATCCCGGTCGGCCGCCAGCCGCAGCACGTCGTCCCGTCCTGGGACCTCAAGACGCTCTGGGTCAACAACGACGTCGGGGACAGCCTCACTGCCATCGACCCGGCGACCGGGAAGGCGGGGAAGACGGTCGCCGTCTCCGACCCGTACAACCTCTACTTCACACCGAACGGCACGTACTCCATCGTGATGGCCTCGATGGACCGCGAACTGGTCTTCCGTGACGCGCACACCATGAAGACGGCCAAGACCGTGCCCGTGAGCTGCGCCGGCGTCAACCATGCGGACTTCTCCGCGGACGGCCGGTACTTCATCGTCTCCTGCGAGTTCTCCGGCGAACTCCTCAAGGTCGACACGGCGAAGATGGAGGTCGTCGGGCAGCAGAAGCTGCCGTTCAAGGGCGCGATGCCGCAGGACGTCAAACTGTCCCCCGACGGCAGCACCTTCTACATCGCGGACATGATGGCCAACGGCATGTGGGTGCTGGACGGCAAGAAGTTCACCACGCCCGAGCTGCTGCCCACCGGCAAGGGCACCCACGGGCTCTACGTCAGCCGCGACGCGAAGGAGATGTACATCTCCAACCGCGGCGAGGGCTCGGTCTCCGTGTTCGACTTCGCACAGAAGAAGCTGGCCAAGAAGTGGCGCCTGCCCAACGGCGGCAGCCCGGACATGGGCGGGGTCTCGGCGGACGGCAAGGTCCTGTGGCTGTCCGGGCGTTACGACGCCGAGGTGTACGCGATCGACACCACCACCGGCAAGCAGCTGGCCCGGATCCCGGTGGGCAGCGGACCGCACGGCCTCGCCGTCTACCCGCAGCCGGGCCGCTACTCACTCGGCCACACCGGCGTCTTCCGCTGAGGCGGCCGACCGGCGACACGGCCGACGCGACCACCCGCCGCCCGAACACACCCCCCGGCCGGGGCCGGTCCGTGACGGCTCCGTCTCCATGGACCGGCTGACGGCTCGGTCCGCGGCGCCGCCCTCTTTCCGGACCGGCCGAGTCCGTGACGGCTCCGTCTTCCGGACCGGCTGACGGCTCGGTCCGCGACGGCTCCCACTCCCCGCCCCCGGGACTCAGCCCGCGACCAGCAGGGCCTCCGCCCCCACCGGCCGGTAGCCCGCCGCCTGGAACGTCCGGACGCTGCGCGCGTTCCCCGGCGACTGCTGCGCCCACACCACCGGGTCCGGCACCAGCTGCCGGGCCGCGCGTGCCAGACGTTCGCCGAGCCGCCGACCGCGTGCCTCCTCGGCCACCTCGACCGCCGTCTCCCAGCGCCCCGCGACCCCGCGGCCGAGGATCACCACACCGCCCTCGGCCCCCCAGACCCGCACCTCGTCGCGGAACTTCATCGCCCGCGCCACCCGCGGGTGCTCCGGGTCGCGGATCTCCCGCAGGTCGAGGTCCGGGGTGCCCGGCAGCGCGGGCGCGACCGTGAGGAGGTCGATGGTGTTCATGTGCCGTCCGGTCCGGGCCATCAGGGCGCCCAGGAAGCGCGGATTCATCGTCGCGGCGAGCGCGTCGCCGGGGGTGGCCGCGAGGGTGTCGTGCACCCATCCCGGGTCCTCGTCGAGGAAGACCACCGAGTGCGCGGTGAACGCCAGCACTCCCGCGTCCCGTCCGTTCGGCTGCCGCACCACGGTCGTGGACCCGTCCGGCGGCGGGAACCGTCCGTGCGCCGCGGCGTCCAGAATCCGTTCCAGTGCCTCGCTCATCGCGCCGTGTACTCCCCGCTCGGGCCCACCGTCCACCGGGGGGTGGGCGGCCCTTCCATGATCGGCGACCGGCCGCCGCCGGGGCCATCCGTCGGGCCCGTTAATCTGACCTCCGTCAGACAGTCATACGAAGGGGCGGAAAAGTGGCGGACATCGAGTCGGCTCGCAAGGCATTCGAGCGGTACGACCTGAACGGCGACGGGCTGATTTCGGCGGTCGAATACAAGAGCGTCATGGCTCAGCTGGGTGACCCCTACGTCACCGAGACGGTCGCCCAGGCCGTGATCAACTCGCACGACACGAACGGGGACGGGCTCCTCACGTTCGACGAGTTCTGGGCCGCGCAGAACTGACGTCCGCAGGACCCCCGGCCGACAGGCCGGGGGCCGCGCCTCGGGCATTCCGGGGGCCGTGCTCAGGGCACGGCCGGCGCGGCGGTCTCCACCGCGCGGAAGACCTCGTCCGGGGTCGCCAGCGGGCCGAACAGATCGTGCAGCCGGCCGGCCCGCAGCAGGCGCAGGATCCGCGGACAGGCGCAGACGAGCCAGAACCGCCCCTCGCGGTCCAGCGCACGCCGACGGGCCCGGCACAGCAGCGACAGCCCCGAGCAGTCGAGGAAGCTCACCTCCGACAGGTCGACCACCAGCCGGGGCGAGCCGTCCGACGTCGCGTCGTCCAGGGCCGGTGCGATGAGCGCGGCCGTCGCGATGTCGATCTCGTCGCGCAGTGCCACCACCGTGCATCCGTCCCGGCGGTACACCCGGCCGCACGGCTCGGGCAGCAGGGCCGGCACGGGGGCTGCCGTGGGGGCCGGCGTCTCGGTCATCTGATGCCTCTCCGCGCAGCGTCGGGCCTCCAGGACGTACCTGGGGCCCGCGCGACAGCCGGTGGGGGACGGTCGGTGAGGTGACAGTCGGTGAACCTAACCCGGGGGTCCGCCGGATGGCGATGCAGAAACGTTCGCGCTTTCCCCAATGCCTTCTTCCGGGTGAACTTTGGCTGTTCCCATGGAAGGCGGCGGGTGACTCGTATGGTTGTCGGCCGAGAGCCGCAAGCGTGCGGCCGGCGATCCCGTCCTGTGCGCCCGCGCCCGTCCGCCACTGCCCCGAGGGCCCCCGCTCGCGACGGCGGTGAGGTGCTTTCCGGCCGCGACGCGCGGGCCGGCGGGCGCTCCCGCGCCCGCTCCTGGACCTGTTCCCGCGCCCGCTCCTACGCGCCTGCTCCCGCTCCTGGGCCTGTTCCCGCTCCTGGGCGCGACGGCCAGGGGTGGCGGTGCCGGGCCGGCTACGTCCGCCCGGCACCGGGAACCCCCACGGTGCTGCCCGCGGCCTTCTCCGGCGCCGTCGCCGGTGCCGGGGGTGTCGCCGGCGAGTGGTGGCCGGTTCGGGCGCCACGGCTTTCCGGCCGCTGCGAGGCGGCCGGAAAGCCGTGTACCGCGCCGACGGCAATTGGCCAGAACTCGCCGTCGTGAACGTGTACCTGTGTGGCGTGCGTTCCGTCAGGCGGCGAAGTTCCGGGATATGGAGGCCTGTTCGTCGATCTCCATGAGGTCGGGGCGGGTGTAGCGCTCCGCCCGTGCGTGGTAGTCGAAGTCGCCCCGGACGAGCCCCCGGTAGTCCCGGACGCAGCGTTCCAGGGCGATGCGCGGGATTCCCTCGATTCCCGCCGCCTCCATCTCCTCGACCAGTTCGCTCTCCGCCCGCTGGACCCGGTCTGCAATACGGGACAGGAGAATCCCGGCCTCGTCGACGGCTTCCTGGAGTGTGCCGCCGCGGTCCCGCTGGATGAGCCGGACCATGTTGTGCTCGTATCCGAGCATGGCCTCCTTCTCGAAGGAGCAGATGTCGTTGCAGAGTCCCGAATGATCTGCCACCGCATTGCGCAGCGCGATATAGGCGGGAAGGCTTCGGGCGGATTCCGGCAGGTCGATTCCCGCCGTGATCTCGTGCAGATCGAGAAATGGCTGCATGGCCACCGAATCACGACGGTGCTTGACGAAGTCGGCCGTGCTGGGAACGTGCCCGGCGGCCCGGTCGACCGCCTCCGCGTAGTACGTCCACAGCCAGGCGGCCGTGTCGCGGCGGAACTGCCGGACCCAGTGCACAGGCCTGTCCGTACAGGTGCGGACCAGCAGTTCGTCCAGGGCGTGTTCCATGGGGCCGATCGGTGCCCGTGCGCCGTCGAGCACGTCCACGAGGCGGGCGATCGCGCGGGCACACAGCTGCGGATCGCGGCCGGCCGGGCCGTCGTCGAACTCGTCGTCGACGAGAAAGGCCCAGAACAGCCACTGGCAGAAGAGGTCGAGATGCTTCTGTGACGCCTCGGGGAATATCAGGGATATCCATAGTTCCGGACGGGTCCGGATCATCTTCTTGCGGGCCACCGGTGACAGGACGAGGCCGCTGGCCTCCGCCCATTCCCAGGCGGCCTGCCGGGTTTGCTCGACTCCCGGATGACACCCCGCGCTCGCGAATGGCATGTGGAATTCTGGAAGCGCCAGCTTGCTCATGGTGCACCTCGTCTGAACGGTACGAACAGGGAAGGGGGATGCGCGCAGAGGCCGCGCAGCACAGACCGGAGCGGCAGACGGTGAACGCGAGTCGTCGATCGGCGCTTCGACGAAGCCGTGTCACCGTGGGGGTGCCTGTCCGCGTCGGTATCGGGCGGTACGGCCGTGAGACGGCTGCGGCGGCGATGGCCGCAGGAATGGATCAAGGCCGGCGGGGCGGACGGTCGCGACGGGTCACCCGAGGCGCTCTTCGGACACCATGGCCGTGCCGGACGGCCGGATCCCGACGAGGAGGCGTCACGGGAGGGGCGGCTGTCATCGCTGTCCTCTTTCCTCCGCAGGGCCGGGCTGTCGAAGCGGGCTCCACGGGGCCCGGGGCAGCACGCACCGCCTGACGTGCACGGCGATCGCGTCACCACTCGTCACGACCAGTGAACTCCCAGTATGCGGAGGAGGGAAGTCACGTGTGACTGAAAATGTGCGTTCTTCTTGAACACCTGCTCACTTATGGGAAGTTGGCGCACTTCTGGGGGCGCGCTCGGCGTGATGGGGGCGTGGCCGACGGCAACCGATTACTCGGCCGAAAGTGTCCCGCCCCGAGCCTTCCGGATGCGGCCGTCCGGTCCGCCGGGGCCTCGCGCGTGGTCGCATGTGGGGGGTGGGTGCCCGGAACCGGATCTTGGCAGGCGGGCAGGCAGACAGACGGACAGGTAGGCAGACAGACGGCCCGCGCACCCTTCGCGGGTGCGCGGGCCGTCATTGTGTGCCGGTCAGTTGTAGCCGAAGCCCGCCGGGAGCGGAGACGGCCGGAACAGGCGGGCGGGAACGGCGCCTGCCAGCGCCCGGTAGCCCGCGGGGTTCAGATGGAGATGGTCGCCCACGTCCAGCGAAGGGTGCAGCGCGCGGGGGTGGTGGGGATCGCGTGCGGCCCGGTCGAAGTCGATGACCGCGTCGAAGCGGCCACCGGTACGGATCCAGGAGTTGACGGTCTGCCGGGCTTCCTCGCGGTACCCGTCCGCGTCGTCGTAGCCCGTGTTGCCGCCGAAGGGTGTCAGTGTGGCCCCGTACACCCGGATCCCCAGGGCGTGGGCCCGGGTGATGATCTGGTCGTACGCCGCGATGACATCGTGCGCCGCCTGCTTCTGGGCGGCGGGGGTGGCGGGCGCCGTCCCGAGGTCGTTGACGCCCTCGAAGACGATCAGCCGGTCGACGCCGCTCTGGGCCAGTACGTCGCGGTCCAGCCGGGCCAGTCCGTTCGGGCCCAGGCCGTCGTTGAGCAGGCGGTTCCCGCCGGCCGCCTGGTTGACGACCGAGGTCCGTACCGGGCCGGGTCCGGTCGCCAGCCGCTGCTGGAGCACATCCGGCCAGCGGTCGTTCCCGTTGGTGGTGGAGCCCCGGCCGTCCGTCAGCGAGTCGCCGAGCACGGCCGTCGCGGAGGTGTCGCGCCCGGACCAGACCTCGACGCCGCTGAGGAGGTACCAGTGGTCGGTGGTGGTCGCTCCGGGCAGATCCGGGTCCTGGACGTGGTCCCCGGACCGGAGGTAGGAGGTCGTGCGGGAGCCGGGGTGCGAGGTGAGGGCGGTGGACGCCTGACCGGTGGCCAGATAGACCGTGGCCGTCAGATTGGAGCCGGGTTCCAGCCGGAAGTCCAGTGGGTCGGAGACGGCCTGCGCGCCGGCCGGGACCGCCACCGAGGAGCCGCCCCCGAAGGTCACCCTGCGCGTGGTTCCCTCCCGGATGGCGCCGGTGCCCGCCCGGCCGTCCAGCGGCAGCGCCACGGACACCTTGGTGATGGGCAGCGCCGCGCCGCCGAACGCGTTGGAGAACCGCAGCCGGATGTGGTCACCGCCCGCCGAGACGTGGACGGTCTGCCGCAGCGTCGTGTCCGTCAGGACGGCGTCGTCCTGGGTGAAGGGAGCCGGCGGCATGTTGGACGGCTCCGTCAGCTGCGGCATCGACGTCCACGCGGCCACCCAGTGCGCGTTCCGCTCCTCGGGCCCGGGCGCGCGGTCCGCTCCTTTGCCCTCGCCGGCCCCGAGCGCCGGCGAGATGGCGGTCAGGGACGCGAAGAGCGCTCCCGCGGTGATCAGGCTGATCAGTGACGATCTTCGATTCATGGAGGTGTTCCCTCTGTGCGGTGGGGAAACGGGGCTGTGGTGGGGAGAGCGGGATGAAGCGGGAAGCGTCCACGCGCACGGACGGCAACCCGTCCATGCGCCCGCCGGATCACGCGGCAGGCTAGTGCCATCGATTGTTGCGGTCAATCATTCGAAATGTTTCGACGATCCAGTCCTTCCGCCGTTCCTGCTCCATCCCCGCGCCGGTAGCGCCCGCGCCAACGGTGGGGAGGGTGGCAACGGTGGGGAGGGCGGCAACCGTGGGGAGGGTGGCAGCGGTGGGGAGGATGACAACGTTTCCCGTCACTCCTCTTGACCCTGTCGTGACGCAATGTGAAGGTGGGGCCGCCCTAGGGTCTAGACCTCTCACAAGGAGACTGGAATGTCCCAGCGGTTCCGTGCTCGTGCCCTCGTCGCCTTCGCGCTGATGCTGACGACCGCCGTCGGTATCGGAGGCCCGCCCGCAGCCGCCCGGGAATCGCCGCCGTCCGTGGTCGTGGTCGACCCGCTGACGGCAGTCGTACCCAAGCCGGAATCCTGGACGCCCGGCGGAGGAACGATCCAGTTGCGACGGACGGCGCAGTTGGACGTCGACTCGCGCACCGCCGACGCCTGGACCGTCGTTCCCGGGATGACCCCGGACAGCGCCCCGGCGGTGTTCCACCGATCCCTGGGCACGGTCGCCCGGCACGCGGCGCGCGATGTGGCGGCGGCCACCGGCCTGCACATGCCCGTCACCGTTACGCCCGGCCGCCACACGTCGGCCGTGCAGGTCGCGCTGGACCGGGACCTGGTGGGTGAGCTCGGCCCCGACGGGTACCGCCTGGAGATCGGCCGCGGTGTGCGGATCACCGCCACCACCGCGGGCGGCGTCTACTACGGCACCCGTACGCTCATCCAGCTGCTCCGGGCCGCCGGTGACGAGCGGACCCTGCCCCGCGGCGTGCTGGTCGACGACCCCGACACCCAGCTGCGCATGAACACCGTCGATGTCTCCCGCGAGTACTGGAGCCCGCGGGAAGTCACCGACGTCATACGGCAGATGGGCTATCTGAAGCAGAACTTCCTCGTGCTGCACCTCGATGATGCCGAGGGCTTCCGGCTCGACAGCCCGCGCTGGCCGGGCCTCGCCGAGCGCGGCTTCGGCTACGACCGCGCAACCATCGCCGAGCTGGACCGGATCGCGGCCGAGAACAACGTCTTCCTCGTCCCGTCGTTCGAGTTCCCCGCACACGCCTCCCCGAAGTCCGCCTACTTCCATGTCGGCATGGGCGACGGACCGGGCGAGGCGGCGCCGGGCTTCGGTGAACGCGACACCGGAGCGACCGCTGACAACACCTGCACCGGTTACTCCTACTCCCACCTCACCGACGACTTCACCTTCAACCTGATGAACGACAAGGCGATGAAGACGTCCAAGGAGGTGCTGGACGAGTTCATGCCGTGGTTCTCCGCGCCCTGGGTGCATCTCGGCGGCGACGAGCTTCCGCCCGACATGGCGCGCTGCCCGGCCCTGAAGCGCTTCATCGCCGATTCCCCCCGGTACTCCAACGTGTCCGACGTCGCGATCGACTTCCTCAACACGCTCGACACCCGGGTCCGGGCCGCAGGCCGCCGGTCGATCGTCTACAACGGCTCCGAGGCCTCCACCGTGCAGGTCCCGCTGAACCACGACGTCATCGTCATGGACTGGACCGGTGACGGCACCAACCCGCGGCTGGCCGGCTACGACCTCATCCTCGCCAACCAGAGCCTGTTCTACGCGGTGCCCGCGCACCACATCCGTCCCAAGGAGGAGAAGATCGCGCGTACCTGGAATCCGCCGGCCTCCGCCTCGGTGCTCGGATGGGGCATGCACGTGTGGGGCGACGACCTCGGCTGGGCCGAGGGGCAGTGGCTGGAGTCCCTGACCTGGCATCCCCGCGCGACCGTGGCAGACCGGCAGTGGAACACCACCGCGCGCAGCGCGCAGGAGTTCGCCACGTTCGACACGCGTCTTGCCGCGATCGGTAAGGCCCCCGGGTACACCGGGGTGCTGCTTCCCCACCACACCGACGACGGGCGTCCGATCCACGACTACGTGATGGACCCCGCCTTCCCGCCCGGTACCTACGACGCGCACAGTCCGACGAGCCGACGGGGCCTGCGCGATGTGTGCTCACTCGGCGGCATGACCCCGATCGGAATCCGTACCGTCACGGTCCAGGACCCGCAGGAGGGCTGGACCAAGCAAGTGGACGGCAGTGGGTACTGGCTGGGTGCCGCCGACCTGCCCGGCCCGTGGACACTGACCGCCCGTGTACGCCTGGCAGCCACGGCGACGTTCCTCTCCGACCTCGACCGCACGACCACGATCGAGCTGGGCCCCACGGACACCACCGTCACCCATGACGGAATCAGGACGTCCTTCGGCCGCGGACTTCCCGCCGACCGGTGGACGGACGTCGCCCTCGTCAGCGACGGCTCCGCCATCAGCCTCTTCCTCGACGGTGAGTCCGCCGGCCGGATCGCCGGCACCGCGCCGCTGCCGCGAGCCCGGATCATGGGCACCTCGCAGCCGCTCATGGGCCTTGCCGCCCTGTCCTTCTACACCGAAGCCCTCTCACCCACGGACATCAAGGCAGCTCTGACCTCCGCACCCGAGGCCGCCTGCGCCACCTACGACCGCCCGGCGCGACTGGCCCCCGTTCACCCGCGGGACCGCCTCTGACCTCTCGGTCCCGCCCGCCCGGTGCGGGCGGGACCGATCTGCTCAGGGCTCGGACCTCAGCACTCGATGATGTTCACCGCGAGGCCGCCGCGCGCGGTCTCCTTGTACTTGACGCTCATGTCGGCACCCGTCTCCTTCATGGTCTTGATGACCTTGTCGAGGGAGACCTTGTGGCTGCCGTCGCCGCGCAGCGCCATCTTGGCCGCGGTGACGGCCTTCACCGCCGCCATGCCGTTGCGCTCGATGCACGGGATCTGGACGAGGCCGCCGACCGGGTCGCAGGTCAGGCCGAGGTTGTGCTCCATGCCGATCTCCGCGGCGTTCTCGACCTGTTCCGGGGTGCCGCCCAGGACCTCGGCCAGGGCGCCCGCGGCCATCGAGCAGGCGGAGCCGACCTCGCCCTGGCAGCCGACCTCGGCGCCGGAGATGGAGGCGTTCTCCTTGAACAGCATGCCGATGGCGCCGGCCGCCAGGAGGAAGCGGACGATGCTGTCGTCCTTCTCCGCCTCGGTGGCGCCGCCGGCCGCGAAGTTCATGTAGTAGTGCAGCACCGCCGGGATGATGCCGGCCGCGCCGTTCGTCGGGGCGGTGACGACGCGGCCGCCCGCGGCGTTCTCCTCGTTGACCGCCATCGCGTAGAGGGTGATCCACTCCATCGCGTGGGTCTGCGGGTCGCCCTCGGCGCGCAGCTGGCGGGCGGTGTTCGCGGCGCGGCGGCGGACCTTGAGGCCGCCGGGCAGGATGCCCTCGCGGGACATGCCGCGGGAGACGCATGCCTGCATGGCGCGCCAGATGTCGAGCAGCCCGGAGCGGATCTCGTCCTCGGTGCGCCAGGCGCGCTCGTTCTCCAGCATCAGGGAGGAGATCGACAGACCCGTGTCCCGGGCGAGGCGCAGCAGCTCGTCGCCGGTGCGGAAGGGGTGCCTGAGTGCCGTGTCGTCGGGGACGATCCGGTCCTCGCCCACCGCGTCCTCGTCCACGACGAAGCCGCCGCCGACCGAGTAGTACGTCTTCTCCAGGAGCGGGGCGCCCTCGTGGTCGTACGCGAAGACGGTCATGCCGTTGGCGTGGTACGGCAGCCTCTTGCGGCGGTGCAGGACCAGCTGCTTGTCGGCGTCGAAGGCGATCTCGTGCATGCCGAGGATGTTGATCCGGCCGGTGGAGCGGATGGCGTCCACCCGGTCGTCGGCCGTTTCGACGTCGACGGTACGGGGGGACTCGCCCTCCAGGCCGAGCAGCACGGCCTTGGGGGTGCCGTGGCCGTGGCCGGTCGCGCCGAGCGAGCCGAAGAGCTCGGCGCGTATCGAGGCGGTGTGGGCCAGCAGGCCCTCGTTCTTCAGCCGGCGCGCGAACATACGGGCCGCGCGCATGGGGCCGACCGTATGGGAGCTGGACGGGCCGATGCCGATCGAGAACAGGTCGAAGACCGAGATGGCCACGGGTGACTCCTAAGGGTTGGTAGACGCCGTTGTCTGCCGGGTGGTGCGGTACGGGCGGGGTGGGCCCGAAGAGCGGGACAAGGGAGCGGGGGCAAGGGATGGGGCACCGCGCTCACTGTTCAGTGTGCGCGGTGCCCCGCCCCGACGTGCAAACGAGCCGGTCCGGCTACTTCACACCGGGGTACAGCGGGAACTTGTCGGCGAGCGCGACGACGCGGGCCTTCAGGTCGTCCGCGTCGTACGACGGCTTCAGCGCCGACGCGATGATCTCGGCGACCTCGGTGAAGTCCTCGCCCTGGAAACCGCGGGTGGCGAGCGCCGGCGTGCCGATCCGCAGACCCGAGGTGACCATGGGCGGCCGCGGGTCGTTGGGGATGGCGTTGCGGTTGACCGTGATGCCCAGCTCGTGGAGCCGGTCCTCGGCCTGCTGGCCGTCCAGCTCGGAGTTGCGCAGGTCGACGAGGACCAGGTGCACGTCCGTACCGCCGGACAGGACGGAGACACCGACCTCGGTGACGTCCGGCTGGACCAGGCGCTCGGCCAGGATGCGGGCGCCGTCCAGGGTGCGCTGCTGGCGCTCCTTGAACTCCTCGGTCGCCGCCACCTTGAACGAGACGGCCTTGGCCGCGATCACGTGCTCCAGCGGGCCGCCCTGCTGTCCCGGGAACACCGCCGAGTTGATCTTCTTGGCGAGCTCCTGGGTGGAGAGGATCACGCCGCCGCGCGGACCGCCGAGGGTCTTGTGCGTGGTGGTGGTGACGACGTGGGCGTGCGGCACCGGGTTGGGGTGCAGGCCCGCGGCGACCAGACCGGCGAAGTGCGCCATGTCGACCATCAGGTACGCGCCGACCTCGTCCGCGATGCGGCGGAAGGCGGCGAAGTCCAGCTGACGGGGGTAGGCGGACCAGCCGGCCACGATCAGCTTCGGCTTGGACTCCTTGGCGAGGCGCTCGACCTCGGCCATGTCGACGACACCCGTGTCGTCGACGTGGTACGGGACCACGTTGTACAGCTTGCCGGAGAAGTTGATCTTCATGCCGTGGGTCAGGTGACCGCCGTGGGCCAGGTTCAGGCCCATGATCGTGTCGCCCGGCTTCAGCAGCGCGAACATCGCGGCGGCGTTGGCCTGCGCACCGGAGTGCGGCTGCACGTTCGCGGCCTCGGCGCCGAAGAGCGCCTTGATGCGGTCGATCGCGATCTGCTCGACCACGTCGACGTGCTCGCAGCCGCCGTAGTAGCGGCGGCCGGGGTAGCCCTCGGCGTACTTGTTGGTCAGGACGGAGCCCTGGGCCTCCATGACCGCGACCGGAGCGAAGTTCTCCGAGGCGATCATCTCGAGGGTGGACTGCTGACGGTGGAGCTCGGCGTCGACAGCGGCGGCGACGTCCGGGTCCAGCTCGTGGAGGGAGGAGTTCAGAAGCGACATCAGGTGGTCCCTTGGGGTCTTTAGTTGCCGGAGAACGCGGTGTACTCGTCGGCGGAGAGCAGATCGGCGGGCTCATCCGTGACGCGTACCTTGAACAGCCAGCCGCCTTCGAACGGAGCGGAGTTCACCAGCGACGGGTCGTCCACGACGTCCGCGTTCGCGGCCGTGACCTCGCCGGTCACCGGCGAGTACAGGTCGCTGACCGACTTGGTCGACTCCAGCTCGCCGCAGGTCTCGCCCGCGGTCACCGTGTCACCGACCTCGGGGAGCTGGGCGTAGACGACGTCACCGAGCGCGTTGGCCGCGTACTCCGTGATGCCGATCGTGGCCACACCGTCCTCGACGGCCGACAGCCACTCGTGCTCCTTGCTGTACCGCAGCTGCTGGGGGTTGCTCATGACCTGAATTCTCCTGTACGCGGGGGAGTGCTGATGAACGGTGGTCTTACGGTGTGAGACGCGACTGCGTCACTTCTCGACGTGCGCGGAAGCTACTTCTGCCGCTTGTAGAACGGCAGCGCCACGACCTCGTACGGCTCGTGGCTGCCCCGGATGTCGACGCCGACGCCCTGGGTGCCGGGCGTGGCGTGCGCGGCGTCGACATACGCCATGGCGATCGGCTTGCCGAGCGTGGGCGAGGGCGCGCCCGAGGTGACCTCGCCGATGACCTGGCCGTCCGCGACGACGGAGAACCCGGCGCGCGGCACCCGGCGGCCCTCGGCCACCAGGCCGACGAGCTTGCGGGGCGGCGCGGTCTCGGCGCGCTCGGCGGCGGCCTCCAGGGCCTTGCGGCCGACGAAGTCGCCCTCCTTCTCGAACTTCACGACCCGGCCCAGACCGGCGTCGAACGGCGTCAGCGCCGTGGTCAGCTCGTGCCCGTACAGCGGCATGCCGGCCTCCAGGCGCAGCGTGTCGCGGCAGGAGAGCCCGCACGGGATCAGGCCACGGGAGGCGCCGGCCTCGGTGAGGGCCTTCCACAGCTGCTCGGCGTGGGCGGGCGCGACGAACAGCTCGAAGCCGTCCTCGCCGGTGTAGCCGGTACGGGCGATGAGCGCGGGGACCCCGGCGACCGTGCCGGGCAGCCCGGCGTAGTACTTCAGGCCGTCCAGGTCGGCGTCGGTGACGGCGGCCAGGATGGCGGGGGACTCGGGGCCCTGGACGGCGAGCAGCGCGTACGCGTCGCGGTCGTCGCGGACCTCGGCGTCGAAGCCCTCGGCGCGCGCGGTCAGCGCGTCCAGGACGATCTGGGCGTTGCCCGCGTTGGCGACCACCATGTACTCGGTCTCCGCGAGGCGGTAGACGATGAGGTCGTCCAGGATGCCGCCGTCCTCGGCGCAGATCATCGTGTAGCGGGCGCGGCCCGCGGAGACGGTGCCGATGTTGCCGACGAGCGCGAAGTTCAGCAGGTCGACGGCCTGGGGGCCGGTGACGGTGATCTCGCCCATGTGGGAGAGGTCGAAGAGACCGGCCCGCGTCCGTACGGCGTTGTGCTCGTCGCGCTCACTTGCGTAGCGCAGCGGCATGTCCCAGCCCGCGAAGTCGGTCATGGTGGCGCCCAGGAGACGGTGCAGGGCATCGAGGGCGGTGAGACGGGGGGCGGTGCTCATGGATGAAGGCTCCCAGGGCATGACGACGAGGACGATCCCTCCCCATCTGTCATCGGAACCTGAGAGGTTCGCCGAGAGACCCCGCAGGGGTTCGGCTTGCACCTTGGGTGGAGTCGCCGGGGCGACTCGCTTTTCAGATCTGCCTCATCCACGCGGTACGGGGCCTGAGAGATTCAAGGGAGGAACTTGCTCCTTCGGCGCCCGGCACGGGGCCGGGACTCTCCCGCGCGGATTCGAGCGGCCTTTATGCAGTTGACGGGGTCATCATCGCACGCATTGCGGGAGAGTGGGGGGCCGGTGCCGATGCAGGTCTCCTGGGGGATCCGGCGGGTCGGACGGTTGTGCCGCATTACCTTTTCTTTACACTTCTTGGGCAGGTGTGGGTCAGCCGACAGGGGGAGGGCGATGACGTTGCAGCGGTACGCGACGACCGCGGGGGTCGCGCACGGCGCACTGCCCGCGCAGCCGGGGGCGCCGGCCAGGGAGATCGTGGGCCCGCACGCGCCCGTCGTACGGGACCTGCGGCAGCGGGACGGGCGCAGCCCCCGCGCTCTGCACTTCACGGCCGGCGATGTGGTGGTGGTCTCCGGGCTGCCCGGCAGCGGCAAGTCGACGCTCATCGCCCGGGCCGTCTCGGCGCACGCCATCGACTCCCAGGACACTAGGGACCGCTGGGCCGCCCGGCTGCCCCGCTTACTCCCGTACGCCCTGTACCGCCCGCTCGTCCGCGTCGCCCACTACTGGGGGCTGTGGCGGGTGCTGCGCTCCGGCGCCTCCGTCGTCGTCCACGACTGCGGCACCCAGGCCTGGGTGCGGGGCTGGCTGGCCCGCGACGCCCGGCGCCGCGGGCGCACCCTGCACCTCGTCCTCCTCGACGTCACCCCGCGGGCGGCGCGGGAGGGCCAGCGCGAACGCGGACGCGGGGTGTCCGGATACGCCTTCGCCCGGCACCGCAAGGCCGTGGGACGCCTCCTGAGGGAAACCGAGTCGGGCCTGCTGCCGCTCGGCTGCGCCTCGGCCGTGCTGCTGGACCGGGAAGCGGCGGGCCTGCTGGCGCGGATCACATTCGCAGACGCACAGAGTGAGGCCTGAGAACGTCCTGTCCGATGGCTGGACAGCCGGTGGGCGACTGGCGGGTATGCGGGGCCGCGGCGTTAACCTCTTGCTGCACGACATGGGGTGAGAGAGGGAAACAGTGGACATTCCGGCACCGGCCGGGCCCCATCCGCAGGGCGGATGGCCGGCCAACGAGCTCGAAGAAGTACTGAGCGCCTCGCTCGGCAGCCCCGAGGCGGGCGGCCGGCTGGTGGAGGTGCTGGGCCGCAGCCACCTCTGGGTGCCCCTGCCCAACGGCGGCTCGCCGGACGCCACCGACCTGGATCTTCCGACGCTGGACGTCGAGGGCGCCCCGTACGTCCCCGTGTTCAGCTCCGAACAGCAGTTCCTCACCGTCGTCGGCGCGCACATGTCGTTCACCGTGGCCCCCGCACGCGAGTTCGCCCGGGGCCTGCCCCCGCAGCTCGGCATCGCGGTGAACCCGGGCGGCGCGGTCGGTGTGCCGCTTCCGCCGCCCGCCGTCGCCGAGCTCTGCCGGGCCGGGCGCACCGTACTGGACGGGCCGGCCAGCGGCGGCCGGGTCCGCCTGTACGAACCGGACTGGCAGGAGGAGCCCGTCGACTTCCTCTCCGCCGCGGCCGGCGAGTTCGAGGAGAGCGGCGTCGTGCTCAGCGCCCGCCGCGCCCTGGCCAGCATCGAGGGCGGCGACCCCGTCCTCTTCGTCGGCATCGAGTTCTCCACCTGGGACGGTGCCGGGCGCAACGCCCCCATGGACGCCCTCGGCCGGGCCCTGGGGCGCGTCGAGGTGCCGTGGCCGGTCAACCTGGTGCTGCTCGACGTCGCCCAGGACCCGGTGGCCGACTGGATGCGCGCACGGGTGCGGCCCTTCTACCGGCGCCCCGCCGCATAGCGGTACGGCACGGGGACCGGGGCGCCGCGTGACGACGGCCCGGTCCCGCGGAGTCAAGTCGGTGTCAGGGCCGCCGCATAAGCTGGTTTGATGGCTGGTGCCTCGGCACCGAGCCGTCCCCGAGAGCCCGGGAGCGGCAGCCGAGACGTTGGATCGAAGAGGGGCGGGACCCAGGGTGAGTGCGGCAGGCAGCGCGGCGGCCGGGCAGGTCGAGCACATGCTGCGCCAAGTGACGCCCGGGCGCTTCGACGCGTACGAGGCCCTCCTCCAGGCACTGGCGGCCGACCGGATCTGGATGCTGCTCTGGCACGGCCGGGCCGGCTCGCCCGACGCCCAGTACGGCAACATGGAGATCGACGGCCTCGGCTACGCCCCCTGTGTCACCTCGTCCCAGGAGCTCTCCGCCAGCGGCTGGAACCGCGACCACGAGGTCGTCGGCGGCCGGGACATCGCCCGCGCCCTGTTCCCCGACCGCTGGGGCATCTGGCTGAATCCGCACGCGCCGGGCGGCGGAGTCGGCATTCCCTGGCTGGACCTGCGCCGGATCGCCACCGGCCTGGACCGGATGCCCGCCGGCCCGCTGCGGATCAGTGAACCCGGCATCGAGATCCCGCAGTTCTACGCCCAGCTCACCCAGCACGCCCACCACACCCCCGCGATCCGCTCGCTGCGCCGCGCCTGGGTGCAGCCCGCGCTCGGCGCCCCGTACCTCGCCATCGGTCTCGATCTGTACGACACGAGCGGCCCGTCCGTCGACGCCGTGCGCGCGATGATGCAGCAGTCCATCGGCACGGTCCCGGAAGGGCTCCCGGTGTCCACCGTCGCGATGGCCGACGAGTACGACCCGGTCGCGATGTGGCTGCGCGTCAACTCCCGTCCGTTCTACGACCGCGAGCCGCACGCCCCGGCCGGCCGCGGCGCGGCCGTCGCTCCCGGTTACGGATACCCGCAGGCGCCGGGCCCCGCCCCGCGCGCCTACTGAGCCCGTCCGGGCCCTTCCCGCAGACCGGACAAACGGCTCCTCGACGGACAAGGCGCCCGCCACGGTCACCCAAATAGCCACCCAATGGCGCCGGTTGGGCGTCATGTCCGTTCTGGTGGATTAGCGGCCGAGTAGTCCGCTCACTCGATCAAGCTGTCCGGATAACGGAAGATCACTCAACGCATCACGTTTGAGCAAACATTCACCGTCAGGTCTGGCGGGTGATCGCAAAAGGGCTGAAGACTCCACGGAGCAGGTGCTCCATGCCCTTCGCGCCCCACTCACGAGCAGGGCCCGTACGGCCGCGCACCGTCGCACGATTCAGGTTGAAGAAGCCGCTGCAGCGGCGGTCATGGGCCGGCCACCGCCGGCCGAGAGGGGTCTCCAGCGCAATGACGGCACCTATCGAGACCACCAGGGCGGATGCACAGCCCGAAGCGGTGCTGGAAGGCGCGGGCCGTAAGGAGATCGAGGGCCGCTCGCTCGGCCGCATCGCCTGGACCCGCTTCAAGCGGGACAAGGCGGCCATGGCCGGCGGCATCGTTGTCGTGCTGCTGATCCTCGCCGCCGTGCTGTCGAAGCCGCTCCAGTCGCTCCTGGGGCTCGACCCCAACGCGTTCAACCAGAGCCTGGTCGACCCCGTCATGCTGGCGCCCAAGGGCGACTTCGGCGGGATGAGCCTGGACCACCCGCTCGGTGTCGAGCCGCAGACCGGCCGCGACATCCTCGCGCGCATCCTCGAGGGCTCCTGGGTCTCGCTCGTGGTCGCCGTCGGCTCCACGATGCTGTCCGTCGTCATCGGTGTGGTCATGGGCGTCGTGGCGGGGTTCTACGGCGGCTGGGTGGACGGCGTCATCAGCCGGCTGATGGATACCTTCCTCGCCTTCCCGCTGCTGCTCTTCGCGATCTCCATCTCCGCCTCCCTCCAGGGCAACGCCTTTGGGCTGGAAGGGCTCACACTGCGGATCGCGGTCCTGATCTTCGTCATCGGCTTCTTCAGCTGGCCCTACATCGGCCGCATCGTCCGCGCGCAGACCCTGTCGCTCCGGGAGCGCGAGTTCGTCGAAGCGGCCAAATCGCTGGGCGCCCGCGGACCGTTCATCCTCTTCCGCGAGCTGCTGCCCAACCTGATCGCGCCGATCCTCGTGTACGCGACGCTGCTGATCCCCACGAACATCCTCTTCGAGGCGTCCCTGTCCTTCCTCGGCGTGGGTATCGCGCCGCCGCAGGCGTCCTGGGGCGGCATGCTCACCCAGGCGGTCGACCTCTACGAGGTGGACCCCATGTTCATGGTCATCCCCGGTATGGCGATCTTCATCACCGTGCTGGCCTTCAATCTGCTGGGGGACGGGCTGCGTGACGCACTCGACCCTCGTGGCAAGTAATCGCGGCAATGCCGCACTGGACTAGCGAGGGGGCTTTCCTCACCATGCAGAACAGAAAGACAGCAGCCGCCATAGCCGTGGCCGTCGCGGTCACGCTCGGCGCCTCGGCGTGCAGCGGCGACTCGGACAGCGGCGGCAAGGGCGGCGGCGGCAGCGCCAAGGCGGACGCCGGCCTGTCGAGCATCGTCAACGCGACCGACAAGAAGGGGGGGACGGTCACGTACGAGCACACCAGTGGCCCGGACTCCCTGGACCCCGGTAACACGTACTACGGCTGGGTGCAGAACTTCGCCCGCCTGTACGCGCGTTCGCTGGTGACCTTCAAGCCGGCCGCCGGCAAGGACAGCCTCCAGGTCGTTCCCGACCTGGCCACCGGCCTCGGCAAGGCCAGCGCGGACGCCAAGACCTGGACGTACACGCTCCGCAAGGGCGTGAAGTTCGAGGACGGCACCGAGATCACCTCGAAGGACGTCAAGTACGCCGTCGAGCGCTCCAACTTCGCGCCGGAGGCCCTGTCCAACGGCCCGACGTACTTCAAGGCGTACCTCGAGGGCGGCGACAAGTACAAGGGTCCGTACAAGGACAAGTCCGCCGAGGGCCTCAAGTCCATCGAGACGCCGGACGACCAGACGATCGTCTTCCACCTCAGCAAGCCGTTCGCCGACATGGACTACCTCGCCGCCTTCTCGCAGACGGCGCCGATCCAGCAGAAGGCCGACACGGGCGCCAGCTACGTGCAGAAGATGGTCTCCTCGGGTCCGTACAAGTTCTCGGCGTACGACGAGAGCAAGGGCGCGACCCTCGTCCGCAACCCGGAGTGGGACGCCAAGACGGACCCGATCCGCAAGGCGCTGCCGGACAAGATCGAGCTGAAGTTCAACGTCAACCCCACCACGGTCGACGACCACCTGCTCAACGACGTCACCACCGCGGACATCGCGGGCACGGGTCTGCAGTCCAAGACCCAGCCCAAGGTGCTCGCCAAGGCGTCCGAGAAGGCGAAGACGGACAACCCGTACGCCGGCGCCCTGCAGTACCTGGCGCTGAACGTCAACGTGAAGCCGTTCGACAACGCCGAGTGCCGCAAGGCCGTCCAGTACGCCGTCGACAAGCAGAGCATGGTCGACTCGATCGGCGGCTCGGTCAAGGGCGACCCGGCCAGCACGGTCATCCCCCCGACCGTCGCCGGTTACAAGAAGTTCGACCTGTACCCGAGCGAGGGCAGCAAGGGCGACGTGACCAAGGCCAAGGAGCACCTGGCCAAGTGCGGTCACCCGGACGGCTTCAAGACCACGCTGACGGCACGTTCCGACCGTCCTGACGAGGTCACCGCCGCCACGCAGCTCCAGGGCAGCCTGAAGGCGATCGGTATCACCGCCGAGATCAAGCAGTTCCCGGCGGACAAGTACTTCACCGACTTCGCGGGTGTCCCGAACTGGGTCCACAAGAACAACGCGGGCATGATGATGATGGCCTGGGGTGCCGACTGGCCGACCGGCTTCGGTTTCCTCGACCAGATCGTGAACGGCTCGGCCATCAAGCCGTCCGGCGGCACGAACCTGATGGAGCTCAACGACAAGGGGATCAACGAGCTCCTGGTCAAGGGCATCGGCACCGTCGACACCACGGCGCGCAACGCGACGTGGGGCGAGGTCGACCAGAAGGTCATGGAGAACGCCTCGGTCGTTCCGCTCTTCTACCGCAAGAACCTGCTGTACCGCCCGGCCTCCGCGGCGAACGTGACCGTCACCGACGCGTACCTCGGCATGTACGACTACGTGCTCATGACGTCCACCAAGTAACACCTGTTCATCAAAAGCATCCCCTGAAAGGCAGGTGAAGGCGCCGGGCCGGCGGGCGTGACCCGTCCGCCCGCCCGGCGCCGCACGGCTGTGGCTGCGTACATCATCCGACGCGTATTCGCCGCGGTGTTGCTGCTGCTGGTGGTCAGCGCAGTCACGTTCGCGATCTTCTTCCTGGTGCCCCGCCTCGGCGGGCAGACCCTCGACTCCATGGCCGCCCAGTACGTCGGCAAGAGCCCCGACCCCGACGTCATCGCAGCGGTCAAGAAGAACCTGGGGCTCGACCAGCCCCTGTATCTCCAGTACTGGCACTTCATCAAGGGCATCGTCGTCGGCGCCGAGTACCAGTTCGGCCCCGACCCGGTCACCTGCAACGCGCCCTGCTTCGGGTACTCGTTCAAGACGCACACCGAGATCTGGCCGCAGCTCGTCGACCGCATCCCGGTCACGCTCTCGCTGGCCGTCGGTGCCGCTGTCATCTGGGTGGTGTCCGGTGTCGCGATCGGTGTCGTCTCCGCGCTGAAGCGGGGCTCCTTCTTCGACCGCATCTCCATGGGCGTCGCCCTCGCCGGTGTCTCGCTGCCGATGTTCTTCACCGGTCTGGTGGTCCTGGCGCTCTTCGGCAACGGGGAGTACGTACCGTTCACCGACGACCCGGTCGCCTGGGCGAGCAGTCTGGTCCTGCCCTGGTGCACCCTCGCACTGCTCTACTCCGCGCTCTACGCCCGGCTCACCAGGGCCGGGATGCTGGAGACGATGGGCGAGGACTACATCAGAACCGCGCGGGCCAAGGGCCTCCAGGAACGCAAGGTCGTCATCAAGCACGGGCTGCGCTCCGCGCTCACCCCGCTGATCACGATCTTCGGAATGGACTTCGCCCTGCTGCTGGGCGGCGCGGTCATCACCGAACGGGTCTTCTCCTTCCAGGGCCTGGGCGCCTTCGCCATCCAGGGCGTGACCACCGCCGACCTTCCCAAGGTGATGGGCGTGACCCTGGTCGCCGCCTTCTTCATCGTCATCTGCAACCTGCTGGTGGACCTCGTGTACGCCGCGATCGACCCCCGGGTGAGGCTCTCATGAGCGGCGCAACCAAGAAGTCCCAGGCGGCGGATGCCGTCCCGGCCCAGCGGTCCGGCGACGACCACGCGTTCCTCTCGGTACGCAACCTCAGCGTCCACTTCGACACCGACGACGGCCTGGTCAAGTCCGTCGACGGCGTGAGCTTCGACCTGGAGGCCGGCCAGACCCTCGGCATCGTCGGGGAATCCGGCTCCGGCAAGTCCGTGACCTCGCTGGGGATCATGGGCCTGCACACCTCCGAGCGGGCCCGGATCGGTGGCGAGATCTGGCTCGACGGCGAGGAGCTCATCGGCTCGGGCCCCGAGCGCGTACGGAAGCTGCGCGGCCAGAAGATGGCCATGATCTTCCAGGACCCGCTCTCCGCCCTGCACCCGTACTACAGCATCGGCGCGCAGATCGTGGAGGCCCACCGCGTCCACAACAAGGTCGACAAGAAGGCCGCCAAGAAGCGCGCCATCGAGATGCTCGACCGCGTGGGCATCCCCGAGCCGCACCGCCGTTACGAGGACTACCCGCACCAGTTCTCCGGCGGTATGCGTCAGCGCGCGATGATCGCGATGGCCCTGGTCAACAACCCGCAGCTGCTCATCGCCGACGAGCCGACGACCGCCCTCGACGTCACCGTCCAGGCGCAGATCCTCGACCTCATCCGCGACCTGCAGAAGGAGTTCGGCTCCGCGGTCGTCATGATCACCCACGACCTCGGCGTGGTCGCCGAGATCGCGGACAACCTGCTCGTGATGTACGCGGGACGGTGCATCGAGCGCGGCACGGCCGAGAAGGTGTTCTACGAGCCGCAGCACCCCTACACCTGGGGCCTGCTCGGCTCGATGCCCCGCATCGACCGCGAGCAGACCGAGCGGCTCATCCCGGTCAAGGGATCGCCGCCCAGCCTCATCAACGTTCCGTCGGGCTGCGCCTTCCACCCGCGCTGCCCGTACGCCGACGTGCCGCCCGACAACATCACCCGCACCGAGCGTCCGGAGCTGCAGCAGGTCAGCGACGGGCACTACTCCGCGTGCCACATGTCGCGCGAGCAGCGGACTCGGATCTGGACCGAAGAGATTGCGCCGAAGCTGTGACTGAGCTGAACAAGAAGACTCCCGCGCCCGCCGCGGCCGGGTCGGACGGGTCCGGTCCCGAGCCGCTCCTCAAGGTCGACGGCCTGGTCAAGCACTTCCCGATCACCAAGGGCATCCTGAAGCGCAAGGTCGGCGCGGTCCAGGCCGTGGACGGGCTCACCTTCGACGTGCGTCCCGGGGAGACCCTGGGCGTCGTCGGCGAGTCGGGCTGCGGAAAGTCGACCATGGGCCGCCTGGTGACCCGGCTCCTTGAGCCGTCCGGCGGCAAGGTCGAGTTCCAGGGCCGCGACATCACCCACATGTCCGCGGGCAAGCTCCGGCCGATGCGCCGCGACATCCAGATGATCTTCCAGGACCCGTACGGCTCGCTGAACCCGCGCCACACGGTCGGCGGGATCGTCGGCACGCCCTTCCGGCTCCAGGGCGTCAAGCCCGAGGGCGGCGTGAAGGCGGAGGTCCAGCGGCTGCTGGAGCTGGTCGGTCTCAACCCCGAGCACTACAACCGCTATCCGCACGAGTTCTCCGGCGGTCAGCGCCAGCGCATCGGCATCGCCCGGGCGCTCGCGCTGAAGCCGAAGCTCGTCGTCGCGGACGAGCCGGTCTCGGCGCTCGACGTGTCGATCCAGGCGCAGGTGGTCAACCTGCTGGACGACCTCCAGGACGAGCTCGGCCTCACGTACATGATCATCGCGCACGACCTGTCGGTGATCCGGCACGTCTCGGACCGGATCGCGGTCATGTACCTCGGCAAGATCGTCGAGCTCGCGGACCGCACGTCGCTGTACGAGGCGCCGATGCACCCGTACACGAAGGCGCTGATGTCCGCGGTGCCCGTGCCGGATCCGCGCCGGCGCGGTGCCAAGAGCGACCGCATCCTGCTCAAGGGCGATGTGCCGTCGCCGATCTCGCCGCCCACCGGCTGCCGGTTCCACACCCGGTGCTGGAAGGCGACGAAGATCTGCGGGACGACCGAGCCGCCGCTGCTCCAGCTGAAGACCGGGCACCAGGTGGCCTGCCACCACCCGGAGAACGGCGAGGATCTGGCGCCCGGGGACGCTCCGCTCGTCGCGGACGTCATCACGGTGAAGTCGACGGGCGCGACGGCGCCGGTCGCGGAGGCGGAGGAAGCGAGCGCTCCGGCCGAGGAGGCCGAGGCGCCAGCGGAGGCCGGCGCGACGGAGGAGTCCGCCGCGTCCGCGCCCGACGGCGACGGCGAAACCGGCAGTGAGGATTCCGCCGCGACACCCTCGGGAGCCTCCGAGGACAGCACCAAGGAGTAGGACCGGCACAATTGCCCGGTGCTCAACGAACTGTTCACGCCCTCCGTCCAGCATGCGCTCGACATCGCCGGGATCTTCGTCTTCGCGATCTCCGGCGCTCTGCTCGCCGTACGCAAGAACTTCGATGTCTTCGGCATCGCGGTGCTCGCCGAGGTGACCGCGCTGGGCGGAGGGCTGTTCCGTGACGTGATCATCGGCGCGGTGCCGCCCGCCGCCTTCACGGACCTCGGGTACTTCACCACCCCGCTGCTCGCCGCCGGCCTGGTCTTCTTCCTGCACCCGCACGTCGAACGGATCCAGGTCGGCGTCAACGTCTTCGACGCGGCCGGCCTCGGGCTCTTCTGCGTGACGGGGACGGTGAAGGCGTACGACTACGGCCTCGGACTGACCGCGTCGGCGGCGCTGGGCCTGACCACCGCGGTCGGCGGCGGTGTGCTGCGCGACGTGCTGGCCAACGAGGTGCCGTCGCTGCTGCGCTGGGACCGTGACCTGTACGCGGTGCCCGCCATCGTCGGGGCGGCCATGATCGTGCTCTGCATCCGCTTCGACGCCCTGAACGCCTTCACCAGCGGCTGCGCGGTGATCACGGCGTTCGTCCTGCGCCTGCTGGCGCTGCGCTACCACTGGCGGGCCCCCCGCGCCTACAACCGTCGCTCGGCGACGCCGGACGAGGGCTGAGGGCCTCCCGTCCGGATCATGCCGGGCTCGCGGGATCCGGCCCGGTCCGGACGGAAGACCCATAGGCCGTGCGTCCCGGCCACCGGGTCTTCTGTTTCGGCCACAGAAAAAGCTACCGCTCAGTAATGAGATCGATGTACGGTGCTTGCATGGCACAGGCAGCGACGCAGGCGGCACCGACCGCCCAGGCGACCATCGGGGACAGCGAGTTCGACCGGGACACCGCCGTCACCCTCCGCGAGGAAGGCGTCTACGACGCCGAGCTCTCCGCGGGCTGGACGATCATCCACGCAGTCAACGGCGGCTATCTGCTGGCCATGCTCGGCCGCGCGCTCGGTGAGGCCCTGCCGCACGCGGATCCCTTCTCGGTCTCCGCGCACTACCTCACCGCGTCCGTTCCCGGCCCCGCGGTGATCCGCACCCAGACCGTCCGCAGCGGACGCACCCTCTCCACCGGCCAGGCCTCCCTCTTCCAGTACGCCGAGGACGGCACCGAGGTCGAGCGCATCCGGGTCATCGCCACCTACGGCGACCTGGACGCCCTGACCGACGAGATCCGTACCTCGGCCGAACCTCCGGCCATCCCTCCCCGTGAGCACTGCCTCGGACCGTCGGACGGCCCCGCCCCGATCCCCGGCAGCTCCGCCATCACCGAGCGGCTCGACATCAAGCTCGACCCGGCGACCATCGGCTGGGCCATCGGACAGCCGTCCGGCAAGGGCGAGATGCGCGGCTGGTTCGGGCTCGCGGACGGCCGCGACGCCGACGCGCTGTCACTGCTCCTGACCGTGGACGCGCTGCCGCCGACCTCGTTCGAGCTCGGGCTCAAGGGCTGGACCCCGACCATCGAGCTCACCGCCCACATCCGCTGCCGCCCGGCCCCGGGCCCGCTGCGCGTCTCCATCACCACCCGCAACCTGGCGGGCGGCTTCCTGGAGGAGGACGCGGACGTCTGGGACAGCGCGGACC
The DNA here is from genome assembly GCF_044756845.1 of Streptomyces sp. NPDC091416. NCBI lineage: Bacteria > Bacillati > Actinomycetota > Actinomycetes > Kitasatosporales > Streptomycetaceae > Streptomyces > Streptomyces sp. NPDC091416. The sequence goes on from NZ_JBIVTU010000011.1 coordinate 30,953, forward strand.
GGCTGGTCGCCCAGTCCCGCCAGCTGGCCCGCGCACCGCGCAGCTGAAGCCGCGCGCCCCCGCGGGTCGGGGACTCGGCCGGGGGCTTCCGGTCCGGAACCGCCGGTCGGGGACTCTCGGCCCGGAACCGCCCGTCCGGTCCGCGGGGACGCTCGCCCGGGGGATGCTGGTCCGGTGAAGTCCGACCGGCTGCTCTCGATCCTGCTGCTGCTCCAGACCCGCCGTCTGGTGCCCGCCACCGAGCTCGCCGAGCGCCTCGACGTCTCCGTACGCACCATCTACCGGGACGTCGAGGCGCTCTCCGCGTCCGGTGTGCCCGTCTACGCCGAACGCGGCCGCCACGGCGGCATCGCCCTGCTGCCGGGGTTCCGCACCGACGTCACCGGGCTGACCGCCGACGAGTCGCGCGCCCTGTTCGTCCTGGCCGCGGACGGCGCCCACGCCGCGCTGGGCCTCGACGAGGCGATCGGCTCCGCGCTGCGCAAGGTGATGGCGGCGCTGCCCGCCCCGCACCGCCCCGCCGCCGAGCTGACCAGCCGCCGGATCCTCGTCGACCCGGTGCGCTGGAGGAGTGGCGGGGGTGCCGCCGTCGACATCGGCGACCTGCATGACGCGGTGTTCGCCGACCGGCGGCTGCGGCTGCGCTACCGGCACAGCGGTACGCGGACCGCCCGCGCCTACACCGTCGACCCCTACGGCCTGGTGGTGAAGGCGGGCGTCTGGTACCTGGTCGCCGACCGTGAGGGGGAGCCACGGCTCTTCCGCGCCGACCGGGTCCGGGAGGCCGCACTCACCGACGAGACGGTGGTCCGCAGGCCCGGCGTGGAACTGGCGCACGTCTGGGAGGAACTGCGCCGGCAGGTCGAGGAGCGGCCGGGGGAGGTGACCCTGCGGGTGCGGGTGCACCGTTCCCGGCTGGATCTCTTCCTGCGGCTGAACGCAGGCGTGCTCACGCGGGAGCCGGCGCCCGAGGGCGGGGAGGACGGCGAGTGGGTGCGGGCCGAACTCGCCGTGGAGTCGGTGGAGTGGGCCCGCTCCCTGCTCTCCTTCGGCCCGAACGTCGAGGTGCTGGCCCCGCCGGAGGCCCGCGCGGTGATGGCCGCGCACGCGGCCGCGGTCATGGCCCTGTACGGGGCTCCGGGACCGGGGGTGTCCGCAGGAACCGGGTGAGCGCGGCGGTCAGCTCCGCCGGTGCGTCCTCCTGCACGAGATGCCCGGCACCGTCGATGATCCGCAGTTCGCTGCCGGGGACGAGCGCGGCCAGTTCATGGCCGCGGGCGACCGGGATCCAGGTGTCCTCGGCGCCCCAGCAGATCAGCACCGGCACATCGATCTCCCCGTACCGGTGCTGGATCTCGTCGGTGAACCGCTGGTCGTTCTGGCTGATCTGCCGGTAGAAGGCGGGCTGGCCCGCCTCGGTGCACCAGGGCGCGACGAGCCGGTCCAGGACCGCCGGGGGCAGTCCGGGGCCGCCGGCGGAGCTCACGTACTCCCGCACCAGCGCCCGGTGCAGGGCGGGTGGCAACTGCCCGAAGACCTCCGCGTGTCCGCCCAGCAGCCGGTAGGCGGGCGAGCCCCAGGGGGCCACCGCCACCGGGTCGACCAGGGCCAGGCGGCGGTAGCGGGCGCCGTGCAGCAACTGGGCGCGCAGGGCGACGCAGCCGCCGAAGTCATGGGCTGCCACGGCCGGTTCGGTCAGTTGCCAGTGGCCGAGGAGCTCGGTGAGGACCCGGGCCTGGGAGGAGAGCGACACGTCCTGGCCCTCGAACTGCGCGGACTCCCCGTACCCGGGCAGGTCCCAGACGAAGACCCGGTGCTCCTGGGCCAGCGCCCGGGCCATGCCTCGCCAGACGTACGAGGAGAAGGGGGTGCCGTGCACCAGCACGACGGGCGGCGCCCCGGCCGGGCCCAGGACGGCCCAGCGGACCTCTCCGGCGGAGCTGTTGAACGTACGGTCCAGGACCCATGTCTCATCGCTCATGCGCCACAGCCTAGGAGCTCCGCCCCTTCAGGTTCCGGCGCCCGGCTCGGCCCCGTCCAGCCAGTGCAGGCGGCCGAGCGTGACCAGCCGCAGCCGGCGCCGGGCGACGCGGGTCACCTGCTCGTCCCCGTCCGGGCCGGAGTCGAGCATGGCCGAAGCGGTGATCACCATGTGGTCGACGTAGAGGCCGCCCAGCATCAGCAGGTCCTCCTCGTTCCAGCCCCGTGACTCGGGCTCTTCCGCGAGCGCCGCCGCCACCTCCCGCGCGAACCGCCGGAGCTGCTCCGCGATGGCCTCACGGACCGGGCCGACGCCGCCGTGCTGCTCGCGGGCGATGAAGCGGAAGTGCGCGGGCTGCTCCCGGACGTGGCGCGCTATCAGGTCGACGCTGCGGTCCAGCCGGACCTCGCTGTCGCCGGTCTCGGCGAGGATCGCGCCGATCATTCCGTGCAGGCTGCCCAGGGTCTGTTCGACCAGGGCCACTCCGAGTGCGGCGATGTCGTCGAAGTGCCGGTAGAAGGCCGTGGGGGTGACGCCCACCGCGCGGGTCACTTCGCGCAGCCCCAGACTGCTCAGGCTCTGGTCCTCGAGCAGGGTGAGGGCGGCATCCAGCAGTGCCTGGCGTGTCTTCAGCTTCTGGGTCTGGCGGATGCCGGCCGTGTGACTCATGCCATTCAGTAAACAACTGTTCTCCGGGTCGGGGAAGTGGTGCGCGGGTCTAGACTGATGAGTCAGTGAACAGTCGTACTCCCAATCAGGGACTCCCGATCAAGGAAAGGCTGATCATGATCGTCCTCGTCGCCGCCCTGCTCCTGCTGGGGATCGTGCTGGGATCGGTGGTCCAGATCCCGCTTCCGCTGTCCCTCGTGTTCGGCGCCCTGATCGGCTGCTGGCTCCTGGTCTTCGCCGTGCGCGAGCGGACCGGCAGCCGTCGCCGCTCCCGGTGACCGCCCGGCCGTCCACGATCACCGCAGGGCATCCAGACCGTCCAGATCCGAAGGAGTCCGCACGATGACACTCACCGCGATTCCCCGCCGCTCCGAAGCCACCGCCCGGACCCCCGCCGGCGCCGCCGGCCCGTCGTCGGCCGCTCCGGCCGAGCGGCCCACCCGGGACGGCGACGGTCTGGCCGTCGCGTCCTTCGTGCTCGGCCTCGTCGGCCTCCTGGTGATGAACCTCCTGCTCGGCCCGGCCGCCATCGTCATGGCGCTCGTCGCCCTGACCCGCTCCACAGCCCGCCGCGGCCGCGCCCTCCTCGGCCTCGCGCTCGGCATCGCCGACCTGGTGGTCCTGGCCTTCCTCGTCACCGGAAACGGCGTCGTCGTCTGGAACTTCGGCGGCTGAACCCGGCGCGGACCCGGGCACTCCTGCCGCCCGCACGACACCTGATCCATTGCCAAGGCGGCCCGCATCCCGTTCGATCATGGCTGGCACAGTGGGCGTCCGCTCGGGGTGGGCTGCGGCAAGGGAGAAAGCGCGTGCTGGAGATAGCGGGGATCGGGGCGGCGGAGGAACGGGTCTACCGCCTCCTGGTGGAGGTGCGGGGTGCGAACGTGGACGAGATCGTCCAACGGCTCCACATCCGGGAACGCGAGGCGGCGTTGCTGCTGTCCTCCCTGCACGACAAGGGTCTGGTCGGGCGGCTGCCGGGCGACGGCGGCATGCGGTACGTACCCGTCCCGCCGGACGTGGCGCTGCAGCCCCTGCTCGCGCGCGGCCAGGAAGCGCTGGAGTGGGCGCGGCGCGGAGTGGAACAGCTGGCCGAGGAGTACCGGGCGGGCGGCCGGCGGCATGACGCCGGGCAACTGGTCGAGGTGATCACCGGGACCGGCGCCATCCGTCAGCAGCTGCGCCAACTCGCCTACGGGGCCCGCAGCGACCTGCGGTGGTTCTGCAAGGCCGAGCCCGTTGCGCTGCGCGCCCAGGACAACGACGAGGAGTTCGAGCTGCTCACCCAGGGCATCCGCTACGAGGCGATCTACGAACGGGCCTGCCTGGAGGAGCCGGGCATGGTCGACAACGTCGCGCAGGGCATTCGCGCCGGTGAAGTGGCCCGCGCCACCAGCACGCTCCCCGTGCGCATGGTCATCGTCGACAGTTCTGTCGCCGTCTGCCCGCTGGTGCCCGGCAGCGCGAGCGGCGCCCGCGGCGAGCCGACGGCCGCGATCATCCGCAGCAGCAGCCTCCTGGACGCCCTGGTCGCCCTGTTCGACATCCAGTGGGCCGCGGGGACCCCGCTGCACGTCACGGAATCGGGCGAACTGGCCGACTTCGCCGGCGGCATGGGATCGGGCGACAGCGTCGCCGACGACGAGCGCTATCTGCTCTCCCTGGTCGTCGCGGGCGTGGCGGACAAGGCGATCGCGACCCAGCTGGGCGTCAGCCACCGAACGGTGCAGCGCCGGATCACCGCGCTGATGCAGCGGGCGGGCGCGACGACGCGTACGCAGCTGGTGTGGCAGGCGGCGCGGCGCGACTGGCTGTCGTAGCGCGTGTTCCGGAACTCCCGCCTGCCCGGCGACGCCCGGCCCGCGCGCTCGTGGCGTCCGGACGTGCGGAAGCCGCGACCGTGGCCGGTCGCGGCTTCCCGGATCTCGTTGTACTACCTGAGCGCGTACGCCCGTTCGATCTCCTGCGTCACCTCGTTGCCCGCGTCGTCCCAGGCGCGGACCCGCAGCGTGACGTATCCGCTGGTGCGGTCGGCCCGGGGGTGGGTGACCCGGACACGGTAGGCGCCGTCGCCCCGGGCGGACGTCGTCGCCGTCCGCCAGTGTGCGCCGTCGTCGTACGAGACGGACACCTCCATGCCCTTCACGGAACGGCCCGTCAGACCGTCCTGGTGGCGGGCGCTCACGCCGAAGGCGAAGGCCCCCGAGTCAGGAGCGGAACCCCGGAGGTCCGTGGCCACGTCGTAGTCGAGCTGGAGGAGCGGGAGCAGTGACTCCTGGCCCTCGGCCGGACGAGGAGCGGTGAACGACCAGCGGGTGCTGGTGGCCCGCGAGAGGGTGCCCTCGGGACCGGTGCGCTTCACGTCCAGGTCCAGCCGGTAGCGGCCGTCGTCCCCGCCCGCGGGGAACGCGCCCCACGCCCGGGGGCCTTCGGCGAGGACCTCGCCGTCGCGACGCAGTACGGCGCGTGTCTCGTCGGGGTAGGGGGTGTTGGCGTCCTTCCCGGGCAGGGCGTAGCCGTAGTGGCCGGAGGCGGTGTCGGCGAACTCGGGGATCTTGACGGTCAGCTGGTCGTCCTTGCGGGAGGCGAGTCCTTCGACCCCGCGCGGGATCGCCGGGCGCACCACGGGCGCGTACCAGCTCTCCGTGGTGTGCTCACCGGGCCGGTAGGTGCGCACGGGGCCGAGCATGCCGGTCCCCACCGCCTGGGACGCCCAGGTGTTGCGGGGGTTGACCCAGTGCAGCCACCGGGTGTCGGCGGGACCGCTCAGGTACTCCGTCCGTGCCTGCCCGGTCCGGACATACCGCGCTTGCATGGCGAGGTACGTGCTCTCCCACGGGCGCCAGGCCTCGCGGTTCTCCGCGACGTAGCGTGCCTCGCTCGTGTCCGGGTAGCGCGAGACCACGGTGGCCGTGTTCCGCGGCCCGACCTTGTGGACCACGTGCTCGGGCACACGCTGCTCGGAGAGCTGTACGACGTCGTAGAGGTAGGGGCTTTCCGGGGTTCCCTTGAGCTCCAGCACGGTGCCCGGCGCGCGCAGCCGCTGAGCGGTGGCCCGGGAGGCGTACAGCCCGATCGCCGGCAGCCGCGGACCCACCGGCTGCCAGGTCGCGGTCGCGTACTTCTCGGCGGTGATGACGGCGGCCGCGGCTCCTGCCCGGGCGGCCGCGGTCACCGCCTCGTCGTACTCCACCCCCTCCAGCTCCACGAGTACGGCCGCTCCGCGGAGGTCCGTGCCCCGTGCACGCAGCGCCTCGTAGTTTTCGGGGCGTCCGTGACCGGCGTCCACCACCCGCAGGCGCCGCACGCCGTCCATGGCGGGGGAGTTGTGGATCAGACGGAGGGCGACGCCGCCCGCGGCGCCGGCGGAGACCGCGCGTGCGCTGATCATCGGCGCGGCCAGCTGCCAGCGGGAGGAGAACTCGAAGGTTCCCTCGGTGAACTCCTCGGTGGGGGTGACGTAGAGGAGCGTCCCGCCGCTGTGTCCGCTGGTGTAGTAGCTGGCGAACTCCCGGTCGCCGGATTTCCAGTGGGTGGAGAAGACCAGCGGGCCCCGTTGTTCGGCCCGCTGGGGGGTCCGGATCTCCACGGGAACCGCCTTGCGCGCGTCGAGCACCAGGTCCGCGTCGCCGCGCACCCGCAGACGGGGGTCGACCACCACGCTGTAGGTGTTGTTGTCCTCCGTGTACTGCGCGATGACGCCGTACAGGTAGTACATGCCCTCGGGCACGTCGACCGTCAGGGTCTGGCCCGCAGGCACGGCCTGGACGACGTCGAAGCGGCCCGTGGGACCCAGCAGGATCAGCGGGTCGACGGCCGCCGGCTGCCCGGCGCGGTCGATGCCCCGCACGGTGAGCTTGTGCTTGACCGGGTCCTTCGCCGCGGAGAACACGGTGTGCGCGATGGCCTGTCCGTCGGCCGAGGTGGCTGTGATGCGGCCGCCGTAGACGCCCTCAGGCAGTGCGGGCGCGTCGAGCGTCACGGTCACGTCGGTGGTGCCGTGGGCGGGCACGGTGACCTGCGCGGGCATGCTGATGACGCCTGCCGGGGCCGAGGAGCCGTAGAGCTTGTCGAAGGTGCTGTCCAGGGTGAGCGTTACGGGCGCGTCACCGTCGTTGGTGTAGGTGACGCCGACCTGCTTCGCACCCGCGTCCGGTCCCAGGCTGCCGAAGGCGGTGGTGCCGGTGGCGCGCACCTGCTGGCGCACCGAACGGGCCACGTCCACCCGGCCGGTGCCCTGTTCGTAGACCGTCTGGCCGGGTGCGGTGAGCGTCGTGCTCATCAACGCGTCCTTGAGCTGCCGGCCGTTCCAGTCGGGGTGCTGCCCGGCCAGGATCGCCGCCGCGCCCGCCACGTGCGGGGTCGCCATGGACGTACCCGACGCGGCGGTGTAGGACGCGTCCACCGGGGTGCCCATGGCCGTACCGGCCGCGCGGGCGGCGACGATGCCGACGCCGGGAGCGGTGAGGTCGGGCTTGAGGCCGTCGTCGCCGACGCGCGGGCCGCGGCTGGAGAAGGGGGCCAGCTTGTCGTCGCGGTCGACGGCGCCCACGGTCAGCGCGCTCGCCGCGGAGCCCGGGGAGCCCACCGAGTAGTCGGCGCCCGAGTTGCCCGCGGCGACGACGAAGAGGGTGCCGGTCTTCTCGCTGAGGTCGTTGAGAGTGAGGCTGAGTACGTCGGTGCCGTCGGTCGGCGAGCCGCCCAGGCTCATGTTGACGACCTCGGCGCCCGAGTGCGCGGCCCAGTCCATGCCCGCGATCATGGAGGAGTACGTGCCGGACCCCGTGTGGTCGAGCACCTTGCCGATCAGCAGCCGTGCCCCCGGTGCCACGCCCTTGCGCGAACCGTCCGAGGCGGCACCGCTGCCGGCGATGGTGGAGGCGACGTGGGTGCCGTGGCCGTGGCCGTCCTGCGCGGTGGGGTCGGTGGTGAAGTTGCGTACGTCGTCGAGTTTCCCGGCCAGGTCGGGGTGGGTGGCGTCGACGCCGGTGTCCAGGACGGCGACGGTCGCGCCGTGCCCGTCGTAGCCGGCCGCCCACGCCTCGGGCGCGCCGATCTGCGCGGTGCTGCGATCGAGGGAGGCGTGGACCTTGGCGTCCAGCCACAGCTTCTCGACGCCGCCCTCGAACGCCGCCTTCTTGAAAGCGTTCTTCGCCCCGCCCTCGGTGTTGTTCCCGGCGAGCGCGTCGTCGTCGATGGCCTTCCAGAAGCGCCCGGCCTGCTTCTTGTCGGCCTTCAGCGCCGATCCGCGCAGGCTCTTGATGACCAGGCCCTTGCGCGAACCGGTGGGCGCCGCCTTGGACGCGGGGTCCGTGCCGCCGGTGTAGCGGGCGATCAGCGGGATGGCGGCGGCGTGGGCGTCGTCGTAACCCTGCTTGACCAGGGAGGTGATGTTGAACAGCTGCCGGTCCAGCTTGCCGGAGGAGATGTACGGCATCGCGGCGCGGGGCAGCACGTACAACTGCTTGTCGATCTCCAGCTGGGTGAAGTCGGCCTGCGAAGCGCCCGGGGCCGGCTCGACGGAGACGGCCTTCCGGCCGTTGGAGAACGTCTCCAGCCGCACCCGGTCACCCGTGACGAGCGTGACGGAGGCGACCTGGGGGCGGCCGGCGGAATCTGCGCCGGGGGAGGCGGGCACCGGGGCGGCGCTCGCGCTGAAGGCGGTGGGGGTCAGAGTGGCGATGAGGGCGCCTGCCGCCAGAACTGCGGCAGGGCGAAGCCGTATGTGCATCGGAACCTTTCCATCACAAGGAAACGGACACGCGGTGCGGCTCCAGACTGGGGCCCTCCTTGATCGCCGCACCAGCCTTTTCGGTGCCGTGCTTGCGACATGTCGTCAAGACGACACGGTGCGCTCCACCGGGCGTACCGGCGGTATCAGCGGGGCCGGGCACCCGCGCGCCCGCTCGCACGGCCTTTCGGGAGCTCCGCGCGAACTCCAACGCCGGCGGCTGCCGCGATCGCGACATGTCGCTTCTACGACACGTGACGCGTCCCGATACGCACCGGATGTCCGGCCGCGCGACCTCCCCGGCGGGCGTCCGCGTCGGCGGGCGGCGGGCCGAGCTGTCCGGAATCGGGTTGTCTGTCTTCGGGAATGCCGACTCTGGCCGTGGTGTCCCCGCCACCGGATCGGACTCCGGCCGGGGGCGGCGGAATCCCGCCCTTCGCGGTGCGCGGGCACCTGGACCCCATGCGCCCGCCGTACGCCCCGCCGCGGGCTCGTAGAATCGAGCCCACCATGGCTTACCTCGACCACGCCGCGACCACGCCGATGCTGCCGGAGGCGATTGCGGCGATGACCGCGCAGCTCGCCGTCACCGGCAACGCGTCCTCACTCCACGCCGCCGGGCGCCGGGCCCGCCGTACCGTCGAGGAGTCCAGAGAGACCCTCGCCGAAGCCCTGGGTGCCCGCCCCAGCGAGGTGGTCCTCACCTCGGGCGGCACCGAGTCGGACAACCTCGCGGTGAAGGGGCTGTACTGGGCCCGCCGCGACGCCGACCCCCGCCGCACCCGGGTCCTGGCCAGCCCCGTCGAGCACCACGCGGTGCTGGACGCGGTCGACTGGCTCGCCGAGCACGAGGGCGCGACCGTCGAATACCTCCCCGTCGACCGCTACGGCCGCGTCCACCCCGAAGCGCTGCGCGAGGCTCTGGACCGCAATCCCGACGACGTCGCGATGATCACTGTGATGTGGGCCAACAACGAGATCGGTACCGTCCTGCCGGTAAGCGAACTGGCCGCGGTCGCCCGTGAGTTCGACGTCCCCATGCATGCCGACGCGGTACAGGCCTTCGGGCAGCTCGAAGTCGACTTCGCCGGGTCCGGGCTGGCCGCGATGACCGTGAGCGCGCACAAGATCGGCGGCCCGTTCGGCGTCGGCGCGCTGCTGCTCGGCCGTGAGTACGCCCCGGTACCCGTCCTGCACGGCGGCGGGCAGGAACGCCATGTGCGCTCCGGCACCCTGGACGTGCCCGGCGTCGCCGCGTTCGCCGTCGCGGGACGGCTGGCCGCCGACGGGCGCGAGGACTTCGCCCGGCGGATCGGAGGGCTCCGCGACGAGCTCGTCGACGCCGTCCTGGCCCAGGTGCCCGACGCGATCCTCGGCGGTGACCCGGCTCCCGGCGGCCGGCTCCCGGCCAACGCGCACTTCACCTTCCCCGGCTGCGAGGGCGACTCCCTTCTCCTGCTGCTCGACGCCCAGGGCATCGAATGCTCCACCGGCTCCGCGTGCACGGCCGGGATCGCCCAGCCCAGCCATGTCCTGCTGGCCACCGGCACCGATCCGGACCTGGCCCGCGGCACCCTGCGTTTCTCGCTGGGCCACACCTCGACCGAGCAGGACGTCGAGGACGTGGCGCGGGCGATCGGCCCGGCGGTGGAGCGGGCGAGGACGGCGGGACTGAGCTGACGCTCGCTGACCGGGCGTCGGCCGACGGCTTGCGCCCGGTGGGCGGGGCCGGCCCGGCGCCGCTTCCCGCGCCGGTCCGGCCCGGGCCCTCGCCGGTCCGCCTCAGACCTTCGCCGCCCGGACCAGCTTCATGTACCGGTCCCAGTCCCAGTGCTTCCCCGGGTCCGTGTGGTCGGCCCCCGGTACCTCCACGTGACCGATGATGTGTTCGCGGTCCACCGGTATGTCGTACCTCGCGCATATCGCCGCGGTGAGCCGGGCGGACGCCCCGTACATCGCGGCGGTGAAGCCCTGCGGGCGGTCCACGTAGCCCTCGTGCTCGATGCCCACGCTGCGTTCGTTGTAGCCGCGGTTGCCCGCGTGGAACGCCACGTCCAGCTCGCGGATCATCTGCGTCACATGACCGTCCTTGCGCACGATGTAGTGCGCCGCCGCCCCGTGCCCGGGGTCCTGGAAGGCGCGGACCGCGCTGTTGAAGCCGCCCTGTGTGATGTGCACGACCACGCGGTCGATGTCGTAGTCGTCGGGGCGGTCCGCCCGCCGCCAGTTCGCCTCGGAGGCGGCCGTCCACGTCGCCCGCGCATAGTCCACCTCACCCGGCTTGCGCGGCTTCTCCACACCGGGCAGCCGCCACCAGGCCCGCTTCAGCCGGTCCCGTGCCAGCGCCGCCGTACCCGCCGCCGTGACGACACCGCCGATCAGCACCGCGCGGCGGCTGATGCCGCTGCCGGTCCCCGATCCTGCGGGGCCCTCGGCGCCCGCCGTCCCCTTGGTCCCCATGTGATCGACAACGCTTATCCGCGAGCGTTCGGTTCCCCGGGACCCGTACCCTGGTGGAGCTATGACTCAGACTTCCCAGCGCCCCCTCCGTGTGCTCGCCGCCATGTCGGGCGGTGTCGACTCCGCCGTCGCGGCGGCCCGCGCCGCCGAGGCGGGCCATGACGTGACCGGCGTGCACCTCGCGCTCTCGGCCAATCCGCAGTCCTTCCGGACCGGGGCCCGGGGCTGTTGCACGATCGAGGACTCCCGTGACGCCCGCCGTGCCGCGGACGTCATCGGCATTCCCTTCTACGTCTGGGACCTCGCGGAACGCTTCCGCGAGGACGTCGTGGAGGACTTCGTCGCCGAGTACGAGGCGGGGCGCACGCCCAACCCGTGCCTGCGCTGCAACGAGAAGATCAAGTTCGCGGCCCTGCTCGACAAGGCCCTGGCACTCGGCTTCGACGCGGTCTGCACCGGCCACTACGCCACCGTCGTCCTCGCCGACGACGGCAGCCGCGAGCTGCACCGCGCCTCCGACATGGCCAAGGACCAGAGCTACGTCCTCGGCGTCCTCGACGAGCGTCAGCTCGCCCACGCGATGTTCCCGCTCGGCGACACCCTCACCACCAAGGACGAGATCCGGGCCGAGGCCGAGCGCCGTGGTCTCGCGGTCGCCAAGAAGCCCGACAGCCACGACATCTGCTTCATCGCCGACGGCGACACCCAGGGCTTCCTGGCGGACCGCCTCGGTGGCAAGGCGGAGGGCGACATCCTCGACGAGTCCGGTACGAAGCTCGGCACCCACGAGGGCGCCTTCGGCTTCACCATCGGCCAGCGCAAGGGCCTGCGCATCGGCCACCCGGCCGCCGACGGCAAGCCGCGCTACGTCCTGGACATCTCCCCGGTGAACAACACGGTCACGGTCGGCCCCGTCGAGGCCCTCGACGTGACCGCGCTGACGGCGATCAGGCCCCGCTGGTGCGGCACCCCGCCGTCCGGCCCCGGCACGTACACCGCCCAGCTCCGCGCCCACGGCGGCGAGACCGAGGTGAGCGCCGAGCTGCTCGACGGCACGCTCCACGTCACCTTCACCGAGCCGGTACGGGGCGTGGCCCCCGGCCAGGCCGTCGTGCTGTACGACGGAACACGCGTGGTCGGGTCGGCGACGATCGCCACGACGGTGCGGCGGGAGACGGCGGCGGTCGCTTCCGACTGAGGGCCCCTATCCGGCCTGCGGCGCGCCGTAGGAGAACGCGTGCCCGGCGAAGTCGGCGACATGGACGTACCCGATGCGCCGGTACAGGGCATTGCTCGTGGGGTTGTCCGGGTCCGTGAACAGGACGACGTCCGTCGCGCCGGCCGCCAGCGCCGCCCTGCTCGCCTCGGCCGTCACCGCGCCCGCGTAGCCGCGGCCGCGGAGGCGGGCCGGGGTGTAGACGGGGTCCACGCGGACCATGCCGCCGACGAGCGACGTCGTCGCCATGGAGACGGGGGTGCCGTCCGGGGTCTCCCAGAAGATGAAGTGCCGGTCGCCGAAGCGCGACTCGTCCCAGGCCCCGGCGTCGATCAGGTCGATGGAGGACTGTTCCCCGACGTCGGCACAGAACTCACGGCACCAGCGCACGACCTGGTCGCGGTCCCCGCCGTCCACGACGCGCCCCCGGCCCTCCGGCCGCGGGGGAGTGAGCGTGCCGAGCCGGTAGAGATGCGTGCGCCAGAAGGGCCGGGACGCCGCCCCCGCGTGCCGCTGCCACGACTCGGCGAAAGCACCGGCGGTGCCGAGGTCGGCGATGACGTGGGCGGGGGAGAGGCCGAGGCTTCCCAGACGGGCCGCGAGCGCGTCGGTCCGCTCGGGGGACAGGGGTGTGAGGCCCAGGCGGCCACGCGGAGTGAGGTAGAGGATCGCGCGGACCCGGCCTTCCGACTCCAGCCGGCCGAACAGGGCGGATTCGCCGTCAGGGCCGGTGGGCCCGTGAGCCCGCAGCTTCTCGATGTCCGTCAGGGGCGTGTTGTGCAGGGCCGGACGCGAGCGCAGGAAGTCTCCGGCCCGGGCGAGGAAGTCGTCGACGTCATGGGTGAGGTGCCAGCTGTCCGGGGTCATGCCTCATGGTCCCGGACGGCCTGTACCGGACGCCCCCCGGTACCCCCGCACGGCAACGCCCGACCCCTGTACGGGCGTGACCGCGCGGGGTGCTTGGGCCCCCCGGCCCGCCCGTGTGCTCAGGACGCCTGGTGCACGTACACGTCCCGCGTGAAGAACTCCGCCAGCACCGGGGCGACCGCCTGTGGCGCCAGCTCCCGCATCTGCCCGGTCAGGGTGCGGTGCCGGCCCCGGGGCAGGGCGTCGGCCAGCAGCCGGGTCGACGTCCTCGCGGTGGCCGGGCTGAAGCCGCCGCAGACCACCAGGGTCCGCGCCGTCACCGAGGCGAACCGCTCGTCCGGAACCGCGCCGTCGCCCAGCACCGCGTCGTCGTAGGCGAGTGTGTGTGCCACGGACTCCAGGGTCCGCCACAGCGGCGCCCGCCGCATCCTGGCGATCGTGTCGGCCGTGACCCCCGTCATCGCCAGGAACAGCTCCACCGCCCCGCTCCGGTCCCCGGCGGACAGCAGCCGGTGCAGCCGGGCCGTGCAGCCGGCCTTGAACAGCAGGCCCGCGGCGCCCGGGGTGTAGGGCGGCTCGTACACCGCGAGCCGGGCGGCCGGCAGCCCGGCCGCCACAGCCTCCAGGGCCAGCGCGCCGCCGGCCCCGGCCCCGAACACCGAGGGCCGGCCGCCCACCGCCTCCGCGAGTGCCGTCAGATCCTCGATCTCGCGTTCCACCGCATAGGGCGACCCGTCGCCGCTGGCGCCCCGGCCGCGCCGGTCGTACGTGACGACCTCGAAGCGCGGCGCGAGGAGGCGGGCCAGCGGGGCCGCGTTCTCCGAGGTGTGCAGAGCCCCGCCCACCAGGATCAACGGTGGTCCTTCGCCCCGCCGCCGGTAGGCGATCAGGGTGCCGTCGCGGGAGAGAGTCTTGTCCATGTGGAGGTGGACTGCGGAGCCTTCGAAAACTCATCGCTCCCCGCGAGAACTTTCTGAGGTTTCTCTTCTCCGCAGCTCAGAAGGGGTGTTGACGCGGTGCCGGCTGTCAGGCCGCCACCGTCTCGGTGTCGTAGAAACAGAAGTGGTCCCTGATGGCGGCCACTTCGGACTTCGGCTCCGGGTACGCCCAGACCAGGTCGGCCGCTCCCGGCAGCGACCAGTAGGAGGCGTCTCCCTTGAACGGACAGTGGGTCCGGGTGTCCGACGGCGTCAGCAGTTCGGTACGGACGTCCTCCGGAGGCAGGTAGTAGCGGACCGGGCAGCCCGTCTCGCGCAGGACGAGCGGGCGGCGGCTTTCGGCGAGCAGCACCCCGTCACGGACCACCCGCACATGCGCGGTGCCGGGCTCGACGGTGATGCGGTGTCCTCGGGTGGCAGTCATGTTCTGTTCAGCCCCGCCGTCCGCCGGATTCTTCCCCGGATGCGGCGCTGTCGGTGCCGGCCTCTAACGTGGCAGTCATGAAGATCTGCGTTTTCCTCTCCGCTGCCGACCTCGACGACCGCTACACCGTGCCCGCCCGCGAATTCGCCGAGCTGATCGGCCGCGGCGGGCACACCCTGGTCTGGGGCGGCTCGGAGAGCGGGCTGATGAAGGTCGTCGCGGACGGCGTGCAGGAGACGGGCGGCAAGCTCGTCGGGGTGTCGGTGGACTTCCTGGCCGCGAAGGCACGGACCGACGCGGACGAGATGGTGATCGCCCGGGACCTCGCCGAGCGCAAGGCGCTGCTCCTGGAGAAGTCCGATGCCGTCGTGATCATGGTGGGCGGCACCGGCACGCTCGACGAGGCCACCGAGATCCTGGAGCTCAAGAAGCACGGCAAGACCACCAAGCCGGTCGTGCTGCTCAACACGGCGGGGTTCTACGACGGTCTGCGCCAGCAGTTCCAGCGCATGGAGGACGAGGGCTTCCTGCCGGTCCCGCTGACCGACCTTGTGTTCTTCGCGAAGGACGGGGTCGGCGCCCTGGCGTACCTGGAGGAGTGGGCCGGCCTGCAGTGACGTGCCGGCGGCCGGGCGCCGGGTGCGACCATGGGGCCCATGTCCACTCACCTCATCACCGGTGCCGGTTCCGGCATCGGCGCAGCCGTCGCCCGTCGTCTCACGGAGCGCGGGGACGAGCTCGTCCTGCTGGCCCGTGACGCGGGCCGCGCCAAGGAACTGGCCGCGCTCCACCCCGGCGCCCGCACGCTCGTCGGCGACCTGTCCAACCCGGACCGGCTCTCCTGGGCCTTCGGCCAGCAGCCGATGCCGGAGCGGCTCGACTCGCTGCTGCACATCGCGGGCGTCGTCGAGCTCGGCCGTGTCGGCGAGCTCACGCCCAAGGCCTGGCACTTCCAGCTCAACGCCAACCTGATCGCCCCGGCCGAGCTCACCCGCCTCCTCCTGCCCCAGCTGCGCGTCGCCGAGGGCCACGTGCTCTTCGTCAACTCCGGCGCCGGGCTCTCCGCGAGCCCCGAGTGGAGCGCGTACGCGGCCAGCAAGCACGGACTGAAGGCGCTCGCCGACTCCCTGCGCCACGAGGAGCACGGGAACGGGGTGCGGGTGACGTCCGTGTACCCGGGCCGCACGGCCAGCCCCATGCAGGCCAAGGTCCATCAGCAGGAGGGCAAGGAGTACGACGCCTCGCGCTGGATCGACCCCGAGTCCGTCGCCACCACGATCCTGATGGCCCTGGACCTGCCGCGCGACGCCGAGGTCAACGACCTCACGGTGCGCCCCGGCCGCTGACGGCCGGGGGTTCATCGCGGCCCGGCCGCTGACGGCCGGGGCGGGGAGCCGCCGTCTCGCCGTCCGCCCGGCCGCCGACGGCTCGGGCGGCAGACCGCCGTAGGCTTCCCGCGTGAGCGAGAAGAGCAAGTTCAGCGGGTGCCCGGCCACCGGAATCGGTTCGATGCCCGGAGGCGACGCACGGGAGGCGGCCAAGACCGTCACCGGCTCCTTCGGGGACGGCCAGGGCGTGCCGTATCTGGCGGAACTGCCCGCGCGCGGCCCCGGCGCGGACATGATCGGACGGTCCATCGGTCTGCTCGTCGACATGTACGGACACGTCGAGCCCAGCGGCTGGCGGATCAGCGACCGGCCGGGGCGCGACACCCGCCGGGCGCGGTCCTGGCTCGGTGAGGACCTCGACGCCCTGGAGGAGTTCACCCAGGGATACGAGGGCCCGCTCAAGGTGCAGGCCGTCGGGCCGTGGACGCTGGCCACCGCACTGGAGCGCCGGGGCGGCGAGGCCGTCCTCGGCGACCCCGGCGCCTGCCGCGACCTGGCGGGCTCGCTCGCGGAAGGGCTGCGCGACCACCTCGCCGAGGTACGGCGCCGGATGCCCGGTGCCCGCGTGATCCTCCAGCTCGACGAACCGTCGCTGACCGGGGTCCTGCTCGGGCGGATCCGGACGGCCAGCGGCTATCGCACCTACCGGGCCGTGGACCGCCAGGTCGTGGAGGACACCCTGCGCGACGTGCTGGGCGCGGCGGGCGACACCGCCACCCTCGTGCACACCTGCGCTCCCGACGTGCCGTTCGCCCTGTTGCGCCGGGCGGGGACCGACGGGATCTCCTTCGACTTCTCGCTGCTCACCGAGCGTGAGGAGGAGGCGATCGGGGAAGCGGTCGAGGGCGGTACCCGGCTGTTCCTCGGGGTGGTGCCGGGCACCGACCCGGCCTCGGGCGGATTGTCGGACCCGGGCGGTAGCGTCATGGGTGTCAGGACGCTGTGGCGCAGGCTGGGGCTGAATCCGGGGACTCTGACCGAGTCCGTGGCGATCACTCCCTCGTGCGGTCTCGCGGGTGCCTCGCCCGCGTACGCCCGTGCCGCGCTCGCCCACTGCGCCCGGGCCGCGAAATCGCTCGCAGACAACCCTGAGTAACGGGGTATCGGGTAACGGGAGGACGGGACGATGGCCGGCGAACAGCAGACGTCACTGCCAGGCGAACAGGAGGCGGCGGTGCCGGCGGAGGCGCGGGAGCGGCACGCGTTCCTCGCCGAGCGGATCGAGGAGCACCGCTTCCGCTACTACGTGAACGACCAGCCGGTCGTCAGCGACGCGGAGTTCGACCGGCTGATGCGTGAGCTGGAGGCGCTGGAGGACGAGCACGCGCAGCTGCGCACGCCCGACTCGCCGACCCAGAAGGTCGCGGGCCCGTACCGGACGGAATTCACCTCCGTCGCGCACCGCGAGCGCATGCTGTCCCTGGACAACGCCTTCGACGACGAGGAGCTGGCCGCCTGGGGCGAGCGGGTCGCCCGGGACGTGGGCGCGACCGGCTACCACTTCCTGTGCGAGCTCAAGATCGACGGCCTCGCGGTCAACCTCACCTACGAGAACGGGCTGCTGACCAGGGCCGCGACCCGGGGCGACGGCCGCACCGGCGAGGACATCACGCCCAACGTCCGCACGATCGCGGAGATCCCGCACCGGCTGAAGGGCGACCGGATCCCGGAGCTCGTCGAGATCCGCGGCGAGGTCTTCTTCCCGATGGAGGGGTTCGAGGAGCTGAACGCCCGGCTCGTCGAGGCCGACGACAAGCCCTTCGCCAACCCGCGGAACGCGGCGGCCGGTTCACTGCGCCAGAAGGACCCCAAGGTCACCGCCACCCGGCCGCTGCACATGGTGGTCCACGGCATCGGCGCCCGCGAGGGCTTCGACATCGACTGCCTCTCGCACGCCTACGAGCTGCTCCACGAGTGGGGTCTGCCCACCGCCAAGTACAACAAGGTGGTGGACTCCCTCGCCGGGGTGCGGGAGTTCATCGCGTACTTCGGCGAGCACCGGCACTCCGTGGAGCACGAGATCGACGGAGTCGTCGTCAAGCTCGACGAGATTCCGCTCCAGGGCCGCCTCGGCTCCACCTCCCGCGCCCCGCGCTGGGCGATCGCCTGGAAGTACGCGCCGGAGGAGGTCAACACCAAGCTCGTCAACATCCGCGTCGGCGTCGGCCGCACCGGCCGCGTCACCCCGTACGCCCAGGTCGAACCGGTCGTGGTGGCGGGCTCCGAGGTCGAGTTCGCGACCCTGCACAACCAGAACGTGGTGCGCGCGAAGGGCGTCCTGATCGGCGACACCGTCGTGCTCCGCAAGGCCGGCGACGTGATCCCGGAGATCCTCGGACCGGTGGCCGACCTCCGGGACGGCACGGAGCGGGCCTTCGTCATGCCCACGCACTGCCCCGAGTGCGGGACGGAGCTGCGGCCGATGAAGGAGGCCGACATCGACGTCCGCTGCCCCAACGCCCGCTCCTGCCCGGCGCAGCTGCGGGAGCGGGTCGCCTATCTGGCGGGCCGCAAGTGCCTGGACATCGACCACTTCGGATACGTCGCCGCCGCAGCCCTGACCCAGCCGCTGGAGCCCGCGGACCCGCCGCTGAGGGACGAGGGCGACCTGTTCGGACTGACCGTCGAGCAGCTGCTGCCCATCCGCGCCCATGTCCTCGACATGGACAGCGGCCTGCCCAAGCGGGACCCGAAGACCGGCGAGGAGAAGATCGTGACGGTCTTCGCCAACCAGCAGGGCGAACCGAAGAAGAACACCGTCGCCATGCTCGACGCCATCGCCGCGGCGAAGGAGGCCCCGCTGGCCCGCATCCTCACGGGGCTCTCCATCCGCCATGTCGGGCCGGTCGCCGCGCAGGAGCTGGCCCGCCAGTTCCGGTCGATCGACAGGATCGAGGAGGCCACCGAGCAGGAGCTGTCCGACGCCGACGGGGTCGGGCCGATCATCGCCGCCTCGGTCAAGCAGTGGTTCGCAGAGGACTGGCACCGGGAGATCCTGCGCAAGTGGCGGGAGGCCGGGGTACGGATGGAGGACGAGGGCGCCGGTGAGGAGGAGGGGCCGAGGCCGCTCGAAGGACTCACCGTCGTCGTGACCGGCACCCTGACCGGGCACACCAGGGACGGTGCGAAGGACGCCCTGCAGAGCCGCGGGGCGAAGGTCACCGGATCCGTCTCGAAGAAGACCTCCTTCGTCGTCGTGGGCGACAACCCAGGATCGAAGTACGACAAGGCGATGCAGCTGAAAGTGCCCGTGCTGGACGAGGACGGCTTCGCCGTACTGCTCGACCAGGGACCCGAGGCGGCGCGCGATGCCGCGGTTCCGGCCGGGGAGCAGTAGGGAGCGGCAGTGGCGCGGCTGAGGGCGGGGAGGAGATGACACACCGTCGGATTCACCCGATCGGCGCATAGCAGATGCTGACGGGTGGTCGGTTCGCATTCGGGCAAGAGCGGCAGACCGCTGCCCGTGGACCCCTTCCGCGGCCTACTGTTGGGAGACGCGCCCGCGGCACCCGGTCACCGCACGGGACGGGGCGGGGTGGCACGGAACGGAACCATCGGGTGACATCGGCACCGCCGGCTGTGAGAGGGACGGAATGAAACCGACCGAGAACGCCGCACCGGTGTCGCGGCTGCAAGGTTTCACCGGCCTCACGCCCAAAGTGGGTGCCGTCGTCGTGGCTCTCGCCACGGTGCAGCTGGCGACCGGTTTCTACCGGACCGTGAGCAGCGGGCACGCCCTCTTCCCGGACGGGCGGGCCGGCTGGTCGCTGGCCGTCCTGACCGGGATCGTCGTCGGTCACCTGGTCGCGCTCGGCCGCGACCGCTGGTGGGGCGGCACGGGCTCCGGGGCCGCCCTCACCCTCGCCGTCCTCCTCCTCTACGGCTGGGTGCCCGCGGGCCTGGTCAGCCTGGTCGTCGTCGTGCTCGTCGGCGTGGCCCGCAGGCACCGCTGGTGGCAGGGGCTGCTGCACGGGGCGGTGGACATCCTGGGCGTGGGCGCCGCGGCCCTGGTCCTGGCGGCGTTCGGTGAGGTGCAGACCGTCGAGTCGCCCTGGCAGCCACTCGACTGGGGCATCGACGCCGTCCCGGAGGTCCTGCTCGCCGCCTCCACGTATCTGCTCGTCACCCGGGTACTGCTGTGGTACGCCCGGTCGCCGCAGGGCGGCGGCCTGCCGACGGTGGCCCGCACCGCGCTGCTGCGGCAGGGACTCGTCGCCGTGGCGCTCCTCGGCATCGCGCCGCTGATCTGCGTCGTCGCGATGGCGATGCCCGTCCTGCTGCCGCTCTTCGCGGTCCCGCTGATCGCGCTGGACTCCACGCTGTGGATCGCCCGCGCCAGGGCGGAGGAACAGCTGCGGGACCCGCTGACCGGGCTGCCCAACCGGCAGTGGCTGCTGGAGCGGACCTGGACGGCGCTGGAGGAGGCCGAGAGCCTCGGCAGCCGGGTCGGTCTCGTCCTGATCGACCTCGACCGCTTCCGGGCGGTCAACGACACCCTCGGCCATCTCGCCGGGGACCGGCTCCTGCTGCAGATAGCGGACCGGCTGCGCCTCGCGCTGCCGAGGGGGGCGGAGGCGGCCCGGCTCGGCGGTGACGAGTTCGCCGTCCTGCTGCCGACGGCGGACTCCACCACCAGCACCCAGCGCGTCGCCCGCCATCTGGTCGCCGAGCTCTCCTCCCCGCTGGACCTCGACGGACTCACGCTGGTCCTGGAGGCCAGCGCCGGAGTCGCCGTCCACCCCGACCACGCACTGGACGCGGAGGGCCTGCTCCGGCGGGCGGACGTGGCGATGTACCAGGCCAAGCGCGACCGGACGGGCGTGGAGGTGTACGAGTCGAAGCGCGACAGCAACACCCCGGACCGACTCGGCCTCCTCGGCGACCTGCGGCGTGCGCTGGACGCCGGCGAGGTGGAGCTGCACTACCAGCCGAAGGTCCGCTTCGACGGTCAGGTGGCCGGTCTGGAGGCCCTGGTCCGGTGGGTGCATCCGGAGCGGGGAAGAGTGCCCCCGGACGAGTTCATCGCCATAGCGGAGTCGTCCGGGCTGATGCCGCACCTCACGGAGTACGTCCTGGAGACGGCGCTGGCCCAGGTCGCCCGGTGGCGGGCGCAGGGCCTGTTCGTCCCGGTCGCGGTCAACGTGTCCCCGCGCGATGTCCACACCCCGGGGTTCGCGGGCGGCGTCGCGGCCCGGCTGGCCCGGCACGGCGTCCCGGCCGGCGCCCTCCAGCTGGAGATAACGGAACACGTCCTGCTGGAGGACCCGCAGCGGGCCGCGGACACCCTCGCGGGGCTGACCGGACACGGCGTCAAGATGTCCCTGGACGACTTCGGTACGGGGTACTCCTCGCTGGTCCACCTGCGCAGGCTGCCGGTCAGCGAGCTCAAGATCGACCGGTCGTTCGTGGCCCGGCTCGCCATCGACCACGAGGACGCGGAGATCGTCCGCTGCACGATCGACCTGGCCCACTCGCTCGGTCTGGTGGTCGTCGCCGAGGGCGTCGAGGACGACGAGACGTGGGAGCGGCTGCGGGACCTGGGCTGCGACGCGGTCCAGGGATGGCTGGTGGCGGCCGCGATGCCGCCCCAGGAGACGACCGCATGGCTGCGGGCGCGAGGCGAGCACGGCTGGCGGCGGCCTGCGGAACTGGCGGCGGCCGCGGCGGCCGCCGCAGCCGCGGGTACGGGTGCCGCGGCCGGGCAGGTGACACCCGAGCCCGAGCAGCGGCCGTCCGGGCGGGCGGTCGATTCGCGGCCCGCGACGACGTAACGGGGGCGCCGGGCCGCGGGCTGCGGCGTGGCGGCCACAGGCGCGCCCGGTGACCGTTTTGCCCTCAATCGCCGGACGGGCCCGATCGTGCCGGCGCCTGCGCCGTCCCCGGACGTGGGGCGGGTCGTCCACAGGTGGCCGTAGCCGGTCCGGGCGACCCCATAGGATTGGGGGCCGGTGGCACATTTCCACCTGCCGTACGACGCCTGGCACGCACGCTCGCCGCGTTGCCGAAACGCCCACGTGGCTCTGTCACGAGGGCGCTCCGGCGCCCTGCGATCGCACGCACCGGACACCGCACGGCCCGTTCTTCGGACGGACGGTGGAAATGTGCCACCGACCACCGGCCAGAAACCACACCAACCCCTGAGGATCGCTGCATGCCTGGCATCACGCGCGAGGAGGTCGCCCACCTCGCCCGGCTGGCACGTCTGGAGCTGAAGGGCGAAGAGCTCGATCACTTCGCCGGTCAGCTCGACGACATCATCGGCGCGGTCGCCCGCGTCTCCGAGGTCGCCGACCAAGACGTACCGCCGACCTCCCACCCGCTGCCGCTGACCAACGTCATGCGGGCGGACGAGGTCCGTCCGTCGCTCACCCCCGCGCAGGCGCTCTCCGGCGCTCCGGCCCAGGAGCAGCAGCGTTTCAAGGTGCCGCAGATTCTGGGGGAGGACTAGAAGTGACGGACATCAGCACCATCATCAAGCTCACCGCCGCCGAGATCGCCGAGAAGATCGCCTCGGGCGAGCTCACGGCCGTCGAGGTCACCGAGGCCCACCTGGCCCGGATCGAAGCCGTCGACGAGAAGGTCCACGCCTTCCTGCACATCGACCGCGAGGGCGCGCTCGCGCAGGCCCGCGCCGTCGACGCCAAGAAGGCGGCCGGCGAGAAGCTGGGCCCGCTGGCCGGCGTCCCGCTCGCGCTGAAGGACATCTTCACCACCCAGGACATGCCGACCACCGTCGGCTCGAAGATCCTCGAAGGCTGGGTCCCGCCGTACGACGCGACCGTCACCAAGCGGCTGAAGGCCGCGGACGTCGTCATCCTCGGCAAGACCAACATGGACGAGTTCGCCATGGGGTCCTCCACCGAGAACAGCGCCTACGGCCCGACCGGCAACCCGTGGGACCTCACCCGCATCCCGGGCGGCTCCGGAGGCGGCTCCTCGGCGGCCCTCGCGTCGTTCGAGGCCCCGCTCGCCATCGGCACGGACACCGGCGGTTCCATCCGCCAGCCCGCCGCCGTCACCGGCACCGTCGGCGTCAAGCCCACCTACGGCGGCGTCTCCCGCTACGGCATGGTGGCCTTCTCGTCCTCCCTCGACCAGGGCGGGCCCTGCGCCCGCACGGTCCTGGACGCGGCCCTGCTGCACGAGGCCATCGCCGGCCACGACCCGCTCGACTCGACGTCCATCGACGCACCGGTCCCGCCGGTCGTCGAGGCCGCGCGCAACGGCTCCGTACAGGGCATGCGCGTCGGCGTCGTCAAGCAGTTTTCGGGCGAGGGCTACCAGGCCGGTGTCGTCCAGCGCTTCAACGAGTCCGTCGAGCTGCTGAAGTCGCTCGGCGCCACCGTCGTCGAGCTGGACTGCCCGTCCTTCGACCTCGGCCTTTCGGCGTACTACCTCATCGCGCCGTCCGAGTGTTCCTCGAACCTCGCCCGCTTCGACGCCATGCGCTACGGCCTGCGGGTCGGCGACGACGGCACGAAGTCCGCCGAGGACGTCACCGCGCTCACCCGCGAGGCCGGCTTCGGCGACGAGGTCAAGCGCCGCATCATCCTCGGTACGTACGCGCTGAGCTCCGGCTACTACGACGCGTACTACGGCTCGGCGCAGAAGGTCCGCACGCTGATCACGCGGGACTTCGAGAAGGCCTTCGAGCAGGTCGACGTCATCGTCTCGCCGACGACGCCCACCACCGCCTTCCCGATCGGCGAGCGCGCCGACGACCCGATGGCGATGTACCTCGCGGACCTGTGCACCATTCCGACCAACCTGGCCGGCAACGCCGCGATGTCGCTGCCCTGCGGCCTGGCGCCGGAGGACGGCCTCCCGGTCGGGCTGCAGATCATCGCGCCCGCCATGAAGGACGACCGGCTGTACAAGGTCGGAGCCGCCGTCGAGGCCGCATTCGTGGAAAAGTGGGGACACCCGCTGCTTGAGGAGGCTCCGTCGCTATGAGCGCAATGGCTAAGAAGGCCAAGAACTTCAAGAAGTCCAAGACCGGCGCGTACGTGTCCATGGGTACTACCGCCTTCGGCGCGCTCAGCGTGTTCAAGCAGGTGAAGATGGCCCGCCAGGACAACGACACACTGCGGCTGATCGACGCCGCCGTATCCGCCGCCGCGATCGTGACCGGACTCGCGATCCTCTACCGCGAGCTCAAGCGTCTCGGCGACGACGACGTCCTGCTGGGCTGAGAGGGAAAGTTTCAGTGACTGTCATTGACCTGGAGTCGTACGAGGACGCCCTCGCGACGTACGACCCCGTCATGGGCCTCGAAGTCCATGTCGAGCTCGGCACCAAGACCAAGATGTTCTGCGGCTGCTCGACCGAGCTCAAGCAGGACGCCAACTCGCAGACCTGTCCGGTCTGCCTCGGGCTGCCCGGCGCGCTGCCGGTCGTGAACGAGATCGGCGTCGAGTCCGCCATCAAGATCGGCCTCGCGCTGAACTGCGAGATCGCCGAGTGGTGCCGCTTCGCCCGGAAGAACTACTTCTATCCGGACATGCCGAAGAACTTCCAGACCTCCCAGTACGACGAGCCGATCGCCTTCGACGGCTATCTGGACGTCCAGCTGGAGGACGGGGAGATCTTCCGGGTGCAGATCGAGCGCGCCCACATGGAGGAGGACACCGGCAAGTCGACGCACGTCGGCGGTGCCACCGGCCGTATCCACGGCGCGTCCCACTCCCTGCTCGACTACAACCGCGCGGGCATCCCGCTCATCGAGATCGTCACCAAGCCGATCGAGGGAGCGGGCGCACGGGCCCCCGAGGTCGCCAAGGCGTACGTCGCCGAGCTCCGCGAGCTCATCAAGGCGCTCGGCGTCTCGGAGGCCCGCATGGAGATGGGCCAGATGCGCTGCGACGTGAACCTGTCGCTGCGCCCGCACGGCCGCGAGGAGTTCGGGACCCGCTCCGAGACGAAGAACGTGAACTCGCTGCGTTCCGTCGAGCGCGCCGCCCGCTTCGAGATCCAGCGCCACGCCGCGGTGCTGAACTCGGGCGGCACGATCGTGCAGGAGACCCGGCACTTCCACGAGGAGGACGGCTCCACCACGGCCGGCCGCATCAAGGACAACGCCGAGGACTACCGCTACTTCCCCGAGCCCGACCTGGTGCCGGTCGCGCCGGCCCGGGAGTGGGTCGAGGAGCTCCGCAAGGGCCTTCCCGAGCTGCCGCGGCTGCGCCGCGCCCGGCTCAAGGAGGAGTGGGGTGTCTCCGAGCACGACATGCAGTCCATCCTCAACGCCGGTGCGGTCGATCTCATCGTCGCCACGACGGAGGCGGGCGCCCCGTCGGACCAGGCCCGCAAGTGGTGGATGGGCGAGCTCGCCCGGAACGCCAACGAGACCGGCCGGGCCCTCGACGAGCTGGGTGTCAGCCCGGCGCAGGTCGCCCGGGTCGCCGAGCTGGTCGGCAAGGGTGACCTCAACGACAAGCTGGCCCGGCAGGTCCTGGAGGGTGTCCTCGCGGGCGAGGGCGACCCCGACACCGTCGTCGAGAAGCGCGGCCTGAAGGTCGTCTCCGACGAGGGCGCGCTGTCCACGGCCGTGGACGAGGCCATCGCGGGCAACGCCGCCATCGCGGACAAGATCCGCGGTGGCAAGGTCGCGGCCGCCGGTGCGCTCGTCGGCGCCGTCATGAAGGCCACCCGTGGCCAGGCGGACGCGGCGCGCGTGCGCGAGCTGATCCTGGAGAAGCTCGGCGTCGAGGGCTGAGCCCGTTCCGTACGACCGCGCAGGGGCGGTGCACCCGGTGAGAAGCCGGTGCACCGCCCCTGCGCGTATGCGGGTGCCGTCGGGCACCGGAACCGTCTCGTAGTCCTGTGAGTAAGGCCACGAAACGGACAAACGATCACAGTTGGCTGCAAGAGTGACGGTTCTCAAGGTCATGCGTTCTCACACGGACGGTTCTGCCGAACCTCCGTGGAGACCACGAACCCGCAGGGAGCACGTCCCTTGGCTGCCATCGCCCGCTGGTGCGTCACGCACCGCCTCCTCGCCGTCCTCATCTGGCTGCTCGCCCTCGGCGGCACGGCGGCCGCAGCGGGGTTCGCGGGTTCCGCCTACTCCAACGACTACGAGGCCCCGGGCACCGAGTCCGGGCAGGCGGCCGAGCTGCTCAAGGGCGGTTTCACGGATCTCGGCGGTGACACCGACACCATCGTCTGGCACACCGACGACTCCACCGTGCGGGCCGCCGACGTCACCCAGAAGATGACCGCCACCCTGCACGCCGTGGAACGGCTGCCCGGCGTCGGCGCCGTCACCGGGCCGTACACCGACCCCGGATCCGGACAGATCAGTGCCGACGGACACACCGCCTACGCCACCGTCACCTTCGACCGGCAGGCGGACGACGTACCGGCCGGGCAGGCCAGGGCCGTCGTGGACACCGCGAAGGCCGCCGAGGGCGAACACCTCCAGGTCGAGCTGGGCGGCTCGGCCATAGCCCTCACCGAGGCACCGGGCGCACACCTCAGCGAGGCCGTCGGGGTGGTCGTCGCCGCCGTCGTGCTCTTCCTCGCCTTCGGTTCGCTCGCCGCGAGCATGCTGCCCATCGCCACCGCCCTCGTCTCGGTCGGCACGGCATACGCGGGCATCGTGCTCCTCGGACACCTGATGACCGTCGCCGACTTCGCCCCCATGCTGGGCATGCTCATCGGGCTCGGCGTGGGGATCGACTACGCGCTCTTCATCGTCACCCGGCACCGCAGAGGACTGCGGCGCGGCATGTCCGTGCCCGAGGCGGCGCAGAACGCGGTCGCGACGACCGGGCGGGCCGTCGTCTTCGCCGGGGCCACCGTCTGCATCGCGCTCCTGGGGATGCTGATCCTGCGGCTGAGCTTCCTCAACGGCGTCGCCATCGCCGCCTCGCTCACCGTCGTCCTGACCGTGATCGCCTCCGTGACCCTGCTGCCCGCCCTGCTGTCCCTCATCGGCATGCGCGCGCTCAACCGGCGCGAGCGCCGGCGGCTGGCCGAGCACGGTCCGCAGCCGGAGCCGGCCACCGGCTTCGCCGCCCGCTGGTCCGCCTTCGTGGAGCAGCACCCCAAACTGCTCGGCGCTCTCGCCGCCGTCGTCATGCTGGTCCTCGCGCTCCCCACCTTCTCGCTCCACCTGGGCAGCGCCGACCAGGGCAACAACGCGCGGTCCTCGACCACCCGGCAGGCGTACGACCTGCTCGCCGACGGCTTCGGCCCCGGGGTCAACGGCCCGCTGACCGTCGCCGCGCATCTGGACGGCGCCGACGACCGGCTCGCGATGAGCACCCTGCCCGCGACGCTGCGCGCCACCGACGGGGTGGCCTGGGCCTACCCGGTGACGTACAACTCCAGTGGCGACACCGCGTACGTCACCGTCGTCCCGGACTCGGAACCGCAGTCGCGGCAGACCAGCGAGCTCGTCGAGCGGCTGCGGACGGACGTCCTGCCGAAGGCGTCCGAGAACACCTCGCTCGAAACCCATGTGGGCGGTGTGACGGCCAGCTACGACGACTTCGCGCAGATCATCATCGGCAAGCTCCCGCTCTTCATCGGTGTCGTCGTGGGACTCGGCTGTCTGCTCCTGCTGATGGCCTTCAGGTCGGTCGGCATCCCGCTGAAGGCCGCGGCGATGAACGTGGCGGCGGTGGCCTCCTCCTTCGGTGTCGTCGTCGCGATCTTCCAGTGGGGCTGGGGGAGCGAGCTGCTGGGGCTGGGCAGCGCGGGGCCCATCGAGCCGTTCCTGCCGGTGATCATGGTCTCCGTGCTGTTCGGCCTCTCCATGGACTACCAGGTCTTCCTGGTCGGCCGGATGTACGAGGAATGGCTGGAGACCCGCGACAACCGGCGGGCGGTCAGGGTCGGCCTGGCCGAGACCAGCCGGGTCATCAACTCGGCCGCCGTGATCATGATCTCGGTCTTCCTCGCCTTCGTGCTCAGCGGCGACCGGGTCATCGCCATGTTCGGCATCGCGCTCGCCGCGGCCGTGGCCCTGGACGCCTTCGTCCTGCGTACGCTGTTGGTCCCCGCCCTCATGCACCTGCTGGGCGGAGCGAACTGGTGGCTGCCCGGCTGGCTGGACCGGCGGCTGCCGCGCATCAGCATCGAACCGCCCGACCGCGAGGCGTCGCGAGCGAGGATCCCGGCGGCGTACGCGGGCGAGGCCGGCAGCGAAGAGGTCGCAGCGGGCGCGCAGCGCGTCCGCTGACCGGCGCGGAATCCGGTCCGCGGCCCGGTGGCGCCCGGCACGGACGGGGCGTTAAGAGGGTTCTCATCTGCCCCGCCTAGCGTGCGGCAGATGAACTCCACGACCCCCACGACCCCCACCACTCCCACCGACCCCGTCGCCGAGGGCGACGACGAGACGAGGGCAGCCGAGAACACCAAGGAGAAGGTCGTGGCCGACGCCGCCGTCACCGACGCCGTGGCCGAGGGAGCCGCACCGCGGCTCGACAAGACGGACCGGGACCTCGACCAGGACCTCGACGCGGACCAGGACCTGGACGCCGACCTCGACCCGGACGACGACGAGTCCCACAAGGAGTCCTCCGGCCTCGGCACCGCCGCCGCGGCCGTCGTCTCCGTCGGGCTCGGCATCGTCTCCCTCAGCGGCGCCTGGAGCGGCCGGGTCGCGGCCGAGCGCGAGACGCTGATCGGGCAGTTCAAAACCGCGTCCGGCGCCACGGCCGCCCAGCAGATCTCCGAGATCTACGGTGACGCGTGGCACGCCACCGCGCTGGTCAACGGCCTCTTCGGCCTGCTCGCACTGCTCGTCGGCGTCTACGTCCTGGTCCGGCCCGCTTTCGGCGCCCCGTCCGCAATCCCGCAGCCGGGCTGGATCCGTGCGGTCGCCAAGGGCGGAATCGCCCTCGGCGCGCTGGGCGTACTGATCGCCGTGTGCATGTACTTCGACCTCATCGTCGCCCTGCCGACGGCTCCGGCGACCGCGGGCTAGTGCCGCGTCAGCCGAGGTCCGCCCGGTAAGGAGCGGCGTCCGGTGCGTGCTCTCGGTGTTCGTGCCGGAAGTCCTCGTACGGGACGTACTCGGGCTGTCGGCCGGTGCGGCGAGAGTGCGTGCCGGGCGTCGCGACGGGGCGAACCGTGTCTGCCGCGGCACCAGAGCCGCGGCACTGGTCAGGGTCTTTCGTTCGGCTCATGCCGGGATCCGGCCCGATCCGAACGAAGGGCCTGAGGACCCGGTACGCCGCCGGGCGGCGCGGCCTAAGGCACCCGTGAGTACCCCGGGCGGGTCCATGCGGTGGCGTAGGCCCCTCCCTAAGGCCCCCGGCCGCCACAGATGCGGAACTCGCCCGATGCGGCACCGCCCCCTGGGGGACGACAGTGGTGGCACGGCAGAAGCACTGCCGCCACCGAGGCCCAACGGGCCGGTCCCCAGGGGGAATCACATGTACGAGCTGGAACTCCACAAGATCAGGGCAGCCGAGTTCGTCCGCCGCGCCGCCGACGAACGACTCGTAAGGGAGGCCCGCCGCGCCCGCAAGGCGGCGGCCCGCGGCTCCGTACGCCAGGAACGCGGGAGGACGGTGAGTGCGGACGGGGACCGGGAGCGGTTCGCGCACGCCGCGTAAGGGCCGGCGACCATGACGGCCCGGCTTCCCGGCTCCGCGTTGTCGTCCGTGTGTGCGATGCTCGGCGACGTGGAGACCAGGTCCGTCAGTCCCGTGTTCGTCGGCCGCGCAGGTGAACTCACCGCGCTCACCGACGCACTCGCCCGCGCCACCGCCGCCACCGCCCCGTCGGGCGGTGGCGGCGGCGAGCCGCAGGCGCTCCTCATCGGCGGCGAGGCGGGCGTCGGCAAGACCCGTCTGGTCGAGGAGTTCCTTGCGGTGGCGGTCCGCCGCTCGGCCGTCGTCGCGGTCGGCGGCTGCGTCGAGATCGGAGCCGACGGCCTGCCCTACGCCCCGTTCTCCACCGCCCTGCGCGCCCTGCACCGCATCCTGCCCGCGGAAATGGCGGAGGCCTGCGCCGGCCAGGAGAGCGAGCTGGCCCGGCTCCTTCCGGAACTCGGCGAGGCCGGCCGGGAGGCGGCCGACGAACACGGCACCGCCCGCCTCTTCGAACTCACCGCCAGGCTGCTGGAGCGCATCTCCGCGGACCGCACCGTCGTGCTCGTCCTGGAGGACCTGCACTGGGCCGACTCCTCCACCAGGCACCTGCTCGCCTACCTCTTCCGTACGCTGCGCAGCGGCCACCTCGTCGTGGTCGGCACCTACCGCGCCGACGACATCCACCGCCGTCACCCGCTGCGCCCCCTGCTGGCCGAACTGGACCGGCTGCGCACCGTGCGCCGCATCGAGCTCGCCCGGTTCAACCGGGCCGAGGTCCGCCGCCAGCTCGCCGGCATCCTCGCGGGCTCTCCCGAACCCGCTCTGGTGGACGAGATATTCGAGCGTTCCGACGGAAACGCGTTCTTCGTCGAGGAGCTCGCCTGCAGCCTGGAGTGCGGTGACGGGGCCGCTGGGCTGCCCGGCTCCCTGCGCGACCTCCTCCTCGTCCGCGTCGAGGCCCTCTCCGACGACGCCCAGAGGATCGCCCGCATCGTCGCCGAAGGCGGCTCGGCGGTCGAGTACGAACTGCTCGCCGCCGTCGCCGGCCTCGCCGAGGACGAGCTCATCGAAGCCCTCCGCGGAGCCGTCGGCGCCAATCTGCTGCTCACCACCCCGGAGGGCAACGGCTACCGCTTCCGGCACTCACTGGTCCGCGAGGCCGTCAGCGACGACCTCCTTCCCGGCGAACGCTCCCGGCTCAACCGCCGCTACGCCCAGGCCCTGGAGGCCGAACCCACCCTGGTCCGCGACGGCGAGCGCGCCACGCGCCTGGCCAGCTACTGGTACGGGGCGCACGACCCGGCCAAGGCCCTGCCCGCCGTACTGAAGGCCTCGGTCGAGGCCCGCCGCCGCAACGCCTACGCCGAACAACTGCGGCTGCTGGAGAGGGCGATGGAGCTGTGGGACGACGTCCCCGACGCGATACGCGCCACTCTGCGGCCCATCGACTACGCCGAGGTCTACCCGGCCTGCGGCAGCCGCGACGGATCCGCCCCGCTGAGCCACCTCGACCTGCTGGCCGAAGCCACCGTCGCCGCCCGCTTCGGCGGCGAGCGCGAACGGGCGCTCGCCCTCTGCAAGAAGGCCCTGCGCGTCCTGGAGAGCGGGGACGACGCTCTGCGCGCCGCCTGGTTCTGGGTCCAGCGCTCCCGCCTGGTGCAGGACCTCACCCGGGGCGACGGCTGGGACGAACTGGCCACCGCGGAGGAGCTCGTCCGCGGCCTGCCCCCGTCGGCCGTGCACGCGGACGTCCTGACGAGCGTGGCCGGCTGGGGCGCCCTGCACCGGCCCGGCGCCGGGACGCTCGCCGCCGCCGACCGGGCCGTGGAGTACGCCCGGCTGGTCGGCGACGAGTCCATCGAGCTGCACGCACGGCTGACCCGCGGCTGGCTGACCGTCGATGCCGGATCGGTCGACGAGGGCATCGCCGAGATGTACGCGGTGCGCGACCGGGCCGACGAACTGGGTGTCGTCGGCATCATGGGCCGTGCGTCCATCAACCTGCCCTCCATCCTGGAAGGCACGGGCCGGTCCATGGAAGCGGTGGCCGCCGCGGACCACGGCATCGAGGTCTGCCACAGCCGCGGTGTCGCGGACATGGAGTCCTGGGTCCGCACCAACCAGGCGATGTCGCTGTTCTCGCTCGGCCGCTGGGACGAGGCCCTGGCCACCACCGAGGCCGCCTCCCGTACGGCACTGTCCCGGAAGTCCCAGGGCCTCGTCGCCGCACGGCGTACCGAAGTGGCCCTGGCGCGCGGGGACCTCGCCGAGGCCGAACAGCAACTGGCGCTGGCCCGCAGGAGCTTCGGATCCAGCGATCCTCAGCCGCAGCACTTCATCAACATAGTCCGCCACACCCTCACCATCGACGTGCAGCAGGGCAGGCTGCCCGAGGCGCGGGCCGCCTTCGAGGCCCAGGCGGAGCAGGGCTTCCCGCCCGGCACCCAGCGGTACGCCTTTCCGCTGTTGCACGTCGTCGCGGCGGCGGAGGCCGATGCCCGGGGGCTGCCCGCCACGGAGCCGGGCCGGCCGGGCATCCTCGCGCTCGTCCGCGGCCACCTCAAGCGGCTGCCCTCGCTCGTCCCCGTGTGGGCGGCCCACGTGGTGCTGATCGACGCCGAACTGGCCCGGGCCGAAGGCCTCGACACCCCGGACCACTGGTCCCGCGCCGCCGAGGCCTTCGCACCCCTGCACCGGCCGTACGAACTGGCGCAGATCCGCCATCGCTGGGCGGAGGCCCTCCTCATCGCCTCCGGCGACCGGACCGCGGCCACCGCGCTGCTGCGCGACGCCCACGGCACCGCCCGGCGGCTCGGGGCCCGCCCGCTGACCGAGACCATCGAGCTGCTGGCGGGCCGCGCCCGCATCACCCTCACCGGCCCCTGCTCGGGCGAGGAGATGGCGGTGGCCGTCATCGTCCCGGACCACGGCGACGGGCAGGGCGGCCAGGACCACCCGGAGGAACAGCTCAGGGCCGCGGCCGCGGCCGCTGTGGAGTCCTTCGGGCTGACCCCGCGCGAGCAGGAGGTGCACCGGCTCGTGGCCGCCGGCCACACCAACCGCAAAATCGCCGAGGAGCTCTACATCTCGCCCAAGACCGCGAGCGTGCACGTCTCCAACATCCTTGCCAAGCTCGGCGTCACGGGCCGCGGCGAGGCGGCCGCGCTCGCCCACCGGCTGCGGCTGTACCGGACGGCGAAGGACGCGTAGAGCCGCGGTCCGGGCGGCTGGACGCGGGCGGCCGTTGTTCCGTGTGGTCGGTTGCGGTTCGGTGCGGGTGGGGTCGCGGTTTCGCGGGGGCGGGGTCGCGGTTTCGTGTGGGTGGGCCGCTGTTCCGCGTGGTCAGTCGCCGTTCCCCGCGGGTGAGCCACGGATACACGTGGTCAGTCCCCGTGGGTGAGCCACGGATACATGTGGTCGGCCCCCGCGGGTGAGTCGCCGTTCCGCGCAGGCGAGGGCGGCGGATCCGGGCGAGCCGTGCCGGGTCAGGCTCCGTCGCCGCCGTCACCGTCGCCGCCCGCGCCCGCCCCGTCGTCCCCGCTTCCGCCGCCCTCGTCCGGCTCGTCGCCGTCCCCGTCCGGCCTGCCGGGGTCCCCGTCGCCGTCCTCGTCACGGCGGCGGACCACGACCTTGCCCGAGGTCAGGTCGATGGGGCCGCGTGCAGGGTCGCCGACACCGAGATCCACCCGGGTCAGCTCCAGCCGCTTCTGCTCCTCGGCGGTGTGCTTGCGACCGGGTGCGAAGAGTTCCTCGAAGAAGTTGAACACGGGCTGCGCACCCTTCCGCCTGCTGTGGCCGCCAGGGCCTTTCCTCGAAAGGCCCTACCGCACCTCGACCACCAGGATCTTGTCGTCTCCCGGCTTCGGGGTGCCACGTGAGTCCGTCTCGCTCGTCACGAGCCAGAGCTTGTCGCCGCCCGCCGCGAGCACGGTGCGCAGACGGCCGTACTTCCCTTCCAGGAACGACTGGGGTGCCGCCAGAGGTTCCTTGTCCGCCGTACCGGACAGCGGGATCCGCCAGAGCCGCTCACCCCGCAGCCCGGCCATCCAGATCGAGCCCTTGACGAAGGCGATGCCGCTCGGGGACGCCTCCGACGTCTTCCACTGTGCCACGGGATCAAGGAACCCGGCCTCGCCCGCCTTGCCCTCGGCCTCCGGCCAGCCGTAGTTCCCGCCCGGCACGATGCGGTTCAGCTCGTCCCAGGTGTCCTGGCCGAACTCGGCCGCCCACAGCTGCTTGTGCCCGTCCCAGGCCAGCCCCTGCACATTGCGGTGACCGTACGAATACACCACGGAGTCGGCCTGTGGATTGCCGTGCAGCGGCTCGCCGTCCGGAGTCATCCGCAGGATCTTGCCGGCCAGCGACTCCTTGTCCTGCGCGCGGCCGTCGTCCCCCGTCTCGCCCGTGCCCGCGTACAGCATGCGGTCCGGGCCGAAGGCGATCCGGCCGCCGTTGTGGATGGCCCCCTTGGGGATGCCCCGCAGAATCGTGTCGGGGGCGCCCAGCAGCTGACCGGGGGTCGTCCCGTCCTCGTCGTAGAGCATGCGGGCGATGCGGTTGTCCGACGCGGTGGTGAAGTAGGCGTACACCAGGTGGTCCGTGCCGTAGTCGGGGGAGACGGCGAGGCCGAGCAGCCCGCCCTCGCCCGCCGCCGCCACCCCGGGCACGGTGCCGAGCAGCGTCTTCTTGCCGCTCTTCGCGTCGATCCGGGTGATCGTCCCCTTGTCGCGCGAGGACACCAGCAGATCGCCGTCCGGCAGCTCCGCGAGACCCCACGGCGATTCCAGACCCTCCGTGAGGGTCGACACCACCTTCACCGAGCCCTTGGCGGGCGGCAGACCGGCCGCGGGACGTGAGGCCGACGGCGACGTGGACGGCGAGGCGGCCCGGCCGGACGGGGCCGCGGGTGAACCGGCCGGTGAACTCGCTCCCTGGCCCGCCG
Source organism: Streptomyces sp. NPDC091416 (assembly GCF_044756845.1). Lineage (NCBI taxonomy): Bacteria > Bacillati > Actinomycetota > Actinomycetes > Kitasatosporales > Streptomycetaceae > Streptomyces > Streptomyces sp. NPDC091416. Next base: position 65,116 of record NZ_JBIVTU010000011.1, read on the forward strand.
TGCTCTCGGCACCCTCCTGCGAGGAGCACCCCGCGGTGAACATCAGGGCGCCGGCCGTCAGCACGGCCACCGCGCCCCGCCGCGCCCCGCGGCCGTTCCCCCGGGGCGTCGCGCGACGCCCCCACGGTTCCCGCCCAGATCCGAACCTCGCACCGCGCACAGCACCGACCCCTTCGACGACCGCCTGTCCCCTGTTCTTACACCGCGGTCGCGCCCGGGGTTCCCGAAGCCCGGGTACTTTCTCGCTCGGCGATCAAACTTCACACACGGAGGCGGTGTCCGGGACTCAGTCCCACGACTCCCGCGCTGCCGGAAGCCGGTCGATCTCGTCGAGGTCCCGGTCGCTCAGCGCCAGCCCGGCCGCCCCCGCGTTCTCGACGGCCCACCGCTCCTGCTTGGTCCCGGGTACGGGCACGATCTGGGGTCCCTGTCGCAGTACCCAGGCCAGCGCCACCTGCGCCGGTGTCGCCCCGTACCGCTCCGCGATCCGCCGCAGCCCCACCAGCACCGGCTGGTTCGCGGCCATCATCTCGGCGGTGAACCGCGGATGCCTGGCCCGCAGGTCCTCCGGCTCGAAACCCTGCCCCGGAGTCAGCGTGCCCGTCAGATAGCCGCTGCCCAGTGGCATCGCGGCCAGCACCCCGACGCCGCGGGCCGCGCACCACGGCACCAACGCCTCCAGGGCCTGCGGGGACCACACGGAGAGCTCCGCCTGCACGGCGCTCACCGGAAAGACCTGCTGGACCCGCTCCAGCTGCCGGATCGTTTCGTCGTACGTCCGCGCTCCCCGTCGGCGAGCGGCCCTGGCCCCCACCGCGCAGAGCCCGAGCGCCCGGACCTTGCCCGCGGTCACCAGTTCCGCCATCGCGCCCCAGGTCTCCTCGACGGGCACCTCGGGGTCGGCACGGTGGAGTTGGTACAGATCGATCACATCCGTCTGCAGCCGCCGCAGCGAGGCGTCGCAGGCCCGCCGCACATACCCGGGACGGCCGTTGGCCACGATGTGCTGATCACCCACCAGCAGACCGCACTTGGTGGACAGGAAGGCCTGCTCACGGCGGCCCTTCAACGCCCGCCCCACCAGCAGCTCATTGGTGAACGGCCCGTACATGTCGGCGGTGTCGAGCAGGTCGACCCCCGCGTCGAGCGCCGCGTGCACCGCGCGCAACGCCTCGTCACCACGTTGCCGCGAGGCGCTGTACGCCCAGCTCATCGGCATACAGCCGAGACCGACGGCGCCCACGGCGAGCGCCGCCGCACCGAGACTTCTGCGCTCCAACTCCCCGAACCCTCCCTCGCACCGCACCCCCAAAACTAACCTCTGCACCCCGCCGGGCTTCGCATAGCCTCCTGACCATGACTTCCACCACGCGATCCGGCCCTGTCACCGACGTATGGCTGCCCTTCGAGGCCGACGAGATCGAAGGACTCCCCGAGGGCCTCGACTACCGATTCTGGGACGGCGGACCGGACTTCCCCGCCGACCCCGCCCACTGCGCCTTCTACGTCGTCCCCTACATGAAGGGGCCGACGGTCGCGGTCCGCCCGCTCGACGGCATGAGCGGCGTCCAGGTCGTGCAGACGCTCTCCGCCGGCATCGACCATGTGGAGCCGGGCCTCGGGCTGTTGCCCGCGGGCGTACGTCTCTGCAACGCCAAGGGGGTCCACGAGGCCTCCACCGCCGAACTGACGCTCGCGCTGATCCTCGCCTCGCTGCGCGGGTTCCCCGGGTTCGTGCACGGCCAGGACAAGGAGGAGTGGCGGTCCGGCTTCTACCCCGCCCTCGCCGACAAGTCCGTGCTGATCGTCGGCTACGGATCGATCGGATCCGCGATCGAGGACCGGCTCGCGCCCTTCGAGTGCGCGCGGGTGGCGCGCGTCGCGCGCTCCGCGCGGACAACCGCACGCGGCCCCGTACACACACTCGACGACCTGCCCGCGCTGTTGCCCGAGGCCGACGTCGTCATCCTGTCCACCCCGCTGAACCCCTCCACACAGGGGCTGGTCGGCGCGGACTTCCTCGCCGCGATGCCGGACGGGGCCCTGCTCGTGAACGTGGCCCGCGGCGGTGTCGTCGACACCAAGGCCCTGTTGTCCGAACTCGAGTCCGGCCGGCTGCGTGCCGCCCTGGACGTCACGGACCCGGAACCGCTCCCTTCCGGCCATCCCCTCTGGCATGCTCCGAACGTCCTCATCACTCCGCATGTCGGCGGCAGCACCTCGGCGTTCCTGCCACGCGCCAAGCGGCTGCTGGCCGGACAGCTCAGCCGTTTCGCCGCGGGAGAGCAGGTGCACAACATCGTGCGCACCACCGGCTGAACACGCTACGGGCACGTCGCGTACCTCTCCGTGCCGACAACTGCGCAGGTCGTCACGGAGAGTAGAGGAACTATGTCCCTGTGTGACGAGTCTGGTGTATCGTCCCGAAAGGGGGGCTGCGCCGTGGCAGGGGCGGCGCAGGGCGGGAAGCCACACGCGAGGGGGGCGAGGGCGATGTATGGCCGATGGGTGAACGATCCGACACGGCAGGGCGGCCGACGGCTGCCGACGGTGCGCCGGCGCCACGGTCGTTCGGCGCCGTCGGGGGCACCCCGGTGAGCGCGCCGGCGAGCGCCCGCGCGGCATTCCTGGCCCGTCGGCCTGTCGTCGGCCGGGCGCCCGCGATCATCCCGCGGCTCCTCATCGGGCTCGTCTGCGCCGGATACGGGGTGGGTGCGACCGTGGGCTGGGGCTCGCCGCGACTCGCCGTGTTCATGGGGGACTTCGGCCTGAGCGCGGCCGCCCTGATCGCCGCCGTCTCCTGCTTCCTGTACGCACGCTCGGCGGACAACAGGTTCCGGCCGGCCTGGCTGCTGTTCTCGCTCTCCTCCCTGATGGCCGCGGCGGGCAACGCGGTCTGGGGCTGGTACGAGTGCGTACGCGAGGTCGAGGTGCCCAGCCTCTCCCTGGCCGACCTCTTCTTCCTGTGCTTCGCGCCGCCCGCCATCGTCGGACTGCTCGTCCTCGCCAAACGCCCCGTCACGCGGGCCGGCTGGGTCTGTCTGGTTCTCGACTCCTGGCTGATCGGCGGATCACTCCTCACGCTCTCCTGGAGTCTCGCCCTCGCACACACCGCGCACCTGGCGGACGTCGAGGGCGCCAGTGTGGCCCGCGCGGCTCTCTCGCTGGCCTATCCGCTGCTCGACATCGTGCTGGTCTCCATGGTGCTCGCCCTGCACTTCCGGCGCTCCAGCGTCAACCGTGCCGCGGTGAACACCGCCATCGCCGCCCTGGCCCTCACCGTCCTGTGCGACGCGCTGTTCACCTCGCCGCTGCTGCGCCAGACCTACCAGTCCGGCCAGTTGCTCGACGCCGGCTGGTTCGCCGGTTCGCTGCTCCTCGCGTACGCCCCCTGGGGCGTCGCCCGTGACGAGGACGACGCCGACCGGCCGGTGTCCCGGACCACCAGCCGGCCCATCTCTGGTTCGCTGGCCGCGCTCACGCCGTATCTGGCCGCCGCCGTCTGCACGCTGGGCATTCTCTACAACGTCATCGAGGGCCGCCGGGTGGACCGGGTCGTGGTCTTCACCGGGTGCGCGGTGGTGCTCGCCCTGGTCGTGCGGCAGGGCATCATGCTCGTCGACAACATCGCCCTCACCCAGGAACTGGCCCAGAAGGAGAACCACTTCCGCTCCCTGGTGCAGGGCTCCAGCGACGTCATCATGATCGCCGCCCCGACCGGCATACTCCGCTACGTCAGCCCCGCCGCCGCCGGTGTCTACGGGCGCGAGGCGGACGACCTCGTCGGCGCCGAGCTCTCCTCGATCATCCATCCCGACGACCTCGGCCGGGTGGTCCACGAAGTGCGGAAGTTCCTCGCCGCCCCGCCCGGCGAGGAACCCACCACACGCATCGAGTGCCGCTTCCGCTCCGGCACCGGCGAATGGCTGAACGTCGAGTCCACCGTCAACCGCCACCAGGGCGGCCTCATTCTCAACAGCCGCGACGTGACCGAACGGGTCCGGCTGCAGGCCCAGTTACAGCACAACGCGGAGCACGACCCGCTCACCGACCTGCCCAACCGCGCGCTCTTCACCGACCGGGTCCGCCGGGCGCTGGGCGGCCGGCGCGCGGGCGACGCGGGAACCGCCGTGCTCTTCATCGACCTGGACGGCTTCAAGGCGGCCAACGACCGGCTCGGCCACCAGGCGGGCGACGAGCTCCTGATCCAGGCCGCCCGCCGCCTCCAGGAATCCGTCCGGTCCGGTGACACCGCCGCCCGCCTCGGCGGGGACGAGTTCGCCGCCCTCATCGTCGGCGACGGCGGACGCGACCAGAGCGCCCGGGAGTACCAGGTCCACGAGATCGCCGACCGGCTGCGCCTCACGCTCTCCCAGCCCTACCGCATCGGCGCCGGCGAGGTCCGGGTCACCGCGTCCATCGGCGTCGCCTTCGCCGAGCCCGGCATCACCCCCAACGACCTCATGCGCAACGCCGACCTGGCCATGTACCGCGCCAAGGCGGGCGGCAAGGACCGCGTCGAGCTGTACGCCCCGCAGATGCAGGCCGAGGTGGTGCGCCGCTCCGAGCTGGCCGCCCGGCTGCGCACCGCCCTGCGGGACGGCGAGTTCGCGCTGCTGCACCAGCCCGTGGTCCATCTGGCCAGCGGCACCGTCGCGGCCGTCGCCGCCCAGGCCCGCTGGCGCTCCGCCCAGGGCATCCTCTTCACGCCCGCCGAGTTCCTCCGCGTCGCCGAGGACAGCGACCGCACCGCGGAACTGGGCCGCTGGCTCCTCGAAGAGGCCGTCGAGCAGGCCGCCGACCGGTCCAGGGCCGGCCACCAGGTCTCGGTGGCCGTACGGCTCTCCGCCCGCAGGCTGCTGGACAAGGGAATGCCGTTCGGCTCGGTCGAAGCACTGCTGACGCGGTACGGGCTGCCGTCCGGGGCCCTGATGATCGAGGTCGCCGACAGTGACCCGCGGGTCCCCTTCGACGAGCTGGAACAGCGCCTGGTCGCCCTCCGGCGTCTCGGTGTCCGCATCGCGCTCGACGGATTCGGCAGCGGTTACGCCGCGATCAACGCCCTGCGCCGGCTCCCCATCGACGTACTGAAGCTGGACCGCGGACTGGTGGAGGGTGTCGTCGAGTCCGCCCGTCTGCACAAGATCACCAGCGGGCTGCTGCGGATCGCCTGCGACCTCGGCATGCAGTCCGTGGCCGACGGTGTCGACGTCCCCGAACAGGTTCTCGCCCTGCGCGCCATGGGCTGTACGCACGGCCAGGGAATGGCCTTCTCCGGACCCCTGGACGAGTACCGGCTGCGCCGCGCCCTGGCCCGCGGTGAGTTCCCGGTGCCCGGCAGCCCGGCCGCCCAGCCGGTCCTCGCGGGCGGCTCCATCCCTCTCCTGGCCAGCTCACATGTTGAGACGCCCGTCCCACCCACTTGACACGTCGAGTGCGTCGGAGAGAGGGTCAATGCCATGCGCACCCGAATTCTCGTACTTGGAAAGCGCGTCGGCTGAAGCAGAGTCGCTCGATGACACTCTGCAGACCGCACCGACGCGCTCCCCTCGCTTGCCTCACGGCACGAGGGGTTTTTTGTTGCACCGGCACCAGTCAAACCATCGCAAAACACTCGCAAAAACCCTCAGCTTCGAGAAGAGAATGCCGATGACCGAGCAGGCCACCGGGGCCCACCATCCCCAGCCGCGGGCCCGTAACGGCGGATCGCCGTCCGCCACCGTTGAGCACGTCACGGGCGCGCAGTCCCTCATCCGTTCTCTCGAGGAAGTCGGGGCCGACACCGTATTCGGTCTCCCTGGCGGCTGCATCCTTCCGGCGTACGACCCGCTGATGGACTCCACCCGGGTCCGTCACATCCTGGTCCGCCACGAGCAGGGCGCGGGTCACGCGGCCACCGGCTATGCGCAGGCCACCGGCAAGGTCGGCGTCTGCATGGTCACCTCGGGGCCGGGCGCCACCAACCTGGTCACCCCCATCGCCGACGCGGCCATGGACTCCGTGCCGATGGTCGCGATCACCGGCCAGGTGGCCTCCGGCGCCATCGGTACGGACGCCTTCCAGGAAGCCGACATCTGCGGCATCACGATGCCGATCACCAAGCACAACTTCCTGGTCACCCGCGCCGAGGACATCGCGCACACGATCGCGGAGGCCTTCCACATCGCCTCCACCGGCCGTCCGGGCCCGGTTCTCGTCGACATCGCCAAGGACGCCCTCCAGTCGAAGACCACCTTCAGCTGGCCGCCGGCCATGGACCTGCCGGGCTACCGCCCGGTGACCAAGCCGCACGCCAAGCAGATCCGTGAGGCCGCCAAGCTCATCACCCAGGCCAAGCGCCCGGTGCTGTACGTGGGCGGCGGCGTCATGAAGGCCGGGGCCACCGCCGAACTGAAGGTCCTGGCCGAGCTCACCGGCGCGCCCGTCACCACCACACTGATGGCGCTCGGCTCCTTCCCCGACAGCCACCCGCTGCACGTGGGCATGCCCGGTATGCACGGTTCGGTCACCGCCGTCACCGCGCTGCAGAAGGCCGACCTGATCGTCGCCCTCGGCGCCCGGTTCGACGACCGGGTCACCGGCAAGCTGGACAGCTTCGCCCCGTACGCCAAGATCGTCCACGCCGACATCGACCCGGCGGAGATCGGCAAGAACCGCGCGGCCGACGTCCCGATCGTCGGTGACGCCCGCGAGGTCATCGCCGACCTCGTCCAGGCGGTCCAGGCCGAGCACACCGAGGGCCAGACAGGCGACTACGCCGCATGGTGGAAGGACCTCAACCGCTGGCGCGAGACCTACCCCGTCGGCTACGACCTGCCGGAGGACGGCAGCCTCTCGCCGCAGCAGGTCATCCAGCGCATCGGTGAACTCGCGCCCGAGGGAACGGTCTTCGCGGCGGGTGTCGGCCAGCACCAGATGTGGGCCTCGCACTTCATCCAGTACGAGCAGCCCGCCACCTGGCTGAACTCCGGCGGCGCCGGAACGATGGGCTACGCGGTCCCGGCCGCGATGGGCGCCAAGGCCGGCATGCCCGACCGTACGGTCTGGGCGATCGACGGCGACGGCTGCTTCCAGATGACCAACCAGGAACTCACCACCTGCGCGCTCAACAACATCCCGATCAAGGTCGCCATCATCAACAACGGCGCCCTCGGAATGGTCCGCCAGTGGCAGACCCTGTTCTACAACCAGCGGTACTCCAACACCGTGCTGCACTCCGGCGCCGACACCGACGGCAACGCCGCCAAGGGCACCCGGGTGCCCGACTTCGTCAAGCTGTCCGAGGCCATGGGCTGCTACGCGATCCGCTGCGAGGACCCGGCCGACCTGGACAAGGCCATCGCCGAGGCCAACTCGATCAACGACCGCCCGGTGGTCATCGACTTCATCGTCCACGAGGACGCCATGGTGTGGCCGATGGTCGCCGCCGGCACCTCGAACGACGAGGTCATGGCAGCCCGCGGCGTCCGCCCCGACTTCGGCGACAACGAAGACGACTGAGAGACAGAGAGAGACCGACTTCCATGTCCACCAAGCACACGCTCTCCGTCCTGGTCGAGAACAAGCCCGGTGTCCTCGCCCGGATCACCGCCCTGTTCTCCCGCCGCGGCTTCAACATCGACTCGCTCGCGGTCGGTACCACCGAGCACCCCGACATCTCACGCATCACCATCGTCGTGAACGTCGAGGACCTGCCCCTGGAGCAGGTGACCAAGCAGCTCAACAAGCTGGTCAACGTCCTGAAGATCGTCGAACTCGAGCCGGCCGCTGCGATCCAGCGCGAGCTCGTCCTGGTGAAGGTCCGCGCCGACAGCGAGACCCGCTCCCAGATCGTCGAGATCGTCCAGCTGTTCCGCGCCAAGACCGTGGACGTCTCCCCGGAGGCCGTCACGATCGAGGCGACCGGCGGCGCCGACAAGCTGGAGGCGATGCTCAAGATGCTGGAGCAGTACGGCATCAAGGAGCTCGTCCAGTCCGGCACCATCGCCATAGGACGCGGCGCGCGCTCGATCACCGACCGGTCGCTGCGCGCCCTCGACCGCACGGCATAAATCATTCCGGGCCGCGCCGCGCCGCTCGCATGGCGAGACCCGAAAACGTAACTGACGCACCCCGCCGTACGGTGGGACGCAACACCTGCACACCAAGGAGAAGACCCAGTGGCCGAGATGTTCTACGACGACGATGCCGACCTGTCCATCATCCAGGGCCGCAAGGTCGCGGTTCTCGGCTACGGCAGCCAGGGCCACGCCCACGCGCTGTCGCTGCGCGACTCGGGTGTCGACGTCCGTGTCGGTCTGCACGAGGGCTCCAAGTCCAAGGCCAAGGCCGAGGAGCAGGGTCTGCGCGTGGTGACCCCGTCCGAGGCGGCCGCCGAGGCCGACGTCATCATGATCCTGGTTCCGGACCCGATCCAGGCCCAGGTCTACGAGGAGTCCGTCAAGGACAACCTCAAGGACGGCGACGCGCTGTTCTTCGGTCACGGCCTGAACATCCGCTTCGGCTTCATCAAGCCGCCGGCCGGTGTCGACGTCTGCATGGTCGCCCCCAAGGGCCCGGGTCACCTGGTCCGCCGCCAGTACGAGGAGGGCCGCGGCGTTCCGTGCATCGTGGCCGTCGAGCAGGACGCCTCGGGCAAGGGCCTGGAGCTCGCCCTCTCGTACGCCAAGGGAATCGGCGGCACCCGCGCCGGCGTCATCAAGACGACCTTCACCGAGGAGACCGAGACCGACCTGTTCGGTGAGCAGGCCGTCCTCTGCGGTGGCACCGCCGCCCTGGTCAAGGCCGGTTTCGAGACCCTGACCGAGGCCGGTTACCAGCCGGAGATCGCGTACTTCGAGTGCCTCCACGAGCTGAAGCTCATCGTCGACCTCATGTACGAGGGCGGCCTGGAGAAGATGCGCTGGTCGATCTCGGAGACCGCCGAGTGGGGCGACTACGTCACCGGCCCGCGGATCATCACGGACGCCACCAAGGCCGAGATGAAGAAGGTCCTCACCGAGATCCAGGACGGCACCTTCGCCAACGCCTGGATGGCCGAGTACCACAACGGTCTGCCCAAGTACAACGAGTACAAGAAGGCCGACAGCGACCACCTGCTGGAGACCACCGGCCGTGAGCTGCGCAAGCTGATGAGCTGGGTCAACGACGAGGACGCGTAACACCGAGGCCCGAAGGGGCGGATCCCCGGATCCGCCCCTTCGGGCTTCCGCCCTGCTTCACCGCTGGAAGAGGCGGCGTCGTACGTGTGTACAAGTCGTCCAGCCTCTTGTGGGTGATCCTTCCAACGGGGCGCAGTATGCGTCCTCGCGCATGACTACACTTCTCCACACATACACGCGTCAGGCCCACAGTGTCGTGCGTCTTCCACGCGGCAAGCCCCTCCACCGCCTGCGGCCGTCGGGACGGCCGTCCGCACTGGATCTGTGAGGACTCACGTGAGCTCGAAACCTGTCGTACTCATCGCTGAAGAGCTGTCGCCCGCCACGGTGGACGCCCTCGGGCCGGACTTCGAGATCCGGCACTGCAACGGCGCCGACCGCGCCGAGCTCCTCCCCGCGATCGCCGATGTCGACGCCATCCTGGTGCGTTCCGCCACCAAGGTCGACGCCGAGGCCATCGCCGCCGCGAAGAAGCTGAAGGTCGTCGCCCGTGCGGGCGTCGGTCTGGACAACGTCGACGTCTCCTCCGCCACCAAGGCCGGCGTGATGGTCGTGAACGCACCGACCTCCAACATCGTCACCGCCGCCGAGCTCGCCTGCGGTCTGCTCGTCGCCACGGCGCGCAACATCCCCCAGGCCAACACCGCGCTCAAGAACGGCGAGTGGAAGCGCTCCAAGTACACCGGCGTCGAGCTGAGCGAGAAGACCCTCGGCGTCGTCGGCCTCGGCCGCATCGGCGTCCTGGTCGCCCAGCGCATGTCGGCCTTCGGCATGAAGATCGTCGCGTACGACCCCTACGTCCAGCCCGCGCGCGCCGCGCAGATGGGCGTCAAGCTCCTCTCGCTGGACGAGCTGCTGGAGGTCGCCGACTTCATCACCGTGCACCTCCCCAAGACCCCGGAGACGCTCGGCCTGATCGGCGACGAGGCGCTGCACAAGGTGAAGCCCTCGGTGCGCATCGTCAACGCCGCGCGCGGCGGCATCGTCGACGAGGAGGCGCTCGCCTCCGCCCTCAAGGAGGGCCGCGTCGCCGGCGCCGGTCTCGACGTGTACACCAAGGAGCCCTGCACGGACTCCCCGCTGTTCCAGTTCGACCAGGTCGTCTGCACCCCGCACCTCGGCGCCTCCACGGACGAGGCCCAGGAGAAGGCCGGTATCGCGGTCGCCAGGTCGGTGCGCCTCGCACTCGCCGGTGAGCTCGTGCCGGACGCGGTCAACGTCCAGGGCGGCGTCATCGCCGAGGACGTCCGTCCCGGTCTGCCGCTCGCCGAGAAGCTCGGCCGGATCTTCACCGCGCTCGCGGGCGAGGTCGCGGCCCGGCTCGACGTCGAGGTGTACGGCGAGATCACCCAGCACGACGTGAAGGTGCTGGAGCTCTCCGCGCTCAAGGGTGTCTTCGAGGACGTGGTCGACGAGACCGTGTCGTACGTGAACGCCCCGCTGTTCGCGCAGGAGCGCGGGGTCGAGGTCCGCCTCACCACCAGCTCCGAGTCGCCCGACCACCGCAACGTGGTCACGGTCCGCGGCACGCTGGCCGACGGCCAGGAGATCGCGGTGTCCGGCACGCTGGCCGGACCCAAGCACCTCCAGAAGATCGTCGCGATCGGCGAGCACGACGTGGACCTGGCGCTGGCCGACCACATGGTCGTGCTGCGGTACCAGGACCGTCCGGGCGTCGTCGGCGCGGTCGGCAAGATCCTCGGTGAGGCCGGGCTGAACATCGCGGGCATGCAGGTCTCCCGGGCCGACGTGGGCGGCGAGGCGCTGGTCGTCCTCACCGTCGACGACGACGTCCCGGCGTCGGTGCTCGCCGAGATCTCGGCCGAGATCGGCGCGGCCTCGGCCCGTTCGGTCAACCTGACCGACTGAGTTCTTCCCGCGGTCTCCGTACCCGGCATCTAGACGCACGTCTTACACGTGCGTCTGCATGCCGGGTACGCTGCTGTCATGGGACATCGTGAGGATCTGCTCGAAGGCGCCAAGCGCTGCCTGCTGGAGAAGGGGTACGCCCGGACGACGGCACGCGACATCGTGGCCGCCTCCGGGACCAACCTCGCCTCCATCGGCTACCACTACGGCTCCAAGGAGGCCCTGCTCAACCTCGCCTTCATCAAGGTGACGGAGGAGTGGGGCGACCTGCTGACCGATGAGTCCGAGAGCGCCGTCGACGGCGAGGACGGCTCCCGGGCCCCGCTCGACCAGTTCCTGGAGACCTGGGAACGGGTGATCGGCAGCTATGAGCAGACCCGGTCGGTCTGGCAGCTCCAGATGGAGGTCATCTCCAGGATCGACACCGACCCCGAACTGCAGAAGGCCCTGGCCGGCCCGCAGCGCGAGGGCCGGAACGGCCTCGCCGAGAACATGCTGGGCATCGATCCGGAGACCGAACCCGAGAAGGCCCGGGTGGCCGGACTGTTCTGCCAGGCACTGCTCGCCGGGGTCATGGTCCAGTGGATGATGGACCGCGACTCGGCTCCGTCGGCGCAGGACCTGACGGAGGGGCTGAAGGCGGTACTGGCGGGCCGGGAGCCCGCCAAGAACCCGGAGGACAGGCCCTAGCGCGGGGCCCGGCCCGGAGCCGGGCAGCCCTCGACGCCAGCGGTGCAGCAGCCGGTCCTCGCCGTCGTACGGATCCGGGCCGCCCGGGAGAGGCGGGGCGGATGCCCGGCTGCCGGCCACCGGCCCGGCGTCCGCCGAAGGAGCCCCGGTCACCGGGGAGCGGACGGTGACCACGGGGCGTGCCTCCGGATCCTCCCGCGCTCGGAAGAGGGCGCCCTCGACGCGGTGCACGGCACCGGACGGGACGCCGCCCAGGACGCGGCCGGCGCACAACCGGGCGCGCCCGCCGGGGAACTGGAGGGCCGCTGCGGCGTCCACCACCAGGTGGCCGACCCGGTGGCGCTCGTCCTGAAGGAAGGCGGAGCCCCGTCCCGCCGCTCTCCGGGGCGCTGCCCGACGAGGGCCGCACGGACGGCCCGGCGGCCCGGGGCCCGGTGTCCGCGCAGGGAGCCCGCCCGGGTGCCGGGCCGGGGTGAGCGGCGGACACGGTGACGGGGACGCCTCGGGTCATGGCCGCCGTCGTCAGCGACCGGCCGCCCCCGCCCGCCCCGCCGTCCCGTCCGCGCGGTTCCCCGGGACGGGGTCAGGCCGGTGGCAGGGCCCGGCAGAGCGCCTCCAGCGCCGCCGTGAACGCGTGGTCCGGCGGGGCGGCGTACCCCACGACCAGGCCGTCCGGGGCCGTGGCCGGCGCGGCCGGATGGCGGAAGTCGCCCAACCCGTCCAGCGCGAGTCCCTGCCAGGCGGCGGCCTTGACCGTGGACTGCTCGGTCCCGGGCGGCAGCCGCAGGACGGCGTGCAGACCGGCGGCGATGCCGGTGGGCGTGATGTGCGGGGCGTGGCCGGCGAGGGCGGCGACGAGCTGGTCGCGGCGGTCGCGGTAGCGCCGGCGCATCCGGCGGACGTGGCGGTCGTAGTGGCCCGATTCGATGAGCTCGGCGAGGGTCAGCTGATCCGGCACGCTCGCCCAGGCCTCGCGTTCCCCCTTCGCGGCCAGCACCCGGTCGACGAGGCGTTCCGGCAGCACCATCCAGCCCAGGCGGACGGCGGGGGAGAGGCTCTTGCTGACCGAGCCGGCGTACAGGACCCGGTCGGGGTCCAGCCCCTGCACGGCACCCACCGGCTCCCGGTCGTAGCGGAACTCCCCGTCGTAGTCGTCCTCCAGGACCAGCCCGTCCCGGCTGCGGGCCCAGTCGACCACGGCCGAGCGCCGCTCCGCGTGCAGCGGCCCGCCCGTGGGGAACTGGTGAGCCGGCGTCAGCAGCACGCTCCGCACCCCGCGAAGACCGGGCAGTTCGTCGACGCGCGCGCCGTCCTCGTCGAGCGTCAGCGGGACCGTGCGCACCGACGCGGACTCCAGGACCGACCGGTGGAAGCCGAGCCCGTACGACTCCACGGCCAGCGGGCCGGGCAGCACGCCGCCCGCGAACAGCAGCCGCAGCGCATGCGCGAACCCGGAGCAGATCACGATCCGCCCGGGAGTGGTCCGGACCCCGCGCGAACGCCCGAGATAGCCGGCCAGGGCGCGGCGGAGTTCGATCCGCCCCTGCGGGTCGCCGGGCCCGAAGGCATCGTTCGGCGCGGCGTTCAGGGCACGTCGGGCGGCGGCGAGCCACGTGCCGCGCGGGAAGGAACCGGCGTCCGGCCGGCCCTGGCGCAGATCGTGCACCGGGCCGGACCGGCGGTGCGGGGTCTTCTTCGGCACCCGGGCGGACGCCACCGGCGCGGCGCGCGGGGCGACCCGGGTCCCGGAACCCTGCCGGGCGGTCAGCCAGCCCTCCGCGACCAGTTCGGCATAGGCGTCGGCGACGGTGTTGCGGGCCAGGCCGAGGTCGGCGGCGAGCGAGCGGTAGGGCGGGAGCCGGGTGCCGGGGGCCAGCCTCCCCTCCCGTACCGCGTCGCGCAGCGCACGAATGAGGACAGCCCGGCGGCTGCCCGGCCCCGCCAGGTCGAGAAGCAGATCGCTGCCGATCCGCTCCGCGGAATTGACCCATGAATCCGACATGAAAATGCACCCTACGCGAGGTCTTTGAGGCTCCTAACGTAGAGGACATGACGAACCACGAAGCAGCAGCCGCAGCCACCCGCACCCCCCGCATCAACTTCGCCAAGGCCGCCCCGAAGGCCTTCAGGGCGCTCATCGGCCTCGACGCCGCCGCGCGGCAGGACCTGGATCCCGCACTCGTGGAACTGGTGCAGATCCGCTCCTCGCAGCTCAACGGCTGCGCGTACTGCCTCCACATGCACACCACCGACGCCCGCAAGGCCGGGGAGAGCGAGGAGCGACTGCACATGGTGGCGGTCTGGCGGGAGGCCGGGCACTTCTTCACCGCGGAGGAACAGGCGGCGCTGGCGCTCACCGAGGCCGTCACCCTGGTCTCCCACGGCGGTGTTCCCGACGACGTCTACGCCCGGGCGGCGGCCGTGTTCGACGAGACCCGGCTCGCCGGCCTGCTGGCGCTGATCTTCACCATCAACACCTGGAACCGCATCGCCCTGGCCACCGCCAAGGTGCCCGGCACCGACGAGCGGGCGGCCTGAACACCGCAGCGCTCAGAGCCGGGCGGCCTTCAACGCCATGTGCAGCAGCAGCCGGTCCTCGCCGTCGTTCAGATCCAGGCCGGTGAGCTGCTGGACCCGGGAGAGGCGGTAGTACAGCGTCTGCCGGTGGATGCCCAGCTCGGCGGCGGTCCGGGACGCCTGGCCCGCACAGTCGAGGAACATCTCGGCGGTACGGGCGAGGTCCCGGTGCGGCGGGGTGAGCAGCGGGCGGACCGAGTGGTCGGCCCCGGTGTCCGGGGCGAGCGCGGTCAACAGGCGGTACGGGCCGATGGCCGACCACTCGGCGACCGGGCCGAACCGTTTCTCCGCCGCTGCCGCCCGGGCCGCGGCCGATGCCTCGTGCCAGGCGTCCGCCAGCTCCGCCAGGCCGCGGCGGGGGACCGCGATTCCCGCGGTGGCCGCCGTGCCCGCCGTGGTGCGCAGCCGGCCGGCGGCGGCGAGCGCCGGGTCCAGGACGTCGTGCGACCGCAGCCGGACCAGCGCGGCCAGGGCCGGGCCCCCCGTGCCCGGGGAAGGGGCGCCGGACAGGGCCGCCGCCGACGGCACCGTGGGCACCGACGGCGGGTCGTCCGGCCACGGGGTCACGCACACCACGGTGTGCAGCCCTTCCGAGTCCGGCCCGAGCGCCTCGGCGAGCGCGGCCACCGCCATGTCGCGCTGCCAGCCGCGCCCCGCCGTGAGGACCGCCCCGAACTCCCGGGACAGATCGGTTCCCGCCCGGACCTCGTCGGAGAGCAGTGCCCCGATCCGGGCCGCCACGTCCATCGCCGCGTCGAGCTGCTGGTCGGTCGGTCCGGGGTCGGCGTCCAGCAGCCATACGTAACCGAGCACGACACCCCGATGGCGTACGGGAAGGCAGATCCGGCCCCGGTAGACACCGGCCTCCGGGGCGGCCGGGATGCGGACGGGGCCGGTGGCGCGGGTGATGCCGAAGTTCTCGAACCAGGCGCGGACCGCCGGGGTCGAGCGGCGGGTCAGGATCGAACGGGTGCGGACCGGGTCCATCGCCGTGTCGTCGTCGCTGTCGTGGGCCCCGAAGGCGACCAGGCCGAAATCCCGGTTCTCCAGCGTCGCGGGGACGCCGAGCAGCGCGGAGATCTCGTCGACCAGCTCCTGGTAATCGCCCTTCACCCGGCCATTCTCGCACCCCTTCAGACATATGTCTGAGATCGAGGGCACGGATGCGTGACAGCTGTCGATGGCACAGGATCGGGGGGATCCTTAGATTTCACGGTGGTTCTCCGTGCTGTACCGCTTCTGTTCCTTATCGGGCACTTGGGGTGGTTCGGCCTTCGTTCGTACTTTCCGTGGAGGTGCCCCGTGCTGGGTCCCGTGATTCTCGCCGCGTCACGCAGCGACAAGATGCGCCGTTTCATCTCGGCAGCGCCGGGCACGAAGCAGGTCGTCGACCGGTTCATCGCCGGTGAGACGGTCGAGCAGGTCGTCCCGATCATCGAGGACGCCGCCGGCAAGGGCCTCGAAGTCACCCTCGACGTGGTCGGCGAGGACATCACCACCCCCGAGCAGGCCGCCGCCGCGCGCGACGCCTACCTGGAGCTCATCGGGCGTCTGGAGGCGCTCGGCCTGGGCACGAAGGCGGAGATGTCCGTCAAGCTCTCCATGTTCGGCCAAGCGCTGGAGGGCGGCCACGAGCTGGCCCTCGCCAACGTCCGCCCGGTCGTCGAGGCCGCCGCCGCGATCGGCACCACGGTCACCCTGGACGCCGAGGACCACACCACCCTCGACTCGATGTTCGCCATCCACGAGGAGCTGCGGAAGGACTTCCCGCAGACCGGATGCGTCATCCAGGCCTACCTCTTCCGCACCGAGGACGACGCCCGCCGCCTGGCCGCGGCCGGCAGCCGCGTGCGTATCGTGAAGGGTGCGTACAAGGAGCCCGCCTCCGTCGCGTACCAGGACAAGGCCGAGATCGACAAGGCGTACGTCCGCATCCTCAGGACGCTGATGGAGGGCGAGGGCTACCCGATGATCGGGTCCCACGACCCCCGCCTGATCGCCATCGCCCAGGAGCTGGGCCGCAAGGCCGGCCGCAAGCTCGACGAGTACGAGTTCCAGATGCTGTACGGCATCCGCAGCGACGAGCACATCCGGCTCGCGGCCGAGGGCCACCGGATGCGCGTCTACACCGCGTACGGCACCGACTGGTACGGCTACTTCATGCGCCGCCTCGCGGAGAAGCCGGCCAACCTGCTGTTCTTCGGCCGCTCCATCCTCACCAAGGGCTGAGCCCCTCCTCCCCTCTACACAAAGGAGCAACGGACATCATGGACGCTGTCACCCAGGTCCCCGCGCCGGTCAACGAGCCGGTCCACTCCTACGCCCCGGGCTCCCCGGAGCGTGCCCGCCTGGAGGCGAAGCTCAAGGAGCTCAGCCAGAACCCGATCGACCTGCCGATGACCATCGGCGGCGAGAAGCGGATGGGTGGCGGCGAGCGCTTCGACGTCGTCCAGCCCCACAACCACAAGGCCGTCATCGGCACCTACGCCGCCGCCACCGAGCAGGACGCGCAGGACGCGGTCGACGCCGCCCTCGCCGCCGCCCCGGCCTGGCGCGCGATGGCCTTCGACGACCGCGCCGCCATCATCCTGCGCGCCGCCGAGCTGCTCTCCGGCCCCTGGCGCGAGACGCTGGCCGCCTCCACGATGCTCGGCCAGGGCAAGACCGCCCAGCAGGCCGAGATCGACTGTCCCTGTGAGCTCGTCGACTTCTGGCGCTTCAACGTGCACTACGCGCGCCAGATCCTGGCCGAGCAGCCCCCGGCGAACTCCGCGGGCGTGTGGAACCGCATGGACCACCGCCCGCTGGAGGGCTTCGTCTACGCGATCACGCCGTTCAACTTCTCGGCCATCGCGGCCAACCTGCCCACCGCCCCGGCCCTCATGGGCAACGTGGTGGTCTGGAAGCCGTCCCCGACCCAGACCCACGCCGCCGTGCTGCTGATGCAGCTCCTGGAGGAGGCCGGTCTGCCCAAGGGCGTCATCAACCTGGTGACGGGCGACGGCATCGCCGTCTCCGAGGTGGCCCTGAACCACCGCGACCTGGCCGGCATCCACTTCACCGGCTCGACCCCCACCTTCCAGCACCTGTGGAAGACGGTCGGCAACAACATCGCCAACTACCGCACCTACCCGCGGCTCGTCGGCGAGACCGGCGGCAAGGACTTCGTCGTCGCCCACCCGTCGGCCGACCACGCCGTCCTGAAGACCGCGCTGACCCGTGGCTCCTTCGAGTACCAGGGCCAGAAGTGCTCGGCGTCCTCGCGCGCCTACGTCCCGGCCTCCATCTGGAACTCCGGTTTCAAGGAGAAGTTCGCGGCCGAGGTCGACTCCATTACCATGGGCGACGTCACCGACCTGTCGCACTTCATGGGCGCCGTCATCGACGACCGCTCGTTCGCGAAGAACAAGGCCGCCATCGACCGCGCCGCGGCCGACCCGGCGTGCACGATCATCGCGGGCGGCACGTACGACGACTCGGTGGGCTACTTCGTCCGCCCGACCGTCATCGAGTGCAGCGACCCCGAGAACGAGGTCTTCACGACCGAGTACTTCGGCCCGATCCTCGCGGTCCACGTCTACGAGGACGACAAGTTCGACGAGATGCTGGAGCAGATGGAGTCGGTCTCCGACTACGCCCTGACCGGTTCCGTCATCGCGAACGACCGCGCCGCGGCCGCGTACACGATGGAGAAGCTGCGGTACGCCGCGGGCAACTTCTACATCAACGACAAGTCGACCGGCGCCGTCGTCGGCCAGCAGCCCTTCGGCGGCGGCCGTGCCTCGGGTACGAACGACAAGGCGGGCGCCCCGCAGAACCTCCAGCGCTGGACCCTGACCCGGGCCATCAAGGAGACGCTGGTCCCGCCGACCGAGTACACCTACCCCCACCAGGGCTGAGGAAGCGGCGGGCGGCCTTTGCCCGCCGTCCTGCGGGGTGCCGCCCTCCCGGCGCCCCGCCTCCCACTCCGCCTCCCGACCGGTTCCCCTGCCGGCCGGGAGGCGGTTTCCATGTGCGGGGTCCCGCGGTTCAGCCCCAGCCGTGCACGATCAACGCGAGTCCCGCCGTGAACCCGCCGCCCAGCAGTACCAGGTAGCGCCCGTACTGGCGGCGGTGGCGGCGCATCAGCAGCCCGAAGCCCGCGAAGGCGAGGCCCACCGTCAGGGTGCGTGAGCCCCGGGCCGCCGCCGACGCGGCGAGCCAGTCCGGCGCGGGGACACCGGCGCGGCCCGCCTCGGCGCCGTACACCTTGAACGGGATGCCGTTCCACGGCTGGTGGCGCACCGCGGACGCACCCTCCAGGGCCAGTTCGTGCCGGACCTCCGCCCGCATCCGGTCCGTGGTCAGCGGGGCCGGCGGGTGAATGCCCGCCGAGGCCAGATGCAGGGCCAGCAGCCCGCCGGCCAGGCTGCCGGCCAGCGCGCCCAGCGACATCCTCAGGGCCGCCCGAGGCACCGCCACGCACACCGCGCCCAGCAGCAGTTCGGGCATCAGCGGCCAGCTGAGCGCCTCCGCGAACGCCCAGCAGAACGCCAGCGGCACCCCCCAGCGCGAGCTGACGACCGCCGCGACCCGCCGTCGCGTCGCGGAGTCCTTCAACGGCTCGGCGACCGTACGCGTATGCAGTGCCACCACCGCCTCGCGCGCCTCCTCCGGGGACACGGTGGACGGCAGCGGCTCGCCGATCGTCACCCGGACCAGCGCGGAGCGCAGCCGCCCGTGCTTGGGCAGCAGCCGGTCCGTACCGGCGATCCCCACCGGCACGACCGGCACCCCTGCCTCCTCGGCCAGGACCAGCGCGCCCCGGTGGAAGGAGCCCAGCGCTCCGTCCTGAGCCCGGGTGCCCTCGGGGAACAGCACGACCGCGCGCCCCGCCCGCAGCTCGCCGGCCATCGTGAGCAGGTCCTCCATACCGCCGCCGCCCCGCCGCACCGGGAAGCCGGACGCCAGCCTGCGGCAGATCCGGCGCCGCCAGGGGGAGGCGAACCAGTAGTCGGCCGCCGCCCCGATCGCCGGGCTGTGCCGGGCGTCGAGCGCCGCGAGGAGCGCCGCGGTGTCCGCGTGCGAGGAGTGGTTGGCGACCACCACGCAGCCGCCGCGCGGCAGCCGGCCACGCCGTTCGACCCCGCCGGTGAGGCTGAGCACGCCCCACCACAGTCCGCGCCGGAGCGCGGCGCCGAGACGCGAGCGGCGCGGGAGCACGGCGCGGGCGGGAAGGTCCAGGAGCGTACTCATCGCGTCATCACCGTCGCCAGGAGAAGGGCCACCAGCAGGGAGTCGATCCGGTCGAGCAGGCCGCCGAAGCCGGGCAGCCAGCTGCCCGCGTCCTTGACGCCCGACTCGCGCTTGACCATGGACTCGATCAGATCGCCGAGCACACAGCCGCCGGTCACCGCCGCCCACAGCGGGAGGCTGAACTCGCCGAGCACGAGCAGGAGTCCGGCCGTCGCGGCAGCCGCGCCGAGCACACCCGCCCAGGTCTTGTTGGGGGAGAGCGGCGACAGCGGCCGGGCGAGCGGGCCGCGCCGGCCCAGCGCCGTACCGCCGCACCACGCGCCGACATCGCCCAGCGCCACGGCGAGACCGACGGCCACGGCCGTCTCGCCGAGCGTCACCAGACCGGTCAGCGCGACCGGGATCCACAGCAGGCCGAACGCCGTGCGGGCGGTGCGGGTGAAGCCCGAGCGGTCGTCCCCGGCGAGCACGGACGGCAGCGCGGCGGCGACCAGGAGCAGCGCCGCCATCCGCAGGTCCAGGACGTCCGGAGCCAGCCAGGCAAGCGCCGGGAGGACGACCGCGGCCGCCGCCAGCACCACATGGTCGCCGCGCTTCAGCCCCGCCATCCGGACGTACTCGCTCACCGCGATCACGCCGAGTCCCGCGGCCAGCGCGTACGTACCGCCGCCGCCCAGGAAGTACGCGCCCAGGAAGACGGGCGCGACCAGGGCCCAGGTCCGCCACCGCCTGCGCAGTTCGGCCCGCATCCGGACCTTCGAGGGAAGGACCGCGACCGCGACCCCGCCCGCCCCCAGCACACCCGCGACCAGCGGCACCGCCCGCGCGGCCGCCTCCTCGGCGATCAGTACGGCGCTCATGCCAGTTCCCTCCACAGCCCGGCCAGCCGGAGCGCCGCCGTGAGCAGCGAGCCGGCGGCGATCACGATCAGCACCGGCACGGCCCAGCCGCTCGCCGCGGCGACCACGACCAGCAGACAGCGCTCCGTCTTGCCGACCGGCCCGCCGTTGCGCCGGGGCGCCCCGGCCGCCGCGCCGGCCAGCGACACCCAGGACGGCAGCGTCGCCGCGAGTGCGGCGAGCGCCACCAGCCACAGCGGGGCGAGCACCAGGAAGCCCGCCAGGACGACCAGGTCCGCGACGCGGTCGCCGAGCTCGTTGAGCACCGCGCCCCGCCGCGTCGTGCGGCCCGTGTCGCGGGCCAGCGCCCCGTCCAGGTTGGCGAAGGCGAGCCGGGCCGCGAGCAGTACGGCGACCGGAAGCGCGGCGATCCCGGTGGGCAGCCAGGCGAGCGCGGCTGCGCCGCCGGCCGCGGCGACGACGCCGGCGGCGGTGAGGGTGTCGGGCGACACCTCACGGCGGACCAGCGAGGCGCGGAGGCCGGAGAGCCGGTCCGCGTACCAGGGCTTGAGAGCGTAGAGGCCGTTCATGGGGCCAACTCTTGTCCGCCGCACAGTCTTTCGACACGGTCCGGGTACTCACCTGCGGGCTGAGTACCTGGTGGGGGAGGTGCCTGGGAGGCTGGGGAGCATGAGTGAGCCGACCCTGCACACCGCGCACACCTTCCGGCTGGCCCCGGCAGCCCTGGACGAGATCCACGCCTTCCTCGACACCGCGTTCGCGGGCACGTTCGGCGAGGACGACTGGGACCACACGCTCGGCGGCGTCCACGCGTGCGTACGCGATGCGAGCGGACTGCTCGCGCACGGCAGCGTCGTGCAGCGGCGGGTGATCCACGCGGGCCGCTCCCGCCGGGTCGGGTACGTGGAGGGCGTCGCCGTCCGGGCCGACCGGCGGCGGGAGGGGCTCGGCGGACAGGTCATGGCCGCCCTGGAGGAGGTCGTCGACGGGGCGTACGCCTTCGGGGCCCTGTCCGCGTCGGCCGCCGGTGCCGCCCTGTACGCCGGGCGCGGCTGGACGGTGTGGCCGGGACGGATCGCCGTGCAGGGACCGCGTGGGGCGGAGCGGCTGGCGGAGGAGGAGGGCAGTACGTACGTCCGGGGGGTCGGGGGCGCCGCGCTTGTGCCGGACGGGACGCCGGCCGCCCAGGTGCTGGTCTTCGACTGGCGGGACGGGGACGTGATGTGAGGTTCCGGGTCCCGGCCCGCCGGCCGGGGACATGGGTGAGGGCGGGGCCGCGACCGCGGCGGGCCTCCCGGAACCGGATTCTCCCGGTGGCGACCGCGCGGCCGATGCGCGTGCCGGGGCCCGCGAGCCCGGCACGATCCACCCGGGAGGCCCTGGACACCGTCCCTGAGCTGCGGCGGTCGCCCGCCGCCCGGGTGCTCGTCAGCAGCTGAGAGTGAGCGGCGGGTGAGCCGGCGTAAACCTCCGTCTCAGATAGTAGGAAGTCCGAGTAATTGTGGAGACAGACCGGCGCGGCTGCCTTAGCTTTGTAGAAGCCGAACGTCTCGCTAGATCAAGCGACTGGCGGTCGTGAGCGCGCCCCGAAGCAGGCAACCCCTGCGGCGCCCGCTCCCCGCCCCTTCCGGCACCTCGAAATCCCTGATCTCGACATCACGTTCACGATTTTTCGATCTCGGAATCCTCGCGATCTCAAGGAGTCGATCCACCATGGCCGAGACCTCTGTCCGCCGCCGCGTCCGTCACGCCCACCGCCCGACCGAGTCGGAGCGGCAGAATGCCGCCGCCGCCCTGCAGCGCGCCCTCGACCGCAGGGACAACGGCGGCTCCACCGGTCACTGAACCGGGTCCGCCCGCGCTCAGCCGCGACTGATCTCGAAGTGGTCGATGCGCTCGCCCGACTCGGCGAGCGCGGTGACCTTCATCCGCGCGTCGCGTCCGGCCTCGACCTCCACGGCGAGGAACGAGAAGCCGGTGTAGCGCACCCGCGACCACTCCACGGTCTCGACGGCCTTTCCGCCGCCCTTGACCACGTGGTACGTGTCCACGCTCTCCCGGTCCGCGACATGGCCCTCGAAGCTGTCGGGCACGGGGAAGTCGTACAGCGCCTTGCCCGCGCCGCCCGCGGTGACGTACACGATGCCGTCCCGCGTCGGGTCGGTGCGCTCGCCGATCGGCACCCGGCGCCGGACCGTGTTCCTCAGGATCGCGTCGGTGCGCTCGTAGACGTGGTTGTGCCCGTTGATGACCAGGTCCACCTGGTGCTTCTCGAAGAGCGGCACCCAGGCCTCGCGCACGCCGCCGTCCGAGGCGTGCGCGTTCGTCGTGGAGAACGCGCAGTGGTGGAAGAAGACCACCAGGAAGTCGATGTCGTGGCGGGCCCGCAGCTCGCCCAGGCGCCGGTCCAGCCAGCGGGTCTGCTTGCCGCCGCTGATGCCGAAGTTGGCGGGGATCTCGTACGAGACGTCGTTGGCGTCGAGCGCGATCACGCCCACGTTGCCGTGGACGAAGGAGTACGCGCCGGGCTGGTTCACCGGGTCCGGGCCGTTGTCCGGCAGGGTCCACCGGGCGTTCTGCCCGCCGTAGCCGTCCGGCGAGTACCAGGCCTCCATGTCGTGGTTGCCGGTCGTCACCATCCACGGCACGGTCTTGGAGACCGTCTCCGTCTGCGCCAGGAACTGGTCCCAGGTGCGCGCGTCATAGGTGTCGGTCGGACGGCCGGAGCCCGACGGGTCGGCGTAGCAGATGTCGCCCGCGTGCAGGTGGAAGGCCGGGTTCTGGCCCAGGATCAGCTGGTCGTTGCCGAGCGCGTGGTAGCTGACGCCCTGGTCGCCGAAGGCCGTGAAGGTGAACTTCTCCGCGCGCGAGGGTGCGGTGGTGAAGGTGCCGAGCGTGCCCAGATTGCGCGGGTCGGCCGGGTCGAAGCCGTCGTGGCCGACGCCGTAGTAGTACGTCGTGCCGGGCTTCAGCCGCTCCAGGGCCGCGTGCAGGTAGAACTGCTCGGCCGCCGCGATCTTTCCGTCGTTCAGCAGCGGCGTGGTGAGGTGGCGAACCTCGGCGTCGATCTTGCGGCTCAGCGCCCACGGCTTGAGGCCGATGCGGATGTACGGGCGGCGCACCGCGAACGGCACCTGCCAGGAGACCGTCATCCGCGTCTTCGGGTCGGCGCCGTAGGCCAGGTGCCGGCCGAACGGGGCGACGAGCGAACCGTCCACCCGGGTGGAGCTGTGCGAGGCGATCACCGACGGTGCCGCGTACGCGGGGGAGGAGGCGAGCGAGGCGCCGAGGCCCGTGCCGGCCACGGCCGCGGTCGCCACTCCCGTACGCAGTACACCGCGTCGCGTCAGCCGGGTGCGGAGGTAGTCGTGCTGCTCGGCCATGCTCATGCGGTCGGCGAGCTTCTCGGGGATTCCGAAACGGGGGATGTCCATGGGCGACAACCTCCACCCGTTCCCTGACGCCGTTCCGTCGAGTAGGTGAACGGTACACGTACAGCTGCCCATGTGTCCGTATAGTGGACGCAACATGTCATGGGGTGGGACGCGCAGTATCGTGCCGGACATGGCACCCAGCATCAATCTCGCAGTGATCCCCGGTGACGGCATCGGCCAGGAGGTCGTGGCCCAGGGACTCAAGGTCCTCAACGCTGTCCTCCCGCAGGACGTGAAGCTGGAGACCAAGGAGTACGACCTCGGCGCCCAGCGCTGGCACCGCACCGGTGAAACCCTCCCGGACGCGGAGCTGGAGTCCCTCAAGGGCCACGACGCCATCCTGCTCGGTGCGATCGGTGACCCGTCCGTGCCCTCCGGCGTTCTGGAGCGCGGGCTGCTGCTGAAGCTGCGCTTCGCCTTCGACCACTACATCAACCTGCGGCCGTCGAAGCTGTTCCCGAACACGTCGACCCCGCTGGCCGGCAGTCCGGACATCGACTTCGTCGTCGTCCGTGAGGGCACCGAGGGCCCGTACACCGGCAACGGCGGTTCGCTGCGCACCGGTACGGAGCACGAGGTCGCCACCGAGGTCAGCCTCAACACCGCCTTCGGTGTCGAGCGCGTCGTCCGTGACGCCTTCGAGCGTGCCGCCGCCCGCCCGCGCAAGAAGCTGACGCTGGTCCACAAGAACAACGTCCTCGTCTACGCCGGCCACCTGTGGAAGAACACCTTCGACAAGGTCGCCGCCGAGTACCCCCAGGTCACCACCGACTACCTGCACGTCGACGCGGCGACGATCTTCTTCGTCACCCAGCCGGAGCGCTTCGACGTCATCGTCACCGACAACCTCTTCGGTGACATCCTCACGGACCTCGCCGCCGCCATCTCCGGCGGTATCGGTCTGGCCGCGTCCGGCAACATCAACCCGACGGGTGCCTTCCCGTCGATGTTCGAGCCGGTCCACGGCACCGCCCCCGACATCGCGGGCCAGGGCAAGGCCGACCCGACCGCCACGGTCCTCTCCGTCGCCCTCCTGCTGCGCCACCTCGGCTACGAGGCCGAGGCCGTGCGCATCGAGGAAGCCGTCTCCGCCGACCTCGCGGAGCGCGACGGGACCGCCCGCACCACCGACGAGATCGGCGACGCGCTCGCGGTACGCGTAGCAGGCTGATCCGACGACTCCCTCACGAAGCCGCCGGGTCGCACACGCACCCGGCGGCTTCTCCTGTGCGGCCCCCGGGTGTCACCATCGAACCCTGGACCGCATTCACGTCATTTCGTGCACGGCCTCCCACGAGAGATAATCGAACGGGACCGTGGCCTGCCGCGAAGCTCGGGCGTCCGAGCACCTGTCCGGCAGGAGCTGGCGTGGGCGTGGTCCTACACACACAAAACCGGTGAAGGACACGCACTCATGACGACGCCCACGATCGAGCTCAAGCCCTCCTCGAACCCGCTGTCCGACGCGGAGCGCGAGGCGATCCTGGTCAAGCCCGGATTCGGCCGCCACTTCACCGACCACATGGTGACGATCAAGTGGACCGAAGGCCGCGGCTGGCACGACGCCCAGCTCGTCCCGTACGCACCGCTGTCGATCGACCCCGCCAACATGACGCTGCACTACGGCCAGGAGATCTTCGAGGGTCTCAAGGCCTACCGTCAGCCCGACGGCACGGTCGCCACCTTCCGTCCCGAGGCCAACGCCGAGCGCTTCCAGCGCTCCGCGAACCGGCTGGCCATGCCGGAGCTGCCCGTCGAGACGTTCGTCGCCGCCTGCGACGCGCTCGTCCAGCAGGACGCGGCCTGGGTGCCGGAGCACGGCGGCGAGGAGTCGCTGTACCTGCGCCCCTTCATGATCGCGACCGAGGTCGGACTCGGCGTCCGCCCCGCCAACGAGTACCTCTTCCTGGTCATCGCCTCGCCGGCCGGCGCGTACTTCCCCGGCGGTGTGAAGCCCGTCTCCATCTGGCTCTCCGAGGACCGCGTGCGCGCCGTCCCCGGCGGCATGGGCGACGCCAAGACCGGCGGGAACTACGCCGCGTCCCTCCTGGCCCAGGCCGAGGCCGCCGCCAAGGGCTGCGACCAGGTCGCCTACCTCGACGCCGTCGAGCACAAGTGGGTCGAGGAGCTCGGCGGGATGAACCTGTACTTCGTGTACGGGAACAAGATCGTCACCCCCGCCCTGACCGGCTCCCTGCTCGCGGGCATCACGCGTGACTCGCTGCTCAGGCTCGCCGCCGACCTGGGCTACGAGCCCGAGGAGAGCCGCGTCTCCATCGACCAGTGGCGCGACGACACCGCGAACGGCACCCTCACCGAGGTCTTCGCCTGCGGCACCGCCGCCGTCATCACCCCCGTCGGCATCGTGAAGAGCGCGGGCGGCGAGTGGACCCAGGGCGACGGCACGCCGGGCCCGGTCACCATGCGGCTGCGTGAGCGCCTGCTGGACATCCAGCGCGGCACCGCCGAGGACACCCACGGCTGGATGCACCCGCTCGGCTAGCCGAGCCGTTGCCGTAGCGAGAAGGGCCGCGTCCGCCGGGCGCGGCCCTTCTCGCGCGCCACTTTTAGAGCGCCACTCAAACTCGTCATGCGAAAAGGTTCCCACCGCTCTGCCAGCTCATTAGAGTGCTGCTCAAATACTGCGTGCGACCAAAGGGTGTCCCGACATGCGACTGACCCCGACCGAGCGTGACCGGCTGCTGCTGTTCGGCGCCGCCGAGCTGGCCCGCGCCCGCCGGGCCCGCGGGCTGAGGCTGAACGTTCCCGAGGCCACCGCCCTGATCGCGGACACCGTCTGCGAGGCCGCCCGCGACGGGCGCCGGCTCGCCGAGGCGATCGAGGCCGCCCGCCGGGTGCTGGGCCCGGACGACGTGCTGCCCGGGGTCGCCGACGTCGTCACCGAGGTCCATGTCGAGGCCGTCTTCGACGACGGATCGCGGCTCGCCGTGGTCTCCCGGCCCCTGGGCGCGGGCCTCGGCGACGAGGCGCCCGGCGCCGTCGTGCCGGGGCCCGCCGCACCGGAGCCCGAGCCCGCGGTACGCCTGGGCGTCCACAACACCGCGACCGTCCCCGTCTCCGTCACCTCGCACTTCCACTTCTTCGAGGCCAACCCGCGGCTCGACTTCGACCGGGCGAGCGCGTACGGGATGCGGCTCTCCGTGCCCGCGGGATCCTCCGTCCGCTTCGGTCCCGGTGAGTCCGTCGAAGTGGGGCTCGTGCCCCTGGGCGGCGACCGCGTCGCGATCGGGTTCGCCGGACTGGTCGACGGGCCGCTCGACGCGCCCGGCGCGCGCGAGGAGGCGCTGCGGCGTGCGGCGGCCTGCGGCTACCTGGGGGCAGCGCGATGAGCATCGACCCGTACGAGTACGCCGCCGTGCACGGCCCGCGCGCCGGTGACCGGGTCAGGCTCGGCGACTCCGGGCTGACCGTCCGGGTCGAGTCCGACGCCCAGAAGCCCGGCGACGAGTTCCTCGCCGGATTCGGCAAGACCGCCCGCGACGGCATCCACCTCAAGGCCGCAGCCGTCCGGGAGACCTGCGACGTGGTGATCAGCAACGTGCTGGTCATCGACGCCGTGCAGGGCATCCGGAAGGTGTCGATCGGTATCCGCGAGGGCCGGATCTCCGCGATCGGCAGGGCCGGGAACCCGGACACCCTCGACGGCGTGGACGTCGTCGTCGGCACGGGCACGTCCATCGTGTCCGGCGAGGGCATGATCGCCACGGCCGGCGCCGTCGACACCCATGTCCATCTGCTCTCGCCGCGCATCATGGAGGCCTCGCTCGCCTCCGGCGTGACCACGGTCATCGGCCAGGAGTTCGGCCCGGTCTGGGGCGTCGGCGTCAACTCGCCGTGGGCCCTGCGCCACGCCTTCAACGCCTTCGACGCCTGGCCCGTCAACATCGGCTTCCTGGGCCGTGGTTCGTCCTCCCACGAGGCGCCGCTGATCGAAGCGCTCGCCGAGGGCGGGGCCTGCGGCTTCAAGGTCCACGAGGACATGGGCGCCCACACCCGCGCCCTGGACACCGCACTGCGCGTCGCCGAGGAGCACGACGTCCAGGTGGCCCTGCACAGCGACGGACTGAACGAGTGCCTGTCCGTCGAGGACACCCTGCGCGTCCTGGAAGGGCGCACCATCCACGCCTTCCACATCGAGGGCTGCGGCGGCGGCCACGTCCCCAACGTCCTCAAGATGGCCGGGGTGCCGAACGTCATCGGCTCCTCCACCAACCCCACGCTCCCCTTCGGCCGGGACGCGGTCGCCGAGCACTACGGCATGATCGTCTCCGTTCACGACCTGAAGACGGACCTGCCCGGCGACGCCGCCATGGCCCGGGACCGCATCAGGGCCGGCACGATGGGCGCCGAGGACGTCCTGCACGACCTCGGCGCCATCGGGATCACCTCGTCCGACGCCCAGGGCATGGGCAGGGCCGGCGAGACGGTCCGCCGCACCTTCGCCATGGCCGGGAAGATGAAGGCCGAACTCGGCCCGATGGAGGGCGACGGGCCCGGCGACGACAACGCCCGCGTGCTGCGCTACATCGCCAAGCTCACCGTCAACCCGGCCATCGCCCACGGCCTCGCCCACGAGATCGGCTCCATCGAGACGGGGAAACTCGCCGACATCGTGCTGTGGCGGCCCGAGTTCTTCGGCGCGAAGCCGCAACTGGTCCTGAAGTCCGGCTTCCCCGCCTACGGCGTCACCGGCGATCCCAACGCCGCCACCGACACCTGCGAACCCCTCGTCCTCGGACCGCAGTTCGGGGCCCACGGGGCGACCGCCGCCGACCTCTCGGTCGCGTTCGTCTCGCAGGCCGCCACCGAGCTGGGCGCGGACGCCATGCCGACCCGCCGGCGACGCGTCGGCGTCCGGGGCACACGCGGCATCGGCCCCGCCGACCTGCTGCTCAACTCCCGTACCGGAACGGTCGACGTGGACGGGCGCAGCGGTCTCGTCACCCTGGACGGCGAACCGCTCAGCTCCGGACCCGCCGAATCGGTCTCCCTCAACCGGCTCTACTTCCTGTAAGGACCCGTGTCCCGTGACCTTCCGCATGCCGCCCGAATGGGCCCCGCACGAACGCACCTGGATGGCCTGGCCGGGCCCCAACCCCACCTTCGCCTCCGCCGCCGAACTCGACGGGGCCCGGCGCGCCTGGGCCGCCGTGGCCCATGCCGTGCGCCGCTTCGAACCCGTCACGATGGTCGTCGGCCCCGGCCAGGAGGACAGCGCCCGCGCCCTGCTCGGCCCGGACGTCGAGCTCGTGGTGCGACCGCTCGACGACGCGTGGATGCGTGACATCGGCCCCACCTTCGTCACCGACGGCTCCGGACTGGCCGCAGTCGACTGGACGTTCAACGGCTGGGGCGCCCAGGGCTGGGCCCGCTGGGAACGCGACCGGCACATCGCCCGCTCCGTCGCCGACCTCGCCGGTGTCCCCGTGCACGGCTCACCGCTCGTCAACGAGGGCGGCGCGATCCACGTCGACGGCGAGGGCACCGTCCTGCTCACGGAAACCGTCCAGCTCGGCAAGGAGCGCAACCCCGGCTGGAGCCGTGAGCAGGTCGAGGCCGAGATCCATGCGCGCCTGGGCACCCGGAAGGCGATCTGGCTGCCCCGCGGCCTGGCCGGCGACTACGGCACGTACGGCACGCTCGGCCATGTCGACATCGTCGCCGCGTTCGCCCGCCCCGGCACCGTCCTCGCCCACGTCCAGCCGGACCCGGCGCATCCCGACCACGAGATCACCCGGGAGACCGTCCGCGTCCTGCGCGCCGCCACCGACGCGAAGGGCCGGCCGCTGGAGGTCGTGGAGGTCCTGGCGCCCACCGTGCTGCGGGCCGGCGGGGAGTGGGCCGACTACTCCTACATCAACCATTACCTGTGCAACGGCGGCGTCGTCCTGTGCGCCTTCGGTGACCCGCGCGACGAGCTCGCCGCCGGGATCTTCCGCCGCCTCTTCCCCACCCGTACGGTGACACTCGTCGACGCCCGCGCGATCTTCGCCGGGGGCGGCGGCATCCACTGCATCACCCAGCAACAGCCCAAGGTCTGAACCGTGCCCACCGCCCCGCGCAGCCGCAACACCGCCCCGCCCCGCGAGGACGTGCTCGCCGCCGTCATGGCCACCGTCGCCGCCCGCGGCCTCGAAGGCCTCACGATGGCCGGGCTCGGCCGCGAGGTGGGCATGAGCAGCGGCCATCTCCTCTACTACTTCCGCACCAAGGACGAGTTGCTGCTCCAGACGCTGGAATGGAGCGAGAACCGGCTCGGGGCCGAGCGGCGCAGGCTGCTGTCCCGGCCCGGCACGGTCCGTGAACGCCTCGACGCCTACATCGCCCTCTACCTCCCCGCCGGCCACCGCGACCCGCACTGGACGCTCTGGCTGGAGGTCTGGAACCGCTCGCGCGAGGCCGACGGCACCGCCCGCGCCCGGCAGGCCGCGATCGAGGGCGCCTGGCACCGCGACCTGGTGGCGCTGCTCGCCGAGGGCGGCTCGAACGGCGAGTTCCGCCGGGTCGACGCCGAGCGCTGCGCGACCCGGCTGCGCGCCCTGCTGGACGGCTTCAGCGTCCATGTGGCGGTCGGTCTTCCCGGCACCGGCCGGGACCACGTGCTGGAGCGTGTGGGGGAGTTCATCGAGGAGTCGCTGATCCCGGCCGGCTGACGTCACCCACTCGTGAACGCAACGTACGTAAGTACGCGCGATCGTTGCGCCCTGCACCCTTGTTGGGTTCCCGGAGGTTCGGGCACGGTGGCCAACCATGGGACGAGAGCAGTGGAAGAAAATCTGGGTCGGCTCGGCCGGCAACATGGTCGAGTGGTTCGACTGGTTCGTGTACGCGACCTTCGCGGTCTACTTCGCGGACTCGTTCTTCCCCGAAGGCAACGAGACCGCCAACCTCATGAACACCATGGGCATCTTCGCCGTCGGCTTCTTCATGCGGCCGGTCGGCGGCTGGCTGCTCGGCAGGATCGGTGACCGCAGGGGCCGCAAGGCCGCGCTCACCCTGACCGTCACCCTCATGTCGGCCTCCGCGGTGCTGATCGCGATCGCGCCGACCTACGACGTGGCCGGGTACGGCGGCGTCGCCGTGCTGATGGTGGCGCGGCTGCTCCAGGGACTGTCCGTCGGCGGCGAGTACGCGGCCAGCGCCACGTACCTCACCGAGGCCTCCGCACCGGAGAGGCGCGGATTCGCCTCCAGCTTCCAGTACGTGTCCATGACCGCGGGCCAGCTCGTCGGCCTCGGCCTCCAGATCCTCCTGCAGCGCAACATGTCCGAGGAGGCGCTGCACAGCTGGGGCTGGCGCATCCCGTTCGTCGTCGGCGCGCTCGGCGCGGGCATCGTCTTCTACCTGCGCCGCTCCATGCTGGAGACCGAGGTGTACGTGGAGTCCGGCGCCGCCGGGCAGCAGGACCGCGGCACGCTGAAGGTGCTGTGGCAGCACCGGCGCGAGGCCTTCCTCGTGATGGCGCTCACCATGGGCGGAACCGTCGCCTACTACACGTACACGACCTACCTCACGAAGTTCCTCTCCAAGAGCGCCGGCATGGAGAAGTCCACCGCCTCGCTGGTCAGCTTCTGCGCGCTGTTCGTCTTCATGTGCATCCAGCCGCTGGCCGGGATGCTCTCCGACCGGATCGGCCGCCGCCCGCTGCTGATCACCTTCGCGCTCGGCTCGACCTTCCTGACCGTGCCGATCATGACGATGCTGGGGCACGCGGACACCTTCTGGCCCGCACTGGGCCTCGCGCTCCTCGCGCTCCTCGTGATCACCGGCTACACCTCCATCAACGCCTGTGTGAAGGCCGAGCTCTTCCCGACCGGCATCCGCGCCCTGGGCGTCGGCCTCTCGTACGCCGTCGCCAACGCGCTCTTCGGCGGCACCGCCGAATACGTGGCGCTGTGGTTCAAGAACGCCGGCGCCGAGTCCGGCTTCTACTGGTACGTGGCGGGCTGCGGCGCGGTCTCGCTCATCGTCTACCTGACCATGCGGGAGACCCGTGACATCGACCTGAACCGGATCGCCGCGGTGAAGGCCGGGGAGAAGGCGCCGCCCGCCGGAGCGACGAGCGTCACGCCCGCATCCTGAGACGAGCCGGGCACGGAAGCCGTCCTGTGGCACACTGCTTCCGTGTCCTCGTTCGTCATGATTATCGGCAACAGGCGCGCCGGTCCGCAGTGATCGTCCCGTACCACCACGTACGGCACGGCCACCGTGCCCCAGACCCGCGCGCAGACCTCTCGCACCCGCGAGGGGTTTTTTGTTTTCCGGCCCCACCACCGGCCGGGACGAGGCACGCGGGATGATGGGGGCAAGTGGAATCAGATCGTCCGGATCCACTCATCCGACAGGAGTCAGACCAGCATGACCACCAAGGCCAAGCCCACCGACGACAGTTTCCATGTCTTCGACACCACGCTGCGCGACGGTGCCCAGCGTGAAGGCATCAACCTGACGGTCGCGGACAAGCTGACCATCGCCCGGCATCTGGACGATTTCGGCGTCGGTTTCATCGAGGGCGGCTGGCCGGGCGCCAACCCCCGGGACACCGAGTTCTTCGCCCGCGCCCGCCAGGAGATCGAGTTCAGGAACGCCGAGCTGGTCGCCTTCGGCGCGACCCGCAGGGCCGGCGGCAAGGCCGCCGAGGACCCGCAGGTCAAGGCGCTGCTGGAGTCGGGCGCCCCGGTGATCACGCTCGTCGCCAAGTCGCACGACCGCCATGTCGAGCTCGCCCTGCGCACCACGCTGGAGGAGAACCTGGAGATGGTGCGCGACACCGTCTCCCACCTGGTCGCCCAGGGCCGCAGGGTCTTCGTCGACTGCGAGCACTTCTTCGACGGGTACCGCGCCAACGCCACGTACGCCAAGGCCGTCGTCCGGGCCGCGTCCGAGGCCGGCGCCGACGTCGTCATCCTCTGCGACACCAACGGCGGGATGCTCCCGGCCCAGATCCAGGCCGTCGTCGCCACCGTGCTGGCCGACACCGGCGCCCGCCTCGGCATCCACGCCCAGGACGACACCGGGTGCGCCGTCGCCAACACCCTGGCCGCCGTCGACGCCGGCGCCACGCACGTCCAGTGCACCGCCAACGGCTACGGCGAGCGGGTCGGCAACGCCAACCTCTTCCCCGTCGTCGCCGCACTGGAGCTCAAGTACGGCAAGAAGGTCCTGCCCGAGGGTGCGCTCGCCGACATGACCCGCGTCTCGCACGCCATCGCCGAGGTCGTCAACCTCACGCCCTCCACCCACCAGCCCTACGTCGGCGTCTCGGCCTTCGCGCACAAGGCCGGGCTGCACGCCTCCGCCATCAAGGTCGACCCGGACCTGTACCAGCACATCGACCCCGCGCTGGTCGGCAACACCATGCGCATGCTCGTCTCCGACATGGCGGGCCGCGCCTCCATCGAGCTCAAGAGCGTGGAGCTCGGCATCGACCTCGGCGGCGACCGCGAGCTCATCGGCCGCGTCGTCGAGCGGGTCAAGGAGCGCGAGCTGAAGGGCTACACCTACGAGGCGGCCGATGCCTCCTTCGAGCTGCTGCTGCGCGCCGAGGCCGAGGGCCGGGTACGCCGGTACTTCCGCATCGAGTCCTGGCGCGCGATCGTCGAGGACCGCCCCGACGGCACCCACGCCAACGAGGCGACCGTGAAGCTCTGGGCCAAGGGCGAGCGCATCGTCGCGACCGCCGAGGGCAACGGGCCGGTCAACGCGCTCGACCGGGCGCTGCGGGTCGCCCTGGAACGGATCTACCCGCAGCTCGCCAAGCTGGAGCTGATGGACTACAAGGTCCGCATCCTGGAGGGCCGTACCGGTACCGACTCCACCACCCGCGTCCTGATCACCACCGGTGACGGCACCGCCGACTGGTCGACCGTGGGCGTCGCCGAGAACATCATCGCGGCCTCCTGGCAGGCTCTGGAGGACGCGTACACCTTCGGGCTGCTGCGCGCCGGGATCGAGCCGACGGAGTAGGGCGGGCACACACGGAGGCCGCGGACCGGGTGCGGTCCGCGGCCTGCGCGCACGCGTCCGCCGGGGCGTGTGCGAAACCCCGCCCGCCCGGCGACGCCCGCCAGGCTCTACCCGAGGTGCCACTTCTGGTTGGCCGCCCCCGTGCACGTCCAGATCTGGGTGCGGGCCCCGTTCGCCGTCGACCGGTCGGTCACGTCCAGGCACTTGTCCGCGGCCGTACTGACGACGTCGCCCGTCGAGGCGTTGTACGTCCAGCGCTGCGCCGCCGAACCGTTGCAGGTGTACAGCTGGACCTTCGCCCCGTTCGCCGTCGAGCCCGAGGTCACGTCCAGGCAGGCGCCGAGCGTACGGATGGAGCCGTCGCCCTGCACCGTCCAGCGCTGATTGGCGCCGCCCGTGCAGTCCCAGAGCTGGACCGGGGTGCCGTCGGCGCCGGTGTTGCCCGTGGCGTCGAGGCACTTGCCGCCCAGTCCGGTCAGGACGCCCGACGAGGTATCCGCCCCGGACTGCGTCCCCGACCAGGTGAACGTCGCCGAGGTGCGGGCGGGAAGCGAGTAAGTGAACCTGCTGCCGCCCCAGTTGACCGTCATCTGCTGGGCCGAGCCGCTGCCGTTGTACGCGATCAGCGCCTTCGAGCCGTCCGGGTTGCGCCAGGCGACATTGGGCACCGTCGAGCTCGCCGTGGAGGAGATCCGGGAGGCGCCCGGGCGGACGAACTTGGTCAGATGGCCCATCGTGTAGTACTCGACGGTGTAGTCGACCTGCCCGCTCCTGCTGTCCCCGTTGTGCACGGTGATCAGCCCGTCGCAGGTACCGCAGCCGCCGTTGTGCGGGCCGCGGTTCTGGTCCACCGCCAGGGACCACTTGGTCACCGACTTCGCCCAGTTGCGGGTGTAATCGATGATGTTCATCATGTCCTCGCGCTGCTGGTCGGCGATCCAGGTGCCGCCCGAGTGCTCCGTCTGGAACGCGTCCATCGACGGGTACTGGTTGTGCACCGTCGTCTGCTTGGCGATGTCACCGCCGTACCCGTGCCAGGCCACCCCGCCGAAGTTCGGGTGGTTGCGCACCGCCGCGTCGTCCACGGTGGCCGCCGCGTACGCGTCGTAGGTGTCCCAGTTCCAGTCGTGCGCGAGCACCTTGGTGGCCAGCCCCGCCGACGCGAGCTTGGGCAGCAGCTCGTTCTTGGTGAAGTAGGCCAGCCCGGAGCCGTTCCAGCTCATCGAGGGGTAGCCGCCGCAGCACGTCGGCTCGTTCTGCGCGGTGACGTAGTCGACCGGCACGCCCTGGTCCCGGTAGGCCTGGAGGTACTTCACGAAGTAGTCGGCGTACGCGCCGTAGTTCTCCGCCTTCAGCCAGCCGCCGTTGAGCTGCCCGTTGTCCTTCATCCACGCCGGGGCGGTCCAGGGCGACGCCACCGTGGTCAGTGCCGGGTTGAGCTGTCTGGCCTGTTTCGTCAGCGGCAGCACGTCCTGAAGATCGTGTGCGATCGAGAAGTCCGCCAGCGACGGGTCGCTCTGCCCGGCGGGCATGTCGTCGTACGTGTAGCCGTACCGTGCCAGGTCCGATCCGCCCATCGGATTGCGGACGAACGAGAGCCCGATGCCCTCCGTGGGCGAGAACAGCTTCTTCATCGTGGCGTCGCGGGTCGCCTGGCTCAGCGCCCCGCTGCTCTTCATCAGGTACGCCGCGGTGTCGGTGAACGAGGCGCCGCCGCCGGTGAAGGTCTGGTACCGGGTGTTCTCGTCGACCGTGATGTTCGTACCGCCGCCCCCGTTCCCGGCGCCGAAGGCGACCGGGGTCTGGGCCTCCAGGCCCCGGGTGACATGACGGCCGCCGGAGTCGTCGGTGGTGGTCAGGGCGATGTTCACCGTCTCGCCCGCGGCCTGCGCGGTGCCGGACGAGAGCCCGGTGAGGCCGGCGGTCGTGAGCACTGCGGCGAGCAGCGCCCTGGCCGCCCTTCCTGAACGGATCATGGCTGATGCCTTCCTCGGCGGGAGCGTGGGGGACGTGCCGTCGGACGAGACGGGAGTGAACTGCTCTTACGTGCCCACGTCAAGAGGCTGTGTGTTCACGACTTGAACGCAACACCCCTATTCGTTACTCAAGACGATGGGTACGGACCAATCTCGACGTGAAGTATTGACGGCTCTGTTCCAGCGGGGTTAACTCACGCCACCAACGCCGGTACCGGTTCCGGAACCGGTTGCGGTACCGGTTCCGTTGACGGTTCCGCCGCTCTGTCCTGCTGTGTCCTGGAGGTCCCCGATGCGTGTCACCATCGCTGATGTCGCCCGCGAGGCCGGCGTCAGCAAGACGACCGTGTCCCGGGTCATCAACACCAAGGGCGAAGTGGACGGTTCGACGGCCGCCCGTGTTCGTGAAGTGATCGCGCAGCTCGGCTACGTACCCAGTTCGGGCGCCGTCGGCCTGGCCCGCGGCAGCAGCCGTACGGTCGGCATGCTGGTGCCCTCGCTGACCTGGCCGTGGATGGGCGAGGTGCTTCAGGGCGTCGTCGACACCGTCGAGGCCGCCGACTACGGGCTGTTGCTCTTCACCTGCAACCGCGGGGCCGAGTCCGTGGAGCGCTTCACCAGCCAGGTGTCGGCGCGCGCCTTCGACGGACTGGTCGTGGTCGAACCCGAGAACACCCTCGACCACCTCACCTCGCTGCACCGCGCCGGCCTGCCGATCGTGCTGATCGACGATCGAGGCCACCACCCCGAGTTCCCCTCCGTCGTGACCACCAACCACGAAGGAGGCGCGTCGGCCGCCCGTCATCTGCGGGACGCCGGCCGCACCAGGCCCGTCGTCATCACGGGCCCCCAGGACTTCGGCTGCGTACGCGACCGGCTGGAGGGGTTCCTCTCCGTCCTGCCCACCGATCTCGTCGTCCGCGGAGACTTCACCGAGCGCTGCGGCCGGCTGGCCGTGGAGGAACTCCTCGCCTCCGGCACGGAGTTCGACTCGGTGTTCGCGCACAACGACATCACCGCGGCAGGTGTGCTGCGGGCGCTGCGCGCCGCGGGGCGGACCGTGCCCGGCGATATCGCGGTGGTCGGGTTCGACGACATCCCGATGGCCGAGCACACCGAACCGCCCCTGACCACCGTGCGTCAGCCCACCCGGCAGATGGGTGAGACCGCCGCACGGATGCTGCTCTCCCACCTCGGCGGCACACCCGTACCCGATGCACCGCTCGTGCTGCCCACCGAACTGGTCGTGCGCCACTCGGCGCCCTGGGGGGGTGGCTGACGGGTGGAGACGGCGTCCCGGCGCCCAGCACGCACGCTCGCGGCGTTGCCGAAACGCCCACGCGGCTCCGCCGCGAGGACGTCCCGGCGCCTTGCGATCGCACGCACCGGACGCCTCTCCTTCGTCCGCCTCCACTCGTCAGCCACCCCCTAGCGCTGCGGCCCCCGGCCCGCACGCACCCGTACCAAACGCACCGCCTGTACGCACCCGCACCGCCCGTACCCGGCGCGCCGAGCGCTGCCCGTTTCCGGTCTCCCAGACCCGCCAGTCCCTCCTGGAGTCGCCATGTCCGCACGCCGTCACCACACGCTCAGAGCGGTCGCGCTCGCCACCGCGGTGGTCGCGCTCGCCGCCGGATGCTCGTCAGCCAACTCGAACCGCAACAAGAGCGGCAGCGGCGCCACGGGCGTCCTGAACATCGGCAAGCCGGACGGACCGCAGACGAACAACAGCAACCCGTTCCTGGCCACCTCGGCGGGCGCCACCCTCGGCTACCGCTGGATGATCTACGAGCCGCTGGCGATGACGAGCCAGATCCGGCCCTCCGCCAAGGCCGACCCGTGGCTGGCGACGGACTGGAAGTGGGAGCTCAACTTCACCAAGGTCACCTTCACGCTGAACGACAAGGCCAAGTGGGCCGACGGCAAGCCGCTGACCGCCGAGGACGTGGCGTTCACCTTCGACATGCTGAAGAAGCACCCGGCGCTCAACGCCGACGGCATCGCGTGGGGCGGGGTCGAGGTCCAGGGCAAGAAGGTCGTCCTGACCTTCGACGACTCGCAGTACGTCAACCAGAACAAGATCATCCAGCAGTTCGTCGTGCCCAAGCACATCTGGGAAGGCGTCAAGAACCCGGAGACCTGGCCCAACCGCACGCCCGTGGGCTCGGGCCCGTACAAGCTGAAGACGTTCACCCCGCAGACCACCACGCTGACCGCCACGCCCACCTACTGGAAGGGCACGACGAAGGTCAAGGAGCTGCGCTACAGCACCTACAACGACAACAGCGCCGCCACCACCGCGCTGGCCAGCGGCAAGCTGGAGTGGTCGTTCGTCTTCATGCCGAACTACAAGCAGCTGTTCATCTCCAAGGACCCCAAGAACCACAAGCTGTGGTTCCCCTCCGGCCTCGGCATCCACGGCCTGTGGTTCAACACCACCCGCAAGCCGTTCGACAACCCGGCGCTGCGCAAGGCCATGGCGATGGTCGTCGACCGCAACGCGATCTACACCCAGGCCGAGGCGACGCTCTACCCGGAGATCACCAACCCGACCGGCATCCCGCTGCCCGCCGGTGAGTCCTTCATCGCACCCGAGTACAAGAGCGCGACCACGAAGCCGGACGTCGAGGGCGCCAAGAAGGTCCTGGAGGAGGCCGGCTTCACCCTCAGCGGCGGCGTGCTGAAGGACCCGGGCGGCAAGCCCGTGAAGCTCACCTTCACCGACCCGGCCGGCTGGAACGACTACATCACCGGCCTCGCGATCATCAAGGACAACATCAAGAAGATCGGCATCGACGCCAAGGTCAAGACGCAGACGGCCGACGCCTGGACCGCCGACGTGGCCAACGGCAACTTCGACGCCACCCTGCACTGGACCAACAGCGGCGCGACCCCGTACGACATGTACCAGAACATCATGGACGGCGCGCTGCTCCAGCCCATCGGCAAGCCCTCCCAGCAGGGCAACTTCGGCCGCTTCAAGAGCAGCGAGGCGACCGAGGCGCTGAAGGACTTCGCCAGTGCCACGACCGATTCCGCCCGCACCGCGGCGATGAACTCCCTGCAGAAGATCATGGTCGAGCAGGCGCCGGTGATCCCCACTGCGGCCGCTCCCGTCGGGGCCGAGTACTCCACCAAGAACTGGGTGGGCTGGCCCACCGAGGCCGACCCGTACGCCGACCCGCAGCACACCCAGCGCTCCGCGCTGGAAGTCGTTCTGAAGCTCAAGCCGTCCAAGTAGGACAGGGATCCCAGGTACCGGCCATGTCTGAACAGACCGAGAAGAACCACGTCGTGCTCGAAGCACGCGGAGTCACCAAACACTTCGCCGTACGGCGCACCGGCCGCGACCTCGTCGCGGGCAGGCGCCGCAGCGTCCACGCCGTCGACGACGTCTCGCTGCAACTGCGGCGCGGCACCGTCACGGCACTGGTGGGGGAGTCGGGCTCCGGGAAGTCCACCGTCGCCAGACTGCTCTCCCAGCTGTATCCGCTCACCGCGGGCGAGATCCACCTGGGAGGCCAGCCGGTGAAGGCCGGACGTGGCCGGTCCTTCCGCAGTTACGTACGCCGGGTCCAGCTCATCTTCCAGGACCCGTTCGCCTCGCTGAACCCGGTGCACACCGTGCGCTACCACCTCACCCGCGCCCTGAAGATCCACGGCCGGGCGGGCAGCGGCGAGGCCGAACTGGAACAGAACCTGACCGCTCTGCTGAACCGCGTCCAGCTGACTCCTCCTCATCAGTACCTGGACAAGTTCCCGCACGAGCTGTCGGGAGGTCAGCGCCAGCGCGTGGCCATCGCCCGCGCGCTCGGCGCCGACCCCCAGGTCCTCCTCGCCGACGAGCCCGTCTCGATGCTGGACGTCTCGATCCGGCTCGGGGTGCTCAACCTGCTGGGCGACCTCAAGGACCGCCTGCACCTCGCGATCCTCTACATCACCCACGACATCGCGTCGGCCCGCTACTTCGCGGACTCCACGCTCGTCATGTACGCGGGCCGGATCGTCGAGGGCGGCGACAGCGAGACCGTCACCCAGCGCCCCGCCCACCCCTACACCCAGCTGCTGATCGCCTCGGCTCCCGACCCGGACCGGGTCGCCGACGAGGAGGCGCAGGCGGAGACCGGCACCGGCGAGCCCCCCTCACTCATCGACCCCCCGGCCGGCTGCCGCTTCCACCCCCGCTGCCCCAAGGCGATGGAGCGCTGCCGCACCGAACTGCCGCCGCGCTTCGACCTGGCCGACGGCCAGTGGGCCGCCTGCTGGCTGTATGACGGGACCGCCGGCGCCACCACCACCGACGGCCACGAGAAGAAGGAGGCTGCGAAGTGAAGTTCCTGCTCCAACGGCTCGCCTTCTACCTGGTCACCGCGTGGGCCGCGATCACCATCAACTTCCTCATCCCGCGGATGATGCCCGGCGACCCGGTGCAGTCCCTGATGGCCCGCTTCCAGGGACAGCTGGACACGAGTGCCATCGCCTCGCTCCAG
Organism: Streptomyces sp. NPDC091416; assembly: GCF_044756845.1. NCBI lineage: Bacteria > Bacillati > Actinomycetota > Actinomycetes > Kitasatosporales > Streptomycetaceae > Streptomyces > Streptomyces sp. NPDC091416. The sequence continues at coordinate 105,395 of NZ_JBIVTU010000011.1, forward strand.
GCCCTCTTCGGCCTGGACAAGGACCAGTCGATCTGGCAGCAGTACACCGACTACTGGGGTCATCTGCTCGACGGCGACCTCGGCCTGTCCTTCACCTTCTTCCCGACCCCGGTGAGCGAGGTCATCGCCCAGTCGCTGCCGTGGACGCTCGCGCTGGTCGGCATCACCACGCTGATCAGCTTCGTGCTCGGCACCGGGATCGGGGTCTTCACCGGCTGGCGGCGCGGTTCCTGGATGGACAGCCTGCTGCCCGTCACCACGTTCATCTCCGCCATCCCGTACTTCTGGCTCGGCCTCATCGCCATCTCGCTGTTCGCCGTGAAGTGGCCGCTCTTCCCGGCCGCCGGCGGATACGACAACTCGCTCGTTCCCGCCTTCGACTGGCCGTTCATCTCCAGCGCGCTCTACCACGGCGCGCTGCCGGGCCTCACGATCGTGCTCAGCGCGGTGGCCGGCTGGATCCTCGGCATGCGCAACATGATGGTGACGGTGTCGAGCGAGGACTACGTCATGGTCGCCCAGGCCAAGGGGCTCTCCGAGCGCCGGGTCATGTTCGGGTACGCCGCCCGCAACGCGATCCTCCCCAACATCTCGGGCTTCGCGCTCTCGCTCGGCTTCATCGTCGGCGGCACGCTCCTGGTGGAGATGGTCTTCTCCTACCCGGGCATCGGCTACCAGCTCTTCCAGGGCGTCGGCGCCAAGGACTACCCCCTCATGCAGGGCGTCTTCCTCATCATCACGCTCTCCGTACTCGCGGCGAACCTCCTCGCCGACGTGCTCTACATGGTCCTCGACCCCCGTACCCGAAGGGAGGCGTAGGGCTCATGGCCGTCACCGCCACAGAGGTCGCCGTCCTCGACGCGACCGAGACGCCCGCGGCGAGCAAGCGCAGGTTCCGCTTCCTGCGCGGCCGCAAGACCGTCGTCGGACTCTGCATCCTGCTCTTCTTCGTGCTGATCGCCGTCATCGGCCCGTGGATCGCCCCGTACGACCCCGACACGATGAGCAACGAGCTGCTCCAGCCGCCCTCCGGATCCCACTGGTTCGGCACCACGCAGACCGGTCAGGACGTGCTCTCGCAGATCCTCGTCGGCACCCGCGGTGTCCTCGTCGTCGGCTTCGTCGCCGGCATCATCGCCACGATCCTCTCCGTGCTGATCGGCGTCAGCGCCGGCTTCCTCGGCGGCACCGCCGACGAAGTGCTCTCGCTGCTCTCCAACGTCTTCCTGGTCATCCCCGGACTGCCGCTGATCATCATCATCGCCAGCTTCGTCTCCGACACGGGCGACCTCCTGATCGCCGCCGTCATCGCCCTCACCTCATGGGCGTGGGGCGCCCGGGTGCTCCGCGCCCAGACGCTCTCGCTGCGCCGCCGCGACTACGTCGAAGCGGCCCGCGCCACCGGCGAGCCGACCTGGCGGATCATCTTCTTCGAGGTCATGCCGAACCTGACCGCCGTCATCGCCTCCGGCTTCGTCGGCACCGTCATCTTCGCGATCCTCTCCGAGATCACGCTCGCCTTCATCGGCGTCGCCGACATCTCCAACTGGAACTGGGGGACCGTCCTGTTCTGGGCGCAGTCCAACCAGGCACTCGCCCAGGGCGCCTGGTGGTGGTTCGTCCCGGCCGGGCTCTGCATCGCGCTGCTCGGCATGTCGCTCGCCCTCATCAACTTCGGCATCGACGAGTTCGTCAACCCGCGCCTGCGCACCGAGACCGGCGGCTCCCGCAAGGTCCGCATGCGCGTCGGCTTCACGCCCGTGGCCCGTAAGAGCACGTCCGAGTCCGGCTTCACGCCCGTGGCCCGTACGAGCATGTCCGAGTCCGGCTTCACGCCCGTGGCCCGTACGAGCACCTCCGAGGCCGGCTTCACGCCCGTGGCCCGTACCGGCACGTCCAAGAAGGAGCCCCGCCCATGAGCGAGCCCGTCCTCACCATCAGCGGCCTCAACGTGGACTACGGGACCGGGGCCGACGCCGTACACGCGCTGCGCGACATCGACCTCACCCTGCACCGCGGCGAGGTCCTCGGCCTCGCGGGCGAGTCCGGCTCCGGCAAGTCCACCCTGGCCTACGCCGTCACCCGGCTGCTCTCCCCGCCCGGCGTGATCACCGGCGGCGAGGTCCACTACCACCGGCGCGACGGCCGGGCACTCGACCTGCTGGCCCTGTCGGCGCCCGAACTGCGCGCCTTCCGCTGGCAGGAGCTGTCGATCGTCTTCCAGGGCGCGATGAACTCCCTCAACCCGGTGCACACGGTCCACAGCCAGCTCACCGACGTACTCCAGGCCCACCGCCCGGAGATGAAGAAGAGCGACCGGACCGCACGGGCCGGGGAACTGCTGCGTCTCGTCGGCATCTCCGCCGACCGGCTCGGCGCCTACCCGCACCAGCTCTCCGGCGGCATGCGCCAGCGCGTGATGATCGCGATGGCCCTCGCCCTGGAACCCGAGATCGTCATCATGGACGAGCCCACGACGGCGCTCGACGTCGTCATGCAGCGCCAGATCCTGCGCCAGCTGGTCAAGCTCCGCGAGGAACTCGGCTTCTCCGTCGTCTTCATCACGCACGACATCTCCCTCCTCATCGAGTTCTCCGACCGGATCGCGATCATGTACGGCGGCCGGATCGTCGAGGAGGCCGGCGCGGCCGACATCTACCGCGACCCCCGCCACCCGTACAGCGACGGACTGCTGCACTCCTTCCCCGCACTGCACGGCCCCCGCCGCGAACTCAGCGGCATCCCCGGCTCGCCCCCGCACCTGTCCGCGATGCCGGCCGGCTGCGCCTTCCACCCCCGTTGCGCCAGGAAGACCGAGGCCTGCGACACCCACGTCCCGGTGCTCGCGGCACCGGACGGCGACGGCTCCCGCGCGGTGGCCTGCTGGCTCCACCACGAAGCCCCGGCCCCGGCTGCCGCCCGCTCGTAGCGCCGTACGCCCCGCACACCACAGGAGAACCATGAACCTCGTCACCCCCCAGGCCTACGCCCGCGAGATCGCCGCCCAGGCCGTACCCGGTCTGCCCGCCGACTTCCGCTGGGGCGTCGCCACAGCCGCCTACCAGATCGAGGGAGCGGCGGCCGAGGACGGCAGAACGCCGTCCATCTGGGACACGTACTGCAGGGTGCCGGGCATGGTCGTCCGCGGCGAGAACGGTGACGTGGCGTGCGACCACTACCACCGCATGCCCGAGGACGTCTCGCTCATCGCCGACCTGGGCGTCGACACGTACCGCTTCTCGCTGGCCTGGCCCCGCATCCAGCCCGGGGGGCGCGGACCCGCCAACGCGAAGGGCCTGGACTTCTACAAGAGGCTGCTCGACGAGCTCGACGCCAAGGGCGTCACCCCGTGGGTCACCCTCTACCACTGGGACCTGCCGCAGGAGCTCGAGGACGTGGGCGGCTGGCCGGCCCGCGACACCGCCCACCGCTTCGCCGAGTACGCCGCCCTCGCCTACGACGCCCTGGGTGACCGGGTGAAGCACTGGACCACGCTGAACGAGCCGTGGTGCTCGGCGATGCTCGGTTACGCGTACGGCAACCAGGCCCCCGGCCGGAAGAACTTCGGCGAGGCGATCCACGCCGTCCACCATCTGCTGCTCGGCCACGGCCTCGCCTCGCAGTACCTGCGCGAGCAGGCCGCCGCACGCGGCAACGAGCTCGAACTCGGCATCACCCTGAACCTGGGCACCGCCACGCCCGAGACGGACAGCCACGAGGACGCCGAGGCCTGCCGCCGCGCCGACGGGCTCGGCGCCCGCCTCTACCTGGACCCGGTCGTCAAGGGCGCCTACCCCGAGGACGTCGTCGCCGACCTCGCCGCCCAGGGCATCGAACTCCCGGTCCAGGACGGCGACCTCGCGGCCATCTCCACCCCGCTGGACGTCCTCGGCGTCAACTTCTACCGCGGCTCGCTCTTCTCTGGCGTGACCGAGGAGGGCGCGGAGCTCGACGCCGACGGCCTGCCCGTCACCCGGACCGTCGAGCGCGACCTGCCCCGTACCGCCATGGACTGGGAGATCACCCCCGGCGCCCTCACCGACCTGCTCGTCCGTCTGGAGAAGGACTACGGCCTCCCGACGGTCATCACCGAGAACGGTGCCGCCTTCGACGACACCGTCTCCGCGGACGGCTCGGTCCACGACGCCGACCGCACCACCTATCTCGCCGACCACATCGCCGCCGTCGCCGACGCCCGTGCCCAAGGGGCCGACGTCAGGGGGTACTTCGCCTGGTCGCTGATGGACAACTTCGAGTGGTCCTACGGCTACGACAAGCGATTCGGCATCGTCCGCGTCGACTACGACACGCAGGAGCGGACGCTCAAGGACAGCGCCAAGTGGTACCGCGACACCATCCACCTCACCCGCAACGCGTAGCCGCGCCCGCGCGCGTGGCCGCGCAGCCCCCATGGATACGAACGGGAGCCCCACCGTGCCCTCTCGTACGACTCTGGCAGCCACCACCGCCGCACTGATCGCCCTCGCAGCCCCCATGGCCTTCGCCGCCCCGGCCCCCCGGCCGGCGGCGCAGGCCGCGGCCTGGGACACCGACCGGGCGGCCGCCGCCCACGCCGCCGATCCCGCCTCCGTCACCGCGTCCGGCAGCGAGAACGACGCCACGGGACCCGGCAGGGCCGCCGACGGCGACGGCACCAGCCGCTGGTCCAGCAACTTCGCCGACGACGCCTGGATCCGCGTCGACCTCGGCTCCGTCATCCGGATCAGCCGGGTCACCCTGGACTGGGAGGCCGCCTACGGCAAGAAGTACGTCCTGGAGGTGTCCAGGAACGGCACCGACTGGACCACCTTCTACACCGAGGACGACGGCACCGGCGGCAGCGTCACCGCGCACACCTACCCGCAGGAGGCCACCGGCCGCTACGTCCGGATGCGCGGCATCCAGCGCGCCACCGCCTGGGGCTACTCGCTGTACTCCTTCAAGGTGTACGGAGGACAGCAGGCCCCCGCCTCGACGACCCGCAGCAACCTCGCCCTGAACCACCCCGCGTACGGCAACCTCTACCAGCACGCGGGCAATTCCCCGGCCTTCGTCACCGACGGCGGCTGGCCGGCCGACCTCAAGGCCGACCAGTCGCGCTGGTCCAGCGACTGGAACAAGGACCGCTGGGTCGGCGTCGACCTCGGAGCCACGTCCACCATCGACACGGTCGACCTGTACTGGGAGGCGGCCTACGCCGTCGACTACCGCATCCAGGTCTCCGACGACAACCGCACCTGGCGCACCGTGTACCAGCCCTCCGCCGCCGAGGTCGCCGCCCGCCGGGCCGATGTGAAGGCCCCCGGCGAGGCCGCCGGACGCCATGACACGGTCACCCTGCCCACCCCGCAGAGAGGCCGCTACGTCCGGATGCTGGGCGTCGAGCGCCGCTCGTTCTACAACCCCGCACCGTCCACCGCCCAGTTCGGCTACTCGCTCTACGAGATGCAGGTCTGGGGCACCGGAGGCAGCGCGGACGCCGCCTACCCGGCCCTGCCCAAGAACCCCGGCGGCGCGTACAGCACCACCTTCTTCGACGACTTCACCGGCTCGGGCCTGGACCGCTCCAAGTGGCGGGTGGTGCGTACCGGCACCGAGATGGGCCCCGTGAACGGCGAGTCGCAGGCCTACGTCGACTCGACGGACAACATCCGCACCGAGAACGGCGCCCTGGTCCTGCAGTCGAAGTACTGCAAGGCGTGCACCTCCACGCCGGGCGGGACCTTCGACTTCACCTCCGGCCGGGTCGACACCAACACCAAGTTCGACTTCACGTACGGCAAGGTCAGCGCCCGTATGAAGCTGCCGGTCGGCGACGGCTTCTGGCCCGCCTTCTGGATGCTCGGCAGCAACGTCGACGACCCGTCCGTCTCGTGGCCCGGCTCGGGCGAGACGGACATCATGGAGAACATCGGCTACGGCGACTGGACCAGCTCCGCCCTGCACGGCCCGGGCTACTCGGCCGACGGCAACATCGGCAAGCAGCAGACCTACCCGAACGGCGGCCGGGCCGACGCGTGGCACACCTACGGCGTCGAGTGGACGCCCGAAGGCATGACGTTCACCGTCGACGACCGGGTCGTCCAGACGACCTCCCGCCAGAAGCTGGAATCCACCCGCGGTCAGTGGGTCTTCGACCACAACCAGTACGTGATCCTCAACCTGGCCCTCGGCGGGGCGTACCCCGCCGGCTGGAACAAGGTCACCACGCCCTACTGGGGTCTGCCGCAGTCCAGCGTCGACCGCATCGCGCAGGGCGGCATCAAGGCGGAGATCGACTGGGTCCGCGTCGAGCAGAAGAAGTAGCCGGGCGGAAGAAGCAGCCGCCGGGCGGACGGATCCGCCGCCGGGCGGAAGGAACAACCGGACCACCACCCCCCCGCACCTCCAGGTCACACCCGTACCCGCGCGCGGCACAGCATCCGCACCGCTGTGCCGCGCGCGGCCACCGCACCGAGGAGCCGCACATGTCACCCCGCACCCGTCACCGGGCAAGACCCGCGACCGCCGCACTGGCCGCCGCGACCGTCCTGGCCGGCCTGCTCGCCGGGGCCGTCCCCAGCGCGGCGGCGCCCGCCGCCGACGAACCGGCGCCCGTCGCCATCGACCGCTTCGAGGGCGAGGTCCCCTTCGCGAACCAGCCCGCCGAAGGCATCTTCACCTGGGGCGGCGACGCCGACGACCCGCCCACCCTGGCCCTGAAGGAACGCGCGGACGCCCCCGAGGGTGCCAAGGTGCTCGAAGGCACCTACGACATCAGCGGATACGGCGGCCTCAGCCACGACTACGCCGCCGACCGGCCCGCCCACGACTGGTCCGCCCACAAGGGCATCCGCTTCTGGTGGTACGGCCAGAACACCGCGCCGCTGCCGCCCGGTTCGGGCAAGAAGATCAGCTTCGAGATCAAGGACGGCGGCGCCCACGGCGAGGCCTCCGAGCTGTGGACCACCTCCTTCACCGACGACTGGGAGGGCTGGCACCAGGTCGAGATCCCGTTCGCCGACTTCACCTACCGCGGTGACTACCAGCCCGTCGGCGGCATCGACCAGGTCCTCGGCCTCGACGAGATGTGGGGCTACGCCCTCACCCTGCCGCCCGGCGCCCCGGGCAAGTTCGCCATCGACGGCATGGAGCTGTACGGGAAGGCCGACGCCGCCCTGAAGGCGAGCGTCGTCACCGACGCTGCCGTGCACCCCGTCACGCAGGGCGAGACCGCCGCCATCGACCTCTCCGTCGCCACGACCGGCTCGCTCCCGCTGGACGAGCCCGTCACCGTCGCGTACGAGACCAAGGGCGGCAGCGGGGCGTCCGGCACCGACTACACCCCGGTCAGCGGCACGTACACCTTCCCCGCGGGCACCGCCTCCGGCACCACGCACCGGGTCTCCGTCACCACGAAGAAGATCAGCGGAGCCGCTTTCGCGAAGACGGTCCCGCTCGAACTCACCGTCACCGGCGCCAAGCCGCCGAAGGAGAACCCGCAGGTCGTCATCGACGCCCACGGGCTGCCCTACCAGAACCCGAAGCTGCCGGTGAAGCAGCGCGTCGCCGACCTGCTCGCCCGGATGTCACCCGCCGAGAAGGCCGGCCAGATGACGCAGGCCGAGCGCAACGCGCTGTCCTCGCAGGGCGACATCGCCACGTACGACCTCGGCTCGCTGCTCTCCGGCGGCGGCTCCGTCCCGACGCCCAACACGGCGGCGGCCTGGGCCAAGATGGTCGACGGCTACCAGCTGCGCGCCCAGGCGACCCGCTTCCAGATCCCGCTGATCTACGGCGTGGACGCGGTCCACGGCCACAACAACGTGATCGGCTCGACGATCATGCCGCACAACGTCGGCCTCGGCGCGACCCGCGACCCGAGGACCGTCGAGAAGACCGGCGCCGTCACCGCGAACGAGGTGCGCGCCACCGGTATCCCGTGGGACTTCGCCCCCTGCCTCTGCGTCTCGCGCGACGACCGCTGGGGCCGCGCCTACGAGGCCTACGGCGAGGACCCGGCGCTCGTGGAGTCCCTGGAGACCGTGATCCAGGGCATGCAGGGCGCGGCGTCCGGCAAGGACCTGGACCGCAACGACAAGGTACTGGCCACCGCCAAGCACTACGTCGGCGACGGCGGTACCGAGTACGGCTCCTCCACCACCGGTTCGTACCCCATCGACCAGGGCATCACCAAGGTCACCCGGCAGGAGCTCGAGGCCGTCCACCTCGCCCCGTTCGACGACGCCGTCAAGCGCGGGGTCGGCACGGTCATGCCGTCCTACTCCTCGCTCGACATCCTCGGCGACGACGAGGGCCCGGTGAAGATGCACGCCAACGCCGAGATGATCAACGGTGTGCTCAAGGACCGGATGGGCTTCGAGGGCTTCGTCATCAGCGACTGGCAGGCGATCGACCAGATCCCCGGCGACTACGCGAGCGACGTCCGCACCTCGATCAACGCCGGCCTCGACATGATCATGGTGCCGACGGCGTACAAGGACTTCACGAGGACGCTCCAGGACGAGGTCACCGCGGGCCGCATCACGCAGGCCCGGATCGATGACGCGGTCTCCCGCATCCTGACGCAGAAGTTCCGGCTGGGCCTGTTCGAGAAGCCGTACGCCGACACCTCCAACCTCGACAAGGTCGGCTCGGCCGAACACCGCGCCGTGGCCCGCGAGGCCGCCGCCAAGTCCCAGGTGCTGCTGAAGAACGACGGCGGCGTACTGCCGCTGAAGTCCACGCAGAAGGTGTACGTCGCCGGCTCCAACGCCGACGACATCGGCAACCAGGCCGGCGGCTGGACCGTCAGCTGGCAGGGCTCGTCCGGCAACATCACGCCGGGCACCACGATCCTGTCGGCCATGAAGAAGGACGCCGCCTCGGTCACGTACTCCAAGGACGCCTCGGCCGCCACGGACGGTTACGACGTCGGTGTCGTGGTCGTCGGGGAGACCCCGTACGCGGAGGGCATCGGCGACGTCGGCAACGGCCACGACCTGGAACTGTCCGCCGCGGACAAGGCGGCCGTCGACAAGGTCTGCGCCGCGATGAAGTGTGCCGTCCTGATCGTCTCGGGACGCCCGCAGTTCATCGGCGACCGCCTCGCTGACATCGATGCCCTGGTGGCCTCCTGGCTGCCGGGCACCGAGGGCGACGGCGTGGCCGACGTGCTCTTCGGCAAGCGGGCCTTCACCGGGCAGCTTCCGGTGACCTGGCCGAAGTCCGAGGCGCAGCTCCCGATCAACGTCGGCGACGCGGCGTACGACCCGCAGTTCCCGTACGGCTGGGGCCTCACCACGCTGAAGAAGCCCCCGGCAGGCGGCGAGCTCACGCTCGGCGCGCTCGCGCTGGCCGCCCAGGTCGCGGAGCGGACCGGCCTGGCCCGGACGGACGTGGGCCGGACCATCGTCGGCCAGGCCCGGCTGCTGGTCCAGCAGAAGACCGGCGGGAAGCTGACGGAGAAGGTCTCCAAGCCGTTCGCCGACGCCGACCATCTGCTGCTCACGGGTGACCTGACCGGTGCGGTGGCGAAGCTGAGGGCGGCGTACCGGGCCGTCTGAGACAGGCGGGCGGGCGGCGAGGTCGGCCGCCCGCCCGCGCTTTACACTCTTTTGGGTTAACTTGGAACCATGCGGAACAGGCCGTTCCCCACTTTTCTGGTCCCGGCGCTCCTCGCGGGACTTCTCCTTCTGCTGTCGGCGGCCGCCCTGCTCCTGGCCCCCGCCGCACCCGCGGCCCCCGCCGTGACCACCGCACCCGCCGCGACCGCCGCGACCACCGCCTCCAGCGTCGACGAGGTCGCCCAGGCCCTGCGCAAGAGTCCGGTGTACGTCGATCCGGCGGCGGCCGGCCAGCTCTCCCGGGGCCAGGCCGACGCCCTGACGAAGAAGATCAAGGACGCGGACAAGCCGGTCTTCGTGGCCGTGCTGCCGCAGAACTCCGCCTTCCCCGAGGACAGCGTGCTGCGCACCCTGCGCACCGACACCGGGATCACCGGCGTCTACGCGATCCGCCTCGGCGACGGATTCAACGCGGGCGCCGACCCGCAGGTGATGTCACGGCAGTCGGTCCAGAACCTCACCGCGGCCGTGAAGACCCCCGGCGTGGACACCTCCGCCGCGACCCAGCTGAACGCGTTCGTCGACCGGGCCGTCGAGCAGGCCCGGGGCAGCGCCCCCAGCTCCTGGGGCGGCTCCTCGTCCGACGGCGGCTCGGCAGGCGCCGGGCTGATCGTCCTGGGCGCGGTGGTGGTCGCCGGCGGCGCGGGCGCGTACACGATCGTGCGCCGCAACCGGAAGCGCAAGGAGGCCGAGGAACAGGCGGCGCTGGACAAGCTCCGGGTCGTCGTGGACGAGGACATCACGGCCTACGGCGAGACCCTGGAACGGCTCGACTTCCACCCCGCGGAGCCGGGCGCGGACGACACGATGCGGGCCGACTACGAACGCGCCCTCGACTCGTACGAGAGCGCGAAATCGCGGATGGATCACGCACAGCACCCCTCCGACGTGCGCGGGGTGACCCAGGCCCTGGAGGACGGCCGCTACTCGCTGGCCGTCCTCGAAGCGCGCCGCGCCGGCGGAGAGCTCCCCGCCCGCCGCCCGCCCTGCTTCTTCGACCCGCGCCACGGACCCTCGGTCGCCGACGTCCGGTGGACCCCGTCGGGCGGCACGGCCCGCGAGGTCCCGGTCTGCGGCGCCGACGAGGTACGGCTGCGGAGCGGCGAGGACCCGATGAGCCGCACCGTCGACATGGGCGACGGCAGCCGGCGCCCGTACTGGGAGGCCGGACCGGCCTACGGCCCCTGGGCGGGCGGCTACTTCGGCGGCGGCCTGCTTCCGGGGCTGCTGGTGGGCACGATGCTCGGCTCGATGCTCTCCACACCGGCGTACGCGGCGGAGTACGGCGGCGGCGACTTCGGCGGCGGTGACTACTCCGGCGGCGACTTCTCCGGATCCGACTTCGACTCGTCCGGCTTCGGCGGCGGCTTCGGCGACGGCGGAGGCGGCGGCTTCGGTGACGGCGGCGGCTTCGGCGGGGGCGGCGACTTCGGCGGCGGGAGTTTCTGAGGAGGGTCCGGGCCGGGTCCGTTGCGGCGGAAGTCTCCAGGCCGCGGGCGCTGCGTCGGCGATGACTTTCGGACCGCGTGGCAGTCTCTTCTCCCGTACACCTGACCGGTATCCGAGGAGCTGCTCACATGCGCATCGTCATCAGCGAGTTCATCAGCCTGGACGGCGTCGTACAGGCGCCGGGCGGTGCCGAGGAGGACACGGACGGCGGCTTCGCCCACGGAGGCTGGTCGCACCCCTTCTTCGACCCGGAGGTGGTGGGCGGCGCCTTCGACAGCGCGATGAGCTCCGCCGAGGCACTGCTCTTCGGCCGCCGTACCTGGCAGACGATGGCCGCGGCGTGGCCCGAGCGGGCCGGGGACCCCTTCGCCGACCGGATGAACGCGATTCCGAAGTACGTCGTGACCGACACCCTGGGCGACGACGACCTGACGTGGAACAACACCGAGCGCATCCCCGGCAAGCAGTTCGCCGGGCGGATCGAGGAGCTGCGCGCGAAGGACGGCGGCAACCTGCTGGTCATGGGCAGCCCCACGCTCGTACGCAGCCTGCTCGGTGAGGGGCTCGTCGACGAACTCCGGCTCGTGATCATGCCGGTGCTGCTCGGCGGCGGTAAGTCGATCTTCCCGGCGGACGGCGGGCTGCGCACCCTGGAGCTGGTATCGCACACCACCAGCGACGCGGGCGTGCGGGTGTGCACGTACCGGACGGCGGCGAAGGGCTGAACGGGGTGCGGGGCCGCGGCCCCGCACCCCTCGGCGAACCGCCGGGCCTCGGATCAGCGGCGACCGGAGTGCGCGCGCTCGAAGGCGGCGAACGCCGTCTCCTGACGCCACTGGGTCGCGGCCTTCGGGTTGTCGCCGAGGTAGCGGGCGCAGCGCGCGCCCGGGCGGACGTCGCCGGGCCGGCTGCCGGCGCAGGCGGAGACGGTGCGGTAGCCGGAGGGGGCGGAGCCGGCGGCCCACAGGCTGCGGCCGTCGCGGAAGGCGTACTCCAGCGAGGCGCGGGCCAGGTCCTTCAGCTCGGTGTAGCCGAGGTCGTACGTCTTGGCGGCGTACTGGTACTCGTGACTGATGTTGATCCGTGAGACGCCCGGGTCGTCGGTGGACAGGACCACGGGGACGCCGTAGCGGCGGTAGGCGTTGAACGGGTGGTCGTCGCCCGCGATGCCGAGGATCTGCTTGTTGCTGGAGAACGGCACCTCGACCGCGACCTGGCGCCGTGCCATGGTCCGGGCGAGCCTGCGCCAGTCGTCCTCGTGGACCAGGTCGACACCGTGTCCGATGCGCTCGGCGCCGGCGACGAGGACGGCCTCACGGATGTGGAAGGTCAGGTCCTCCGGCTTGACCAGGCCGGGGGCCAGCTCACCGGCGTGCAGGGTGAGGTGGGCGTCCGGGTACTGGCCGCGCAGGTACTGCAGCATCCGCATCTGGAGGCTGTAGTTGCTCAGCGAGCTGTCCCAGTCCTCGGGCTGTACGAGGTTGACCGCGACGAACCTCGGATCGCGCTCGGCCAGCCGCATGCCGATCGCCATCTGGGTGAACACCCGCGCCGGGGAGCTTCCCCGGGAGACCTGGGAGATCCAGCGGACGGGCAGCCGGCAGCCGGGGTCGGGGCGGTTCGTGTCACAGTGCGCGGTCTCCCGGAACTGCGCGTTGGCGTCGTCGGCCTCCTTGACCGCCTCGTTCACGACCCGGTCGAGCTGCCCGCCGGCCAGGAGCTTGCGGTGGAAGGCGGCCAGGTCGGCGTCGTAACCCACCGCGTCGGCAAGCTTCTTGGCGCTGTCCGAGGCCGGGGTGACCATGGTCTCCAGATAGAACTGGTTCTGCTTCACCACGGTGTTGGCGACATCGGCCAGGAGCTTGCCCCGGTCCCACGTCGCCAGGCCGAACTTGCCGAACGTGTCGAAGAAGTGGTCGTGCCCGGACTGGTCGGCCGGGAAGTCCTGCATGGACCAGGCCCGGATGATCTGCTGCCGGAACTCCGCGTCCGTCCGCGCGTCGGCGGCGGGCCGGGTGCCCGTACCGCACGGCGGCGCGACGGCTGTCATCGTCGCGTCGATGCACAGGCCCCGCTCGGCGGCGAGCTTGATCAGATACTCCGTCGAGGCCGCACCCGACAGGTGGTTGTGCAGATCGCCGCCCTTGGGCAGTGCCTCGAAGAAGGCCTTCAGGCGCCCGGGCCTGCCCTGCGAGGCGTCGAGATACGCGGCGGTCCTGCGCTCGGCCGCCGTCACCTCACGGGGCGAGGCGAACCCGGCGGCCGGCGGCGACGCGTCGTCCGCCGGTGCGGCCTCGGCGGGGAGCGCCGGGAGCAGCGTCAGTACGGCGAGTGAGCCGAGCCCGGCCAGGAACGGGTACTTGGGACGGCGTGCCGTCCGGTTGGTTGAGATCACCGCCGCATGATCGCGTCTGGGTCCGTCAGAAATCACTGAATCGCGGCTGTGGCCGCGCACGTCCACTCGATCGAGTGGGAGCGGGCCAGGCCTCCGCCTGCCGCGCGACGGTCCCTGGCGTGACATACCGCCAGAGTCCTGAAGCGCTGGGGACCTGGATGAACTGAGGCGACGGTGATCGAGTTCCACCTCGATGCCGGTCCGCGGCGCCGCGCCTGGGCCGGGCCCGTCGGGCGGTGGCCGCCGGCGGATCCTCGCCGCTCGGATGCCGACGGACCCCGGGGCACGCCTCCGGACGCCGCCTCACTACCTTGTGACCATGCTGGACGATCCCGCGCCCGTGCCGGAGCCCGGCAGCGCCGCCGATGTCCGTCGTACGTGGGACGCGCGCGCCGACCACTATCTGGGGCTCTTCCGCGACGAGTTGGACGGCAAGCCCTTCGACCGCGAGGCCCTGCGCGCGTTCGCCGGGCGGGTCGGCCCGGGCGGCCGGGTGTACGACGCCGGGTGCGGGCCCTGCGGCCATGTGACGGCGCTGCTGGCCGCCCACGGTCTCGACGTGCTGGGCATCGACCTGTCGCCGCGCTGCGTCGCCCTCGCGCGGCGGGAGAAGCCGGACTGCCGGTTCGTGGTCATGGACCAGCGGGACGTCGCCGGGGCGGGGGAGCGGCTGGACGGGCTGGTCTCGTCCTACTCGCTCCACGACCAGCCGAAGCGGCAACTGGCCACGACCCTCGCCGCCTGGGCCGCGGCGCTCCGTCCCGGCGGGCAGCTGCTGATCGTGGCGAAGGAGGGGGTGGCGGACGGGGTGGCCGACGATCCGCTCGGCAGTGATCTGCGGGTGTACTGGGCGGAGTTCACGGCGTACGAGCTCCGCTCGGCGGCCGGGAGGGCCGGCTTCTGCGTCGACGACTGCGCGGTCCGCGAGGCGTACGACGACGAGATCCCGACGCGCCGCGTCCACCTGGCGGCCACGCGCGGCGCGGCCTGAGCGTGCGGGCGTGCCCGCCGGGCCGGGAAAACTTCTTTCAGGCGCAGGCGGTTTGCGCAGCTCACCGGGGACGGTGAGAGGTCTGGACCACTAACGGGGGCGGAAAACTATTTACCCCGCGTGTGCTCCTGTGGCTGACTATGTCGTGTTCCCGACAAGTGGACGCGCGTAGAACGTCGTGGAACCACATCCCCCCACAAGCAGGAGGCCCCCATGTTCCCCCGGAGCATCTCCCTCGAATCCGCCAAGAGACTCACCGTGGCCGGTGTCGTCGGCACGAGCGTCGCGCTGTTGCTCGGCCTGATGTCCCCCGCCGCGTCGGCGGCGCCCGTGCCGGACGGTCCCGTGCCCTACGGCCAGGGATACATGGGCGTCGGCTACATCCAGGACAGCAAGAACTTCAAGCCCGACACCCGCCATCTGCACCTCGGGGCCCGGGCGGACGCGAACCTCAAGGCGAACCCCGAGGGCATCGACGTCTCCAGCTGGCAGGGCTCCATCAACTGGAGTTCGGTCCGCGGCGCCGGCATCGAGTTCTCCTGGATGAAGGCGACCGAGGGCCTGACGTACAAGGACCCGACGTTCAGCGCCAACTACCTCAACGCCTACAACGCCGGTGTGATCCGGGGCGCCTACCACTACGCACGCCCGGACGTCTCCGGCGGCGCGGCGCAGGCCGACTTCTTCGCGAGCAACGGCGGCGCCTGGTCCCGTGACAACCTCACGCTTCCCGGCGTCCTCGACATCGAGGGCACCTGCTACGGCTACTCCCAGGCATCCATGCGGCAGTGGGTCCTCGACTTCTACAACAAGTACAAGGCCCGCACGGGCCGTGACGTCGTGATCTACACCAGCCCGAGCTGGTGGAACACCTGCACCGGCGGCTGGAGCGGTATGTCCGCCCTCAGCCCCCTGTGGGTCGCGAACTGGACGACCGGCACCCCCAGCATCCCCTCGGGCTTCCCGTACTACACGGTCTGGCAGTACACCTCCACCGGCGCGGTGAACGGCGTCTCGGGCAACGTCGACCGCGACCGCTTCAGCGGTGACCGCTCCCGCCTGCTGGCGCTCGCCAACAACACCCCGTGACGGCGAACGCCGGACATCGTTGCTCTCTCCCGGGCATGACCCCCGCGTGAGGAACGTGCGGGCCGGAGCAGCCGTACCCCGGCCGCTCCGGCCCGCACGCTCCCTCCAGGGCCCGGCCCGGTTTCACGACCGTCAACGAAGGAGCACGTCATGGGCTCGACACCACCCCTCAGCAGGCGCGGCGCGCTGATCGCCGGAGCGGCGGCCCTGGCCGGCGGGCTGGCGCCGATGGCCGGCACTGCAGCGGCCGTACGCGGGCCCGAGGGTTCACGCCCGTGGGCCGCCGCCCTGACCCCGCAGCAGCGCGCCGCTCAGTGCGTCATCCACTCCTACCCCGGGCTCACGCCTCCCGCTTCCCTGATGAGCGCCATCAGGGAAGGGCGCACGGCCGGCGTGATCTTCTTCGGGGAGAACATCGAGAACCTGAGCCAGATCGAGAGCGTCGTCCAGTCGATGAACGCGGCGCACGCCTCGTCCCCCGTGCAGGCCCCGCTGCTCCTGATGACCGACCAGGAGGGCGGCGTGGTCCGCCGGCTGCCGGGGGAGCCCGTCATGTCCGCCAAGGACGTCGGCGCCTCCGCCGACCCGGGGCAGTGGGCCGGCTTCACCGGCAGCGGCGCGGGGATGAACCTCGCGGGCATCGGCATGAACGTCAACCTCGCCCCGGTCCTCGACGTCTACCGCAAGAACGGCGACTTCACCGACCAGTACGAGCGCTCGTACAGCAAGTCGGCCGCGGCGGTGGCCAGTTGCGGCACGGCCTTCATCACCGCCCAGCAGGGCGAAGGCGTCGCCGCCACGGCCAAGCACTTTCCCGGCCTCGGCCCCGCGTCCGCGACCCAGAACACGGACCTGCGCCCCGTCACCCTGACCACGTCCGCGGCCACCCTGCGCAGCGTGGACGAGGCGCCCTACCGGGACGCCATCGCGGCCGGCGTCAGGCTCGTGATGCTGTCCTGGGCCGTCTACACGGCCCTGGACGCCGACCGACCCGCCGGTCTGTCCCCGGCCGTCGTCGGCGAACTGCGCAACCGGCTCGGCTACACCGGAGTCACCGTCACCGACGCCCTGGAGGCCGGCGCCCTCCAGTCCTTCGGCAGCACGTCGCAGCGCGCGGTGGCGGCAGCCGCCGCGGGCATGGACCTGGTGCTCTGCTCGTCCCGCAGCGTCTCCCAGGGGGACGAGGCGGTGACGGCCCTGAGCGACGCCCTGGCGTCCGGCGGGCTCGACGGCGCGGCCTTCGACGCCGCCGCCGCGCGCGTCCACGCGCTGCGGGCCGGGTTGTAGGGCTTCTTGCCCGTCAGGGCCTCTCGTCCGGCATGGTCCGGGCGAGCGTCCCTGACGGGCGAGCGTGCCCGGCACCGCGCCGGGGGCGTACGGACAGGTCCGTACGCCCCCGGCGCGCGGCCGCCGGAGTCCGCGCGGGTCAGGAGAGGTCGGTGATGACGACGCGCGCGGTCGTCCCGTCCTTCAGCGACTCGTAGCCCTGCTCGATGTCGGCCAGCCCGATCTCCTTGGAGACCAGGTCGTCGAGGTTCATCCGGCCCTGGAGGTACATCGAGGCGTAGAACGGGATGTCGCGCTTGAGGTTCGAGGAGCCCATGTAGACGCCCTGCACCTTCTGCGAGTTGCCCAGCGCGGACAGCGTCGAGACCTCGATCCCCGCGTCGTTGGCGCCGACGCCGATCAGGTAGAGCCCGCCGCCCTTCCCGAGCATCTGCATGCCCTGGGCGGTGACGGGGCGGACGCCGACGAAGTCGAAGACGTGGTCTGCGCCCCGGCCGGTGATGTCGCGGACGGCCTCGACCGGGTCGACGGAGCGGGAGTTGACCACGTGGGTGGCGCCGAACGCCTTGGCGCGCTCCAGCTTCGCGTCCTCGATGTCGGTCACGATGATCGTGCCGGCCCCGGCGATCCGGGCACCGCTGACCGCGTTCATGCCCACGCCGCCGGCGCCGATGACGACGACCGTGTCGCCCTGCCGGACGTCGGCGCTGTTGAGGACGGCGCCGGCGCCGGTGAGCACGCCGCATCCGATCAGTGCGGCCGGGGCCCACGGCATGTCCCGGGGAATGACGGCGAGCTGGTTCTCGTGGATGAGGGCTTCCTGGGCGAACCCGCCGAGCCCCATGCCCTGGGCCACCGGGGTGCCGTTCCAGCTCAGGCGGGAGGCCTGGTCCGGGGTGCGCAGGGTGGCCTCGGGGCGCAGGCAGATGTGCGTGCGGCCGCTGAGGCAGTTCACGCAGGAGCCGCAGTACTGGATCAGGCTTCCGACGACATGGTCGCCGGCCTTGACCTGGGTGACCTGCGGCCCGGTCCCGGTGACCACACCGGCGACCTCGTGCCCGAGGACGACGGGGAACTCGCCGCCGAGGAACGTGGCGACGCTCAGGTCCGAGTGGCACAGGCCGGACGCCTGCACCTGGACGCGGACCTCTTGCCCGACCGGGTCCGCGATGTCGATGTCCTCGACGACGAATCCCTGGCCCAGGCCCTTGGTGACGGATGCCTTCATGATGCTGCTTCTTTCGTCCGAACCATCGGCATCGCCGGGTGCGGCGGCGCCGAGGAGAAGGCCGCGCGAGGTCCGGCGGGCTCGGTGAGCACCGGTCCGGGCACGGTCGTGGCATGCCCGGTTTATGGGATATCGGGCCGCTCTGCCACTTTCTCGATTGTGGCACCGGATCGCCGAGAAGAAAAGAGACACTTGTTGATAAGTGCATGTGAGGGCGTTGCGATAGGCTTCGACCGTGTCAGGAGAGCCAGTGGACCAGCCGCTTACCCAGCCCGCCGACGGCCACGGACCGGCGGACCCGGCAGCCGGTGAGGCGCCCCCGCTCGACGTCCGGGTGCGTCGTACCCGCGACCGGCTGCGGGAGGCCGTGCTGCGCCTGGCGTCGGAGCGCCCCGTGGAGGAGATCGCGGTGGCGGACCTGGTGCGCGAGGCGCGCGTCAACCGCACCACCTTCTACAAGCACGCCGACAGCCCCGCGACGGTCCTGGAACAGGTGCTGTACGAGGAGCTGGACCGGGTCCGCGCCGTCTGGATCACCGACCTGGCGGCACGGCTGCCGGTGCACGAGATCTGGGCGCGGTCCTCGGGGGTCCTGCTCGACCATCTGGAACGCCACGACGCCCTCTACACCGTCGGCCTGGTGGGCCACCGCAGCGCCGTTCTCCACCATCTGATGGTCGAGCACTTCACCGCCTCGGTCTCCACCCTCCTGGAGGGCAACCCGGAGGCCGTGCCCGGACAGGACGGCCCGCTCGCCTGGCGCGTCGAGGCCGCGAGCCGGTTCATTGCGCACGGCGAGGCAGGCATCGTCGAGGCCTGGCTCTCGCTGCCCGCCCCGCGCGACAGGCAGTTGTTCGTCTCCGCCGCGACCGCCCTGCTGCCGTCCTGGCTGATCCCGCCCTCCCGCTGACCCCGATTGGCCCCCGCACGCCGGTTGTCGCGGACGCCCGTTGCGCCGACGATGGGGAAACAGGCCGCCGTGGGACGGGAGGGCGCGTTGACGGACCCCTGGGTGGCTCTGGCCGCCGACGCGAACCCCGGCGAGCGACTCGGTGAACTGCGCCGTGCCCACGACGTGTTCACCTCCGACGGCCGGCTCTCGTCACCGGTGCGCGCCGTGGTGGGCCAGTCGTGGCAGCGCTCCGCCCGGGCGCGGGTCAGCCCGGACGGCGCCGCACTGGTCGAGCTCTGCGCGGACGAACTCGGGCCGTACCGGGACGCGCACCCCCTGGCCCACGTCATGCCGCTGATCCGCGAACTCATGGGCGCCTACGCCATGGACGGCGAGCACCTGCTCGCGGTCTGCGACGAGCACGGCAGGCTGCTGTGGGTCGAGGGGCACGCACGGGCCCGCCGGCGTGCGGAGCGGATGAACTTCGTGGAGGGTGCCCGCTGGGCCGAGTCGGTGGCCGGTACGAACGCCCCCGGCACGGCACTCGCCGTCGACCGCCCGGTCCAGGTGTTCGCCGCCGAGCACTTCCTCCGGCCGGTCCAGCAGTGGACCTGTGCGGCGGCCCCACTGCACGACCCGCACACGGGCCGGGTGCTCGGCGCCGTCGACATCACCGGCGGGAACGGGCTCGCACACCCCCACAGCCTGGCGTTCGTCCAGGCCGTGGCACGCGCCGCCGAGTCCCAGCTCGCCCTGGTCGCGCCGCCGTCCGCCGGTGCTCCGGCGCAGCTCCACGCACTCGGCAGCGAAGAGGCGCTCCTGGTCCTGAACGGCCGCACGATCCGCCTCAGCCGACGCCACAGCGAGATCCTGGTGACACTGGCCCTCCACCCGGAGGGCCTGGGCGGGGACGAGCTGCTGATCGAACTGTACGAGGACGAGTCCGTCCCCCCGGTCACGATGAGGGCCGAACTCGCCCGGCTGAGGCGGCTCCTGGGACCCGGTCTGCTGCGCTCGCGCCCGTACCGGCTGGGCACGCCGGTGGACGCCGACTTCGAGACCGTCGCGCGCAGGCTGGAGTCCGGGGCCGTGGCGGCGGCGCTCGGCGCCTACGCGGGCCCCCTGCTGCCGCGTTCGCAGGCACCGGCGGTCGTCCGGCTGCGCCACCGGCTCGCCGGCCAGCTGCGTGCCGCGCTGATCGCGCGCGGCGACCCGGCGCTGCTCGCCGACTGGGCGTACCGCCCCTGGGGCGCGGAGGACCTCCCCGTCTGGCGGGCGCTCGCCCGGGCAGCGCCCCCGGAGCGGCGGGCGGCCCTGCTGGCAAGGGCCCGGGCGCTCGACGCGGAGCAGCGCGCATGAGGGAGCGAGGCCGCCGCCCGCCTCGCCGGGCAGCCTCCGTCGGCTGCCCGGCTGCCCGGCTGCCCGGCTGCCCGGCTGCTCAGCCGCCCACCGTCTCGGTCCACGCCCCCGGACACACGGTCCGGAAACCGTCCCACGCCTCCCGCGTCAGCGCGCGGACGTACAGCCACCCCGACTCCGACCTCTCGTCCGAGCGGTCCAGGTGGACCAGGACGTCGGCGCCCGCGTACCAGCGGTCCGCGTTGTCCCGGCCGCCCGGGGAGATCAGGGGCGGTACGCGGGTGAGGGACCGGTCCAGGACCGCGGTGTCGGAGGGCAGGCACTCCCGGCGCCACCCGCCCCAGTCGCCGCACAGCGAGTTCTCCGACATCACCGTCTCCACGCACGCGGCGGAGAAGCGGTCGGCGTACGGTTCCCAGTCGTCGTAGGCCGGTGAACTCCCGTCGATCAGCACGGGCGGGTCCGCCTCCGCGAGCCGGTCGAGCGGCACGGCGACCTGGTACAGCCAGAACGCCTCCACCTGCCAGATCAGAGCCGTGTCGTCCGCCTCCAGCTCCTCGGGAGGCAGGAGCGTTCTCGATCCGCTCAGCAGGTCGTGGCGGCGACCGAACCTGCCGTACAACTCCCGCACGGCCAGCGGCAGTCTCAGCCCGAGTCGTTGTTCGGCAGCGGCAAGGCCGGACTCCGGGAAGCCGTCGTCCGGCCCGACCGGCGCGCCGAGACGCGCGGCGAACCGTTCGATGAACCGCCAGGCCGCCGCGGGATCGGTGAGGGCTGCGGGAATCTCGACGCGGAGATCGAAAGGCTCAGGCATCCGGACACCCTAAGGGCTGTCCCGTGCAACGGCGTTGCAACGTAGCGCTGCCTAGCCTCACGCCGAGGGCCGTCCAACGGAGGGCGGTACCGGATCCGGGAGGCCACAGAGATGACCCGTTACGCCGCGCCGGGCACCGAGGGTGCCATCGTCTCGTACGAGTCCCGCTACGACCACTGGATCGGTGGCGCCTACGTCGCGCCGGCCCGTGGCGAGTACTTCGAGAACCCGAGCCCCGTCAACGGCCGTCCCTTCACGGAGATCGCCCGCGGGACCGAGGACGACGTCGAGCGCGCCCTGGACGCCGCCCACGCCGCGGCCCCCGCCTGGGGCGCCGTGCCGGCGGGGGAGCGCGCGGTCGTCCTGAACCGGATCGCCGACCGCATGGAGGAGCATCTGGAGGAACTGGCGGTCGCCGAGAGCTGGGAGAACGGCAAGCCCGTGCGCGAGACGCTGGCCGCGGACATCCCGCTGGCCATCGACCACTTCCGGTACTTCGCCGGCGCCCTGCGCGCCCAGGAGGGCTCGCTCAGCGAGATCGACGACGACACCGTCGCCTACCACTTCCACGAGCCGCTGGGCGTGGTCGCCCAGATCATCCCGTGGAACTTCCCCATCCTGATGGCCGTCTGGAAGCTCGCCCCCGCACTGGCCGCCGGAAACGCGGTGGTCCTCAAGCCGGCCGAGCAGACCCCCGCGTCGATCCACGTCTGGATGAACCTGGTCGCGGACCTGCTTCCCCCGGGCGTCGTCAACATCGTCAACGGCTTCGGCGCGGAGGCGGGCAGGCCGCTCGCGTCGAGCCCCCGGGTCGCGAAGATCGCCTTCACCGGCGAGACCTCGACGGGGCGGCTGATCATGCAGTACGCCTCGGAGAACCTCAAGCCCGTCACGCTGGAGCTGGGGGGCAAGTCGCCGAACCTCTTCTTCGACGACGTATGGGCGCAGGACGACGACTTCCGGGACAAGGCGCTGGAGGGCTTCACCATGTTCGCCCTCAACCAGGGCGAGGTGTGCACGTGTCCCTCGCGGGCGCTGATCCAGCGCGGTCACTACAACGAGTTCCTCGCGGCGGGCATCGCCCGTACCGAACAGATCGTGCCCGGGCACCCGCTGGACACCGACACGATGATCGGCGCACAGGCCTCCACCGAGCAGCTGAAGAAGATCCTCTCGTACCTGGAGATCGGACAGCAGGAGGGCGCGAAGATCCTGACCGGCGGCCAGCTCGTCGAGCACGGCGGTGAGCTGGAGGGCGGGTACTACGTCCAGCCGACGGTCTTCGAGGGAGACAACAGGATGCGGGTCTTCCAGGAGGAGATCTTCGGCCCCGTCGTCGCCGTGACGTCCTTCTCGGACTTCGACGAAGGAATCGCCCTGGCCAACGACACGCTGTACGGGCTCGGCGCCGGCGTATGGACCCGCGACACCAACACCGCCTACCGGGCGGGCCGCGCCATCCAGGCCGGCCGGGTCTGGACGAACTGCTACCACGCCTACCCGGCCCACGCGGCCTTCGGCGGATACAAGCAGTCGGGCATCGGCCGGGAGAACCACCGGATGATGCTGGAGCACTACCAGCAGACGAAGAACCTTCTTGTTTCGTACAGCCCCAGGAAACTCGGGTTCTTCTAGGGCGTCGAGCCGGGTGCCCGGAGGAGGATCCGCTCTTCCGGGCACCCGGGACGGGGTCAGGCCGCGACGAGCTCCCGCTCGCGGTCCGGCGTCCGGACCGCGGGAAGCTTCCTGTTCGGCAGCGAGAGCCGGAAGACCTTGTGCCAGGCGGAGAACACCTGCTTGGGCAGCGGCCCGGTGACGTAGTCCAGTTCGTACTTCTCGAACAGCGCGCGCACCTTCACCGCGACCTCGGCGTACCGGTTGCTCGGCAGGTCCGGGAACAGGTGGTGCTCGATCTGGTGCGAGAGGTTACCGGTCATGAAGTGCATGGCCTTGCTGCCGCTGATGTTCGCCGAGCCCATCATCTGGCGCAGGTACCACTGGCCGCGCGTCTCGCCCTCGATCGACCGGCGCTCGAAGACCTGTACGCCCTCCGGGAAGTGCCCGCACATGATCACCGAGTGGGTCCAGATGTTGCGGACGAGGTTCGCGGTGAACGTGGCGCCGAGCGTGGGGAGGAAGGACGGGCCCGACAGCAGCGGGTGGATCACGTAGTCCTTGAGCACCTGCTTGCGGATCTTGCGGCCCACGGCCCTGGCCCGCGCGCGGAACTCCGGGTTCTTCCGGCGGTGCTTGCTCAGGTTCCTGCCGAGCTCCAGGTCGTAGGCCGCGATGCCGTACTCGAAGAAGCAGGCGTTGATGAAGTTCCACAGCGGCTGGCCGAGGTGGAGCGGGTGCCACTTCTGGTCCTCGTCGACGCGCATGATGCCGTAGCCGAGGTCGTTGTCCTTGCCGATCACGTTGGTGTACGTGTGGTGCAGCTCGTTGTGCGAGTGCTTCCACTGCTCGGACGGCGCAACGTGATCCCACTCCCAGGTGGTGGAGTGGATCTTCGGGTCCCGCATCCAGTCCCACTGGCCGTGCAGGATGTTGTGGCCGATCTCCATGTTGTCCATGATCTTCGCGACGGACAGTCCGGCGGTGCCTATCAGCCAGGCGGGCGGGAAGATCGAGAACAGCAGCACGCCCCGGCTGACCAGCTCGAGCTTGCGCTGCGCCGAGATGACCTTGCGGATGTAGGCGGCGTCCTTCTCGCTGCGGCCGGCGATCACCTCGTCGCGGATCGCGTCCAGCTCGCGGCCGAGCTCCTCGATCTGCTCCGCGGTCAGGTGGGCGGTGGGGTCGATGGCGGTCAAGGTGTTCCTACCGTTCGATGTCGCAAGGGCCCGCCGCGGCGGACACGCAGGTCTGGATGAGGACGCCCGGCTCGGCCTCGGTGATCTCGCCGGTGCGCAGGTCGCGGACGGCGCCCGCCTTGAGCGGAGTGACGCACCCGAAGCAGATGCCCATGCGGCACCCCGAGGGCATGAGCACGCCGGTCTCCTCGCCGATGTCCAGCAACGGCGTGGCGCCGTCCGCCTCGACGGTCTTGCCGGTGACGCTGAACGTGACCTCGCCGCCGTCGCCGGCGACGACGATGCCGGGGCGGAAACGTTCGGTGTGCAGGCGCTCCCGCAGGCCGCGCTCGCTCCAGTGCTCCTCGGCGGCGTCGAGCAGGCCCGCGGGCCCGCAGGCCCAGGTCTCGCGCTCGGTCCAGTCGGGCACGAGTTCACCGAGACGGGCGATGTCGAGCGTGCCGTCCGTGTCGGTGTGCACCTCGGTGAGCCGCAGCTTCCCGTCCGCGACCAGGTCATGCAGTTCGTGGCGGAAGATCACGTCCTGCGGCTGCGGCGCGCAGTGGATCATGACGACGTCGTCGAGCTCGGTGTCGCGCAGCATGCCCATCACGGGCGTGATGCCGCTTCCGGCCGTCAGGTAGAGCACCTTGGCGGGCTTGGCCCGCGGCAGCACGAAGTCACCGGCGGGCTGGTCGAGCTGGATCAGCGTGCCCGGCTTCGCCCTGCGGACCAGATGGTTGCTGACCTTGCCGTCCGGGATCGCCTTCACGGTGATCGTGACGCGGCCGTCCCGGCGGTGTGCCGGCGAAGTGATGGAGTAGGCACGCCACAGGCGCACCCCGTCGACGTCGACCCCGATCCGCACGTACTGACCGGCCGTGTGGCCGCGCCAGCCCCGCCCCGGTCTGATCACGATGGTCGCGGCGTCACCCGTCTCGGGCCGCACGGCCTCGATGCGCCCACGCAGGTCGGCGCCCGCACGCAGCGGGCTGGCCAGGTCGAGGTAGTCGGACGGCAACAGCGGCGTCGTGACCATCTCCAGTAGCTTCCACGCCCTGCTGCGGAGGGCTGTACTCGTCATGGCTCCAGCTTGCTGCGCCCCAAGGCGTAAAGTCCTGACCACAAGACGTAAATCTGGTCGACTGAATTGTTCGCAGGGAACAAAAAAGTGAGCCATGCAATCCAGAGGGCCAGCGAACTGGCCCTGGACGAGAAGACGGTCACCGCACTGCGGGCCGCGCTGAAGACCACCGCCGACGAGATCGTGCAGGCGATCATCGACGAGGTGCCGCCCTATGCCAACGCCCTTTCGGGCCGTATGGGCGGCACCATCCGCCGTGCCGTCCGCACCACCCTGGGGCACTACCTGGACCTCGCGAGCGGGAACGCCACAGGCGGCGACGCCGGTGACGCGGCCTATGAGCTGGGCCGCGGCGAGGTGCGCGACGGCCGTTCGATGGACGCCCTGCTCGGCGCCTACCGCGTCGGCGCCCGCGTGGCCTGGCGATGCCTGGCGGCGGGTGCCGTACCCGCGGGTCTGCCCGCCGCCGAGGTCGCCAAGTTCGCCGAGTTGACCTTCGCCTACATCGACGAGCTCTCCGCCGCGAGCGCCGCGGGCCACGCCGACGAACTGGCCGCCCGGGGCAGGGCCCACGAACGCCACCTGGAACACCTGGCCCGCGACCTCCTCGCCGGCGCGAGCCCGGACGTGCTGGTGGCCGCTGTCCAACGAGCCGGGTGGCAGCCCCCGGACTCGCTGACCGCGGTCCTGCTCCCGGCCGCCCAGGCCCGGCCCGCCTACCGCACGCTCGACCCGAGCACCCTCGTCCTCGACGATCTGCCGGACGCCACCGGTGTGCTGCTCGTCCCGGATGCCGACCGGCCACGTCTCGTGCGGCAGCTGACCGACCGCACCGCCGTGGTCGGCCCGGCCCGGCCATGGACGCGGGCGTCCGCCTCGTACGCGCGAGCCGTACGCGCGCGCTCCCTCTCCTCCGCTATCCGCGACACCGAGGACCACCTGCCCGAGCTGGTGCTGAGCGCCGACGCGGACGCGTTCGCGGACCTGCGGGCCAGGGCCCTCGCCCCGTTGCGAACCTTGCCCGTCGCGACCGCACGGCGGCTGGAGGAGACGTTGCGGGCGTGGCTGCTGCACCAGGGCAGGCGGGACGAGGTGGCGGCGGCGTTGTTCGTCCATCCCCAGACGGTCCGGTACCGGATGTCGCAGCTGCGGGATCTGTTTCCGGATCTGGCATCGCCGCACCGGGTCCTCGAACTGACGCTGGCGGTCGGTCTGCGGGGCGACTGACGCGTGCGTCGACCGTCCACGGACACGACCGCGCCGGCGCCCGGACCTGGCTCCGGGAGACCCGTCGGGGCGTTGTCCCGGAACGAGCGGACCCAAGTGCGCGGCGGGGTGACCGGCCGGTGTGAGGCGCCGCGCCGGGGATGATGGAGATGACATGACGGAACGCAAGGTCAGGAGCTTCCATGGCGCAGCGGGTTCACCGCCCCCGTGAGGACGCGGAGTTCGATTTCATCCTCGGGATGAGCGCGTTTCCGGTCCTCGCCTACTTCACGGGGACATGGCCCAAGGCGATCGAGCCCTGCCGGGTGATGGACCTCGTCGTGGGCGGCATCGCCGACGCGTACGCGGGCCGCCTGACGACCGTCCGCGCCGACATCACGCGTTGTCCGGCCGCGACCGAGCGGTACGGGATCACCGGAGCCCCGTCCTGCGTCCTGCTGAAGGAGGGAGAGGCGGTGGCGCAGGGCACGGGGCCCATGACCACGGCCGAGGTACGGGAGTTCCTGGACGGCCACCTCTGAGCGTGCGCATGCCTGTTCCCGTGTCCGCCTCTTCCGGGAGCACGTTGACGGCGGGCTCCGCGTCGAGGCGCACGACGGCGCGATGGCGAGGCGGCGGGCGCGAACCGGCCCTCGCCCGACGCGGGCGGCGGGCGGGGCCTGTTGCCGGTGTCGGCGATCGCCGGTGCCCGGGGGTGGGGGAGCGGAGTCCGGGCAGGGCCGTCCGGCGCGGGTTTGCTACTCCGGCAAGGATCTTTGCCGAATGTGAGCCGGGCGTCCACCATCTCCCGTAGATGGAGGTGTTTCGCATGAGCGACATGACGACGCAGACGTACGACGTGGTGGTGATCGGTGGCGGGGCCGCCGGCCTGAGCGGGGCGCTGGCCCTGGGGCGGGCCCGGCGTTCCGTGCTGGTGATCGACGCGGGCAGCCCGCGCAACGCCCCCGCGTCCCATGTGCACAACTACCTGGGCCGCGAGTCCACCCCGCCCTCGGAACTCATGGCCATCGGCCGCAAGGAAGTGGCCGAGTACGGGGTCGAGGTCGTCGAAGGCGAGGTCACCTCGGCCGAGCGGCTGCCGGGCGGGGCCGGATTCCGGGTCGTGCGCGCGGACGGGGCAGCCGTCCGGGCGCGCAGGCTGCTCGTCACGACCGGGCTGGTGGACGAGCTGCCGCCGGTCCCGGGGCTGGCCGAGCGCTGGGGCAAGGACGTGCTGCACTGCCCGTACTGCCACGGCTGGGAAGCCCGTGACACGGCGATCGGCGTGGTGGCGCTGACCCCGATGGCCGTTCACCAGGCCCTGCTCTGGCGGCAGTGGAGCGCGGACGTCACGCTCTTCCTCCACGACGGCCCGGAGCCGAGCGACGACGAGTACGAGCAGCTTGCCGCGCGCAACATCGCCGTGGTGGACGGCGAGGTGACCGGTCTGGAGGCGGCCGGTGACCGTCTCACCGGGGTACGGCTGGCCGGCGGACGGGTCGTGCCGCGCGATCACGTCGTCGTCCAGCCCCGGTTCACCGCGCGCTCCGGAGTGCTCGACGGGCTCGGGCTGCGCGCCACTCCCATGGAGATGGGCGGGCACACCCTCGGCACGTACATCGCGGCCGACCCGGCCGGGGCCACGGAGGTGCCCGGAGTGTGGGTGGCCGGTAACGTCGCCAGCCTGATGGACCAGGTCATCACAGCCGCCGCCGCAGGGCTGAAGGCCGGCGGGGCCATCAACGCGGACCTCGTCGCCGACGACACCCGCCGCGCGGTCGGGGCCCGCCGCGCACCCTTCTCGGCCGAGGCCGAGCGCCAGGTCTGCGAGAAGGCCCTCGGAAACCGTCGCCACGGACTGCAGGAGACACGATGACCACGGACAACACCGCTTCGTCCGACGCCGAACTCTGGGACGAGCGCTACCGGGAGAGCCACCGCATCTGGAGCGGCAACCCCAATACCGCGCTCGTCCGCGAGGTCGAGGGCCTGGCGCCGGGGCGCGCCCTGGACCTCGGGTGCGGAGAGGGCGCCGACGCGGTGTGGCTCGCACGCCGGGGCTGGCGGGTCACCGCGACCGACATCTCCCGCGTCGCGCTGGGCCGGGCCGCCGAGCACGCGGCGGACGCGGACATCGCCGACCGCATCGACTGGCAGTTCCACGACCTCGGGGTCTCGTTCCCCGAGGGCGAGTTCGACCTGGTCTCCGCCCAGTTCCTGCACTCCATGGGCGACCTGCCGCGCGAGCGGATCCTGCGCCGTGCCGCCGCCGCGGTCGCCCCCGGCGGCGTGCTCCTGATCGTCGGCCACGCCGGCTTCCCGGCCTGGGAACACGACCACGCGGACATGGAGCTGCCCACCACGGACGAGGTGCTCGCCTCGCTCGAACTTCCCGACGGGGAATGGGAGGTACTGGTCAGCGCGGAGCACGAGCGCGTCCAGAACGACCCGGACGGGAACCCGACGACCCGTACGGACAACGCGCTGAAGGTCCGGCGGCTCTGACGGCGGAAACGGTCCGGCGGGGAGCGTGACCCCCCGGAACCCGTCGTTTCCGAAAGGCCGCCGGGAGTGGATCCGGGCATGACAGGATCGCGGTCATGCCCCTCAGCGTTCCGCGCCTTCGGATCGGCTCGACCGAGATCATCGCCCTCGCCGACGGCGAGGGCCCGTTCTTCGCTCCGCGCGCCGAGGCCTTTCCCGGGGCCACAGCCGCCCAGTGGGCCGAGGCCGACCGCTACGACCCGGACGCGGTCGACGCCGAGGGCCGCTGGCGGCTGAGGTTTCGCGCATTCGCGATCCGCGGCGACCAGGGCGTCACCGTCGTGGACGCGGGGATCGGCCCGGCGGACAGCCCGGCCGCCTCGTGGGCACCCGTGCCCGGCGTGCTCCCCGAGTCGCTCGCCGCCGCGGGCATCGACCCGGCCGAGGTCGACACCGTGGTGCTCACGCATCTGCATACGGATCACGTCGGGTGGGCGGTCGTCACGGAGGCGGCCGTCCCCTCGGCAGGAGGTACGGCGGGCGGCGCACCTCCGCCCGGGAGCGCTGCCGCGCGCCGCCCTTATTTCCCGAACGCCGAATACCTGCTCCAGCGGGCCGAGTTCGACGCCATCGACGCGCTCAACCCGCAGCTGCGTGAGGCCCTCACCGACCCTCTCGCGGCGGCCGGCCGGCTCCGGCTCCTCGACGGGGACACGCCACTGCGCGCCGGGCGCGCCGTCGCCACACCCGGCCACACGCCCGGGCACCAGAGCGTGCTGGTCGCCGACGGGCCCGAGCTGGCGCTCATCACCGGCGACCTCCTGGTGCACGCGCTCCAACTGCTCCACCCCGAACTCGCGTACGCGCACGAGATCGACCCGGAGACGGCCAGGTCGTCCAGGGAACGCATGCTCAGCCGCGGGACCGCCACCACGCTGCACGTGGCGACGCCGCATCTGACGGAGCCGTTCCTCCCGGTGTGATCGCGGGCCGCCCGGCGCCCGGCAGCCGCGGTCGGGCCCCGCGCGGACACGTGCCGCGCACGGCCTGCGGGCGCGCGCCGATCAGGTCAGGAGCTGACCTATAGGGCTCCTAACGTGTCTCTCGACGGCGGAACAGGGACACACAGAAGGCAGGGATCATGACTGTCAGCGAGATGACCATCAGCAAGGCGACCGATGCCCCGGCCCCGACCGGCGAGCGCGCCGATCTGCTGGAGATGCTGGCCAACCACCGGCACTTCCTCCGCTTCACCACCCGTGACCTCACCGACGAGCAGGCCGGGCTGCGCACCACGGTGAGCGAGCTGTGTCTGGGCGGTCTCATCAAGCACGTCACCGGCGCCGAGCGGAGCTGGGCGCGCTTCATCGTGGACGGCCCGTCGGTCATGCCGGACTTCACGGCCATGACCGAGGCCGACTGGGCGCAGCGGGCCGACGAGATGCGGATGCTGCCGGGCGAGACGCTGGCCGGTGTGCTGGAGGAGTACGCGGAGGTGGCCCGGCAGACCGACGAGCTGATCGCCGCCCTGCCCGATCTGGGCGCCACCCAGCCGTTGCCCAAGGCCCCGTGGTTCGAGGGCGACGTGCGGTGGTCGGCGCGCCGGGTGCTCATGCACATCATGGCCGAGACCGCTCAGCACGCCGGTCACGCCGACATCATCCGGGAGTCGATCGACGGCGCCAAGAGCATGGGCTGACCTGGTGACCCCGACGGGGCATCCGGCGACCGCCCGGCGGTTCGGGCGGTACGACCGTCCGGCAACCGAGCGTCGGCCGTCGTACGGCGGTTGCCGACGTCTTCGGCAGCCGCCGCCGCGCACACGCCGAGCGCCCGCCGTCCTCCCCGGGAAGGGGCGGAAGGCGGGCGCGCTCGGTACGGGGTGTCCCCGGGAGGTCAGGCCTGCGGGGCCGCGGCCTTGATCGCGGAGATGTCGAAGTTCAGCTTGACCTTGTCGCTGACCATCACGCCGCCGGTCTCCAGCGCCGCGTTCCACGTCAGGCCCCAGTCGGAGCGCAGGATGTCCGCGCTGCCCTCGAAGCCGACGCGCTCGTTGCCGTACACGTCCGTCGCGGAGCCGTTGAACTCCAGGTCGATGGCGAGCGGGCGGGTGACGTCCTTGATGGTGAGGTCGCCGGTGACGCGGTACTTGTCGCCGCCCAGCTGCTCGGCGGCCGTCGAGCGGAACGTCATGAGGGGGAACTTCTCGGCGTCGAAGAAGTCGCCGCTGACCAGGTGGCCGTCACGGTCGGCGATGCCGGTGTCCACGCTGGCGATCTTGACGTCGATCGTCGCGGCGGAGTTGGCCGGGTCGCTGCCGTCCAGCTTCAGGCTGCCCTCGTGCTCACCGAAGGAGCCGCGCACGTTGGTGACCATCGCGTGACGGACGGTGAAACCGATGCTGCTGTGGGCCGGGTCGATCGCGTAGTCGCCGGTGAGGGCGGCCAGGGCCGGGTCGACGGCGACGGTGGTGGCGGCGGGGGCGTCGTTGTTCTTGCGGTTGAACAGAGCCATGGCTCCTCCTCGGGGACGTGATCGAGCGGGGCTCGAGTTGTTGTTTAACCTTCAACGAGATTCACTGTAGACCCATCTTGTTCAAAGTTCAACATCCGCGACCCGGACTGTTACGGGAGGCGGTGGCGGTGCGGGTTCGGGGCGCGGTGTATTCACGTGACCGTCACCGACGGCCCTCTGGCGGACGCGCGTAGAACTCGGGCAATATCCTTCCTGCCCCATTGTCATGCACAGGAGGAGTCTCCCCATGGTGTCCCGTATGACGCTGCGCCCCGTCCTGACCGCCCTCGCCCTCGTGCTCGGCGTCCTCTTCGCCCCCGGAATCGGTGTCGTCGCCGGCACGACGGACGCCTACGCCGTCACCAAGCTCACCCACAGCCAGGCGACCGCCAGATTCAGCTCGTCCGGCGTCACCTGGTCGTCCTCCGGCGGCTGCTCCAACCGCAACGTCTCCACCTGCACGTCGTTCGACCAGCTCAATCTGGCGACCGCCCAGGGTGCCCAGACCCTCAAGAGCGCCACGGGCTGCGCACTCAACATCACCGGTGGCACCGAGACCGGGCACGCGAGCGGCACGTACTCGCACTGGAACGGCTACAAGCTCGACTTCGGAAAGACCACCTGTCTCACCAACTACGTGCACGGCGTGTTCAGTTACATCGGTGTGCGCGGTGACGGCGCGCCCCAGTACAAGTCCGGCTCCGGCAACGTCTACGCGGACGAGGGCAACCACTGGGACGTCACGTACTACAACTGCGGCGGCTGCTGACCCGCGCCGCACGGTTCGTGGCCCGGAGCCGCGGGGGCGCCGGAAGGCTCCCGCGGCTCCGGCCGGGAGCCCGGCGGGCTCCCGGCCCTCGGGCCGCGGGCTACCGGGCTCCGCGGCCCGGGGCCGGCGGGGTGCGCTGCCGCAGGCGCTCGCCCTGCGGCCCGAACATGACCAGGTATTCGACCGGCCCGCCGGATCCGGCGTTGGCGACCCCGTGAGCGGTGCGGGTGTCGAACTCGGCGACCTCTCCGGCGGCCAGGATCAGGTCCTGCTCGCCGAGTGCGAGCCAGAGCCGCCCGTACAGGACGCACAGCCATTCGTATCCGTCGTGGGAGATCTGCCGCGGCCGCTCCGACGGCTCCTCGACGGGCGGCAGGACGTGCTTGTGCGCGTGCAGGCCCCCGACGTACGGGGTCAGCGGTAGCACCGCCTTGTCGTCGCCGAGGCGCTGCGACGCGGTGACGCGGGGCCCGGGCCCGGGGGAGAGGCCTGCCAGCTCGTCCAGTGGGACGCCGTACTCCTTCGCCAGCCGCAGCAGCACCTCCAGGGTGGGCCTGCGCCGGCCGGTCTCGATGCGCGACAGCGTGCTGAGGGAGATGCCGGTCGCGCGGCCGACGCCGGTGAGCGTGGCGCCCCGGTGTTCGCGCGCGGCCCGCAGCCGGGGGCCCATGGCCGCCATCGCGGCAGCCGTCCCGTCGTCCGCCATTTCCGTCCGGCCTCCTCCGGTCGCGCCGATCCCATGCCTCTCGTCTGCAAGTTTGCCAGCGCGGCAAGGCTGCTCGCCTCCGAGGGCCGCGCCGCCGCATGATCGACGGGTAGCCGCGTCCGACCGTGAACCGAGGAGAGACCCATGCCGTCCGAGCTGTCCGCAGGCCTTCGCCACCGCGTCGTCGAGGCCCCGGCCGGGCGCCTTCACCTGGTCGAGCAGGGGACCGGCCCGCTGGTCCTGCTCGTTCACGGTTTCCCCGAGTCCTGGTACTCCTGGCGGCGCCAGCTCCCGGCCCTCGCCGCCGCCGGGTACCGGGCGGCGGCGATCGACGTGCGCGGCTACGGCCGCTCCTCCGGGCCGGCCGCGGTCGACGCCTACCGGATGCTCGACCTGGTGGCGGACAACGTCGCCGTCGTGCGCGCCCTCGGGGAGGAGAGCGCGGTGGTCGTCGGCCACGACTGGGGCTCCAACATCGCGGCCGCCTCCGCCCTGCTCCACCCGGAGGTCTTCCGCGCCGTCGCCCTGCTGAGCGTCCCCTACGCACCGCGCGGCGGCCCCCGCCCCACCGAGGTCTTCGGCGGGATCGGCGGACCCGAGCAGGAGTTCTACGTCTCCCGCTTCCAGGAGCCCGGCCGCGCGGAGGCGGAGATGGAACCCGATGTCCGGGGCTGGCTCGCGGGCTTCTACGCGGCCCTGTCCGCCGACACCATGCCCGCGGCGGGCGAGCCCGATCCGCATTTCGTGGCCCGCGACGGCGGCCGTCTTCGGGACCGCTTCCCGGCCGGCGTGCTGCCCGCATGGCTGAGCGAGGACGATCTCGACTTCTACGCCGGGGAGTTCGAGCGCACCGGAATGACCGGGGCCCTCAACCGCTACCGGAACATGGACCGTGACTGGGAGGACCTCGCCCGGTTCGACGGGGCCCCGGTCACGCAGCCGTCCCTCTTCATCGGCGGTGCGCTGGACGCCTCCACGACGTGGATGGCCGATGCCATCGACGCCTTTCCCGCGACGCTCCCGGCTCTGACCGCCTCCCACCTGCTGGACGGCTGCGGCCACTGGATCCAGCAGGAGCGCCCCGACGAGGTCAACCGCCTGCTGACCGCCTGGCTCGGGCAGCTCCCGTGACGGACCGGACCGTACCCGGGGAACGCGCCCCGCGCCCCCGTCCGCCGGGCCGGCTGCGGAGGACGGGGGCGCGGACCGGGGCGGACTCAGGACCCCACGGTCACCGTGAAGCGCCTCGGGTTGCCGTCATTCGCGGCGCCCGAGACATCGGGCTCGCCGTCGGGGCGTACGTCGTCGTACGGGAAGGCGTAGCCGATCGGGCTGTTGGCGTGGACGATGCGCGACCAGTGGTTGGTCACCGCGCCCTGGTAGTAGTCCGCCACCGAAGTGCCGTTCGGCTGGTCCGGGTGGCTGAGCATGATCGACCGGTTGAAGCCGGCCGCGAGCCGGGCCAGCAGGCCCTTCTTGTCGTCGGAGTCGCCCGGATTGTTGGTGAACGGCCCGTGGTTGCAGGTGAAGATGTCCTTGGAGACGGGCTTGGTGAAGGTGTGACCGCCGTTGAACGTCAGGGTGTCGCCGCTGACCCGCCCGGTGAAGACGCCGCGTCCGCCCTGGAGGTCGATCCGCAGATCGGTCGAGCGGTACTTCTCCCAGACCTCGTCGATCTGCGCGGTGAACAGGTCGCGGAACGGCATCTGGTCCGGCCGGTCGAAGAACGGGGCCATCAGGTTCTGCGGCGAGATGACCCGCAGCACGCTGCCGTCCGAGCCCCGCGTCACCAGCTGGTCCCACGGCTGGCCGTCGGCGGCGGCCTGCGCGGTGAGGCCGTCGGCGATCTTCTGTACGGCACCGTCGGGGAGCGGGGCCACCGTATGGGTGGCGTCGCCCTCCAGCCTCAGGCCGATGGGCAGCGCCGTCACCAGGTCGACGTAGCTGATGTTCGCGTACAGCTGCTGCGGGTTGAACGTGAACTCGCAGAACGACCAGGTGCGCCCGTAGTTCGCGTCCGTGGACGTGGCGAAGGCCGGCTCGACCAGGGCGGGGCCGGGGTTGAGGTAGAAGTCCAGGGTGTCGTCCCGGACGAAGTAGACCCGGGCGCCGTACATCTGAGGCAGTGTCAGGACGACCGGGGCGCCGCCCGCCGCGTTCAGCGGGATGGCGCAGTCGACCGGGAGCGGGGTCTGCGGCGCGGCGGGGGAGTCGGGGCGGTAGACGCTGCCGTCCGGCCGCAGCAGCACCCAGCGGTCGGTGCCCTGCTCGTGGCCGGTGACGTAGGCGTTCACCCGGCCGGGCAGCGAGCGGTTCTCCAGGGCCAGTTCGCAGGTCGCGGCGGACGCCGACGCGTGCGGGCTCAGCGCGCTTCCCCAGAGGGGATAGGTGAGCGCGGTCGCGGAGGCGGCGACGCCGCCGGAGAGGAACATTCTGCGCGAAATCATGGGGCGGCTCCGGGTCTGTGGGGGGCCGCGGACGGGGTGGTCGTGAGGGAAGACGGAACGGGGGCGTCCGCGGTGCGCACCACTCTCGCGACGGCCGGGACGGGCGTCAAGACTTGCGACTGAGAGCGCTCTCAAAAGAAGGAAGTCTTCACAACTCGACGCAGGTGGCCGGTATTTGGCGGGGCAGCGATGAAATCGGCGCGTTGCCGTGATCAGGAACTGAACACGGCGGGCGCCATGACCTGCGCACACGGACTTGGACTTACGCGGCACGGTTGTTGGACTGGAGAGGCCCTCGGGGCCGTACGTCGTTGACGGTGTCACGACACGACGACTACGCAGAGCACATGTCGCCAAGATTTACTTCGGTGGGCGCCGCAGCCGCCGCCACAGCAGCCGTCCTGGCTCTGGCCGGGACCGCCCTACCCGCCTCAGCCGCCGCCCCCGCCTCCGCCGCGGCCGAATCCGCCGTCCCGGCCGACGCGCCCGTCATCGGATCGGCGCAGCTCGCCGTCGCCGTAGCAGACGACTTCCCGCGCGTCCTCTCGTACACCGACCGCGCCACCGGGGCCGCACTGTCCGGCAGCACCCGGCCGGTCACCGCCGTCACCCTCAATGGCACCGCCCACCCGGTGCAGCTCAAGGGCGCCCCCGAGATCACCGCGTCGGCCGCCCGCTACACGCTGGTCTTCGCCGGTCTGCCCGGTGTCGAGATCGACGCCTCGCTCTCCGTCTCCGGACGGACCACCACCTTCAAGGTGACCGCGGTCCGCGACACCGAGGCGTTCCGGGTCGGCACGATCGACATCCCCGGCCACGACCTCGTCTCCGTCGCGAGCACCGACACCGGGGCCGCGACCGCCTTCACGAAGCTCGACCCCGACTCGACGAGGACCGCCGACGTCTTCGCCAAGGTCACCGACGCCACGAAGGCCGACGCGGCACCGGTCGGCGGCACCTACGCGATTCTCAACACCGGATCGCTCGCGGCCGCCGTGGAGTCCAACTCCTCGTACGACAAGCCGTCCGGCGCCACCGGCGGCGACGACGCCCGCTTCTGGCACCAGGCCCGCAAGGCGGACGACGGCTCCACCCGGGTCGGCGTCTGGTCCGGCCAGTGGACCTACCGCGGCGACGGCGCGCCGAAGCCGGAAAGCGGCGACAACCTGCCCTGGGCGAAGGTCGTCGTCACGCCCGACGCCAACGGCGACGGAACCGTCGACTGGCAGGACGGCGCCGTCGCCTTCCGTTCCATCGGCGTCGTCGCCCCGGGAAGCAAGGACACCGCGGACCGCGTCGTCACCCACATCCCGTTCAACTTCGCCAGCCAGGCCACCCACCCCTTCCTGCGCACGCTCGACGACGTCAAGCGAATCTCCCTGTCCACGGACGGCCTCGGCCAGCTCGCGCTCCTCAAGGGATACGCCTCCGAGGGCCACGACTCCGCCCACCCCGACTACGGCGGCAACTACAACAAGCGCGCCGGCGGTCTCAAGGACCTCAACGAGCTCCTGAAGGACGGCAGGAAGTGGGGCGCCACCTTCGGCGTCCACGTCAACGCCACCGAGGCGTACCCGGAGGCGAAGGCCTTCGATGAGAACCTCGTCGACAAGACGAAGCCCGGCTGGAACTGGCTCAACCAGAGCTACTACATCGACCAGCGCCGCGACATCAACAGCGGTGACCTGGCCAAGCGCTTCCAGCAGTTGCGGGACGAGACGAACAGCAACCTCAGCATGCTGTACATCGACGTCTACTACACGCACGGCTGGATCGCCGACAAGACCCTCCAGTCCCTCCAGAAGCAGGGCTGGAACGTCTCCAGCGAATGGGCCGACAAGTTCGAGCGCGGCTCGCTCTGGTCGCACTGGGCCAACGACCTCGACTACGGCGGCGCCACCAACAAGGGCCTCAACTCGAAGATCATCCGGTTCATCCGCAACGGCGAGAAGGACGTCTGGAACAACGACCCGGTGCTCGGCCAGAGCGCCATCGACGAGTTCGAGGGCTGGACGGGCGAGACCGACTGGAACTCCTTCTACGACAACATCTGGCAGCGCAACCTGCCCGCGAAGTACCTCCAGCAGCAGAAGATCACCCGCTGGGACGGCAACGACATCACCTTCACCGGCGGCGTGAGCGGCACGGTCGAGGACGGCGAGCGGACCTTCTACGACCACGGCCGCAAGGTGCTCAGCGGCACCGGCTACCTGCTCCCGTGGGACGGCGGCAAGAAGCTGTACCACTACAGCGAGTCCGGCGGTACGAGCACCTGGGACGTTCCCTCCAAGGGCTCGTACACGGTCTACGAGCTGACCGACAACGGCCGGGTGAAGACCGGCACGGTCCGTCCCGTCGGCGGGAGGATCACGCTGAAGGCGAAGGCCGGGCAGCCGTACGTCCTCTACCCGGACAAGGCGCCGAAGGCCGCCGACGCCCAGTGGGGCGAGGGCACCCTGGTCGACGACCCCGGCTTCAACGACAACAGGCTGAGCGACTGGTCGAGGACCGGCACCACCGCCCGCGACACGGACGGCCAGGGCCGCAACAGTGCCAAGCTCTCCGGCACCGGCACGGCCGCGCTCACCCAGACCATCGGCGGACTGAAGCCCGGTACGCGCTACACCGCGTCCGCCCTCATCGAGGTCCAGCCCGGGAAGACCCGGCACACCACCCTGTCGGCCGGCGGGAAGTCCGTCGCCGTGGACCGCTCCACCGCCAAGGACTACGTCGCCGCGTCCGACTGGCACGGCACGTACTTCCAGCGCGCCAAGGTGAACTTCACCGCCCCGGCGAACGGGCGCACCACCCTGCGCATCGAGGCAGCGGGCGGCAGCGCGGCGACCGTCCGCGCCGATGACGTACGCATCGTCGCCAACGCCCCGGCCACGAAGGCGGACACCGTCGTCCACGAGGACTTCGAGGACGTCGACCAGGGCTGGGGCCCCTTCCTCAAGGGCGACGCGGGCGGCTCCACCGACCCCCGCACCAGCGTCTCCCAGCTGCACGCCCCGTACACCCAGGCCGGCTGGAACGGGAAGCTGATCGACGACGTGCTCGGCGGCAAGGAGTCGCTCAAGGCCCACGAGGAGAACACCGGACTCGTCTACCGCACCGCGCCCTGGACCGTCCCGATGACCGACGGCCACCGCTACAAGGTCGAGTACGACTACCAGTCCAGCCACGCCGGCGCCTACGAATGGGTCGACGGCTACGACCGGATCACCGCGGACGGCGCACCCGACTCCGTCGAGACCCGGGCCACCGCGATCGGCGCCCAGCACACCACCGGGCACTTCACCGAGACCGTCACGGCGGGCTGTGGCGACACCTGGACCGGTCTGCGCAAGCGCGGCGACGCCCCCGACGGCGCCGACTTCGTCCTCGACTCCTTCACCGTGACCGACCTGGGCGCGGCCCCCGCCGGTGAGCAGGCCGCCTGCGGCACGCTCAGCCTCGACCCGGCAGCCGAGACCCTGGAGCCGGGCACGGCCAACACCGTGAAGGCGAGCTTCACCAACTACGAGGCCACCGCGGCCACCGCGGTCTCGGTCGGCCTCACGCTTCCCGAGGGCTGGCAGGCCGAGCCCGCCGGAGCCGTCACCTTCGACTCCGTCGCGGCCGGCACGAAGGTCACCGCGAGCTGGCAGGTCACCCCGCCGGTGGACGCCGAGTACCGGACGTACCCGCTGAGTTCCGAGGCCGCCTACACGGTCGGCGGTGCACGGCGGACGCTCGGTGCGCAGACCTCGGTGCGGACCCTGCCGCCGCCGCCCACCACGGACAGCTGGGCCAGCGACCTGGACTGGACCGCCACCCAGAACGGCTGGGGACCGGTCGAGCGCGACCTCTCCAACGGCGAGACCGGCACCGGCGACGGCACCGCGCTGACCATCGGCTCCACGGTGTACGAGAAGGGCCTCGGCAGCCACGCACCGGCGAGCATCCGCTACTACCTGGGCGGCAGGTGCACCTCCTTCACCGCCGAGGTGGGCGTGGACGACGTGCAGAAGAGCGCCGGAAGCGTGCAGTTCTCCGTGACGGCGGACGGCACCGAGAAGGTGAAGTCGCCGGTCCTCAGGGCCGCCGACACCGCCTGGTCGCTGACGGCGGACGTCACCGGCGCCAAGTACGTCGAGCTGATCGCCGGTGACGGCGGCGACGGCAACGGCAACGACCACGCCGACTGGGGCAACGCCCGCTTCCACTGCGGAAGCTGAACCCCGCTCCACCGGGAAGGGCGGGGCCTCTGGCGGCCCCGCCCTTCCGCGCACCATCCTTTGCAGGCCCCCCACCACGCGCCCACCGGAGGTAGCCCCGTGTCGCTCCTGCCAGCCTGGTCCCGCCGCACCTTCCTCGCCACCGGCAGCGCCACCGCACTCGGCCTGGCGCTCGCCCCGACGGCCCGCGCGGCGCAGGACGAGTTCGAGACGCTCCGGCTGCGCTGGAACGACCTCTCGCTCGGCACCGGCTACGACCCCGCCACCGAGCCCTACGCAGCCAAACTGGCCGAGACCGGCGCACTCGCCGCGGAGTTCCGCGCCACGATGGCGCCCGCCGCCGGCTCCCTCTGGGCCGGGCACACCTTCGACCCGCCGTCCGGCATCACCTGGAGCTACGGCCGGCTGTGGACGATGACCCAGGCGTACGCCCAGCAGGGCACCGGCCACACCGGCGACGAGGGCCTCCTCGCCGACGTCCTCCGCGGCCTCGACCACCTCTCCGCGACGGTCTACAACCCGTCCACGGCCCGGTACGGGAACTGGTGGGAGTGGCAGATCGGCAGCCCCCGCCTGCTCATGGACATCGTCGCCGTCCTGCGCCCCCACCTCGGCGAGGAGCGCGTCGCGGCCGCCTGCGCCGCCGTCGACCACTTCATCCCCGACTCCATGCTCACCGACTACAGCGGCACCTCGACCGGCGCCAACCGGGTCGACCTGTGCCGCTCCGTGGCCCTGCGCGGCATCCTCGGCCGCGACGCCGCGAAGACCGCGCTCGCGCGCGACGCCCTGTCGCCCGTCTTCCCGTACGTGACGAAGGGCGACGGCCTCTACGCCGACGGCTCGTTCGTCCAGCACACCTGGGTCGCCTACTCGGGCACGTACGGCCAGGTCATGCTCGACGGCCTCGGCCGGCTCTTCGCCCTCCTGGCCGGATCCACCTGGGCGGTCACCGACCCGGGCCGCCAGATCATCCTCGACAGCGTCGAACACGCCTACGCCCCGCTCATCCACGACGGCCTGATGATGGACAGCGTCAACGGCCGCGCCATCAGCCGGGGTCTCCTCAAGAGCGACGAGCTCCGCATCATGCGCAGCGACCACTTCCATGGCCAGGGGCTGATCGCCGCCGTCGCGCTGCTCGCGGGCGGTGCCTCCGCCGCCGAACGCGACCGGTGGAACGGCATGGTGAAGGGCTGGATCGAACGGGACACCGTCAGCCCGGTCCTCGCCGCCCCGCAGTTCGGCGTCGCCGACCTGTCCCGGCTCCAGGCGGCGGCCGAAGCGCCCGTCCCGGCCGCTCCCGAACCCGTCGGCCACACCCTGTTCGCCGCGATGGACCGGGCCGTGCACCGCCGCCCCGGCTGGGTCGCCAACCTCTCCATGTCCTCGGAGCGGATCAGCGCCTACGAGTGCGGCAACGGCGAGAACCCGCGCGGCTGGCACACCGGGGCCGGAATGCTCTACTGGTGGCAGGGACCGGACGGCGGCGGCCAGTACACCGACTGGTTCTGGCCCACCGTCGACTGGTACCGGCTGCCCGGCACCACCGTCTCCACCAAGCGCCTGGCCGACCGGGCCGGCGGCGAATGGGGCGAGCCGAAGCCCGCCGTGCAGTGGGTCGGCGGCGCCCACGACGGCGAGTTCGCGGCGGTCGGCCAGCATGTGAAGGGCCTCGGCTCCACTCTGGAGGCCCGCAAGTCCTGGTTCTGCGCGGCGGACGCGGTCATCTGCCTCGGCGCGGGCATCACCGCCGCCGACGGGGTGCCCGTCGAGACGGTCGTCGACAACCGCAACCTGGGCCCGGACGGCGCACAGCCGTTCACCGTGGAGGACCGCGCACGCCCCCGCTGGGCCCATCTGGAGGGCCACGGCGGCTGGGTGCTGCCCGGCGGCGCCGCCCTGCGCACCCTGCGCGAGGCCAGGACCGGCGCATGGTCCGACATCAACACGACCAGCTCCACCGAGCAGCAGACCCGCCACTGGCAGACCCTCTGGCTCGACCACGGCACCGACCCCGCCGATGCCACGTACCTCTACCTCCTGATGCCCGGCGCCTCCCGGCGCACCGTCGCCGCCCGCGCCGCCGACCGGCACTGGCTGACCGTGCTCGCCAACACGGCCGCCGTGCAGGGCGTCGCCGTGCGCTCGCTCGGGCTGACCGCCGCCAACTTCTGGCAGCCGGGTGCGGCCGGAGCCCTCTCCTCGACCGGGCCGGCCAGTGTCCTCGTCCGTGAGGGCCGGCGCACGACGGCCGTCCGCATCAGCGGGCCCGACCGGAGCGGCGCCCCGTTCGACGTGGTCTGGGACCGGCCGGTGCGCGAGGTCGTCTCGGCGGACCCGGGCATCGAGGTCCGCGCCACCGGCCGGCGGCTCGTGCTGGGCGTGGACCCGGGAACGGCGGGGGCCACCCTGCGGTGCGACGTCCGGTAACCCGTTGGGGCCCGAGTGTGCGCGGAGTCTGGGAACGACGGCCGGTGCACGCGTACGCTCGGGCGGTATGGGGGAGTTGAGAGCGGACTGGCGGCTCCGGTTACGCCGCGGCGGAGCGGACGGACCGGTGTGCGGGGCCGGTGTGCTCCTCACCCAGGACCGGATGCTGACCTGCGCCCACGTCGTCGGTGAGGCGGACGCCCGGATGTGGGTGGAGTTCGCCGAGAGCCCCGGGATCCCGCCGGTCGGCGCCCGGGTCGCCCCGGACGGCTGGCTGCCCGGCCCCGACGGGGCCGCGGGCGAGGACATCGCCGTGCTCGCCCTGGACAGCCCGCGCCCGCAGGCGGCGCCCGCACCGCTCGGCAGGCGCCTGGAGCGAGGCCGGGAGGTGTGGATCGGCGGCTACTCCCAGGCCTTCGACGACGGGATGTGGCTGAGCGGCCGGATCAGCGGACTGCACGGCGACTGGGTACAGCTGGACGCCGGGACCAACGCGGAGGTGGTGCGCCCCGGGTTCAGCGGCGCCGCCGTCCAGACCCGGGGCGAGCGGCCGGGGACGGAGGAGGTCGTCGGGCTGGTCGTCAGCTGGCGCGGCGATCTGGAACTGGCGCCGCCCGTCGAGAACGACCTGGCGTTCTCGTACATGATCCCCGTCGACCGCATCGCCTCGCTCGTACCGCTGGTCGCCGAACTGAGCGGGCCGGACGGCTGGGACCGGGGGCTGGAGCGGCGGCTGCGGGACTGGTTCGCGGGCGGCGAGGAACCCGCCGTGCGGTTCGGGGTCGTCGCGCGCGGAACCGGCCGTGACCGCGCCCTCCAGCACCAGCTCCACCGCGCCCACCTCGTCTGCCGGGGCGGCGCCACCCGCCGTGCGGAACTCGTCGAGACCCTGGTCGCGCAGCTGCGACCGCCCCGCTACCAGCGCAACGCCTACCGCGACTGGCTGCTGGAGGGCGGCAGGGCCCCGGACCGTTCGGACGGCGGCCGCCCCGCCGGATCGGGGCCCGTGCTCGCCGTGATCGGGCTGGACGAGGATCCCGACCCGGTCGCGCTGGTCTCGCTCCTCGTACGCGTCAGGACGCTCGGGTTCCGCCTGCTCGTCATCTTCCGCCGCGCCGACGGGGCCGGACTGGCCGAGGTGGCGGGGCAGTTGCTGGTGCCCGCGCTGGAGGAGCGGGCCGAGGTACTGGTGCGCCGGGTCGAGCGCATCGAACGGGAGTGGGCCGGATTGCGGGGCATGGTGGAATCGGCCTCCCTGGTCCCGCGCCCCGCGGTCGACGCGGCGACCCGCCGCCACCGGCTGCGGGAACTGCGACTGCTGGCCGATCCGCAGGACCGGCTGACGGAACTGAAGCAGCTGTTACGGGAGTTAC
Organism: Streptomyces sp. NPDC091416; assembly: GCF_044756845.1. NCBI lineage: Bacteria > Bacillati > Actinomycetota > Actinomycetes > Kitasatosporales > Streptomycetaceae > Streptomyces > Streptomyces sp. NPDC091416. The sequence goes on from NZ_JBIVTU010000011.1 coordinate 148,532, forward strand.
GTGACGACCTCGACCGGTCGAACGGCCCCGGGCAGCCGGATCAGCCGGACCGACCCGCGCAGCCCGGTCTGCCCGGCCCGCGCCCCGGACGCGGACCGGCGGAGCGCCGATGAGGATTCCCTGCCCGCACCGCCGCTTCACCGGCGCCCCCTGCGGCGGGGCCGTCCAGCCGACCGGCTACTGCGACACCTGCGGCCGCGAGGAGAGCGCCCCCGGACTGCCGCCGCTGCCCACCGCCCCCGAGCTGCACGGCCCCGCCGGACTCCTCGAACTCCCGCTGCTGGACCCGGGCAGCCCCGCCGAGCGCCTCGCCGCCGCCGGGCAGCCGGTCCGCATCGTGATGACGTGCTCGGCCGACGCGTGCCGCACCCCGCTCGTCCCGCCGCACACGGCTGCCCCACCGCCGGACGAGGGGTACTGCCCGCAGTGCGGCGCCGCGTACTCCTACCGCCCCGAGCTGACGAAGGACGGGCCACCGCTCCAGGACCAGTACCGCATCCGCGGCCCCATCGCGCACGGTGGCCAGGGCTGGGTCTATCTGGCGGAGGACACCCACCTGGAGGACTTCGTCGCGGTCAAGGGCCTCCTCAACCGGTACGCGGAACGCGGCGCCGCCCAGGCCGGCGAGGAGCGCCGCAGCCTGGTCGCCATCCGGCACGAACGCATCGTCCAGATCCGCGACTTCGTCAGCACCCGCAACGAGGACGGCACCGTGTCGGGCGGCTACATCGTGATGGAGGACGTCGGCGACCGGACCTTGACGGCCGTCATCGAGTCGGCCCGTCAGGGCGCCTTCGTCCTCGACATCGAGCACGTCATCACCTACGGCTGCCAGATCCTGGAGGCCCTCGCCCATCTGCACGGCATGGGCTTCCTGTACGGGGACATGAAACCGTCCAACGTCATCCACCACCTCGACGGGATCAAGGTCATCGACCTCGGCGGCGTCCGCAAGGCGGGGGCCACGGACCCGCCGCCCGTCATCACCCCGTGGTTCGCCGCACCCGAGACGGACGGCACGGGCCCTCTCACCGTCGCCCACGACGTGCACACGGTCGGGGTCACGCTGGCCGAACTCGCCGGCTGGGCCGTCGGCGACGACGTGCCGGGGCTCGGCATCAGCTCGTTCCGGCTGGTCGTGGAACGGGCCACGGCCCACGACCCCGAGCGCAGGTTCGGCTCCGCCGAGGACATGGCGGGCCAGCTGCGCGGAGTGCTGCGCGAGATCCGGGCCCTGCGCGGCAAACGCGACCAGCCCGAACCCTCCGCGTACTTCACCCCGTCCACCGAACTGCTCGGTTCGCGCCTGGGTTCGGTACCCGACTACGCGCACTGGCTCCGCCGCCCGCTGTACGGCCGCCGCGAGACGCCCCGGGCGCCCGTCCTCGACTCCGGGCGGCCCACCCCGACCGAGATCGCCCGCAGACTGCCCGTGCCCCGGCCCTACCCGCAGGACCCGCAGGCCGCACGGTTCGGGGTCAGCAGCTACGACCCGGGACAGCCGCTGACCCAGCCGGACCACGGGGAGCGGTCGGTGGAGATCTGCCTGCACAACGCCCGGCTGCTGCTCGGCCAGGACGGCGACGAGGCCCTGGCGGCGGCCCGGGAGCAGGTCCAGGCCGCCGCCGCCATACCGGGCCCGGGGCCCGTCCGCCAGTGGCGGCTCAGCTGGCACTGGGGCCTCGTCGCGCTGCGCAGCGCCGATGTGCTGGACGACCGGCAGCCGATGCTCGAAGCGGCCCTGGAGCACTTCTCAGCTGTGCACCGGGCCCTGCCGGGCGAGTACGCGGCCAAGCTGGCGCTGGCGTACAGCGCGGAACAGCTCGGCGACGGCCGGCCCGCCGGGGCGGGTCCCTCGGCGTACGAACTCTTCCGGGCCGTGCACGCCCGCAACCCCTCGCACGTCGGCGCGGCCCTGGGTCTGGCCAGGCTCGCTCTGGCGCGCGGCGACCGGGCCGCGGCGACCGAGGTCCTGGATCTGGTGCCGGACGAGTCGCGCGACCACGCCGTCGCCCGGATCGCCGCTCTCCGCATCCGGGCGGCCCGGCTCGCGACGGGGGACCGGCCGCTGCCCGGGGAGGCGGAGATCGACGCCTGTCTGGCCGCCCTCGCCCCGGCTCCGGGCACACCGTCCCCGGTGGTCACGGGCGACGAGGCGGCCTGGCTGCTGCGGACCGAGCTGTACGAGTGGAAGCTCGACGCCGTCCGCGCCGCGGGCCGGGATCCGCGCCCGCGGGCCGGCCTGCTGCGGATCGGGCTGCCGCCCCCGGCGGTTCCCGGGGAGCGGGCGGTACGGGCGGAGCTGGAGCAGTGCTACCGCTGGCTGGCCCGGCAGCGGCAGGGACCGGCCGAGTACGAGCGGCTGATCGACCTCTCCCACGCGGTCCGCCCGCAGACCCGCTTCTGACGGTCGTCGCCGAGGGGCCCCCGGTACGACCGACCGCAGGGCCCGGAGAGCCGCCCCGTACCCCCGACCCGCCCGTACCCCGTCCGTACCCCTGGAGGCAGTCCATGGGCGCCATCGCCCCCACGTCCGGGCTGGAGTTCAAGGTGTCCCTGGACGTCCGGCGCGACCAGCAGCCGCACCACGACACCCGGATCGACGCCCATCTGCGGGTCAAGGCCCACGGCATCGGTCCCCGCGACGAGGTGCCCGCCGTCGAACTCGCCGTCGTCATCGCGCTGGACGTCGCCGCCGGACGCCGGGAGTCCGCGGCGGCGGCCCTCGCCGCCGCGCTGCGCGCCCTGCCCGACGGGATCTCCTTCTCCGTCCTGGGCGGCGCCGACGAGAGCGGGGAGCCGTCCCGCTGCTACCCGCTGCGCGGCCGGTGGGCGCTGGCCGACGCGATGGAGAAGCGCCGCGCCGCGTTCAGCGCGGGCCGGATCGTCCCGGCGGCGGACGACCGGCCGCCACCCGGCTACCCGGCCTGGCTCGCCGCCGCCCGCGCACTGTTCGCCGAACGCCCCGTGCCGCTGCGGCACCTGCTGCTGATCACCGACGGCAGTGGCCGGGACCCGGCGGACGAGGCCGGGCCCGACGGGGACGGGGGCGCGCTCCGGGACGAACTCGCATCCTGCGAAGGCGCGTTCACCGCGGACGTACTGGCGGTCGGCGGCGACTGGGACCCCGCGCCCCTGCTCGCCGTCGTCGAGCGCCTGCACGGCACGGCCGAGCACGCCCCCGACCGGTTCGGCCCCGCGGCCACCGGGGCGCTGCGACGACTGCGCCGGGTCCGCAGCCCCGAACTGCCCGTCGTGGTGGCCGCGCGTCCGGCGGTGCGCGCGGTCGAACTGACCGAGACGGCCCCCCGCCAGCAACGCCTCACACCCGCCACGGGCCGGGAGGAGCCGCACCGGACCCGCTTCCCCACCCACCAGTGGGAGCCGGGCACCCGCGACTACCTCCTCACCGTGCACGCCGACGCGAGCACGGACCCGCTCGGCGTGCTGCTGCAACTGGCCACCGTTTCCGTCGGGGACGCCATCGCCCCGTTGCTGGTCCGCTGGCTTCCGCCCGGGGTCGCCGTGGGCGCGGGGGCCACCGGCGGCGGGGGCGGCACGCTCCAGGCGATGAACGCCGCCACCCAGATGCGGACCGCCCTCAACCGCGGTTACGCCGCGCTCGATCCGATGAGCCGCGACGAGGCCGAGGCGCATTTCGGCCTCGCGGTCCGGCTCGCCACCGAGATCGGTGCCGCCTGGGTCCTCCAGGACGTGCGTCAGGTGGCCGACATCGTCGACGGCCCGCGCGGAGTGGTCCGGGTCGGCCCGACCGTCGACCGCGGCACCGTGCGCCGGGGGCAGCTGCACATCGCCTCGGGCCACGGCCTGGAACTGCCCGGCCACACCACGGGAAAGCCGGTGACGTGCCCGCACTGCCGCCATCTCGCCGGGCCCCGCGCCCGGTTCTGCATCGCCTGCGGACGGAGCCTGTGATGCCCTCGCCGACCCGGTGGACGCACGCCTTCCGCACCCGCCGCCGCACCCGCTCACGCACCAGGCGGCTGCTGGAACGGCACCTGGCCGTCCTGGTGGTGTCCGCGCTCGTCTCGATGTCCGCCCTGCTCGTCTCCTACCGGGAGGTGCAGAACGCCGCGGGCGAGATGCGTACCCGCGGCGCCCCCGCCGTCCAGGGCGTCGCCGCCACCCAGCTGGCGCTCTTGCGCGCCCATCAGGAGGCGCAGAGGTCGGTGGACGACGGGATCGACGAGGTGGTCGGTGCCGGAGCGCGGTACGAGAACCAGCTGGCGGCCGCCGACCAGGGCCTGTCCCGGCTCTCCGACGTACAGATCGACGGGGAACGCGGCCGCGGCGTCCTGCGCACGGTCAAGGGCGTGCTGACCTCGTACAGCACCTCCATCACGCCCGGTGCCGTCAAGTACGTGCACGACGAGCTGATGCAGCAGCAGAAGTTCACGGAGGCCAGGACCCTGCTCGACCGGCCGGGCACGGGGGTCGTGCCGCGCCTGGACGTCCTCCAGGAGCACCAGATGCGGCGCGTGGACCGGGTCAGCTCGCTCGGACCGCTGCAGCGCACCGGCTGGGCCGTCGCCGAACTGGGCCTGCTCGTCCTGGCCCTGACCTGTCTCAGCGGCCTGTGGGTGCTGCGCACCCGCTGCGGCCGCAGCCACGACCCCTGGCTGCTGGCGGCGCTGCTGGTGGCCCTCGCGCTCGCCGTCGTCCCGCTGTGGGCCACCGTCCACACCCAGGAGCGGCTGGACACCGCCCGCCACCGCCTGTTCGCCATCGAGCAACGGGCCCACGACCACACGGACCTGGCCGGCTCCCAGACGTACGTCATCGACAACTCCACCACGCTGCGCGGCCGGCTGGCCGCCCGCAGCTGGCAGAGCTGGACGTACTACGGGGCGCTGGGCGGCGCCGCGCTGGTCCTCCTGCTGCCGGCCGCCGGTATCTGCCGGCGTCTCAACGCCGACTACTGGAGGACCGGATGATCGCGCCCGCCCGTGCGTTCCTGCTCGTCCTGGCCATGTTCATGGCCGCGGCCGGCTGCGGGCTCGCGGCGCCCGGCGGCAGCGACGCGGAACCGGAGGTGACGATCCTCGGCCCGTGGACCGACACACAGGAGCAGCGCTTCAAGGACGTCCTGGACGGGTTCGGGATCCCGTACACCTACCAGGGCACGGCCGCGACCCGCGAGGTGCTGCTCGCCGAGGTCCAGGCCGGTGACCCGCCCGACATCGCGATCCTGCCGGGCGTCGGCGAACTCGTCGAGTACGCGGACGAGGGCCGGCTGCGCTCCCTGAAGGGGCTGTACGACCCCGGGGAGTACGGCAACCCGTGGCAGCCCCGGGCGCAGGGCGGCGCCGACGATCTGTGGTGGGTACCGCTCAAGGCCGACCTCAAGTCCATCGTCTGGTACCGCGACGGCCCGGCCCCGGCCCGCCGCCCCGCACCGCTGGCCTCCTGGTGCATCGGCATGGGCGACGACGGTGCGTCCGGATGGCCCGGCAGCGACTGGATCGAGGACCTCATCCTCCAGCGCGCGGGCCCGGTCCTGTACGCGCGCTGGGCGACCGGGGACCTGGACTGGACCGACGACCGCGTGGTCGCCGCCTGGACCACCTGGGCCGGGATGCTCGCCCGGGACCCGGACCGGGCCGGCGACATGCTGCTGGCCGACCACCGCGGACCTGCCGGCGGCCCCGGGCTCCTCTTCGGCGGCGGCTGCGACCTGGAGCACCAGGGGTCCTTCGCCCGCGCCTTCTACGGCGACCACAAGGACCGGGCCGCCTTCGTCGACTCGGCGCCGCTGCTGCCCGGCGGGCCCTATACGGTGAAGGCCCACGAGGTGTCGGCCGACTTCGCGGCGCTCTTCGGCCGGAGCGGCCCGGCCCGCGAGATGATCCGGCGGCTCGCCTCCGGGGACGCCCAGAAGGAGTGGGGCCGCACGGGCGGGGTGTTCTCGGCCAACGCCGAGGTCCCGCCCAAGGCGGGTACGGTCGACCGGCAGGTGAGCCGGCGCTTCGCGGACCAGCGGGTGCCGCTCTGCCTGGACGCGTCGGACGTCATGCCGGCGGCGGTGCGGGACGCGTTCTACGAGGCCGTGCTGCTCACGATGGCGCATCCCGGTCAGCCGGTACGGTCGAGGCTGGCGGACATCCAGAAGGTCCAGGACGCCCAGCCCGAGGACACCCGCCGGCTGACCGGAGTGTGCGGCAGGCCACAGTGAACCTTTGTGGAACATCCACAAACGAGGACGGGTACGGGCTGGTACTTCGCCTGCATGGCCCAAGGCTTCTGTCAGGCTCCACCAGGAAACCGGGCAGGAGACTGTACGGAGTCGACGGCAGGGTTTTCGCGGTCTGGTTCGTAGGGTCGGTACATGACCGTTGTGGACGAAACCCAGGGCGAGCCGAGCGACACCCGTGGCCGTGTGGCGGAACTGCTGGCACTGCGCGAGCAGGCCCGGCGCGGACCGAGTGACCGGGCGACCGAGGCACAGCACGCCAAGGGCAAGCTGACGGCGCGCGAGCGCATCGAGCTGCTCGTGGACCCGGGTTCGTTCAAGGAGGTCGAGCAGCTGCGCCGGCACCGGGCGACCGGTTTCGGCCTGGAGGCCAAGAAGCCCTACACCGACGGCGTCATCACCGGCTGGGGCACGGTCGACGGCCGCACGGTCTTCGTCTACGCACACGACTTCCGGATCTTCGGCGGCGCGCTGGGCGAGGCCCACGCCACGAAGATCCACAAGATCATGGACATGGCCATCTCGGCCGGTGCCCCGCTGGTCTCGCTCAACGACGGCGCCGGCGCCCGTATCCAGGAGGGCGTCTCCGCCCTCGCCGGCTACGGCGGCATCTTCCAGCGCAACACCAGGGCCTCCGGCGTCATCCCGCAGATCAGTGTGATGCTCGGCCCGTGCGCGGGCGGCGCGGCCTACAGCCCCGCCCTCACGGACTTCGTCTTCATGGTCCGTGAGACCTCGCAGATGTTCATCACCGGACCGGACGTCGTCAAGGCGGTCACCGGCGAGGAGATCACGCAGAACGGCCTCGGCGGTGCCGATGTGCACGCCGAGACCTCGGGCGTCGCGCACTTCGCGTACGACGACGAGGAGACCTGCATCGCCGAGGTCCGCTACCTGATCGGGATGCTGCCCTCGAACAACCGCGAGAACCCGCCCGTCGTGGAGAGCGACGACCCGGCCGACCGGCGCGGCGACGTCCTGCTGGACCTGGTCCCGGCGGACGGCAACCGTCCGTACGACATGCACAAGGTCATCGAGGAGCTCGTCGACGACGGCGACTACCTGGAGATCCACGAGCGCTGGGCCCGCAACATCATCTGCGCGCTGGCCCGCCTGGACGGCAAGGTCGTCGGCATCGTCGCCAACCAGCCGCAGGCCCTGGCCGGTGTCCTGGACATCGAGGCGAGCGAGAAGGCCGCCCGCTTCGTCCAGATGTGTGACGCGTTCAACATCCCCATCGTCACTCTTCTGGACGTACCCGGCTTCCTGCCCGGCGTCGATCAGGAGCACGGTGGAATCATCCGGCACGGCGCGAAGCTGCTGTACGCCTACTGCAACGCGACGGTGCCGAGGATCTCGCTGATCCTGCGCAAGGCCTACGGCGGTGCCTACATCGTCATGGACAGCCAGTCCATCGGTGCGGACCTCACCTACGCCTGGCCGACCAACGAGATCGCGGTGATGGGCGCCGAAGGTGCCGCCAACGTCATCTTCCGCAGGCAGATCGCCGACGCCGAGGACCCGGAGGCCATGCGGACCCGCATGGTCAAGGAGTACAAGGCCGAACTGATGCACCCGTACTACGCCGCCGAGCGCGGCCTGGTCGACGACGTCATCGACCCTGCCGAGACCCGCGAGGTCCTGATCGCCTCGCTGGCGATGCTCCGCTCCAAGCACGCCGACCTGCCGTCCCGCAAGCACGGCAACCCCCCGCAGTAGTCCGCGGCCCCGCAGCAACCCTGCAAGGCCCCCGCGAAGACCTGCCGAGTAGACGGAGAGACACCCATGAGCACTGCCACCGAGTCCGTGCTGCGCGTCGAGAAGGGTCTGGCCGACCCCGAGGAGCTGGCCGCCATCACCGCGGTCCTGCTCGCCCGCGCCGCCTCCCGGCCCGCCGACGCCCCCGCCCGCCTCGGCCGCAACACCGCCGGCTGGCGCCGCCTGGAGCGCACCCCGGGCTTCCGCGCCCCGCACAGCTGGCAGGGCTGACGCCCAAGCCCCACAGATGCGGCCACACCGAAGAGGTGCGGCCGCATCGCGCTGCCTCCGCGCGGGCCACATCGAGTCCCCGCCGGATCAGGACCTGCGCAGGCCACATCAAGCCCCGCCGGTCAGGGCCCACGCCGGTCACATCAAGCCCGTCCGGCGATCGAGGACAAAGCACGGCCGGAGGCCGGGCGCACCACACGAAAGGCCCCGCACTCCCCACCGGGGGAGTACGGGGCCTCACGTGAATCCGGGCCCGGCAGGGCCCAGGGCCCTACCGCAGGCGGGCCATCAGCGCATGCTCCACCAACGTGATCAGCGCACTCTTCGCATCCGCCCGATGCCGCGCATCCGTCGTGAGAATCGGGGTGTCGGGTCCGATCTGGAGTGCTTCGCGTACTTCGTCGGGGGTGTAGGGCTGGTGTCCGTCGAAGCCGTTGAGGGCGATGACGAACGGGAGTCCGCTGTTCTCGAAGTAGTCGACCGCGGGGAAGCAGTCGGCGAGGCGGCGGGTGTCGACCAGGACGACGGCGCCGATGGCGCCGCGGACGAGGTCGTCCCACATGAACCAGAAGCGGTCCTGTCCGGGCGTACCGAAGAGGTACAGGATCAGGTCCTGGTCCAGGGTGATGCGGCCGAAGTCCATGGCCACCGTCGTGGTGGTCTTGTCCCCGGTGTGGGTCAAGTCGTCGATGCCCGCCGAGGCGGACGTCATCACGGCTTCGGTACGCAGCGGATTGATCTCCGAAACGGCACCGACAAACGTGGTCTTACCCACGCCGAAGCCCCCTGCCACCACGATCTTCGCCGAGGTAGTGGAGCGGGCCGCTCCGCCGCTAGAGCTTGCGAAGTCCACTGAGCACCCTTTCGAGCAGTGTCACATCTGGCTGGCCGCCGGCGGACTCGTCGCCGCCGGGCTGGTGGATAGCGACGAGTCCGGCCTCAGCCAGGTCGGCTACGAGGATCCGGGCAACGCCGAGGGGGATCGAGAGCAAGGCCGAGATCTCGGCCACCGACTTGATCTCGATGCACAGCCGGCAGATCCGCTGGTGCTCGGGCAACTGCCCTTGCAGCCGGGACGGATCAGCCGTCGTACTGACCAACGCCTCAATGGCGAGTTGGTAGCGCGGTCGGGTCCGTCCGCCTGTCATGGCGTACGGACGAACGAGCGGATTGTGCGCCGCGGGCGCAGCGGGCTCGGGGGCCCGCCGCGGCTGCACCGGCTGAATACGGGGCTGTTGCGGGGAGTCGTACCGGTGCGGGCGCTGCGGCCGGTGGGGCTGCTGCGGCTGCTGCGGCTGCTGCGGCCAGTCCGAGCCCTGGACGTGCTGGGGCTGCTGCGGCTGCTGGTATGGCTGATAAGGCTGCTGCGCGCCGTGTCTGCCGGGTGTGGAGGGGAAGCCGAAACCATTGTCCCCGTGCTCACCCGGAGTTCGCTGACCACCGTTGAACTGGTGCCCGCCTGGGGGTGTACCCACGATTCCTCCTCCGCCTGCCGGTCCCGATCCCAGTGGGTCCGCGCCACCGCACCCTATGGCGCGGTGACGCGAAACGCACTGTCTGTCTACTAGTTAAGAAGACTTCCCTGAAGCTCGGCACGGAGGTCCGGGGTGAGGACGCTGCCGGCGCGGTCGACCAGAAGGGCCATTTCGTACCCAACCAGACCGATATCGGCGTCCGGGTGTGCGAGTACGGCCAACGAGGATCCATCGGAAACGGACATGATGAAGAGGAATCCTCGCTCCATCTCCACAACTGTCTGATTCACGGCACCGCCCTCGAAGATCCGGGAGGCACCCGCGGTCAGCGAGGTCAGACCGGAGGCGACTGCCGCCAGCTGGTCCGCACGGTCGCGCGGGAATCCCTCGGACATCGCCAGCAGGAGTCCGTCGGCGGAGACCACCACCGTGTGCGACACCCCAGGGGTGTTGTCCACGAAGTTGGTGATCAACCAGTTCAGATTCTGCGCCGCCTGGCTCATCGGGCTCACACTAACGCTCCTGGTTGTAGGTATTACTGGTGTCCGAACCCGCGTTGCGTCCCCGCAGCACGCCACGTCGCAGGTTGCTCAACCTGCCACGCACGTCCTCCGGGGCGCGGGAGACCTGGGGGCCGCCCTGCTGGGTCTGTTCGGCCGTGCCCTCGACCAGATTGGCCTTGGGCACGCGCCGGGGAAGACCGGACGAGGTGATCCCGCCCGCCTTCGGCTCCCGGAGTTTCTCGGCCCGCTCCCAGCGCTCGTCGTTCGCCGAGCGCCAGTCCTCGGGACCGGCCTCGTCCGCCTGGGCGGGCGCCGGCTGCCGCTGCGGCAGTTCCTGCTGCTGCGCCGGCTGCTGCTCGGCGACGGGCTGCTCGTTGCCGCGGCCGGTGGGCTGCCAGTGCTGCTGGCCGCCGCGGCGCGGCAGACCGGCATCGGTCAGCTCGTGGCCGGCGTTCGGGACGGGTCCCGAACGGTCGAAGCCTACGCGTTCCTGCGAAGGCGCGGGAGCGCTCGGAACAGATTCCGGCCCGTCCTGCGCGACCGGTGCGAACGCGCCCTGGTACGTACCCTGATCAGCCCACTCCTCCTGCTGCGGCTGGGCGGCGTACTGGCCGTCATAAGCCTGCGCAGGCGCCTGGGGGTCCGCGTACTGCGTCTCCTGATATCCGTCCTGGCCGCCGCCGTAGCCGGACTGCCCGGCATAGCCGGTGTCACCCCGGTACGGGTCGTAGCCGGCTTCGTACGAGGGCTGTTCGTACTGCTGTTCCTGCGGTCCGCCGGCCTGCGGCTCCTGGACGTACTGGTCCGGGGCGTAGGCGGTCTCGCCGTACTGGGTCTCCGCGTACTGCTGCTGCGGCTCCTCCTGCTGCGGGAACGGCGGGCGCTCACCACCGGTCTGCGCCTCCAGCGCCGCACGGCGCTCCTCACGCATCAGCGAGCGGCCCACCGGGTCGAGCCGGTCGGGGTCCGCGGACGGCTCCTCGTAGCGCGAGTCGTCGAAGCCGAGCTCCGCCGCCGTACGCATCTGGGGCTGCGGCGGAACCGCGTCGAACGCCTGCTGCTGCGGAATGATCGAGGAGACGGTGAAGTCGTCCTGCGCGGGAGCCCCGTCGCCGCCGCCGCCGTGGGTGATCGCGTCCGGCAGCATGACCAGCGAGGTGGTCCCGGCCTGCTCGCCCGAGGGGCGCAGCTGGACCCGGATGCCGTGCCGGTCGGAGAGACGGCCGACCACGAACAGGCCCATGCGCTGGGACACCGCGGCGTCCACCGTCGGGGGATTGGCCAGCTTGTGGTTGATGTCGGCGAAGTCCTCGGCGGTGAGGCCGATGCCCTTGTCGTGGATCTCGATCATCACGCGGCTGTCGGGCAGCCGGGTCGCGGTGACCCGCACCTTGGTCTGCGGCGAGGAGAAGGTGGTGGCGTTCTCCAGGAGCTCGGCCAGCAGGTGCACGAGGTCGGTGACGGACTGGCCGTGGATCTCGGTCTCCGGCACGCCCGAGAGCTCGATGCGCTCGTAGGACTCCACCTCGGAGGAGGCGGCCCGCAGGACGTCCACCAGCGGCACCGGCTGGTTCCAGCGGCGGCCGGGCTCCTCGCCGGCGAGGACGAGGAGGTTCTCGCCGTTGCGCCGCATACGGGTCGCCAGGTGGTCCAGCCGGAAGAGGCTCTCCAGCTGGTCCGGGTCGGCCTCGTTGTTCTCCAGGTCGGTGATGAGGGTCAGCTGGCCCTCGATGAGCGACTGGTTGCGGCGCGAGAGGTTGGTGAAGATCGCGTTGACGTTGCCCCGCAGCATGGCCTGCTCGGCCGCGAGACGGACCGCCTCGCGGTGGACCTGGTCGAAGGCGCGGGCGACCTCGCCGATCTCGTCCTGGCTGTTGATCGGGATCGGCTGGACACGGGTGTCCACCCGGCCCGGGTCGGTCCGCGAGAGCTGGTCGACGAGCGAGGGCAGCCGCTGCTCGGCGATGGAGAAGGCGGCCGTACGCAGCTGGCGCATCGAGCGGCTCATCTGGCGGGCGACGAGCCCGGCCAGGACGAAGGCGGCCAGCAGGGCGATGATCACGATCGCGGCGTTGACGATGGCGTCGGTCCGGGCGCTGGAGGAGATCTCCGCGGCCTCGGTCACCGCCTTGTCGACGAGCTCGTCCTCGACCGTGGTGTAGCCGTCGAACTTCGCGGTGGCGGCGGCCATCCAGGTCTCGGGCGTGATGCCCTTGGCCTTGAGCTGCTTGGGGTCCTTGCCCTGCCCGATCTCCTGGGCCATGCCGTCGTAGACCGAGCCGTCGATGGTGGGCGGCATGACGAACGGCGCGCCCGCCTGGTCCGCCTGCTCCTTCGCCGCCTTGAGCTTGGCGGCACCCTCGGCCGCCTTGCCGGCCATGACGGTCCTCAGCCGGGCCGCGTCGGCCTCCGTACCACCGGAGACGAATTCGCCGAGGGCGATCTGCTCCAGGTAGTTGTACGAGCCGAATGCCTTGACCTGGTCGTTGAACTTGCCGCTCTCCCGGCTGGGCCGCACCAGAAGGTGCATGCCGATGGAGCGCTGAAGCGATTCTGCAGCCTTGGCCAGCTCGATCGCGTAGACGGTACGGCCGTAGCTGGTGATGTTTCCGGTGCCGAGGCCCAGCTCGTTGCAGAACTCCATCAGGGAGTGCTGGACCTGGGTGTAACCCTCTTCGGTCTTCACCGGGTCCATGGCGGCGGTGTAGGCGGCCTTGCGCAGCTCCGGGAGCTTGGGCTCCTCCAGCTTGAACAGCTTGAGGCGGCGCTCCAGACCCTGCTTCCCGGGCATGTCCCCGACGGCCGCGTCGAACTTCTGAGCGGCCGCGTCGGTGGTGGCCCGGGCCTGGGTGACGACCTCGGAGTCGCGCTGGTTGGACAGCAGCGGCTGAGCGGTGAGGTCGCGCTCGTTGAGCAGCGCCTGGCCGTACTCGGCGGACGCGCGCACGATCAGCGCGGTCTTCTCGGCGTCCTGGGCCTCCTGCCAGGTGTCGAGCGAACCCTTCACCTGGAAGCCGCCCATGATCAGGCCGACCAGGACCGGGATGAGCAGGATCGCGTTCAGCCTGGTGGGCACCCGCCAGTTGCGCGGGGACAGCCGACTGGTGCTGCCACCGGCCGGTATCCCTTCGGACACATCGGCGGACGGCGCCGCGGCGCGCGACGGCGGGGTGAAGTTGCCCCGCTCAGCCTGCGCCGTCGCGCCCTCGTTGTTACGCCTCACTCGACCAACAACCTCTCGGCGTCGGCACCTACGTTGTGCCGGGTTCGTTCAGGGCCGTACTACTCGGGAGTTCGTCGCATTGCAGCACGGCTACCGGCCGCGTTCCAAACAGTCGGAATGTGCGATTCCGAGTGGCCCGGACCTCAGATAAAACGGGCATAAAGAACGAGCCCCGTCAAAAGACGGGGCTCATGTGAGCGCAGCGATACCGCTCGTGCGCGTCGGGTGTTGACCCTGGGGTAATTCTCTTTCGAAACGTTATGAACACGGGGGCGGATCGTGTCAAAGGACACAGTCCGCCCCCGTGCGACTACGGCAATTGTCGTACGGCAATACCGACTTGTGCCTACTTGAGCCGCGCCATCAAAGCGTGCTCCACCAACGTGATCAGACCGCTCTTGGCGTCACCGCGGTGCCGCGCGTCGGTCGTGATGATCGGGGTGTCGGGTCCGATCTGGAGTGCTTCGCGGACTTCGTCGGGGGTGTAGGGCTGGTGTCCGTCGAAGCCGTTGAGGGCGATGACGAACGGGAGTCCGCTGTTCTCGAAGTAGTCGACCGCGGGGAAGCAGTCGGCGAGGCGGCGGGTGTCGACCAGGACGACGGCGCCGATGGCGCCGCGGACGAGGTCGTCCCACATGAACCAGAAGCGGTCCTGTCCGGGCGTACCGAAGAGGTACAGGATCAGGTCCTGGTCCAGGGTGATGCGGCCGAAGTCCATGGCCACCGTCGTGGTGGTCTTGCCGCCGGTGTGGGTCAGGTCGTCGATGCCCGCCGAGGCGGACGTCATCACGGCTTCGGTACGCAGCGGATTGATCTCCGAAACGGCACCGACAAACGTGGTCTTACCCACGCCGAACCCGCCTGCCACCACGATCTTCGCCGAGGTGGTGGCCCGGGCTGCACCGCCACTAGAGCTTGCGAAGTCCACTGAGCACCCTTTCGAGCAGTGTCACATCCGGCGCGCCGCCGGCCTCTCCGTTGCCCGGCTGGTGGATGGCCACCATGCCGGCTTCCGCCAGGTCCGCGACGAGGATCCGGGCCACACCGAGCGGCATCGACAGCAGGGCCGAGACCTCGGCCACCGACTTGACCTCGCGGCACAGGTGGCAGATCCGCTGGTGCTCGGGGAGCAGTGTCCCCAGGTGCGCCGGGTCGGCCGTGGTGCTGACCAACGCCTCTATCGCGAGTTGGTAGCGCGGTCGGGTCCGTCCACCGGTCATGGCGTACGGGCGGACCAGCGGCTGGTCGCCTTCACCTTCGTACGACGCGCGGTTCAGCGCGCCGTACGGATCGGGTGAGGCGGGTGGCGGGGTCATGAATCCTCCGGGCGTGACAGCAGGGTGTCGGCTTGCCGTCTGAAGGGGCCGGTGGGGGGCTGTAAGCGGCCGGACGGGCGAGAGATGAGTGCGGTATCTGGGCTGATCGTCTGTGTCACCGATTCACGGCCGCCTAGTGGAGCAGGCTGCCCTGCAGCTCGGCACGGAGGTCCGGGGTCAGGACAGTGCCCGCCCGGTCCACCAGCAGAGCCATTTCGTAGCCGACCAGACCGATGTCGGCGTCCGGATGGGCCAGCACGGCCAGTGAGGAGCCGTCGGAGATGGACATCAGGAAGAGGAACCCGCGTTCCATCTCCACCACGGTCTGGCTGACGGCGCCGCCCTCGAAGATCCGGGAGGCGCCCGCGGTCAGCGAGGTCAGACCGGAGGCGACAGCCGCCAGCTGGTCGGCGCGGTCGCGCGGGAAACCTTCGGACATCGCCAGCAGCAGGCCGTCTGCGGAGACCACCACCGTGTGCGACACCCCGGGGGTGTTGTCCACGAAGTTGGTGATCAACCAGTTCAGATTCTGCGCGGCCTGACTCATCGGGCTCAACTAACGCTCCTGCTGGTGAGTGGGGCCGAGTGGAAAACTGCCGGTCGACGGGCCGTTGTTGGCCTGACGTCCCTGCTGGATGCCCCGGCGGAGATTGGTCAGCCGCCCGCGCACATCATCGGGCGCACGCGACACCTGGGGACCGGACTGGTGGTTCTGCTGCTGGGCGGTACCCGGCACCAGATTGGCACGCGGGACCCGGCGGGGCAGACCGGACGTAGTAATTCCGCCTGCCGCGGGCTTCTTCACCCGCTCCGCCTGCCGGACGAGTTCGTCGTTCGGCGAGGCACGCCAGGAGCTTGTCGCGCCCGTGTCGCCCGCGCCGCGACGCGGTGCGGCGGGAGCGGGACGCTCCTCGGCGGGCTGCTGGGGGAAACCGGGAGCCTGCGGCGCGGCGGCCGGCTGCTGGCCGCCCTGCTGCGGACCGTGGAACCAGTTGGTCTCCAGCGTGTCGTACAGCGGCGTACGGCCGTCGCCGGGACCGGCCGGCGGCAGTGCCTCGGGCTGCGGCTGCTGCGGCAGGACCGGCCGGTAGTCCGCGCTCGGAGCCGGCGCGACGGGCGGCCGCGGGGCACCGAAGTCCCCGTTGTCGCGGTCACGCTGGCGCGGCGCGGGCTGACCCTGGGCCTGCGCGGGCTGCCCGAAGTCCGGGCGGGCGAACTGCGCGGTGCTCGCCGGGTCCGGTGCCTGCGGCGCGGGCCGCTGCTGCGGAGCCGGTGCCGAGAAGTCCGGGCGGGCGAACTCGGCGGTGGCGCCGGGTCCCTGGCGGCTGTCCAGCGGGGGACGCGGGCTGAGCGGCGGCGGGTTCAGCGGCCGCTGGAACTGGCCGGTGGACTCGGGCTCCTCATGACCGCGGGGTGCGTCGAGCGGGGAGCGCCGCGGTGCGGACGGCTCCTCGTTGCTGCCCCAGCTGGGGGTCTGCGGACGCTGCGGCTGGGGGTTGCCACCCGGCAGCTCGGCACGCGGACCGCCGACCGGCGGCAACTGACGGTCGTTCTGACCGGGCCCGCCGGGCTGCGGGAAACCGCCGCCCGGGCCGGCCGGGTTCTGCCGGGCCTGCTGCGGCGCGGGCGCCTGCCGGCCGGGACCGCTCTGCTCCGGACGCTTCTGGTCGAACAGGCTGGGCCGGCCGGAGTCCGTGCGGGCGCCGTCGCCCTGGCCGCGGGCGCCGAGCCGGGCACCGCCGCCGAAGGCGCCGGAGAGCCCGCCACCCTGACGCGGCGGCAGCGAGGCGTCCGGCTGCCGGCCCTGCGGACCGGTGCCGGCGCTCTGGAAGCCGGAGTTCTGCTGGCCGCCGGGCTGGCCGGGCTGACCCGGCTGGGCGGGCTGGTTCGGCGGGCGGCTCGCGCCGCCCTCGCGGGCCGGCAGGGCCGCACGCGGACCGGAGCCCGCGCCGACCTGGCCCCGCGCGCCACCGGGACCGGCGGCGAGCCGCCCGGCCGGGGCCGACGGAGCGCTCTCGAGGCCGGAGCGCGGCGGGTTGCCGCCGGCGAGGAGCCCACCGGGTGCGGGGGACTGCTGGCCGGGTGCCTGCTTCGGAGCGGGCTGCTTGCCGCCGTGCGCGACGTCGACCGGGAGCATGACCAGCGCGGTCGTGCCACCGGAGTCGGACGGGCGCAGCTGGATGCGGATGCCGTGACGCAGCGACAGCCGGCCGACCACGAACAGACCCATGCGCCGGGAGACCGAGACGTCCACGGTGGGCGGCGACGCGAGCCGCTCGTTGATCGCCGCGAGGTCCTCGGGCGAGAGGCCGATGCCCGTGTCGTGGATCTCGACGAGCACCCGGCCGTCGGGAAGCGCGTGACCGGTGACCCGGACCTTCGTCTGCGGCGAGGAGAACGACGTGGCGTTCTCCAGCAGCTCGGCGAGGAGGTGCACGAGGTCGTTGACGACCCGGCCGGCGACCTCGGTGGCGGGTACCGCGGCCAGTTCGATGCGCTCGTACTGCTCCACCTCGGAGGCGGCGGCACGGAGCACGTCGACCAGCGGCACCGGACGGGTCCACCGGCGGCCCGGCTCCTCGCCCGCGAGGACGAGGAGGTTCTCACCGTTACGGCGCATACGGGTCGCGAGGTGGTCGAGCTTGAAGAGCGAGGACAGCTGGTCCGGGTCGGCCTCGCGCGACTCCAGCTCCGAGATGAGCGAGAGCTGACGCTGGATGAGGCCCTGGGAACGGCGCGAGAGGTTGGTGAACATCGCGTTGACGTTGCCCCGGAGGAGGGCCTGCTCGGCGGCCAGACGGACGGCCTCGCGGTGCACGTCGTCGAAGGCCGCCGCCACCTTGCCGATCTCGTCACGGGAGTGCACGCCGACCGACTCGACGGAGGTGTCGACGTCCTGCGGGTCGGTCTCCGAGAGCTGCTTGACGAGCTCGGGCAGCCGGTCCTGGGCGACGCGCGTGGCCGTGTCCTGCAGCCGCCGCAGCGAACGGATCATGGACCGGGCGACGACGAAGGCGCCGACCAGCGAGACACCGAGCACGAGCAGGATGAGCGCACCGGAGATGATCGCCTCGCGCTGGGACTCGTCACGCAGCTCGCGCGCCTTGCCCTCCATGTCGCTGAGGAGCGTCTCCTCGATCTGCTTCATGGCCTGGATCTTGGTGGAGTCCTGGTCGTACCAGTCCATGTACGAGCGGCGGGCGCCGGGGCTGCTGATGCCGTTCGTGTTGGTGAGGACCTTCTTGGCGTAGGTGTCCGCCGCCTTGATCTCGGGCTGGCCCTCGTCGAGCGTGGACGTCAGCTCGTCGGCGCTCTGGCCCGTGGTGGTGTAGATCGCCTCGAAGGAGCGGCGGGCCGCGTCCTCCTTGTTCAGGGCGGCCTCACCGAACTGCTGGTCGTTGCGGTCGAGATGGGGCTGCTTGTCGTTGCCGCCCGGCAGCGCGGCGGCGATGATCGCGCGCTGGACCGACGCGTACTCCTTGGCGGAGGAGAAGGCCGCCAGGGCGCGGGTCCGCTTGATCATCTCCGGGTTGCTGGTCGCCTGCGCCATGTCCTGGGAGAGGCTCAGCAGCGAGGCGATCAGCTGGCTGTAGGCGTCGACGGTCTGGAGGCTCGGACTGTTCTTGGCATACGCCTGCTTGCGGATGTCACGGATGCTGCCGAGCTGCGAGGCGATCTGCTGGACGCTGGAGTGGATGCTCTCCAGGGCCTCGTCGCCCTCGGTGTCACCGATGTCGTTCGTCGCGGTGAAGAACGCCTTCTTCGCGCGGTCGGTCTTCTTCCGCGGCTCCGTGACCTTGAAGTCGTCCGCCGGAACCCCGTTGGACAGGGGTCCCGCGGACCGGTCGCGCTCCTCCTGGAGCGCCTGCGCCAGCGAGGTCGCCTGCTTCGTCATCTTCGTCAGCAGCTGCATGTGCTCCAGCTGCTGGATGTCGTTCATGGAGTCGTTGATGCGGAGACCGCCCAGCGTGGTCGCGGCGACCACGGGGAGGGCGAGCAGGGAGACCAGACGCGTGCTGATGCGCCAGTTGCGAAGGGCTACGCGCGATCCCGTGTTGACCGGGCCGCGCGGCTTGAGCGCGGAGACGGGATCGGACCCGCCGCCCGCCGTCGAGCCGGGGCGCCGGTCGCGCTCGCTGTTGTCGCCGGCCGCGGCCGGTCCGGGGTTCTGGGCGTGCTGGGGCGAGGAACCGCGGTCGGTCCCGCCGCGCGGCTCCTGTTCCGCCGCAGCGCTGCCATCCCTCTTGAAACGTCCCTGCACTAGCGTCGCAACCTCTGGACCAGGCGTTCTCCCGTCATGGACGGAAGGAACGGTGTCGGCGTCGTGGGGCGATGTGCCGCCCCATGGTGGTCGTGAGTGACCGGCGCTCTTCCCCTTTCCGCCGCCACTCGGCGCTGCGTAGCGCCCCTGCGCGCCGGTTTGAAACCCGCGGCGGTGCGTGGAATTCCAGCACAGTGCCGGATCTCCAACAAGGCCCAGGTACCGGGCTGTGACCTGGGTGACACGTTGTGATGGGGGTGTAACAAGACGTGGAGACCGTTCACTGTCAAACCGGACGATTGAGGGTGAATCAGGTCGGCGGGGCCGGTGTCCCAGTCGACATGATCAGGAGCGGAATGGATCATTCAGTGATGCAATGTCCGTTTCTTCCTGGCGCACCGGCCGCCCGAATTGACGGGATTGCCCGCCGCTTCGTGAGCAAACTCACAGGATGATCGCCGTCTCTTCCGGACCTTCGGAGGGAATTGGATGTTTAGCCTGACGCTTTACAGGGATGGCAAAACCGACAACCGGCGCCCCTCCGGGGGCGCCCCTACCGACAGGGTCCGTACGGCAGATGAAGACGACGATGATGTTCCGCAACATTGCCAACCCCCGGCGCACCACGCTGGCGCACCTCAAGGACGCCGAAGCGCTGCAGACGCCGCAGCAGCCGGAGCACGCAGTCGACCTGCCGACGCAGACGGCCAACCCGCGCCGCACGATCCTCATGACCGCCCCCGCGGCCGTCACCGCCGCCGCGGAGTAACGCACGCGGCTCGGCCCCTCACGAGCGCCGGCGCCCCGCCCGGCGGGGTTTGCCCCGTCGAGCCGCCCGGCACGCGCGCCCGTCGCCGAAACGCCCACGTGGCTCCGCCACCAGGGCGCTCGGCCCCTTGCGATCGCACGCGCCGGACCACGCCCCTTCCGGGGCAAACCCCGCCGGGCGAGGCGATAGCCTGGAGTGTCAGTCTTCAGCCACCCAGCAAGTGAGGGGCGACAGCAACCCGTGCGCATCGCCAGGTTCTCCATCGACGGCAATGTCGCCTTCGGCGCGGTCGAGGGCGACGGGCCCGACGGTCTCGTCCTCGACATCATCAAGGGCATCCCGTACGCCGACTTCGAGCTCTCCGGGACCAAGGTCCCGCTGAGCAAGGTCCGGCTGCTGCCGCCGGTGCTCCCCAACAAGGTCGTGGGCATCGGCCGCAACTACGCGGAGCACGCGGCGGAACTCGGCAACGAGGTCCCCGACGTCCCCGTCGCCTTCTTCAAGCCCACCACCTCGGTGATCGGCTCCGGCGACGCCATCGAGTACCCCTCCTTCTCCGAAGAGCTGCATCACGAGGCCGAGCTGGCCGTGGTCATCGGCCGGATGTGCCGCGAGGTGCCCCGGGAGCGGGTCAAGGACGTCATCTTCGGCTACACCTGCGCCAACGACGTCACCGCGCGCGACGCCCAGAAGCGCGAGAAGCAGTGGGCCAGGGCCAAGGGCTTCGACACCTCCTGCCCGCTGGGCCCCTGGGTGGAGACCGACCTCGACCCCGGCGACCTCGCCATCCAGGCCACCGTCAACGGCGAGCAACGCCAGCTCGGCCGGACGAGCGACATGATCCGCTCCATCGAGGACCTGGTCGTCCACATCACGGAAGCCATGACGCTGCTTCCGGGCGACGTGATCCTCACCGGCACTCCGGCAGGGGTCGGACCCCTCCACGTCGGCGACGAGGTCGCCGTCACCATCGAAGGCATCGGCACTCTCACCAACAAGGTGATCAAGCGTGGTTAACGCACCAGTCCGCGTACGTTTCTGTCCCTCCCCGACCGGCAACCCCCACGTGGGCCTCGTCCGGACGGCTCTCTTCAACTGGGCCTTCGCCCGGCACCACCAGGGCACCCTGGTCTTCCGCATCGAGGACACCGACGCGGCGCGCGACTCCGAGGAGTCGTACGAGCAGCTCCTCGACGCGATGCGCTGGCTCGGCCTCGACTGGGACGAGGGCCCCGATGTCGGCGGCCCGCACGCCCCGTACCGCCAGTCGCAGCGCATGGACATCTACAAGGACGTCGCCGAGAAGCTCCTCGCCGCCGGCCACGCGTACCACTGCTACTGCACCACCGAGGAGCTCGACGCCCGCCGCGACGCCGCCCGCGCCGCCGGCAAGCCGTCCGGCTACGACGGCCACTGCCGTGACCTGAGCGCGGAGCAGAAGGCCGCGTACGAGGCCGAGGGCCGGACTTCCATCGTCCGCTTCCGGATGCCCGACGAGGCGCTGACCTTCACCGACCTGGTCCGCGGCGACATCACCGTCCAGCCGGAGAACGTGCCGGACTACGGCATCGTCCGCGCCAACGGCGCCCCGCTCTACACGCTGGTCAACCCGATCGACGACGCGCTGATGGAGATCACCCACGTCCTGCGCGGCGAGGACCTGCTCTCCTCCACCCCGCGACAGATCGCCCTGTACGCGGCGCTCACCGAGCTGGGCATCGCCAAGCGGACCCCGGAGTTCGGCCACCTGCCGTACGTCATGGGCGAGGGCAACAAGAAGCTCTCCAAGCGCGACCCGCAGGCCTCGCTCAACCTGTATCGCGAGCGCGGCTTCCTGCGCGAGGGGCTGCTCAACTACCTCTCGCTGCTCGGCTGGTCGATCGCCGAGGACCGGGACATCTTCGACATCGACGAGATGGTCGCGGCGTTCGACATCAAGGACGTCAACGCCAACCCGGCCCGCTTCGACCTCAAGAAGGCCGAGCACATCAACGCCGAGCACATCCGCAAGCTGGATGTGAAGACGTTCACCGAGGCGTGCGGCCCCTGGCTGCAGGCCCCGTTCGCCCCCTGGGCCCCGGAGGCCTTCGACGCGGACGTGTTCGCGGAGATCGCCCCGCACGCCCAGACCCGGGTCACGGTCCTCTCCGAGATCACGGCCAACGTCGACTTCCTCTTCCTGGACGAGCCGGCGACCGACGAGGCGTCCTGGGCCAAGGCGATGAAGGAGGGCTCCGACGCCCTCCTCGTCACGGCCCGCGCCCAGCTGATCGCCGCCGAGTGGAACGCGGACGCGCTGAAGGCCGCCGTCCTCGCCGCCGGCGAGGAGCACGGACTGAAGCTCGGCAAGGCGCAGGCCCCGGTCCGCGTCGCCGTCACCGGCCGCACCGTCGGCCTGCCGCTCTTCGAGTCCCTGGAGATCCTGGGCCGCGAGCGCACGATCGCCCGCATCGACGCGGCACTGGCGAAGCTGGCCGCGTAGCGACGCGGAAGACCGCAAAGGGACGGGCCCGGCAGCCGCGCACGGCGGCCGCCGGGTCCGTCCGTCCGTGGTGGCCGGCGCGTAGAGTCGGATCATGCCGATCAGAGCTGTCCTCTGGGACGTGGACGACACACTCTTCGACTACACGACGGCCGCCGCCACCGGCATGTCCCGGCATCTCGCGACCGAGGGACTGCCCGAGAGCTACACCACCGCCGACGAGGCCCTCGAAGCGTGGGCACGGCTCACGCGCATCCACTGGCAGCGGTTCTCCGACGGGGAGACCGACTGGCAGGGCCAGCGCCGGGACCGGGCCAGGGCCTTCCTCTCACGCCCGCTGGACGACGCGGCGGCCGACGCCTGGTTCGAGCGCCACATCGCCCACTACGAGGCCGCCTGGGCGCTCTTCCCGGACGCCGTTCCCGCGCTCGACGCGCTGAGCGGGGTCTACCGGCACGCCGTGCTGTCGAACTCCGCCCTGGAACAGCAGCACCACAAGCTGACCGTGCTGGGGGTGCGCGACCGCTTCGAGACCGTCCTGTGCGCGGCGGAGCTGGGCGTCTCCAAGCCTGCCCCCGAGGCGTTCCTGGCCGCCTGCGAGGCGCTGGACCTGCCGCCGGAGGAGGTCGTCTACGTGGGGGACGAACCCGACATCGACGCCCGCGGCGCGGTGGCCGCCGGTCTCGCGGGCATCTGGCTGGACCGGTACGGCCGGGGCGGACGGCCCGAACTCGTCCGGATCACGGCCCTCGATCAACTGCCCGGCCTGCTGTCAGGCAATACCCGTTTTGGAGCGCCGGACACCTTCGGGTAATGTTCTTCCTGCGCCGCCCAAGCGGAACGAAAGATCCGGACGGGAAGCGCAGACAGAGACAATACCCCTCAAGGGTTGCGTTTCAGTGGGCTATGGTGTAATTGGCAACACTACGGTTTCTGGTACCGTCATTCTAGGTTCGAGTCCTGGTAGCCCAGCGCAAGACAGCAAGACAAGTAAGTTGCAGGAACAAGCCCCCGTTGTGTAGCGGCCTAGCACGCTGCCCTCTCACGGCAGTAGCGCCGGTTCAAATCCGGTCGGGGGTACAGATCCTTCCCGCGAGAACACCTGGGTCGCACCCATGTTCTTGATGCAGGATCGCTAGGGCCCCCGTTGTGTAGCGGCCTAGCACGCTGCCCTCTCACGGCAGTAGCGCCGGTTCGAATCCGGTCGGGGGTACTTGTAACACCATGGGCTATGGTGTAATTGGCAACACTACGGTTTCTGGTTCCGTCATTCTAGGTTCGAGTCCTGGTAGCCCAGCGCAACACAAGCAAGTCGCAGTATCCAAGCCCCCGTTGTGTAGCGGCCTAGCACGCTGCCCTCTCACGGCAGTAGCGCCGGTTCAAATCCGGTCGGGGGTACAACAGAGCAACAGGCGAAGGCCCTTCACTCCGGTGAGGGGCCTTCTGCTTGTGTGCGCGGGCCGTTCACGGCCCGTGCGTGAGCCGGCTCACAGCCCGTACCGCCGGGCGGACTCCTCCTCCTGGGCCAGCCGTCGCAGCGCCGCCATCATCGGTTCGTACAGCACCGCGGAGGCGACCGCCATCTCCACCTGTTCCGTCTGTGTGGGGTACGTCTCCATCAGGTCCAGATCGCGCACCGCCGCCGCGTGCATGAGGCGTGCGTACTCCACCATCCGGTCGACCGGGCACGGGTATCCGAGGCGGAACAGGGTGGCCAGGGACGCCACCAGTGAGCGGTGCGAGGGGGAGAGCGAGCCGATCTCCCGCGCCGTCGACCATCCCAGCCGCTCCAGAAGCTGCTCGACCTCGGCGGTGGCCAGCGCCGTCTCCGGGGCCTCCTCGTCGGGCTCGGGGCCGTGCGGCAGCGACCACAGGGCCGCGCCCAGCCGGATCGTCCGGCCCAGGGACTCGTCGTCCGCGTGCTTCAGCACCTCGCGGGCCGTGGCCACGGGCAGGCGGCCCACCTGGAGGAGCGCCCGGACCAGTCGCAGGCGGCGCACATGGCTGTCGCCGTACTCGGCCTGTGTCGCGCTCACCCGCTGCCCCGGCGGCAACAGTCCCTCGCGCAGGTAGTACTTGATCGTCGCCGTGCTGACGCCGCTCTGCTCACTCAGCTCCGAGAGCCGCATTCTGTCCCCTCCCTTGCGCCGCCTCACGTGCGGTGCCACGATCCAACCATTGGATAGTTCCACTCTCCAACGAAGTCAGGGGGCCCGCATGTTTGCGAAACCGATTCCGGGACGGACGACCGCGGCGGCCGAAGGGGAGGTGGTGATCCTGCTGATCGGCATGCGCATCAATCATTTCCGGGGAGTGCACCACTGGCTCCCGGTCCTCCTCGCGATGCCGCGCCTGCTGCGGGAGTTGGGCCGGGACAAGAGCCGGGGCCTGCTCGGGTACCAGCTGCTGACCGGCTCGCCGAGGACGTACTACGTCGTCCAGTACTGGGAGTCGAAGGAGAAGCTCTACGCGTACGCCGTGGCACCGGACATGCTCCACCGCAAGGCGTGGGCGATGATCAACCGCAAGGAGAAGAAGTCCCGGCAGCACGTGGGGCTGTGGCACGAGACCTATGTGGTGCCCGAGGGCGGCTACGAGTCCATCTACGCCGATATGCCGGCGTACGGACTGGCCGCGGCGACCGGGTCGCTGCCGATCGAGGGGCGGGGCCGCCGTGCGGCGGACCGGCTCGCGCATCGTTCCGGCGCGAAGTGAGGTTCTGAAGGGGGCCGCCACGACGCTGGGGCGGCCTCGGGTGAAGGGGTACGGAGCGTCGCTCAGCCGGTGCGGCGGAGCGCCTCGCTCAGCCGGGCGGCCGAGTCGATGACGGCCTGGGCGTGCATCCGGCCCGGGTGGCGGGTCAGCCGTTCGATCGGTCCGGAGACCGAGACCGCCGCGACCACCCGGTTCGAGGGGCCGCGAACCGGGGCGGAGACCGAGGCGACGCCCGGTTCCCGCTCGCCGATCGACTGGGCCCAGCCCCGGCGCCGTACGCCGGAGAGCGCCGTCGCCGTGAAGCGGGCGCCCTGGAGGCCCCGGTGGAGGCGCTCCGGCTCCTCCCAGGCCATCAGGATCTGGGCGGAGGATCCCGCCTTCATCGTGAGCGTGGAGCCGACCGGCACGGTGTCCCGCAGGCCGGACAGCCGCTCCGCCGCCGCCACGCAGATGCGCATGTCGCCCTGCCGGCGATAGAGCTGGGCGCTCTCGCCGGTGATGTCGCGGAGATGGGTGAGCACCGGTCCCGCCGTGGCGAGCAGCCGGTCCTCGCCCGCCGCGGCGGCGAGCTCCGACAAGCGGGGGCCGAGAATGAAACGGCCCTGCATGTCCCTTGCCACCATGCGGTGGTGTTCCAGTGCCACGGCCAGCCGATGAGCCGTGGGTCGTGCGAGCCCGGTCGCCGCTACCAGCCCGGCGAGGGTGGCCGGTCCGGACTCCAGGGCGCTCAATACCAGAGCTGCCTTGTCGAGAACGCCGACGCCGCTAGAGTTGTCCATACGACGATACTCCCGTCTCACTCTGTGAAACGCAAGTTCAATTTTCCAGGGAAGTTGCGAACCTGTACGGGCGGCCCCACAACGGCCCGTAGCCACCGCCCCGCACGGGGGTCCGGACGGGGGCGCACCGAATCTCTAGTTGGGCCGGCGACGACGCCGGCCGGAGGGAAAGCGATGGGTAGGACACTCGCGGAGAAGGTTTGGGACGACCATGTCGTCCGGCGCGCCGAAGGTGAGCCCGACCTCCTCTACATCGATCTGCACCTGCTGCACGAGGTGACCAGCCCGCAGGCCTTCGACGGTCTGCGGCAGGCCGGACGCCCGGTGCGGCGCCTCGACCTCACCATCGCCACCGAGGACCACAACACCCCGACCCTCGACATCGACAAGCCGATCGCCGACCCGGTCTCCCGCGCTCAGCTGGAGACCCTGCGCAAGAACTGCGCGGAGTTCGGCGTCCGGCTGCACCCGCTGGGCGACGTCGAGCAGGGCGTCGTGCACGTGGTCGGCCCGCAGCTGGGCCTGACCCAGCCCGGCACCACGGTCGTCTGCGGCGACTCCCACACCTCCACGCACGGTGCGTTCGGCGCCCTCGCGTTCGGTATCGGCACCAGCCAGGTCGAGCACGTGCTCGCCACCCAGACGCTGCCGCTGGCCCGCCCGAAGACGATGGCGATCACCATCGACGGCGAACTGCCCGACAGCGTCACCGCCAAGGACCTGATCCTCGCGATCATCACGCGGATCGGCACCGGCGGCGGCCAGGGCTACATCATCGAATACCGCGGCTCCGCCATCGAGAAGCTCTCGATGGAGGCCCGGATGACCATCTGCAACATGTCGATCGAGGCCGGTGCGCGGGCGGGCATGATCGCCCCCGACAAGACCACCTTCGACTATCTGCAGGGCCGGGACCACGCCCCGCAGGGCGAGGACTGGGACGCGGCCGTCGCGTACTGGAAGACGCTGCGCACGGACGACGACGCGGTCTTCGACGCCGAGGTGGTCATCGAGGCCGCCGAACTGGCGCCGTTCGTCACCTGGGGCACCAACCCCGGTCAGGGCGCGCCGCTGTCGGCCAACGTCCCCGACCCTGCTTCGTACGAGGACGCCTCGGAGCGCCACGCCGCCGAAAAGGCCCTGGAGTACATGGGGTTGACCGCCGGGCAGCCGCTGCGCGAGATCAACGTCGACACCGTCTTCGTAGGCTCCTGCACCAACGGCCGGATCGAGGACCTGCGCAACGCGGCCGCGGTCCTGGACGGCCGCAAAGTCGCCGACGGCGTACGGATGCTGGTCGTCCCCGGTTCCGTCCGGGTCGCCCTGCAGGCCGTGGAGGAGGGCCTGGACAAGGTCTTCACCGCCGCCGGCGCCGAATGGCGGCACGCGGGTTGCTCGATGTGCCTGGGCATGAACCCCGACCAGCTGGCCCCCGGCGAGCGCTCCGCCTCGACCTCGAACCGCAACTTCGAGGGCCGGCAGGGCAAGGGCGGCCGTACGCACCTGGTCTCCCCGCAGGTCGCCGCCGCCACCGCCGTGCTGGGCCATCTGGCCTCGCCGGCCGACCTGTCCGACGTCCGTACGCCCGCCGGAGTCTGAGAATCATGGAAGCTTTCACCGCACACACCGGCCGGGCCGTCCCGCTGCGCCGCAGCAACGTAGACACCGACCAGATCATCCCCGCCCACTGGCTGAAGAAGGTCACCCGGGACGGCTTCGAGGACGGGCTCTTCG
Organism: Streptomyces sp. NPDC091416; assembly: GCF_044756845.1. Lineage (NCBI taxonomy): Bacteria > Bacillati > Actinomycetota > Actinomycetes > Kitasatosporales > Streptomycetaceae > Streptomyces > Streptomyces sp. NPDC091416. The sequence goes on from NZ_JBIVTU010000011.1 coordinate 175,989, forward strand.
AGGCCTGGCGCAAGGACGAGAACTTCGTCCTCAACCGCCCGGAGCGCAAGGGTGCCTCGGTCCTGGTGGCCGGTCCCGACTTCGGCACCGGCTCGTCCCGCGAGCACGCCGTCTGGGCGCTCCAGAACTACGGCTTCAAGGCCGTCATCTCCTCCCGGTTCGCCGACATCTTCCGCGGTAACTCGCTGAAGAACGGGCTGTTGACCGTGGTCCTGGACCAGCAGGTCGTCGACGCCCTCTGGGAGCTGACGGAGGCCGACCCGACGGCCGGGATCACCGTCGACCTGGAGAAGCGGCAGGTCCTCGCGGAGGGCGTCACCGCCGACTTCGAGCTCGATGAGAACGCCCGCTGGCGGCTGCTGAACGGGCTGGACGACATCAGCCTCACCCTTCAGAACGAACCGGACATCGCGGCCTACGAGGCGGCCAGGCCGGCCCACAAGCCCCGTACAATTAACGCCTGAGCAGCGCGTTTCCCGGACTGCGCCCCCTGCCTTCTGGTAGGGGGCGCAGTCGCTTGTTGAGACCCCGTCGGGCGACAACTCGCCCCAGATGGCACAATCGGTGCATGGAACGCGACAGCCAACTCAAGCTTTACGGCCAAGTCGCCGACCAATTGAAGGAAGCGCACTCACGAGTGCGTGCACTGCAAGTCCCGGAGAGCGTACGGATGGCGCTGAACCGGAAGCTGTTGGTCGTCACGGCCGCGGCAAAGCACGATCTACCGGATGCGGCAAGGCGTCTGGACCGGTTGATGAAGGACCTCGATGAGGGCCGATTCCCCGAAGGTGACTGACTCTGCGGAACTGCGCAGCGGTCGACTTCGTTGCGGCACTAGGGTGATTAGCCCGTTTCGTGTTTGATTTGCGGTATATATCTGCCTAACGTGCGAAAAAGCCTGAACAGTTTCGTTCGGGCGATGTCTCCGAAGGGGAAGACGTGAACAAGGCGCAGCTCGTAGAAGCGATTGCCGACAAGGTCGGCGGCCGTCAGCAGGCCGCGGACGCCGTCGATGCGGTGCTCGACGCGATCGTTCGTGCGGTTGTCGCAGGTGACCGGGTTTCGGTCACCGGCTTCGGCTCGTTCGAGAAGGTCGACCGCCCGGCCCGTTACGCCCGCAACCCGCAGACGGGTGAGCGCGTACGGGTCAAGAAGACCTCGGTGCCCCGCTTCCGTGCGGGACAGGGCTTCAAGGACCTGGTGAGCGGCTCGAAGAAGCTCCCCAAGAACGACGTGGCCGTGAAGAAGGCCCCCAAGGGCAGCCTCTCGGGCGGTTCTTCCACCCGTACGACGGCCAAGGCCGCAGCCAAGAAGGCCACCGCCAAGAAGGCCGTGGCGAAGAAGGCCGCCACCGCCAAGAAGGCCGTGGCGCCCGCGAAGAAGGCCACGGCCACCGCCAAGAAGGCCACCGCGAAGAAGACGTCCGCGGCGGCGAAGAAGACCACGGCGGCCGCGAAGAAGGCGACCCCGGCGGCGGCGAAGAAGACGACGGCCGCCAAGAAGGCCGTCGCGGCCAAGACCGCGCCCGCCAAGAAGACCACGGCGAAGAAGGCGCCCGCGAAGAAGACCACCGCGCGCAAGACCACGGCCAAGAAGGCCACTGCACGCAAGAAGTGAGGACCGGAACCTCAGGGCTCCTCACACACGCGCCGGGCCGGGCTCCCCTCGGGGAGCCCGGCCCGCGGGCTGTTCCGGGGCGCTCAGAACGTCTGCAGCGTGACCAGGGTGATCCGCAGCGCGGCACCCTCGCCCTGCCCCTCGATCCGCACGCGCTGCCCCGGACGCAGCAGCCGCAGGCCGCCGGCGTCGAAGGCCGGTGCGTCGAAGTCCACCGGGGTGCCGTCGTCGAGCAGCACGCTGCCGGTGCGGGTCTCGGGGTCGTACGTGTACGAGGTCGCCTGCATGGGCGGCAGCCTATCGGTCCGCCGCCCGGACCCCCGCGGCCCAGCGTCCCGCCGTGTACGGGCCGACGCCCAGCGCCAGCGCGGCCCGCAGGTCCTCGCCGGTGTCCACGTCCTGGCGTACCGAATCGATTCCGGAGAGCGTGATCTCCACCGCACCCGACGCCAGGTGCCGGGCCCTGGACGGGCCGCCGAAATGCGGGCGCAATTCCACTCCCGGGCCGGCGGCGAGAAATGTCGTCCCGATTCCCGCGGCATCGCACACGAAAGCCCGGGGAAAAGCGGCAGAAAATTCGAGTACGCGAGACAATTCCACCGGCCGGAGCGCGGGCAGATCGGCGTTGAGCGCGGCGAGGGCGGCCCGCGGCCGGCCCGCGCGCACCACGCGTTCACCGTGTGCGAGCGCGGCGTTGAGCCCGGCCGCCGGGACGTCGGCCACGATCCTGGCCCCGAGCGCCGCCAGCGCCGCCCCGGCCGCCGTGTCGTCCGTGACGACCACCACATCGGCGACCTCCGGGCAGGACAGCGCCGCGGACACCGTGTCCCGGGCGAACGCCAGGGCGAGCCGGGGCCGCAACAGGGCGCCGGAAGCGGGCGTCAGCCTGCTCTTCGCCCGCGCCAAGGGCTTCAACGGGACGACCAGTGACCAGGGGCCGGTCGGGTCGGTGTTCGTGGCGGTCTCCCCCTCGGTGCGCATGGCCGCCTATTCTCGCCTGCCGGTGCGACAACCCGGAGGGTCGGTCCCGAAGGTGAGGCGTACGGTGTTCTCGACAGAGCAGGGGCCTGGGGCGAGACTTGACCGTCGGTAGTCGGTCAGCAGTCGGCTCCACAGTCAGGCCATAGAGGAAGGTGTCCGAGTGTCCCGCCGCAGAATCGGCTTCTGGTACCGCCTGGCAGCGGTCATCGCGAAACCGCCGCTGGTGATTCTGTTCAAGCGCGACTGGCGGGGAATGGATCACATTCCGGCCGACGGCGGATTCATCACCGCGGTCAATCACAACTCCTACCTGGACCCGCTTTCCTACGGGCATTTCCAGTACAACACCGGACGGGTGCCGCGGCTCCTCGCCAAGGCGGGCCTCTTCAAGACGCCCTTCGTCGGGATGATGCTGCGCGGTACCGGCCAGATCCCCGTGTACCGCGAGACCACGAACGCGCTGGACGCCTTCCGGGCCGCCGTCGACGCCATCGAGCGCGGCGAGTGCGTTGCCTTCTACCCCGAGGGCACCCTCACCCGTGACCCCGACATGTGGCCCATGGCCGGCAAGACCGGCGCCGCGAGGGTCGCGCTGATGACCCGTGCCCCGGTCATCCCCGTCGCCCAGTGGGGCGCCAACCTGGCGGTGCCGCCCTACGCCACGGAGAAGAAGGTCCGCCTCTTCCCCCGCAAGACCCTCCGGGTCCAGGCGGGACCGCCGGTCGACCTCTCCCGGTTCTACGACCTGGAGCCGACGCCCGACGTGCTGCGCGAGGCGACCGAGGTCATCATGCTCGCGGTCACCGCGCAGCTGGAGGAGGTGCGCGGCGAGAAGGCGCCCGCCGCGCCCTACGACCACCGCAAGGCCCGTGCACAACAACGGCGCAAGGCCGAAGGAGAGGGAACCAAGTGACGCACCCCGTGAAGGCAGCCGTCTTCGGAACCGGCTCATGGGGTACGGCCTTCGCCATGGTCCTCGCCGACGCGGGCTGCGAGGTCACCCTCTGGGGGCGCCGGGCCGAGGTCGCCGAGGCCGTCAACACGACCCGTACCAACCCCGACTACCTGCCGGGTATCGAACTCCCCGCATCGGTCCGGGCCACCACGGACGCCGCCGAGGCGCTGCGCGGCGCCGACTTCGCCGTGCTCGTCGTGCCCTCCCAGACGCTGCGCGCCAACCTCGCCGACTGGGCCCCGCATCTGGAGCCGCAGACCGTCCTGGTCTCTCTGATGAAGGGCGTCGAACTCGGCACCGCGAAGCGGATGAGCGAGGTCATCGAGGACGTCACACAGGTCTCCGCCGACCGCATCGCCGTCGTCAGCGGCCCCAACCTCGCCAAGGAGATCGCCGAACGCCGCCCCGCGGCAGCGGTCGTCGCCTGCCAGGACGAGTCCGTCGCACGCCGTCTCCAGGCCGCCTGCCACACCTCGTACTTCCGCCCGTACACCAGCACCGACGTGGTCGGCTGCGAACTCGGGGGCGCCGTCAAGAACGTCATCGGGCTGGCCGTCGGCATCGCCGACGGCATGGGGCTCGGCGACAACACCAAGGGCTCGCTCATCACCCGCGGTCTCGCCGAGACCATCCGCCTCGGTGTGGCCATGGGCGCCGACCCGCTGACCTTCTCCGGACTCGCGGGCCTCGGCGACCTGGTGGCGACCTGCTCGTCGCCGCTCTCGCGCAACCACACCTTCGGCACCAACCTCGGCCGCGGCATGACGCTCCAGGAGACGATCGCCGTCACCAAGCAGACCGCCGAAGGCGTCAAGTCGTGCGAATCCGTGCTCGACCTGGCCCGCCGGCACGGAGTCGAGATGCCCCTCACCGAGACGGTCGTCAGCATCGTCCACGAGGGCAAGCCGCCGATGGTCGCGGTCAAGGAACTGATGGCGCGCAGCGCCAAGGCCGAACGGCACTGAGAAGCTGACCCCGTTCGGCCCCGGACGGCCCCGGCCGCGCTGACGCGGCCCGTACCAGCAGGTACGCTCATCGCGATATGAGCAGCGAGAACCTCCCCCAGAGTACGGAGCAGCAGCTCCGCAAGGCGCGTGTGGCCGTCGTGTTCGGCGGCCGCAGCTCCGAACACGGCATTTCGGTGGTCACGGCCGGTGCGGTCCTGAACGCCATCGACCGGACGAAGTACGACGTCCTGCCGATCGGCATCACGACGGACGGCCGCTGGGCGCTCACCGCCGACGCACCCGAACGCATGGCCATCACGGACCGGAAGATGCCCGACGTGGCGCAACTGGCCGAGTCCGAAGAGGGCGCAGTGGTGCTCTCCGTCGATCCCGGCAGCCGTGAAGTGGTCTACAGCGAGCCCGGGTCGGTCCCCAAGGCGCTCGGCGAGGTCGACGTCGTCTTCCCCGTCCTGCACGGTCCCTACGGTGAGGACGGCACGCTCCAGGGCCTCCTGGAGCTCTCCGGTGTGCCGTACGTCGGCGCCGGTGTCCTCGCCTCGGCGGTCGGCCAGGACAAGGAGTACATGAAGCGCGTCTTCACCTCCTTCGGGCTCCCCGTCGGGCCGTACCTGGTCGTGCGCCCCCGCGAGTGGGAGAGCGACCCCGGGGGTGCCCGCGAGCGCATCACGGACTTCGCCGGCGAGCACGGCTGGCCGCTCTTCATCAAGCCCGCCCGGGCCGGCTCCTCCATCGGCATCACCAAGGTCGACGACGCCTCCGGTCTCGACGAGGCGATCGAGGAGGCCCGCCGCCACGACCCCAAGTTCCTGGTGGAGTCGCTGCTGCGCGGCCGCGAGATCGAGTGCGGGGTGCTGGAGTTCGAGGACGGTCCGCGCGCCAGCGTGCCCGCCGAGATCCCGCCGGTCACCTCGCACGACTTCTACGACTTCGAGGCCAAGTACATCGACGCGGCGTCCGGCATCGTGCCCGCCCCGCTGACCGACGAGGAGACCGCCGAGGTCCAGCGGCTCGCGGTCGAGGCCTTCGAGGCCGCCTCCTGCGAGGGGCTGGTGCGTGCCGACTTCTTCCTCACCGAGGACGGCGGCTTCGTCATCAACGAGATCAACACCCTGCCGGGCTTCACCCCGATCTCCATGTACCCGCGGATGTGGCAGGAGAGCGGCGTCAGCTACGGGCAGCTGGTGGACCGGCTCATCCAGGCGGCGCTGGACCGCCCGACCGGCCTGCGCTGAGCGGCACCGGGACGGCCGAGGGGGTGCGCTCCGGGCGGAGCGCACCCCCTCGCAGCCCTTACAGACCGCTGGGAACGGTCTTCTTGACCGGTGCGGCGAAGGCGGCCAGCGGCGTCGCGTCGTGCGCGTACGCCTCCGAGAACGTGACCTCGACGTACGCCTTGCGCAGCGTGGTCGTGAACCTGGGGCCGTCGTCCTCCCGTTGCTCCAGCAGCCAGTTGACGCCGTCGGCCTCGGTTGCCTTCGCCTGTGAGTCGTTCATCTTCGCGGGGCGCGCGACACCGCAGCGCAGTACGATCGCCCCGTCCCCCCACCCGGCGGTCAGATCCGAACGGGGCGCGGGATCCGTGCGCTCCAGACCGGCCACGGAACGCGGCAGCTCCTTGTGCAGGGCGCGGCAGTAGGCTGCGGCTTCCGAGGACGGCGTGGGCACCGTGACCGATGCCGACGGATCCGAGGAAGAGCAGCCCACCGCGGCCAGGAGCACCAGGGCGGCGGTCGGACCGAGGAGCACGGGGTGGGGGAGCCGGCGGCAGGAAGATGTCACCGGTCCAGCGTAGACGGGGGCTACAGGTGAACGACCGGACAGGTCAGGGTTCGGGTGATGCCGTCCACTTGCTGGACCTTGGCGACCACCATGCGTCCGAGTTCATCGACCGTGTCGGCCTGGGCCCGCACGATCACGTCGTAGGGGCCGGTGACGTCCTCTGCCTGGATCACTCCCGGAATCTTGGAGATGGTCTCGGCGACTGTCGACGCCTTGCCCACCTCGGTCTGGATAAGGATGTACGCCTGTACCACGGAACCTCCAGGGCGGCCACGAGGATCATGTGGGGGAAAGGGACGCCACGTTATCGCGTTGCCGTGGGCCGCGGGGAGACCTGCGGGCCGGATGACGCCCACAGCGTGGCGTACACAACACACAAGTTGACGTATCTCTTGACAGTACCGACAGCAGTGACGGCCCGCGACCGCAAGCTCAGCGGCGCGGACGGGGGACAGGCGGGACAGGTGTGCCCGTGACCGCCAGGGCGGTGCACGGTCCGGACACCCGGCCGCTGAAGCAGGGCCGGACGCGTGTCCGGCCCCATAGATGAGAGGTGAGACTCGGTGAAGGGAACCGTGGGCGAGTTGGGGGAGTTCGGGCTCATCAGGGAATTGACCTCCCGGCTCACCACCACTCCGGCGGTACGGCTGGGCCCCGGCGACGACGCCGCGGTCATCACCGCTCCCGACCGCAGGGTCGTGGCCAGCACGGACATCCTGCTGGAGGGACGGCACTTCCGGCGTGACTGGTCGACGGCGTACGACGTCGGCCGCAAGGCCGCCGCGCAGAACCTCGCCGACATCGCGGCCATGGGCGCCGTGCCCACCGCGCTGCTCCTCGGCCTCGTCGTCCCCGCCGAACTCCCGGTCACCTGGGCCGGGGAGCTGATGGACGGCCTCCGCGACGAGTGCCAGGTCGCGGGGGCGGCCGTGGTCGGCGGCGACGTGGTGCGCGGCGACACCATCACCGTCGCGATCACCGCGCTCGGCGATCTGCGCAACCACGAGCCCGTCACCAGGGCGGGCGCCCAGCCCGGAGATGTCGTCGCGGTCACGGGATGGCTCGGCTGGTCCGCCGCCGGGTACGCCGTGCTCTCGCGCGGATTCCGCTCGCCCCGCGCCTTCGTGGAGGCCCACCGCCGCCCCGAACCGCCGTACCACGCGGGTCCCGCGGCGGCCGGACTCGGCGCCACGGCGATGACCGACGTCAGCGACGGGCTCGTCGCCGACCTCGGCCACATCGCCGAGGCCAGCAAGGTCCGCATCGACCTGCGTTCCGGGCTGATCGACATCCCGTCCCAGATGTCGGACATCGGGCAGGCCGTCGGCGTGGACCCGCTCCAGTGGGTCCTCACCGGAGGCGAGGACCACGCGATCGTCGCGACGTTCCCGCCGGACGTGAAGCTGCCGGCCCGCTGGAAGGTGATCGGCGAGGTCCTCAACCCCTCCGCGCTGCCGCAGGTGACGGTCGACGGGGCGCCCTGGACGAACAAGAGCGGCTGGGACCACTTCGGTGACATCGAGGACGCCCAGTAGATTGCGGCGTATGCCGATACCCTCCGCACCCTCCGCCGTACCGCCCCGCGTGCTCACCGTCGCCGGATCCGATTCCGGCGGCGGTGCGGGCATCCAGGCCGACCTGAAGACGATGCTGGCGTTCGGTACCCACGGCATGAGCGTGCTGACCGCCGTCACCGCGCAGAACTCGCTGGGCGTGCAAGGCGCCTGGGAACTGCCCGCCGAGGCCGTACGGGCCCAGTACCGCAGCGTCGTGGACGACATCGGTGTGAGCGCGGTCAAGACCGGCATGCTGTCGTCGACGCCGCTCGTCGAGACCGTCGCCGCGCTCCTCGCCGATACGGACGCCCCCGTCGTCGTCGACCCGGTCGGCGTCTCCAAACACGGGGACCCGCTGCTGGCCGCCGAGGCGCTCGACTCCGTCCGTACGAAACTGCTGCCCGTCGCGACCGTGGCGACCCCGAACCTCGACGAAGTGGCACAGCTCACCGGCATCACGGTCGCCGACGAGGCCGGAATGCGGCAGGCCGCGGCCGCGCTGCTCGGGTACGGGCCCCGCTGGGTCGTCGTCAAGGGCGGTCATCTGCCGGGCGAACCCGTCGACCTGCTCACGGACGGCACCGAGGAACACTGGCTGCGCGCGCCCCGTCACGACAACCGCCACACCCACGGCACGGGCTGCACGCTCGCCTCCGCCATCGCCTGTGGACTGGCCCTGGGCCAGGACGTGCCCACGGCGGTACGGGCAGCGAAGACCTATGTCACCGGCGCGATCATGGCGGGCTTCCCGCTGGGATCGGGGATCGGCCCGGTCGACCACGCCTGGCGGCTGCGGGACGACCGCTGACCCGCTTCCGCGTGGAGGCACGGGCTTCCACGCGGAAGCACGGGCTCCTGCGTGGGAGCGCGGGCTCCTGCGCGGAAGCACAGCAAAAAGCCGGTCCACCGAGGTGGACCGGCTTTTTGGGCAACCGGTAGGGCTGCGCTACGACGGGAACGTCAGCGCGCGACCTTGCCGGCCTTGATGCACGAGGTGCAGACGTTGAGCCGCTTCGGCGTCCGCCCGACCACGGCACGCACGCGCTGGATGTTGGGATTCCAGCGACGGGACGTACGGCGGTGCGAGTGCGAAATGCTGTTGCCGAAGCTCGGCCCCTTGCCGCAAACGTCGCAGTTGGCAGCCACGGGTCACTCCAAAACTTCAGATGCACTTACAGTGAATTCCGGCACGCCGGATTCATTGACTGAAGTGGCGGTACCGGGGGATGTTCCCGACTTCGTCGGGCAACCGAAGCAGCATACAACGGCTGCGTCGGAGATACGAAACTACCATGGGTGCACAGGCACCCGCCCCGCCCCTTCCGTCGGCCGGAGCCGGTGCCGCGCACTAGTCTGCGGTGCAGCCCGCCGTCCCGGTACGTGTTTCGAGGAGGACCATCAGGTGCCGCAGACCGCCGACGACCTGGACGCCGTCGCGGTGCGTACCTGGTGCTCACTGGCGCTGGACGCACTGGGCCGGGAACGCGAGGCCATCGACGCGATCAACGTGTATCCCGTGGCCGACGGCGACACCGGCACCAATCTCTACCTGACCGTGGAATCCGCGGCGGCGGCCGTCGAGGCCGTCTTCGCCGCCCACGAGACCGGCTTCTCGGCCCCTTCCACCGCCGACGCGGTCCGCGCCATGGCGCACGGGGCGCTGATCGGGGCCCGGGGGAACTCCGGCACGATCCTGGCGCAGCTGCTGCGCGGCATGGCCGAGGTGCTGGCCCAGGGAGCGGGCGCCGGGCGGCTGTGCCTCGCACTGACCAGGGCCGCCGCCTCGGCCCGCGAAGCGGTCGCGCACCCGGTCGAGGGCACCGTCCTGACCGTGGCCGCCGCGGCCGCCGAGGCTGCGGAACGGGTGGCGGCCGGCGCCGGGGCGCCCGCCGTGGTGCGGGCGGCGTACGAAGGGGCGCGGACGGCCCTGGACGCGACCCCGGAGCAGCTCGCCGTCCTCGGCAGGGCCGGGGTCGTCGACGCCGGCGGGCGAGGGCTGGTCGCGGTGCTCGGTGCGCTGGTCGAGGCGGTGTCGGGCCGGGCCCCGGAACGGACCTACGAGACGCCGGCCCTCGCTCCCGTTCCGGCTGCCGTCGCGGACTGCCCTGCGGGCGACGATCCGCAGGACGGGCCGGCCTTCGAGGTCATCTACCTGCTGGAGGCCGGGGACGAGGCGGTGGAGCGGCTGCGCACCCGGCTCGACGGGCTGGGCGACTCCCTCGTGGTGGTCGGCGGCGACGGGTTGTGGAACGTCCATGTGCACGTCGACGACGCGGGAGCGGCGGTGGAGGCCGGTGTCGAGGCCGGGCGGCCGTACCGCATCCGGATCACCCACTTCGCCGCGGACCGGCTGCACGCCCGCCCCGAGCCCGCCCAGCGCGCCGTCGTCGTGGTCGTCCCGGGCGACGGCCTCGGCGGCCTGTGTGCGGAGGCCGGGGCGACGACGGTGCTCGCGCGGCCCGGGGAGCCCCCGGCCAGCGGTGAACTCGTGGACGCCATCCGCCGCGCGCACGCCCGCGAGGTGGTGCTCCTGCCCAACGACGGGGACCTGCGCCACACCGCGGCGGCCGCCGCCGAGCAGGCCCGGGCCGAGGGCATCCGGGTCGCCCTCATCCCCACCCGGGCGGCGGTCCAGGGCATCGCGGCCCTGGCCGTCCACGAACCGGACCGCAGCTTCGACGAGGACGTCGTCGCGATGACCGCGGCGGCCGGCGCCACCCGCTACGCCGAACTGGCCGTCGCCGAACGGCAGTCCTGGACCATGGCGGGCATCTGCCAGGCCGGCGACATCCTGGGCCTGATCGACGGCGATGTCGCCGTCATCGGCGAGGACGTGCCCGAAACGGCCCGGAAGGTCCTCGACCGGATGCTGGCGGCAGGCGGCGAACTGGTCACCCTGGTCCTCGGGGAGGACGTCCCCGGCACCCTGGCCGACATGCTGGAGGAGCACGTCCGCGAGGGCTACCTGGCGGTGGACACGGTGGTCTACCGCGGCGGCCACCAGTGCGCTCCGCTGCTGATCGGCGTGGAGTAGCCCCGCCCGCAGGCGCGTCCCCACCCGTCGGCCGGCGTCCGGCCAACGGGCACCGGCCGTTTCCCGCCGGGGGCGGCCGCACCCGGCGAGCCCGCCCCGCGTGGGAGGCGGAAGCGTTCCGTAGCGGACCGGGGCGGAGGACAGGCCCGTCCGGCGAGTGAGGACGAAGCCGTCCGTCGCGGACCGGGGTTCGGGACGAGCCCGTCCGGCGCTGGAGGACGGGCCGTGGCGATGAGGGCGAGACGTCGCGCCGGACGCGCCGGGCGTTGCGCGAGACGTCGCGCCGGAGGGCTCCGGGGCGTTGGGCCCTGGCGGCCTTTCTCACCCGGGCCTTACGTGTCCGCGGCCGCCCCCGCCACGGCCAGGGCGGGGCCGCGTAACGCCCGCCCCGCCGGGCCGCCCGGGCCGCCCCGCCCCGGCCGCTACGCCGTGGCGGCTGCCCCGCTACGCCTTGGCGGCCCGGGCGTTACGCGTCCCCGGCTGCCCCCGCCACGGCCGGATGGGCCGTAGCGCCTCGGCCGGACGCCCGGGGTTTACGGCCCCGGGCGCTACGCCTTCGCCTGGGCCGGGTGGGTCGGCCTCGCGCTGCGCGAAGCTTGGCGTTACCTCTCACGGGCGCTGCGTCGGGCGGTAGGGATCCGCCTCCGCGTCCGCCTGGGCCGGACCGCGCTGGGCGTTACGCCTCCGGGGCCGTCAGGGCGGACCGCGCTGGGCGTCACGCCTCCGGGGCCGTCTTCGCCTGGGCCGGATGGGCCGGGCCTCTGCGCTGTGCGAACCCTGGCGTTACCTCTCCCGGTGCGCCCAGGCCACGGCTGGGCGGACGGGGACACGTGCCTTCGCCTGAGCCGGATAGGCCGGACGGTGAGCTGTGCGCTACGCCTCCGAGTCCGCCACGGGCTGACCGCGCTGGGCGCTACGCCTCCGCGTCTGCCACGGCCGGACCGCGCTGGGCGTTACGCGCGGGGGCGGGTGCCGAGCGGTCGAGTCGAGGGCGGACGCGGCCTGGGCCGCCCGGGCCAGGCGAAGGCACAGCGCCCGGGGCCGCCCAGCCATGGCGGGGGCGGGAGCGGCCGCCGAGGCGGAGGCGGCCTACGCCCCCGCCACGTAACCCCGTAGCGACTCCACCTCCGACCGCCGCGCGTCCGCCGTCTCGTCCGTGCCCGCAGGCACCCCCTCGTACGCCGCGAGGACCTCGGCGGTCCGGCCCAGCGCCGCTTCCGTGCGGCCCAGGTCCGCCTCCAGCCAGGCGGCCATCAGGTCGGCGGCCGTGCGCTGGTCCAGATGGCCTTCGCCGGCGGCGGCGAAGGCCGCCGAGGCCCGGCCCGCGTAGCCGAGCGCCTCCTCGTACGCCAGCCGCGCCGGATCGTCCGCGGCCTCGGCCGGCTCGCCCTCGCACGCGTGGGCGAGCAGTTCGGCGGTCTGGCGGTACGTGTCCGCCAGATCGGCCCGGAGCCGCGCGTTCTCGCACTCCCGTTCCGCCTCGGCCATGAACGCCCGCGCCGTGACGAGCCCCGGCCGTCCCTCACGGACCGCGATCCAGGCACGCACCCGCAACGTCCGGACCAGTGCGGGAACGTCGCCCAGCGCCCGCCACAGCTCCCCGGCGCGCTCGTACGCCTGCTCGGCCTCCGGATTCATGTCCGCCCGGTACAGCGCCTGTCCGGCGAGCTGGGCGAGCATCGCGTGGTCATGCTGCTCCGGCCAGCCGCTCGCGATCTCCGCCGCCCGCAGCCAGTGTTCCGCCGCCGCCCGTGGCTCACCCAGTGTGGACAGCCCGTCGCCGAGCCACCACAGCGTCTGGACCACCATGCCCTCCCCGTGGTCCTCGGCCGAGACATCGGGAAGCACGGCCTCCAGCACGGCCGCGGCCTCCGCCGCCCGGCCCAGCCGGAGCAGCCAGCCGCCGAGCTGATGCCGGGCGTGGACCCCCACCGTGGCGCTCTCGCCCGCCTCGTCCGCCCAGTGCGCCGCGTCGAGGGCCTGCTCCGCCGCCTCGTCGAACCGGCCCGTCGCGCCGAGCGCTTCGGCGAGGATCAGATGCAGCCGGCTCCGCCCCGCGCCGGACAACGACCCGGCTCCGTGCTCCAGGGCCGCCCGCGCGGCCCGCTCCGCCGTCCCGTGGTCGTCGAGCTGCGCCGCGATCCGGGCAGCCCCGGCCTCGTACTCGACCGCGTACCACGGCAGTTCCGCCTCGGTCAGCTCGGCGGCCGCCCGTGTGTACAGATCAACCGCCGCCGGACCGTCGCCCCGGTGCGCCGCGAGGTCCGCGAGGAAGCCCAGCGCCTCGGAGATGCGGGTGGCCACCCTCTCCCGCCCGGGCAGGGGTTCGGCGAAGGCGAGCACCTCGCGGGCAGCCTGCTCCAGGGCGGCGGCCGCCGCGTCCCCGGACTCCTCGTCCACGGCCCGGAACAGCCGCTGCTGGAGGACCCGGGCCCGGCAGACCAGCACGCCGCTCGCCTGCCGGCCCGTGGCGACGCCCTCCGCGTGCAGGGCCAGAGCCCGCTCCACGAGCCCGACGATCTCCGCCGCCGCCTCGTCGACGGCGCCGTCCTGCATCGAGCGGAGGAAGACACCCCTGGCCTCCGCCGCGACGGCCTCGCCCCGGTCACCGGCCTCCCCGTACAGCCGGGCGGCCGTCCGGAAGGCATCGGCCGCCTCGGCGGGAGGCAGCGAGCCGTCCATCGCACGGTGGTCCTCCACGTTCGCCCGGTCGCGGGCCGTCAGGGCGCCGGCCTCACCGGGCTGCCCGGCCCGCTCCGCGACCGCCCGCCAGGCGGACCCGGCATCCGGATGCCGGGCGTCCGAGAGCCGGTGCGCCTCGGCCAGCAGCCCGGCCAGGTCCGGCGCGGGTTCCGCCGCGGCGGGCGCCACCGCGGAGACCGGCGGAGCGGACGGAGCCGCGAGCCGGACCGCCCGTACGCCCAGAGGCAGCCGGTCCAGCAACGGACGGCGTGCCAGACGTTCCCGCACCTGCTCGCCGACGTAGCCGTTGCCGTTGCGGGCGTCGAAACGGGCCGCCAGGGCCAGTGCCCGGTCCCTGGCCTCGACGGCCAGCGACGCGGCGGTCCAGTCCGTACCGGCAGGGCCCGGTACGGACTGCGCGCCGTGCCCCAGTCCGGTCAGCCGGTCCATCAGCACGGCGGTGACGGCCAGGAAGTCCATCAGGCTCCCGGGATTCCCGCGGTCGGTGAAGTACGCGGGCCGGTCCGCCAGGATCTCCAGCGCGCGCGGCTCGTTGCCCGTCAGCGCACAGAACTCGACGTGCAGCGCGACCGAGTACCGCATGCTCTCCATCGGCCGCACCATCCGGTACCCGCGCAGGTGATGCGCGCGGGCCTGCTCCGCCCGGCCCGTCCGCAGGAGCGGAAGAAGGGAGGCGGCCAGCACCGCGTGCGGCTCGTGCGCGCAGACGTGCTCACCCTCCAGCACCGGCGCCCAGGCCGCCAGCGCCTCCTCGTCCAGCCCCCGCAGCGCCTGCCAGCTGCCCTGCTCGTGCAGCTCGCAGGCGTGGCAGTTGGCCATCCGGTCCCGGTCCGCCGCCTGCCAGGCGGTGTACGCCCGCCCGGCCCGCTCCAGATCGCCCAGATGCCGGGCGATCTCCAGCTCGCCCTGGCGCACCGCCCGCTCGGAATGCCCGGCGAGCCGGTAGCGGTGCTCCATCTCGCCCTGCCACTTCTCGATGGCGGCGAGCGGGATGTGCGGCTGGTCGACCATGGAGCTGGAGACCCACTTGAACATCCAGAAGAGATGGTGGGTCATGAACGGGTCGAAGTCGCCCGGCCGTTCGTCCCACAGCTTCAGCAGCCGTGCGAACGGGACGAACATCTTGTCCTTCTCGGAGCTGTAGTTGTAGACCTGCAGCTGATGGACGAGGGCTTCGACCAGCAGCGCCGCGTCCCCGCTCTGCTCCGCATCGGCCAGCAGCCGCTCCGCCCGGGCGTTGCGCGCGGGCCCCTCCGGCTCCTCCTGGTTGTCCCGCAGCGCCTGGCGGATCGTCGTGACATCGGCGCTCATCGGCCGTCCTCCTCAGGGTTCGCGGGGGAGTGCCCCGGGGCGGCGGGATGCGTGGCCCACTCCAGCAGGCCGAGGAACGCCCGGTTCACCAGCGCCGAGTCGGCCGGCCGCAGCGGCCGCTGCGCCATCAGCAGCGCCTGCCCGTACAGCGCCTCCGTCGCGGTCACCGCCAGCTCCGGGCTGTCCAGCGAACTGATCCGGCGGATCAGCGGATTGAGATGGTTCAGTACGAGCCGGGCCCGGGGCGCGCTGCCGCGCAGCGAGCCCAGAATGCCCGCCCAGAGATCGTCCGCCTGCTCCTCGGCCTCGGCGCGCGCCTGCTCGTGGCGGGCCGAACGGTCGTCCAGGTGCAGCGCCGGCACCGTCAGCGGATGGAAGGCGCGCAACGCCACGTCGCAGCCCAGCGGATCCAGCCGGGCGCGCGCCGCCGTGAGGAACGCGCCGAGCGCCAGCTCCTCCTGCGGGTCGACGGAGTCCAGGTGTGCGGTGACCGTGTCCGCGTCCAGCTCCGCGACCACCGTCCCGGGCCTGGCGGAAGGCAGCCGCTCGACCAGCTCGGTGTCGTACGTGTAGCCGCCGTTGACCACGCCGATGCCCTGCGCGGAGGCGATCGGCGCGACCTGCCGGAACTCCTCCACGGTCCGGGTGAAGTGCACCACCGGATGACGCCGGGCGAACTCCTCCAGCGACAGCCGTCCGTCCGTCGTCTCGAACGGCAGCCACGGCAGCATCGTGCGCAGCATGGCGCTGTCGTGCCGGGCGAGCGACTTCACACCGAGGTGGTGCACCGACAGGAACTCCGCCAGCCGCTCCGGATCGCCGGCGGCCAGCCCCGTGAGCCAGTCCCTGATCCGCTCGCCCAGCGCGTCCCGTACCGCCGCCAGGGTCTCGTCCGCGTACAGCGCCTCCCGCGAGGCGGTGGGCCGCAGACTGTCCGTGTCGATGACGCACCGCACGAAGAACGCCCACTCGGGCAGCAGCTCGTCCGCCCGGTCCGTCAGCAGCATTCCCTTCAGATGGACCCGGTGGCCCGCGCGCTGCGCCGGACTGACGGCGGACGGCAGGACATGGGCCACCCCGCGGATCCCGGCGATCGGCAGATCGAGATCGATCGTGTCGAGCGGCGTGAAGCCGAACTGCTCGTGGCAGTGGCGCGCCAGCGCCACCCGCCGCCCCGCCGGGCTCGCGTACGCGCGGTCCCACGGCGCCGGCAGCTCGGTGACGGCCGCGTCGCCGACCCGTACGTCGAAGGGCAGCAGCGAGCCGAAGTCCCGGGCCAGTGCGAGCACCCGCTCCTCGGACAGCCACTCCGCGCTGCCCGGCCGGGCCGTCAGATGAACGGTGGTGCCCGGCTCGGGACGCGCACTGCCGGGAAGCGTACGGACGGTGTACGAACCGTCGTCACGGGCACACCACTCCACCGGCGGCGCGTCGGGCGTCCGCGCGGAACGGCTCACCACCCGGATCTCCGCCGCGACGACGAAGCAGGCCAGCAGCCCGATGCCGAACTGGCCGAGGAACTCCCGGCGCGCCGAGGCGAGACCCTCCGCCCCGTCCCGCTTGGAGCTGCGGCCGATCGTGGCGAGCAGGCTGTGCACATCGGTCTCGGTCAGCCCGATGCCGCTGTCCTCGACGCGCAGCCGGCCGTCCTCGGCGTACAGCCGCACGAGAGCGGGCGCGTCCGGCTGTCCGGCCCGTCGGGCCGTGATGGCGTCCACGGCGTTCTGCAGCAGTTCGCGCAGGTAGACCCGGGGAGAGGAGTAGAGGTGATGGGAGAGGAGGTCGACCAGTCCGCGCAGATCCACCTGGAAGGTGTGCGGCTCCTGGACGGCGTCGGATTCGGTGGAAGCGGAATTCGCTGAGGTCTCAGATGTCATCGTCGCAGCGCCGGTGGGGGGCGACAGCGCGGGTCGGGCGATCCCTCGACGGGTGATCGCGAACGAGAGGCGTGGGAGCCGATCCTAGAGTTGCGGGCACCATTCTGACCAGGAGTTTCGAGCGGTCCCGTGGTGCCCGGCGGACAACTGTCAGTGGTGTGGTGTGCAATGGATCGCGTGTCTGCGTTCGACGAACCCCTCAAGAAGCTGCTCGGTGGCGCCACCGCGAAGGTGATGGCCGAGCACCTCGACCTGCACACGGTCGGTGATCTCCTGCATCACTACCCGCGGCGGTACGAGGAGCGCGGCCGGCTCACGGCGCTGACCGACCTCCCGCTCGACGAGCACGTGACGGTCGTCGCCCAGGTCGACGACGCCCGCGTGATGACGTTCAACGGCGGCCGCGGCAAACGCCTCGAAGTGACCCTCACCGACGGGCACGGCCGGCTCCAGCTGGTCTTCTTCGGACACGGCGTCCACAAGCCGCACAAGGAGCTGCTCCCGGGCCGGCGGGCCATGTTCGCCGGCAAGGTGTCCGTCTTCAACCGCAAGATGCAGCTGGCCCATCCCACGTACCAGCTGCTGGACGCCGAGTCCGCCGACGAGGCCGGGGCGACCGAGGCCGTCGACGCGTTCGCCGGCAAGCTGCTGCCGATCTACCCCGCCTGCAAACAGCTCGACTCCTGGCGCATCGCCAAGGCGGTCGACGCCGTGCTGCCCAGCGCCCAGGAGGCGGTGGACCCGCTCCCGGCCACGCTGCGCGAGGGCCGCGGCTTCACCCCGCTGCCCGAGGCACTGGTGAAGATCCACCGGCCGCAGACCAAGGCCGACGTCGCCGCCGCCAGGGACCGGCTGAAATGGGACGAGGCCTTCGTCCTCCAGGTCGCCCTGGCCCGCCGCAGATACGCGGACACCCAGCTGCCCGCCGTCGCCCGCAAGCCGGTCCCCGGCGGACTCCTCGACGCCTTCGACGCCAAGCTGCCGTTCACCCTCACCGACGGCCAGCTCAAGGTCTCCAAGGAGATCTTCGACGAGCTGGCCACCGAGCACCCCATGCACCGGCTGCTCCAGGGGGAGGTCGGTTCGGGAAAGACGATGGTCGCCCTGCGCGCCATGCTGGGCACCGTCGACGCCGGCGGACAGGCCGCCATGCTCGCGCCCACGGAGGTCCTCGCGCAGCAGCACCACCGGTCGGTCACCGAGATGATGGGGGAACTGGCCGAGGGCGGCATGCTGGGCGGCTCCGACCAGGGCACGAAGGTGGTGCTGCTCACCGGCTCGATGGGCATGGCCGCCCGCCGGCAGGCCCTGCTCGACCTGGTCACCGGCGAGGCCGGGATCGTCATCGGGACGCACGCCCTGATCGAGGACAAGGTGCAGTTCCACGACCTGGGACTGGTCGTGGTCGACGAGCAGCACCGCTTCGGGGTGGAACAGCGCGACGCCCTGCGCTCCAAGGGCAAGCAGCCGCCGCACCTGCTCGTCATGACCGCCACCCCCATTCCCCGGACGGTCGCCATGACCGTCTTCGGCGACCTGGAGACCTCCGTCCTGGACCAGCTGCCGGCCGGGCGCTCGCCGATCGCCAGCCATGTCGTCCCGGCCAAGGACAAACCCCACTTCCTCAGCAGGGCCTGGGAACGGGTGCGCGAAGAAGTGGAGAACGGCCACCAGGCCTACGTGGTCTGCCCCCGCATCGGCGACGACGACGAGGACGACGCCGCCAAGAAGAAGGGGAAGAAGAAGGCCGCCGAGGAGAAGGCCGAGACGGAGGGGGACAAACGCCCGCCGCTCGCCGTCCTGGAGATCGCCGGGCAACTGGCCAAGGGCCCGCTGACAGGGCTGCGCATCGAGGTGCTGCACGGCAGGATGCACCCCGACGACAAGGACGACGTGATGCGCCGCTTCGCCGCGGGCCAGGTGGACGTCCTGGTGGCCACCACCGTCATCGAGGTCGGCGTCAACGTCCCCAACGCCACCGCGATGGTGATCATGGACGCGGACCGGTTCGGCGTCTCCCAGCTTCACCAGCTGCGCGGCCGCGTCGGCCGCGGATCCGCTCCCGGGCTCTGCCTGCTGGTCAGCGAGGCCCACGAGGCGAGCCCCGCCCGAGCCCGTCTCTCCGCGGTCGCCGCCACCCTCGACGGCTTCGAGCTCTCCCGGATCGACCTCGAACAGCGGCGCGAGGGCGACGTCCTCGGACAGGCCCAGTCCGGGGTCCGCTCCTCGCTCCGGGTCCTGAGCGTCATCGACGACGAGGAGGTCATCGCCGCCGCCCGCCAGGAGGCCGTCACGGTCGTGGCCGCCGACCCGGACCTGGAGCACCTGCCCGAACTGCGGATCGCGCTCGACGCCCTGCTCGACAAGGACCGTGAGGAGTACCTCGACAAGGGGTGACGTGCGAGGGGAGGGCGGGCGCCCGCGGGAGCCCCGCCCGCCCCGACGCCATATCGTGGGTGGCACGGCGCCCGCAGCACCCTGCGCGCCGCCCCCGACCCGAGGACCAGACACCCATGACCCGCGTGATCGCAGGGGTGGCCGGCGGACGCCGCCTGGCCGTCCCGCCCGGCACCGGCACCCGCCCCACCTCGGACCGGGCGCGCGAGGGCCTGTTCTCCACCTGGCAGGCACTGCTCGGCACCCTCGACGGCATCCGGATCGCCGACCTCTACGCGGGCTCGGGAGCCGTCGGCCTCGAAGCGCTCTCCCGCGGAGCGGTCCACGCCCTGCTCGTCGAGGCCGACGCCAAGGCCGTCCGCACCGTCCGGGACAACGTCCGCACCCTGGGCCTGCCCGGCGCCGAGGTCCGCGCCGGCAAAGCGGAACAGATCGTGACAGGACCGGCGCCCGCCGATCCCTACGACGTGGTCTTCCTCGATCCTCCCTACGCCGTCACCGACGACGATCTTGGCGAGATCCTGCTCACACTCCGTGCCCAGGGGTGGCTCACGGGCGATGCGCTCGTCACGGTAGAACGCAGCACCAGAGGCGGAGAATTCAGCTGGCCCAAGGGATTCGAGCCATTGCGGGCCCGTCGCTACGGCGAGGGAACGCTTTGGTACGGTCGCGCCGCCGCTACGTGCGAAGACGCACGATGACCGGACCGGAGAGCGAGGGAATCAAGTTGCGCCGCGCCGTATGCCCGGGGTCGTTCGACCCCATCACCAACGGACATCTCGACATCATCGGCCGCGCCTCGAAGCTGTACGACGTCGTACATGTCGCGGTGATGATCAACCAGTCCAAGAAGGGCCTGTTCACGGTCGACGAGCGGATCGATCTGATCCGCCAGGTCACCGCGGACTTCGGCAACGTCCAGGTCGAGGCCTTCCACGGGCTGCTGGTCGATTTCTGCAAGCAGCGCGACATCCCGGCGATCGTGAAGGGCCTGCGGGCCGTCAGCGACTTCGACTACGAACTCCAGATGGCCCAGATGAACAACGGGCTCTCGGGCGTCGAGACGCTCTTCGTGCCGACCAACCCGACCTACAGCTTCCTGTCGTCCTCCCTGGTCAAGGAGGTGGCGACCTGGGGCGGAGACGTCTCGCACCTGCTGCCTCCGCTGGTCCACGAGGCACTGACCGAGCGTCTCGCTCAGCAGTGAGTCACTGACGGTCCGTCACCAGGGCTTTCCCCGGGGCCGGGTCGGTCGGGGAGCGGCGCCGGCGCATGCGAGCCCGGCCCGGCCCCATGCAGAGCCCTCCAGGTGTCGGGCGGGCGCCGACTGGCCGTACAGTCGTCCCGTCCGTCTCCAATCGGCAGTAGAGAGTGGCGAGCACACGGTGGACGTGCAGAAGAAGCTCGACGAGATCGTCGAAGCGGTCGGGAACGCCCGGTCCATGCCCATGTCGGCGTCCTGCGTGGTCAACCGCGCCGAACTGCTCTCGATGCTGGACGAGGTGCGCGAGGCCCTGCCCGGCTCGCTCGCCCAGGCCGCGCAGGTCATCGGCGGCCACGAGCAACTCGTCGAGCAGGCCCGCCAGGAGGCCGGCCGGATCATCGAGAGCGCCCATGCCGAGCGCGGTTCGCTCATTTCCGGCACGGAGATCGCCCGGCAGTCCCAGGCCGAGGCCGACCGGATCCTCGGTGAGGCCCGCAAGGACGCCGAGGAGGTCCGCGCCGAGGCCGACGAGTACGTCGACAGCAAGCTCGCCAACTTCGAGGTCGTCCTCACCAAGACGATCGGCTCGGTCGACCGGGGCCGAGAGAAGCTCCTCGGCCGCGGCCAGGGCTTCGACGAGCAGGGCTACGAGGACCCGGACTTCGCCGAGGCCCCCGAGCGCAGTGCCGACCCGGCCACGCTCCAGCGCCGGGCCGACGAGTACGTGGACACCAAGCTCGGCGCGTTCGAGGCGGTGCTCGCCAAGACCCTGGAGGCCGTCGGCCGGGGCCGGCAGAAGCTGCACGGCCGGGTCGCCACCGACGACCTCGGTGCGCACATCGCCGCGCAGGACGCCGCGGGAGCCCAGGGCCACACCAGTGACGAGGACCACTGGGCCGGTCTGGCCGAGATCGCCACCCCGGAACCGCTTCCGGTGCCCCAGCAGCACGCCGAGCCGCAGTACCAGGCGCAGCCGGAGCCGCAGTATGCGCAGACGTACGCGTACCAGGAGCAGCCGCACGACGCGTACCAGGGCCAGGCCCAGCAGTCCGACCCGTACGCCGGCTATCAGCAGCAGCCCGACCCGTACGCGGGGTACCAGCAGCAGGGCTACGACCCGAACCAGGTCCAGGTCCCCATGCCGGCGCCGGGCTACGACGCCTGGCAGCAGCCGGTACAGGCCCCGCAGCAGCCCCTCCAGCAGCACGGCGAGGGCGCACTGGACGAGACCAGTCTCTTCGACACCAGCATGATCGACCTGGAACAGCTCCGGCGCTACGAACAGGAGCGCTGAGCGCTTCCGGGGGTCCGGTCCCGGTCCAGGATCAGGGCCGGATTGGGAGCTGGGCGGTGTGTCCAGTATCCTGGCTCTTCGGTCGCGCGTATGTCCGCGATCCCGGCTGCCCGCTTCGACTCCGAACCGGTCGGCCCACCCCCACCACGCGTGATGCGCATGATTCGAAAGCAGGAAAAGCCCTGAACGGCCACCTCGACCACCGCAACCCTCTCGTGTTCGATACGCACGAGCTGGGTCGGCGTCCGGGTGCCCTCAAGCGGCTGACCCGCTCGGCGGACGCCCCCAAGGATCTCGGTATCGACGGGGTCATCGGTGTACCGGAAGGTGCGCCGGTGGAGCTGGACGTCCGCCTCGAATCGGTCATGGAAGGTGTGCTTGTCACAGGCACCGCCCGTGCATCCGCCGAGGGGGAGTGCGTAAGGTGTCTGGAGCCGCTGAGCCTTCAGGTGGAGGCGGACTTCCAGGAAATGTTCTCGTACCCTGACGCCGATGACCGGAACCGCAGCAAGACCGCGGACCCGGTCGACGACGCCGAGGACGACGAGGACAGGTTCTTCCTCGAGGACGGCTTGTTCGACCTCGAGTCGGTGCTGCGTGATGCGGTGGTGCTCGCACTGCCGATGCAGCCGGTGTGCACGGAGACCTGTGCCGGCCTGTGTTCCGAATGCGGAATCAGGCTGGACGAGAATCCGGGCCACCACCACGATGTCGTCGACGCTCGATGGGCGGCATTGCAAGGACTCGCCGAGACCGTTCAGGACGGCGAGAAGGACAACATGGGCGGCGCCGGTCCCGGCGTCGACGAGAAGCAGGAGAAGTAGCCGTGGCTGTTCCGAAGCGGAAGATGTCGCGCAGCAACACGCGCCACCGCCGGTCGCAGTGGAAGGCTGCGGTCCCCACCCTGGTTTCGTGCGAGCGTTGCCAGGAGCCGAAGCTGCAGCACATCGCGTGCCCCAGCTGCGGCACGTACAACAAGCGCCAGGTCCTCGAGGTCTGAGCGGCTGGTGAGAGGCCCGATGTCTGAGTTGTCCCACGCCAAGAAGCAGGCAGACAACGTCAACACAGCCTCGTCCCACACGCTTCTGGAAGGGCGGCTCGGGTACCACCTCGAGTCCGCCCTTCTGGTGCGTGCGCTGACCCATCGTTCGTACGCGTACGAGAACGGCGGTCTGCCCACCAACGAACGGCTCGAATTCCTCGGCGATTCGGTGCTCGGACTGGTGGTCACGGACACGCTGTACCGCACACACCCCGACCTGCCTGAAGGCCAGCTGGCCAAATTGCGGGCCGCGGTGGTCAACTCGCGTGCGCTTGCGGAAGTGGGCCGCGGCCTCGAACTCGGCTCCTTCATCCGGCTCGGCCGCGGTGAAGAGGGCACGGGTGGCCGGGACAAGGCGTCCATCCTCGCCGACACCCTTGAAGCGGTGATCGGTGCCGTCTATCTCGATCAGGGCCTTGACGTGGCCTCGGAGCTGGTTCACCGGCTCTTCGACCCGTTGATCGACAGGTCCTCGAACCTCGGTGCCGGCCTGGACTGGAAGACCAGTCTCCAGGAGCTCACCGCGAGCGAGAGCCTCGGAGTCCCCGAGTACCTCGTCACGGAGACCGGCCCGGACCACGAGAAGACCTTTACTGCTGCTGCTCGCGTCGGTGGTGTCTCGTACGGCACCGGCACCGGCCGTAGCAAGAAGGAAGCGGAGCAGCAGGCGGCCGAGTCCGCCTGGCGCGAGATCAGCGCAGCCGCGGAAGCACGGGAGGCCGCGGAGAAGTCCGCTGCCGACGGAGGGGCCGCCGACCCCCCTGCCGACCCGGCGTCCACGGACGTTGCTCCTGCCTGAACCCGAGAACCCCCCGGCGCCCTGCGCACCGGGGGGTTCTCTCTGTCCCGACCCGTTTCCGAACCGTCCTCCGGGCGCTTCGGCCCCCACGTCAGGAGCGCTACCGTGCCCGAGCTGCCCGAGGTCGAAGTCGTCCGGCGAGGTCTTGAACGCTGGGTCGCCGGGCGCACGGTCGGCGAGGTCGAGGTCCTGCACCCCCGTGCGGTCCGCAGGCATCTCGCGGGTGGTGCGGACTTCGCGGCCCGGCTCGGCGGTGTCCGTCTCGGGACGGCCATGCGCCGCGGCAAGTACCTGTGGGTGCCGCTCGACGACGCGGCCACCTCGCTCCTCGGCCACCTGGGCATGAGCGGCCAGCTCCTCGTACAGCCCGAGGGCGCACCCGACGAGAAGCATCTGCGGATCAGGATCTGCTTCGACGACACCGTCGGCACCGAACTGCGCTTCGTCGACCAGCGCACCTTCGGCGGCCTCTCCCTCCACGAGAACACCGCTGAGGGACTGCCCGACACCATCGCGCACATCGCCCGCGATCCGCTGGACCCGGCCTTCGACGACGCCGCGTTCCACACCGCGCTTCGGCTGCGCCGCACGACGGTCAAGCGCGCTCTGCTCGACCAGTCGCTGATCAGCGGTGTCGGCAACATCTACGCGGACGAGGCGCTCTGGCGCGCCAGGCTGCACTACGACCGGCCGACGGCGACCCTGACCCGCCCCAAATCGGCCGAGCTGCTCGGCCATGTCCGTGACGTGATGAACGCGGCGCTGGCACAGGGCGGCACGAGCTTCGACAGCCTCTACGTGAACGTGAACGGCGAGTCCGGCTACTTCGACCGCTCGCTCGACGCCTACGGGCGCGAGGACGAGCCGTGCCACCGCTGCGGTACGCCGATGCGGCGCCGCGCCTGGATGAACCGGTCGAGCTACTTCTGCCCCCGCTGCCAGCGTCCGCCGCGACCGTAGGGGTCTCGTCAGCTGCCGGCGCGGGCCTCGTCGTACCGGCCGCGCGCCGCCAGGACCTCCGACATCCGGCCCTCGACCAGCTGGATGAGGTCGAGCAGCTGTTCGGCGACCCGCCGTCCCAGCGGTGTGAGCTCGTAGTCGACGCGGGGCGGATTGGTCGGCTGGGCCTCTCGGTGCACCAGCCCGTCGCGCTCCAGCGCGTGCAGTGTCTGGGAGAGCATCTTCTCGCTCACCCCGTCGACCCGGCGCCGCAGCGCGTTGAACCGGAGGCTGCCCTCGTACAGCGCGCCGAGCGTCAGGCTGCCCCAGCGGCCGGTGACGTGCTCCAGGGTGGTGCGCGAGGGGCACTGCTTGGAGTACACGTCGAAGGAAAGCCGGTCGTCCTGGCAGCCGTTCGATTCGCTGCTGCTGCGGTGTTCGCCGCTGCCGGTGTCGTCCATGAGGATCAGCCTACGCCCGCACAGCGCTTTCCACAGGGTTGCGCCTTCTGTGAGTGAGCTCGGGTCTCGGGCTCGGAGCGGACGGTCGCGCGCAGGGGTGCGGATCGGAGCCCGCAGAGCGTGTCGGCCGGGCGCTCCAGCATCCTGCGCGGCTTCCTGCCACACGAGTTCGGCTGGGAGAGGCACCGCGAAGGGCCATAGGGTGCAAATCGGTGCGCAGTTTGTATGGGACGACACCTCGGGCACTTCTCGGTCGACCATCTGCCCGCGCGCCGCAGGACGAATCCTCGTGGCTGAGCATGCGCGGCAGACACCTTCAAAGGAGTGACATGCTCACACGAAAGTCTCTCGTCCGGACCGCCAGAGTGCTCTGCATCGGCACCGCCGCCACACTCGTCCCGATGGCTGTGGCCCCTGTCGCCTCGGCCGCGACATTGCCCGTGGCGTGCAGCGAGACCGCCCTGCAGGCCGCCATCAACGCGGCCAACAGCACACCCGCCGGTGACACCCTGAACCTGGCGCGTGGCTGCAGGTACCAGCTGACCACCGAACTGCCCGCCGTGACCTCTCCGATCGTCGTCAACGGCAACAGCGCCACCCTCGTCCGGACGGCGGGGACGTTCCGCATCCTCACGGTGAACGGCGGCACCCTGACCCTGCGATCGGCCACGCTCGCCAACGGTGACGCCACGGGCAGCCCGGTCGCGAACGGCGCCGGCGGCGGCGTCGTCGTCACCGGCGGGGGCACCCTGAACCTCACCGGCAGCGTGATCCGGAACAACCACGCCGGCTTCGGCGGTGGCCTCAGCGTGTTCAACGGCTCGCAGGTGACCGTCGGTCAGAGCGTCTTCACCGGCAACAGCGCCACTCAGAACGGTGGGGGCCTCGTCAGCGACGGCGCGGTGACCGTCGGAACGTCGCAGTTCAGCGGGAACACCGCCGGCACCGCGGGCGGCGGCATCGCCAGCATCGGAGTGCTGACGGTCGGCACCAGCAGTATCGTCCGCAACACCGCGCAGACGGGCGCCGGCCTGGCCAACGGTGTGCCCGCCGCCGCCGGTGGCACCTCCACGGTGACCGCCAGCAACATCAGCAACAACGCGGCCGACGCCACCAACCCGGGCGGCGTCTACAACAACGGCGGCACCGTGACCCTGCGCTTCAGCCGGGTGGGGGCCAACACCCCGAACAACTGCCTCAACAGCCCGAGCCCGGTCCCCGGCTGCCTCGGCTGACCCGCGCCCCGTCATCGCCGGCCCGGCCCCGGTTCGAGACCGGACCCTTGCCCGGTCCCTGACCTGGCGTGGGCGTGGGGCTGCGCAGAACGAGTCCGGGCCCGGGGCCGGGGCGCGGTAACCCCCCCCCCGGGGCCCCCCCCACAGCAAAGGCGCCCCCCCGCGGCCCAAAAACAAAAACAAAAAAAACGTGGACCACCCCCCCCCCCG
>NZ_JBIVTU010000011.1:202360-353031 GCF_044756845.1 Streptomyces sp. NPDC091416
CCCGGTTGCCGCCCCGCCCCCGGGGGGGGCCCGGGCCGGGGGGGGGGGGGGGGCCCCCCCCCACCCCCCCCCCCCCCCCCCGGGGCCCCCCCCCCCCCCCCCCCCCGGGCCCGGACATGCTGACAGGTCGCCGGCCTGCGGAATTCCTAGAAGCCGAAGTCCTGGGTCCACCAGGGACCGCCGGAACCGAAGTGGACGCCGACGCCCAGCGTCTTGTAGTCGCAGTTGAGAATGTTCGCGCGGTGGCCTTCGCTGTTCATCCAGGCCTCCATCACGGCCTCGGCGTCGGCCTGGCCGCGGGCGATGTTCTCGCCGCCGAGACCCGAGACCCCGGCCTTCGCGGCACGGTCCCACGGGGACTGTCCGTCCGGGTCGGTGTGGTCGAAGAACCCGCGGGCCGCCATGTCGTCGCTGAAGTTCTGGGCGAGCGAGGCCAGCGAGGAACTCGCGGTCACCGGACTGCAGCCGACCTTGGAACGCTCCTGGTTGACCAGGGCGAGCACGGCGGCCTGGGCCGAGGTGGCGGCTGCCGGTGCGGTGGTTTTGCGTGCCGCCGGCGCGGAGGTCGAGGGCTTGGCCGTCGGCTTGGCCGGGGCCGGGGCCGGCGCGGAAGTGGGCGCCGAGCTCTTGGTGGGTTCGGCGGCGGGGGTCTTCGAGGCGGAGCGCCGTGCCTGCTCCGTGGCGGTGGCCGCCGCCTCCTTCGTCTTCGCCCGCGTCGGCTCGGACGTGAGGGAGGGGGACGCGGACGGGGTGCCGGCCTTGGGGGAAGCGGACTTCGTGGGTGCCTCGGGGCGCTCGCTGCCGCGGCTGGCGGCGGTCGAGGCGGAACCGCGGTCGGCGGGTGCGGTCGTGGAGCCGCCCTGCGTCAGCAGGTCCGGGGTCCCCTCGGAGCGCACCTGATCAGCGGCCGGGCCGCCGCTCACGTTGTAGTTGTCGCCGCCGGGCACCAGTCCGGAGGCCACCGCGACCGCTCCGACGGCCAGGGCCGCGGAGACGCCGATCAGTCCCGTACGTACCGGCAGGCCGCCCCGCTTCCTGCGGCGCGCCCCCTGATTCCGGCCTGCGGTTCCCTCCGCGGTCTGTTCAGCGGCGGGAGCTGCGGCGGAGCGTCGATGGCGTCCCATCTGCTGTGCCCTTCTGACGATCTGGACGCCGTTGTCGGCGCACCCTGGCTCACCCGATCGAGTGAAGCTATTGCGAGGGGACTGTACGCCATCGCGTTTCGACGAGAAGTGCTCCGAGAGCAATTGGCCGGTTAGCGTTCGGGCATGAACGAAGATGTACGGCTCACCGCCTGGGTACGCGGCCGAGTACAGCAAGTAGGGTTCCGCTGGTTCACCAGGGCAAACGCTTTGGAGATCGGCGGCCTCACCGGATTCGCCCTCAATCTCGACGACGGCAGAGTGCAGGTTGTGGCGGAAGGGGGGCGTGAGAATTGCCACCGTCTGCTGGATTGGCTGCGCTCGGACGACACACCCGGCCGCGTTGACGGAGTCACTGAGATCTGGGACACGCCGCGGGGTGGTTATGAGGGATTCGAGATCCGCTGATCCGGTCCCGGGGAGGGGGAGGAACGCGGCTCGTGTTCGGGCCGTGTTCGATGCGCGGCGAGGGGTGACGGCGAAGGCCGCGGTCATGCGTACACATGAAATGACCTGCGGAATGACCCGGTGGTTGCCAAGATTCGGTTGCCGTGCCAGGCTGCGGCAGTAAGGATGATCTCCGTGCCCCTGAGGGCCCCGCTGGAGAGTCGCGCCGCATGATCGTCAAGCCGCGCGCCCCCGGGACGCCCGCCTCTACAGGGTGTGATCGTGTTGACCGTCAAACTTTTTGGTGAGACGCTGAAATCCCCGCGCACCTTAGCTGTTCGGCAGAGCTGTTTGGCAGCAGAACAGCAGTGAACACAGAGCACTGCCGAGCACCGCGGGTGCGATTCCCTCACGACCCACACCGCATCGGTCGGTCACTCAGTGTGGAGGACCATCCATCATGGCAAAGGCGCTTCTCGGTTACGTCGGCGGTTCCGATCCGCGACTCCTCGCCGAGATGCGACGGCTTCAGCAGCGCGTCCAGGATCTTGAGTCCGAGCTCGTACGGATTCAGGACGAGAACGACGCGCTCAACGCCGCCGCCCAGCACCAAGAGTCGCTGCTCGACAGCATCGACATCGACGTACCTCAGGCGGAGCCGGCGCTGACCTGACCGATGGCCCCCAGGGGCCGGTCGGGCTGCACGCGTCAGCCGCACGGGATCATCGCCGGATCGTCACCGGATCATTGAAGATCAATTGCTTTTGATCTGCTTCTTCATGTGCCTCGTCACTGATCCGGGCACGCGCGCCTTCACGGAGGCGGCGGATCCGTCGATGCGACACCGCACGACTCAGCAGCATTGCACAAGATTTGCAGGGGACGCTTCGGCGTCCCTTCTTTCTTTTCCCCTCCGAACCGCGCCCGTCCCGCCCCGGACGTACACCCCTTCCCTTACCGTCTGATGTGCCCTGCACCTTCATCAGCGAAACCGAGAGTGAAAGGTAGAGTCCGGCGGCGTGCACCTCAAGGCCCTGACCCTGCGTGGTTTCAAATCGTTCGCCTCCGCCACCACCCTGCGGTTCGAACCCGGGATCACCTGTGTGGTCGGCCCCAACGGGTCGGGCAAGTCCAATGTGGTGGACGCGCTCTCCTGGGTCATGGGGGAGCAGGGCGCCAAATCCCTGCGCGGCGGCAAGATGGAAGACGTGATCTTCGCCGGGACCACGGGGCGGCCACCGCTCGGCCGGGCGGAAGTATCGCTGACCATCGACAATTCCGACGGCGCACTGCCCATCGAGTACGCCGAAGTGACGATCACTCGGATCATGTTCCGCAACGGCGGCAGTGAATACCAGATCAACGGCGACACCTGCCGGCTGCTGGACATCCAGGAGCTTCTCTCCGATTCCGGTATCGGCCGGGAGATGCACGTCATCGTCGGCCAGGGCCAGCTGGACTCCGTGCTCCACGCGGACCCGATGGGGCGCCGGGCCTTCATCGAGGAGGCCGCCGGAGTCCTCAAGCACCGCAAGCGCAAGGAGAAGGCGCTGCGGAAGCTGGACGCGATGGGGGCGAACCTGGCCCGGGTGCAGGACCTCACCGACGAACTGCGGCGGCAGTTGAAACCGCTCGGCCGGCAGGCCGCGGTGGCCCGCCGGGCCGCTGTCATCCAGGCCGATCTGCGCGACGCCCGACTGCGTCTCCTCGCCGATGACCTGGTGCGCCTGCACACCGCCCTGCGCAGCGAGATCGCCGACGAGGCGGCCCTGAAGCAGCGCCGCGAGGCGGCCGAGACGGAACTGAAGGCGGCGCTCGGACGCGAGGCCGAACTGGAGGGCGAGGTACGGCGGCTGACCCCCCGGCTCCAGCGGGCCCAGCAGACCTGGTACGAACTGTCGCAGCTGGCCGAACGCGTACGCGGCACCGTCTCGCTCGCCGACGCCCGGGTGAAGAGCGCCACCGCGCCGCCCGAGGAGGAACGACGGGGACGCGACCCCGAGGACATGGAGCGCGAGGCCGCCCGGATCCGCGAGCAGGAGGCGGAACTGACCGCGGCACTGGAGGCGGCGGAGCACGCGCTGGAGGACACCGCGTCCCACCGGGCCGAACTGGAACGGGAACTCGCGGCCGAGGAACGCAGGCTCAAGGACGCGGCCCGCGCGCTCGCCGACCGCCGTGAAGGGCTCGCCCGGCTGAACGGCCAGGTCAACGCGGCCCGCAGCCGGGCCGGTTCGGCGCAGTCGGAGATCGACCGGCTGGCCGCCTCGCGCGACGAGGCCACGGAGCGGGCGGTCCGGGCCCAGGAGGAGTACGAGCAGCTGAAGGCCGAGGTCGACGGCCTGGACGCCGGGGACACGGAACTCGGCGAGCGGCACGAGGCAGCCCGGCGGGAACTGAAGGAGGCGGAGGGGGTGCTCTCCACGGCCAGGGACGACCTCACCAGCGCCGAACGCGAGCGCGCGGCGGTCGCGGCCCGCCATGACGCACTGGCCCTCGGACTGCGCCGCAAGGACGGCACGGGTGTGCTGCTCGGCGCCCGGGACCGGCTGACGGGTCTGCTCGGACCGGCGGCGGAACTGCTCACGGTGGCCCCGGGCCACGAGATCGCGGTCGCGGCGGCGCTGGGCGCTGCGGCGGACGCGGTCGCGGTGACGGACGCGGCCACGGCCGCGGAGGCGATCCGGCTGCTCCGCAAGCAGGACGCGGGACGCGCGTCGTTGCTGCTCGGCGGCGGAGCCGGGGCTGTGGACGTCGGCGGGTCCGACACGAGGGGCCACGTACCGGGCCAGAGCCCGGAGGCGTGCCCGGCGCCGCGCGCCGCGGTCGCGCACGTCCCGGGACAGGCCGTCGAGGCCGCGCCGGGAATGCCGGAGGTCACCCCGGCTCCCGCATCCCGTGGGCCGGCCGATGCCGAGGCGGCGCCGGGGGTCGCCTTGCCTCCGGCATCCCGTGGGCCGGCCGATGCCGAGGCCGCGCCCGCCGGACGGAGCACCGCGCTGGTCCTCGACGACGGCCGGGGCGCGTCCGCAGTCGCCGATCTCGTCAGCGGTCCCGTCGAACTGATGGCCGCGGTCCGCAGGATGGTGCGGGCCATGGTGGTCGTCGGAACGCTGGAGGACGCCGAGGACCTGGTCGCCGCCCATCCGGAACTGACAGCGGTGACCGGCGAGGGAGATGTGCTCTCGGCTCACTTCGCGCACGGCGGCTCGGCAGGAGCGCCCAGCCTTCTCGAGGTCCAGGCCTCCGTGGACGAGGCCGCGGCGGAGCTCGCCGAACTTGCCGTGCGGTGCGCGGAGCTGACCGGGACACAGCGGATCGCGGCACAGCGGCGCGGCGACTGCGCGGCGCTCGTCGAGGAGCTGGGGGAGCGCCGCCGGACCGCGGAGCGGGAGAAGTCCGGGGTGGCCCAGCAGCTCGGCCGGCTGGCCGGACAGGCGCGCGGCGCTGCCGGGGAGGCCGAGCGGATGACCGCGTCCGCCGCCCGCGCCGAGGAGGCCCTGGAGCGGGCGACCCAGGAGGCCGAGGAGCTGGCCGAGCGGCTGCTGGTGGCCGAGGAGGCCGCGCAGGACGGGGCGGACGAGGAGCCGGACACCGCTGTGCGCGACCGGCTCGCCGCCGACGGCGCGAACGCCCGCCAGACCGAGATGGAGGCCCGGCTCCAGGTCCGGACCCACGAGGAACGGGTCAAGGCCCTCGCCGGCCGCGCCGACTCCCTCGACCGGGGCGCCCGCGCCGAACGCGAGGCCCGCGCCCGTGTCGAGCAGCGCCGCGCCCGGCTGCGCCACGAGGCCGCAGTGGCCTCGGCCGTCGCGTCCGGAGCCCGTCAGCTGCTCGCCCACGTCGAGGTGTCCGTCGTTCGGGCCGAGGAGGAGCGGGCGGCAGCCGAGGCGTCGAAGGCCGAGCGGGAGCGGGAGCTGGCGGCCGAACGCCACCGGGGGCGCGAGCTCAAGGGCGAGCTCGACAAGCTGACGGACTCGGTCCACCGGGGAGAGGTGCTCGGCGCCGAGAAGCGGCTGCGGATAGAGCAGCTGGAGGCGAAGGCCCTGGAGGAGCTGGGCGTGGAGCCGGCCGGCCTGGCGGCGGAGTACGGGCCGGACCAGCTCGTCCCGCCGTCTCCCGCGGCCGAGGGGGAGGAGCTGCCGGAGGATCCGGAGCACCCGCGCAACCAGCCGAAGCCGTTCGTCCGGGCCGAGCAGGAGAAGCGGCTGAGGTCGGCCGAACGGGCGTATCAGCAACTCGGGAAGGTGAATCCGCTCGCCCTTGAGGAGTTCTCGGCACTGGAGGAGCGGCACAAGTTCCTCTCCGAGCAGCTGGAGGACCTGAAGAAGACCCGGGCCGATCTGATGCAGGTCATCAAGGAGGTCGACGAGCGGGTCGAGCAGGTCTTCACCGAGGCGTACCGGGACACGGCCAGGGAGTTCGAAGGCGTCTTCTCGCGCCTGTTCCCGGGCGGTGACGGGCGGCTGATCCTGACCGATCCGGACAACATGCTGGCGACCGGCGTCGACGTCGAGGCCAGGCCGCCGGGCAAGAAGGTGAAGCGGCTCTCCCTGCTGTCGGGCGGGGAAAGGTCGCTGACGGCCGTGGCGTTGCTGGTCTCGATCTTCAAGGCCAGGCCGAGCCCGTTCTATGTGATGGACGAGGTCGAGGCGGCGCTCGACGACACCAACCTGCAGCGGCTGATCCGGATCATGGAGGAGCTCCAGGAGAGCTCGCAGCTCATCGTGATCACGCACCAGAAGCGGACGATGGAGGTCGCCGACGCGCTGTACGGCGTCTCGATGCAGGGCGACGGCGTGTCCAAGGTGATCAGTCAGCGGCTGCACTGAGCCTTTACCTAATCTTCAAGACTTCAACGTACCTTTTGGGTGCTCCTGGGTAGATGTGGAGCCATGGCGGGGCTGTACTCGTGTCTTGACTTCATAAGTTGAACGCATATTCTCTGCAACGTCGTTTTTACCTTCAAGTGGTGGCAGTCGTGAAGTTGTGCGCCACTGAGAAGAGCTCACCCCCCACGCCTGACGTTGCGGCCAGGCCCCAGGAGTTCACGTGACCAGCACATCGCAGGGACCAGAGTCCGCCCGGGCGGCCCATCCGGAACACATCGGCCATGTCATCTTCATCACCGCTGCCGCTGCGATGGGTGGCTTCCTCTTCGGCTACGACAGCTCCGTCATCAACGGTGCCGTCGAGGCGATCCGTGACCGGTACGACATCGGCTCCGGCACGCTCGCCCAGGTCATCGCCATCGCTCTGATCGGCTGTGCGATCGGCGCCGCCACGGCGGGCCGGATCGCCGACCGCATCGGGCGCATCCGCTGCATGCAGATCGCCTCGGTGCTCTTCACCATCAGCGCCGTGGGTTCCGCGCTCCCGTTCGCGCTCTGGGACCTGGCGATGTGGCGCATCATCGGCGGCTTCGCCATCGGTATGGCGTCGGTGATCGGCCCGGCCTACATCGCCGAGGTCTCGCCGCCCGCCTACCGCGGCCGGCTCGGCTCCTTCCAGCAGGCGGCGATCGTCATCGGCATCGCCATCTCCCAGCTGGTCAACTACGGCATCCTGCAGATCGCCGACGGCGATCAGCGCGGCAAGATCGGCGGCCTCGAAGCCTGGCAGTGGATGCTCGGTGTGATGGTCGTGCCCGCCGTGCTCTACGGGCTGCTCTCGTTCGCCATCCCGGAGTCCCCCCGCTTCCTGATCTCCGTCGGCAAGAAGGACCGCGCCCGGAAGATCCTCGAAGAGGTCGAGGGCAAGAACGTCGACCTCGACGCCCGCGTCACCGAGATCGAGACGGCGATGCACCGCGAGCACAAGTCGAGCTTCAGGGACCTGCTCGGCAGCCGGTTCGGCTTCCTGCCCATCGTCTGGGTCGGTATCGGCCTGTCGGTGTTCCAGCAGCTCGTCGGCATCAACGTGGCGTTCTACTACTCGGCGACGCTGTGGCAGTCCGTCGGCATCGACCCGACCGACTCGTTCTTCTACTCGTTCACGACCTCGATCATCAACATCATCGGTACGGTGATCGCGATGGTCCTGGTGGACCG
Organism: Streptomyces sp. NPDC091416; assembly: GCF_044756845.1. Classification (NCBI taxonomy): domain Bacteria; kingdom Bacillati; phylum Actinomycetota; class Actinomycetes; order Kitasatosporales; family Streptomycetaceae; genus Streptomyces; species Streptomyces sp. NPDC091416. The sequence continues at coordinate 209,940 of NZ_JBIVTU010000011.1, forward strand.
GGTGGGCCGTCGCCCGCTGGCCCTCGTCGGCTCCTGCGGCATGGCCCTCGCCCTCGCCTTCGAGGCCTGGGCCTTCTCCGCCGACCTGGTCGACGGCAAGCTGCCGGACACCCAGGGCCTGGTGGCGCTGATCGCCGCGCACGTCTTCGTGCTGTTCTTCGCCCTCTCGTGGGGCGTCGTGGTCTGGGTCTTCCTCGGCGAGATGTTCCCGAACCGGATCCGTGCCGCCGCGCTGGGCGTCGCCGCCTCCGCGCAGTGGATCGCCAACTGGGCGATCACCGCGAGCTTCCCGAGCCTCGCCGACTGGAACCTGTCGGGCACGTACATCATCTACGCCTGCTTCGCCACGCTCTCGATCCCCTTCGTCATCAAGTTCGTGAAGGAGACCAAGGGCAAGGCGCTGGAGGAGATGGGCTGATCCCCGCTGCCAAGTCTCCTCGAAGACGTAAGGCCTCGTCCCGCGCCCGCGGGACGAGGCCTTACGCACGTTCACCCCCCGATCGCCCCGCAGAACAGCCGCAGGCTGCGCCAGCCCTCCTCGACCGGCATCCCGCCGCACAGCGGGTGCAGCACCAGGCTGTCCAGCTCTCCGGCGAGCGCGGCGCACGCCTGCGGTGTGACGATCCGGTAGACGCCCTCGGCCCGGAGCTCCGCCACCGTCGTCGCCGCCGAGCGGACGGCGGAACGGATGTCCTTGGACTGCCAGGAGGCGTACGTACGCGCCTCGTGCAGGAAGTGCTCCCCGTACGCGGCCCAGGCCCGGTCCGGGTCCTCGGACACATGCAGCAACGGTGTCTCGGCCGAGGGCATCATGCAGAAGCCCTCCGTACCGTGCTCCGCGCGCTGCTCGTGGTAGTACGCCTCCAGCTCCGGCAGATGCGCGCTCGGGAACAACGGCAGCCCCAGCCGGGCCGCCCGCCGGGCCGCCGCCCGCGAGCTGCCTCCCACCAGCAGCAGCGGATGCGGGCGGGTGTACGGACGCGGGGTGACCGTGACCGTGCGGCCGCGGAACTCGAACGGCTCGCCCGTCCACGCCTTCAGCAGGGTCTCCAGCGCCTCGTCCTGGAGCCGGCCCCGCCTGCCCCACTCGACGCCGGCCCGCTCGTACTCCTCGGGCCGGTAGCCGATCCCCGCGACGGTGACCAGCCGGCCCGCGCTCAGCAGATCGAGCACCGCGATGTCCTCGGCCAGCCGCAGCGGGTCGTGCAGCGGCCCGATGACCGCGGAGACCGTGACCGCGATCCGCCGGGTGGCCCCGAAGACGGCCCCGGCGAGGACGAACGGGGACGGCAGCCAGGAGTTGGCGGCCCCGTGGTGCTCCTCGGTCTGCACGGTGTCGACGCCGTGCTCGTCGGCATAGGCGGTCATGTCCAGCGCCGCACGGTAGCGGGCCGAGAGGGACCCCGGGGTGGCGTCGGGGTCGACGAGGTTGAACCGGACGACGGTGAAGGCCATGACGCTGTCCTCCTGGGTCCTGCCGGGCGGGCTGGGCGAGGCCGGACCTTAGCTGACGCAGCGTCAGAAGTGTAGGGGTGCGGCCGCCCGTCGCGCCGCGGGACGCGGCAGTGCCGCGTACAGGCCGCCGGAGACGAGGATCGTCACCGCCCAGCCGAGCCCGTTGCGCCCCGTCCAGGTCGTCGCGAGCGGGCCGGTGAACCACTGCACGCCGGTGAACAGCAGCCCCACCGCCAGGCCGGCCGCCCAGGCCGCCATCGCGGTCCACGCGAAGCCGCCCGCGTACCAGTAGGCGCTGGTGGACGTGGTGTCCATGAGCGCCTCCGGGTCGTATGTGCGCCCCCGCAGCTGATCCACGCCGAAGACGCCGATCCAGGCCGAGAACGTCACCGCGAGCAGATTCAGGAAAGAGACGAACGAATCGACGAAACTGCTCGCCACGAGCATCAGCAGCGATCCCAGGAACAGGCTGATCGCGGCATTCACGCCGACGGCCCAGGCGCGCGGGATCCTGAATCCCAGGGTCTGTGCGGTGAATCCGGCCGAATACATCGACATGGCGTTGATCAGCACCATGCCGAGCACGGCGACGAACAGATACGGAACCGAGATCCAGTCGGGCAGCAGCACTCCGATGAACGAGACCGGATCGCGGGTGACGGCGAGCTCCGGCGTACCGACCGCCATCACCGCCCCCATCAGCACCAGCGGAAGGAAGACGACTCCCGCGCCGCCCACCGTCGCCGCGACCATCGTCCGCCCGGACGCGGTGCGCGGAAGGTAGCGGGTGAAATCCGGCCCGGCGGGAGCCCAGCTGATGCCGCCGGCCGCCAGGGTGCCGATCCCGGCGATCATCGCCGACGTCGGACCGGGCGGCCGGTCCAGTACGGCGGGCCAGGCCGTGGTCCCGGCCAGATGGACCAGGACCAGCACGCTGAACCCGCCGAAGAGGCACGCGGACCAGGTGCAGCACCGTCGCAGCGCCCCCATCCCCATTCCCGACAGCAGAAAGCTGCCCGCGACGAAGGCGAGCAGCGTCACCACGACCAGCGTCGAGGTGCTCCGGATGCCGAAGAGCAGACCGAGCACGGCCAGCAGCGCGTACGTGCCGGTGACCGCGTTCACCGTCTCCCACCCCCAGCGGGCCACCCAGATCAGCGCGCCGGGCGCCAGATTGCCGCGCTGGCCGAAGACGGCCCGGGAGAGGGCCATGCCGGGGGCGCCGCCGCTGCGCCCCGCGACCGAGACCAGTCCGACCAGTCCGAACGAGACGGCCGGTGCCGCGACCGCGACGACCAGCACCTGCCAGAGGCCGAGTCCGTCCAGGACGACGAGCCCCGCCCCGATGGTGAGCAGCAGCACAGTCATGTTGGCCGCCATCCAGGTGGGGAACAGGGCCCGGACCCGGCCGGTCCGCTCGCTGTCGGGCACGGGGTCCAGCCCACGGGTCTCCACGGCCAGGATCGTACCTTTTCCGGCAAATGGCGCGTAACGCTCTGCGCACTCGGCCCCCTGGCGGACCGTGCATCCCTCGCTCGCCGCCACGCGTGACCGATACTGGGTGGGTTATGGAATTCGTCATCCTTGCTGTAGTCATCGCCCTGGTCGCGGTCGGCGTGATCAGCGGGCTCGTGGTCAGCAGCCGCAAGAAGAAGCAGCTGCCCCCGGCACCGTCGAGCACGCCGACCATCACTCCTCCCGCCGAGCCCCATGTCGGCGAGGAGGCCGAGACGCCGCGCGACACCTCGCGCCGCACCATCGAGGAGGTCGGCCTTCCGCCCGAGGAGGCCCCGGAAACCGCGGAGGCGGAGGCGCCCGCCGTCCCCGAGCTGGACGTCCCCGAGCCCACCGCCGGCCGTCTCGTACGGCTGCGGGCCAGGCTCGCCCGCTCGCAGAACTCCCTCGGCAAGGGGCTGCTCACGCTCCTGTCCCGGGACAACCTCGACGAGGACACCTGGGAGGAGATCGAGGACACCCTCCTCACCGCCGACGTCGGCGTCGCTCCCACCCAGGAACTGGTCGAACGGCTCCGCGAGCGCGTCCGCGTGCTCGGCACCCGCACCCCCGAGGAACTGCGCGCGCTGCTGCGCGAGGAGCTCCTCACCCTGCTCGGCACCGACTTCGACCGCGCGGTCAAGACGGAGAGCGGCGCCGAAACCCCCGGCGTCGTCATGGTCGTCGGCGTCAACGGCACCGGCAAGACCACCACCACCGGCAAGCTGGCCCGGGTGCTCGTGGCCGACGGCCGCAGCGTCGTGCTCGGCGCGGCCGACACCTTCCGCGCCGCCGCCGCCGACCAGCTCCAGACCTGGGGCGAGCGCGTCGGTGCCCGCACCGTGCGCGGACCCGAGGGCGGCGACCCGGCGTCGATCGCCTTCGACGCCGTGAAGGAAGGCATCGCCGAGGGCGCCGACGTCGTGCTCATCGACACGGCGGGCCGGCTGCACACCAAGACCGGGCTGATGGACGAGCTCGGCAAGGTCAAGCGGGTCGTCGAGAAGCACGGGCCGCTCGACGAGATCCTGCTCGTCCTCGACGCCACCACCGGCCAGAACGGCCTGGTGCAGGCGCGGGTGTTCGCCGAGGTCGTCGACATCACGGGCATCGTCCTCACCAAGCTCGACGGCACCGCCAAGGGCGGCATCGTCATCGCCGTCCAGCGCGAGCTGGGCGTACCGGTGAAGCTGATCGGGCTCGGCGAGGGTCCGGACGACCTGGCCCCGTTCGAGCCGGAGGCGTTCGTGGACGCCCTGATCGGGGACTGAACCCTTCGTACCGCTACAGCGAGGAGCCCGGCCGCACGCACTGCGCGGCCGGGCTCCTCGCTGTAGTGCCCGTACCGTCCGACGGCTGTGCTGCCGGCCGGCGGAGCGCGGATTGCGAGTGCCGTCAGCCGCAGGGAGCCAGCCGGTGGCAGATGTACGCCAGTGTGCCCAGCAGCAACCGGGCCTGCGGGGGAGCCGCCGCGGTGCCCAGGGCCGGTGGGCGCAGCCAGCGGACCGGGCCGAGGCCGCCCTGGTCCGACGGCGGCGCGGTGATGTGGGAGCCGGATCCGAACGCCCGCAGGTCCAGGCCCGCGTCGTCCCAGCCCATCCGGTACAGCAGCTGGGGCAGGTCGGCGGCCGCGCCCGGCGCGACGAAGAACTGCGCCCGGCCGGCCGGGGTCACCGCCACTGGGCCCAGCGGCAGCCCCATCCGCTCCATCCGTACCAGGGCCCGCCGCCCGGCCTCCTCCGCGACGTCGAGCACATCGAAGCTGCGGCCCACGGGCAGCAGCATCGAGGCCCCGGGCACCTCGGCCCACGCGCGTGCCGCCGTGTCGAGCGTCGCCCCGGCGGGGACCTCCTGCGCGAAGTCCAGCGGATGGGCGCCGGGGGAGGGGCAGCCCGCCTGCCCACAGGAGCAGTTGCCGTCCGCGGCGCGTGCGCCGGGCACGACCGCCCAGCCCCACAGTCCCGTGTACTCGGCCACCGCGGTGCCCTCGGCCGGACGGCCGCGGCGTCGCGCGCCGGACCGCCTCTCGCGGATGCCGCCGATCGTGAAGCCCATGCCCCCTCCAACGGGTCCAACGCGCCGGTGGTTACGAACCGGAGCGCCGGTGTGAAGCTCCGCCGTTCCGGGCGACCGATGTGGGCACGGAGTGCGCCCCCGGGGCGCGAGACCTCGCGCGCGCCCCTGAATGCATCTCTGCGCCTGTCGTTGGTCGCTGTCTGTCAAGTGAATCGCGCCCGGCCGGGGTGGCGTTCATTCGAAGGGGTGGCGAATGGTGGCGTTTCTGCAAACGGCCTCGCCGAGGGGGTGATCGTAGGATTACCGTCGGTACACGAACCATGGAAGTATGTGCGCCCGTGGGTATGCCGGAGGCAACCCGATTTTCTGTTCGATGGCGGGCAACCTGCATACGAGCAGCATCGGTTCACGGCATTCTGATAGAGGTTCGCGCGACAGTATTCGGCGGATGGGGGCGTTCCAGTGAGTGGCAGCGGCGCAGGCGATTCGAATGCCGGTAAGCGCCCCAACGGGCAATTGGGATCCTGGTTCGTGCGCAGCGGCTGGTCGAAGGGCGAGCTCGCCCGGCAGGTGAACCGCCGAGCGCGCCAGATGGGCGCCCACCACATCAGCACCGACACCTCACGGGTGCGGCGCTGGCTCGACGGTGAGCAGCCGCGCGAACCGATCCCGCGCATCCTGTCCGAGCTGTTCTCCGAACGCTTCGGCTCCGTCGTCGCCGTCGAGGACCTGGGGCTGCGCGCCGCCCACCAGGCACCCTCCGTGGCCGGCGTCGATCTGCCCTGGGCCGGTCCTCAGACCGTCGCCCTGCTCAGCGAGTTCTCCCGCAGCGACCTGATGCTGGCCCGCCGCGGATTCCTCGGCAGCTCCCTCGCGCTCGCCGCCGGACCCGCCCTCATCGAACCCATGCAGCGCTGGCTGGTCCCCGTGGCCGGCGGCGCGCCCGTCGAGCCGGAGCCGGACGCCGCCGCCCACCGCCCGTCCCGTCTCTCCGGCCCCGAGCTCGACCTGCTGGAGTCCACCACCGCGATGTTCCGCCAGTGGGACGCCCAGTGCGGCGGCGGACTGCGCCGCAAGGCCGTCGTCGGCCAGCTCCACGAGGTCACCGACCTGCTCCAGGAGCCGCAACCGGCCGCCACCGCGAAGCGCCTCTTCCGCTGCGCCGCCGAACTGGCCGAACTGGCGGGCTGGATGAGTTACGACGTCGGCCTCCAGCCCACCGCACAGAAGTACTTCGTGCTCGCCCTGCACGCCTCGAAGGAGGCCGGCGACAAGCCGCTGGGCTCGTACGTCCTGTCCAGCATGAGCCGCCAGATGATCCACCTCGGCCGCCCCGACGACGCGCTCGAACTCATCCACCTCGCGCAGTACGGCAGCCGCGACTGCGCCACCGCGCGGACCCAGGCCATGCTGTATGCGATGGAGGCCCGCGCCTACGCCAACATGGGCCAGCCCAGCAAGTGCAAGCGTGCCGTTCGGATGGCCGAGGACACCTTCCTCGACGCGGGGATCGACGGCGAGCCCGAGCCCGACTGGATCCGCTTCTTCTCCGAGGCCGAGCTCAACGGCGAGAACTCCCACTCCTACCGCGACCTGGCCTATGTGGCGGGCCGCAGCCCCACGTACGCCTCGCTCGCCGAACCCGTCATGCAGCGGGCGGTCGAGCTCTTCAGCGACGACGACGAGCACCAGCGCTCGTACGCGCTCAATCTGGTCGGCCTCGCCACCGTCCACCTCCTCAAGCGCGAGCCCGAGCAGTCCACCGTGCTGGCCGAGAAGGCGCTGCGCGTCGCCAAGAAGGTCCGCTCGGAGCGGGTCAACACCCGGCTGCGCAAGACCGTCGACACCGCTGCCAGGGACTTCGGGGACATTCCCGAGGTCGCCCGGCTCACCGATCTCCTCACCGAACAACTGCCCGAGACCGCCGAAGCGGTCTGAGCGGCACCTCTGCCCCGGCCACGACGGCCACCCCGCACCGACCGACTTCGGCTCCCCCGATTGCCTGGTCAGTGGGTGGTCGTCGTGGCCGGTTCGTGTGGTCGTTCCCCTGCCGGAGCGTCGTAACCGCACCGTATGCGGCTCCGGCCGCAGAGTAGGCCCGAGCGCGGGTACGGCACGGGCGGTTCATGGCGACGTAACACGACGGTCCTCTTAGTCACTGCGGCGAAACATCGTGTGGCATCGGCGGAAACGGCGCTGGGCGAATCTCATGCCCATAACCGGCCCGCACCTTTTCCCCAGTGGTCCCGCACGTGGATACGTCCCCACCGCCCCCGCACGCGGCCGCACCGACGACGAGGAGACGCCGATGCCCCCAGGCATCACGACGCTTGCAGCAGACGCCCCGACGCTGTCTGCCGCCAACACCGGGTTCATGCTCATCTGCTCGGCCCTGGTGATGCTCATGACCCCGGCCCTGGCCTTCTTCTACGGAGGCATGGTCCGCGTCAAGAGCACCCTCAACATGCTGATGATGAGCTTCATCAGCCTCGGGATCGTCACGATCCTGTGGGTGCTCTACGGATTCAGCCTCGCCTTCGGTACCGACACCGGCTCGATCATCGGATGGAGCCAGGACTTCGTCGGCCTCAGCGGGATCGGCGTCACGGAGCTGTGGGACGGCTACACCATCCCGGTGTACGTCTTCGCCGTCTTCCAGCTGATGTTCGCCGTGCTCACCCCGGCCCTGATCAGCGGCGCGCTCGCCGACCGGGTCAAGTTCACCTCCTGGGCGCTCTTCATCACCCTCTGGGTCACCGTCGTCTACTTCCCGGTCGCGCACTGGGTCTGGGGCGCCGGCGGCTGGCTCTTCGAGCTCGGCGTCATCGACTTCGCCGGTGGTACCGCCGTCCACATCAACGCGGGTGCCGCGGCCCTCGGCGTGATCCTCGTCATCGGCAAGCGCGTCGGCTTCAAGAAGGACCCGATGCGGCCGCACAGCCTGCCGCTCGTCATGCTCGGCGCCGGTCTCCTCTGGTTCGGCTGGTTCGGCTTCAACGCCGGCTCGTGGCTCGGCAACGACGACGGCGTCGGCGCGGTCATGTTCGTCAACACGCAGGTCGCCACCGCCGCCGCGATGCTCGCCTGGCTCGGCTACGAGAAGCTCCGCCACGGCTCCTTCACCACGCTCGGTGCCGCATCCGGCGCCGTCGCCGGACTCGTCGCCATCACCCCCGCGGGCGGCGCGGTCAGCCCGCTCGGCGCCATCGCGGTCGGCGCCATCGCCGGCGTGCTGTGCGCCATGGCGGTCGGTCTCAAGTACAAGTTCGGCTACGACGACTCCCTGGACGTCGTCGGCGTCCACCTCGTCGGCGGTATCGCCGGATCGCTGCTCGTCGGCTTCTTCGCCACCGGCGGGGTCCAGTCCGATGCCAAGGGCCTCTTCTACGGCGGCGGACTCGACCAGCTCGGCAAGCAGGCCGTCGGTGTCTTCGCGGTCCTCGCGTACTCTCTGGTCGTCTCCGCGATCCTCGCCCTCCTGGTTGACAAGACGATCGGGATGCGGGTCGAGGAGGACGACGAGATCTCCGGTATCGACCAGGTCGAACACGCCGAGACGGCGTACGACTTCAGCGGTGCGGGCGGCGGTTCGTCCTCGCGCTCCACACCTCCCGCGCCCGGCACCACGGCAGCCCCGACGAACAAGAAGGTGGACGCATGAAGCTCATCACCGCAGTCGTGAAGCCCCACCGGCTCGATGAGATCAAGGAGGCCCTCCAGGCCTTCGGCGTCCAGGGCCTCACGGTCACGGAGGCCAGCGGCTACGGGCGTCAGCGCGGCCACACCGAGGTCTACCGGGGCGCCGAGTACACCGTCGACCTCGTCCCGAAGATCCGCATCGAGGTCCTCGTCGAGGACGAGGACTCCGAACAGCTCATCGACGTCGTCGTGAAGGCCGCCCGGACGGGCAAGATCGGTGACGGCAAGGTCTGGAGCGTCCCGGTCGAGACCGCGATCCGGGTCCGCACCGGCGAACGCGGCCCGGACGCACTCTGACCGACTGTCCCGCACACGGAAAGGCAGCTGGGTGACGAGCACCGAAGTGACCACCGAATCCGAGGAATCGGGACCCAGCGGCTACGCGGCGGCCCGGCTGCGCCTTCTCCAGGAGAAGGCGCAGTCCGGGCCGCCGCGCCGTGCGGCCCTCGCCACGCTCACCGACGCGTGGCTGACCGGCCTCTTCAACGCCGCGGCCGAGCACGCGGGTGTCCGGGGCGCCGCCCTCGTCGCAGTCGGCGGCTACGGCCGCGGCGAACTCTCGCCGCGCAGCGACCTCGACCTCCTGCTCCTGCACGACGGCAGCGCCGACGCCGCAGCGGTCGCCGCCCTCGCCGACCGCGTCTGGTACCCCGTCTGGGACCTGGGCCTCGCCCTCGACCACTCCGTACGCACCCCCGCCGAAGCCCGCAGAACGGCCGGCGAGGACCTCAAGGTCCAGCTCGGACTGCTTGACGCCCGGCCCGTCGCCGGAGACCTCGGCCTCGTCGCCTCGCTGCGCACCGCGATCCTCGCCGACTGGCGCAACCAGGCCCCCAAGCGCCTGCCCGCACTCGACGAGCTCTGCCGCGAACGGGCGGAGCGCCAGGGCGAGCTCCAGTTCCTCCTGGAACCCGACCTCAAGGAGGCCCGGGGCGGACTGCGCGACGCCACCGCCCTGCGTGCCGTCGCCGCCTCCTGGGTCGCCGACGCCCCCCGCGAGGGCCTCGCCGAGGCCCGCCGCGTCCTCCTCGACACCCGCGACGCACTCCACCTCACCACCGGCCGCGCCACCGACCGCCTCGCACTCCAGGAACAGGACCAGGTCGCCGCCGCGCTCGGCCTCCTGGACGCCGACGCCCTGCTGCGCCAGGTCTACGAAGCCGCCCGCACCGTCTCGTACGCCACCGACGTCACCTGGCGCGAGGTCAACCGGGTGCTGCGCGCCCGCTCGGCCCGGCCGAGGCTGCGCGCGATGCTGGGCGGCGGCCGCGCCCCGGCCGCCGACCGGACCCCGCTCGCCGACGGCGTCGTCGAGGCCGAGGGCGAGGTCGTCCTGGCCCGCACCGCCCGGCCCGAACGCGACCCGGTCCTCGTCCTGCGGGCCGCCGCGGCGGCCGCGCAGTCCGAACTCCCGCTCTCCCGTCACGTCGTACGCCACCTCGCCACCGCCGCCAAACCGCTGCCGGTGCCGTGGCCGGCCGAGGCCCGGGAGGAACTCGTCACCCTCCTCGGCGCGGGCGAGGCCACCGTCCCCGTCTGGGAGGCGCTGGAGGCCGAAGGGCTCATCACCCGGCTCCTGCCCGACTGGGAACGGGTCCACTGCCGTCCCCAGCGCAACCCCGTCCACACCTGGACCGTGGACCGCCACCTCGTCGAGGCGGCCGTCCGCGCCTCCTCCCTCACCCGCCGCGTCGGCCGCCCCGACCTCCTGCTCGTCGCAGCCCTGCTCCACGACATCGGCAAGGGCTGGCCCGGCGACCACTCTGTCGCCGGCGAGGTCATCGCCCGCGACATGGCCGCCCGGATCGGCTTCGACCAGCACGACGTGGGCGTCATCGCCACCCTCGTACGCCACCATCTGCTGCTCGTCGAGACCGCCACCCGACGCGACCTCGACGACCCGGCCACCGTCCGCTCCGTCGCCACCGCCGTCGGCAGCGCAGCCACCCTGGAGCTCCTGCACGCGCTCACCGAGGCCGACGCGCTCGCCACCGGGCCCGCCGCCTGGTCCACCTGGCGCGCCTCCCTCGTCGCCGACCTCGTCAAGCGCGTCGCGGCCGTCCTCGCCGGCGAGGCGCCCGAGGAACCCGCACCCGAGGCGCCCGGTGCCGAGCAGGAGCGCCTGGCCATCGAGGCCCTGCGCACCGGCGAACCCGTCCTCGCCCTGCACACCCAGACCGAGGCCTCGCAGGAGGACGGCGGGCCCGAACCCGTCGGCGTCGAACTCCTCATCGCCCTTCCCGACCGGCCCGGCGTCCTGCCCGCCGCCGCCGGGGTCCTCGCCCTGCACCGCCTCACCGTCCGCGCCGCCGACCTGAGGGCCGTCGAGCTCCCCACGGAACTGGGCGAGAGGGCGGACCTGCTGCTGCTCAGCTGGCGGGTCGCGGCCGAGTACGGCTCCCTGCCCCAGGCCGCCCGGCTGCGCGCCGACCTCGTCCGCGCCCTGGACGGCTCGCTGGACATCAGCGCCCGTCTGGCCGAGCGGGAGGCGGCCTACCCCCGGCGCCGCGGAGTGAAGGCCCCGCCGCCGAGGGTGACGGTCGCGGCGGCCGGCTCGCAGCTGGCCACGGTGATCGAGGTACGCGCCCAGGACGCCCCCGGACTGCTGCACCGGATCGGCCGGGCGCTGGAGCAGAGCGCGGTACGGGTGCGCAGCGCGCATGTGTCGACGCTGGGGGCGAACGCGGTGGACGCCTTCTACGTCACGGACCCGGAGGGCGAGCCGCTGCCTGCCGAGCGGGCCGCGGAACTGGCCCGGGAGGTCGAGAAGGCGCTCGGCTGAGCCTCGTCACCCCGCTCGTCCGTCACGAGAACCGGGCGAGGGCTTTGCGTTCTCCGGCGTCCGGATACCCTGGGGGACGATTACCCGACCCCGCCCCCGACCCTGAGGACCGACGAGCGCCGTGTTCGATACTCTCTCCGACCGCCTTGCCGCGACTTTCAAGAACCTCAGGGGCAAGGGCCGCTTGTCCGAGGCGGACATCGACGCCACGGCTCGCGAGATCCGTATCGCCCTGCTCGAAGCGGATGTCGCGCTGCCCGTCGTCCGGGCCTTCATCGCCAATGTGAAGGAGCGGGCGCGCGGCGTCGAGGTCTCCCAGGCGCTGAATCCCGCCCAGCAGGTCGTCAAGATCGTCAACGAGGAGCTCGTCTCCATCCTCGGCGGCGAGACGCGTCGGCTGCGGTTCGCCAAGACCGCGCCCACCGTGATCATGCTGGCCGGCCTCCAGGGTGCCGGCAAGACGACCCTCGCCGGAAAGCTCGGCGTCTGGCTCAAGGGCCAGGGCCACTCCCCGCTGCTCGTCGCGTGTGACCTCCAGCGCCCCAATGCCGTGAACCAGCTGAGCGTCGTCGCCGACCGCGCCGGCGTCGCCGTGTACGCGCCGCAGCCGGGCAACGGCGTGGGCGACCCGGTCCAGGTCGCCAAGGACTCGATCGAGTACGCCCGGACCAAGCAGTACGACGTGGTCGTCGTCGACACCGCCGGCCGCCTCGGTATCGACCAGGAGCTGATGCAGCAGGCCGCGGACATCCGCGACGCCGTCAGCCCCGACGAGATCCTCTTCGTCGTCGACGCGATGATCGGCCAGGACGCGGTCAACACCGCCGAGGCCTTCCGCGACGGCGTCGGCTTCGACGGTGTCGTCCTCTCCAAGCTCGACGGTGACGCCCGCGGTGGTGCGGCCCTGTCGATCGCCCACGTCACGGGCAAGCAGATCATGTTCGCGTCGAACGGTGAGAAGCTCGAGGACTTCGACGCCTTCCACCCCGACCGCATGGCCTCCCGCATCCTCGACATGGGTGACCTGCTCACCCTGATCGAGCAGGCGGAGAAGACCTTCAGCCAGGAAGAGGCCGCTCAAATGGCCTCGAAGCTGGCGTCCAGCAAGGGCGGGAAGGACTTCACGCTCGACGACTTCCTGGCCCAGATGGAGCAGGTCCGGAAGATGGGCTCCATCTCCAAGCTGCTCGGGATGCTGCCCGGCATGGGGCAGATCAAGGACCAGATCAACAACATCGACGAGCGCGACGTCGACCGCACCGCCGCGATCATCAAGTCGATGACCCCGAAGGAACGCGCCGAGCCGACGATCATCAACGGCTCGCGGCGGGCCCGTATCGCCAAGGGTTCCGGTGTCGACGTCAGCGCCGTGAAGAACCTGGTCGAGCGGTTCTTCGAGGCCCGCAAGATGATGTCGAAGATGGCGCAGGGCGGCGGCATGCCGGGGATGCCCGGGATGCCGGGCATGGGCGGTGGTCCCGGCCGGCAGAAGAAGCAGGTCAAGCAGGCCAAGGGCAAGCGCAAGAGCGGTAACCCGATGAAGCGCAAGGCCGAGGAAGCGGCCGAGGCGGCCCGCCGCGAGCAGGCGGCGCAGGGCGGGGCGTTCGGTCTGCCGGCCGGTCAGGAAGACAAGAACTTCGAGCTGCCGGACGAGTTCAAGAAGTTCATGGGCTGAGCAGCCCGCCGGGTCGCGATCCGGCTGTCCCACGTTCCCGAGGGGGCGCCCGTCTCACGGCGGGCGCCCCCTCGGGCGTGCGTGCGGGGTGGCGCGGGTCCTCTCGGGCGTGAACGCGGGTCGTGTGGTCCCTCCATGGGCCCAGCGGTCCATCGCTCCGAGGGCTTTGCCTGCATTTCTCCCTTAATGTCGGCTCCATGGCTGTCGGCAGAGGAGACCGCGTGACCAATCCCGTACCTCCCCGTGACCGCACCGACCAGCCCTGGCGTTCCGAGGGTGCGCCGAAGCCCCCGCCCCCCGGCCGGAAGATGCCGGGAGGCTGGGGCGGTCTTCTGCTGACCGCGCTGGCCGTCTATCTGATCGCCAATCTGGTGCTCTCCTTCTTCAACGGCGACGACGAGCCGACGATCGCGTACACGGAGTTCAGCAAGCAGGTCACCTCGGGCAACGTCTCCAAGATCTACTCCAAGGGCGATGCCATCCAGGGGCAGCTGAAGAAGAAGGCGAAGGTCCCGGGCAGCGACGACACGTACACCAAGTTCGTCACCCAGCGGCCCGCCTTCGCCGATGACAACCTCTGGGCCGAGCTCGTCAAGGACGACGTCACGGTCACCGCGGAGCCGGTCGTCAAGGAACGCAGCTTCCTCGCCAACCTGCTGATCTCGCTCGCGCCGATGCTGCTGCTCGTCCTGCTGTGGGTGTTCATCGCCCGGCGGATGTCGCGCGGCGGGATGGGCGGCGGCATGGGCGGCTTCGGCCGCAAGGCCCCGCCGAAGCCGGTGGAGCTGGAGGGGAACCGGCGTACGACGTTCAAGGACGTGGCGGGGATCGACGAGGTCGCGGGTGAGCTCAACGACGTCGTCGACTTTCTGAAGAATCCGGACGCCTACCGGAAGATGGGGGCCCGGATGCCCGGAGGAGTACTGCTCGCGGGCCCTCCCGGCACCGGGAAGACGCTGCTGGCGAGGGCGGTCGCGGGGGAGGCGGGGGTGCCGTTCTTCTCCGCCTCGGCCTCCGAGTTCATCGAAATGATCGTCGGGGTCGGCGCCGGCCGGGTCCGGGAGCTGTTCGCCGAGGCGCGCAAGGTCGCCCCCGCCATCGTGTTCATCGACGAGATCGACACCATCGGACGGGTCCGCGGCGGCGGATCGGGCATGGGCGGGCACGACGAACGCGAGCAGACGCTCAACCAGATCCTCACGGAGATGGACGGCTTCTCCGGGTCGGAGGGCGTCGTGGTGCTCGCGGCGACCAACCGCGCCGACGTGCTCGACCCGGCGCTCACCAGGCCCGGCCGCTTCGACCGGATCGTCCACGTCAGCCCGCCGGACAAGAACGGCCGGGAGGCGATCCTGGAGATCCACACCCGGCAGATCCCGATGGCCCCGGACGTGGACCTGGCCCAGGTGGCCCGTACGACTCCGGGAATGACCGGCGCGGACCTCGCCAACCTCGCCAACGAGGCCGCGCTCCTCGCCGTCAAGCGCGGGCGGCCGGAGGTCGGCGGCGCCGACTTCTCGGACGCGCTGGAGAAGGTCCAGCTCGGGGCGGAGCGCGCACTCGTCATGTCGGACGAGGAGCGCCGCCGGACGGCCTACCACGAGAGCGGGCACGCGCTGCTGGGCATGCTCCAGCCGGGCGCGGACCCGGTCCGCAAGGTGACCATCGTGCCGCGCGGCCGGGCGCTGGGCGTCACGCTCTCGACGCCGGACGCCGACAAGTACGCGTACACCGAGGAGTATCTGCGCGGCCGGATCATCGGTGCGCTCGGCGGTATGGCGGCCGAGCAGGTGGTGTTCGGGGTCATCACCACGGGCGCGGAGAGCGATCTGGAGCAGGTCACCCAGCTCGCCCGGGGCATGGTGGGCCGGTGGGGCATGAGCCACAAGGTGGGCCGGCTGACGGCGGTCCCGGCCGACGCCCAGCAGGCGTACGGCCTGTCGGCGGCGCCCGCGACACTGGACGCGGTGGACGGTGAGATGCGCCGCATCGTCGACGAGTGCTACGAGACGGCCTGCCGGATGCTGCGGGAGAACCGGGACCGGCTGGACGCGCTGTCCGCGGCGCTGCTGGCGAACGAGACGCTCGACGAAGCGGACGCCTACCGGGCGGCCGGGATCACCCGGCCGGTGAAGTAGCGGGTGAAGGCGCGGGCCCGCACGCGGGCCGGCGCCGTGGACGTCCTACGTGGTGCAGACGAGGTAGCGGAACACGTTCGGCATCCACACCGTGCCGTCCCGGCGCAGATGCGGTTGCAGGGCCTCCGCGACCTCCTTCTCCACCTGGGACCGGTCCGTCGCCCGTACCGCGGCGTCGAAGAGCCGCGTCGACAGCAGGCCCCGTACCGCGCTGTCCACGTCCGCGTAGCCGAACGGGCACGCCACCCGCCCCGAGCCGTCCGGCTTCAGACCGGAGCGGAACGCCACGTTCTCCAGGTCGTCCCGCCGCGCCCCGCGCCCGCCCGTGCCGCGCGCCGTGCCGGGGCCCTCCGCGAGCCGCGTGGCCACCCGCAGCACGGCATCGGTGGTGCACCGCTCGGGCGGCCCCCAGCCGGTCAGGACGACCGTGCTGCGCCGGCCGGCGAGGGGCACCGCGGCGCCGAGCGTCCTCACCAGCTCCTCCCCGTCGTCGGGGGAGCAGCCGATCGGGGTGAAGGCGGTGATCAGGTTGTACGGCTCACGGCCGGGCACCGGGGCCGGAACGGACTCCAGGAGCTGGGGCTCGGCGGATCCGGGCCCGCTTGCCTCCTCCGGTCCGGGCAGCAGCCGGATCCGGGCGAGCGACAGGCGTTCCAGGTCGGGGTCGACACCCGTGACGTGGGCACCGCGGCCGGCCGCGATCAGCAGCGCGAGGCCGGATCCGCAGCCGAGCGAGAGCATGCGTGTGGCGGGTCCGGCTTCGAGCCGTGTGTACACCGCCTCGTAGAGCGGTGCGAGCATCCGCTCCTGGATCTCGGCCCAGTCGCGGGCACGGGAACCGGTGTCCATGGACGCGGACGGCTCCGCCTGCGTGTGGTGCCGGACGAGCGTTGGTGTCATGGAATGCGCCCCAATCCGCCGAGATGCCGGTCGTACCGGTCGGCCGTACCGATCGGTCGAGCCTGAATGGACGATCTCCCCGTGGTCGTACGTCCGCGCTTCCCCCGTATGCCAGAGAACTGCGCATCCGCCGCCGCGTCCAGGGGTCTACGGGCAATGGTTGCCCGCAGTGGCGGCACGGGATGCGCCCGGAGCCGGGGCGCCCGTGGACAGGGGTGCCCGGCGTTTCCGCTTTCGCGTGCTGCGGTCCAGTCTCACCCGGCGCGCGGGGGCGGGCACGTCGAGCGCTCCGGGCCGGGCCCGGCGGCGCCCCGGAGCTGCTCGGGGGAGGGGTGCGGCGCGGGCGGCGGGCCGCGGGTAGTGTCGGGGTCGGGGCCCGGCGCCCCCGCCATCGGCGGGCGGGCGTACGCACCGTCTACGCGCCGGGGCGTACCCGGCGCTACGTACCACCTTGGTGTGAGCTGTGCGTCTTCTCCGCAGATCAGCGCACCCGCCCTCGTCAGGACGCATGAACGGCAACTGACTGGTACGTGCAAAATATTTGGGATGGCCCGGAATCGGAACACCGAGGGCCCCGCGCTCGTTGGTCACGACGTGAGCACGACACCACCTGTACTTGCCGCAGAGCTGGCACAGGCGTGGGCCGACATTCAGCGGTACCACCCCGAGCTGCCCGATCTTGCCGCGCCCGAGTCCCTGATCGGAGAGTCCTCGTCCGCCTGTGGCGCCGAGCTCTCCTTCGAGCGACTGCTCCATGAGGCAGTCCACGGCATTGCCGCCGCCCGAGGTGTCCGTGACACCTCGCGCGCCGGCCGATACCACAACCGTCGATTCCTCGCGATCGCCGAGGAGCTGGGCCTCGATCACGCCGAGGAACCCCACCCCAGCAGTGGCTTTTCGCTGGTCACGCTCAATCCCGAAGCCAAGCGCCGGTACCGGCCGACGACGGAGCGGCTGCAGCGCGCCCTCAAGGCGCACACCGTGGCCACCGCCGCCGATACCAAGCGCTCCTTCCGCGGGCCCGCGGCCCGGCACGGCTCCTCCGGAGGAGGCGTGCGGGTCAAGGCCGTCTGTGACTGCGGCCGCAACGTGCGCGTCGTCCCGTCGGTCCTCGCGCAGGCCCCGATCGTCTGCGGCGGCTGCGGAAAGCCGTTCCGGATCCCGGAGGCAGTGGTCGCGGTGGGGTGAGGCGGCGTGGTGTGGCACAATGGCTAGCTGTACTCGACAGTCGCATAGGACCCCTCTCTCCTCCGGCTGACGCGTCCATCGGGCACTCCGAGTACCGCAACCCCACGTGGCATCTAGTTGTGCCCAACCACGTCATAGACCAGGAGACACCACTTCCGTGGCAGTCAAGATCAAGCTGAAGCGTCTGGGCAAGATCCGTTCGCCTCACTACCGCATCGTCGTCGCCGACTCCCGTACCCGCCGTGACGGCCGGGCCATCGAGGAGATCGGCCTGTACCACCCGGTACAGAACCCCTCGCGCATCGAGGTCAACGCAGAGCGTGCGCAGTACTGGCTGTCCGTCGGCGCCCAGCCGACCGAGCCGGTTCTCGCCATCCTGAAGCTCACCGGTGACTGGCAGGCGCACAAGGGCCTCCCGGCCCCCGCGCCGCTGCTGCAGCCGGAGCCCAAGGCTGACAAGCGCGCTCTGTTCGAGGCCCTCACCAAGGACGCCGGCGAGGAGTCCAAGGGCGAGGCCATCACGCAGAAGGCGAAGAAGGCCGACAAGAAGGCGGACGAGGCTGCTGACGCCGCCGCGCCCGCCGAGTCGACCGAGGCCTGAGCATGCTCGAGGAGGCTCTCGAGCACCTCGTGAAAGGCATCGTCGACAACCCCGACGACGTGCAGGTCGCCTCGCGCACCCTGCGTCGTGGTCGTGTGCTCGAGGTTCGGGTCCATCCCGATGACCTCGGAAAGGTGATCGGCCGCAACGGCCGCACCGCACGCGCGCTGCGAACCGTCGTGGGCGCCATCGGCGGCCGTGGTATCCGCGTCGACCTCGTCGATGTGGACCAGGTTCGCTGACAGAGTTGAACACCGGCACGGGCCGGGGAGGGCCATGCGCCCACCCCGGCCCGTCGTCGTACGACAGGAGAGACACAAGGTGCAGTTGGTAGTCGCGCGGATCGGTCGCGCCCACGGCATCAAGGGCGAGGTCACCGTCGAGGTGCGCACGGACGAGCCGGAGCTCCGGCTCGGACCCGGCGCCGTGCTGGCCACCGAGCCGGCCTCCACGGGGCCGCTGACGATCGAGACCGGCCGGGTGCACAGCGGCAGGCTGCTGCTGCGTTTCGAGGGAGTACGGGACCGTACGGCCGCCGAGGCGCTGCGCAACACGCTGCTGATCGCCGAGGTCGACCCGGCGGAGCTCCCGGAGGACCCCGAGGAGTTCTACGACCATCAGCTGATGGACCTCGACGTCGTCCTCGCCGACGGCACCGAGATCGGCCGGATCACCGAGATCACGCACCTGCCGTCCCAGGACCTCTTCATCGTGGAGCGTCCCGACGGCACCGAGGTCATGATCCCGTTCGTCGAGGAGATCGTCGTCGAGATCGACCTGGAGGAGCAGCGCGCGGTGATCACGCCGCCGCCCGGGCTGATCGACGAGAGCGAGGCGATCGTGGTGTCGACGCGCGACGAGGAAGCGGACTCCGCCGAGGACGGCTCCTCGCGGACCGGTTCCGCCGAAGCCGGGAAAGACGCCTGATGCGCCTCGACGTCGTCACGATCTTCCCCGAGTACCTGGAACCGCTGAACGTCTCGCTCGTCGGCAAGGCCCGCGCCCGCGGGCGCCTCGACGTACAGGTGCACGATCTGCGGGAGTGGACGTACGACCGCCACAACACGGTCGACGACACCCCCTACGGCGGCGGCCCCGGCATGGTCATGAAGACCGAGCCGTGGGGTGACGCCCTGGACGAGGCCCTGGCGGACGGGTACGAGTCCGGGGCGCACTCCCCGGTGCTCGTGGTCCCCACCCCGAGCGGCCGGCCGTTCACCCAGGAGCTCGCCGTCGAGTTGTCCGAGCGGCCCTGGCTGATCTTCACCCCGGCCCGCTACGAGGGCATCGACCGGCGGGTGACGGAGGAGTACGCCACCCGGATGCCGGTCGTCGAGGTGTCCATCGGCGACTACGTGCTGGCCGGCGGCGAGGCCGCCGTGCTGGTCATCACGGAGGCGGTGGCCCGGCTGCTGCCCGGTGTCCTCGGCAACGCCGAGTCGCACCGGGACGACTCCTTCGCGCCGGGCGCGATGGCCAATCTGCTGGAGGGCCCCGTCTACACCAAGCCGCCCGAGTGGCGGGGCCGGGGGATCCCGGACGTGCTGCTCAGCGGCCACCACGGGCGGATCGCGCGCTGGCGCCGGGACGAGGCCTTCCGCCGTACCGCACTCAACCGGCCCGATCTGATCGAGCGTTGCGAGGCGAGCGCCTTCGACAAGAAGGACCGCGAGATGCTCTCCATCCTCGGCTGGTCACCCGAGCCCGGCGGCCGATTTTGGCGCAGGCCCCAGGCCGTGGAAGAATAAGCCGCTGCTGTACGTCCGCGTGCGCCCCTGCCACAGGGGGAACGACGCCCGTCCGACGCGATCAGCAATCCGAACTCATCACACTCTCCCGTCGATGACCTGTGGCATCGGCGAAGAAAGCAGACACCATGGCTTCCCTGCTCGATGACGTCAACGCCGCTTCGCTGCGTACCGACGTCCCGGCGTTCCGCCCCGGCGACACCGTCAACGTCCACGTCCGCGTGATCGAGGGCAACCGCTCCCGTATCCAGCAGTTCAAGGGCATTGTCATCCGCCGCCAGGGCGCGGGCATCAGCGAGACCTTCACGGTCCGCAAGGTCTCCTTCCAGGTCGGCGTCGAGCGCACCTTCCCGGTGCACAGCCCGATCTTCGAGAAGATCGAGCTGATCACCCGCGGTGACGTGCGTCGCGCCAAGCTGTACTTCCTCCGTGAGCTGCGCGGCAAGGCCGCGAAGATCAAGGAGAAGCGCGACCGCTGAGCTGACTGACTGGTCCACAGGACGGCCGGATAAGCTCTGGCCCCGATGGACACGGAAGCAGAGCACCTGGAGCGCGACCGCTCCTCCGCACCCACTACGGGGACGGAGGAGGGGTCGCGCTTCTCGCGTGTCACGAGCCGTTTCGCCGCCACGGTGTCGTGGCGGCGCACCCTTGCGCTCGGTGCCGTCTGTTCGGCCGGCGTGCTGCTCTTCAGCACCTTCGTGGTGCAGCCCTTCCTGATTCCCAGTGGCTCGATGGAGTCCACTCTGCAGATCGGGGACCGGGTGCTCGTCAACAAATTGGCGTACCGTTTCGGCTCCGTACCCCAGCGCGGCGACGTGGTGGTCTTCGACGGCACCGGATCCTTCGTCCAGGAGTCGCCGCCGGAGAACCCCGTGACCGGGCTGCTGCACGGCGCGGCGGCTTCCCTGGGGCTCGTGGAGCCCGCCGAGACCGACTTCGTGAAACGGGTGGTGGGCGTGGGGGGCGACCGGGTGGTCTGCTGCGACAAGCGCGGGCGGGTCGAGGTGAACGGCCGGCCGGTGAACGAGGACTACCTGTTCGCGGGGGACGCGCCGTCCCGGGCGCCCTTCGACATCGTCGTGCCCGACGGCACGCTCTGGATGATGGGCGACCACCGGAGCAACTCCCGTGACTCCCGCGACCACCTGGGCGAACCGGGCGGTGGCATGGTGCCCGTCGGCAAGGTGATCGGCCGGGCCGACTGGTTCGGCTGGCCGCTGGGCCGTCTCGGGACCGTTCCGGACACCGCGGCGTTCGACGGCGTACCCGCCCCCGGTTCGGCGCATGGGTAACCGCGGGCGGAGGCAAGGCGCCGCGGATCCGGAGATTCCGCTGCCCACCGGCACCCGGCCGACAGCCGCGCGCTCGCTGCCCACCCGCGCGGAGCGGCGCAAGCTCGCCCGCAAGGTGAAGCGGAAGCGGCGCAGGTCGGCGGTGAAGGAGATACCCCTGCTCATCACCGTGGCCCTGCTGATCGCCCTGGTCCTCAAGACCTTTCTGGTGCAGGCCTTCGTGATCCCGTCGGGGTCGATGGAACAGACCATCCGGATCGGTGACCGCGTCCTCGTGGACAAGCTGACGCCCTGGTTCGGGTCGAAGCCGGAGCGCGGTGACGTCGTCGTGTTCAAGAACCCCTCCGACTGGCCGCCGCCGAACCCGGTGGAGGCTCCCAAGGAGTCTCCCGTCGTCATCAAGCAGGTGAAGGAGGTGCTGACCTTCATCGGGCTGCTGCCCTCCGACGACGAGCAGGATCTGATCAAGCGGGTGGTCGCCGTGGGCGGCGACACGGTGAAGTGCTGCGAGCAGGACGGCAGGCTCATCGTGAACGGGATGGCGATCGACGAGCCCTACATCTATCCCGGCGATTCGCCCTCCACGATCAAATTCGAGGTAAAGGTTCCGGCCGGGAGAATCTTCGTGATGGGGGACCATCGCTCCAATTCCGCCGACTCACGGTTCCACCTGGACAAGACGGGTGACGGCACGGTTTCCGAGGACGCCGTGGTGGGCCGCGCCGTGGTGATCGCCTGGCCCTTCGGCCACTGGCGCGAACTGGAGGAGCGGTCCGCCTTCTCCTCGGTCCCGGACGCAGGCGCCGCGGCGGCTGCCCCCCGGCCGTCGAAGCGTGTGTCCCGGGAACTGCACGGATCGTCCCGTCTGCCCGCCCCCGCGGAGCTCCCGCTCCTCGCGGGAGTGGTGGGCCTGCACCGGCTGGGGCGCAGGCGCAGGCACCGAGGAGCCGGGTAGTTCGCCGAAGGCGGAGCGGGCGGTGCGAGAGCAAGGGCGCGGCGCGGCGGAGGTGCCGGGGGAATGACCCGGTCGAATAGTGTGTACTTTCGCGATCGCTACGGGATGGTCCCGCTCCCGATTCCTGGGGAACCCCCGCTCGTTAGGGGAGTGGTGGGCCTGTGCCGGCAAGGCGCAGGCGGTGGCACGGAATAAGGAGTGGATGTGGGGGATTTGGCGGTCGGCGCACGATCCGGACACGACGAACCCGAGGATCGGCCGGAGAACCCGGCGAACGGCGGGACGGCGGCGGACTCGACGGAGAGTGACAGCGGCTCCCAGGGCAGCGGCAGCACGGCGCAGAAGAAGCCCCGCTCCTTCTGGAAGGAGCTGCCCCTGCTCATCGGCATCGCGCTCGTTCTCGCCCTGTTGATCAAGACGTTCCTGGTGCAGGCGTTCTCGATCCCGTCGGACTCGATGCAGAACACGCTTCAGCGGGGCGACCGGGTGCTGGTCGACAAGCTGACGCCGTGGTTCGGCTCGGAGCCCGAGCGGGGCGAAGTGGTCGTCTTCCACGACCCGGGCGGCTGGCTGACGGACACCGAGACACCCGAGACGAACGTGGTGCAGAAGTTCCTCAGCTTCATCGGCCTGATGCCTTCGGCCGAGGAGAAGGACCTGATCAAGCGGACCATTGCGGTCGGCGGTGACACGGTGGAGTGCAAGAAGGGCGGTCCGGTCAAGGTCAACGGCAAGGCGCTCGACGAGCCGTACATCTTCCCGGGCGGGACCCCGTGCGACGACATGCCGTTCGGCCCGTTCAAGGTCCCCGACGGCAAGATCTGGGTGATGGGCGACCACCGGCAGGACTCCGCCGACTCGCGCTACCACATGAACGACGCGAACAAGGGCTTCGTGCCGGTGGACGACGTAGTAGGCCGGGCTGTGGTCATCGCATGGCCGGTCAACCGCTGGGCGGTCCTGTCGGTTCCGAAGACCTTCGACCAGCCGGGGCTGAACGCCGCCCTGGGAGTGGCACCCGGAGCACTGGGTGTAGCGGGTGCACTGCCCCTCGTGTTCTGGCGTCGGCGGAGGCTGACCAGCGGGCCTACCGCCGGGTAGGGTGCCGACTCGGATCAGCGATTGTCGATCTCCGATGGGGGACGCTGCGATGAGTGCAATACGACGTACGGGAGACGGCCGCGGCCGGCTCGGCAGCAGGCTGTCGGGGCTGGCCGTGGCCGTCGGCTGTGTGCTGTTCCTCGGCGGCTTCGCCTGGGCGGCCGTGGTGTACCGGCCGTACACGGTGCCGACCGGGTCGATGACCCCGACGGTGAACGCCGGCGACCGGGTCCTCGCGCAGCGGGTGGACGGCGGCGAGGTGCGCCGGGGCGATGTCGTGGTGTTCACCGACAAGGCCTGGGGCGACATGCCGATGGTGAAGCGGGTCGTCGGGACCGGCGGCGACAGGATCGTCTGCTGTGACAAGGGCCGGCTCACGGTCAACGGCAAACGCGTCGAGGAACCGTATCTCCAGGCGGACAACTCTGTCTCGATGACCGCGTTCACGGCCGCGGTGCCGGAGGGGAGCCTCTTCCTCCTGGGCGATGACCGCCAGGTCTCGCAGGATTCCCGGGTCCACCTGGAGGAGGCCGGACAGGGCTCGGTGCCGCGCAGCGCCGTACAGGCCAGGGTGGACGCCGTGGCCTGGCCGCTGGACGGCATGATCGGCCGGCCGCAGTCCTTTGCCGCACTGCCCGGCGGCATCTCGTCGGAGGGGCCGCTGAAGCTCCAGCTGGGGGCCGCGGCGGCGGGGGTGCTGCTCATTCTGGGCGGTGCGGTGTACGGGCCTGTCGCGGCGCGCTCCGCCCGGTCGAAGGCGAAGCGGAACAAATAGGGACTGGAGGCCGCAGATGCCCGCTGAGCTTCGCAAGGTCGCCCGCCTGGTGCTCCTTGATCCGGAGGACCGCATTCTGCTGATGCACGGGTTCGAACCGGAGGACCCGGAGAGTACGTGGTGGTTCACCCCGGGCGGCGGCCTCGAAGGGGACGAGACCCGCGAGCAGGCCGCCCTGCGCGAGCTGGCCGAGGAAACGGGGATCACGGACGTCGAGCTGGGCCCCGTGCTCTGGCAGCGCATGTGCTCCTTCCCGTTCGACGGCCGGCGCTGGGAGCAGGACGAGTGGTATTTCCTGGCGCGCACGACGCAGACCGCGACGGACACCAGCGGGCAGACCGGGCTGGAACGCCGCAGTGTCGCGGGTCTGAGGTGGTGGACCTCCGCCGAACTGTCGGCGGCGCGTGAGACGGTGTACCCGACCAGACTCGCCGGGCTGCTGCGCACGCTGCTCGACGAGGGTCCTCCGCGTACGCCGCTGGTTCTCGCCCCCGAAATCGCCTGAGCGACCGGGGACGCCGGACCCCTGGCGCACAATGGGGGGACGCACGGCTGAAGGGGAACATGCCAATGAGCGCCGAGGACCTCGAGAAGTACGAGACCGAGATGGAGCTGAAGCTCTACCGGGAGTACCGCGATGTCGTCGGTCTGTTCAAATATGTGATCGAGACCGAACGGCGCTTCTACCTCACCAACGACTACGAGATGCAGGTGCACTCGGTCCAGGGCGAGGTGTTCTTCGAGGTGTCCATGGCGGACGCCTGGGTCTGGGACATGTACCGGCCCGCACGTTTCGTCAAGCAGGTACGGGTCCTGACGTTCAAGGACGTCAACATCGAGGAGCTCAACAAGAGCGATCTCGAGCTTCCGGGTGGCTGAGTTCTCCACAACGGCCGAGTTGTCCACCAAGATCCACTAGTTGGGGGCGGACGCGTCAGAGTCGGTGCCGGAGGTGGTGCCGATATGAACGCACGGGGGGCACTCGGGCGGTACGGCGAGGACGTGGCAGCACGGCTGCTGGCCGATGCCGGCATGTCCGTACTGGAACGGAACTGGCGCTGTCGCGCCGGTGAGATCGACATCGTCGCCAAGGACGGTGACGCGCTCGTCATCTGTGAGGTGAAGACGCGCCGGGCGGGGGCCTTCGAGCACCCGATGGCCGCGGTCACCCCGGTCAAGGCGGAACGCCTGCGGCGGCTGGCCGGGCTCTGGCTGGCCCGGCACGGCGGCCCGCCGCCGGGCGGGGTGCGGATCGACCTGGTCGGTGTGGTGCTGCCCAGGCGCGGTGCGCCCCTGGCCGAGCACGCGCGGGGGGTGGCGTGATGGCGTTCGCGCGAGCCTGCTCGGTCGCCCTGGTCGGTGTCGAGGGCGTGGTGGTGGAGGTCCAGGCGGACCTGGAGGCCGGGGTCGCCGCGTTCACCCTGGTGGGACTGCCGGACAAGAGCCTGGTGGAGAGCCGGGACCGGGTCAGGGCAGCCGTGGTCAATTCCGGGGCGGAGTGGCCGCAGAAGAAGCTCACGGTGGGACTGTCGCCGGCCTCGGTGCCCAAGGGAGGTTCGGGGTTCGACCTCGCCGTCGCGTGCGCGGTGCTCGGTGCCGCCGAGCGGATCGCCCCCGCGTCGATCGCCGACGTGGTGATGATCGGGGAACTCGGGCTGGACGGCAGGGTGCGGCCGGTACGCGGGGTGCTGCCCGCCGTCCTGGCCGCGGCGGAGGCCGGGTACCGGCAGGTGGTCGTGCCCGAGCAGACCGCCGGCGAGGCGGCCTTGGTCCCCGGGGTGTCCGTGCTCGGGGTCCGCAGCCTGCGGCAGCTGATCGCCGTGCTCTGCGACGAGCCGGTGCCCGAGGAGACGGCGGCCCACGACGAGGGCCGCCCCGACACGATGCTGGCCGGGCTGATGGTGCCGGGCGCCGGTATGGGCACGGGGATCGCCCGTGGCTCGGCGCAGGGCGAGGGCGGCCGGCCGGATCTGGCGGACGTCGCGGGCCAGGAGCGGCCGCGCATGGCCCTGGAGGTCGCCGCGGCGGGCGGACACCACCTCCTGCTGTCGGGACCACCGGGAGCGGGCAAGACCATGCTGGCCGAGCGGCTGCCCGCCATCCTGCCGCCGCTGAGCAGGCAGGAATCCCTTGAGGTGACCGCGGTGCATTCGGTGGCCGGTATCCTGCCGCCGGGCGAACCGCTGGTCTCCCGCCCGCCCTACTGCGCCCCGCACCACTCGGCGACCATGCAGTCGCTGGTCGGCGGCGGCAACGGGCTGCCGCGGCCCGGCGCGGTCTCGCTGGCGCATCGCGGAATCCTCTTTCTGGACGAGGCGCCGGAGTTCTCGGTGAAGGCGCTGGACGCGCTGCGCCAGCCGCTGGAGTCGGGCCATGTGGTGGTGGCCCGCAGCGCGGGTGTGGTCCGGCTGCCGGCCCGGTTCCTGATGATGCTCGCCGCGAACCCCTGCCCGTGCGGGCGGCACACGTTGAGCGGGGCCGGGTGCGAATGTCCGCCATCGGCGGTCCGCCGGTACCAGGCCAGGCTCTCCGGACCGTTGCTCGACCGGGTGGACCTGCGGGTGACCGTCGACCCCGTCAGACGCGAGGACCTGATGGGGCGCGGCGGCCGGGGCGAGTCGACCGAGGCGGTCGCAGCCCGGGTGCTCAGAGCCCGGGCGCGGTCCGCGGAGCGGCTGGCCGGCACTCCGTGGACCACGAACAGTGAGGTGCCGGGGCATGAGCTGCGTACCAGGCTGGCCGCGGCACCGGGGGCGCTGATGGCGGCCGAGCGGGACATGGAGCGGGGCATGCTCACGGCGCGCGGCCTCGACCGGGTGCTGCGGGTGGCGTGGACCGTCGCGGATCTGCGCGGAGCCGGCCGCCCGGAAGCCTCGGACATCGGGGTGGCCCTGGAGCTGCGCACCGGGATCCCGCGCGGGGCCCCGATGGGGGCGGGGGCGTCATGACCGGGCAGGGGGCAGGGAGCTGCCCGGACGCCGCCGGGGGAGCGGACGGGCCGCGCGGACGGCTGGCCGATGACCGGCGGATGCCCGGCCGCACGGGCCCCCGCGGCGGGGTGGGCGACGGGGAACGGCTGGCCCGGGCGGCGCTGACCCGGGTCCTGGAGCCGGGGGATGTGCGCGGCGGGCGCTGGCTGCGGGAATGTGGTGGTGCGGAGCTGATGCGCCGGATCACCACCCCGGACGGCTCGGCCGAGCAGTTGAGCGGGATGACGGCGAGAAGGCTGGCCGGTTACCGGCTGCGGGCCCGGACCGTCGAGCCCGAGCGGGACCTGGCGGCGGCTGCCGATGCCGGCGGACGCTTCGTCTGCCCCGGTGACCGGGAGTGGCCGAGCCAGCTGGACGACCTGGGGGACGCCCGGCCGACGGGCCTGTGGGTGCGCGGGAAGCCCGATCTGCGGCTCTGGGCGCTGCGCTCGGTCGCCGTGGTCGGGGCCCGGGCCTGCACACCGTACGGAGCCCACATGGCGACGTCGCTCGGCGCGGGTCTCGCGGAGCGGGGATGGGTGGTCGTCTCGGGCGCGGCCTTCGGCGTCGACGGGGCGGCTCACCGGGGCGCCCTGGCAGCCGGCGGCGCGACCATGGCGGTTTTGGCCTGCGGGGTGGACGTCGCCTACCCCCGCGGCCATGCCGAACTGATCGGACGCATCGTCGAACAAGGGCTCGTACTCGGTGAACTGCCACCCGCCGATCACCCCACCCGCACCAGATTCATCCTTCGGAACCGGGTGATCGCCGCGTTGACGCGGGGCACCGTCGTCGTCGAGGCCGAGTACCGCAGCGGATCACTGGTCACGGCCCGATGCGCGCAACGGCTCGGCCGTCACACCATGGGAGTGCCGGGTCCCGCCACCAGCGGCCTGTCGGCAGGTGTCCATGAACTCCTGCGTGGCGAGGGCGTCCTGGTGACGGATGCCGCGGAAGTCGCGGAAATGGTCGGTGACATCGGGGATCTGGCTCCGCCGAGACACGGTCCGATGCTGCCGCGCGACTACCTGGATCCCGTCTGCGGAAGGGTGCTTGACGCGCTGCCGGCCCACGGTTCCGTCAACGGGCGGGAGGTGGCGCGAGCGGCGGCGACGAGCGAGGACGAGGCACTCGGCAAGCTGTACGAACTGCACTCACTGGGGTTCGTCGAACGCGAAGGCGACGGATGGAGATTGACGAAGCGGCCGACATGCAATGACGACGCGCGGCGAGGCGGTTCTTGACCTGGGGCATTCGGGTGAAAAGGTGAGGCCGATGACCTCGGTGGATCCTTCGGCGGCGCCTCCGTGGCCGGCGCGTGACGCGACGGCCACGGACGCCCGTCATGTCCTCGCCCAGGTGCGCAGTCGTGTCCGCCGCCGCGCCCTGCTTCATGTCCGTTCGCCGGGAAGCCCACAGCACCGATCCCTTATCCTGCGCGGACCGCGACACTTCAGTCACGCTACGCTCACAAGGATTCCGGCCCAGACGACAAGTCCCCCAGCACTTCACGGCAGAACGGCTCAAGGCACCACATGCCCCAGCACACCTCCGGGTCTGACCGCGCGGCAGTACCACCGGCTGCGCGTGGCACTGTGCGCCCGCCCGCGCCCTCCTCGCTCGACGAGTTGTGGCGCTCGTACAAGACCACGGGCGACGGGCGGCTGCGAGAGCAGCTGATCCTGCACTACTCGCCCCTGGTGAAGTACGTCGCCGGCCGGGTGAGCGTGGGCCTGCCGTCCAACGTCGAGCAGGCGGACTTCGTCTCGTCGGGCGTCTTCGGGCTGATCGACGCGATCGAGAAGTTCGACATCGAGCGCGCGATCAAGTTCGAGACGTACGCGATCACCCGCATCCGGGGCGCCATGATCGACGAACTGCGGGCGCTGGACTGGATTCCGCGGTCCGTACGCCAGAAGGCGCGGGCGGTGGAGCGCGCGTACGCCACGCTGGAGGCACAGCTGAGACGCACGCCCTCGGAGGCGGAGGTCGCCGCCGAGATGGGCATCGCGCTGGAAGAACTGCACGCGGTTTTCAGCCAGTTGTCGCTCGCCAACGTCGTCGCGCTGGAGGAGCTGCTCCATGTGGGCGGCGAGGGCGGTGACCGGCTGAGCCTGATGGACACACTGGAGGACACCGCCGCCGACAATCCGGTGGAAGTGGCGGAGGACCGCGAGCTCAGACGGCTTCTGGCCCGCGCGATCAACACCCTCCCCGACCGTGAGAAGACGGTCGTGACGCTCTACTACTACGAGGGCCTCACCCTCGCCGAGATCGGCAACGTCCTCGGGGTCACCGAGAGCCGGGTCAGCCAGATCCACACCAAGTCGGTGCTGCAACTGCGTGCGAAGCTGGCCGACGCCGGACGCTGAGACGGCCCGGACGGACCCCGGACGCCGCTCCGGACGGACCCGACGCACGTGAACAGGCTCCGGGCAGACCCCGTGCTTGCCCTGGACGCGCTGAGACGGCCCGGACGGACCCGGACGCTGCTCCGGACGCACCCCGGACGCCGCTCCGTGCGGACCTCCGACGGAGGCGAACAGCCTCCGGGCGGACCCCGTGCGGGCCCTGGCCCAGGCGAACAAGCTCCGGGTAGACCCCGGACGGACCTCCGACGGAGGCGAACAGCTCCATGTAGACCCCGTGCGGGCCCCGGCCGAGGCGAACAGGCTTCGAGTCCGACCCTGTACGGGCCCCCGGCAGACGTGAACGGGCCCGGGCTGCCCCCGCAGGGACGCTTCGGCCAACGATCGGGGCCGGCCGCCCCCTCTCCGGCACCGGCCGCCGTAGAGTGGTCGTGTGCCCAGGATTCGAGCGGCCTCCGTGGCCGAGCACCGGACCATGCAGCGCGGCGCCCTCCTGGACGCAGCGCGCTCCCTGCTGTCCGAGGGCGGCACGGAGGCGTTGACCTTCCCCGCCCTTGCCGAACGCACTGGCCTCGCACGGTCCTCCGTCTACGAGTACTTCCGTTCCCGCGCCGCCGTGGTCGAGGAGCTCTGCGCCGTCGACTTCCCCGTGTGGGCGGCGGAGGTCGAGCGTGCGATGGAGCGGGCGGGGACGCCCGAGGAGAAGATCGAGGCGTACGTCCGGCGTCAGCTCGACCTCGTCGGGGACCGTCGCCACCGGGCCGTCGTAGCGATCTCCGCGAGTGAACTGGACGCGGGTGCGCGCGAGAAGATCCGGGCGGCGCACGGTGGTCTGATCACCATGATCGTGGAGGCGCTCGGCGATCTCGGACATGATCAGCCCCGGCTGGCGGCCATGCTGCTCCAGGGTTCCGTCGACGCGGCGGTCCGGCGCATCGAGCTGAGCGTGGCGGAGGAGCCCGCCGTGATCGCGGACACCGCCGTCGCGATGGTCCTGAACGGCGTCCGCGGTATCCGCGACGACCAGAGCTGACCCCCGCGCCACGAGACCAGGCCAGGGCGCGTCCCTGGCGAGGCCTACGGGGGAGCGGGTGCGGGCACGCCCCACACCGGCAGCAGCCGCGAGGGCCCGCGCCGCAGCAGGGACGGCGGCAGCAGCGACAACGGATCCAGATACGCCTTCGCGCGCCGCAGGCCCCAGTGCAGACAGCCGGACGCGCAGTGGGACGCCCCGGCCGACAGGACCGCCACCACCTGGCCCGCCACGACCTCGTCACCCTTCGCGACCACCGGGCGCACCGGCTCGTAGGTGGTCCGCAGCGGCGGATCGCCCGTCCCGGCGAGTTCGATCACCACCACTCCGCGCCCCGCCACGCCGCCCGCGAAGGACACCCGGCCCGCCGCGGCCGCGAGCACCCGCGCGCCCGGTCCGGCGCCGAGGTCGACCCCACGGTGCCCGCGCCCGTACTCGGTGGCCGGCGGCTCCCACCCCCGTACGACCGGGGGCCTCCCCTCCAGAGGCCAGCTCCGCCCGGCTCCCGGCTCCACCGGGACGGCCGCCCGGCCGTCCGCCGTACCGGGAGCAACCACCTGACCCACGGCCCCAGCCGGGCCCGGCGGCGGCCGCTGCGCAGCCCGGGCGTACAGCTCGCCGCTCCCCATCGCGAGCAGCCCCAGGAGCAGCACCCCCGAGACAGCCGCCACGGCCCGGCAGACCCGCAAGCCGCAGACCCGCGAGCTGCAGACCCGTAACCCGCAGGCCCGCCGCCCGTGAGCGCCGGGCCGCCACCCGCGAGCGCCGGCGCGCCACCCGCTCCCGGTGTCCGGCGCACCGTGGCGCGCGGCAGTGCGGTGGCCGGACCGGATCCGCTGGTGCCCACGTACCGATGTGAATCGCATGCCGCCCACCGTCCCCCGCCCCGGGGATCCGCGGGGATCATGAAGCGGATCTGTGGACTACCGGCCGGTTGTGGACAGCGCCGTCACCCGGCACCCGGCCGGTCCCGTACACTTCTTCTGGCGATCCGGGTCACCGGGTCGACTTCGCACGCCCCGCCACCTCCTTCTCTGCGGAGGTGGCCGCGCTCCTCGGTCCTTCGTGGCACGGCGCGTCGGGGCGTCAGGCGCGACAGCAAACCTGCGGTCGCGATAACCGAGCACCTCAAGGAGTACGGCCATGGCCGTCGTCACGATGCGGGAGCTGCTGGAAAGCGGCGTCCACTTCGGTCACCAGACCCGTCGTTGGAACCCGAAGATGAAGCGCTTCATCTTCACGGAGCGCAACGGCATCTACATCATCGACCTGCTCCAGTCGCTGTCGTACATCGACCGCGCCTACGAGTTCGTCAAGGAGACCGTCGCCCACGGCGGCTCCATCATGTTCGTGGGTACGAAGAAGCAGGCCCAGGAGGCCATCGCCGAGCAGGCGACGCGCGTCGGCATGCCGTACGTCAACCAGCGTTGGCTCGGTGGCATGCTCACCAACTTCTCCACCGTCTACAAGCGCCTTCAGCGTCTGAAGGAGCTCGAGCTCATCGACTTCGAGGACGTGGCCGCCTCCGGCCTCACCAAGAAGGAGCTCCTGGTTCTCTCCCGCGAGAAGGCCAAGCTGGAGAAGACCCTCGGTGGTATCCGCGAGATGCAGAAGGTGCCGAGCGCCGTCTGGATCGTCGACACCAAGAAGGAGCACATCGCCGTCGGTGAGGCGCGCAAGCTCCACATCCCGGTCGTCGCGATCCTCGACACCAACTGTGACCCCGACGAGGTCGACTACAAGATCCCGGGCAACGACGACGCGATCCGCTCCGTCACCCTGCTCACCCGCGTGATCGCCGACGCCGTCGCCGAGGGCCTCATCGCCCGTTCCGGCGCCGCGACCGGCGACTCGAAGCCGGGCGAGAAGGCCGCCGGCGAGCCGCTCGCCGAGTGGGAGCGCGACCTGCTCGAGGGCGACAAGAAGGCTGACGCCGAGGTCCAGACCTCCGCCGAGACCGAGAAGGTCGCGGACGCGGAGGCCGCCGAGGCCCCCGCCGCCGAGGCTGCTGCCGAGGCCCCCGCTGCCGAGGCTCCGGCCGCGGACGCCGAGCAGGCCTGACATCCGTCACGGCTGAAGACGGCGGGGGCCGGTGCCACAGGCACCGCCCCCGCCGTTCACCCGTAGATCTTTCAGACTTCGAGAGAGAAATACAGACTCATGGCGAACTACACCGCCGCTGACGTCAAGAAGCTCCGTGAGCTCACCGGCGCCGGCATGATGGACTGCAAGAAGGCGCTCGACGAGGCCGACGGCAACGTCGACGGAGCCGTCGAAGCCCTCCGTATCAAGGGCCAGAAGGGCGTCGCCAAGCGCGAAGGCCGTTCTGCCGAGAACGGCGCGGTCGTCTCCCTCGTCTCCGAGGACAAGACGTCCGGCGTGCTGGTCGAGCTGAAGTGCGAGACGGACTTCGTCGCCAAGGGTGACAAGTTCCAGGCTGTCGCCAACGCGCTCGCCGCCCATGTCGCCGCGACCTCCCCGGCCGACATCGAGGCGCTGCTCGCGTCCGAGATCGAGCCCGGCAAGACCGTCCAGGCGTACGTGGACGAGGCCAACGCCAACCTCGGCGAGAAGATCGTCCTGGACCGCTTCGCGCAGTTCCAGGGTGCCTTCGTCTCCGTGTACATGCACCGCACGATGCCCGACCTGCCGCCGCAGATCGGTGTCATGGTCGAGCTGGACAAGGCCGACGCCGAGCTGGCCAAGGGCATCGCCCAGCACATCGCCGCCTTCGCGCCGAAGTACCTGTCCCGCGAGGACGTCCCGGCCGAGGTCGTCGAGGCCGAGCGCCGCGTCGCCGAGGAGACCACGCGCGCCGAGGGCAAGCCCGAGGCCGCGCTCCCGAAGATCGTCGAGGGTCGCGTCAACGGCTTCTTCAAGGAGGCCACCCTCCTCGGCCAGCCGTACGCGCTGGACAACAAGAAGTCCGTCCAGAAGGTCCTGGACGAGGCCGGTGTCACCCTGAAGCGCTTCGCGCGCATCAAGGTCGGCATCTGAGTCCGTCCGCGAAAAACGGTGGACCCCGATAGGGTCTGGTGCAGTCGACGGCCGCACTCCGCCGTACGACCGCAGATCTGACGAGGAGGCCATTGCCGCTGAGGGACACCAGACCCACCGGCAATGGCCTTCTTCGTATGTGCACGAGGAGAATCTCCATGAACAAGGGCGCGGACGCCGCAACAGGTGACCACAAGCGCGACGACGGCAAGGTGCGCGGACGCTTCATGCTGAAGCTGTCCGGAGAGGCGTTCGCCGGTGGCGGAGGTCTCGGTGTCGACCCCGACGTCGTGCACGCCATCGCCCGCGAGATCGCGGCCGTCGTCCGCGACGGCGCGGAAATCGCGATCGTCATCGGCGGCGGCAACTTCTTCCGCGGTGCCGAGCTCCAGCAGCGCGGCATGGACCGGGCCCGGTCCGACTACATGGGCATGCTCGGCACCGTCATGAACTGTCTCGCGCTCCAGGACTTCCTGGAGAAGGAAGGCATCGACTCCCGCGTCCAGACGGCCATCACCATGGGCCAGGTCGCGGAGCCGTACATTCCGCTGCGCGCCGTACGACACCTGGAGAAGGGCCGCGTCGTCATTTTCGGCGCCGGCATGGGCATGCCCTACTTCTCGACCGACACCACCGCGGCACAGCGCGCCCTGGAGATCGACGCCGAAGCACTGCTGATGGGGAAGAACGGCGTGGACGGGGTCTACGACTCCGACCCGAAGACCAACCCCGGCGCGGTGAAGTTCGACGCGCTGGAGTACAGCGAGGTGCTCGCCCGCGATCTCAAGGTCGCCGATGCCACCGCCATCACGCTCTGCCGCGACAACCAGTTGCCGATCCTCGTCTTCGAGCTGACCACCGCGGGCAATATCGCCCGCGCCGTCAAGAGTGAGAAGATCGGCACGCTCGTGAGTGACCGGGGAACCCGGGCCTGACAACCGGGGGACCGTACCGGGGCGACCCGGTGAGGTCCCGGGGGCGCCCCCGGAAGATGGACAACGGCCTGCCGGTCGGACACCGTGCAGGTGAGGACGCGACGCAGGATCCGCCGGGCCCGAGCACGCCGGGCCCACTCAAGACACGCAGGAGCACGTGGTGATCGAAGAAACCCTCCTCGAGGCCGAGGAGAAGATGGAGAAGGCCGTCGTGGTCGCGAAGGAGGACTTCGCCGCGATCCGCACCGGCCGTGCGCACCCGGCGATGTTCAACAAGATCGTCGCCGACTACTACGGCGCGCTGACCCCGATCAACCAGCTGGCCTCGTTCTCGGTGCCCGAGCCCCGTATGGCCGTCGTGACGCCGTTCGACAAGAGCGCGCTGCGCAACATCGAGCAGGCCATCCGCGACTCGGACCTCGGCGTCAACCCGAGCAACGACGGCAATATCATCCGGGTGAACTTCCCCGACCTCACCGAAGAGCGTCGTCGCGACTACATCAAGGTCGCGAAGACCAAGGCCGAGGACTCCAAGATCTCGATCCGGGCCGTCCGCCGCAAGGCCAAGGAGACGCTCGACAAGCTGGTCAAGGACAAGGAGTCCGGCGAGGACGAGGTCCGTCGCGCCGAGAAGGAGCTCGACGACACCACCGCGAAGTACGTCGCACAGGTGGACGAGCTGCTGAAGCACAAGGAAGCCGAGCTGCTCGAAGTCTGATGAACGACTCCTCCTGGGGCGTCCCGCAGGGCGTCGGTCATCGGGCTGCGCCCGAGATGCGGGCCGCTCCGGCGGGTCCTGCATACAATGTGCATGACGCCCAGCAGACTCGGCCCATGCCCATCGTGCCGGACGTTCCCGACGCAGGTAGAGACGCTGAAGACCGTGATGACCGGGACCAGGGGGCCGGACGCCTGAGCGGCGGCCCCCTGTTCCGCGACGAGAAGCCGCAGGAGCCCATGTCCACCGCGCCACCACCCCCGCAGAAGAAGCGTGCGGGCCGTGATCTCGGAGCCGCCATAGGGGTCGGCGTGGGGCTCGGGGCCGTAGTCGTCGTCTCGCTCTTCATCGTCCGGGCCGTCTTCGTCGGTGTGATCGTGGTCGCCGTCGTCGTGGGCCTCTGGGAGCTCACTTCCCGGCTGGAGGAGCGCAAGGGCATCAAGGCGCCCCTCGTGCCGCTCGCGATCGGCGGCGCCGCCATGGTCGTGGCCGGTTACGCGCGGGGTGCGGAGGGTGCCTGGATCGCCATGGCCCTGACGGCCCTGGCGGTGCTGGTCTGGCGGATGACCGAGCCGCCCGAGGGCTACCTCAAGGACGTCACGGCCGGCGTCTTCGCCGCGTTCTACGTGCCGTTCCTGGCGACCTTCGTCGCGTTGCTCCTGACCGCCGACGACGGGCCGCAGCGGGTGCTGACCTTCCTGCTGCTGACCGTGGTCAGCGACACGGGGGCGTACGCCGTCGGCTGGCGCTTCGGCAAGCACAAGCTCGCACCGCGCATCAGCCCCGGAAAGACCCGCGAGGGCCTCTTCGGAGCCGTGGCCTTCGCGATGGTGGGAGGTGCGCTGTGCATGCAGTTCCTGATCGACGACGGCACGTGGTGGCAGGGTCTGCTGCTCGGCTTCGCGGTCGCCGCCAGCGCCACGCTCGGCGACCTGGGCGAGTCCATGATCAAGCGGGATCTCGGGATCAAGGACATGGGCACGCTCCTCCCGGGGCACGGCGGGATCATGGACCGGCTGGACTCGCTGCTGCCGACGGCGCCGGTGGTCTGGCTGCTGATGGTGATTTTCGTCGGCACCGGCTGAGAAGAACGCCCCGTAACCGGGTGAGTGAGGGTCCGCCGTCCACAGGACGGCGGACCCTCACTGCTGTCTGCGGTGGCGGAGCCGGCCGAACGGGACGACCAGGCGGGCACCCGCGTCACCGTGCGGCCGGGCCGGCGCGCGCATGACCGGCCGCACAGGCCCACATTCGCCGCGCTGCACGCCACCCTTCCGCCGGAGGCGGCCGATACGGAGGACGGTCGCCGTCCGGCCACTCGGTTCCTGCGGGGTGGACGATGCCCGCAGGGCGGAGGGTCCGGCCCCGGCTCATGGTGCGATCCGTCACGACGGTGCTGCCGGACGCAGTGGCCCGATGGCCGCAGGGACAGGCCGGCAGCGGCCGATGCGGGTCCGCGGCAACAGCGCAGGTTCCGGCGGAGCGGGCGACGACCACGAGGACCACAGCGCGTCTGCGACACTGGAAGAACCATGCCTAAGCCCGGAGAACTCACTTTCGTCGCGCCCCGCGGAGCCAAGAAGCCCCCGCGGCACCTCGCCGACCTCACGCCCGCCGAGCGCAAGGAAGCCGTCGCCGCGATCGGCGAGAAGCCGTTCCGCGCCCAGCAGCTCTCGCAGCACTACTTCACGCGGTACGCGCACGAACCGGCGGAGTGGACCAACATCCCCGCCGGATCGAGGGACAAGCTCGCCGAGGCGATGTTCCCCGACCTGATGTCCGTGGTCCGCCACATCAGCTGCGACAACGACACCACGCGCAAGACCCTCTGGAAGCTGCACGACGGGACGCTGGTCGAGTCCGTCCTGATGCGCTACCCCGAGCGCGTCACGATGTGCATCTCCTCGCAGGCCGGCTGCGGCATGAACTGCCCGTTCTGCGCCACCGGCCAGGCCGGTCTCGACCGCAACCTCTCCACCGCCGAGATCGTCCACCAGATCGTCGACGGCATGCGCGCCCTGCGCGACGGTGACGTTCCGGGCGGCCCTGCCCGGCTGTCCAACATCGTCTTCATGGGCATGGGCGAGCCGCTCGCCAACTACAACCGCGTGGTCGGTGCGATCCGCCGTCTCACCGACCCCGAGCCCGACGGTCTCGGGCTCTCGCAGCGTGGGATCACGGTCTCCACCGTCGGCCTCGTTCCCGCCATGCTGCGGTTCGCCGACGAGGGCTTCAAGTGCCGTCTCGCCGTCTCGCTGCACGCCCCGGACGACGAGCTGCGCGACACCCTCGTACCGGTGAACACCCGTTGGAAGGTCCGCGAGGTGCTGGACGCCGCGTGGGAGTACGCGGAGAAGTCCGGCCGTCGCATCTCCATCGAGTACGCGCTGATCCGCGACATCAACGACCAGGCGTGGCGTGGCGACCGGCTCGGCCGGCTGCTCAAGGGCAAGCGGGTCCATGTCAACCTGATCCCGCTGAACCCGACCCCCGGCTCGAAGTGGACCGCCTCGCGGCCCGAGGACGAGAAGGCCTTCGTCGAGGCGATCGCCGCCCACGGGGTGCCGGTCACGGTCCGGGACACCCGCGGTCAGGAGATCGACGGGGCCTGCGGGCAGCTGGCGGCATCCGAGCGCTGAGGCCGGAAACGGCCGTGTAGCCTGGGCTCGAAATCAACTTCATATTCCGACAGGGGAGCGCCACAGCGCTGAGAGTGCGGCACCAAGGACAGGTTGGCCGCAGACCCTCTGAACCTCGCCCGGGTCATTCCGGGTAGGAAGTTCGGACCTTACTCAAGCTGTTGCGCCCTGCCCGCTTCCGGTTCCGACCGGTGCGGGCAGGGCCGCGTCTCTTCCTGGTCACTCCAGGAGGAATCACATGAGCACCACCAAGAAGATCGCGGGGACGGCCGTCGCCGCCGCGCTCGGCGCCACCGCGCTGGCCGGCTGCGGAAGCTCCGACGACTCGGCGTCCGGCTCCACCGGGGGCTCCGGGTCCAAGACGGTGACCCTCGTCAGCCACGACTCCTTCAACGCCTCCAAGGACGTACTGAAGGCGTTCACCGCGGAGACCGGCTACACCGTCAAGGTACTGAAGAGCGGTGACGCCGGTGCCGCCCTCAATCAGGAGATCCTGACCAAGGGTTCGCCGCGCGGTGACGTGTTCTTCGGCGTCGACAACACCCTGCTGTCGCGCGCCCTCGACAACGGCCTGTTCACGCCGTACGCGGCCAAGGGACTTGACCAGGTCGCCGCCGATGTCCAGCTGGACGCAGAGAAGCACCGGGTTACTCCGGTCGATACCGGCGACATCTGCATCAACTATGACAAGAAGTACTTCGCCGACAAGAAGCTCGCGCCGCCGAAGACCTTCGACGACCTGGCGAAGCCCGCGTACAAGAACCTCCTCGTCACCGAGAACGCGGCAACCTCCTCGCCTGGCCTCGGCTTCCTCCTCGGCACCGTCGCCACGTACGGCGAGGACGGCTACCAGGACTACTGGAAGAAGCTGAAGAGCAACGGCGTCAAGGTCGTCGACGGCTGGGAGCAGGCGTACAACGAGGAGTTCTCCGGCTCCGCGGGAGGCAAGAAGGCCAAGGCCGACCGCCCGCTCGTGGTCAGTTACGCCTCCAGCCCGCCCGTCGAGGTGCTGTACGCGGACCCGCAGCCCAAGACCGCCCCGACCGGCGTCGCCACCGGGACGTGCTTCCGGCAGATCGAGTTCGCCGGCCTGCTCGACGGAGCGAAGAACGAGGCGGGCGGCAAGGCCCTGCTGGACTTCCTGATCGGCAAGAAGTTCCAGGAGGACATGCCGCTCAACATGTTCGTCAGCCCGGTCAACAAGGGTGCGAAGGTGCCGGACCTCTTCACGGAGTTCGGTGCCACGGTCGACGAGCCGTCGACCGTCGCCCCGGACGAGATCGCCAAGAACCGTGAGCAGTGGGTCCAGTCATGGTCCTCGCTCGTAGTGAAGTAGCGAAGACTCCCGTACGCGGACCGGGCGCGCGCGGGAAGTCCGCGCGCGCCCGGTTGCTGCGCGGGGGAGCGGTGCGGATCGGTCTGATGGCCGTGCCCGTCGCGTTCTTCGCGCTGTTCTTCGCCTATCCCGTCGTCGCGATCGTCGGACGCGGGCTCAAGGACGGCGGCGTGTGGCAGTTCGGGCGGTTCGGCGAGGTGCTGAGCCGGCCGGACATCCAGCACGTCCTCTGGTTCACGCTCTGGCAGGCCCTCGCCTCGACCGCACTGACGCTGCTGCTCGCGCTGCCCGGCGCGTACGTCTTCGCGCGGTTCGACTTCCCCGGCAAGCAACTGCTGCGGGCGGTCGTCACGGTGCCGTTCGTGCTGCCGACCGTCGTGGTCGGCACCGCGTTCCTCGCACTGCTCGGCCGCGGCGGGTTCCTGGACGAACTGTGGGGGGTGCGGCTCGACACCACGGTGTGGGCGATCCTGCTCGCGCATGTCTTCTTCAACTACGCGGTCGTCGTGCGCACCGTCGGCGGACTCTGGTCGCAGCTCGACCCCCGGCAGGAGGAGGCCGCGCGGGTCCTGGGCGCCGGACGGTTCGCCGCCTGGCGCCGGGTCACCCTTCCCGCGCTCGGCCCCGCCGTGGCCGCTGCCGCCCTCATGGTCTTCCTTTTCACCTTCACCTCCTTCGGCGTCGTCCAGATCCTCGGCGGCCCCGGCTTCTCCACGCTGGAGGTGGAGATCTACCGGCAGACCGCGCAACTGCTCGACCTGCCCACCGCCGCCGTACTGACCCTGGTGCAGTTCGTCGCGGTCGGAGCCGTCCTCGCCGTGCACGCGTGGACCGTACGGCGCCGGGAGACGGCGCTGAGACTCGTCGACCCGGCGCAGACCGCCCGCAGGCCGCGCGGCGCGGGGCAGTGGGCGCTGCTCGGCGGCGTGCTGCTGACCGTGCTGGTACTGATCCTGCTGCCGCTCGCCGTCCTGGTGGAACGGTCGCTCGACGTGTCCGGCGGCCACGGCTTCGCCTTCTACCGTGCGCTCGGATCGGCGGAGGCGAACAGCGGTACGTTCCTGGTCGCCCCCATCGAGGCGATCGGGAACTCGCTGCGCTACGCCCTGGTCGCCACCCTGATCGCGCTGGTCGTCGGAGGGCTGGCCGCGGCGGCCCTGACCAGGAAGGCGGGCCGGCTCGTCCGGGGGTTCGACGCGCTGCTGATGCTGCCGCTCGGCGTCTCCGCCGTCACCGTCGGCTTCGGCTTCCTGATCACTCTCGACGAGCCGCCGCTGGATCTGCGGACCTCGTGGATTCTGGTGCCGCTCGCCCAGGCCCTGGTCGGCGTGCCCTTCGTCGTACGCACCATGCTGCCGGTCCTCCGAGCAGTGGACGAACGGCTGCGCGAGGCGGCCGCGGTGCTCGGTGCCTCGCCGTGGCGGGCCTGGCGTGAGGTGGACCTGCCGCTGGTGCGCCGGGCGGTGCTGGTCGCGGCGGGTTTCGCGTTCGCCGTGTCGCTCGGCGAGTTCGGCGCCACGGTCTTCATCGCACGGCCCGACAACCCGACGCTCCCGGTGGCCGTCGCCCGCCTGCTGGGCCGGTCCGGGGAGCTCAACTACGGCCAGGCGATGGCCCTCAGCACCATCCTGATGCTCGTGTGCGCGGTCTCGCTGCTGCTGCTCGAACGTATCCGCACCGACCGATCCGGGGAGTTCTAGAGATGCTGACACTCGAATCGGCCACCGTACGCTTCGGTGACCGCGCGGCGCTCGACGCAGTGGACCTGGAGGTCGCCGAGCACGAGATCGTCTGCGTTCTCGGGCC
Organism: Streptomyces sp. NPDC091416; assembly: GCF_044756845.1. Classification (NCBI taxonomy): domain Bacteria; kingdom Bacillati; phylum Actinomycetota; class Actinomycetes; order Kitasatosporales; family Streptomycetaceae; genus Streptomyces; species Streptomyces sp. NPDC091416. Next base: position 250,564 of record NZ_JBIVTU010000011.1, read on the forward strand.
GAGCGGCAGCGGGAAGTCCACGTTGCTGCGGATCGTCGCCGGACTCCAGCAGGCCGACGGTGGACGGGTACTGCTCGACGGAGCGGACCAGGACGGCGTCCCGGTGCACCGGCGTGGCCTCGGACTCATGTTCCAGGACCACCAGTTGTTCCCCCACCGCGATGTCGGCGCCAACGTCGCCTTCGGGTTGCGGATGCACGGCGTGAAGCGCACCGAGCAGGACCGCAGGGTCGCCGAACTCCTCGACCTGGTGGGTCTTCCCGGTGCCGAACGGCGCGCCGTCGCCGCGCTCTCGGGCGGCGAACAGCAGCGCGTCGCCCTCGCCAGGGCCCTCGCCCCCCGCCCCAAGCTCCTGATGCTGGACGAGCCCCTGGGCCAACTGGACCGCAGTCTGCGCGAACGCCTCGTCGTCGAACTGCGCACGCTCTTCGGCCGCCTGGGCACGACGGTGCTCGCCGTCACCCACGACCAGGGCGAGGCCTTCGCCCTCGCCGACCGCGTCGTCGTGATGCGTGACGGGCGCATCGCCCAGGTGGGCACGCCCCTGGAGGTCTGGCGGCGCCCCGCCTCGGCCTTCGTCGCCCGGTTCCTCGGCTTCGACAACGTGGTGGACGCCATGGTCACCGGCGACGTCGCGATCACGGAATGGGGCAAGGTGCCGGTGCCGGCGGGCTCGCCCCAAGGGGCGTGCGATCTGCTGGTGCGGCCCGCCGGAGTCCTGATCGGCGGCCCGCAGAACGGCCTGCGCTGCACCGTGGGCGCGCGCACCTTCCGCGGCAACCACGTCGCGGTGAAACTGCACCCGGAGCGCGGCCCCGTCCTGGACGCGGAGTGCGCGCTGGACAGCACTCCGGACGAGGGCGCGCAGGTCAAGGTCGCCTTCGCCGCGGCGGAGAGCGTCGTGCTGCCTGCCGTACGGTGACGCGGCTCCGCTCACTCACCGGCCCGAACGGGGACGTGGCGGCCGCATCCCGGCCGCACCGGACCCGGCCACGACCAGCCCCATTTCGTACGCGAGGATCACTGCCTGAGCCCGGTCCCGCAGTTCCATCTTCGCGAACAGCCGGTTGATATGTGTCTTGACGGTGTGTGTGGTGATCGTGAGCCGGTCGGCGATGTCCGCGTTCGACTGACCCCGGGCGATCAGGACGAGCACCTCGACCTCCCGGGTGGTCAGGCCTTCGACGGAGCGTGCGGGAGGAGCGGCGATCCGCTGCCGGGTGAACTCAGCGATCAGCCGCCCGGTGATGTGAGGGGACAGCAGGGCCTGCCCCTCCGCCACGACGCGCACAGCATGCAGTAGTTCGGGGAACGTCGCGTCCTTCAGCAGGAATCCGCTGGCCCCGGCCGTCAGGGCTTCGTACACGTACTCGTCGAGCCCGAACGTCGTCAGCATCAGGGCCCTGGTGGCACCGTCGGAGGAGGCGATGATCTCCCGCGCCGCCTCGATGCCGTTCAGCCCCGGCATGCGGATGTCGAGCAGCGCCAGGTCGGGTCGCTGCTCGGCGGCGATCCGGACGGCCGACGCCCCGTCCTCCGCCTCGCCGACCACCTCGATATCGGGCTGCGTGGCCAGCAGCCCCGCGAAAGCGGTTCGCACGACGGCCTGGTCATCGGCCACCACCACCCGGATCACCACGGGAGTTCCGCCTCGACGAGAAAGCCGCCGGCGGGACCCCGGCCAACGGTCAGGCTCCCGCCGAGCAGGGCCGCCCGTTCGTTCATCCCCACCAGCCCGTGCCCGGTGCACCCGCCCGGCGGTCCGCACGGCCCCGGCCCGTCGTCACCGACCCTGAGCCTCAGCAGATCGGTTCCGTAGGCGAGTTCCACCACGGCCCGTGCCCCCGGGGCGTGGCGGCGCACGTTGGTCAGCGCCTCCTGCACGATACGGAAGGCGGACAGCTCCCAGGACGGGGGAAGCTCCGGCTGCCTTCCGCTGATGCGCAGCTCGGCCGTGCCGCCCACCGCCCGGTGCTGGTCCACCAGACCGCCCAGCCCGGCCAGCGTCGGCTGCGGAGCCGTCGCCGTCCCCGGCTCCCGGTCGGTCCGCAGCACACCGAGCATCCGTCGTAACTCGGTCATCGACGCACGTGCCGTCCCCGCGATCTGCTGAAAGGCGTCCCTGGCCTGCGGGGAGAGCCCGGGGGTGGTGTAGGTCGCCCCCTCGGCCTGCACGGCGATCATGGACACGGAGTGGGCGATCATGTCGTGCAACTCCCTGGCTATGGCGGCCCGCTCCGCCTCGGCCGCCTGCCGGCGCTCCATCATGAGCAAGCGGGACTGCGCGGCCGCCCGCTCCCGCCGGGTCTCCTCCCGGGCGCGCACCGCGTCGCCCATGCTCACCGCGCCCAGGATCACCACCGTCAGGGCCAGCGTCTCGGCGTACAGCCCGAGGCTGAACCGGTCGGCGCCCTGGAGGACGGGCAGCCCCGGCGATCCGTCGCGTGCCCAGTGGTCGATGTGCACGAGGTTGACCGTGAGCGAAGCCAGCGCACCGCCGACCACGAGCAGGGCCGGGTGCTGCACGCGGTGGCGGCCCAGGGTGTAGCTGCCGATCAGGGTGCCGGCCACGGTCGCGTACGCCATGTTGCCGTCGGTCCCGAAGCTGAGCAGGGCCGCGCCCACCGTCAGGAACGCGACGGCGGGCCGGGCGACCCGCCACATCAGCGAGGCTGTGCAGACCAGCACCCCGAACGAGGTGATGGCCGATCCCGGTACGGTGATCAGCTCGACCGCCGCGAACAGCGTCAGCGCACCTCCCGTCAGCCAGGGATACACAGGCGCGGACGCCCACCCGCGCACGCGCAGGCGGATCTGCTGGACCCGGGCGCGGGACGTGATCGTGCTGCTCATACCGGGAATTGTTCGGCACGCAGGCCTCTGGGCGCATCGGATCAGGGGTGGAATTCGACCTCGTCCGTCATGCCACGGGTTGAGAGCGAACACCGGATCCCGGTGTGACGCGCCGCGCGTGTGCCGTTCCTAGCCTCGGGATCATGGACGCAACAGCTGATTCCGTGACGGCTGCCGACGCCGCGGTCACCGCTCGGCACGGCACCCGTGCGGAGCGGTTCGGCCAGGGCGCGCTGCCCGGGGCGGGCGTGTGGGCGGGCTGTGCGGCGGCGGCCCTGCTCCTTGCACTGTGCTCCGGCCTGGCCCCGCACCGAATCTGGGGTGTGCCGGCCACCGTGGGGTACGCCGGGGCCGCGTGGGCGGCCGCCCGTGGGCGGCGTCGTGCGGCGGTCGTGGGCGCGGCCGGCTTCGCCGTGGGGCTGCCGCTGCTGATGCTCGTCCTCATGGAACGGGCGCAGCTGGAGGTCGAGGTCGTCGCGCGCTCGGCGCACGCGCTGCTCGCGACCGGCTCCCCGTACGCCCCCGATCCGGTGGCGGTGGCGGACTTCGATCCGTATCTCCCCGCCATGTCGGTCTTCGGGATCCCGCAGGCCCTTCTCGGCGCGGGCCCGTTGACCGATCCCCGGCTGTGGACCGGAGCCGCCTTCCTGGGGGCGCTCGCGCTCTGCGCCGGGCGGTCGTCGTCGCTGCTTGTCCTGGCCGCCTGCCCCGTCGTCGCCCTGCCGCTGGCGGTGGGCGGCGTCGATCTTCCCGTGGTCGCGTCGATGTGTCTGGGCCTTTCGTCGGCCGGGCGGGGAAGGCCCGTCGCTGCAGGGCTGGCGATCGGATTCGCCGCAGCTCTCAAATGGACGGCCTGGCCCGCGCTTCCGGTGGCCGTCGCGCTCCTGGTGTCGATGCGGCAGAAGGGTGCGGCGCTGCGCTGCGCCCTCGTAGCGATGTCCCTCACGGCGGCGCTCGTGCTCCCGGTCGCCCTGCGCGATACGTCGTCCTTCGCCGAGCACGTGGTCGCCTACCCGCTGGGACTGACCGATGCCCTCTCACCGGCCGCCAGCCCCTTCCCCGGACATCTGCTCGCGGCCGGGGTGCCCGGAGGCCGGACGGTCGCCCTCGTGCTGCTGCTCTGCTGCGCCTTGGCGGTGGCCGGTTCGCTGATCGTCCGGCCACCCGGAACGGCGTCCGACGCCGCGCTTCGGCTGGCCCTCGGCCTGTGCCTGGCGATCGCCCTCATGCCCGCCACCCGGTTCGGCTACCTCGTCTATCCGCTCGTCCTCACCGTCTGGGCCGTGTCGCAGCGCGACCGGGCACCGCACGACGCGGCGGCACGGCCCCAAGGAGCGCCCCGATGACCCGCACGCTCGTCGTCACCAATGACTTTCCGCCCCGCCAGGGCGGCATCGAGACGTTCGTTCATGCCATGACCAGCCGGTTTCCCGACGATTCCGTGATCGTCTACACCTCGTCCGAACCCGGAGGCGCCGCGTACGACGCCTCGCTTCCGTATCCGGTGATCCGTGACAGGGCCCGCATGCTGCTGCCCACGCCGTATGCCACGGGCCGGGCCGTCGACCTGGCCCGGCGGTACGGCTGTGACCGGGTCTGGTTCGGGGCGGCCGCGCCCCTCGCCCTGATGGCGGAGCGGCTGCGCCGGGAAGCCGGAGTGCGTCGGATCGTCGCCACCACCCACGGCCATGAGGTGTGGTGGGCCCGCGTCCCTGGCACCCGCGCCCTCCTGCGGCGGATCGGGGCGGTCACGGACACGGTCACTCATCTGGGAGAGGCGACCCGGATACCTGTCGCCACCGCCCTCGGGCCGGTCGCCGCGCGTCGGATGGTGCGCCTGGTGCCCGGCGTGGACGCCGAGGCCTTCCGCTCCCGCTCCGGGGCGAGTGCCGTCCGCCGACGCTACGGACTGGCCGGGCGGCCAGTGATCCTCTGCGCCGCGCGACTGGTGGCCCGCAAGGGCCAGGACACCCTGGTGCGTGCGCTGCCGGCGGTTCGCCGCGCGGTGCCCGGCGCGACCCTCCTGCTGGTCGGCGACGGCCCCCACGCGGCGACCCTGCGTCGTACGGCGGCCGCGGCCGGACTCGGGGACGCGGTCGTACTGGCGGGCGGGCACCCGCACGCGACGATGCCGGGGTTCTACGCAGCGGCCGACGTCTTCGCGATGCCCTGCCGCACCCGGCGCCACGGTCTGGAGTTGGAGGGCCTGGGGATCGTCTTCCTGGAGGCCGCGGCGGCAGGCCTGCCGGTGTTGGCGGGGGACTCGGGAGGTGCGGCGGACACCGTGCGCGACGGGGTGACGGGACATGTGGTCGACGGACGTGACGTACCGGCCGTCGCCGCCCGGCTCATCGGCCTCCTGCGCGACCGGGACGCCGCCGCCGCGATGGGGAGGGCAGGGCGTGAGTGGGTGCGGACGGAGTGGGGCTGGGACGCGACGTACGAGCGGCTGGCCGGGCTCCTGGCCGGGCGCGCGCAGCGGTGAGGCCGCCCGCAGCCGGTGAGCCACCTCGGCACGAGTGCTGGGTTGCCTGCTGGGCCCGCCGGCTGTCGAAGATCTGTGAACGAGGAGACCGTGCCCAGGAGTTCACGGGCCCTTGCCCAGCATCGCGTCGGGATGCGAGGCCGTGCAGGCGCCGAGGTTCGCCGCCTTTACCGCGCCCGGCCCGCTGTCGGTGGCCACCGGCAGCGGCGGGGATGCTCTGGCGGGTTCCGTACACCGTCATGCTGCGGACCGGCCGGGGAGCATGCCCCGGCCGGAACCCGTTCAGGCGGTCAGCGGCAGCGCGGCCAGCTCGGCGATCGCCCAGGTCAGCGGAGCGAACACGAGAAGCAGGGCGGCAGCGCGCAGCGCCGTCGCCGCGCGCAGCGCCGAGGCCGGGGCGCCGAGCCGCAGCAGCGCCCGAGCCGTCTCGGCACGGGCCTGCTTCGCCTCCAGCGCGGAGGTCAGCAGCGTCGCGGTGGTGCAGCCGATGACGAGTACGGCGCCGAGTGCGGTGAGCGGGCCGAAGGGCCGCGGCCCCGTCCCGTACAGCGCGAACGCGGCGATGACCGCGGAGAGGACCGCGCAGACGACTCCCAGCGGCCGGCCGATCCGGTGCGCCTCGTTCATCAGGACGCGGCCCGCAAGCAGTCGTACCGCTCCCGGACGCACCGCCTGGAGCAGCCGCCCGCACAGATACGTCAGTCCCGGGCCGGCCGTGGCGAGACCGATCGCGGTCAGGGTCCATCCCACCAGGACCCAGGCGGGTGTGGAGTCGAGCTTGCCGGGGAGCGGGAAGGGGCTGCCGGACGAACCGCGGTTCGCGTACGCCTCGACGGCGAGTCCGGCGGCGGTCAGGGCGACGCCCCAGGGCAGCCCGGCGGGCGGCGCGGCCGGAGCCGGGACCTGCTCCTCGGGCAGCAGGTCGTCCGCGTCCTCCGGCGTGCCGGTGGCCCGCACCGGGGCGGTGCGCAGCGCCAGCGCGCTCGCCGTCGCGGCGGCCGCGGGCACCAGGGTCAGCAGGACGAGGGCGGCGGCCAGGGGCAGCGGTGCCCCGGCGCCGAGCAGGCCGGCCGCGGCGCCGTCGAACGGCAGCCCGGACAGGTCGCCGCGCAGGTGGAGGAAGAAGAGCAGCGCCACCATCGAGCCGAGGGTGCAGGAGACGGCGGTGGATACCGCGGCGAGCGCGCTGAGCCGCACGGGCCCGAGGCCGACCGCGGACAGTCCGGCGCGCGGGCGGGTGCTCGGGTCGGTACGCGCCACCGCGACCGCGAACTGCACCGTGGCGGCCAGCGGCACGAAGCACCACAGCAGCCGCAGTACGGAACCGGCGGAGTGTGCCGGATGCCCGGAGGCGTAGCCGAGCGTGCACAGCAGGAGGAAGCCGACCCCTGCGGAGGCGGCCGCCACCAGCAGCCGCCGCATCAGGACCAGTGGGTGGGAACCGCGGGCTAGACGGAGAGCGAGCACGCCGCGCGGCCCTCCGTATCGGCCTCGGCGGGCAGGGCGACCGTGGCGACCCGGCGCCCGTCCAGCAGCGGCACCACACGGTCGGCGAGCGCGGCGATCTCCGCGTCGTGCGTGGCGAGCACCACCGTGATGCCGTGCGAGCGGGCCGCGCTGGTGAGGGTGCGCAGGACGTGAGCGCGGTCGGTGCGGTGCAGCGTGGCGGTCGGCTCGTCGGCGAAGATCACCGAGGGCGCGGCGGCCAGTGCGCGGGCGACCGAGATCCGCTGCCGCTGGCTCTGCTGAAGTGTGTGCGGCCGCTTCCGGGCGCACATGCCGATGTCGAGGCGTTCCAGCCACTCCATGGCGGCCTTCTTGGCCTCCCGGTGACCGGTGCCGCGCAGCAGCAGGGGCAGGGCGGTGTTCTCCCAGGTGTTCAGTTCCGGGACGAGCTGGGGTTCGGGGGCGATCCAGCCGAACTTGTCGCGGCGCAGCCGCTCCCGCAGCCGCGGACCCATGGTGTGGACGGGGACGCTGTTGAACCACACCTCGCCCTGCTGGGGGACCAGCTGGCCGGAGAGACAGTGCAGCAGGGTCGTCTTGCCGCTGCCGCGCGGACCGGTCACCGCGAGGATCTCGCCGTCGCGGATCCCCAGGGAGACCCCGCCGAGCGCGGGTGAACCGTTGTGGGAGTGCTGCAGGGAACGTGCCCAGATCACGTCGTTGTCCGGCGGGGCCACCATGGCGTACACCTCGGTTCAGATCAGATATCCCGTTCCCCCGTACGGGGGAACGAAGGCGGGGCCGATCGGTCACTCGGCACCGTAGGGATTCGGACCGCGGTGTGCGCACAGCACGCGGCCCGGGTGCGCTTCTTCCCACTCGAATGGGCGCATCCGGGCCGCGTGGACCGTATGAAATGACCGCTGGAGTGCCGTCGGGGGACGGTCAAGCGGTGGTCAAGCCGGTGCCGGCCGCTCGGCCGTCCGGCCTATCGGTCAGAGCTTCGTCCAGGCCTCCGTCAGGACGGACCGCAGGATGCCCTCGATCTCGTCGAACGTGGACTGGTCGGAGACCAGCGGCGGGGCGAGCTGGACGACCGGGTCGCCGCGGTCGTCGGCCCGGCAGTAAAGGCCGTTGTCGTACAGCGCCTTGGAGAGGAAGCCGTACAGGACGCGCTCGGTCTCCTCGTCGGTGAAGGTCTCCTTGGTGGCCTTGTCCTTCACCAGCTCGATGCCGTAGAAGAAGCCGTTGCCGCGGACGTCGCCGACGATCGGCAGGTCGTGCAGCTTCTGCAGTGTGGTGAAGAAGGCGTTCTCGTTGTCGAGGACGTGCTGGTTGAGGCCCTCGCGCTCGAAGATGTCGAGGTTGGCGAGGCCGACCGCCGCGGACACGGGGTGGCCGCCGAAGGTGTAGCCGTGCAGGAAGGTGTTGTCGCCCTCGTAGAACGGCTCGGCGAGCCTGTCCGAGATGATGCAGGCACCGATCGGCGAGTAGCCCGAGGTCATGCCCTTGGCGCAGGTGATCATGTCCGGCACGTAGCCGAACTTGTCGCAGGCGAACATCGTGCCGAGGCGGCCGAAGGCGCAGATGACCTCGTCGGAGACGAGCAGCACGTCGTACTGGTCGCAGATCTCGCGGACGCGCTGGAAGTAGCCGGGCGGCGGCGGGAAGCAGCCGCCCGCGTTCTGTACGGGCTCCAGGAAGACGGCCGCGACGGTGTCCGGGCCCTCGAAGAGGATCTCCTGCTCGATCTGGTCGGCGGCCCAGCGGCCGAAGGCCTCCGGGTCGTCGCCGAAGAGCGGGGCGCGGTAGATGTTGGTGTTCGGCACCTTGTGAGCGCCGGGGACCAGCGGCTCGAAGGGGGCCTTGAGGGCCGGCAGGCCGGTGATGGACAGGGCGCCCTGCGGGGTGCCGTGATACGCGACCGCACGCGAGATGACCTTGTACTTGGTCGGCTTGCCCTTGAGCTTGAAGTACTGCTTGGCCAGCTTCCAGGCGGTCTCGACGGCCTCGCCGCCACCGGTGGTGAAGAAGACCTTGTTGAGGTCGCCCGGGGCGTAGTCCGCGAGGCGCTCGGCCAGCTCGACGGCCTTCGGGTGGGCATAGGACCACACCGGGAAGAAGGCCAGCTCCTGGGCCTGCTTGTACGCGGCCTCGGCGAGCTCGTGCCGGCCGTGGCCGGCGTTGACGACGAACAGGCCGGACAGGCCGTCGAGGTAGCGCTTGCCCTGGTCGTCGTAGATGTAGGTGCCCTCGCCACGCACGATGGTGGGAACGCTTGCGTTCTCGTAGTCCGACATGCGGGTGAAGTGCATCCACAGGTGGTCGTACGCGGTCCGGCTGAGGTCCTTGCTCACGGCTATCGGGTTCCCCACATATAGGTCTGCTTCTTGAGCTTGAGGTAGACGAAGCTCTCGGTGGAGCGCACGCCGGGTATGGCCCGGATGCGTTTGTTGATCGTCTCCAGCAGGTGGTCGTCGTCCTCGCAGACGATCTCCACCATCAGGTCGAAGGAGCCCGCGGTCATCACCACGTACTCGCATTCGGTCATGGCCGACAGTGCTTCCGCGACGGGGTCGAGGTCCCCGTCGACGTTGATTCCGACCATGGCCTGGCGCCGGAACCCCACGGTGAGCGGGTCGGTGACGGCGACGATCTGCATCACGCCCTGGTCGAGCAGCTTCTGGACGCGCTGTCGCACGGCCGCCTCGGAGAGGCCGACGGCCTTGCCGATCGCGGCGTACGGGCGACGCCCGTCCTCCTGGAGCTGCTCGATGATTGCGAGGGACACGGCATCGACCGCTGGGGACGATCCGTTCCCGGTCCTGGAGTCTGCGCTGCGACTGGCCACAGAGCCACTCTGCACCGGGACTCGTCTGTCTCGCAACCCTTAATCGATGAAATTCGTTGTTGAAGAGCTCTGATCGCACTGAATCCGAAGTTCGCGGCGGTTGGGTATGTCGAAACCGTTACCCATGCGACTAGGCTGGACGTCTCACCCATTGGACGTGTCGACAGGAGGGGTGGTTGTGACCACCGAGGTGCGCCGTCTGCGCAACTACATCAATGGCGAGTTCCGGGACGCTGCCGACGGGCGGACCATCGATGTGGTCAATCCGGTGACGGAGGAGGTCTACGCGACCTCTCCGCTGTCCGGCGAGGCCGACGTCGATGCCGCGATGGCCGCCGCCGCTGCCGCCTTCCCCGCGTGGCGCGACGTGACGCCCGCCGAGCGCCAGCGCGCCCTGCTGAAGATCGCGGACGCCTTCGAGGAGCGAGCCGAGGACCTCATCGCGGCCGAGTCCGAGAACACCGGCAAGCCGGTCGGGCTGACCCGCACCGAAGAGCTCCCGCCGATGGTGGACCAGATCCGCTTCTTCGCGGGCGCCGCCCGGCTGCTGGAGGGCCGCTCGGCCGGCGAGTACATGGAGGGACTGACCTCCATCGTCCGCCGCGAGCCGGTCGGTGTCTGCGCGCAGGTCGCGCCGTGGAACTACCCGATGATGATGGCCGTCTGGAAGTTCGCTCCGGCGCTCGCCGCGGGCAACACCGTCGTCATCAAGCCGTCCGACACGACCCCGGCGTCCACCGTGCTGATCGCCGAGATCATCGGGCAGATCCTGCCCAAGGGCGTCTTCAACGTCATCTGCGGCGACCGCGACACCGGCCGCGCGATGGTCGAGCACCGGACCCCGGCCATGGCCTCCATCACCGGTTCGGTCCGGGCCGGCATGCAGGTCGCCGAGTCCGCCGCCAAGGACGTCAAGCGGGTCCACCTGGAGCTCGGAGGCAAGGCTCCCGTCGTCGTCTTCGAGGACACCGACATCGCCAAGGCCGTCGAGGACATCTCGGTCGCCGGCTACTTCAACGCCGGGCAGGACTGCACGGCCGCGACCCGCGTGCTCGTCCACGAGTCGATCCACGACGAGTTCGTCACGGCGCTGGCCAAGGCCGCGGCCGACACGAAGACCGGCCTGCCGGACGACGAGGACGTGCTCTACGGCCCGCTCAACAACGCCAACCAGCTCGCGCAGGTCAGCGGCTTCATCGAGCGGCTCCCCGCCCACGCCAAGGTCGAGGCCGGCGGCCACCGGGTCGGCGAGAAGGGCTACTTCTACGCCCCGACCGTCGTCTCCGGGCTCAAGCAGGACGACGAGATCATCCAGAACGAGGTCTTCGGCCCCGTCATCACGGTCCAGTCCTTCTCGGACGAGGCCCAGGCCCTGGAATGGGCGAACGGCGTCGACTACGCGCTCGCCTCATCGGTGTGGACCAAGGACCACGGCCGCGCCATGAGGATGTCCAAGAACCTCGACTTCGGCTGCGTGTGGATCAACACCCACATCCCGCTCGTCGCCGAGATGCCGCACGGCGGGTTCAAGAAGTCCGGCTACGGCAAGGACCTCTCCGCCTACGGCTTCGAGGACTACACCCGCATCAAGCACGTCATGACCTCGCTCGACGGCTGACCTTCGCTCCGTCCGTCACGGATACGGCCCCGGGCGCACTGTGCGAGTGCCCGGGGCCGTATCCGTGCCCCGTCCCCGCGCCGGACCCTCGACAAGGTGTGCGCAGCGGGCGGGCTGCGCTGGACGGTTGGTCCATTGCCCGCCGCACCGGCCGCCCGGCATCCTGCGCAGGTGCGAGCGATCCCGAACCACCCCATGTCCCGCCGGTCCCTGCTCCGCGCCTTCGGGGCGGGAGCGGCCGGCGTCACGCTGGCCGGCTGCGGAGTCCCCGCCGCCTTCGTGGAGCCGGGTGACCGCGCCGGACGCGACTACTCCGCCGGCGATCACACCCTGCACTTCGCCAACTGGCCCCTCTACATCGACACCGACGACGAGGACGAGTCGAAGCGGCCCACCCTCGACGCGTTCAGCGAGCGGACCGGGATCTCCGTCACGTACACCGAGGAGATCAACGACAACGACGAGTTCTTCGGCAAGATCAGCCCGGCCCTGATGAACCACCAGCAGACCGGCCGGGACCTGATCGTCATCAGCGACTGGATGGCGGCGCGGTTCGTCCGGCTCGGCTGGGTCCAGGAGATGGACCGGGCGAAGCAGCCCAACGTGGCGAAGTACCTCGACCCGCAGTTGCGCTCGCCCGCCTTCGACAAGGGCCGGATGCAGAGCGTGCCCTGGCAGTCCGGCATCACCGGAATCGCGTACAACCGCAAGAGGCTCGGCCGGGAGATCAGGCACACGAGCGAATTGTGGGCGGACGACCTGCGCGGCAAGGTCACCCTGCTGTCCGGGCTCGACGAGTCCTTCGCCCTGCTGATGCAGGGCAACGGCGTCGACATCACCCGCTGGAAGCGTGACGACTTCTACGACATCTGCGACCAGGTGGAGAAGCTGGTGAGGACCAGGCACATCCGCCGCTTCACCGGCAACGACTACATCAAGGACCTCTCCACCGGAGACGTGCTCGCGTGCCAGGCCTACTCCGGTGACGTCATCCAGCTCCAGGCGGACAACCCCGACATCGAGTTCGTGGTGCCCGAGGAGGGGGCCGAGCTCTGGGCGGAGTCGCTCATGATCCCCAACCTCGCCCGCCACAAGCGCAATGCGGAGAAGCTCATCGACTACTACTACGAGCCCGAGGTCGCCGCCGAGCTCGCCACCTGGGTCAACTACGTCTGCCCCGTTCCCGCCGCCAGGGACGTCCTCGCCTCCTCCAAGGACGAGGAGACCGCCGCGCTGGCCGAGGACCCGCTGATCTTCCCCGACGCCGACATGCGCAAGAGGCTGGCCATCGCCCGCGACATCACGTCCGAGGAACGCACGGAATTCGCCAAGAAGTGGAACACCGTCGTCGGGTTGTGATGCCCTGCCGGGGGTGGCGCAAGAGGCCGGTAAACCCGGGCGTACGCTGCGGACATGAGCGAGCGAAGCGCCCTGCGGAGGCGTATACGCGTGTGGTTGGCCGTCTTCATCGTCTGTCTGGTTCTGAGCGGACTGACCGCCTTTCCGCTCGTCCACGAACTGCGCTGGGCCGAGGACCTGCTGAGCTCCTCGGCCTCGCCCGTCCCCGAGCACTTCCCGGCACTGATGGAGTGGATCACCCGTGTCCGCACCGGGATCGACACGGCCGACGCCGAGTACCCGTTCGTGCTCTACGGCACCGACTGGCTGGCCTTCGCCCATCTCGTGATCGCGGTCGCCTTCTACGGCCCCTACCGTGACCCGGTCCGCAACATCTGGGTCATCGAGTTCGGCATGATCGCCTGCGCCGGGATCATCCCGCTCGCCCTGATCTGCGGACCGATCCGCGACATCCCTTTCTGGTGGTCGGTCATCGACATGTCGTTCGGTGTCTTCGGCGTCATTCCGCTGCTGATCGTCCACCGAAAGATCAAGCGGCTGGAGGCCATGGAGCGGACACCGGAGCCGGTGCCGGCCGAGGCGCCCGCCCCCGCGGCCTGAGTCACCTTCCCGACGGGGCGCCGAAGGCGGCCACCACGATGTCCAGCGCCGTGGCATTCATGTCCAGGCCCTTCGCGTCCGTCGCGTTGACGCTGTAGACGAGAGTCCGGGAAAGATCACGGGTGGCCGCCACGGCCGTGTTGTACCCCCAGCGACCGCCCGTCTTCCCCCAGACCTCGCGTCCGCCCAGCGTCATCACGGAGAGACCCGCGCTGTACGCGGCGGGCTTGCCCGTGCCGTACTCCCGCACCGAGGCGCCGGGCAGCGTGAACATCTCCTCCAGCAGCGGACCGCGCACCACCTGTCCGCCGAACAGTGCCCGGGTGAACCGCTCAAGGTCGGCGGTGGTCGAGATCAGGTCTCCCGCCGCCCAGGCGTCGCTCGCCCCCCACACCGTCACATCGCGCAGCTCGCCCTCCGTACCGAATATCTGGTAGCCGTGGTTGTGGCGGCCGCGTATCGACGGGTCGGTGCCGGGGAAGTAGGTGTCCTTGAGACGCAGTGGCTCCAGGACGCGGCGTGACACCTGGGAGGCGTACGTGTCACCCGTGACCCGTTCGATCAGGAGGCCCGCCACGGTGTAGCCGATGTTGGCGTAGTGCTGCTGGGTGCCGGGCACGAAGTCCGGCCGGTGCGCGGTGGTTTCGCGCACCACCTCCGCCGGGTCGGTCACGTCGAAGCGGTGCGCGTACCAGTCCTCCACCGTGTCGCCGTTGCCCGGGTCGACGGACGGGAGGCCGCTCGTGTGGTTCAGCAGCTGGCGCACCGTGACCTTCCCGTACGTCTCCGGGATCAGGTCGGGCAGGTAGTTCCGGACCGGGCGGTCCAGGCCGATCCTGCCCTCCCCGGCCAGCTGGAGGACCACGGCCGCCGTGAAGACCTTGGTGACCGATCCGGCCCGGAAGCGCCCGGCCGGGTCCGCCGGCCGCCCGGACGCCAGGTCGTGGACCCCGGCGCTGCCCCGCCAGACACCCCCGGTGCCCGAGACGCGTACCAGCGCGGCCGTGGCGTCGTCCGACGGGAGCCCGCCGATCGCTGCCCGCAGCGCCTCGGCCTCGGGTGTCCCGACGGGCGATGACTGCCGGGCCGCCGGGCCCGCGGCGGCCGCAAGGGCCGGTGGGGCAGCCGGGCCGGCGGCGATGCCGAGCAGCAGGGCGGCTGCGATGACGGTGCGGGACGTGCGGGCGTTCATGTCCGGTGCCTCCTGGGCGTGGGATCCGGTGGAGTCCTCAACTGCTCTCGGAATCCATCCTGTTGATCCACGCGTCCGGGCGGATCACCCGAGCGGGGGTTTCCCCGGGGGAGGCTTCCTCCCCTGTGCGGGGGAGGGGCCGGCGGGCCCTCCCTCCGCAGAGGGAGTCACGACACCGCATTCGTAGGCGCAGATCACCGCCTGGATCCGGTCGCGCAGGCCCAGTTTGGACAGCACGTTGCCGACATGCGTCTTCACCGTGTGCTCGCTGACGACCAGCGCGGCGGCGATCTCCGCGTTCGACAGCCCGCGCGCCAGGTGGAGCAGGGTCTCGTGCTCGCGCCCGGTCAGCACGTCCAGGCGCGGCGACGGTTCCACGGCCACGGCGGGCGGCCGCGAGGTGTACTCGGCGATCAGCCGACGGGCCACCGAGGGCGCCAGCAGCGAGTCCCCGGCCGCCACCACCCGTACCGCGTGCACCAGATCGTCCCGGCGGACGTCCTTGAGCAGGAAGCCGCTCGCTCCCGCGTGCAGAGCTTCGTAGACGTACTCGTCCGAGTCGAACGTGGTCAGCATGACCGTCCGGCAACCGCTCCCGGCCGTGATGGCGCGGCAGGCCTCGATGCCGTCCGTGCCGGGCATCCGGATGTCGAGCAGCGCCACCTCGGGGGCCAGCCGCCGCACGGCCTCGACTGCCGCGGCGCCGTCAGCCGCCTCGGCCACTACCTCGATGTCCGGTTGCGCGTCCAGGATCATCGCGAAGCCGCTGCGCACCAGTTCCTGGTCGTCTGCGACCACCACCCGGATCGTCACCGCACCACCCCTGTCCGTCGTTCCGCCGCGGATTCCGGCCGGGCGCGCGGGATCGTCACCGCGACCCGGAAGCCGCGCCCGCCCGGACCGGGGCCGGTGCGGGCCGTACCCCCGTGCGCGGCGGCGCGCTCCCGGATGCCGGTCAGCCCCAGCCCCGATCCACCGCCGGGGCCGCGTCCGTCATCGGTGACCGTCACGGTCAGCGCATCGTGCCCGTGCTCCAGCCGCACCCGGACCGAGGACGCCTCCGCATGCCGGACGACGTTCGTCAGGGCTTCCTGCACGATCCGGTAGATGGTGGCCTCGACCGCCAGGCCGGGCGGCAGGCCGTCACCGGTGACCTCGTACGAGACCTCGGGACCGCCCGTACCCACCCGCTCCACCAGACCGGGTACCCCGTCCAGCAAGGGCTGGGGCTCGCGAGGCGCATCCGGTTCATCCTCGCCGTCACGCAGCACGCCGAGCATCCGGCGCAGCTGCACCATCGCGTCCCGGCCGGTCTCCGAGATCGCGTCGAAGGCGGCCTCGGCACGTTCCGGAGCCGTACGGACGGCCACCGGGCCGGCCTCGGCCTGCACGATCATCAGGCTCACCGCATGGGACAGGACGTCGTGCATCTCCCGGGCGATCCGGGCCCGTTCGCGGGCCGCGGCCTGTTCCGCCTCGATGAGGTGCGTCAGCTCCAGCTGACGGGCCCGGTCCTCCACCGCCCGCAGATACGCCTTGCGTGTCACGGCGAGCCGGCCGAAGGCGTAGGCGGCGGCGAACACGAACAGGGAGAAGAGCAGCTCCCTCAGCGCGTCGCTGTCCAACCCGACCGAGAACAGGACCGCCAGCGCCGTGAGCACCGCGATCCCGCTCCGCTTCGGCGGGGAGGAGAGCTCGGCCACCGTGTAGAACGCCACGAGGCCGGTGTACGGGAGCGGCTGGCCCGGACCGTCGATGGTGAACCTGTACAGTCCGCCGGTCACGAGCACGGCGAGGAGGACCGCGACCGGCGCCCGGCGGCGGGCGACCAGCGGCAGCACCATCAGGGTCGTCAGCCCGTACGACGTCCACGTCGCCTCCGGCAGATCCGGCGCGCGTGGCACGACGAACGGCATGGTCATGGCGGCCTGGACCAGCAGAGCGATGAGGAGGTCGACGGTGCGGGGGCCGGCCCCGCGCGCTCTCGCCGCCAGGTCACGCGGAGACATCAGGGCTTCCGCGCCACCGCGCCGAACTGGGCGACCTCCGCCCCTGCCGGGCCGGGACCGGGACGCCAGCGCGCGCACGAGACGATGCCCGGATCGACGATGTCCAGCCCGTCCAGGAACGCGGCGAACTCGAAACGGCCGCGGGCGGTGATCGGGGGAGTGGCGTTCTCGTTCCAGAACCGCATCGCCGCCTCGTTGCCCTCGCCGCCCAGCTCCAGCGTGGGGTGGGTGAGGACCAGGTAGCTGCCGGACGGCACCGCGGACATCAGCTGCCGGACGATCCGCAACGCCTCGTCCGTGTCGGGCACGAAGTTCAGAATGCCCAGCAGCATGACCGCGACCGGGCACCCCAGGTCCAGAGTGGGCTGCGCGGCCCGCAGGATCCGGTCCGGGTGCCGGGCGTCCGCTTCGATGTACTCCGTCGCGCCCTCCGGCGAACTGGTGAGCAGCGAGCGGGCGTGCGCCAGGACGATCGGGTCGTTGTCGACGTAGACGACGCGGGCATCGGGCGCGGTGTGCTGGGCCACCTCATGGGTGTTGTCCGCCGTCGGCAGGCCGGTGCCTATGTCCAGGAACTGGCCGATGCCCGCGTCACCGGCCAGATACCGCACTGCCCGGCCGAGGAACGCCCGGTCGGCCCGGGCCACTTCGCCGATGCTCGGATACATGCCGGTGACCTGGTCACCGACCGTCCGGTCCACCGGGAAATGGTCTCTGCCGCCCAGCCAGTAGTTCCATACCCGGGCGTTGTGGGCGACGTCGGAACGGACGCGGGCGGGAAGGGAACTGCTGCGGGGGGCGGTCACGTCTGGCTCCTTGGCGCCGGCCTGGCATCGGGACGATGAGGTCCCGTCCATGATGCCGGACCGGTCAAGATCCTTGAGCCGTCGTGGCGTTGAGGATCACCTTGTGCAGGACGTCGATCCGGTTGGTGGTGATCGAGTCGACGCCCAGCCGGATCAGCCGGCGCATCGTGCGGCCGGTGTCCGCCGTCCACGCCGAAACCAGCAGCCCGTCACGGTGGTTGCGGTCCGTCAGTTCCCGGCTCACCAGGCCGAACCGGTAGTTCAGCCAGCGCGGCCGCACCACGTCCAGCAGGGCCGCTCGGGGCGGGGCCAGTGTCGTCCAGGTCATCGCGATCTCGGCGGACGGGTCGGCGGCCCGCACCCGCAGCATCGTCTCGGGCCCGGCGCAGTAGTAGGCGCGCTCACCGGCCCCGCACTCACGGACCACACCGACGGTCCTCCGTACGGAATCGGCCGTGGACCCGGGCAGATCGACCATGACGCGGTGCGCCCCGGCGACGAGCAGCGCCTCGCGCAGGGTGGGCACCGCGCCCTCGGTCAGCTCGGTCAGCTCCTGGTGCGTGAGCCGGTCCAGCCGCACGTCATGACCCCACAGCCGCTCCAGCGTGGCGTCGTGCAGCAGGACCGGTACGCCGTCACGGGTGACCCGGACGTCGATCTCGACCGCGTCCGCCCCCCGGTCGAGCGCGGAGCGGATCGAGAGGAGGGTGTTCTCGCGCACGCGGTAGGGATCTCCGCGGTGTGCGACAGCGGTGACGGAGGCGACAGGAGCGACAGGGATGGCCATGGGTCCATTGTCACCACGTCGGGCCTCTCGTTTGGATCATGCCGGGCTCGCGCGGCCCGGTGCGCACATCTGCCGCGTTGCCGTCGGTCGCCCATGCTCCGCGGCGACTGGCTCCGCCGCCTCGCAGCCGCACGCACCGGACCCCGCTCCCTGATCCAGCCTGATCCAAACGAAAGACCCGGGGGCTCACCGGCCGGTGCGCTCCAGCCAGTCCGTCGTGTACGTGTCGATCTCGGCGGACAGCGTGCGCTTGCCGGCCGCGTCGAGGAAGGACGCCTCGACGGCGTTCTTCGCGAGCGCCGCGAGTCCCCGTTCGTCGAGGCCCAGGAGGCGGGCCGCCACCCCGTACTCACTGTTCAGGTCGGTGCCGAACATGGGCGGGTCGTCGCTGTTGATGGTGACCAGGACACCGGCCTCGACCATCTCCCTCACCGGGTGCTGCTCGATGTCCGTGACCGCGCGGGTCGCGATGTTGGAGGTGGGGCACACCTCCAGGGCGATGCGGTGCTCGGCGAGATGGGCCAGCAGCTTCGGGTCGCGGACCGAACTGGTGCCGTGGCCGATGCGCTCGGCCCGCAGCGAGGTCAGCGCGTCCCAGACCGTCTGCGGTCCCGTGGTCTCCCCGGCGTGCGGCACGGAGTGCAGGCCCTCGGCGATGGCCCGGTCGAAGAACGGCTTGAACTGCGGGCGGTCCACGCCGATCTCCGGGCCGCCGAGACCGAAGGAGACGAGACCCTCCGGCCGCAGGTCCACAGCGAGACGGGTGGTCTCCTCGGCGGCCTCCAGCCCCGCCTCGCCCGGAATGTCGAAGCACCAGCGCAGGACGACCCCGAGCTCGGACTCGGCGGCCTTGCGGGCGTCCTCGATGGCCTCCATGAAGGCCTGTTCGGGGATGCCGCGGCGGGTGGAGGAGAAGGGGGTGACGGTCAGTTCCGCGTAACGGATGTTCTGCCGCGCCATGTCCCGGGCGACCTCGAACGTCAGCAGCCGGACGTCCTCCGGGGTGCGGATCAGGTCCACGACCGAGAGGTACACCTCGATGAAGTGGCCGAAGTCGGTGAAGGTGAAGTAGTCGGCCAGCGCCTCGGGTGCGGTGGGGACCTTGGAGTCGGGGTGGTGCGCGGCCAGTTCGGCGACGATGCGGGGCGAGGCCGAGCCGACATGGTGGACATGGAGCTCGGCCTTGGGCAGCCCCGCGATGAAGGGGTGCAGATCGGTCATCGGATCCTCTGGTGGCAGGGGTGGTGCGGGCGCCGGTGCGTCGGGGAACCGGGCAGGGGACGGGAGCCATCGTAGGACGGGGCGGCCCGTAGCATGACGGCATCACGATGGGGGAGGCCCATGTCAGACAGCTCAGAAAGGCCCGCGGACGGGTCCGCGCCGCGCGATCCGTGGGCTCCACCGGACACCAAGGTGCCGTTGGCCAAGAACGCCGGCGACACCCGTCCGCAGACGGACGGGGGCACCGGGAACCCGGGCCCGCCGCCCGTGCACGACCAGCAGACGGTCGCGTCGATGCCGAACTCCGGGACCGGTCCGATACCCACGGCCGGGTTCGGCCCGCCGCCCGGTCAGGGCCCGCCGGCCGGCCCCTGGCAGGACCCGGGGACGGTGCCGCCCCCGCCGGTCGGACCGAACGGTCCCGGTCAGGCTGTCCCGCCGCCCGCGGGGCAGTACGGCTACCCGGCTCCGCCGCAGTCGCAGTACGGCTACCCGGTCCCGCCGGCCCCGCAGTACGGCGGCTACCCGGGCTACGGCGGCCAGCCGGCGTGGGGCGCCGGCCCCTCCAACGGCATGGGTACGGCGTCGATGGTGCTGGGGATCCTCGCCGTCTGCCTCTTCTGCATCTACGGCATCCCCAGTCTCATCCTGGGCACGCTCGCGCTGATCTTCGGCATCATCGGCCGCAAGCGGGCCTCGCGCGGGGAGGCGGACAACGCCGGCCAGGCGCTGGCCGGGCTCATCCTGGGGTCCATCGGCATCGCCATCGGCGTCATCATCATCGGTGGCCTCATCTGGCTCTTCGCCACGCACGCGGATGAGTTCGACGACGACACCACCTACAACGACGACAACACCTACGGGACCTCGCTCGTCATCGAGGACGCGCGGTGACGTGACGTCCCTCTTGTCGCGGTCGCGCGGTGACGTCCTTCGCCGTCGCGGGCGCGGCATCCCCGGCCCGGGCGGTAACCCGGCAAGCGGCCGGGAAACGGGGCCCGCGGGGGGTGTGGAGCACATCCCACACCCCCCCGCGGGCCCCTCTCATATGCCGTCCGCGGCGTCCCGCAGCGCGGCCCGCGCCTCCATCAGCGCGAACCCCAGCAGATTCAGGCCCCGCCACGTCGCCGGGTCCTCCGCGCGCGGGTCGTCCGCCGCGAGCCCGATGCCCCAGATCCGGTCCATCGGGCTCGCCTCGACGAGCACCCGGTCGCCCGTACCCAGCAGGAATCCGCCCAGCTCCGCGTTCTGGCCGAACTTGTGGACGCTGCCCGCGACCACCAGAGCGAACCGCTCGCGCTCCCACGCGGCCCCGTCGAAATCGCGGACCAGCCGGCCCACCTTCTTCGCCTCGGCCGGGCTCTTCGCCGCCACTGCCCGCTCCGCGGCCTCCGCGTCACCGAACAGCCTCGCCTTGCCGGCCATCATCCAGTGCTCGGCCGACGCGTACGTCACCCCGTCGACCGTGAACGGCGAGGGCCACCACTGACTGAGGCAGCTCGCACCGATGCGGCCGTCCGGACGCGGCCGGTGCCCCCAGAAGAGCAGGTACTTCACCCTGTCGCCCTCGGCGGCCCGCGATACGAGCCCGCCGACATCCCGGACATCCCCGATGTGTTCCATGACACGCGAGTCTGGCATCCGCCACTGACACTCCGTACGCGGAAGTCCGCACCGACACGACACATGGTCGACAGATTCCGTCGCGTAACCAAAAGGCAACAACGGAATCACTTGTTGGGCTCGGTCACCTCTGCCAGGATCGGCACTCAAATCGAGCAGAAGCTACGCCGCCCCCGGTCTGCGGGGAAGTGGCGGAGGAGAGCGTGATGGGCAACAGCTTCCAGGTGCAGGACCGTTTCGAGGACGGCGCGCAGTACATCGGCGGAAGGCTGCGGTCCGGCACATCGGGACGCAGCCAGGCGGTGGTGAACCCGGCCACCGGCGACACCGTCTACACCTACGAGCTGGCCGGAACCGCCGACGTGGACGCGGCCGTCGCCGCGGCACGCGAGGCATTCCCCGGCTGGTCCGGAGCCACACCGGCCGAGCGGTCCGAGGCCATGCACCGCTTCGCCGCCGTCCTCGCCGAGCAGGCGGACGACTTCGCGTACGCCGAGTCCCTCCAGTGCGGCAAGCCGGTCAAGCTGTCCAGCGGGTTCGACGTCCCGGGCACGGTCGACAACACCTCCTTCTTCGCCGGCGCGGCCCGCCATCTGGAAGGGAAGTCGGCCGCCGAGTACGACGGCGACCACACCTCGTACGTACGGCGTGAGGCGATCGGCGTCATCGGCTCCATCGCCCCCTGGAACTACCCGCTCCAGATGGCCGCCTGGAAGGTCCTCCCGGCCATCGCCGCGGGCAACACCATCGTGCTCAAGCCCGCCGAGATCACCCCGCTGACCTCGCTGATGTTCGCGCAGGCGGCCACCGAGGCGGGCATTCCGGACGGCGTGATCAATATCGTCACCGGCGCCGGAAAGGACGCGGGCGAACACCTCGTCGGCCACCCGGACGTCGTGATGACCTCCTTCACCGGCTCCACCGCCGTCGGCAAGCGCGTCGCGGAGATCGCCACCTCCACCGTCAAGCGCCTCCACCTCGAACTCGGAGGCAAGGCCCCCTTCGTCGTCTTCGACGACGCCGACCTGGAGGCAGCGGTCAACGGGGCCGTCGCCGGATCCCTCATCAACACCGGCCAGGACTGCACGGCGGCCACCCGTGCCTACGTCCAGCGCCCGCTCTACGACGCCTTCGTCCAGGACGTCGCCGCGCTGATGGAGACGGTCCGCCTCGGTGACCCGTTCGACCCGAAGACCGACCTCGGCCCGCTGATCAGCCACGCCCAGCGCGACCGGGTCGCCGGTTTCGTCGAGCGCGCCCGCGGTTACGCCACCGTCGTCACCGGCGGCGAGGCCCCCGGCGGCGAACTGGCGCAGGGTGCCTACTACCGGCCGACGCTGGTCGCCGGAGCCGCCCAGGACAGCGAGATCGTCCAGGCCGAGATCTTCGGCCCGGTCCTGGTCGTGCTGCCTTTCGACACCGACGACGAGGGCATCGAGCTCGCCAACGACACCCCTTACGGACTCGCGGCCTCCGCATGGACCCGCGACCTGTACCGGGCCAATCGCGCCACCCGCGAGATCAAGGCGGGCTGCGTGTGGATCAACGACCACATTCCGATCATCAGCGAGATGCCGCACGGCGGATACAAGGCCAGCGGTTTCGGCAAGGACATGTCGTCGTACTCCTTCGAGGAGTACACGCAGGTCAAGCACGTCATGTACGACAACACCGCGGTCGCCCGGAAGGACTGGCACCGCACGATCTTCGGGGACCGATAGAACCGTCCGGCCCGGTCCGGCCGCATACCCACCCGAAAGGGCAACGCGTATGGAGCAGTACGAGCCCGAGCGACTCACGGCGGTCCAGCTGGCCGCGATGCGCCGGAGTCTGACCAGCGGCAGGGGAGCCCTCACCCGCCGATCGCTGCTGCGCGCCTCCGGCATGGGCGCCCTCGCCATCGGCGGTCTGGGGACGCTGAGCGCGTGCGGGATCCCGCCCGCCGGACGCGAGGGCGACGCGGCTGCCGTCTCGGACGACCACTCGGCCAAGGAGAAACAGGTCAACTTCTCCAACTGGACCGAGTACATGGACGTCAGCGAGGACGAGAAGCACCGGCCCACCCTGGACGCGTTCACCGAACGCACCGGGATCAAGGTGAAGTACACCGAGGACATCAACGACAACGTCGAGTTCTTCGGGAAGATCAAACCGCAGCTCGCGGCCGGCCAGGACACCGGCCGCGACCTGATCATCGTCACCGACTGGCTCGCTGCCCGCATCATCCGGCTCGGCTGGGCCCAGAAGCTCGACCCGGTGAACCTCCCGCACGCGTTCGCCAACCTCTCGCCCCAGTTCCGCACCCCCGACTGGGACCCGGGCCGCGCCTACTCCTACCCCTGGACCGGCATCCCGACCGTCATCGCGTACAACTCCAAGGCGACCGGCGGCCGCAAGGTCGACTCCGTGACGCAGCTGCTCGACGACCCCACCCTCAAGGGCCGGGTCGCGTTCCTCTCCGAGATGCGCGACTCCGTCGGGATGACCCTGCTGGACATGGGCAAGGACCCGGGGAAGTTCACCGACGCCGACTACGACGCCGCGATAGGCCGGATGCAGAAGGGCGTCGACAAGAACCAGATACGCCGCTTCACCGGCAACGACTACACCGCCGACCTCGACAAGGGCGACATCGCCGCCTGCGTCGCCTGGGCCGGCGACATCATCCAGCTCCAGGCCGGCAACCCGGACATCAAGTTCGCCATCCCGGCCGCCGGATACATCACCTCCAGCGACAACATGCTGGTCCCGGCCAAGGCCCGGCACAAGACCAACGCCGAGAAGCTCATGGACTACTACTACGAGCCCCCGGTCGCCGCCCAGCTCGCCGCGTACATCAACTACGTCTGCCCGGTCGACGGGGTCCGCGAGGAACTCGCCAGGATCGACAAGGCGATGGCCGCCAACACGCTGATCCTCCCGGACAAGGCGATGGCCGCCAGGTCGCACGCCTTCCGCTCCCTGACCTCCGAGGAAGAGACGGCGTACGAGGAGAAGTTCGCCAAGCTCATCGGCGCCTGACCGACCACGCCACGCCCTCCCTCCCCTGATCTCCCTCTGACACCACTGGGACTGCGATCCATGACACAGCAGCAGACAGGCGGCGACGTCCGCCTCACCGGGATCAGCAAGACGTACGGCTCCTTCGCCGCCGTCCAACCGCTCGATCTGACCGTCCCGCAGGGCTCCTTCTTCGCGCTGCTCGGCGCGTCCGGCTGCGGCAAGACCACCACCCTGCGGATGATCGCGGGCCTGGAGGAGGCCACCACCGGCACCGTCACCCTCGGCGGACGGGACATCACCGGCCTCCCCCCGTACAAGCGGCCCGTGAACACCGTCTTCCAGAGCTACGCGCTGTTCCCGCACCTCGACATCACGGAGAACGTCGCCTTCGGACTGCGCCGGCGCGGCATCAAGTCGGTCAAGAAGCAGGTCGACGACATGCTGGAGCTCGTCCAGCTCGGCGACTTCGCCAGGCGCAGGCCCCACCAGCTCTCCGGCGGCCAGCAACAGCGCGTCGCCGTCGCCCGCGCCCTGATCAACCACCCGCAGGTGCTGCTCCTCGACGAACCGCTGGGCGCCCTCGACCTCAAGCTGCGCCGCCAGATGCAGCTCGAACTCAAGCGGATCCAGACCGAGGTCGGCATCACGTTCATCCACGTCACCCACGACCAGGAGGAGGCCATGACCATGGCCGACACCGTCGCGGTGATGAACGCGGGCCGGGTCGAGCAGCTCGGCGACCCGGCGGACCTCTACGAGAACCCGCGGACCACCTTCGTCGCCAACTTCCTCGGCACCTCGAACCTCATCGAGGGCGAGGTCGTCTCCACCGGCACGGACATCGTCGTAGCGGCCGGTGGCGGCAAGCTGCGGCTGCCCGCCGACCGCTGTCCGGCGCCGACCGCGAACGGCGGCCGGCTGCTCCTCGGCATCCGCCCGGAGAAGATATCGCTCACCCACCGCGACGACGCGGACGAGATAGCCGAGGGCCGCAACCGGGTCACGGGCCGCATCATCGACTCCAGCTTCATCGGCGTCTCCACGCAGTACGTGGTGGAGAGCCCGGCGGGCAAGTCCCTCCAGGTCTACGAGCAGAACGTCGAGAGGCGCGCGCGGCTCACCGCCGGGGCCGAGGTCGTCCTGCACTGGAACCCGGACCACACCTTCGGTCTCGACGCCGCCCAGGACATCGACGCCGGCGTGGAGACGGTGGAGGACGCGGCGTGAGCCTCACCAAGGAGGCGCCACCGGCCCCCGCCGCCGAGCCGGTCCTGCGCAAGCCCTCCACCCGCAAGCGCCTCGTGCCGTACTGGCTGCTGCTTCCCGGAATCCTGTGGCTCGTCGTCTTCTTCGCGCTGCCGCTCGTCTACCAGGCCTCGACCTCCGTACAGACCGGATCCCTGGAGCAGGGGTACGAGGTCACCTGGCACTTCCAGACGTACTGGGACGCGCTGGCCGACTACTACCCGCAGTTCGTCCGGTCCCTGCTGTACGCGGGCACCGCCACGATCCTGTGCCTGCTGCTCGGCTACCCGCTCGCCTACCTCATCGCGTTCAAGGCCGGCCGCTGGCGGAACCTGGTCCTGGTGCTGGTCATCGCACCGTTCTTCACCAGCTTCCTGATCCGTACGCTCGCCTGGAAGACGATCCTCGCGGACGGCGGCGCGGTCGTCGACGTACTGAACACGCTGCACGTCCTGGACGTCACCAGCTGGCTCGGCTGGACCGAGAACAACCGTGTCCTGGCCACGCCGATGGCGGTGGTCTGCGGTCTCACGTACAACTTCCTGCCGTTCATGATCCTGCCGCTCTACACCTCGCTGGAGCGGATCGACGGCCGGCTGCACGAGGCCGCCGGGGACCTGTACGCCACGCCCGCCACCACCTTCCGCAAGGTGACCTTCCCGCTCTCGATGCCGGGTGTCGTCTCCGGGACGCTGCTGACCTTCATCCCGGCCAGCGGCGACTACGTCAACGCGGAACTGCTGGGCTCCACCGACACCAAGATGGTCGGCAGCGTCATCCAGACCCAGTTCCTGCGCGTCCTCGACTATCCGACGGCGGCCGCGCTCTCCTTCATCCTCATGGCGGTCGTCCTGATCGCGGTCACCTTCTACATCCGCCGCTCCGGGACGGAGGACCTGGTCTGATGCCCGTACTGCGCTGGCTGCGACGCCATCTGATCGTCATCGCGGGTCTGCTGACCCTCGCCTACATGATCCTGCCGAACATCGTCGTGATGGTGTTCTCCTTCAACAAGCCCAACGGGCGCTTCAACTACTCCTGGCAGCGCTTCTCGACCGACGCCTGGAAGGATCCCTGCGGCGTCGCCGACATGTGCGGCTCGCTCTCGCTCTCGCTCCAGATCGCCGTCTGGGCGACGGTCGGCGCGACCGCGCTCGGCACGATGATCGCGTTCGCCCTGGTCCGCTACCGCTTCCGGGCGCGCGGCGCGGTCAATTCGCTGATCTTCCTGCCGATGGCGATGCCCGAGGTCGTCATGGCCGCGTCCCTGCTCACGCTGTTCCTCAACATGGGTGCGCAACTGGGCTTCTGGACGATCCTCATCGCCCACATCATGTTCTGCCTCAGCTTCGTCGTGACGGCCGTCAAGGCGCGCGTCATGTCGATGGACCCGAGGCTGGAGGAGGCGGCCCGGGATCTGTACGCGGGACCGGTACAGACCTTCGTGCGGGTGACCCTGCCGATCGCCGCCCCCGGAATCGCCGCGGGAGCGCTGCTCGCCTTCGCGCTCTCCTTCGACGATTTCATCATCACCAATTTCAACGCGGGTTCCACCGTCACCTTCCCCATGTTCGTCTGGGGCTCGGCACAGCGCGGCACACCCGTACAGATCAACGTCATCGGCACCGCGATGTTCGTCATTGCGGTACTGGTGGTTCTCGCCGGTCAGCTGATCGCGAACCGGCGCAAAAAAGCACGACCCTGAAAGTCTCGAAGGAGTTGGAAACCATGGCCCCAGCTGCCATGCGTACTGCCGCACAATCACTCGCCGACGCGAAGCCGGTGTCGTTCTGGCTGGACGACCCCGGCAGGCCCGGCGCACTTCCCGCCCTCACCGGTGACGAGCACTGCGATCTGCTCGTCATCGGCGGCGGCTACAGCGGACTGTGGACCGCGCTGCTCGCCAAGGAGCGCGAACCGGAACGCGATGTCGTCCTGATCGAGGGCCACGAGACGGGCTGGGCCGCCTCGGGACGCAACGGCGGGTTCTGCGCCGCCTCCCTCACCCACGGCCTGCCCAACGGACTGGAGCGCTGGCCCGGCGAGATCAAGAAGCTGGAGGAGCTGGGCGCACGCAACCTCGACGCCATCGAGGCGGCCGTGGCCCGCTACTCCATCGACTGCGAGTTCGAGCGCACCGGCGAGATCGACGTCGCCACCCAGCCCCATCAGCTCGAAGAGCTGCGGGAATGGCACCAGGAGGCCGAACGGCACGGCTTCGGCGGGTCCGAGTTCCTCGACCGGGACGCGCTGCGCGCCGAAGTCGACTCACCGACCTTCCTGGGCGGCCTCTGGGACCGGAGCGGCGTCGCGATGCTGCACCCGGCGAAACTGGTCTGGGGCCTGAAGCAGGCCTGCCTCGACCTCGGTGTGCGGATCTACGAGCACACCCGCGGGCTGGAACTGGCCAGAACCGGAACCGGAATGGCGGTCCGCACGCCGTACGGAAAGGTCCTCGCCCGCCGGGTCGCGCTGGGGACGAACATCTTCCCCTCCCTCGTGAAGCGGGTCCGCCCGTACACCGTCCCGGTCTACGACTACGCACTGATGACCGAGCCGCTGACCGAGGACCAGCTCGCCTCCATCGGCTGGAAGAACCGGCAGGGGCTCGGGGACAGCGCCAACCAGTTCCACTACTTCCGGCTTTCCGCGGACAACCGGATCCTGTGGGGCGGATACGACGCGATCTATCCGTACGGGGGCCGGCTCAGCGCCGAACTCGACCAGCGGCCCGAGACGTTCCTGAAACTCGCCGGACAGTTCTTCGAGTGTTTCCCGCAATTGGCGGGCGTGCGCTTCAGCCATGCCTGGGGCGGCGCGATCGACACGTGTTCCCGGTTCTCGGCCTTCTTCGGTACGGCCCATCAGGGCCGGGTCGCCTATGCCGCCGGATTCACCGGGCTCGGCGTCGGGGCCACCCGCTTCGGCGCCGACGTCATGCTCGACCTCCTCGCGGGACGCCCCACCGAGCGGACCGCCCTGGAGATGGTGCGGTCGAAGCCGATGCCGTTCCCGCCGGAGCCCCTCGCCTGGGCCGGGATCGAGCTGACGAAGCGGTCGCTGGCCAGGGCCGACGACAACGGTGGCCACCGCAACCTGTGGCTGCGGACGATGGACCGGATGGGCCTCGGTTTCGACAGCTGACCCATGGCGTGTGTGGGCCTCGGCTCCGATGGCCGGCCCACGGGCTGCGGGGGCCCGTTCCGACGCCTGGCCCACGGGCCGTGCGGGCCTCGGTTCCGACAGCTGGCCACGGGCTGCGTGGGCCCCGGATCCGGCAGCTGTCGTCCGCACCGTTCCGGGGTGACCCAGATCACTACCGATGAGTAGCCGAACCCGCGTCATGAATCGGCCCGACCGCTCTCTCAACGGGTGAACGCACCGGCGCCTCCTGCCGGTGCCACACGGAACGGAGGCCGGTCATGACGGGCGCGGGGGTCGGGGCAGCAGTCGAGTGGCTCGCATCGGTGGCACCGGATCCCGGCGCCTGCCGGTGGGAATGGGAGCGCGATCCGCGAGGGATCGTGCTCCTGCCCGCCGGCCGGCGCTGGGACGTGCTGATTCTTCCGGGGGAGCTGGGCCACCCGACGCTCGACGTGCTCACCCGGCTCATCGACCGGCCGGGGCCGGTCCTCGCCGGCTTCGGCGATGCCCGCATGGGCTTCTTCGTGCCGCCGGGCACGGCCGCCCGCTGGGTGGGCACGGGGGTGCGGGGCGCGGGCCGGGGGACCTGGATCGTCGTGCCCCACCCGGGGCGGGCCGTCGTCGGCAAGGTGCGCTGGCTGATTCCGCCGGACGGATCCGGCACGCTCACCGACGCCACGCTGCTGGAACTGGCGATGCACGAGGCCGTGGCGGCACGGCGAGACGGGCAGGGCGGGTGCCAGAGGTCTTGACAACCTGATTGGTCTGGACCATGTTGTGCGCCACCACTCAATTCCCCCCTGCACGGAGGCCGTTGTGGAACGCACGGGACCCCCCGCCCGCATGACCGGACTTCTGGCGGCCTTCTCGGCCGCCCTCCTGGCCGTCGGCGGCCTGGCCGCGACGGCGCCGAGCGCCGCGGCGGCCGACGCCGATGTGGCCCGCAACGGTACTTTCGAGGCCGGTCTGACCGGCTGGAACTGTACGGGCGGCAGCGGAGCCGTCGTCAGCACGCCCGTACACGGAGGCACCTCCGCGCTGAAGGCGACCCCGGCCGGCAGCGACAACGCCAAGTGCTCCCAGACCGTGACGGTCAAGCCCGACTCCACGTACACGCTGAGTGCCTGGGTGCAGGGCAGCTACGTCTACCTGGGCGCGGCGGGCACCGGCACCACCGACGTGTCGACCTGGACGCAGTCCGCAGGTGCCTGGAAGCAGTTGACCACCACCTTCAGGACCGGCGCCTCGACCACCTCCGTCACCGTGTACACGCACGGCTGGTACGGCACCCCCGCCTACTACGCCGACGACCTCACCCTCGTGGGTCCCGGCGGCGCCCCGGTCGTGCTCCCGGCGGTCCCGGCGGGCCTCAAGGCCGGCACACCCACCTCGTCCTCGGTCCCGCTGTCCTGGACCGCCGCCACGGGCGCCACCGGCTACAACGTCTACCGGGGCGGTGCGCTGGTCCTCTCCGCCACCGGCACCTCGGCGACCGTGACGGGCCTGACCGCCTCGACCGCGTACAGCTTCCAGGTCACCGCCACCAACGAGGCGGGCGAGTCCGCGAAGTCCGCCGCTGTCTCCGCGACCACGACCGCGGGCGGCGGCGGAGGCGGCGGTGGCTCCGACCTGCCGGCGCACGCGCTCGTCGGCTATCTGCACTCCAGCTTCGCCAACGGCTCCGGGTACACCCGCATGGCCGACGTACCCGACTCCTGGGACGTCATCGACCTGGCCTTCGGCGAGCCGACCTCCGTCACCTCGGGCGACATCCGCTTCTCACTCTGCCCGGTCACCGAGTGCCCGAACGTCGAGTCCGTGGCCGAGTTCAAGGCGGCCATCAAGGCCAAGCAGGCGGCGGGCAAGAAGGTGCTGATCTCCATCGGCGGCCAGAACGGCCAGGTGCAGCTCGCCACCACCGCCGCCCGTGACACCTTCGTCTCGTCGGTCAGCAAGATCATCGACGAGTACGGTCTCGACGGCCTGGACATCGACTTCGAGGGCCACTCCCTCTCGCTGAACACCGGCGACACCGACTTCCGCAGCCCCACCACGCCCGTCGTCGTCAACCTGATCTCCGCGGTGAAGTCGCTCAAGGCCAAGTACGGCGAGAAGTTCGTCCTCACCATGGCCCCCGAGACCTTCTTCGTGCAGCTCGGCTACCAGTACTACGGCTCCGGGCCGTGGGGCGGCCAGGACCCGCGCGCCGGGGCCTATCTGCCGGTGATCCACGCGCTGCGCGACGACCTCACGCTGCTGCACGTCCAGGACTACAACTCGGGCTCCATCATGGGTCTGGACAACCAGTACCACTCCATGGGCGGCGCCGACTTCCACATCGCGATGACCGACATGCTGCTGACCGGCTTCCCGGTGGCGGGCGACCAGAGCAAGATCTTCCCCGGGCTCCGTCCCGACCAGGTCGCGATCGGCCTGCCGGCCTCCACGCAGGCGGGCAATGGACACACCTCGCCCGCCGAGGTCACCAAGGCGCTGAACTGCCTGACGAAGAAGACCGACTGCGGCTCGTACGCCACCCACGGCACCTGGTCGGGGCTGCGCGGGCTGATGACGTGGTCCGTCAACTGGGACCGCTTCAACAACTGGGAGTTCTCGAAGAACTTCGACGCCTACTTCGGCGGCTGAGCACCCGCAGCGCCACCAGCAGTACCCCGCACAGCCACCAGCTTCCGGCCACGTCGAGAGGCCAGTGGTAGCCGCGGAGCACCAGACCGATGCCCGTCGCCACCGTCATCAGGACGGCGGCGACGGGCATCATCCATGCGTGCCGCACGTACGGGGCGAGCAGCAGGGCCGTGGCGCCGTACGCCACGGCGGCCGTCGCGGCGTGGCCCGAGGGGTAGTAGCCGGTGGCATCGGTCAGCGGCCCCGGGCGGGCGATCCAGTCCTTGAGCGGGACCACGAGCAGCGGCACCGCCGCCATGGCCAGAGCTGCGGCGAGCGGCGCACGCCGCTCCCCGCGCACCAGGGTCCACAGGATCGCGCAGCCGAGCACCGGGAGCGCGACCTGCATGTTGCCGAGGTCGGCGAGGAGTTCGGTGAGCCGCTCGGGTCCGTGCCCGACGAGGGCCCGGCCGGCGCGCTCGTCCAGGCGGCGCAGCGGGCCGTCGGCCACGATCTGCCAGGTGGTGAGTGCGAACAGGGCCGACAGGCCCGACACCACCGAGAGGAAAAGGGCCGTCCGGCCCGGGACAGGGGGGGTTGTTCCGGGCCGGACGGTGGGATCGGTTTGCCGCGCGCCCCGGGGGGTGTGGGGCGGGCGGCCATCCGATCGGTGAGGAGTTCCGGAGCCGGAGGCTCCAGTGGTGTGCGCGAAGGCACAACCAGGACGGCGCTGGGGGAGCTCCGGCCCGGCATCGCCCGCAGTCCCCTGCGGGCGGGGTGTTTCTCTCATCTGCGGAAACCGTACGTCAGGCGACAGGGGGACCGACAGCGTGAACGGTATCCCGCCATCGCCCCCGCACACCTTCTTCACAGGCCCTCACGCGGGCGCCGGGCATCCGAGGAGAAAACGGCGCGCGCCGCCACCGGGCATCCGGCGGATCAGACTCCCGCGAACGCCTGCTCCAGGACGTCCAGGCCCTCGTTCAGCAGGTCCTCGCCGATCACCAGCGGCGGCAGGAAGCGCAGGACGTTGCCGTACGTGCCACAGGTCAGGACCAGCACGCCCTCGGCGTGGCAGGCCTTCGCGAGCCGGGCTGCGGCCTCCGGGTTCGGGTCCTTCGTGCCCGCCTTCACCAGCTCGATCGCGATCATCGCGCCGCGGCCGCGGATGTCACCGATGAGGTCACCGTTCGGCAGCTTCGACTGCATCTCGGCGAGCCGGCCCTTCATGACCTCCTCGATGCGCTTCGCCTTCCCGTTCAGGTCCAGCTCGCGCATCGTCTCGATCGCGCCGAGCGCACCGGCGCAGGCGACCGGGTTACCGCCGTAGGTGCCGCCGAGGCCGCCGGCGTGCGCGGCGTCCATGATCTCGGCGCGGCCCGTCACGGCGGAGAGCGGGAGGCCGCCCGCGATGCCCTTGGCGGTCGTGATCAGGTCCGGGACGATGCCCTCGTCCTCGCAGGCGAACCACTGGCCGGTACGGCAGAAGCCGGACTGGATCTCGTCGGCGACGAAGACGATGCCGTTGTCCTTGGCGAACTGCGAGATCGCCGGCAGGAAGCCCTTCGCCGGCTCGATGAAGCCGCCCTCGCCGAGGACCGGCTCGATGATGATCGCCGCGACGTTCTCCGCGCCGATCTGCTTGGTGATCTGGTCGATCGCCTGGGCGGACGCCTCCGCGCCGGCGTTCTCGGCACCGGTCGGCCAGCGGTAGCCGTACGCCACCGGGACGCGGTAGACCTCGGGCGCGAACGGACCGAAGCCGTGCTTGTACGGCATGTTCTTCGCCGTCAGCGCCATCGTGAGGTTGGTCCGGCCGTGGTAGCCGTGGTCGAAGACGACGACCGCGGTGCGCTTGGTGTAGGCACGGGCGATCTTCACCGCGTTCTCGACGGCCTCGGCGCCGGAGTTGAACAGGGCGGACTTCTTCGCGTGGTCGCCGGGGGTGACCTCGGCGAGCTGCTCGCAGACCTCGACGTACCCCTCGTACGGCGTGACCATGAAACAGGTGTGGGTGAAGTCGGCGAGCTGGGCGGAGGCCCGGCGCACGACGGCCTCGGCGGAGGCGCCGACCGAGGTCACGGCGATGCCGGAACCGAAGTCGATCAGACGGTTGCCGTCCACGTCCTCGATGATTCCGCCGCCCGCGCGGGCGGTGAACACCGGCAGGGTGGAGCCCACACCTGCGGCGACCGTCGCGAGCCGGCGGGCCTGCAGCTCCACGGACTTCGGGCCGGGAATGGCAGTGACGACGCGGCGCTCCTGCGGAATTGCGGTCATGCGGGGCTCCTGGGGGTGTTTCGGACGCTTCTCTTTCTGCAGGCTAGGGGTGGGGGCGGGGCTGCGGCATGCTCCGATCGGGAGTGGTGGGGCGCGTGTCCTTGTCCGTGACGGACAGAAGGAGAGGCGGGGGCGTGTGCGGTTCTGTCCGTCACGGACAGCGGGAGGCGCGAGCGACGTACGGGACGCGGCCGCCCCCCGGACCCGTCACTATCCGGGCGCGTTGCTGAACTCACCGTGTGCGCGCACTAGATTGGCCGGTGCAGCGGTCGGACCAGGCTGGTCAGGGGGCAACGGTTCATGGACAACGAAGGCACGCACGGCACCCGGGGCACGCGGGGCGCGCAGCCGCCCGACGGCCGACCCGCGAGCTCCGTGCCGCATCCGGCCGGCCCGCCGCCCGCCGCCCCGCCCGTGTTCCCCCCGACGGTCCCGCCGCCCTCCGTGCCGCCCGCCGTGCCGCCCGCCGTCCCGAACCGGCCCGCGACCGCTCCCGGCCGGACCCGGCCGGCCGGGGCGCGGTCGGACACGGCCGAATGGCTGAACGCGCCACGCCCCAGGACCGAGCCGGGGGTGTGGCGGTACGCCCACGTGCCACGGCCCGACGAGCGCCCGCCCCGCCCCTCCCTGGTGGGCCCGCTGGCGACGTTGGTCCTGTGGCTCCTGCTCTGGCTGCTGCTCACCGAGCGCGCCGTCCCGTACGTCTCCAAGCCGATCGAGATCATCACCGGTCCCGAATGGTGGTCCTTCGGCGGTCTCAGGGAGGACGCGCCGGCGCTGGTGGTCAACTCCACCACCCTCTACTACCAGGTCCTGGTCCTCGGCCTGGGCTTCTGGGCCGCCCGGATCGGCGGCTGGGCCCATGTCTTCCGCTACTTCGCGGGTCCCCGGCTGGGCCGGGCCAGGCTGCTGCTCTCGGTGTCCGGCGCGGTGGTGACCGTATGGCTGGTCTGGACCCGGCGGGTACCGCTCGCCGACATCATCCTGCCCGCGGTTCCGACCAGCTGGATGCAGGGCGGCGGCAACCAGTACGCGGCGCTCCTCGTCTCGCTCATCGCCTACGCCCTGATCGGCACCGCGATCGTGTGGCCCTTCGCCAGGATCGGCCAGTGGCAGGCGGGGCTCGCCCCTCTCCGCGGACGCGGCGTACCCGGCCCGCAGCAGCCCCGGACCGCTCCGGTGCAGGCCGGGGAGGACCTCGCCCACTGGCCCGAACTGAGGGCCGCGGGCAGCACGGACGCCGCGGAGGCCCTCACCGCAGCCGTCCACGCCGACCGGATGAACGACATCGACTGCGTACGGCTGCGCCACGCCTGGAGAGCCGCCCGGAACCGTCCCGACCGGCGGGCCTCCTTCACCGACACCGTGCTGCGCAAGGGCGCCGAGGCCTTTCTGCATCCCTCCGGCCGCCGGGACCTGCCCCGGCGGACCGCCGTGCACGACCCGCTCACCGGCCAGGTCCGGATCGGCGCCTGCGCCGACGACCCGCGCAACCCGTACGCCCGCCGCGGCTCGGGCATGGCGCTGGAACCCGCATCCCTGGGCACCTCGCTGCTGGTCGTCGGACCGCCCGGCTCGGGGAAGACGGAACGGGTGGTGCGGCCCGTCGTCGAATCCCTCGCCCTGCGGGCACTCACCGGACAGGCGGCGGTGCTCGCCGTCGGCGGGAGCGGCGACCGGCTCGGCCCGGACGGGGCCTACGACGTCGTCGTCAGGATCGGCGACCCCGCGTCCCTGCACGACTTCGACCTGTACGGCGGCACGACCGACCCCGACGAGGCGGCGGCCGCTCTCGCGGAGGGCCTGGCCGGCGACCTCCCCGCCCCGGACACCCGG
Source organism: Streptomyces sp. NPDC091416 (assembly GCF_044756845.1). Classification (NCBI taxonomy): domain Bacteria; kingdom Bacillati; phylum Actinomycetota; class Actinomycetes; order Kitasatosporales; family Streptomycetaceae; genus Streptomyces; species Streptomyces sp. NPDC091416. The sequence goes on from NZ_JBIVTU010000011.1 coordinate 285,547, forward strand.
CGCGCGGCGACCGCGCTCGGCCAGCTGCTCGGCCCGTACCGTGCCGTTCACGGCACGTTCCCCGCCGTACCCGAACTCCGTGAACTCCTCGAAGGCTCCGCCACCGCACTGACCGGCCTGCGGCAGGCACTGGAGGCGGCCGGACACCACGCGATGCTGCGCGAGCTCGACGCGCGGCAGCGCCAGGCGGGCGGTGCCGGAGACCCGGCGGCCGTACTCGCCGACCGGATCGCCGTGCTCGACCGGCCGGCCTTCGCCGGGTTCTTCGCCACCGGACCGGACGCCCGTCCGTTCTCCCTGCGCTCCCTGGAACAGCATCCGCTGCGGGTACGCGTCGACCTGCCGGAGCGCGCCCATGCCGAGGCGTCCCGGCTGCTGGCCCGTCTGATCCTCGCCCAGTTCAACGCGATCACCGCGGCCCGCGCCGACCGTTCCCTCTTCGTCTGCCTGGTCCTGGACGACGCGACCCACACCGTCACCGCCGAAACCGTCCGGGGCATCCGCCGGCTGCGCTCCGTCAACGCCGGGGCGGTCCTCGCCCTGCGCACCCTGGACGACGTGCCCGAGGACCTGCACACGCCACTGCTCGGCGCGGTCGGCTGCACCATGGCCTTCCCCGGCGTCACGACCTGGGACGGCAAACGCTTCGCCGAGACCTGGGGCAAGGAATGGGTCGAGGTCCGCGAGGTCGCCCAGCACGGCGTCTTCGCCGACCAGCCGCTCACCCGCGCCCTGCACGCCCTGCGGAAGATGGCCACCGGCAAGGCCGTCACCACGGACGCGGTGACCGTGCGCCAGGTCGAACGGGAACGGTGGTCCGCCTCCGGACTCGCGTACGAGTTGCCCGTCGGTCACGCGGTGCTCTCCCTCACCACGGTCGACGGCGAACACGCGCCCCCGCTCCTGGTGCGGCTCGGCGGCTGACGGAGGCTGCAAGGGTGTGGGCGACGGTGACGGGGACTCTGCCACCCTGGCAGAATCGCTCCGAGCCGTTCATACGGGACGGCGAAATCGCCCCCTCCCAAAGGTCCCCCGATCCCATGCCGCCCACACTCGCCTCGCTCGTCCAGCACTCGGCGCTCAAACTCACGGTGCGTGCGGGGGCGGACCGGCTCGACGCGCCCGTGCGGTGGGCTCACGCGAGTGAGCTCGCCGACCCCGTCCCCTACATGGAGGGCGGCGAGCTGCTCCTGGTCACCGCGACCAACCTCGACGCGGAGAACCCGGATGTCATGCGGCGGTACGTGCGACGGCTGGCCGGGGCCGGGGTGGTCGGGCTCGGCTTCGCCGTCGGGGTCACCTACGACGACGTACCGCAGGCGCTGGTCCACGCCGCCGAGGAAGCCGGGCTGCCCCTGCTCGAAGTGCCGCGCCGGACCCCGTTCCTCGCCATCGCCAAGGCCGTGTCCTCCGAGATCGCCGCCGACCAGTACCGGGCCGTCACCGCGGGCTTCGAGGCGCAGCGGGAACTGACCAGGGCGGCTCTCGCGGGGGACGGCCCCGCCGAACTCCTGATCCGTCTCGCCGCGCACGTCGACGGCTGGGCCGCGCTGTACGACGCCTCCGGCGCCGTCGTGGCCGCGGCGCCCGACTGGGCGGCCCGCCGAGCCGCCCGGCTCACCCCCGACGTGGAGCGCCTGCGGGAACGCCCGGCGCCGGCCAGTGTCGTCGTGGGCGACACCGACGACCGCGTCGAGCTCCAGTCCCTGGGCACCGGCCGGCGGGTACGCGGCGCACTGGCCGTGGGAACCGGGGCGGCGCTCGGTACCGCGGAGCGCTACGCGGTGCACTCGGCGGTCGCCCTCCTCACCCTCACCACGGCCCGCTCCCGCTCGCTCCAGGGCGCCGAACAGCGGCTCGGCGCCGCGGTGCTGCGCATGCTCCTGGCCGGCCAGCCCGACCACGCGCGCGGCGTCGCCGGGGATCTGTACGGCGGGCTGCTCGACGCGCCGTTCCGGCTGCTCATCGCCGAGGCCGCCGAACCGTCGACCACGGCACCACTCAGCGAGGCCATGGAGACCGCCGCCGCCCGCTCCGGCGAAACGCTGCTGATGGTGCCCGAGGGCGAACGCCTCGTCGTGCTGGCCGCCGACGGAGGCGCCGCGGTGGCCGCCTGCGCCGCGTACGCCGAGGCGCAGGAGGCCGCCGCCCCGCGCGATCCGGCGGCACCGGACGCGGAGGTGGTCGTCGGGCTCTCCGCCCCCGCGGGGCCCATCGCGGTGTCCGCCGCGTACAAGCAGGCCGAGCAGTCCCTCTCGGTCGCCCGCCGCCGGGGCAGGGCGCTGGTCGAGCACGAGGAACTGGCCGCCGGTTCCGTACTGCCGCTGCTCGCGGACGACGCGGTCAGGGCCTTCGCCGACGGCATGCTCCGCGCCCTGTACGAGCACGACGCCAAGGGCCGCGGCGACCTCGTGGCCTCCCTGCGGGCCTGGCTCGCGCACCACGGCCAGTGGGACGCGGCCGCGGCGGACCTGGGCGTGCACCGGCACACCCTGCGCTACCGCATGCGCCGGGTGGAGGAGATCCTCGGCCGTTCGCTGGACGACGCGGACGTCCGGATGGAGCTGTGGCTCGCCCTCAAGGTCGCGAACCCTCCCACGGCGTCGTAAACCCATCTTCCGCCTGCGACAAACCGGCGCAACGCACCCCGCCTGTGCTCCACGCCGGACAAACGCCAGGCGGACATGGCGGCCCTACGGTGGGGACGGAACACCCACGACATCGAAGGGCCGGAACCTCCATGACCTCCACCCACGCCTTCTGGCTGGCCGGCCGCGAGGCCACCGGCGAGGAAAGCTTCGACGTCACCAACTCCTGGGACGGGCGACTCGTCGGCACCGTCAGCGTGCCCACCGAGGCCCAGGTGGAGGAGGCCGTCGCCGCCGCACACGCCGTACGCGACGAGTTCGCCGCGACCCCGGCCCACGTCCGCGCCGCCGCACTCGACCACGTGGCCCGGCGCCTGACGGAGCGCACCGAGGAGATCGCCCAGGTGATCTCCGCCGAGAACGGGAAGCCGATCAAGTGGGCGCGCGGCGAGGTCGGCCGCGCCGTCTCCGTGTTCCGTTTCGCCTCCGAGGAGGCCCGCCGGTTCAACAGCGGTGACGCCCAGCGCCTGGACACCGACGCCGGCGGCACCGGCCGGCTCGGCCTGACCCGCCGCTTCCCGCGCGGCACGGTCCTCGGCATCGCCCCGTTCAACTTCCCGCTGAACCTGAGCGCCCACAAGGTCGCCCCGGCCATCGCCGTCGGCGCCCCGATCATCCTGAAGCCCGCCCCGGCCACCCCGATCTCCTCGCTGATCCTGGGTGAGCTGCTGGCCGAGACCGACCTGCCCGCCGGTTCCTGGTCGGTGCTGACGGTCCCCAACGACCGCATGCCCGCCCTCGTCCAGGACGAGCGCCTCCCCGTGATCTCGTTCACCGGGTCCGCCCCGGTCGGCTACGCGATCATGGACTCGGTGCCGCGCAAGCACTGCACCCTGGAGCTCGGCGGCAACGGTGCCGCGGTCGTCCTCGGCGACTACGCCTCCGAGGCGGACCTGGACTGGGCCGCGACCCGGATCGCGACCTTCTCCAACTACCAGGGCGGCCAGTCCTGCATCTCGGTGCAGCGCGTCATCGCGGACGCCGCCGTCTACGACCGGCTCGTGCCGAAGATCGTCGCGGCCGTCGAGGCCCAGGTCACCGGCGACCCGTCCGACGCCGCCACCGACGTCGGCCCGCTCGTCGACGAGAACGCCGCCAAGCGCGTCGAGTCCTGGGTCGACGAGGCCGTCGAGGCCGGCGCCCGGCTGCTCGCCGGCGGCAAGCGCGACGGGGCGACGTACGCGCCGACCGTACTCGCCGAGCTCCCCGACGGTGTCACCCTCTCCCACGAGGAGGTCTTCGGACCGGTCCTCTCGGTCCAGAAGGTGGACGGCGAGGCCGAGGCGTTCGCCTCCGTCAACTCCTCCCAGTACGGGCTCCAGGCAGGCGTGTTCACCCATGACCTGCAGACCGCCTTCCGCGCCCACCGCGCGCTGGAGGTCGGCGGCGTGATCATCGGCGACGTGCCCTCGTACCGCGCCGACCAGATGCCGTACGGCGGTGCCAAGCAGTCCGGCGTCGGCCGCGAGGGCGTCCGTTACGCGATGGACGACTACACCTACGAGCGCGTCCTGGTCCTCACCGGCCTCGCCCTGTAACTCCACGGGCGGCGGAACGACGGCTGGGGCCCCACTGTGCGGGGGGCTCCAGCCGTTCCGGCATGCCGCACGCCGTAGCGGGCAGTGGAGTGGTGACCGACCCGATCGGCGCCCGAAGGCTGGTGACAGTGGCAGGAATCGGGTACATACGGACGAGTAGAACCGATAGGTACGCAAGGGCGGACCGGACCCCGGCCGCAGCGGACCTGCCGGGACGACCCCCACCCGACGAAGCGGCGAGGTGAGCTCCTCATGTCCGCACCATCCGCACAACGTCCGTCCGCACAACCGCACACGCCCAAGGTCACCGAACGCGAAGCGCGGCAGGTGGCCGAGGAAGCGCGCGAGCAGGACTGGCGCAAACCGAGTTTCGCCAAGGAACTCTTCCTGGGCCGTTTCCGGCTCGATCTGATCCATCCGCACCCGACGCCCGCCGCCGAGGACGTGCGGCGCGGCGAGGAGTTCCTCGCCCGGCTGCGCGACTTCTGCGAGACCCGGGTCGACGGGGCCCTGATCGAGCGCGAGGCGAGGATCCCCGACGAGGTCGTGAACGGCCTCAAGGAACTCGGCGCGCTGGGCATGAAGATCGACGTGAAGTACGGCGGCCTCGGACTGACGCAGGTCTACTACAACAAGGCACTCGCCCTGGCCGGCTCCGCCAGCCCCGCGATCGGCGCCCTGCTCTCGGCCCACCAGTCCATCGGCGTGCCGCAGCCCCTCAAGATCTTCGGCAGCCAGGAGCAGAAGGACACCTTCCTGCCCCGGCTGGCCCGTACCGACATCTCGGCGTTCCTCCTCACCGAACCGGACGTGGGCTCCGACCCGGCGAGGCTCGCGACCACGGCCGTCCGGGACGGGGACGACTACGTCCTCGACGGGGTGAAGCTGTGGACCACCAACGGGGTCGTCGCGGACCTGCTGGTCGTCATGGCGCGCGTACCGAAGTCGGAGGGGAGCAAGGGCGGCATCACCGCCTTCGTGGTCGAGGCCGACGCCCCCGGCATCACCGTGGAACACCGCAACGCCTTCATGGGACTGCGCGGTCTGGAGAACGGCGTCACCCGCTTCCACCAGGTGCGTGTCCCCGCGGCGAACCGCATCGGTCCCGAGGGGGCCGGGCTCAAGATCGCCCTCACCACCCTCAACACGGGCCGGCTCTCCCTGCCCGCGATGTGCGTCGGCTCCGGGAAGTGGTGCCTGAAGATCGCCCGCGAATGGTCGGCCGTCCGTGAGCAGTGGGGCAGGCCCGTGGCACGGCACGAGGCCGTGGGCGTCAAGATCTCCTTCATCGCGGCGACCACCTTCGCCCTCGAAGCCGTGGTCGACCTCTCCTCACAGATGGCGGACGAGGACCGCAACGACATCCGGATCGAGGCGGCCCTCGCCAAGCTCTACGGCTCCGAGATGGGCTGCCTCATGGCCGACGAGCTGGTCCAGATCCGCGGCGGCCGGGGCTTCGAGACGGCGGACTCCCTCGCCGCCCGCGGCGAACGGGCCGTCCCCGCCGAGCAGATGCTCCGGGACATGAGGATCAACCGGATCTTCGAGGGCTCGACGGAGATCATGCACCTGCTCATCGCCCGCGAGGCGGTCGACGCCCACCTCAAGGTCGCGGGCGACATCATCGACCCCGACAAGCCGCTCTCCGCCAAGGCCCGCGCGGGCGCGAACGCCGCCGGGTTCTACGCGAAGTGGCTCCCGAAGCTCGTCGCCGGACCGGGCCAGCTCCCGCGCACCTACGGGGACTTCCACCCCGCCGGCCACGCCGATCTGTCCGGGCACCTGCGCTACGTCGAACGGGCCTCGCGCAAACTGGCCCGCTCCACCTTCTACGCCATGTCCCGCTGGCAGGGCCGGATGGAGACCAAGCAGGGCTTCCTCGGCAGGATCGTCGACATCGGCGCGGAGCTCTTCGCCATGAGCGCCGCCTGCGTCCGCGCCGAACACCTGCGCGCCGAGAACGACCACGGCCGCGAGGCGTACCAGCTCGCCGACACCTTCTGCCGCCAGTCCCGCATCAGGATCGAGGAGCTCTTCACCCGGCTCTGGTCCAACACCGACGACCTCGACCGCAAGGTCGTCGACGGAGTCCTCGCGGGTACGTACACCTGGCTGGAGGAGGGCATCGTCGACCCGAGCGGCGAAGGCCCCTGGATCGCCGACGCCACCCCGGGCCCCTCGGACCGGGAGAACGTGCACCGGCCGATCCGCTGAGCCCGTGAAGCCGGAACGGCGGGGCACGTCCACGCGCTGGACGTGCCCCGCCGCCGCGCGCCCGACACGGCAGGATGGGCGCCTGTGACCGTCATCCATGTCCCCGGTTCCAAGTCCGTCACCGCGCGCGCCCTCTTCCTGGCCGCCGCCGCGAACGGCACCAGCACCCTCGTACGCCCGCTGAGCTCGGACGACACCGAAGGCTTCGCGGAAGGACTCACCGCCCTCGGCTACGCCGTGGAGCGGGGCGCGGAGGAGTGGCGCATCACGGGCCGCCCGTCCGGGCCCGCCGCCACCGACGCCGACGTCTACTGCCGGGACGGCGCGACCACCGCCCGGTTCCTGCCGACCCTCGCGGCGGCCGGCACCCGCGGCAGCTACCGGTTCGACGCCTCCGCCCAGATGCGCCGCCGCCCCCTCGCCCCGCTCACCGAGGCGCTGCGCACCCTCGGCGTCGACCTCCGTCACGAGGCCGCCGAGGGCCACCACCCGCTGCGCATCGAGGCCGCCGGCATCAAGGGCGGCGAACTGACCCTGGACGCCGGGCAGTCCAGCCAGTACCTGACCGCACTGCTGATGCTCGGACCACTGACGGCCGAAGGGCTCACGATCACCGTCACCGATCTGGTCTCGGCGCCGTACATCGAGATCACCCTCGCGATGATGCGGAGCTTCGGCGTCGAGGTCGCCCGCGGCGGCCCCGGCGACACCGTCTTCACGGTGCCGCCCGGCGGCTACCGGGCCACCACGTACGCCATCGAGCCCGACGCCTCCACCGCCAGTTACTTCTTCGCGGCGGCGGCGCTCACCGGCGGCGAGGTCACTGTCCCCGGCCTCGGGCAGGGCGCCCTCCAGGGGGATCTGCGGTTCGTCGACGTGCTGCGCCGCATGGGCGCCGAGGTGCACATGACGTCCGACGCCACGACCGTCCGCTCCGCCGGCCGGCTCCAAGGCCTCACCGTCAACATGCGCGACATCTCCGACACCATGCCGACGCTGGCCGCGATCGCCCCCTTCGCCTCGGGCCCGGTCCGCATCGAGGACGTCGGCAACACCCGGGTCAAGGAGTGCGACCGGCTGGAGGCGTGCGCCGGGAACCTGCGGAGCATGGGCATCACGGTCACGACCGGTCCGGACTGGATCGAGATCCTGCCGGGCACCCCGCGTCCCACGGAGATCACGACGCACGGCGACCACCGCATCGTCATGTCCTTCGCCGTCAACGCTCTGCGGACGCCCGGCATCACGTACGACGACCCCGGCTGCGTACGCAAGACGTTCCCCCGCTTCCACGAGGTCTTCGCCGGGTTCGCGGACCTCGTCAGCGGATAGGGTTCCGGGCCGCGACGGCCTCCGGGCACGAGCCGGTGCGGGGCCGCTAGGCTGCGCGGCATGATGTCCGCCTCCGATGTACTGTCCGTCCTCTCCCTGGCGCGCGAGGCCGGTGCGGATGTGGTGATCGCGGGCGGCTGGGGCGTCGATGCGCTGCTCGGCGAGGAGACCCGCGGCCACAAGGATCTCGATCTGCTGCACCGCCACGAGCAGGAACCCGCTCTCGTCGCCGCCCTGACGTCGGCCGGATACGTGCAGACGCTCGACTGGCGCCCCGTACGGTTCGTCCTCAGCCACCCGGCCGGGCCGGAAATCGACCTGCATCCTCTGCGGTTCGCCCCCGACGGGTCGGCGACCCAGTCCTCGCTCGATCCGCAGGAGCCTTTCCACTACCCGGCCCAGTGCTTCGTCACCGGCACCATCGGGGGGACGCGGGTGCGCTGCATCTCGGCCGGGCAGCAGGCCGAGTTCCATCAGGGGTACGAGCCCGGAGAAGCCGACCTGCACGATATGGACCTGCTCCGCAGGAAGTTCGGTGTGGCGACACATTTCTGAGCCGGCCGGCCGGTGGCCACGGCCGACGGGACGCGGCACGATCGGGCACCGGCCCGCGCACACGACGAAGCACCAGGAAAACGGGGACCAGGAAATGGGAGCAGGCATGTACGGGGTGAGGAACCTGCGGGGCCGACGGCGCCGGCTGGCGGCCGTGGGAATGGTGGCCGCCATGGCGCTGGGCATGTCCGCCTGCGGCAGTGACGACGACGGCCCGGCCGGCTCCGCCGGTGCGAAGAAGGACGGCAAGGCGTCGGCCGGGTCCTCCGCGCCCGCGGCACCCGACGAGGCACGCCTGAAGGCCGCGTCCTTCACCGACGGCGAGAAGGTCGGCACGTACACGGCGTCCGAGTACGTCCTCGACGGCCCGCTCGGCGACGCGTACACCGCCGTCCCCGACGGCTGCCAGCCGCTGGTCAGCCTCTCCGGCGAGGTCAGCGACCCGGACCCGGCCGCCCAGGTCCAGCGCAAGGTCGACGTCCCGGACGAGATGCTCGGCGTCACCGTCGACGTCACCCTGCGCAGCTACGCGAAGGGCGGCGCCGCCACCGTCATGAAGGCCCTCGACAAGGCCGGCCGTGACTGCGCCGGCGGCTTCACCGAGCAGCGGGCCGTCGCGGCCGCGAAGTACCTGAAGGCCGAGCCCGCCCAGGCACCCGCCTTCGCGGCCGAGGCCGACGAGGCGAAGGCGTACCGCTTCACCATCCTCGATGTGAAGGGGCAGCAGAAGCTGTACGAGTACCTCACCGTCGTCCGCTCCGGCTCCACGACCCTCTCCTTCCGGGCGGAGATCACCTCCACCGAGGACATCGGCGGAGTGCCGCCCGAGGTGATGGCCGCCCAGTGGGCCAAGTTCCGCGCGGCGAAGGGCTGAGGGCTCGTGAGCGAGCAGCCGTCACGCGGCGCGAGGGGCGCGCTGTCCGTGCACACAGCCGGTGCGGTGACAATGGGGGGCATGAGCGACAGCCCCGCCCCCCTCGCCGACCCGCACCTCGTCTTCGATGCCGTGGAAGGCCGCCGGGATCTCGTCATCCTCGGCTCCACCGGTTCCATCGGTACCCAGGCCATCGACCTGGTGCTGCGCAACCCCGACCGCTTCCGCGTCACCGCGCTCTCCGCGGCGGGCGGCCGGGTCGCCCTCCTCGCCGAGCAGGCGCGCCGGCTGAGGGTGCGCACGGTCGCCGTCGCCTCTCCCGACGCGGTACCGGCGCTGCGTGAGGCGCTGCGCAAGGAGTACGGAACAGGGGAACAGCCTCCCGAGATCCTGGCCGGACCCGACGCCGCCACACAGCTGGCCGGCAGCGACTGCCACACCGTGCTGAACGGGATCACCGGCTCGATCGGGCTCGCCCCCACGCTGGCCGCGCTGAAGGCGGGCCGCACGCTGGCGCTCGCCAACAAGGAGTCGCTGATCGTCGGCGGCCCCCTCGTCAAGGCGCTCGCCGCGCCCGGCCAGATCATCCCGGTCGACTCCGAGCACGCCGCGCTCTTCCAGGCGCTCGCGGCCGGCAAGCGCGCCGATGTCCGCAAGCTCGTCGTCACCGCGTCCGGAGGCCCGTTCCGGGGACGGACCAGGAGCGAGCTCGCCGGCGTCACACGCGAGCAGGCACTCAACCACCCGACCTGGGCCATGGGCCCCGTCATCACGGTCAATTCGGCCACCCTGGTCAACAAGGGGCTGGAGGTCATCGAGGCGCACCTCCTCTACGACATCCCCTTCGACCGGATCGAGGTCGTGGTCCACCCCCAGTCGTACGTGCACTCCATGGTCGAGTTCACCGACGGCTCCACCCTCGCCCAGGCCACCCCGCCCGACATGCGCGGACCGATCGCCATCGGCCTCGGCTGGCCGCAGCGCGTCCCCGACGCGGCGCCCGCCTTCGACTGGACGAAGGCCTCCACGTGGGAGTTCTTCCCGCTCGACACGGAGGCCTTCCCGTCCGTCGGACTCGCACGGCACGTCGGCACGCTCGGCGGCACCGCCCCGGCGGTGTTCAACGCGGCGAACGAGGAGTGCGTGGACGCGTTCCTGGACGGCCGGCTGGCGTTCAACGGCATCATGGACACGGTCACCGCGGTGGTGGAAGAACACGGAACGCCCGCGACGGGAACTTCCCTCACGGTCGCGGACGTCCTTGAAGCGGAAGCCTGGGCGCGGACCCGGGCCCGGGAACTCTCGGCCAAGGCCACCGCGGAGGCGCGCGCATGAGTATGACGACGATCCTGCTGACGATTCTCGGCATCGCCGTCTTCGCCGTCGGCCTGCTGTTCTCCATCGCCTGGCACGAGCTGGGCCACCTGTCGACCGCGAAGCTCTTCGGCATCCGCGTCCCCCAGTACATGGTCGGCTTCGGCCCGACCGTCTGGTCGCGGAAGAAGGGCGACACGGAGTACGGGATCAAGGCCATCCCGGCCGGCGGCTACATCCGCATGATCGGGATGTTCCCGCCGGGCCCGGACGGGAGGCTGGAGGCCCGCTCCACCTCGCCGTGGCGCGGCATGATCGAGGACGCCAGGTCCGCCGCCTTCGAGGAACTCGAGGAAGGCGACGAGAAGCGCCTCTTCTACACGCGCAAGCCGTGGAAGCGCGTCATCGTCATGTTCGCCGGCCCCTTCATGAACCTGATCCTGGCCGTGGCGATCTTCCTCGGCGTGGCCATGACCTTCGGCTTCCAGACCCAGACGACCGAGGTCGCGGGCGTCCAGAAGTGCGTGATCTCCCAGAGCGAGAAGCGGGAGACCTGCGAGAAGTCCGACCCGGTCTCGCCCGCGCAGGCCGCCGGCCTGAAGGTGGGCGACAAGATCGTCGCGTTCAACGGCCAGAAGATCGACGAGTGGTCCGTCCTCTCCGACAAGATCCGCGACACGATCGGCCCCGCCACCATCACGGTCCGGCGCGACGGGCAGGAGAAGACGCTCCACGCGGTGCTCAAGAAGAACGCCGTGCTGAAGAAGGACTCCGACGGCGAGGTGATCCCGGGGAAGTACGTCTCCGCCGGCTACCTCGGCTTCGCGGCCCAGAGCGAGATCGTCCCGCTCTCCTTCGGCGACTCCGTCGTCCGCATGGGCGACATGATCGAGAACGGCGTGGACTCGATCATCGCCCTGCCGTCCAAGATCCCGGCCCTGTGGGACGCGGCCTTCTCGGACGGCGAGCGCGCGGACGACTCCCCGGTGGGCGTCGTCGGCGCGGCCAGGATCGGCGGCGAGGTGATGAACCTGGACGTGCCGGCGCAGAACCAGATCGCGATGATGCTGTTCCTGCTGTCCGGCTTCAACCTCTCGCTGTTCCTCTTCAACATGCTGCCGCTGCTGCCGCTCGACGGCGGCCACATCGCCGGAGCGCTGTGGGAGGCCCTGCGACGGAACGCCGCGCGGCTCTTCAAGCGCCCCGACCCCGGCCCGTTCGACGTGGCCAAGCTGATGCCGGTCGCCTACGTGGTCGCCGGGGTGTTCATCTGCTTCACCCTGCTCGTCCTGGTCGCCGACGTCGTCAACCCCGTCAAGATCTCCTGACCGGGCCGTCCCGGGGACGCCTGTACCCCGAGTGACGACGGATGCGCACGGTGCGTCCGGGACCCCATATTTTGCCCGGGTTCCCGGACGCGGTGTGCTTCACGCCGTGCTCGGTGCCGTAACCTCGAAGGCCGGAGCCCGCCGACTTCGGGACCTCGATCCACACCTTGGGGATGCTCAGCGCATGACTGCGATTTCTCTCGGAATGCCCACCGTTCCGACCCAGCTCGCCGTACGGCGGGTCAGCCGCAAGATCCAGGTCGGGTCGGTGGCGGTCGGTGGGGACGCGCCGGTCTCGGTGCAGTCGATGACGACGACGCGTACGTCGGACATCGGTGCGACCCTCCAGCAGATCGCGGAGCTGACGGCCTCGGGCTGCCAGATCGTGCGCGTGGCGTGCCCGACGCAGGACGACGCGGACGCGCTGGCGACGATCGCCTCGAAGTCGCAGATCCCGGTGATCGCCGACATCCACTTCCAGCCGAAGTACGTGTTCGCCGCGATCGACGCCGGCTGCGCCGCGGTGCGGGTGAACCCGGGGAACATCAAGCAGTTCGACGACAAGGTCAAGGAGATCGCGCGGGCGGCGAACGACGCCGGCACGCCGATCCGGATCGGCGTGAACGCCGGTTCGCTGGACGCGCGACTGCTGAAGAAGTACGGCAAGGCGACGCCCGAGGCGCTGGTGGAGTCGGCGCTGTGGGAGGCCTCCCTCTTCGAGGAGCACGGCTTCCGGGACATCAAGATCTCCGTCAAGCACAACGACCCCGTCGTGATGGTCAACGCCTACCGGCAGCTCGCCGCCCAGTGCGACTACCCGCTGCACCTCGGCGTGACCGAGGCCGGCCCGGCGTTCCAGGGCACCATCAAGTCGGCCGTCGCCTTCGGCGCCCTGCTGAGCGAGGGCATCGGCGACACGATCCGCGTCTCGCTGTCGGCACCGCCGGCCGAGGAGGTCAAGGTCGGGCTCCAGATCCTGGAGTCGCTGAACCTGAAGCAGCGGCGGCTGGAGATCGTGTCCTGCCCGTCGTGCGGCCGTGCGCAGGTCGACGTGTACAAGCTGGCCGACCAGGTGAGCGCGGGTCTCGAGGGCATGGAGGTCCCGCTGCGCGTCGCCGTGATGGGCTGTGTCGTCAACGGCCCCGGCGAGGCCCGCGAGGCCGACCTGGGCGTCGCCTCGGGCAACGGCAAGGGACAGATCTTCGTCAAGGGCGAGATCATCAAGACCGTGCCCGAGTCGAAGATCGTCGAGACCCTCATCGAGGAAGCCCTCAAGATCGCCGAGCAGATGGAGAAGGACGGCATCGCCTCCGGCGAGCCCGAGGTCTCCATCAGCTGATCCCATGCCTTCCACGACAGCGCCCCGCCGGAGGAACCCTCCGCGCGGGGCGCTGCCCGTGAGCGAGGTCACCGGGGATCGCAGCGGTTGTTCACGGCCACGAGCGGCGTGCCACAGCCTCTTTGGGTACAGTGCGGAAATCAGCAGACCGCATGGTGAGGCCCCCTCGTGTTGACGCAGACCACCACCCGGGTCCTCGAACCCAGCGACCTCGGCGCCGCCCTCGCGGTGCTGGAGAGCGAACCCGTAGCCAACGCCTTCGTGACCTCCCGGGTCCAGATCGCCGGCCTCGACCCCTGGCGCCTGGGCGGCGAGATGTGGGGCTGGTACGCCGACGGCCACCTGCGGTCGCTCTGCTACTCGGGAGCCAACCTCGTCCCCATCTGCGCCACCCCCGAGGCCGTCCGCGCCTTCGCCGACCGCGCCCGCAGGGCCGGCCGGCGCTGCTCCTCGATCGTGGGACCGTCCGAGCCCACCGCACTGTTGTGGCGGCTCCTCGAACCGGGCTGGGGCCCCGCCCGCGAGGTCCGGGCCAACCAGCCGCTCATGGTCACCGAGAGCCCGTCCGCCGACGTGGCCCCCGACCCCCTGGTCCGCCGCGTCCGCAAGGACGAGATGGACGTCCTCATGCCGGCCTGCGTCGCCATGTTCACCGAAGAGGTCGGCATCTCCCCGCTCGCCGGCGACGGCGGACTCCTCTACCAGGCCCGCGTCGCCGAGCTCATCGGCGCCGGCCGCTCCTTCGCCCGGATCGACGACGGCAAGGTCGTCTTCAAGGCGGAGATCGGCGCCACCACCGCACAGGCCTGCCAGATCCAGGGAGTCTGGGTCGCCCCCGAGTACCGCGGCCTGGGCCACTCCGAGTCCGGCATGGCGGCCGTCCTGCGGTACGCGCTGGCCGACGTCGCACCGATCGTCAGCCTGTACGTGAACGACTACAACACCCCCGCGCGCAAGGCGTACCGGCGCATCGGCTTCCGTGAGACCGGCGCGTTCATGAGCGTGCTGTTCTGATCCCGCCGCCGGCCCGTACCCCGCACCCCGCCATGGACAGTAGGGTCGGTTCATGGCAGCAGCTTCCGGGGGCGGCCCCCACACACCCAGCGTCCGGATCGGACCGATCGATCTCGCCGCACGCGTGGACGAGGCGCTCGCCGTGCAGGCCGTCGCCTTCGGACTCGGCCCCGAAGAGATCGAAGTGCGCCGCCACATCGTCCTCCGGCACCTCGACCATCCCTGCGCCCGCGCGCTCGGCGCCCTGACCCCGGACGGCGGCCTCGTCGGGTTCGTCTACGGCATGCCCAACGAACGCGGCCACTGGTGGTCCACCGTCGTCGAGCCCCATCTGCGGGCCACCGGCTCGGTGGGCTGGCTCGACGACTCCTTCGTGATCACCGAACTCCACGTCCACCCGGAGTTCCAGAACCGCGGCGTCGGCCGCGGCCTCATCACCACCATCACGGACGCCGTCGACCAGCCCCGATCGATCCTCTCCGCCATCGACACGGAGAGCCCGGCGCGCGGTCTGTACCGTTCGCTCGGCTACCGGGACCTCGCCCGGCAGGTGCATTTCCCCAGTGCTCCCATGCCGTACGCGGTCATGGGAGCGCCCCTTCCGCTGCTCCGCACCGGGCATCCCTGACGCAATCGATTTCCGCCCGCCGGTGCCGCCCGGCTAACCTCCTGCACATCACCCTTCCGAGCAGGAGTTCATCATGGCCCAGGTCCAGCGCATGTCCCGATTGATGATCAAGACACTGCGCGACGACCCGGCGGACGCCGAGACGCTCAACCACAAGCTCCTCGTCCGCGCCGGATACGTACGCCGCACCGCGGCCGGCATCTGGTCCTGGCTGCCGCTCGGCAAGAAGGTCCTGGAGAACATCACCCGCGTCGTCCGCGAGGAGATGGACGCCATCGGCGGCCAGGAGGTCCTGCTCCCCGCGCTCCTGCCCAAGGAGGCGTACGAGGCGAGCGGCCGGTACGACGAGTACGGCGACCTGCTGTTCCGGCTCCAGGACCGCAAGGGCGCCGACTACCTCCTCGGCCCGACGCACGAAGAGGTCTTCACCCAGGTCGTCAAGGACATGTGCTCGTCCTACAAGGACCTGCCCGTGATCCTGTACCAGATCCAGACCAAGTACCGCGACGAGGCGCGCCCCCGCGCCGGTGTGCTCCGCGGCCGCGAGTTCCAGATGAAGGACTCGTACTCCTTCGACACCACCGACGAGGGTCTCGCCGAGGCGTACCAGCTGCACCGCGGCGCCTACATCCGGATCTTCGAGCGGCTCGGCCTCGACCACCGCATCGTCTCCGCGGTCTCCGGCGCCATGGGCGGCTCCGCCTCCGAGGAGTTCCTGGCCCCCGCGCCCGCCGGTGAGGACACCTTCGTCGACTGCCCGAACTGCGACTACGCCGCCAACACCGAGGCCGTGACGTTCAACGCCACCTCCGTCGACGGCTCGGCGACCGGCCCCGTCGAGGAGCTGGACACCCCCGACACCCCGACCATCGAGTCCCTCGCCGCCCACCTCGGCGTCCCGGCCTCCGCCACCCTGAAGAACCTGCTGGTCAAGGTCGACGGCGAGATCGTGGCCGTGGGCGTGCCCGGTGACCGCGAGGTCGACCTCGGCAAGCTCGGCGAGCACCTCACCCCGGCCGTCGTCGAGCTCGTCACCGCCGAGGACTTCGTGGGCCGCCCCGACCTGGTCCGCGGCTACGTCGGCCCGCAGGGTCTGGAGAAGGTCCGCTACATCGCCGACCCCCGCGTCGCCGCCGGTACCGCGTGGATCACGGGTGCCAACAAGGAGGGCAAGCACGCGAAGAACGTCGTCGCCGGCCGTGACTTCGAGGTCACCGACTACCTCGATGTCGTCGTCGTCGAGGCGGGCGACCCCTGCCCCAAGTGCGGCGCCGGTCTCCAGGTGGACCGTGCCATCGAGATCGGCCACATCTTCCAGCTCGGCCGCAAGTACGCCGACATCTTCTCCCTCGACGTGCTCGGCCAGCAGGGCAAGCCCGTCCGCGTCACGATGGGCTCGTACGGCATCGGTGTCTCCCGCGCGGTGGCCGCACTCGCCGAGCAGACCGCCGACGACAAGGGCCTGTGCTGGCCCCGCGAGATCGCCCCGGCCGATGTGCACGTCGTCGCCGCGGGCAAGGCGCTCCAGACGGAGCTCGCCCTGGACGTCTCCGAGAAGCTGAACGCCGCCGGCCTGCGCGTCCTGGTCGACGACCGTCCGGGCATCTCGCCCGGCGTCAAGTTCACCGACTCCGAGCTCATCGGCGTCCCGAAGATCCTGGTCGCCGGCCGCCGCTCGGCCGAGGGCGTCCTGGAACTGAAGGACCGCCGCACCGGCGAGCGCGAGGAGCTCACGGTCGACGAGGCGATCGCCCGCCTCACCGAGCAGGGCTGACCGCTCCGCCCGCATGGCGAAGGGCCCCGGCACGGATCTCCGTGCCGGGGCCCTTCGCCATGCGCGGGGTCCCGGGGCTGTCCGGCGGACCAGGACAGGGCGCGGCGTCCGGTGCGGTGCGTCGTAAGAGGCCGGACGGTTCCGGCAGCGGAGCCATCCGGTCGGTCCGGCAGTGCCGCGAGGCGCCGTTGCCGGGCGTCGTGGCCCCGGCCGTGATCCGCCGGACAGCCGCTACAGCCAGCCCGCGAACTCCAGCGTCACTTCGCCCTCCTGGCGGCGCCCGGCCGCCAGCGCCCGGGTGCCCGACTCCACCGCACGGAACAGCGTCCAGCCGTGCAGCCGCTCCCGGTCCACGTCCAGGGCGTCCGCGAGCTTCTTGATCCTGCGCCGGGCGGTCATCGCACCGCCGGGCGAGGCGATCAGGTCCTCGACCCGGTCCCGCACCAGCCGCGCCAGATCGTAGGCCCGCTCGCCCACCACCGGCTCGGGGCCGACCGTCAGCCAGGGCGCGCGTTCACCCGAGAGCACCTTGCTCTGCCGGAAGTTGCCGTGCAGCAACAGGGTCTCGGGGGAGTGGGCGACCAGTTCCTCGCGTGCGGCCAGGGCCGCCGAGACCAGGGGCTCCAGTGCGGGATCGTCCGCCGCGGAGGCCCGCATCGCGTCGATCCGGAGCCCCGTCCGCCCCGCGACCGTCTCGAAGGCGTGCTCCGGTGGCGGTTCGACCCAGAGCCGCCGCACGGTGCCGGCCGCCTCCAGGAGCGCCTTCGCCTCCGGGAGCGAGCGCAGCGACACCTCGGGATGCAGCCGTTCCAGCAGCAGCGCGCCACCCGTGGTCTCCGGCGGAGCCGCCCCGTCGGGGGCAGCGATCAGCGTGACCGCGCCCCAGCCGTTCCAGTGCGCCAGCGCCGCTCTCTCCAGCTCCGGGGCCGCCCCGGCGGGGGCGAGCTTCAGCGCGGCCGGTTCGCCGTCGGCGTCCCGTACCAGCAGGACCAGGCTGCTGCGCCCGCCCGGGGCGGCGACCCGTTCGACGGTCAGCTCCCGCCCGGCCGCGGCCAGCGCCCGCTCGGTCAGCCCGGGTAGCTCCGCGAGCCAGTCCCCGGCGGCCGTATCCCCGTACGACTCGCCGAGCGCTCGCACCAGACGCTGCGGCGGTTCAAAACCCATACGTGCCGTGTTCCCTTTCAGAGCCTGCTTCAGTGCGTCGAGCCGGTTGTGGCCTGCGCGTCGGACCCGGCCTTCGCGCGGGCCCCGGTCGTCTCGTCGGTACGGGACCCGTCCGCGGCCCGCTCGGCGAGCCCGGGAAAGGGTACGCCGCTGCCGCGCCAGCGGACCGCGCGCACCGCGGCCTCCCGCAGCGCGTCCGCCGCCGAGCGGCGCAACGGCCCCTCCGAGGCCCGTACGAGGTCGGAGTAGACATCCGCCACCCGGTCCTCCAGCACGGCGGCCAGGCGCACCGCCGAGGCGGCGTCCGGGACCGCGAACGGAAGAGCGTACGCGGGACCCGCGGCCACCGGCTCACCGCCCAGGTCGCGCACCGTGCGCACCAGCGCGTCGCGCCGCGCCCGGTGGGCGTGGTGCGCGGCGGTGGCCTCGGAGCGGCGGTCCGCGGCGACCCGGCCGCCGGCCACCCCGTACCCGTACACGGCCGCGTGCTCGGCGGCCAGCGCCGCCTGCGCGGCCTCCAGCGTCCCGTCCTCGCTCATGCCTTCGTCTCCTTGGCCAGTTCGGTCAGCAGATGGGCGTGGGCCGAGGCCGCCGCCGCGACCGACGCGAGCAGCCGGGCCAGTTCCGGCGGGGCCTTCATCAGCGCCTGGGTGTGCGAGACCGAGGCCCGGCGTTCCGCGGCGGCCAGCTCCCGGACCGCCGCCCGGGCGTCACCGGTGCCGGGCCGGGTCCGGACGAGGCCGAGCGAGTCGCCGGGGCCGAGGGCCGTGAGGTGGGCGCGGACGGCGTCCCGCAGCGGAGTGAGTCCGGCCGCGGTCGCCGGATGGGTCCGCACGACGGTCTCGTACTGGGCGAACAGCGAGGCGCTCACGCTGCGGGCCTGGGCCCGCAGGGAGGTCTCCGCCCGCTCCGCCGACGAGCGGTCGGCCGCGGTCCGTGCGCCGGCCCGTGCGGAACCCTTGCGTCCGGCGCTCTCGTCGTCCCCGCCGCTGCCGCATCCGGCCAGCACCGCCCCCATGGCGATCGCTCCCGTCGCGGTCAGCGCGCCCCTGCGCGTCGTCCCCGTGCGCCGCACTTGTTCTCCTTCGGGCCTGGACCTGTCTTGACTGGATCTGTCCGGAAGTGATCACGCGTTGGCGAGCGTACCCGCGCCCCGGGGGCAGGCGGACAGCAACACCCCTTGGGACCGGATACCCTTTGACCAGACACGCGACGATCCCCACAACAGCACACGCGGCCGAGGAGTCACCCGGATGAGCACCACCCAGAGCGAGAGGCTGCGCGGGCTGGTCGAACCGCTCGTCAGCGCCGAGCAGCTGGATCTGGAAGAGATCGAAGTGTCCCGGGCCGGCCGTCGCCGGGTGCTGCGGATCATCGTGGACTCCGAGGAGGGCGTGGAGCTCGACGCCTGTGCGGATCTGAGCCGCGCGATCTCCGCCGAGCTCGACGAGACCGACGTGATGGGCGAGGACGAGTACGTCCTGGAGGTCAGCTCTCCCGGCGCCGACCGCCCGCTGACGGAGCACCGCCACTACGTACGTGCCACGGGCCGCCTGGCCCGGCTGACGCCGGTCGAGGGCGAAGAGTTCGTGGCCCGCATCCTCGCGGTCGACGAAGAGGGCCTCGATCTCGAGGTGCCGGGCGTCAAGGGCCGCAAGCCCACGTCCCGCCGGATCGCCTTCGCCGAGATCGCCAAGGCGCGCGTGGAGCTGGAATTCAACCGCAAGGACAAGAAGGAAGAGGAGGCGTAGCCGTGGACATCGATGTGAAGCTTCTGAAGGGCTTGGCGCAGGACAAGGAGATCCCGTTCGGCGTGCTCGTCGAGGCGATCGAGTCGGCCCTCCTCATCGCGTACCACCGTACGGACGGCAGCCACCGCAGGGCACGTGTGGAGCTGGACGAGCGCGGCCACGTGACCGTGTGGGCCAAGGAGGACCCGGCCGACCTCGAGGAGGGCCAGGAGCCCAAGGAGTTCGACGACACCCCGTCGGGCTTCGGCCGGATCGCCGCGACCACCGCCAAGCAGGTCATCCTGCAGCGTCTGCGCGACGCCGAGGACGACCGGACGTTCGGCGAGTACGCGGGTCACGAGGGGGATGTCGTCACCGGCGTCGTCCAGCAGGGCAAGGACCCGAAGAACGTCCTGGTCGACATCGGCAAGCTGGAAGCCATCCTGCCGGTGCAGGAGCAGGTGCCGGGCGAGGAGTACACCCACGGCCTGCGGCTGCGTACCTACGTCGTCCGCGTCGCCAAGGGTGTCCGCGGTCCGTCCGTGACCCTGTCGCGGACCCACCCCAACCTGGTGAAGAAGCTCTTCGCGCTGGAGGTCCCGGAGATCGCCGACGGTTCCGTCGAGATCTGCGCGATCGCCCGCGAGGCCGGCCACCGTTCCAAGATCGCCGTCCGCTCCACCCGCTCGGGTCTGAACGCCAAGGGCGCCTGCATCGGCCCGATGGGCGGCCGTGTGCGCAATGTCATGGCCGAGCTGCACGGCGAGAAGATCGACATCGTGGACTGGTCGGACGACCCGGCCGAGATGGTCGCCAACGCGCTGTCCCCCGCACGGGTGAGCGAGGTCGAGGTCGTTGACCTCGGCGCGCGCTCCGCCCGGGTCACCGTGCCCGACTACCAGCTGTCGCTGGCGATCGGCAAGGAAGGGCAGAACGCCCGTCTGGCAGCACGTCTGACGGGCTGGCGCATCGACATCCGCCCGGACACCGAGACCGACGCCGAGCGCGACGTCGCGGACCGTGAGCGGGCCGAACGGGCCCGGGAGCGCTCCGAGCGGCGCTGACCCGACGACGGTCCCGAGGGCCCGGACGGACCGCGTCCGCACCGGGCCCGACAGGACGACAAGGAATAGATCTCGTCGGCGCGCCGCTGAGATCACGACAACATCCGTTCGATTTTTGCCCCAAAGGGGTGAGGTCGATGCGGGGAGGTAGACTTAAACGTGTCTGGCCGGACGCACGCCCGCGCTTGCCCCGAGCGAACCTGTGTGGGATGCCGGGAGCGAGCGGCCAAGAGCGAGCTGCTGCGCATCGTGGTGGACGGGGACGCATGCGTTCCTGATCCTCGCGGTACGCTGCCCGGCCGGGGTGCATACGTACACCCCGCCTCCGTCTGTCTGGACCTGGCGGTTCGCCGCCGGGCCTTCCCTCGGGCCTTCAAGGCCAAGGGGCCGTTCGACCCCGCTGCGGTGCAGCGGTTCGTCGAGCGGGTGACACCGTAAGAAATTGAACGGCACGGGTCCCCGTGCGGTCAGGTACCTCGCGAGTTGGAAGTAGGTCGAGATTGCGATGAGCACTCGATGAGTACGCGATGAGTACGCCCATGAAGTAGCGACGGTCCGGCGGTAACCCGGACCTAAAAGGAGCGAAGTGGCTAAGGTCCGGGTATACGAACTCGCCAAGGAGTTCGGGGTTGAGAGCAAGGTCGTCATGGCCAAGCTCCAAGAACTCGGTGAATTCGTACGTTCGGCGTCCTCGACGATCGAGGCGCCGGTTGTACGCAAGTTGACTGACGCACTGCAGGGGCCCGGCGGCAACGCCGGCAAGTCCGCTGCAAAGCCTGGCGCGCCCCGTAAGGCCGCCCCTGTGAAGCCCGCAGCGCCCTCCCCGGCCGCCGCGGCACGTCCCGCTGCCCCGAAGCCCGGCGCACCGGCTCCCAAGCCGGCCGCTGCCGAGGCTCCGGCGAGCACCACCCCCGCTGCGCCCTCCGCGCCGTCGGCGGGCCCGCGTCCGGGTCCCAAGCCCGCGCCGAAGGCCGCCCCGGTCACCCCGGTGCCCGCGGCCGAGTTCTCGGCTCCGGCTCCGGCGCAGCCGGCAGCACCGCAGCAGCAGGCCCCGCGTCCCGCGGGTGCCACCCCGGGTCCCCGTCCCGCCGCTTCCCGTCCGGCTCCGGCCGGCGGTCAGCGCGACGGTGGCCAGCGTGACGGCGGCCGCGGCGGAGAGCGTGGCGCCGAGCGTCCCGCACGCCCCGCGGGCCAGGGCGCCCCGCGCCCCGGCGGCGCCCGTCCGGCCGGTCCCCGTCCGGGCAACAACCCCTTCACCTCCGGTGGCTCGACGGGCATGGCCCGTCCGCAGTCGCCCCGTCCCGGCGGCGCCCCGCGCCCCGGTGGCGGCTCGGAGCGTCCCGGCGCCCCGCGTCCGCAGGGCGGCCCCGGTGGCGCCCCGCGTCCGCAGGGTCAGGGTCAGGGCGGCGCACGTCCGACTCCGGGCGGCATGCCGCGCCCGCAGGCTCCTCGTCCCGGCGGCGCCCCCGGCGCCGGCGGTAACCGTCCGAACCCGGGCATGATGCCGCAGCGTCCCGCTGCCGGCCCGCGTCCCGGTGGTGGCCCCGGCGGTGGCCGTGGTCCCGGTGGCGGCGGCGGTCGTCCCGGCGGCGGCGGCGCAGGCCGTCCCGGTGGCGGCGGCTTCGCAGGCCGTCCGGCCGGTCCCGGTGGCGGCGGCGGCGGTTTCGCCGGTCGTCCCGGTGGCGGCGGTGGCGGTGGCGGCGCAGGCCGTCCCGGTGGTGGCGGCGGCTTCGGCGGTCGTCCCGGCTTCGGTGGACGTCCCGGCGGCCCCGGTGGCCGTGGTGGCACACAGGGCGCCTTCGGCCGCCCCGGCGGTCCCGCGCGTCGTGGTCGCAAGTCGAAGCGGCAGAGGCGCCAGGAGTACGAGGCCATGCAGGCCCCGTCGGTGGGCGGCGTCATGCTGCCTCGCGGCAACGGACAGGCCGTCCGGCTGTCGCGCGGTGCCTCCCTCACCGATTTCGCCGAGAAGATCAACGCCAACCCGGCGTCGCTCGTCGGCGTGATGATGAACCTCGGCGAGATGGTCACTGCCACGCAGTCCGTCTCCGACGAGACGCTGAAGCTCCTCGCGGACGAGATGAACTTCGTCCTCGAGATCGTCAGCCCCGAGGAGGAGGACCGCGAGCTGCTCGAGTCCTTCGACATCGAGTTCGGCGAGGACGAGGGCGGCGAAGAGGCCCTGGTCTCCCGTCCGCCGGTCGTGACCGTCATGGGTCACGTCGACCACGGTAAGACCCGGCTGCTGGACGCCATCCGCAAGACGAACGTCATCGCGGGCGAGGCCGGCGGCATCACGCAGCACATCGGTGCGTACCAGGTCGGCGCCGAGGTCAACGGCGAGGACCGCCGCATCACCTTCATCGACACCCCGGGTCACGAGGCGTTCACCGCCATGCGTGCACGTGGTGCGAAGTCCACCGACATCGCGATCCTCGTGGTGGCGGCGAACGACGGTGTGATGCCCCAGACGATCGAGGCGCTGAACCACGCCAAGGCGGCCGACGTGCCGATCGTGGTCGCGGTCAACAAGATCGACGTCGAGGGCGCCGACCCGACCAAGGTGCGCGGTCAGCTCACCGAGTTCGGTCTGGTGGCCGAGGAGTACGGCGGCGACACGATGTTCGTCGACATCTCCGCCAAGCAGGGCCTCAACATCGAGGCTCTCCTGGAGGCCGTCGTCCTCACCGCCGACGCCTCGCTCGACCTGCGGGCCAACCCGGAGCAGGACGCGCAGGGTATTGCGATCGAGTCCCACCTCGACCGCGGCCGCGGTGCCGTCGCGACCGTCCTGGTCCAGCGAGGCACGCTGCGGGTCGGCGACACGATGGTGGTCGGCGACGCGTACGGCCGAGTCCGCGCGATGCTCGACGACAAGGGCGAGAACGTCGAGGAAGCGGGTCCCTCGACCCCCGTCCTCGTGCTGGGTCTCACCAACGTCCCGGGTGCCGGCGACAACTTCCTGGTGGTCGACGAGGACCGTACGGCCCGTCAGA
This sequence comes from Streptomyces sp. NPDC091416, assembly GCF_044756845.1. Lineage (NCBI taxonomy): Bacteria > Bacillati > Actinomycetota > Actinomycetes > Kitasatosporales > Streptomycetaceae > Streptomyces > Streptomyces sp. NPDC091416. The sequence goes on from NZ_JBIVTU010000011.1 coordinate 309,056, forward strand.
TCGCCGAGAAGCGTGCCGCTCGTGAGCGCAACGCCAACTTCGCCCGCAAGGGTGTCCGGTTCTCCCTGGAGAACCTGGACGAGGCGCTCAAGGCCGGTCTGGTCCAGGAGCTCAACCTCATCATCAAGGGCGACGCGTCCGGTTCGGTGGAGGCTCTCGAGTCCTCGCTGCTCCAGCTCGACGTCGGTGAAGAGGTCGACATCCGGGTCCTGCACCGCGGTGTGGGTGCGGTCACCGAGTCGGACATCGACCTGGCGACCGGCTCCGACGCCATCGTGATCGGCTTCAACGTGCGCGCCGCAGGGCGTGCCGCGCAGATGGCCGACCGCGAAGGTGTGGACGTCCGGTACTACTCGGTCATCTACCAGGCGATCGAAGAGATCGAAGCGGCCCTCAAGGGCATGCTCAAGCCGGAGTACGAAGAGGTCGAGCTCGGTACGGCGGAGATCCGCGAGATCTTCCGCTCGTCCAAGCTGGGCAACATCGCCGGTGTGCTGGTCCGGTCCGGCGAGGTCAAGCGCAACACCAAGGCGCGCCTGCTGCGCGATGGCAAGGTCATCGCGGAGAACCTCAACATCTCCGGTCTGCGCCGCTTCAAGGACGACGTCACCGAGATCCGCGAAGGCTTCGAGGGCGGTATCAACCTCGGAAACTTCAACGACATCAAGATCGACGACGTCATCGCGACGTACGAGATGCGCGAGAAGCCGCGAGGCTGACCCGTACCTCAACAGTCGGGGCCGGTCGACGGGACGTATTTCCGTCGATCGGCCCCGGCCGTTCCGTGTACGGTTCTTGTGTCCCTGCCAATCAACGGCGGGGCGCGAACCCGAACCGGCGGGACATCCGGACATACATGTATGTGGGGACACTGTCCTTCGATCTGCTTCTCGGCGACGTACGGTCGCTGAAGGAGAAGCGCTCCATAGTCCGTCCGATCGTTGCCGAGCTCCAGCGCAAGTACGCGGTGAGCGTGGCGGAGACGGGCGGTCAGGACCTCCATCGCAGGGCCGAGATCGGCCTCGCCGTGGTCTCCGGGGACACCGGACACCTCACAGACGTGCTCGACCGGTGCGAGCGTATGGTCGCCGGCCGGCCGGAAGTGGAGCTGCTGTCCGTACGACGGCGGCTGCACAGCGACGAAGACGATTGAGCAGGACCGACCGGGAATCGTGGGGCGGGCGACGCCGCCCCCGTCCCGGCCGGGTCCAAAGTGAGAAGGAGACGGACCAGTGGCCGACAACGCGCGGGCTAAGAAGCTGGCGGACCTCATCCAGGAGGTGGTCGCCGAGAAACTGCAGCGTGGGATCAAGGACCCCCGTCTGGGTACACACGTGACCATCACGGACACCCGCGTCACCGGTGACCTGCGGGAGGCCACGGTCTTCTACACGGTCTACGGCGACGACGAGGAGCGGGCGAGCGCCGCGGCGGGCCTGGAGAGCGCCAAGGGCATCCTGCGCTCCGCGGTCGGCTCGGCGGCGGGGACGAAGTTCACCCCCACCCTCTCCTTCGTGGCGGACGCGCTGCCGGAGAACGCCAAGGCGATCGAGGACCTCCTCGACCGCGCCCGGGCCTCCGACGCCAAGGTGCGCGAGGCGTCCTCGGGCGCCACGTACGCGGGCGACGCGGACCCGTACCGCAAGCCGGAGGACGAGGACGAGGACTCACCTTCCGCATGACGCAGAACAAAACGCCGGACGGCCTGGTCATCGTCGACAAGCCGTCCGGCTTCACTTCGCACGACGTCGTCGCCAAGATGCGCGGTATCGCCCGGACCCGCCGGGTCGGCCACGCCGGCACGCTGGACCCGATGGCGACCGGCGTGCTCGTGCTCGGCGTCGAGAAGGCCACCAAGCTCCTGGGCCATCTCGCGCTGACCGAGAAGGAGTACCTCGGTACGATCCGGCTCGGCCAGGACACCGTCACGGACGACGCGGAGGGCGAGATCACCTCGTCCACCGACGCCTCCGGCGTCTCACGCGCGGGCATCGACGCCGGGGTCGCGGCCCTGACCGGCGCCATCATGCAGGTGCCGTCCAAGGTCAGCGCCATCAAGATCGACGGCAAGCGGTCCTACGCGCGGGTGCGCGGCGGCGAGGAGTTCGAGATCCCGGCCCGTCCGGTGACCATCTCGTCCTTCCACGTCTACGACGTACGCGAGGCGGTCGCCGAGGACGGGACCCCGGTGGTCGACCTGGTCGTCTCGGTGGTCTGCTCCTCCGGTACGTACATCCGGGCCATCGCCCGCGACCTCGGCGCCGGGCTCGGCGTGGGCGGGCATCTGACCGCTCTGCGGCGCACCCGGGTCGGCCCGTACGGCCTCGACGCCGCGCGGACGCTCGACCAGCACCAGGAGGAGCTCGTCGTGATGCCGGTGGCCAAGGCCGCCGACTCGGCGTTCCCCCGCTGGGACGTCGATGAGCGGCGGGCCAAGCTGCTGCTCAACGGCGTACGGCTCGACATGCCCGCGTATCCGCCGGGTCCGGTCGCGGTCTTCGGACCCGACGGGACGTTCCTGGTCCTCGTCGAGGAGGAGAAGGGCAAGGCCAAGAGCCTCGCCGTCTTCGCCTGACAACCGGGGCCCGTCGTGGCCCTGTGGTGGAGCGGGCAGGGCCCCTGTGCCCGCTCCACAACCCCCACCGGATTCTGTCCGGCGAACGCCTCTGATTCACCCCAACGGGCAGGCGCTCGGAGTGAATCGGGGGTGCAAACGGGGCGCTTTCACCTTGATTGCTCCGCGTGCCGATCACGTCGCCCTACCGTCGGATCATGGGATGCGGGGACCGGGCGACGCTGGTACAACTGTGCGATCCGGCGGGCCGGCCGCGGGGGACGGGCTTCGTCGCGGACGGCCGCGGCACGGTGGTGACGAGTCACGAGGCGGTCGACGGCCTCCCGTACCTCCAGCTGCACGGCGCGGACGGCCGCAGCTGCCGGGTCGAGGCCCAGGACATCACCGCACTGCCGGAACTGGACCTCGCGCTCCTGCCCACCGGCGGACCGGACGTGCTCGGCGTGCCGCCCCTGCCGATCGCCCCGCGGGAGCGGATCGACGCCGGCGCGTACGTGACGATCGCCGCGCACGGCCTGCGCGAGGCACGCGTCCTGGGCGCGACCGAGGCGGCCTACACCGCGGGCGGCCGTACCCACACGATCGGCCGGACCCTGGAGCTGGCCCTCGGTACGGACGGCAGCGATGCGCTCCGGCTCCGCGGCGCGGCCGTGGGCGGGCCCGTGTTCGACCCGGACAGCGGTGCTGTCCTCGCGGTCCTGGGCACCGCCCTGCGCACCGGGCACGCAGCCGCCGGCTGCGCGGTGCCGCTGGCCGGCCCGGACCGGGACGGCCCGCTGGGCGCGCTGCTGCGGCGCAACGCGACGGAGGTACCGGGATACGGAACCGATCTGAACGTGGCCGGGGCGCTCCAGCTCACCGCCATGTCGGTCGGCTCCGCGGGCGGCCCGTGCGCCTGGCCCGACCCGGTGGAACGGCCCGACGCCCTCGCGGAGTTCGACGACTTCGCGGCGGCGGGCCGCGACGGGGCCGGAGCGGGGGCCCCGGTGGTCCTCGGCCTGGTCGGGGCGCCGGGCACCGGCCGCACCACGGAACTCGCCGCGCTCGCCGCCCGGCGGACCCGGGGCCCGGTGCCCGCGCCCACGCTGTGGTTGCGCGGCGCCGATCTGCTGGCCGACGACACCTCCGTGGCCGACGCGATCGCCCGCACGCTCCGGCAGGCCGGGCGCATCGTCACCGCAGCCGGAGCCATGGGCGACATGGCGGCCGCCACCCCGGAGCGGGTGGCCGGGCTGGCCGCGGACGCGGGCAGCCCGCTGCTCGTCCTGCTGGACGGCCCCGAGGAGATGCCGCCCGTCCTGGCCCACCGGCTGGCCCGGTGGACGACGGGCACGGTCGACTGGCTGCGCGCGCACGGGGCGCGTCTGGTCGTCGCCTGCCGGCCCGAGCACTGGGAGACCGCGGGAGCGCTCTGTCCGCCGGACGCGCTGCACCGCCCGGCCCGCCCCGCCAGGCGGCTGCCCTCGGCGGTCCGCATCGGTGACCTGACCGTGGGCCAGGCCGAACGGGCCAGGGAGCGGTACGGCCTTCCGCCCGACGCGCTCGCCGTCGGCCACGACCGCCATCCGCTCACGTTGCGGCTGCTCGCGGAAGTACGCCAGGCCCTGCCGGCCGACGCCCCCGGGCGCCCCGGCACCGAAGAGGTCTTCGGCGCCCATCTGGACCTCATGTGCCTGCGCATCGCGGTCCGGATCGCCGCCCAATGGCGTCCCGCGCCGCACGGCTCGGCGGTGCGGCGGCTGGCGGCAAGGGTGGCGGGCCAGGTCCACGAGGCGGCCCGGCGCTGCTTGGGGCCCGGGCAGGGGGAGCTGGACCGGGCCGCGTTCGAGGAGGTCTTCCCGTGGCGCACGGGCTGGGCGTCGGCGGTGCTGACGGAGGGCCTGCTGGTCCCGGCGGGAGCGGGCTACCGGTTCGCCCACGAGGAGCTGGGCGACTGGGTCCAGGGGGCGCATCTGGACCTGGACGCGGCGCTGCGGGCGCTGGTGCACCGGTGGCATGCGGACGCGGAAGCCGGCGCGGCGACGGGGGAGGCCGGGGACCGGGTACCGCATCCGCGCCGGCCGGGCGGGCCGGCCGCACCTCAGGCGCCCGCGCCGGAGCGGCCCCACACCCTTCCCGTGCCGCGCCACCGGATCGGCCCGGTGATCCAGGCACTCCTCCTCCTGGGCCGCCGCCAGGGCCCGGCCGCACTGGCCCACCGGCTGGCCGACCTGATCGAGGCGCTGGACCGGCTGCCGGCGGGGGAGACCGGACAGGCCGCGGGGGCAGGGCGGGCGGCGGGGGAGACCGGACAGGCCGCGGGGGCAGGGCGGGCGGCGGGGGAGACCGGACAGGCCGCGGGGGCAGGGCGAGCGGCGGGGGACGGGGAGGGCGCAGGTGCCGGGGGAGCGGCGGAGGCCGGACAGGCCGCGGGTGCCGGGCGAGCGGCGGGTCCTGGGGGGCCGTCGGAGGCCGGACGGAGCGCGCGGGTCGGTCGAGCGGCGGAGGCCGGACGAGCCGCGGACACCGACCGATCGGCCGCGGCCGGACGCGCCACGGGGACCGACCGGTCGCCGCATCCCGGCCGTGCCGCCGAGCCCGGCCGTGTTGCCGAGCCCGGCCGTGTTGCCGAGCCCGGCCATGCCGTGGGAGGCGACACCGGTGTGCCCTTCCACGACGCGCGCTGGTGGGCCGGGCACCTGCTGGCCGAGACGCTGCTGCGGGTCCCCGACGCCCGGCCGCACCTCGGGGTGCTCCGGCTGCTCGCCGGACGTATCGTCCGCAGTTCCGTCGATGGAGGCGGCTGCGGTGCACGGGGGGTGTACGCCGAGTTCGGGCCGTGGTTCTGGCGGCGGCTCCGGCTGCCCGAGGCGGACCGGACGGATCTGTTCCGGCGTCTCGTTCCCGCCGACGGGCCACCGCGCGCCGAAACGGAGACCGACGGCGACGGCGAGCGGTTCCTGGACGCCGTGGCACGTCGGCTCGCCGCCCATCCGCGTACGCTCCAGCCGCTCCTGTGTGCCTGGTTCACCGACGAGCGCCCGCTCGCGGCCGGGCCGGACGTCGTGCCGCGGCCCACCGTCGCGGCGGCCGCGCAAGCGCTCCTCCACGCCCGCCGGGACCTGGCCGTGGACGACCTGGCCGACGCGCTCGTCGCGTCCGGCCACCCCCGCGCCGACGAACTGCTCGCCGCGCTGGCCGAGGACGAACCGGCGGCGCTCTGCCGGGCCGTCGAACGGTGGTCGCGCGACGACGACCGCCGGGCCCGCCGGATCGCCGCGGCTTCGTACGGAGCGCTCGTCGCCCCGCAGCTGACCGAGGACACGGACCGCGCCCTGCTGCGCCGGTCCGCGCTCGCGCTGCTGGCCCGCCCGGCCGACACCGATCTGCACGGCCCCGTGCTCGCCCTGCTCGTGGCCGATCCGCAGACCCGGGACCGCTATCTGCCGCAGGCGCTCCGGGCCTTCGCCGCGGACGGGCCGAAAGTGTCCGCCGCCGCGCTCGCCGTCGCGCTGCCCACCCATCCCGAGCCGGTGCTGGCCGCGTACCGGGAGCGGCTCGTACAGCCCGGGGACGGCGCGGGCCAGGTGCTCCGCGCGCTCGCCGGGATCGACGCCCCCGCGCTGGCGCTGCACACCGCCGGACTGGTCCGCGCCTACGTCGACAGCCACCCCGGGGACACCACGCACACCGCCGCGTACCTCGACCGCAGGCTGGAGCACGGACCCGCCGCCCGGGCGCTGCTCCTTCCCCTGCTGACCGGGCTGCTCCGGGACCGTCCGGCGTCCCCGCCGGTCCGGGGCGCGCTCGCCGGGGTCCTGGCCTCGCCCGGCAGCCCCGCCTCCCAGCCGTTGCGGGAGACCCTGCTGGAAGTGCTCCTGGACTTCGAGCAGGGCGGCGGCCGCCGGGACCCGATCGTGCTGGAGGCCCTGCTGCGGGCCGCCGCGACCGGCTGCGCCGGGCGCCCGCCGGTCCGCACCCGGGCCCTGGTGCACCGCACCGGGATGCTGCTGCTCCGTACCCCGGAGGGGGCCCGCCTGTTCGACCGGCTGCTGGTCGCGCTCGCCCGGGACGTGCCCGGGTTCGGCGCCCTGGTCGTCACGTGGCTGGCCGACGCCCCGCAGGAGTGGGCGGCGGCCATCGGCCCCAGCGCACGGCACACGGTGGAGGGGTTCGGGGACGCCCCGGGAGCCCCGATGACCATGCCGATGCAGGCCGCAGGGCGTGAGCATGGCAGTCTTAGACCTGCGTAAGAGACAAACCCACGTACACAGGTTCGGGCGAGGAGCGGTCAGAGTGCAGCGCTGGCGTGGCTTGGAGGACATCCCCCAGGACTGGGGACGCAGCGTCGTCACCATCGGCTCCTATGACGGGGTGCACCGCGGACACCAGCTGATCATCGGCCGGGCCGTCGAGCGTGCCCGCGAGCTGGGGGTGCCGTCGGTCGTCGTGACGTTCGACCCGCACCCCAGCGAGGTCGTCCGGCCGGGCAGCCACCCGCCGCTGCTCGCGCCGCATCACCGCCGTGCCGAACTGATGGCCGAGCTCGGCGTGGACGCGGTGCTGATCCTGCCGTTCACCACCGAGTTCTCGAAGCTCGCTCCGGCCGACTTCATCGTGAAGGTGCTCGTCGACAAGCTGCACGCCAAGCTGGTCATCGAGGGCCCCAACTTCCGCTTCGGCCACAAGGCGGCCGGGAACGTGCAGTTGCTCACCGAGCTCGGTGACACCTACGACTACCGCGTCGAGGTCATCGACCTGCGGGTGCGCGGCGAGGCCGGTGGCGGCGAACCGTTCTCCTCGACCCTGACCCGGCGCCTGGTCGCCGAGGGCGACGTGGCCGGCGCTGCGGAGATCCTCGGCCGTCCGCACCGTGTCGAGGGCATCGTCGTCCGCGGTGCGCAGCGGGGACGTGAACTCGGCTTCCCCACCGCGAACGTGGAGACCCTGCCGCACACCGCGATCCCCGCCGACGGCGTGTACGCGGGCTGGCTGCACGTGGACGGCGAGGCGATGCCCGCCGCGATCTCGGTCGGCACCAACCCGCAGTTCGACGGCACCGAGCGGACGGTGGAGGCGTACGCGATCGACCGCGTCGGTCTCGACCTGTACGGCCTGCACGTCGCCGTGGACTTCCTCGCGTACGTACGCGGCATGCTGAAGTTCGACTCGATCGACGATCTGCTCGTGGCGATGGCCGCCGATGTGAAGCGGTGCAGCGAGCTGATCTCCGCGTACGACCGGGGCTGAGAGCTCCCTCCGTCCCCGTGGCTCCGGCCGGGACCGCTGTCACGCGGTCCCGGCCGGAGCCGTACGGGCAGGAGTCAGCTGTTGAGCTCCTCCAGCGTCCTGCCCTTGGTCTCCACGGCGAACAGGGCGATCACCGCGCCCATCGCCGCCACACAGCCCAGCTGGGTGAAGACCATGGTCAGACCGGCGCCCGAGCTGATGATCGCGCCGACCACGATCGGTCCCAGGATGACTCCGAGCCGGTTCCACACCCCGCCGAACGACGCCCCGCGTGCGCGGCTGCGGGTCGGGTAGAGCTCGGGCGTGTAGAGGTAGAGGCTGACGTTGGTGGCGAAGACGAAGAGCGTCGTGACCGAGGCCCACACGGCCACCTGGCCGCCGGAGGAGGCACCGGAGACGGCCAGCGAGAACAGGGCGACGGCCGCACCGCCGAGACCGACGGTCAGGGACACCCGGCGTCCCACCCGGTCGATGACGAGCGCGACCAGCAGACAGCCGATCAGGCCGGTCACGTTGCTGAGCAGCGCGTAGTTGAGCGCGGTGCGCAGATCGAGGCCGAACTCCTTGGTGTAGAGCGAGGGCAGCCAGGTGGCGATGCCGTGGTTGACGTAGTACGCGACGAACCACAGCGCCGACACCACGGCCGTGCGTCGCAGATAGCGGCCCGTGAAGAGGTCCCGCAGCCCGCCCCGGGAGGTCTCGACGGCCGTCGCCGGGCCGGGCTCGGGGAGCGGGGCTCCGGTCGACCTCGCCACGTCCTTCTCGATCCGGGCGATGACCTGTTCGGCTTCCGCGACCCGGCCCCGGGAGAGCAGCCAGCGGGGCGACTCCGGCACCTGGCGGCGCAGGACGACGACGAGGAGGACGGGCAGGGCGCCGATCACGAACATCACCCGCCAGCCGAAGCTGGGCACCACCCAGCTCGCGACGAGCGTGGCCGTGGCGAGTCCGGCCGGGAAGATGAGCTCGTAGAGCAGCACGAAGCGGCCCCGGTGATCCGCCCGAGCGATCTCGTTGATGTACGTGGCGGCGACCGGCACCACACCGCCGATGCCGAGGCCCTGCACGAACCGGAAGAGGGTGAAGAGGGCGAAGCCGGGGGAGACCGCGACGGCCAGGCTGGCCAGCGCGGTCACGGCGACACCCAGCGCGACGGTGTTCACCCGGCCGATCCGGTCGCCGAGCCAGCCGGCGACGAGTGCTCCGAGCAGCATGCCGACGGAGCCGCTGGTGACGATCATCGTGCCCTGGCCGGTGCTCAGCTTCCACTGTTCGGTCAGGACGGGCAGCGCGGAGGCGGTCAGCAACTGGTCGAACGCCTCGAAGAACGTGACGGTTCCGATCAGAGTGCGGACCTTGATGTGCCAGCGAGAGCTCGGCAGGCGTTCGAGTCTTGCCGAGACGGAGCTCACGGCGGGGCCGTTGGCCACGATTGACATGGGGATCCTTCCGCGAACAGGAGTTGCGGTGACCCTAGGAAGAAGTGTCTTAGCGGTCAATGACTAAGTGCTTAAATGTTACGAGGGGTTCCCGGGCCGGGGTCCGGGTGCGGGCACCGGTTGTATCGTGAACACCTCACCGCTGCGCTGTGCGCGGTGTGTCCGGAAGGAGGCGCGGGGGCCGCGGCACCGCACCGTCCTCCGATCGCACATGACTCGCAGAGCATCCGGCCGCCCCGACGCGGTCGACCTCGTCCTTGAGCAGTGGAAGCGCGAACTCCCCGCTCTGGACGCCTCGCCGATGGAGGTGCTCGGCCGGCTCCATCGCAGCTTCCTGCGGTACCAGGGGCTGCTGTCCGAACTCTTCGAATGCTTCGACCTGAACATGGCCTCCTTCGATGTTCTGGCGGCTCTGCGCAGGTCAGGGCCGCCGTACCGGCAGACCGCCGGTCAGCTCGCGGACATCGCACTGGTCACCACGGGCGGCATCACGCTGAGGCTGGACCGGCTGGAGAAGGCCGGCCTGGTGACCAGGGAGCGGGATACCGAGGACCGCAGGGTCGTCTACGCGTGCCTGACCGAGCGTGGTGCCGAGGTCGCCGATGTGGTCGCCGTCGCACACTTCGCCAATGAGGAACGGATGCTCGCCGAACTCTCCGGAGCCGAACGGCGCCGGCTGGGCGAGCTGCTCGGCAAACTCGAACGCTCGCTGGAGACGGCGGAACAGACTCCGCCGGACCGTGCCGCGCTGATGGCGTCCGTGCCGCCGGATCCGATGCATAATCCATAGCACTCACTGTCCGAGTGCTCAGGCTTTTTCCAGGGGGACGTGCCGCAGGCCGGTGGACCGGCCCCAAGGAGGTTCGTACCGTGCGTGAGCTGCTGTCGGAACTGCGCGCCTGGCACGAGGCCGGAACGCCCTTCGCCCTGGCGACCGTCGTCTCCGTCCGGGGCAGCGCGCCACGGGCGCCCGGCGCCATGATGGCCGTGACCGCCGACGGAGCGGTGGCGGGCAGCGTCTCCGGGGGCTGCGTCGAGGGAGCGGTGTACGAGGTGGCGGGCGAGGTGCTTGCCACCGGTGATCCGCAACTGCAGTCGTACGGCATCACCGACGACGAGGCCTTCGGCGTGGGCCTGACCTGCGGCGGAACCATCGACATCCTCGTCGCTCCCTATGTCGCGGCGGCGGACCGCGGCTGGCTGCGCGACGTGGGGGAGACCGTCGCACGCGGCGAACCCGTCGCCGTGGCCACGGTCCTGCCGGACGGCGCCCGGGCGAGCGCGCGGCGGGTGGTCCGGGCGGACCGGGCCGAAGGCTCGCTGGGCGACGAAGGGCTCGACGCGGCCGTCACCGACGACGCCCGGGGCCTCCTCGCCCAGGGTGCGACCGGGCGGCAGTGGTACGGGATCCACGGCGAGCGCCGGATGCAGGACGTGTCCGTCTTCATCCAGACGTACGCGCCACCGCCCCGCATGATCGTCTTCGGCGCCATCGACCACGCGGCGGCCACCGCCCGCATCGGGTCCTTCCTCGGCTACCGGGTCACGGTGTGCGACGCCCGCCCGGCCTTCGCGACCCGCGAGCGCTTCCCCACCGCCGACGAGGTCGTCCGCGCATGGCCGCACACCTACCTCTCGGACACGGACGTCGACGAGCGGACCGTCCTGTGCGTGCTCACGCACGACCCGAAGTTCGATGTACCCCTGCTCGTCGCCGCACTGCGCACACCGGCGGCCTACATCGGCGTGATGGGCAGTCGGCGCACCCATCGCGACCGGCTGGCACGGCTCCGTGAAGAAGGCGTGGGCGAGGCCGACCTTGCCCGGCTGGCCTCGCCCGTAGGACTCGACCTCGGTGCCCGTACGCCCGAGGAGACGGCCGTCTCGATCGCCGCCGAGATCATCCAGCACCGATGGGGCGGTACGGGACGCCCGCTCGGTGAACTCTCCGGCGCGATCCACCACCACGACAGGCGGTAGCGGGCGGGTCCCTGGCCGGGGCCCGCCCGCTACCGCCTGGGAGTGTTCACCACGTGGCGTCGTCCGCCCGGAGGGCGGGCCCCACGGTGTCCGGTGCGTGCCGGGCGCCGCGGGCCGGACGAGGCGGTGCGGACACGGCCTAAGGCCGGGCCACCGCCGCCGCGCTCGCCCAGTGGCACGCCACCTGCGTCTCCCCGCCGCCCGCGAGCACCGGCAGGTCCTTCGTGCGGCAGGCGTCGGCGACACCCGCCCGCTCCGCCTCGCCCGACGCCAGCACCTGGCAGCGCAGATGGAAGCGGCAGCCCGACGGCACCTTGGACGGGTCCGGCGGCTCACCGGTCAGCACCACCGGCTCGCCCTCGGCCTCCGGCAGCACCGACAGCAGCGCCCGGGTGTACGGATGCTGCGGAGCCGTGAGGATCTGCTCCACGTCCCCGGTCTCCACGATCCGGCCGAGATACATCACCGCCACCCGGTCCGCGATGTTCCACGCGAGACCGAGGTCGTGCGTGACCACCAGTGCGGACAGGCCCAGTTCGTCCCGCAGGCGCAGCAGCAGCGCCAGGATCTCGCCGCGCACCGAGGCGTCCAGCGAGGCCACCGGCTCGTCCGCCACGATGAGTTCGGGCTCCAGGACCAGCGCGCCCGCGATCACGACCCGCTGACGCTGACCGCCCGACAGCTCGTGCGGATAGCGGAGGAAGAACCGCTCCGGAGGCCGCAGCCCCGCCCGGGACAGGGCGTTCGTGACCGCCTCCCGTTCGTCGCCGCCGTACCGGTGGATGCGCAGGCCCTCGGCCACGGCGTCGTACACCGTGTGCCGCGGGTTCAGTGAACCGCTGGGGTCCTGCAGCACCAGCTGGACGCGCTTGCGGTAGGCCTTCAGCGCCCGGCTGCCGTAGTCGAGCGCCTTTCCGTCGAAGGTGACCTGCCCGCCCGTGGGCGGGACCAGACCGAGCAGCGAGCGGGCCAGCGTCGTCTTGCCGCAGCCCGATTCGCCGACCAGCGCGACGATCTCGCCCGGCCTGATGTCCAGGTCGACCCCGTCCACGGCACGGGCCGGGTCGGCGCCGTGCCTGCCGGGGAACGAGATCCGCAGATCGCGCGCACTGAGCAGGTCCGTGGTGGTCATGATGTGCTCCTTGCTTCCTCGGCGCCCTGCGGGGCCGGGGCCCCGTCCGGCCCCACCAGCACACACGCGGCCTCCCGTCCGGGCCCCGCCACCCGCAGCTCCGGGTCCTGCGTGGTGCAGGAGTCCAGGGCCACCGTGCAGCGCGGATGGAAGGTGCAGCCGGCCGGCAGCGCCGACGGGTCGGGCGGGTCGCCCGGCAGCCCCCGGGGCGCGAGCCGCGAGGCCGGGTCCCCGATCCGCGGGAAGGCGCCCGACAGGGCCTTGCTGTACGGGTGGTGCGCCCGCTCGTAGACCTCGGACGCCGGGCCCTGTTCCACGACCCGGCCCGCGTACATCACGGCGAGCCGGTCGCAGGTGTCCGAGAGCACCGCGAGGTCATGGCTGATCATGATCAGTCCGAGGTCCTGCTCGGAGACCAGCTGTTCGATCAGCCTCAGGATCTGGGTCTGGATCATCACGTCGAGGGCCGTCGTCGGCTCGTCGGCGATGATCAGGCCCGGATCGCAGGCGAGCGCCATCGCGATCATCACGCGCTGCCGCTGCCCGCCGGAGAGCTCGTGCGGATAGGCGTCCGCCCGGGCGGCGGGCAGCCCCACCTGCTCCAGCAGCTCACCGGCCCGCTTGCGCGCCGCGGCCTGCGTCGTCTTCTTGTGCAGCACGATCGGCTCGGCGATCTGGTCCCCGATGCGGTGCACCGCGTTCAGCGAGTGCATCGCACCCTGGAAGACGATCGAGGCGCCCGCCCAGCGCACGGCCCTGACCTGACCCCACTTCATGGCGAGGACGTCCTCGCCGTTCAGCAGGATCTCGCCGGTGACCTTCGTGCCGGCGGGCAGCAGCCGCAGCAGCGCGAGCGCCAGCGTGGACTTCCCGCACCCCGACTCCCCGGCGATGCCGAGCTTCCTGCCCGCTTCGACCTCCAGGTTCACCCCGCGGACCGCCCGGGCCCCGCCGGCGTACGTCACCGTCAGATCGCGTACCTCGAGAAGAGGCGTCTTGCGGATGCTCGTCGTGCTCAACGGGCCACCCCCAGCTTGGGATTGAGGACGGTTTCGATGGCGCGCCCGCACAGCGTGAACGCCAGGGCCACCAGAGCGATGGCGATGCCGGGCGGCGCCAGGTACCACCAGTCGCCCGCGCTCACGGCGCCGGCTTCGCGCGCGTCCTGGAGCATGCCGCCCCAGGAGGTGATGGTCGGATCGCCGAGGCCGAGGAAGGCCAGCGTGGCCTCCGTCAGGATCGCGCTGGAGATGACCAGCGTGGTCTGGGCGAGCACCAGCGGCATCACGTTGGGCAGGACGTGCCGCAGCATGATGTGTCCGTGCCCGCCGCCCAGCGCGCGGGCGCGCTCGATGTACGGACGGGACTCCACGGCGAGGGTCTGCGCCCGCACCAGCCGGGCGGTCGTCGGCCAGGTCGTGACGCCGATCGCGATGATGACCGTCCACAGGGAGCGGTCCATCACGGTGGCGAGCGCGATGGCCAGGACCAGGGTCGGCATCACCAGGAACCAGTCCGTGACCCGCATGAGGACCGTCGAGTACCAGCCGCGGAAGTGTCCCGCGACGATCCCGACGACCGTACCGATGGCCACGCAGAGGAAGGCGGCGAGCAGCCCCACGGTCAGCGAGACGCGCGCGCCCCAGATCAGCAGGGCGAGGACGCTGCGTCCGAACTGGTCGGTGCCGAGCGGGAACTCGGCACTCGGGGACTCCAGGGCGCCACCCGGAGCCTCGGTGACGCTCTGCGCGTTCTCGCCGGTCAGCACCGGTGCGCACACGGCGATCAGCGCGATCAGGATCAGCCCGGCGAGCCCCCACAGACCACCCCGGTGGCTGCGGTACTCCCGCCAGAACCGGGCCACGGAACGCCGCTTGCGGGCCCGGGCCAGCGCGCCGGCGCTCTTGGTCTCCTCGGGCCCGGATTCCTCGGGCGCGGGTACCTCGGCGCCCGGTGTGGACGCGGGCATGGATTCGGTCGTCATCGGCCCACCCGGGGATCGAGCAGCGGATACAGCAGATCGGCCAGGGTGTTCGCCAGGATCACCGCGGTGGCGAAGACGAAGAACAGTGCCTGGACGAGTGGAAGGTCGGGGACGCTCAGTCCTTGGTAGAAGAGTCCGCCGAGGCCGGGCCAGGAGAACACGGTCTCGACCAGGATCTGTCCCGCGACCACATGGCCGAGGTTGACGAACATCAGCGTGAAGGTCGGGAGCATCGCGTTGGGCACGGCGTGCTTGCGGCGGACCGTGTCGTCGCGCAGCCCCTTGGCGCGCGCCGTCGTCAGGTAGTCGCTGCCCATCTCGTCCAGGAGCGAGGAACGCATCACGAGGAGCGTCTGCGCGTAGCCGACCGCGACCAGGGTGATCACGGGGAGCACCATGTGGTGCGCGACGTCGAGCACGTACGCGAAGCCCGTCTCGTTGCCCGACTCCAGCCCGCCGGTCGGGAACATGCCCGGAATCGGTCCGATGCCCACCGAGAAGACGATGATGAGAAGCAGGCCGAGCCAGAACGAGGGCACGGAGTAGAGCGTGAGCGCGAGCGCGGTGTTGAACCGGTCGCTCTTCGATCCGTTGCGCCAGGCGGTACGGGTGCCGAGCCAGATGCCCAGCGCGCTGTAGAGGACGTACGCCGTGCCGGTCAGCAGCAGCGTCGCCGGGAGAGCCTCGGTGATCTTGTCGATGACCGGGGCGTGGTACTGGAACGAGGTGCCGAAGTCACCGGTGAGCGCGTCGCCCACGTAGTCGGTGAACTGCTGCCACATCGGCTGGTCGAGACCGAACTGGCGTCGCAGCGATTCGAGTTGTTCGGCGGACACGGGCCGCCCGCCGGTCATCTGCTTGACCGGGTCGCTGGGAATCAGCCGGAAGAGGAAGAAGCTGGTGACCAGTACGGCGAACAGCGAGACGGCCGCGCCGAAGATCTTGGCGGCCACGTACTTCAGATAGGCCTGGGTGTTGCGCGCCCGTGGGCCGCGGGCGGCCGGGAGGCCGGCCGGAGCCGGACCTTCCGTGTCCGCGTCCGCCTGCTTCACGAGCGCCGGAGTGCTGTCAGCTGTCATGGGAACTCTCGTTACTCGTGCTGCACTTAGAGGGACCGGCCGACGGGGCCCTGATGCCAGGACCCCGCCGGCGGTCGCTCTCATCCCGTCCGCGGGAACGACCCGCGGTCCGTGGTCCTACTCGCGATCGTCCGCGGTGGTGCGGCGGCGGCGGGAGAGGAGGAACCCGCCACCGGCGAGGACCACCACGGCCACGACGATGCCGATGACGATCCCGGTCGAGCTCGAACCGGAGTCGCTGTCACCGTCCGCGCCGTCACTGCCGGCCGGAACGGCAGACCACCAGCTCCAGTACCCGTCCTGGCCGTAGATGTTGCCGGCCGCCTCGGGCATGGTCGTGATCGACTTGATCTGGTCGGTGCGGTAGGCCTCGACCGCGTTCGGGTACGCGATGACGCTCATGTACCCGGAGTCGTACAGCCACGACTGCATCTGGCCGACGAGGTCTGCACGCTTGGTCGTGTCGTACTCGGCGAGCTGCTTCTTGTAGAGCTCGTCGTACGTCTTGTCGCAGATGAAGTTGTCCGTGGCCGCGCTTGCCTTGGCCTTGACCGGCAGGGCCGCGCAGGTGTGGATGCCGAGGACGAAGTCCGGGTCCGGGTTGACGGACCAGCCGTCGAAGGCGAGGTCGTACTCACCGGCGTACCACGGCACGGAGACGTCGTCGAGGCACTCGACCTTGAGGCCGACGCCGATCTTGCCCCACCACTCCTTGAGGTACTTGCCGATCGCCTTGTCGTTCGGGTCCGTCGCGTGGCACAGGATGCGCAGGTCGAGGGCCTTCCCGTCCTTGCCGACGCGCTTGCCGTCCTTGAGCGCGTAGCCCGCCTGGTCCAGGAGCTGACCGGCCTTCGTGGGGTCGTAGGCGAGGCTCTGGCTTGCCGACGGCTGCCAGGCGTACTCCGAGAAGCGCGGCGGGATGTACCCCTGGCCCTCGACGGCATGGCCCTGGAAGACCTTGTCGATGATCGTCTTGCGGTCGATCGACAGGAACAGCGCCTGACGGACCTTCTGGTCGAGCAGCGCCTTGTTGCCGTTGCCGAACTTCTTGCCGTCCTTGGTCTGCGCGCCCGGGTTGGTGGCCAGCGCGAAGAAGCGCCGTCCCGGTCCCTCGTTGACCTTGATGTTCGCGTCGCCCTTGAGCGAGTTGGCCTGGGCGGGCGTCAGCGCGGGCGAGCCGGCGACGAAGGAGACCTCACCCTTGCGGAGCGCGGCGACGGCGGCGTCCTGGTCCTTGTACGTCTTGAAGACCAGCTCGTCGAACTTGGGCTTGCCGCGCCAGAAGTCCTTGTTCGCCTTGAGCTTCACGTACTGGTCGACCTTGTAGTCGCTCAGTACGAACGGCCCGTTGCCCACGACGGGGAAGTCCGTGTCGTTGTTGAACTTCGAGAAGTCCTTGACCTTCTCCCAGACGTGCTTGGGGACGATCGGCACATCGAGCGCGGCCATCGTGGCCTGCGGCTCCTTGAGCTCGATGACCAGCTGCGTCGGGCTGGGAGCCGTCACCTTCTTGAAGTTGGTGACGAAGCTGCCGTTCGCCTGGGCGGCGGCCTCGTCCGTCATCATCTTGTTGAAGGTCCAGGCCGCGTCCTCGGCGGTGGCCTGCTTGCCGTCCGACCACTTGGAATTACTCCGGATGGTGTACGTCCACGTCAGCTTGTCGGCCGACGGTTCCCACTTCGTGGCGAGACCCGGGACGGCGTGATTGTCCTTGGGGTCGTAGTTCGTCAGGAAGTCGTACATGAGCCGGGAGACGCTGGTGCTCAGCAGCTTCTGGGCGAGGAACGGGCTCAGGGAGTCGACGCTCTGCGCGACCGCGACGGTCAGCGTCTTGTCGCCGCTGTCGGCGGCCTGCGCCTGCTGGGGCGCGGCCCCGGTGGGCAGGCCCGGTACGACGGACCCGGCTGTGAGAGCAAGGGCGGCCGCGCCGGACGCCACGAGGACGCGCAGACGTGAGCGTGGCTGGGCTGAGGGCGGTGGAACTCTTTCGACCATGGTCAGGGACCTCGCGTCAGGACTCGCACGGAGAAGGCGGGTTGATCTGTGGTTCGCCAGCTGGTGAAGCGAAGGTTTATCAGCGGTGGTCGAGCCGCGTCAACGGTCACCGAAACGGCGTGTGGTCTGCGGGAATGCAAGGAGGGTCCACATCGTGGAAGCGATGTGGACCCTCATTGGTCGAGACCTCTGACGCCTTACTGCTGAGGCGCTGGCGGCGGCTGCGGAGGCTGCTGCTGCCACCCCGCGGGCGGGACGGGACCCTGGAGTTCGGGGTGGGCGAGCTGCCCCGGCTGCCCCGGCTGACCAGGCTGTCCGTCGTGCTGCTGCGGCGGGGGCGGACCGGCCTGACCGGCCGTCGACTGCGCCTGGGAGGGCAGTGACTGCTGCCAGTTCTGTCCGGCGCCAGGCGCGGCCTGCGGCGGATAGGGCTGCTGCGGCTGTCCGCCGTAGGGCTGCTGCGGGTACGGCTGTCCGGGCTGCTGAGGCGGCTGGGGCTGCTGGGGCGCGTACGGCTGCTGCCCGGGTGCCGGCATCTGCTGGCCCGGCATCTGCTGTCCGGGCATCGGAGGCGCGTACTGCGGCGGCGGGTTGCCGCCGCTCGATGTCCACAGCCCCTGCTGCTGCTGGGCGCGCGCGAAGTCCTCGGCTACGAGGGCGGAGAGATGGAAGTACGCGTCCCGGGTCTTCGGACGCATCATGTCGAGGTCGACCTCGGCACCGGCCGAGAGGTGTTCGTCGAACGGTACGACGACGACGCCGCGGCAGCGCGTCTCGAAGTGCTGGACGATGTCGTCCACCTTGATCATCTTTCCGGTCTCCCGGACTCCGGAGATCACGGTGAGGGACCGCTGGACCAGTTCCGCGTACCCGTGCGCCGACAGCCAGTCCAGCGTGGTGGAGGCACTTGACGCGCCGTCGACCGACGGGGTCGAGATGATGATCAACTGGTCGGCGAGGTCCAGCACCCCGCGCATCGCGCTGTAGAGCAGCCCGGTACCCGAGTCCGTGAGGATGATCGGGTACTGCTTGCCCAGGACCTCGATCGCGCGCCGGTAGTCCTCGTCGTTGAACGTGGTCGAGACCGCCGGGTCCACGTCGTTGGCGATGATCTCCAGACCGGAGGGCGCCTGCGAGGTGAACCGCCGGATGTCCATGTACGAGTTGAGGTGCGGGATCGCGTGGACCAGGTCACGGATGGTGGCCCCGGTCTCGCGGCGGACCCGGCGGCCGAGCGTGCCGGCGTCGGGGTTGGCGTCGATCGCGAGGATCTTGTCCTGCCGCTCGGTGGCCAGGGTCGCGCCCAGAGCGGTGGTCGTCGTGGTCTTGCCCACGCCGCCCTTGAGGCTGATCACCGCGATCCGGTAGCAGGAGAGCACCGGGGTCCGGATCAGATCGAGCTTGCGCTGCCGCTCGATCTCCTCCTTCTTGCCGCCCAGCTTGAAGCGGGACGCGCCGGACGGGTTGCGGCTGCTCTTCGCCTTCTGCTTGCCCCGGACGAGCCGGTCGGAGGAGAGCTCGACCGCGGCCGTGTAGCCGAGGGGCGCGCCCGGCACGGAACGCTCGCGCTGGTCGTGGGTGACCGGCGTGGGCCAGGCGCTTCCGGCGCGGGGGTCGGCGGGCGGTCCCTGGGGCGGTCCTTGAGGCGGTCCCTGGGGCATTCCCTGAGGTGCTCCCTGAGGCATTCCCTGGGGCGGGAGTTGCTGGGGGTGCGGCTGCTGCGCGTGCGGCTGCTGATGGTGCGGCGGCTGCTGCTGCGGGGCAATCTGGGCGGGAAGATTCGGGGTGGCCTGAGCCGGCGGCTGGGCGCCCTGGGGGAATCCGTAACCGCCCTGTGGCTGCTGCTGTCCCTGCGGCAGCTGGGGAACGTGGGGCGCCTGGGGTGCCTGGGGTGCCGGCGGGGGAAGTGCCGCACCCTGCTGCTGCCCGGGCCACTGGTGCGCCTGAGGTGCCTGCGGCAGTTGGGGCGCGGGAGCAGCGGGCGGCGGAAGCTGCGCCGGAAGTGCCGCCCCCGGCCGGTCCTGCTGGGGCTGGGGCTGGGGCGGCTGCGGGAAGCCGTAGCCGCCGTCCTGCGCCGGGGCTGCCGGCCGGTCCTGCTGCGGGAACGGGGGAGCCTGCGGGGTCTGCGGGCTCGGTGCGGCCTGGGCGGCCGGGGCCTGCGGGAAGCCGTAGCCGCCCTGTCCGGCGTCGGCCGGGGGCGTCGGGGGCCAGTGGGAGGCCGGCCGGGGCGCCTCGGGCTGCGGGGCCGCGGGCTGGAACGACGGCGGCAACGGCGGCAGCCCACCCGGCGCCGGTGCGGGGCTCCAGGGTGCGGGCGCCGCGTCCTGGGGTGCGCCGGCCGCCGGAACGTCGAGGGGCGCCGCGTCCGCGGGCGCGGGCGGGGGCACGGCGTCCGTGGGTGCCGAGTCCGTCGGTACGGCGTCGGCGGGTTCGTCGACGTGCGGTTCGTCGTCGGAGCCGTCGTGGCTCGCGGCGCCGTCCGCCGGAGGCGCGTCGAAAGGTGCGTCGTCGTCGGCCGCGCGGGCGCCGTCCTCCGAGGCGAAGGGTGGCGGGGTGTCGGACGGTTCGGAAGGCGAGGAGTCCGCATCCGCATCAGCATCCGCATCCGCGTCAGCTTCCGCGGAACCGGAAGTGGAACCGGAACCGGAACCGGAAGTGGAAGCGGACACGGGCTCGTCCCGCACGTCGTCTGCACCCGCGTCGGACTCCGCGTGCGCCGAACCGGTCACCGGGCCGCCGTCCCCCGCCTCGGCACCGTTCTCGGCGGCGCTCCCGGCCTCGGCTTCCGCAGCGGCCTCGCGCTCTGCGATCTCCCGCTTCAGCGCGGCCGACGAGAACCGCATCGTCGCGCCGCTCTCCACATCGCCGGCCCCGAAGGGATCCGGCGCACCGCCCGCGCCCGGCACCGGATGCCCGGCTGCGGCACCGTGGGCCGGGGCCGGGGGAGCCGGAGTCCAGTCGGGATCGAAACCGCTCCCGGCCGGCAGCCCGGGCACGGAGACGGGGGCGCCGCTGGGCGGCGGGGGCGGTGCCAGGTGCGTACCGGCGCCGCCCGACGAGTCGCCCGGCGCGTTCTGCGTGTACCAGGCGGGCGGGGTGTAGTCGATGGTGAACTCACCCGTCATCTCGGCGGGCTCCGCGTCGGACGACTCGTCGACGGGCTTGTTCCAGCCCCCGCGCATTTCGTCCCGATCGCCGTTCACTTTGCCTCCTGGTGTGGTCGAGCACCCTTGTGCCGTGGTGGGTGGGGGCGACCGTTCCCTCAGGTCCTGACCCAGGGTCTTTCGTTCGGATCAGGATGGGCTCGCGGTGTGCGGTGCCGCACCTCGCGACGTTGTCGGCGGGCGCCATGGCACCGCACGCCGCTCCCCGATCCAGCCTGATCCGAACGAAAGACCCTGGTGCGAACCGCCAGGCTCTCCCCCTGGGACGCGCATTGCCTGCCCGCAGGTTCTTCTGCCGCGCCCGGACCCACCCTAATCGCCATCGGGCTCGCCACGGCAGGCCGTACGGCACCGCGGCTCCTGTCCCGTACGTCACGTACTGCCCTCAAGTGCACTGCGTACAGCCGGGAGTGAGGCGTAAAGCGGTCAAACATGCACATCTGCGCGGGGAAATCTGAACAATTCGCACACGTCGTGGTGGGTCGTCAATCCATCCTGCGGGCTTCGCCCAGCAGTCCCGATTCCGCATCGGTCGCCCGGATCATCACGAACTGCCGGTCCCGGCGCGTGCACCAGAGGGTGACGCCGTCCGTCAGGGTGGACAGGGCCCGGGTGTCGTCGGGTCCCAGACCCATCAGATGCCCGATCCGGTCGGCTTCGTCGGGAGAGACCCGCTGAACGCCGACCAGGGACGACTTCTCCATCAGCCCGGCAGCCACCGGACTCAGATACGGCAGCAGTGTCACCACCGACTGCCACGGACCGGATGCCACCCTCCCGCGCGGTGGCCTTATGCCGCAGTCGCGGACGACGACGACCGGCGACCCGGCCGACGGACCCTGCGGAGGCACCCGCCCCACCTCGTACAGAGCGATGCCGGCCCCGTCTCCTCCGGCGGCCCGCACCAGCCCGTCCCAGGCCGGGGCCCGCCCCGTCTCGACCACGATCCGGGCGCCGGTCGCCGCCGCCCGCAACGCCAGAACCTGCGCCGTCCACAGCCCGCCGATCAGCGTGACGTCGTACGGAGTGGGCCGGGCGATGCCCAGCACCGCGGCGCGTCCCTCGCCGTCCACGCCGATCACCACGCCGTCGTCGCCGACCGGCAGGGCGAGTGGCGCCAGCTGCTCGGGCCGGACCGTGTGCCGGGGACGGCGAGGGCCGGCCGTACCGAACCCCAGCCGGCCGAGTCCCCGTGCGGATACGGACATCAGCGGGGGACCTCCCAGGGGCAGGGTGGCGAGCACCCCGGGCAGCTGTTCCCGGTCGAGCCGCACCAGCGAGGTCTTCACGCCGCGGGCCGTGCGCTCCAACTCATGGCGCGCGGCGAGGAGTTCCCGGTCGTCGCGACCGGTGACACGGACATGGCCGGTCACCGTGACCTCCTGCCGGTCACCGTGCCCCAGCGTGAGGCTGAACGTCGTGGCCAGGGCCGGGACCGAGGTGAGCAGCGCGACGAGCTGCGGCATCGGTGCGCCGCCCCCGCCCGGCTCCGGCCAGCGGCGCACCCAGTACGTGGTGTGCGGCCGGTCGTCGCACCGCCAGGTGCGTGAGGTCTCCCGGGTACGGCGGACAGGCGCCCCGCCCCGGCCCGCCCCCGCCGTGACCGGCGGACTCGCTCCGGCGGACGTGGCGACCGCCGCGCCGAGTTCCTGTTCCGTGAGCACCGTCGCGGTCAGCCCCGCCCCGGTCAGCCTGCCCGCCAGCTGGTCCGCCGCGCGCACCAGGCACTTCTGCGCCCCGATGAGGCCGCCGCCCCGTGCCCGTACGGCCTCCGGACAGAGTTCCGGGGCCAGCTTGAGCGCGATCCAGGTGATCCGGACCGCCGGAGCGCCCGTCCGGGCCTGCAGTGGCGCGTAGTTGCGGGCCGCTACCGACTGCTCGGGCAGATGCGAGGCGGGGGCCGGCTGGGTGTGCTGCACGATCTGTGCCGACTCCAGCCGGATGCCGTCGACGTCGAGCGCGTCCCGTACGAGTGCCAGGGGGAGCGGTCTCGCGGACCGGTCCCGGCGCAGCGCCGTGCCGTCCGCGTCGATCCTGAGGACGGCCGTCAGATAGGTACCGTCGCCGATCATGCCGACCGGTCGCCGGTCGCGGCCCGCGAACGAGTGTGTACGCAAAGCCGGTTCGCACTCCGTCACGGGACCGGGGCCCGGGTCGGTGCCCGCGGCCGGTTCCGCCGACGCGGCTCCGCGCTGCCGGGCGCGCAGCGCGAGGACCGCGTGCAGCAGCGCGGGAAGGGAGCGGCGGCGTCGCCGCGCGACGGCGAACAGCACCAGTACGGCCGCCGCCACCGAGGCCGGGGCGAGCAGCAACGGATCCACCACCCAGGCGCACAGCAGCAGTGCCCCCGCGATCTCGAACAGGACGAGCTGGTGGAGCCGCAACGATCCGGCCCGGCCGCCCCATCGCGCGAAGCCGTGCCCGCGGCCGTCGGCCGAGGGGCCCGGAGCTGCGGTCCGGCGCTCCCCGGGAGGCCGCCTCTCGGCGACCGGAGCCGTCCGCGTCGCGGAAGCCGTCATCGCGGCACCCCCCGTTCATCCGGCCCGGCGCCTTCCGGACCGGGCCGTACCACCCTCGCCCCACCGTGGTCCCAGGCGGGGTGAATCACCCTACCCGGCCCACAACACCGTTGGATCTACAGGCATAGTAGGGAGCCGGTCCGGCATCGGGGGTCCGGTACGGGACGCCGGCCGCGGCCGTTCCCGGTGCCGTGCGGTCGGACACGGGAGACGGACGGACTCATGGCATCGCGGCGCGACGACCTCAACGCGTACACCTTCGCGAAGCGGCGCGTGGTGGCCGCGTTCCTCCAGCCCTCGCCCACCGGCTCCGACGAGGGGGCCCCGCGCCCGCTGCGCGCCGTCCTTCCGGGCCTCGTCACCGGCGCACTGATCCTCGCCGGGTTCGGCGCCTACGGCATGTTCCGGCCCGCCGCACCCAAGGACTGGGACAGCCCCGGCACCAAGGTCATCGTCGGCAAGTCGTCGACCACCCGCTACGTGGTGCTCACCACCGGCAGGGGCGCGGACCGGGAGACGCTGCTGCACCCCGTGCTGAACCTCGCCTCGGCCCGGCTGCTGCTGACCCCGCAGAACTACGGCGTCATCCAGGTCGACGACGACATCCTCGACGCGGGCGAGCCCCCGCGCGGACCCGTCCTCGGCATCCCGTACGCCCCCGACCGGCTGCCCGAGGCGAAGGACGCGGGCACCGCCAAACGCTGGGCGGTCTGCGTACAGCCCGGCAGCAGGGGTACCAGCGTGCAGAAGGCCGCCTTCGTCCTCGCCGAACGCGACGAAGCACTGACCGAGGGCGCCGGCCGGCTCACCGGCGGGCAGGTCCTCTACGTCAGGGGACAGGACCGCACCCGCTACCTCGTCGATGCCCGCGGCACGAAGTACCGCATCGACGAGAGGACCGCCGACCTCGGCCATCTGACCGGCGCCCTGGTCGGCAGCGCGCAGCCGCAGCCCGTCACCGACGACTGGCTGGCCACCTTGCACGACGGCAGCCCCGTCGCCTTCCCACGGATCCCCGGCACCGTCGGCGCCCCCGCGCACATCGAGGGTCACCTCTCCGCGCGGGAGAACCGCGTGGGCACGGTGCTGCGCACCCGGAACGGAGAGGGGACCGCCCACTACGTCGTCCTGGACGGCGAGGTCCGGCCGGTCTCCGAGTTCACCGCCTGGCTGCTGATCAACTCCCCGCAGACCGCACCCCTCGACCTGGCCGGCGAGGCGCGCCCGGCCGGCCTCCAGGACTTCGTCCCCGGATCCGAGCCCTTCGCGGGCCAGGCCGCGCACTGGCCCGCGCGCCGGGCCGTCCGCGTCAACGCCGCCGGCCGCGACACCGTCTGCAACGTGCTGCGCCGCACGGACGGCACGGGCCGCACGACGCTGAGCACCTGGGCCGGCCCCGCGTTTCCCGCCTCCGTCGGCGCCGGCGGCACGAGCACGTACGTCACCCCGGGCAGCGGGCTCCTCTACACCCAGGTCCGGGAAGGACAGAGCGGCCCGGACGGATCACTCTTCCTGGTGACCGACACCGGACTGCGGTACGCGGTTCAGGCGAACGGGGACAGCGACGCCGAACACTCCGACATCGGCACCGGCGGAGCGCGTGAGGGGCAGGACGAGCGCCCCGAGCCCAGCCAGGCACAGATCAGGCTCGGCTACGGGAAGGTGACGCCCGTCCCCGTCCCGGTCGCCTGGTCGGAGTTCCTCGCCAGGGGCCCCCGGCTCGACACCAACAGCGCCCGCAGGCCCCAGGGTTCCTGAAGGGCCCGGCAGGGGCAGGGCGGCGGAACACCAGTGGACAGACGCGGGGGAGAGCACGCGATGCCGTACCGGAAGAGGGTGCTGGTGGCGGCTGCCGCCGCCGCGCTGGGCGCACTCGCGGGGCCGCAGGCCGCGTACACCGTTGCCCGCCCGGACGGTCTGCGCATCGCCGGCGTCGGCACGTGCGACTTTCCGATGAGGAAGCAGTTCGAGGGGCGTCCCTGGCCGCTCCAGCGGGTGCTCCTGGACGAACTGTGGCAGGACACGCGGGGCAAGGGCATCCGTGTCGCCGTCATCGACACCGGGGTGGACGACACCAACCCGCAGCTCAGGGATGCCGTGGACGCGTCCGCGGGCATCGACTACACGAGGGGCGGCGGGAGCGACGGGACCGTGGACGAGGTCGGTCACGGCACCAAGGTCGCCGGCATCATCGCCGCCCGCCCCCGCGCGGGCACCGGCTTCGTCGGTCTGGCACCCGAGGCCACCGTCATCCCGATCCGTCAGAACGACGGGAGGCACAACGGGCTGGACAGCGCGATGGCCGCCGCGATCGACCACGCGATCGCCGAGGGCGCCCAGGTCATCAACATCTCCCAGGACACCACCAGGCCACTGGCCGACGACTCGCTGCTCGGCCGGGCGGTGGCGCGGGCGGTCGCCGAGGACATCGTGGTGGTCGCCGCAGCGGGCAACGACGGCGCGGACGGCCGGGAGAGGATGACCTACCCCGCCGCCTTCGACGGTGTCCTCGCCGTCGCCGCGTCCGACCGCAACAACGAACGCGCGCCCTTCTCCCAGGCGGGGGAGTTCGTGGGAATCGCCGCACCCGGGGTCGACATCGTCTCCACCGTCCCGGGCGACGGCCAGTGCGCCGACAACGGCACCAGCTTCGCCGCTCCCTACGTCGCCGGGGTCGTCGCGCTGATGCGCGCCAAGTACCCGGACTGGACGGCGGCGCAGATCATCGCCCGGATCGAACAGACGGCGGAACGCTCCGTCAACGGGCGTGACGCCTTCGTCGGATGGGGTGTAGTCGACCCGGTCCGCGCACTGTCCGGGGACGACGCCCCGCAGGACGCCCCCCACCCGGACGCACCACCCGCCGGCGCCCGGGCCCCCGAGCCCGCGCACCTGGCGATGTCGGAGACCTCGCAGCAACGCAGCAAGCGGTACGCGACCTACGCACTGGCCTCGGCGGCCGTGCTCGTCGGTGTGGTGGCGGGCGTCGCGACCGTGGCACGCGACCTCCGCCGACGCCGCGTTCCGCGCCGTCGCTGATCCGTGCGGGAGCCGTTTCCCGCCGCCGGGACGTCAGGGTCCAAGGTGCCGAAGTGGCTAGGGTGATCACGGACTTCACATGAGTGACGGGGAATCAGAAACCGGCCGGGGGCTTCGCCGGAGCCGGTGCGACCACCCCGGCTCAGCATCCCTTCGCATCCCTTCGCGAACCGAGAGAGGACCTCCGCATGACCAACCCCGCGGGTGGTTTCGGACTTGCCGACGAACCGGTCGTCCAGGCCAGGAACAAGATCGTCAGAACCGCCGAGGCGGTCTCCACGCAGTCCAGGGAACTGGCCGACATCCTCGCGACGGCCGGGGCCGGGTGGACCGGAGCCGGCGCTTCGGGATTCACGTCCGCGCAGCTCCTGATCAACGAGGACCACGACGAGATCCGCCGGCTGCTGAACGTGCTGCTCCACGCGGTGGGCAGCACCAGGAACCTCAGCAACGCGAACGACGAGGAGGTCCGCGCCGCCTTCAACGCGGTCAGGACACCGGCCTCGGCGGGCAGCGCCTCGGGCCTCGACGGCGTCTGAACCGACTCTCCCCATCCGTAGCCGAGCCAGAGGAGAACCCCGATGGGTCACGACCCGCACACCAAGGTCAGGTACGACAGCGTCCAGGAGATGGCGAACCGCATCCGTGTGGTGTCGCAGAACATCTGCCGCGACCTGGAGGAGATGGACGGCGCGCTCAAGGTGGTCACCGACACCTGGGACGGCGAGGCCCACACGGCCTACGTGCTGCTCCAGAACAAGTACCGCGGCAAGGCCGATGACATGAAGGGCCGCCTGGAGCACGTCGCGAGGATCATCGAGAACGGCAAGGACAACTACCGCGCCACGGACCTCAGGGCCTCACGCCTGTTCACCGAGGCGTACTGAGACGCCCGCGCGAGGCCGCGTACAGGAAGACGGGGCCGCGTACAGGGAGACGGGAAGAGGGGCACGTTCACCCGGACGTGCCCCTTCCGTCGTGCGGAGACGCACGTTCCGGTGAACGTCGTATCTCCCGCACGCGGCGTCCTACGTAAGGTCGAACTCGCCGTCCCGGGCGCCCAGGACGAACGCACGCCACTCGGCCTCCGTGTACCGCAGCACGGTGTCCGGGTCCAGCGAGGACCTCATCGCCACGGCCCCGCCCGGCAGATGCGCGATCTCGACGCGCTCCTCGGCCTCTTCGGTCCCGGGCGCACTCAGCCATTCCACCCCCGAGATGTCGAGTGCGTACAGCTCGTCCTTCTCCGCCTGCGTGCCCATGGTCAACGGTTCCTCTCCGTACGTGGCTCTGCACGGCACCGTACAGGCACCGCCGCGGCCGTCAGGTCCTGTCCGCAATTCCCTGCGAGCAGGGCCCTTCCTGTGCATTCATGACTCTCTCAGGGCCGCTCCGGAAGCCTTCCCGTCTGCACCAGGGGGCTGCCGCGCCGCCGGGTGGCGAAGTAGCCGCGCCCCGGCGGCATGGGACGCCCGCGCACCGCTCCGACGAGGTCCCCCTCGGCCGGACTGCCGGACAGCACCACCCCTTGGGCGCCCAGCTCCTTGATCCGCTGCATGAACGTCTCGTACATGGCACGCGACGCCCCCGCCGAACTGCGCGCGATGACGAAACGCACCCCGGTGTCCCGGGCGAACGGCAGATACTCCGCCAACGGGGCCAGCGGACCGCCCGCTCCCGTCGCCACCAGGTCGTAGTCGTCGACGACGACGAAGATCTGCGGGCCGGTCCACCAGCTCCGGTCCCGCAACTGCCGCGGAGTCACGTCCCCCGGAGGCTGCCGCCGCGCGAACACACCGGCCAGCGCCTCCATATGCGTGCCCAGCGCGTCCGCCGTCGGCGCGTACTCCAGCAGATGGCTCTCCGGCAGCGCGCCCAGCAGACCCCGCCGGTAGTCCCCGACGACGAGCTTCGCCTCGTCGGGGGAGTACCGCTCCGCGACCTGCTTCGCGATCAGCCGCAGCAGATTGGTCTTGCCCGACTCGCTCTCACCGAAGACCAGGAAGAACGGATCGGTGTCGAAGTCGACGAACACCGGCTCCAGATCCGTCTCGGCGATCCCGATCGCGATCCCGCGGTCCGGGAACTCGAACCCCTTCGGCAACCGCTCCGCGGGCAGCTTCAGCGGCAGCAGCCGTACGGAGGGTGCCGGCGCGCCCGTCCAGTTGTCCCGCACCGTCCCCGCGAGCGCGGCGGTCGCGTCGGCGAGGCCCGACGCGCCGGTGACGGAGTCGATACGCGGCAGAGCGGCCATGAAGTGCAGCTTCTCCGCGACCTGACCGCGGCCCGGCACCCCGGCGGGCACCCGGCCCGCGACCTTCCGGTCGAACTCGGAGTCCATGACGTCGCCGAGCCGCAGTTCGAGCCGCCCCAGGATCTGGTCCTTCAGCCCGGCGCGCACCTCCATGTACCGCGCGGCCGAGAGCACCACATGGACCCCGTAGCCCAGCCCGCGTGCGGCGATGTCCGTGACGACCGGTTCCAGCGACTCGTGCGCGGTCCGGAAACCGCCCCAGCCGTCGATGACCAGGAACACGTCCCCCCACGCCTCACCGGGAAGCTCACCGAGCGCGCGCCTGCGCCGGTACGTGGCCACGGAGTCGATGCCCCCGGCGCGGAACAGCTCCTCGCGCCGGGCCAGCACCCCCGCCACCTCCGCGACCGTGCGCCGCACCCGCTCCGGATCCAGCCGCGAGGCGATCTGCCCCACATGCGGCAGATCCGCCAGCGGGGCGAGCCCGCCGCCACCGAAGTCGAGGCCGTAGAACTGCACCTCCTGCGGGGTGTGCGTGAGCGCGAACGACGCGATCAGGGTCCGCAGCAGCGTCGACTTCCCCGACTGCGGGCCACCGACCACCATCAGATGTCCCGCAGCCCCGGAGAAGTCGCGGTACAGCACCTCGCGCCGCTGCTCGAACGGTTTGTCGACCAGACCGAGCGGGACCGTCAGCCCACCGGGCCGGCTGTACCCCGTGGCGGTGAACCCGCGTCCCCCGGCGGGAGCGAGCCCCGGCAGCAGCTGGTCCAGCGCCGGAGCCCGGTCCAGCGGCGGCAGCCACACCTGATGCGCGGGCACCCCCTGCCCCTCCAGCCGCCGCACGACCACGTCCAGCACGGTGTCGGCGAAGGCGTCCTGCGCAGCCGGCAACGGCACCGGCTGCGGGGCGCTCCCGCCGGGCCCCGTACCGTCCGGCGGCACCGGCACCGGCATCGCCCAAAACAGCGCCGCCCGCCGCGCGGCGGGCAGCCTCCCCGCGGCGGGTCCCGCACCCCGCCGGTACGTCCCCGACACGTACGCCGCCTTGAACCGGGTCATCTCCTCCGTGCCGGCCTTGAGATAGCCCGAGCCCGGCACCGAAGGCAGCAGATACGCGTCCGGCACGCCCAGTGCCGCCCGCGACTCGGCGGCCGAGAAGGTCCGCAGCCCGATCCGGTACGAGAGATACGTGTCCAGACCGCGCAGCCTGCCCTCCTCCAGCCGCTGCGAGGCCAGCAGCAGGTGCACGCCCAGCGAACGGCCGATGCGGCCGATCTGGATGAACATGTCGATGAAGTCGGGCTTGGCGGTGAGCAGTTCGGAGAACTCGTCGATCACCAGCACCAGCGAGGCCAGCGGCTCCAGCGCCGCCCCCGCCGCCCGGGCCTTCTCGTAGTCATGGATGTTCGCGTAGCTGCCCGCCGAGCGCAGCAGCTCCTGCCGGCGCTGGAGCTCCCCACGGATCGCGTCGCCCATCCGGTCGACGAGGGCCAGGTCGTCGGCCAGGTTGGTGATGACGGCGGCCACGTGCGGCAACTGCGACATCCCGCTGAACGTCGCCCCGCCCTTGAAGTCCGCGAGCACGAAGTTCAGCGTCTCGGAAGGGTGCGTGACCGCGAGACCCAGCACCAGCGTCCGCAGCAGCTCCGACTTGCCGGAACCCGTGGCGCCGACACACAGCCCGTGCGGCCCCATGCCGTCCTGCGCCGCCTCCTTGAGGTCCAGCACCACCGGCAGCCCGTCCTCGCCGACCCCGATCGGCACCCGCAGCCGCTCGGAGACCGGCCGGGGCCGCCGGCTGCGGGCCACATCGACCGCGCCCGCGTCGCCGAGGCCCAGCAGTTCGGTGAAGTCCAGCTCCGACAGCAGCGGTTCACCGTCCTTGCCGCCACCCGTCCGCAGCGGCGCCAGCTGCCGGGCCAGCGCCTCGGCCGCAGGCAGCGAGATGCCGTCCGGTACGCCCTCGTACGCCCCGCCCCCGGCCGGCTCCAGCCGCAGCAGCCCCGGCCGCGCCATCACGGTGAGGCCGCCGCGGACAGCGGCGGGCTCACCCTCCACCACCTCGACGACGGTCACACCCTGCAACCCCTCCGGCGCCCCGAGCACCGAGCCCGGCGCCACCCGGCCACCGTCCAGGACCACCACGACGTGCGGCTGGTCCGGCAGCGGCGCGCTCTCCCGGCCGAACCGCGGCCGGCCCTCCAGCCGCCCGGCCAGCAACGGCTCCAGAGCGGCCGGGTCCGCCGCGAACAGCCGCTTCGAACCTGCGCCGTCGACCTGACCGGGCACCTGCGTGTGCGGCAGCCACTTCGTCCAGTCCCAGCGCGCCACCGCATCCGGCCCCGCCACCACCGCGACCACCAGATCGTCCGGCGCGTGCAGCGTCACGAGCTGGGCCACCAACGCCCGCGCCACCGACTGCGCCGACTCCGGCAGCCCGCACACCGTCACCCGGGGGAACGCCCGCACCGGGATCGCCACCGGCAGGCCCTCCAGCGAGCCGTGCACCGCCAGGAACCGCCGCAGCGCCCCCGCGCACACCGGCTCCGGATCATCGGCCGGATCGGTGTCCGGCGCCGACAGGGGCGTCGACAGCGGCTGCGCCCCGAGCCCGACCCGCACCTGCCCGAAGTCCGCGTCGGCGGACCGACGTTCCCAGACCCGGACGCCCTCCGCCACCACCGACCACAGCTGCTCGGGACCGGGATGCAGATACCACTGCGCATCACGCTGGGCGCGCGCCGTCCGGCGCACCGCACGCCGCGTCTGCGCCAGGTACGCGAGGTAGTCACGCCGCGCACCCGCCAACTGCCCCTGTGTACCGCGCCGGTGACGGACCACCTGGGCGACCGCCATGGCGACCGTCGAGACCAGCATCAGCACACCCATGATCCGCATGAACGGCGGCGCCTGCGGCGAGAAGAAGAAGACCACCGACGAACCCATGCCGAGCACCGGCAGCACCTGCATCAACAGGCCCTCGCGCTGCCCGCGCGGCAGCACGGGAGGGGCCTTCAACGTCAGCCCGTCGGCGCCTGGTTCCGGCGGCAGGGCCCGCGGTGGACGCTTCACGACGATCTGGCTCACCGGTGCATCAAATCCCTCGGTACGGACGGGCCGGAGGCCGGACGGACCCGCACCGGCGCCCCCGTGGCAGCCTCCGCCCACGGACTGGCCTCCGCGCGACCGCGATCCTACTTCCCGGGCACCGGCGCAGAATCCGGGATTCACCCGTCCCGGTAGGGTGGCGCGCGCATCGTGCGCGACCGCGAAACCGGGGACCGGACCCGTAAGTGTGCGCAGCCGCCGACCGGGGGGACCAGACACGTGAGTACGACCGCAGAGACCGGCTTCTGCCGCGTCACTGTCGTGGCGCCCGACAGCCGGATCGACGTCGCGCTGCCCGAGGACCTCGCCGTCGCCGACATCTGCCCGGAGATCCTCCGCCTCACCGGCCGGACCCAGGCCGTCGCCACACCCACCGGCCACCACCTCGTACGACTCGACGGCACGGTCCTCGACGGCGCCCGCACCCTCGCCGCCCAGCAGGTGCTCGACGGCGAGATCCTGGCCCTGCGCCCGTTCGCCGAATCGCTGCCGCCCGCCGTCTTCGACGACGTCTCGGACGCAGTCGCCTCCGCCGTCGCCCGCGACCGCCATCTGTGGAGCGACGACCTGCTGCGCGGCGCGGGCCCGGCGGGCGCCGCGCTGCTGCTCGTCCTGACGGGCTTCGTCCTCTGGTCCGCCGACCCGGTCCACCACGACATGCACAGCCTGCCCGGCGTCATCGCGGGCGCCGCCGGCGTGCTGCTCACGGCCTTCGCGGGGGTGCGCGCCCGGGTCTACGGGGACCGGGTCACAGCCGTCGCCCTCGGCCTCGGCGCGCTGCCCCTCGTCCTCATCGCCGGCTCCGGCATCATCGGCCCGGACACCGGTCAGGGTCCGGGCAGGCTCCAGTTCCTGCTCGGCTGCGTCGCCGTGCTCGTCGCCTCGGTGGTCCTCGTCGCCGTCACCCCGGGCGGCGACGCGCCGTTCGTCGCGGCGGCCCTCCTCGCCACCGCGGGCACCCTGGCGTCCTTCGCCGCGATCCTCACCGGGTCCTCGGCGGCCGCCGCGGCCGCCGTCTGCTCCCCGGCCGCCATCGGTCTCGTCGCCTTCCTGCCCGGCCTCTCGGCCCGGTTCGCCCGCCTCCCCATCGGATACGCCCCGCAGCGCACCGCCCGGACCGGCTACGACGACCCCTTCGCGGACCCGGACGCCGGCCACCGCGACGCCCCCGTCGACGACGCGCACATCGCGGAGCGGGCGCGGCGCGGCCACGAACTCCTCCTCGGCCTCGTCGGCGGCTGCGCGGCCCTCGTCGTCGCGTCCGCCGCGGTGCTCGGCTTCTCCGGCGACACCTGGGCCCAGCTCCTCGCCCTGGCCACCGGCGGGGCCATGCTGCTGCGGGCCCGGCTCTTCCGCTACACCTCGCAGGTCGTCTGCGTACTCGCGGCAGGCCTCGGCTCCCTCGCCCTGCTGATCACCGGGCTCGCGCTGAACCCGCCCGCCGGCCTGGTGGCGGAGCTCGCCCGGTACGGGGACCGCGGCTCCCTCGACCTGCGTACCGTCTGGATCTGCGCAGCCGCAGCCGCCGGCGTGACCCTG
The DNA here is from genome assembly GCF_044756845.1 of Streptomyces sp. NPDC091416. Lineage (NCBI taxonomy): Bacteria > Bacillati > Actinomycetota > Actinomycetes > Kitasatosporales > Streptomycetaceae > Streptomyces > Streptomyces sp. NPDC091416. Next base: position 342,095 of record NZ_JBIVTU010000011.1, read on the forward strand.
TTCACCGCGGCCGGCCTGATCGTTCCCCGCAAGGGACTCTCCCCGTTCTGGGGGCGGGTCCTGGACCTGACGGAGAGCGCGCTGCTGCTCTCCCTGGTCCCGCTCTGCCTGGCGGTCCTCGACGTCTTCACGCGCGCGAGGGCCCTCACCGGCTGAGGCCCGTCCGGGCCGCTCCGGGCGGCTGGTATTCTGTCGGTGGCCGTTTGTGTACGCGTTCCCGGTTCGTTCTGGGGACTGCGCTCATCGGACCTTCGCTCCCGAGTCACCCAAGCTCCCCTGAGATCAAGACCAGGGGCACTCGTGAGCGCATCGAACACCAAGAGGAGTACGCGTGCCGCTCGACGCCGCTACGAAGAAGCAGATCATGACCGAGTTCGCGCAGAAGGAGGGCGACACGGGATCCCCCGAGGTTCAGGTCGCCATGCTTTCGCGCCGCATCTCGGACCTGACGGAGCACCTCAAGACGCACAAGCACGACCACCACTCCCGTCGTGGTCTGCTGATCCTGGTCGGCCAGCGTCGCCGCCTCCTGCAGTACCTGGCCAAGAAGGACATCCAGCGCTTCCGTGCGCTCGTCGACCGCCTCGGCATCCGCCGTGGCGCGGCCGGCGGCGCCAAGTAAGGACGCTGTGAAAGGGAGCGGTGCCCACTTCTGAGGGGGCCGCTCCCTTTGCCGTACGTGCGGTACCGGGGACATCCTCAGTAACCTGGACGTACAACAACAGACGAGGAGAGGCGCGCCACAGCCGCCGCCGGTCCTCGGTAGTGGCCCCCGGGACAACGCCCGGGAGCTTCGATCGAAGACCGGCCCCGCACACACGGTGCGCTTCTCCGCACCGTCCTCCGCCACACGGGCGTCAGGACGAAAGACGACGAGTATGGAGAAATCACTAGTGGAGAACGAGACCCACTACGCCGAGGCCGTTATCGACAACGGAACCTTCGGCACCCGCACCATCCGCTTCGAGACGGGCCGCCTGGCCAAGCAGGCCGCCGGCTCCGCCGTCGCGTACCTGGACGACGACACCATGGTGCTGTCGGCCACCACCGCTTCCAAGCGGCCCAAGGACCAGCTCGACTTCTTCCCCCTCACGGTGGACGTCGAGGAGCGGCAGTACGCCGCAGGCAAGATCCCCGGCTCCTTCTTCCGCCGGGAGGGCCGCCCCTCCGAGGACGCGATCCTCACCTGCCGCCTGATCGACCGCCCGCTGCGCCCGTCCTTCAAGAAGGGCCTGCGCAACGAGATCCAGATCGTCGAGACGATCATGGCGCTCAACCCCGACCACCTGTACGACGTGGTCGCGATCAACGCCGCGTCCGCTTCCACGATCCTGGCGGGCCTGCCCTTCTCCGGCCCGATCGGCGCCACCCGCGTCGCCCTGATCAAGGGCCAGTGGGTCGCGTTCCCGACGCACACCGAGCTCGAGGACGCCGTCTTCGACATGGTCGTCGCCGGTCGCGTCCTGGAGGACGGCGACGTCGCGATCATGATGGTCGAGGCCGAGGCCACCGAGAAGACCATCCAACTCGTCAAGGACGGCGCCGAGGCCCCGACCGAAGAGGTCGTCGCCGCCGGTCTGGAAGCCGCGAAGCCCTTCATCAAGGCGCTCTGCAAGGCCCAGTCCGACCTCGCCGCCAAGGCTGCCAAGCCCACCGGTGAGTTCCCGGTCTTCCTCGACTACCAGGACGACGTCCTGGAGGCCCTCACCAAGGCCGTCAGCACCGAGCTCGCCAAGGCGCTCACCATCGCCGGCAAGCAGGAGCGCGAGGCGGAGCTCGACCGCATCAAGGAGATCGCGGGCGAGAAGCTCCTCCCGGCCTTCGAGGGCCGCGAGAAGGAGATCTCCGGTGCCTACCGCGCGCTGACCAAGAAGCTGGTCCGCGAGCGCGTCATCAAGGACAAGGTCCGCATCGACGGCCGCGGCGTCACGGACATCCGTACGCTCGCCGCCGAGGTCGAGGCCATCCCGCGCGTGCACGGCTCGGCGCTGTTCGAGCGTGGCGAGACCCAGATCCTGGGCGTCACCACCCTCAACATGCTCCGCATGGAGCAGCAGCTGGACACCCTCTCCCCGGTGACCCGCAAGCGCTACATGCACAACTACAACTTCCCGCCGTACTCCGTCGGTGAGACCGGCCGCGTGGGCTCGCCCAAGCGCCGCGAGATCGGCCACGGTGCGCTCGCCGAGCGCGCCATCGTGCCGGTGCTGCCGTCGCGCGAGGAGTTCCCCTACGCGATCCGCCAGGTCTCCGAGGCGCTGGGCTCCAACGGCTCGACGTCCATGGGCTCGGTCTGCGCCTCCACCATGTCGCTCCTGAACGCCGGTGTGCCCCTCAAGGCCGCCGTCGCCGGTATCGCCATGGGTCTGATCTCGCAGGAGATCGACGGCAAGACCCACTACGTCGCCCTCACCGACATCCTCGGTGCCGAGGACGCGTTCGGTGACATGGACTTCAAGGTCGCCGGCACGAAGCAGTTCGTGACCGCGCTCCAGCTCGACACCAAGCTCGACGGCATCCCCGCCTCGGTTCTGGCCGCCGCGCTGAAGCAGGCCCGTGACGCACGCCTCCACATCCTCGACGTGATGAACGAGGCCATCGACGTCCCGGACGAGATGTCCCCGAACGCCCCGCGGATCATCACCGTCAAGATCCCGGTGGACAAGATCGGTGAGGTCATCGGCCCCAAGGGCAAGATGATCAACCAGATCCAGGAGGACACCGGCGCCGACATCACGATCGAGGACGACGGCACCATCTACATCGGTGCCCAGCAGGGCTCGCAGGCCGAGGCCGCGCGCGCCACGATCAACGCGATCGCCAACCCGACCATGCCGGAGGTCGGCGAGCGCTACCTGGGTACGGTCGTCAAGACCACCACCTTCGGTGCGTTCGTCTCCCTGATGCCCGGCAAGGACGGCCTGCTGCACATCTCGCAGATCCGCAAGCTCGCCGGTGGCAAGCGCGTGGAGAACGTCGAGGACGTGCTCGGCGTCGGTGCCAAGGTCCAGGTCGAGATCGCCGAGATCGACTCCCGCGGCAAGCTCTCCCTCATCCCCGTCATCGAGGGCGAAGAGGACGAGAAGAAGGACGACACCGACAAGTGACGTCCCGTAGTTCCGTGACGACGGCCCGCCCCTCCTCGGAGGGGCGGGCCGTCGCCCGTACCCAAACGCTTCTCAAGGGCACCAACGGCATCGGCACGGTCCGCCGCACGGTCCTTCCCGGCGGCCTGCGCGTCGTCACCGAAACGCTGCCCTCCGTACGCTCCGCCACCTTCGGTATCTGGGCCAACGTCGGATCACGCGACGAGACCCCGACACTGAACGGCGCGACGCACTACCTCGAACACCTCCTCTTCAAGGGCACCGCCAAGCGCAGCGCCCTCGACATCTCGTCCGCGCTCGACGCGGTCGGCGGCGAGATGAACGCCTTCACGGCGAAGGAGTACACCTGCTACTACGCGCGGGTCCTCGACACGGACCTGCCACTGGCCATCGACGTCGTCTGCGACATGCTGACCGGCTCGCTGATCGCCTCCGAGGACGTCGACGCCGAGCGCGGCGTCATCCTCGAAGAGATCGCGATGACGGAGGACGACCCGGGCGACTGCGTGCACGACCTGTTCGCGCACACGATGCTCGGCGACACCCCGCTGGGCCGCCCGGTCCTCGGTACCGTCGACACGATCAACGCGCTGAACCGCGGCCAGATCGCCCGCTTCTACAAGAAGCACTACGACCCCACGCACCTGGTCGTCGCCGCCGCCGGCAACGTCGACCACGCCACGGTCGTACGCCAGGTCCGCAAGGCCTTCGAGCGCGCCGGTGCGCTGTCCCGCACCGACGCCGTCCCCACGGCCCCGCGCGCGGGCTCCCGCACGCTGCGTACCGCGGGCCGGGTCGAACTGCAGAACCGCAAGACCGAGCAGGCCCACGTGGTTCTCGGCATGCCGGGACTGGCCCGCACCGACGAGCGGCGCTGGGCGCTCGGCGTACTCAACACCGCCCTCGGCGGCGGCATGAGCTCCCGCCTCTTCCAGGAGGTACGGGAGAAGCGCGGTCTCGCGTACAGCGTCTACTCGTACACCTCGGGCTTCGCGGACTGCGGGCTCTTCGGCGTGTACGCCGGCTGCCGGCCCAGCCAGGTGCACGACGTCCTCAAGATCTGCCGCGACGAGCTCGACCGCGTCGCGTCGGACGGGCTCGACGACGAGGAGATCAGCCGCGCGATCGGCCAGCTCTCCGGTTCCACGGTCCTCGGCCTGGAGGACACCGGCGCCCTGATGAACCGGATCGGCAAGAGCGAACTGTGCTGGGGCGAGCAGATGTCGGTCGACGACATGCTGGCCCGCATCGCGCAGGTCACCCCGGACGACATCCGTGCGGTGGCGGGCGAGGTCCTCGGACACCGTCCCTCGCTCTCCGTCATCGGCCCGCTCAAGGACAAGCAGGCCGACCGGCTCCACGAGTCGGTCGCCTAGTCACCTCGTCACACAGCCATCCAGTCACCTCGTCACCCGAAAGAAGCAAGCATGAGCAAGCTGCGCGTGGCCGTTCTCGGTGCCCGGGGCCGTATCGGCTCCGAAGCGGTACGAGCGGTCGAGGCCGCCGACGACATGGAACTGGTGGCCGCGCTCGGCCGCGACGACAAGCTGGAGTCCCTGACGGACTCCGGCGCCCAGGTCGTCGTCGAGCTCACCACCCCCACGTCGGTGATGGACAACCTCGACTTCTGCGTCCGGCACGGCATCCACGCCGTGGTCGGCACCACCGGCTGGACCGACGAACGGCTCGCGCAGCTGAACACCTGGCTCTCCGCCTCGCCGGGGACCGGTGTGCTCATCGCGCCGAACTTCTCCATCGGCGCGGTCCTCACCATGAAGTTCGCGCAGCAGGCCGCCCGCTATTTCGAGTCCGTCGAGGTCATCGAGCTGCACCACCCCAACAAGGCCGACGCCCCGTCCGGCACCGCCGCACGCACCGCCCAGCTGATCGCCGAAGCCCGCCGCGAGGCGGGCTGCGCGCCCCAGCCGGACGCCACCGCGACGGCACTGGACGGCGCACGCGGAGCCGACGTCGACGGGATCCCGGTCCACTCGGTCCGGCTCCGCGGCCTCCTGGCCCACCAGGAGGTGCTGCTCGGAGGTGAGGGCGAGACCCTCACCATCCGGCACGACTCCCTGCACCACAGCAGCTTCATGCCGGGCATCCTGCTCGGAGCACGCCGCGTGGCGACCACTCCGGGCCTCACGTTCGGCCTGGAAAACTTCCTCGACCTGAACTGACTGAGCCCACCCCCATGCGCGCAAAGATCACTTACGCCGTCACCGCTGCCGTCCTGGTCTTCTACTTCCTCCTGGTCGGCAGCCGAGGCGTCCTGCTCATCAAGCACGGCACGCTGCTGACGGTGACCTTCGGGGTCGCCGTGCTGATCCTTCCGGTGATCGGCATCTGGTTCCTCTGGAAGAACACCCAGTTCGTCCGGAGGGCCAACGCCCTTGCCGCCGAGCTCGACGCCGAGGGCGGCCTGCCCGTCGACGACCTGGCCCGTACCCCGAGCGGGCGTATCGACCGGGACTCGGCCGACGCGGCGTTCGCCCGCCGCCAGGAGGAGACGGAGGACGCGCCGGACGACTGGCGCTGCTGGTTCCGTCTCGCCGTGGCCTACCAGGACGCCCGGGACACTCCCAGGGCCAGGAAGGCCATGCAGCGCGCCATCGCCCTGCACAGAGGCCGCACAGCGGCCTCAGCGGCCCCGTCCGGCAACTGAGGGCTGTCCCGCACGCAAAGAGACCGTCCGGCGTTCTTTCGCGAACGCCGGACGGTCTCTCTGCGTGCGGGAGGGGCAGGCGAGACCTCAGTGCTGCCGGTACTCGTCCCCCCACGCCTCGATCGTGTCGGCGGCCCGGTCGAACGCCTCACCGCGGGCCAGGAAGTCCGCGCTGGAGTCCGTGAGCAGCGGCGGAACCGCGTCCCCGCCCTTGCGTACGACGATCAGGGCCTGCCCCTGAACGGTGCGCGGGAACCCGAGCCACTTGACCGGCTGCTGCACCGTGCGCACGGCGGCGGCGTGGTTCCACGGCACCGTCGTGGTCCAGAAGAAGCCCACCCGGCGCACACCGTGCCGGCTCACCCAGGCGCCGATCCGCAGCATCCGCAGGGCGCAGATGATCACCGCGAGGGCCAGGGCGAGACACGCGCCGGCCCCGGGGATCGCCCCGGCGAACGCCGTGATCATCCCGGCGAACAGGATGAACGAGGCAAGCAGCAGCAGTCCGGCCGCTGCCGCGACACGCCAGGGTCCGGGGCGGTACGGGCGCCGCCAGCTGTCGTGGTCGTCGAACGGCAGCGCGACATCCTCAGCGCTCGCGTCAAATGCGCGGTCGGCCGTCAGGAAGGGCAGGGGCACGACTGATCCTCACTCACAAGCACGCTCGATTGCTGTGCCCGGTGAGGCTACCGAGGAGGCTACCGGCCGGACCACCCCAGGGGGCCCGTACGGGTCAGCGCCCGTGCGCGGCCTCGGTCTGCTGACTGTGCTGCGCCGACTGCTCGGGAGACAGGGCGGGCAGGCCGAGCAGCAGCGATCCGGCCAGTCCGGCGACCACGACGAGGCCGATCAGGGTGCGGCCCGCCTTCTCGGAGAGGGAGGCGCGCTCGCGCGGGGGCGGTGTGACGTTACTGCGGAACCGGTCGGCCTCGGCCACGAACGAGAACGGGACGGATTCGCGCCGGCGGAACATGAGGTAGCTCTCCTTGAACTCAGATTCGGGTGGTGCTACTGAGTCAGACGCACGGGGAGCCCGATCGGTGCCCCGAATCGCCGGATTGGCCGAAGAAATCCCGCGACGGGCGGTGCGGACCGCGTTGTCAGTCGTGGCCCGTAGAGTGGACGCCGCCCGAGCGACGCCATTGGAAGGACCCCGCCGGTGACCGAGACCCCCGAGCCCGCAAAGCCCAGCTTCCGCAGCGATGTCACCGTTGACCTGGTGAAACACGCCGCCGGTGATTCCGACGTGCTGTTCGCCGCCCGTGTTTCGACGGCCGGTGAGCAGTCCCTGGAAGAGGTCACCAAGGATCCTGAGCGCTCCAAGGGACTCATCAACTACCTGATGCGGGACCGGCACGGCAGCCCGTTCGAGCACAACTCGATGACCTTCTTCATCAGCGCCCCGATCTTCGTGTTCCGCGAGTTCATGCGGCACCGTGTGGGCTGGTCGTACAACGAGGAATCGGGCCGCTACAGGGAGCTGGAGCCGGTCTTCTACGTCCCGGGGGAGTCCCGCAAGCTTGTCCAGCAGGGCCGTCCCGGAAAGTACGAGTTCGTCGAGGGCACCGAGGCCCAGGCCGAGCTCACGGGCCGCGCCATGGAGGACTCCTACCGCCAGGCGTACGAGGCCTACCAGGAGATGCTGGCGGCGGGAGTGGCCCGCGAGGTCGCCCGTGCGGTCCTCCCGGTCGGCCTGTTCTCCTCGATGTACGCGACGTGCAACGCCCGGTCGCTGATGCACTTCCTGGGCCTGCGTACGCAGCACGAACTCGCGAAGGTTCCGTCGTTCCCCCAGCGGGAGATCGAGATGGTCGGCGAGCAGATGGAGGCCCACTGGGCGGAGCTCATGCCGCTCACCCATGCAGCCTTCAACAAAAATGGACGGGTTGCCCCGTAAGCGGTGTCCGTATTGCGGCGTTTCGTGAAGTTCATCTAGGCTGATCAAACGGACCCGGCACTGCCTGAACCCCCGAGCAGGCAGTGCCGGGCTCCTCTTGCTTGTCCCCCCGAGGGGACATTGGACGCCGAGCAACGAGTAGCGTGTTACCCATGGCTCCGATCTCCACTCCGCAGACCCCCTTCGGGCGGGTCCTCACCGCGATGGTCACGCCCTTCACGGCGGACGGCGCGCTCGACCTCGACGGCGCCCAGCGGCTTGCCACCCATCTGGTGGACGCAGGCAACGACGGCCTGATCATCAACGGCACCACCGGCGAGTCGCCGACCACCAGCGACGCGGAGAAAGACCAGCTCGTACGGGCTGTGCTGGAGGCGGTCGGAGACCGTGCGCACATCGTCGCCGGCATCGGGACCAACGACACCCGCCACAGCGTCGAACTCGCCCGCACGGCCGAGCGCACCGGCGCCCACGGCCTCCTCGCGGTCACGCCGTACTACAACAAGCCGCCGCAGGAGGGCCTCCTCCGGCACTTCACCGCGATCGCGGACTCCACCGGTCTGCCGGTGATGCTCTACGACATTCCCGGCCGCAGCGGTGTCCCCATCGACACGGAGACCCTGGTCCGGCTGTCCGAGCACCCGCGGATCGTGGCCAACAAGGACGCCAAGGGCGACCTCGGCCGCGCCAGCTGGGCCATCGCCCAGTCCGGCCTGGCCTGGTACTCGGGCGACGACATGCTGAACCTTCCGCTCCTGTCGGTCGGCGCGGTCGGACTCGTCTCCGTCGTGGGCCACGTCGTCACCCCGGACCTGCGGGCCCTGCTCGAGGCCTACCTCGGCGGAGACGTACAGAAGGCGACGGAGATCCACCAGAAGCTCCTGCCGGTGTTCACGGGAATGTTCCGTACCCAGGGTGTGATCACCTCCAAGGCCGCACTGGCCCTCCAGGGACTCCCCGCCGGCCCGCTGCGTCTGCCTCTGGTGGAACTCAGCGCGCAGGAAACGGCCCAGCTCAAGATCGATCTTGCCGCCGGTGGGGTACAGCTCTAACCACAGACTTCACAACTGAATACGCGAAGAAGGATTCGCGACAGAGCACCACCAAAGACAACAGCAAGTGCACGAATGACATGCGCGCCACGTGCCCAAGCGGTACGTGGCGTGTGTGGTAAGGAGAGTCTTTTGAGTCATCCGCATCCTGAACTCGGCACCCCGCCGAAGCTCCCGAAGGGCGGCCTGCGGGTCACCCCGCTGGGCGGCCTCGGCGAGATCGGCCGCAACATGACGGTGTTCGAGTACGGCGGCCGCCTGCTCATCGTCGACTGCGGCGTCCTCTTCCCCGAAGAGGAGCAGCCGGGCATCGACCTGATCCTCCCGGACTTCACCACCATCCGGGACCGCCTCGACGACGTCGAGGGCATCGTCCTCACGCACGGACACGAGGACCACATCGGTGGTGTCCCGTATCTGCTGCGTCTGAAGCCGGACATCCCGCTCATCGGCTCCAAGCTGACCCTCGCGCTCATCGAGGCCAAGCTCCAGGAGCACCGCATCCGTCCGTACACCCTTGAGGTGAAGGAGGGCCAGCGCGAGCGCATCGGCGTCTTCGACTGCGAGTTCATCGCGGTCAACCACTCCATCCCGGACGCTCTCGCGGTCGCCATCCGCACGCCCGCCGGCATGGCCGTCGCCACCGGCGACTTCAAGATGGACCAGCTTCCGCTGGACGGCCGTCTCACCGACCTGCACGCCTTCGCCCGGCTGAGCGAGGAAGGCATCGACCTTCTGCTCTCCGATTCGACGAACGCGGAGGTCCCCGGCTTCGTCCCGCCCGAGCGCGACATCCAGAACGTGCTGCGCACGGTCTTCGCCAATGCGCAGAAGCGCATCATCGTGGCGAGCTTCGCCAGCCACGTGCACCGCATCCAGCAGATCCTCGACACGGCCCACGAGTACGGCCGCAGGGTCGCCTTCGTCGGACGCTCGATGGTCCGGAACATGGGTATCGCCCGTGACCTCGGATACCTGAAGGTGCCCGCGGGGCTGGTCGTCGACGTGAAGACCCTCGACGACCTGCCGGACGACGAAGTGGTGCTCGTCTGCACGGGCTCACAGGGTGAGCCGATGGCGGCCCTGTCCCGGATGGCCAACCGCGACCACCAGATCCGCATCGTCCAGGGCGACACCGTCATCCTGGCCTCGTCGCTGATCCCGGGTAACGAGAACGCGGTCTACCGCGTGATCAACGGCCTGACCCGCTGGGGCGCCAACGTCGTCCACAAGGGCAATGCCAAGGTCCACGTCTCGGGCCACGCCTCCGCAGGCGAGCTGCTGTACTTCTACAACATCTGCAAGCCGAAGAACCTGATGCCGGTCCACGGCGAATGGCGCCACCTCCGGGCCAACGCCGAACTGGGCGCCCTGACCGGTGTTCCCAAGGACCACATCGTCATCGCCGAGGACGGCGTCGTCGTCGACCTGATCGACGGCAAGGCCAAGATCGTCGGCAAGGTCCAGGCCGGCTACGTGTACGTCGACGGCCTCTCGGTCGGCGATGTCACCGAGACCTCCCTCAAGGACCGCCGCATCCTCGGCGACGAGGGCATCATCTCGGTCTTCATCGTGGTGGACAGCTCCTCCGGCAAGATCGTGGGCGGTCCCCACTTCCAGGCCCGGGGTTCCGGCATCGACGACTCGGCGTTCAGCGCGGTCGTACCGAAGGTCGAAGAGGCTCTCAACAAGTCGGCCCAGGACGGCGTCATGGAGCCGCACCAGCTCCAGCAGCTCGTCCGCCGCACGGTGGGCAAGTGGGTCTCCGACACCTACCGCCGGCGTCCGATGATCCTTCCCGTCGTCGTCGAGGTCTGACCCCGACAGGCGCGAACTCCGGAGCGGGGCCCCCGATTTGCATCGGGGCGCTCCGCTCCAGTACGTTTACCTCTCCGCCTCGCCGGGAACCGCCGCACACACGTGTGCGCTGCGAGCCCCGAGCAGGATGGAAATTCCGACTCAGAACTTCTGATAACGTCGGATCCGCCGAAAGGCAAGGCCACTTCAACGGCCATCGGAATTCAAATTCGGACCGGAAACGGTACGCACGGGTTCTGGTAAGGTTGAAACCGCTGGAAAGGGAAAGCGCGAAAGCGAAGAACTGGAAAGCGGAAATGCGAGACCCGCTTCGACCGGGAATCGGACACGAAAGAGTCTGATAGAGTCGGAAACGCAAGACCGAAGGGAAGCGCCCGGAGGAAAGCCCCAGAAAATGT
>NZ_JBIVTU010000012.1:0-325853 GCF_044756845.1 Streptomyces sp. NPDC091416
CTTTCCAGCGGTTTCAACCTTACCAGAACCCGTGCGTACCGTTTCCGGTCCGAATTTGAATTCCGATGGCCGTTGAAGTGGCCTTGCCTTTCGGCTGATTCGACTTTATCAGAAGCAAAAATGCCGAGCTAATCGGCTTCTTGTTCCGGAGAGTGGGAATCAAATGGCTCTGCGGAAATTGAATTTCCGTTGAGAGCGAGGCAAACCTAACCGTTGGGCTCGGACTTGTCCAGTCCGAGGCAACCGTTCAAATCTACCTCCCCCAGTCCCCCGCGTCAACGGGTTCCTTTGGGGCTTGAGGAGACTAGCAGGTCAGCAGGACCGCTCGCACATCAGGCGGCCACCGGTAGCTCCGCGCTTCGCTCTCCCGCAGCGACGTCGCCTGCGTCGCCCGCTCGGGCCGCCCGGCCGCCCAAGAGGTAGACGTAAGCGAGGAAGGCCAGCTCAGCGGCGATTCCGATGGCGATGCGTGCCCAGGTGGGAAGGCCTGAAGGGGTGACGAAGCCTTCGATGACACCTGACACGAACAGGACGAGGGCAAGCCCGATGGCCATGCCGATGGCTGCCCGGCCCTGTTGGGCCAGGGCAGTACGCCGGGTGTGCGGGCCGGGATCGATGACCGTCCAGCCCAGGCGGAGGCCGGTTCCGGCCGCGACGAAGACGGCCGTGAGTTCCAGCAGTCCGTGGGGAAGGATCAGGCCGAGGAAGGTGTCGAGCCGGCCCGCAGAGGACATCAGGCCGATGCCCACCGCGAGGTTGAGCACGTTGACGAAAAGGATCCAGATCACCGGGACGCAGAGGAACGCGCCGAGCACCAGGCACATGGCGGCGGCCTGGGCGTTGTTCGTCCAGACCTGGGCGGCGAAGGAGGCCGCGGGGTGGCTGGAGTAGTACGTCTCGTACTCGCCTCCCGGGCTGGTCAGGCGGCGGAGGTCCTCCGGCGCCGCGATGGCGGCCTGGACCTCCGGATGGGTACCGATCCACCAGCCCATCAGTGCTGCCAGCAGCGCCGAGAGGACGGCGGTGGGTATCCACCAGTGCCTTGAGCGGTAGACCGCTGCGGGGAACCCCGCCGTCAGGAAGTTGACGGCGTCGCGCCAGGAGGCACGACGGGTGCCGGTCACTGTGGCCCGGGCCCGGGCCACCAGCTGCGTCAGGCGTGCGGTGAGCAGCGGGTCGGGGGCACTGGACTGGATCAGGGAGAGATGGGTGGCCGTGCGCTGGTAGAGGTCGACGAGTTCATCGGCCTCCGCTCCCGTGAGTTTGCGCCCGCGGTGCAGGAGGTGGTCCAGACGGTCCCACTCGATGCGGTGGGTGTTGACGAAGACGTCGAGGTCCATGGTCGGCTGCTGCTCCTGGCAGGGGTGCGTACGGGTCCGTACAACTGCGGCGCGTTGCGGGTCAGCTTGGCAGACTGTGGCCCCGAGGGGCAGGGATGGTCGGCGAAGGGCGGGCGGCAATGAGTGAGCTGGTGACCGGGGACGCGGTCGTGCTGGGGCTGCGGCCGGCGAAACTGCCGAGCCGTGCGCTGGCTCTCGTCATCGATCTGGTGGCGGTGGGGACGGTGTTCGTACTGGTGTCGATCGGGCTGGCCATCGCGACGGTCACGCTCGACGAAGCGGCCCTGGCGGCAGTGGCCGTCGCGACCTTTCTGCTGGTGCTGGTGGGGGTGCCTGTCGCTGTGGAGACGTTCACCCACGGCCGTTCGCTGGGCAAGCTCGCGTGCGGGCTTCGTGTGGTGCGGGACGACGGCGGGCCCATCCGGTTCCGGCATGCGCTGGTGCGCGGGGCAATGGGCGTGGTGGAGATTCTCGCGACGCTCGGTGCGGTCGCGGCCATCGCCTCGCTGGTCTCGGCGCGTGGCCGGCGGCTCGGAGACGTCTTCGCGGGGACGCTCGTCGTACGGGAACGGGTACCGGCGGGCAGGGCCGCGGCCGTTCCGCCGCCGCCTCCCTGGCTCGTCGGGCGGTTCGCCGGACTGGACCTGTCGGCGGTCCCGGACGACCTGTGGCTTGCCGTACGGCAGTACCTGACGCGGATGCACCAACTGGATGCCGCCGTGGGGCGTGCCATGTCGGAGCGGCTGGCCGGTGAGCTCGCTGCCAGGACCGGGGTGCCGGTCCCGGCGGAGGTGCCTGCCGCCGCGTTCCTGGCTGCCGTCGTGAACGAACGTCAGACGCGTGAGGCACGCCGGGCGTTCGCGGCAGCACCTGCTGCGGCGCCTCTGCCCCACCCGGTTCCTCAGCCTCACCCGGCCTCCGTGCCCCACTACGCTCCCCCGGCTCATCCCGCGCCGGTCACGCCTGTCCGGCCCGGCGGGCGGGACGGTGCGGCAGCGGATCCCGGGGCGGATGTGGTGCGGCCGCCCGCGGGCGGCTTCGCTCCGCCCGCGTAGGGATCCGACCGGCAGGCCTACCGGTCCGAGGGCGGGGACTCCAGCTCTTCGAGCTCGATGCCCGGGGCCGAGAGGACGACGTCGCCGGCGATGTGGACGGTGTGCTGTTCACCGGTGTCCAGGGCGCTGACCTGGTACGCGTCCACAGTCAGCGGCCCGTTGTCAGTGGGGTGCGCTTCACTGTTCACCAGGGCCCAGGACTGGTCGACGGTACGGGGGGCGAGCACCGGGTCCGTGAAGGTGACGAGGCGGACCCGGGTGGCCGGAGAAGTGGGGGTGAGACGCAGCAGCCGTGCGGTGGCGATGAGGAACGCGGGGGACGTGCCGCTGAAGCCGTGGGCGCGGACATTGCCTTCGGTGGCGTGGGTGCCGCTCGGGTCGGTGCGCACCCAGGTGACACCTTCGAGGGCTGCGCCGCGGACCTGCCAGCTCGCGGCATGGAGTTCGAGGCGAATGGGGCGGCCGAGCTCGTCGAGGGTGAGGTCGACGGATCCGAGGTGATCGCCGGACGGGGCGGTCGTCCGGGCGACGTAGCGCCAGCCCGAGGGGCCCGGTGCGCAGTGGAAGTGTTCTTCACCGAGGGGGGTGTGGTCGTGGAGATCGTGGAGCGAATATCGGCCGCGTGGCATGGGGTCCTTCGGGTTCCTCGGGCTGTGCGGGTGCGGTACGGCGCAGGCCCCCGACACGGGGGTGCGGGGGCCTGCGTTCGTAGCTGCTGCTGAGTCACCGGGTCTGCGGACGCGCGCGCGTCCGCAGACGATGCGGGGTCTGCCGGTGGCCGGTCCTCATCGACGGGCGGTGAGGTGCCCGGTCACCGGCGGGCCTTCGCGGGTGGTGAGGTCTCAGTACCGGTAGTGGTCGGACTTGTACGGTCCCTCGACCTCGACACCGATGTAGGCGGCCTGCTCGGGGCGGAGCGTCGTGAGCTTCACGCCGAGCGCGGCGAGGTGGAGGCGGGCGACCTTCTCGTCGAGGTGCTTGGGCAGCACGTAGACGTCGGTCGGGTACTCCTCGGGCTTGGTGAACAGCTCGATCTGGGCCAGGGTCTGGTCCGCGAACGAGTTGGACATCACGAACGACGGGTGACCGGTCGCGTTGCCCAGGTTCAGCAGGCGGCCCTCGGACAGCACGATGAGGACCTTGCCGTCGGGGAACGTCCAGGTGTGGACCTGCGGCTTGACCTCGTCCTTGACGATGCCGTCGATCTTCGCCAGGCCGGCCATGTCGATCTCGTTGTCGAAGTGGCCGATGTTCCCGACGATGGCCTGGTGCTTCATCCGGGCCATGTCGGCGGCCATGATGATGTCCTTGTTGCCCGTCGTGGTGACGAAGATGTCGGCCTGCTCGACGACGTCGTCGAGGGTGGCGACCTGATAGCCGTCCATCGCCGCCTGCAGGGCGCAGATCGGGTCGATCTCGGTGATGATCACTCGGGCGCCCTGGCCCCGCAGGGACTCCGCGCAGCCCTTGCCCACGTCGCCGTAACCGCAGACGACGGCGGTCTTGCCGCCGATCAGGACGTCGGTGGCACGGTTGATGCCGTCGATCAGCGAGTGGCGGCAGCCGTACTTGTTGTCGAACTTCGACTTGGTGACCGCGTCGTTGACGTTGATCGCCGGGAACAGGAGGGTGCCGTCACGGTGCATCTCGTACAGCCGGTGCACACCGGTCGTGGTCTCCTCCGTGACGCCACGGATCTCGGAGGAAAGCTGGGTCCACTTCTGCGGGGACTCGCCCAGCGTGCGGTTCAGCAGGGTGAGGATGTACGCGTACTCCTCGCTGTCCGCGGTCGACGGGTCCGGCGCCGCGCCCGCCTTCTCGAACTCCACGCCCTTGTGGACGAGGAGGGTGGCGTCACCACCGTCGTCGAGGATCATGTTCGGGCCGCCGGTGGGGGTGTTCGGCCAGGTCAGCGCCTGCTCCGTGCACCACCAGTACTCCTCCAGCGACTCGCCCTTCCAGGCGAAGACCGGGACACCCGCGGGGGCGTCCGGGGTGCCGTTCGGGCCCACCGCGATCGCCGCGGCGGCGTGGTCCTGCGTGGAGAAGATGTTGCAGGAGGCCCAGCGGACCTCCGCACCGAGCGCGACCAGGGTCTCGATCAGCACAGCCGTCTGCACGGTCATGTGCAGCGAACCGGTGATCCGGGCGCCGGCCAGCGGCTGCGCGGCGGCGTACTCCTTGCGGATCGACATCAGGCCGGGCATCTCGTGCTCGGCCAGGGTGATCTCCTTGCGGCCGAAGGCTGCGAGGGAGAGGTCGGCGACCTTGAAGTCCTGTCGATTGGCGACCGTCGTCATAACGGGCTGCTCCTCGTGATGGGTCGAGGGTGGGTAGGGCGGCTCTGCGGGACGCACGGGGCACACGAATGCCCGGGCGGTTCCGCAGCGCAGTCCGTCGGAGGCCCTCTCTCCCTCGGCCGGTCCGGCGTACGGACCGATCGACCGCCATCAGCAGCGACGTCTGACACTGTCTTCGAATCTACACCGAACGGCCCAGCCGCTCCCAGTCCACCGGGTCCGGAAGCGGCCTCGTCGGCGTATCGGAGGCGGTCAGTGACCGGATTCCGTCGGGTCGGCCGGGGTGTCGGGGGCGTCGCCCGGGGTGCCGTCGGCCGTCGGACCGGCCGGTGTTCCGCCCAGCGCCTTGGCCGGGTTGACGCCGGCCGCGGCCGCCGCCGCGTTGTAGATGTCCGGCTCCAGGTAGATGACACGCGCGATCGGCACGGCCTCGCGGATGCGGGACTCCGCGGCGTTGATGGCGTTGGCGACCTCCGTGGCGGTGTCGTCGTGCTGCACCGCGATCTTGGCGGCGACCAGGAGTTCCTCGGGGCCGAGGTGGAGCGTACGCATGTGGATGACGCCGGTGACGGTGTGGCCGTCGACGACCGCTTCCTTGATCTTGTCGACCTGGTCGGTTCCGGCGGCCTCACCGAGCAGCAGGGACTTGGTCTCGGCCGCCAGGACGATCGCGATGACGATCAGCAGGATGCCGATGCACAGGGTGCCGATGCCGTCCCACACGCCGTTGCCGGTGCCGAGGGCCAGGCCGACACCGGCGAGCGCGAGGATGAGGCCGATGAGCGCGCCGAGGTCCTCCAGCAGGACGACGGGGAGTTCGGGAGCCTTCGCGCGGCGGACGAACTGGGTCCAGGAGAGCGAGCCCCGGGTCTGGTTGGACTCCTTGATCGCCGTACGGAAGGAGAAGCCCTCGGCGATGATCGCGAAGACCAGGACACCCACCGGCCAGTACCAGGCCTCGATCGCGTGCGGGTGCTTGATCTTCTCGTAGCCCTCGTACACCGCGAACATGCCACCGACCGAGAACAGGACGATGGAGACGAGGAAGGCGTAGATGTAGCGCTCGCGCCCGTATCCGAAGGGGTGCTGGGGGGTGGCTTCGCGCTGGGCCTTCTTGCCGCCGAGCAGCAGCAGTCCCTGGTTGCCCGAGTCGGCGAGCGAGTGGACGCTCTCCGCGAGCATCGACGACGAGCCACTGAACAGGAACGCCACGAATTTGGCCACTGCGATCGCGAGGTTGGCGGCAAGTGCCGCCACGATCGCCTTGGTTCCGCCTGACGCACTCATGGGTGCCTGGTGTCCCTTCGTCGGTGCTGCGGCTCCGGCGGCCGCGGTACGGCCGGACATTGTTGCAGCCGCTGATGCGGACGGTACGTCAGGCCACCACAGTGGCACGGAACACTGTGCCCGTTCCGGACACTTCGGCCTTCTCGCCGGCCGGCACGAAGACCGATTCGCCCGGTCCGAGGCCGATCTCGCCCGCCTTCGGCGCACCCGCCGTGCAGAGCAGGATCTGGGGCGTGGCCGCGGTGAGGTCCACCGGGGCCGCACCCGGTGAGAGGTCGAAGCGGGAAAGCCTGAACTCGTCGACCGGCGTCTCGTACAGCTCCTCACCCGACGGGGACGCCTCGGGCCGCAGGATCCCCGGTTCGGTCGCCTCGAAGCGGACGATGCGCAGGAGCTCGGGTACGTCGATGTGCTTGGGCGTCAGCCCGCAGCGCAGCACGTTGTCCGAGTTGGCCATGATCTCGACGCCGAGGCCTTCGAGGTAGGCGTGCGGAACACCGGCGCCGAGGTACAGGGCCTCTCCGGGCTGGAGTTGTACGTAGTTCAGCAGCATGGCCGCGATGACACCGGCGTCGCCGGGGAAGTGGTGGGCGATGCGGGCGTACGGCGCGTAGGCGCCGCCGATCCGCTCGGCGGCGGCCGCCGCGGCCGCGACCGTCTCGGCCATCTGCGCCGGGTCCGCGGTGAGGATCGCGGTGAGGACCTCGCGCAGGGCGGCCTCTTCCGGGTGGGCGCGCAGCAGATCGGCGTACGGCTTGAGGGTGTCGACGCCCAGGCCCTCCAGCACCTCGGCCGCCTCGACGGGACGGCGGAAGCCGCACAGGCCGTCGAAGGGGGTCAGGGCGCAGATCAGTTCGGGCTTGTGGTTGGCGTCCTTGTACGTGCGGTGGGGGGCGTCGACCGGAACGGACCGGCGCTCCTCGTCCGCGTAGCCCCGCTGCGCCTGGGCGAGGTCGGGGTGGACCTGGAGGGAGAGCGGGGCTCCGGCGGCGAGCAGCTTGAGGAGGAAGGGAAGGCGGGGGCCGAACTTGTCGACGGCCGGCCGGCCGAGTTCTCCGGCCGGGTCGGCGGCGATGACGTCGGTGAGCGCTTGTTCGCCGGAGGGCGACGACGACGCGGGGGGCGTCGCGGCGGGTGTCGCGGCGGGCGTCGCGGGGGCAGCGGATGCTTCGGCCGCGGAACCGGTCCGGGTTATCCGGGAAGGGGCTCCGGGATGGGCGCCCATCCACATCTCCGCCTGCGGCTCGCCTGTGGGGGCGACACCCAGCAGGGCCGGAATGAGGGTGGTGGAGCCCCAGGCGTACGGGCGGACGGTGTTGGAGAGCCGGTCCATGGAATTCGTCCTCGTGCTGTGTGGGATGCGTGGGTCATGACGGTCGGTGTGGGCCCCGCCCGGACGCGGAGTGGTCGTGGGGCGGGGCGCCGCGCGGCCTCGGGTGTCACATGGTTCAGCCGCGGGCCGAGGCGAGAGCCACGTAGACGGCGGCGAAGTCGGTGACCGCGAGGAGTTCGGCGAGGGCTTCGAGCCTGGTGCCCTCCTCCGGTTCCAGTTCGCTGATCGCCGTGTCGTGGCCCAGGGCGAGCTCACGGGCCGCGGGGGCCGCGCTCAGGCCGCCGGTGGGCCGGTCGCGGAGCAGGACGACGCGGGCGTGGAGGGGTTCGGACTCCTCGACCCGGTCGCGGAAGAAGTCGTCGGGGTCGGCCCCGGCCGCGAAGGCACCGGCCAGCAGGCCGCCATGGGCGGGCAGTGCCTCGGGGAGTTCGGCCGCCAGGGCCGGGCGGCCGGAGAGCTCGGCCAGGACCGCGGCGAAGCGGCGTCCGACCGGGCCCGCGGCGTCGCCCTCCGTCCAGATGAGCGGCAGGCTGTCCGCGAGTTCGGCGGCCAGGGTCTTGGCCGGGTTGCTGTACGTGGCGATCGCCGGTCCGCAGCGCTCCGCCGTGCGGTCCAGGCGGTCGGCGACGCCCTGGAGCGCCTCGGCGGGCGCGGTGACCAGGCCGACGCGGTCGAGCAGCGCGAGCAGCGGGGTGAACAGGGCCCAGAGGGTGCCGGGGCCCGCGGCCGAGGTCTCGGCGTCGTACTCGCCGTGCGGGGCGGAGGCCATCGGCACGACGAGGCCGTGCACGCCGTCGACCGCTTCGCGCAGGGGTGACTGCCGGGGCGCCACGGCCACGACGGTGCAGCCGCGGCGGTACGCCTGTTCGGCGAGGAGGGCGAGGCCCGGCTCGGAGCCGTCCGCCGTGACGACGAGGAGCAGGTCGACGGAGCCGGCCCAGCCGGGCAGCGTCCACCGCATCGCGCCCGCGGCGGGTGCGACGCCGGTGGGGTGGATACGCGTGACCGGGGCGGAGGCGCCGGCCAGTGCGCCGATGAGGTCGGCGACGCCGGAAGCGGCGGTGCCGGAGCCCGCGACCAGGACGGCGCGTGGGCGGCCCTCCGGGTTCAGCGCGGTGATCCCGGCCTCCGTCGCGTGCCGGGCGGCGGTACGGACTCTGGCCCCGGCCTCGGCGGCGCCGCGGAGCAGGCCGCGGCGGTCGGCTCGGGCCAGGGCTTCCGGGGCGTCGAGCAACGACTCGTCGAGCATGGGGACGGTCCTCCGATCACGTGCCGATCACCGGGCGGGGTGCGGGGCTGGTGTGGGGCCCGGTTACGCGGGGCGGCGGGCCTCGTCGACGAGAAGGACGGGGATGCCGTCCCGTACGGGGTAGGCCAGGCCGCAGTCCGTGCCGGTGCAGAGCAGCTCGGGGCTGTCGGCCGCCGACCGGTCGTCGAGGGGGGAGTGGCAGGCCGGGCAGGCCAGGATCTCCAGGAGGCCGGCTTCGAGCGGCATGGGTGGGTGTCCCTTCGGGCGGACGGGCGGGGTGCGGTGGTGCGGTGCGGGTGGTGTGGTGCGGGTGGTGTGGTGCGGGTGCCGGGTGTACCGGGGTGTTCAGTTGATCTTGTTCGTGCCTCGCGGACGGGCGAGGTCAGCCTACCGCCGGGGTGGCGGGGGCGCGGCCCGGCCGGGCCGCGTGAGCGGTGGGTTCGGAGGGGGTGGGCGAGGTGGTGGCCGGAGGGTGCGCCTGCGGCGGGCCTCTTCCCCTCCCCGCCCCTTCCCGTAACCGGGGGCTCCGCCCCCGGACCCCCGCGCCTCAAACGCCGGCGGGGCTGGGTGTGGGGCCCTGCCCCGGACCCCGCTCCTCAAGCGCCGGAGGGGCTGGAAATACGGGGCGGAGCCGGAAGCACGCTGGGGGCCGGCAGTACGCGCGGCGGAGCCGGCAGCACGCGGGGAAGCCGACAGCACGGGGACCGGTCTGGAAGTAGGCAGGGCGGAGCCGGATGTACCCGGGGCCGGGATGGGCGGGGGGGGGGTGGGCCGGGGGTCAGTGGGGAAGCCTGCGGATCAGGGTCAGGACCTCGTCGCGTACCGCCGTCATCGTCTCCTCGTCGCCGGCCTCGACGTTCAGGCGCAGCAACGGTTCCGTGTTCGACGGGCGGAGGTTGAACCACCAGTCCGGCGAGGTGACCGTGAGGCCGTCCAGGTCGTCGGTGGTCACGTTCTCGCGGGTGGCGAAGGCGCTTCGGACGTCTGCCGTACGGGCCTGCTGGTCGTCGACCGTGGAGTTGATCTCGCCCGAGTCGGTGTAGCGGTCGTACTGGGCCACCAGCGCAGAGAGGGGCTCCTCCTGGCCGCCGAGGGCGGCCAGTACGTGGAGGGCGGCGAGCATGCCCGTATCGGCGTTCCAGAAGTCGCGGAAGTAGTAGTGCGCCGAGTGCTCGCCGCCGAAGATCGCGTTGTGTGCGGCCATCTCCGCCTTGATGAAGGAGTGGCCGACCCGCGTGCGGACGGGGGTGCCGCCGTGCTCGCGTACGACCTCCGGGACCGAGAGGGAGGAGATCAGGTTGTGGATGACCGTGCCCCGGCCGCCGTTGCGGGCCAGTTCGCGGGCCGCGACCAGGGCGGTGATCGCCGACGGGGAGACGCCCTCGCCGCGCTCGTCCACGACGAAGCAGCGGTCCGCGTCGCCGTCGAAGGCCAGTCCGAGGTCGGCGCCCTCGGCCACCACCCGGGCCCGGAGGTCGACGATGTTCGCGGGGTCGAGCGGGTTGGCCTCGTGGTTCGGGAACGTACCGTCCAGCTCGAAGTACATCGGGACGAGTTCCAGCCGCAGGCCCCCGAAGACCGTCGGGACCGTGTGGCCGCCCATCCCGTTGCCCGCGTCCACGACCACCTTGAGGGGGCGGATCCCGGACAGGTCGACGAGGGAGAGCAGGTGGGCGGCGTAGTCGGCGAGCGTCTCGCGTGCGGTGACCGTGCCGGGAGCGGCGGCCGGTCCGGGCGCGCCGGTCTCCGACCACTTCTCGACCAGGGTGCGGATCTCGGCGAGTCCGGTGTCCTGGCCCACCGGGGCCGCGCCCGCCCGGCACATCTTGATGCCGTTGTAGCGCGCCGGGTTGTGCGAGGCCGTGAACATCGCGCCCGGCAGGTCCAGCGCCCCCGACGCGTAGTACAGCTGGTCCGTCGAGCAGAGGCCGATCATGGTGACGTCGGCTCCACGGGCCGCCGCGCCCCGGGCGAAGGCTCCCGACAGGGCGGGGGACGTGGGGCGCATGTCATGGCCGATGACGATCGCGTCCGCGGCGGTCACCTCGACGAACGCCGCCCCGAACAGCTCGGCCATCGCCTCGTCCCACTGGTCGGGCACGACTCCGCGCACGTCGTAGGCCTTCACGAGCTGCGACAGATCTGCGGTCACGGGCCGGTCCTCCTGAGGTTTCTTCGGACCGCCAAACTACCCGGCGGCCCGGAACGCCTCACGCTCCGGGCGGTGGCCTCTCAGGAGTCGGGTGAGCGCAGCACCCGCAGGTGGCCCCTGCGGCCGACCTCCATCGGGTCGGCGGTACGCGGGCCGCCGCCCCTGGTGCCGTCGGCGCGGTCCTGGGGACGCGCGGCCTCCCGTACGGCGTTGGCCAGCGCTTCGAGGTCGTCACCGCTGGGCCGGGCGGGCGCGGAGGGGTCGGCGAGCCGGACGACCTCCCAGCCGCGGGGCGCGGTCAGGCGCTCGCTGTGCTCGGCACAGAGGTCGTAGCAATGGGGCTCGGCGTAGGTGGCGAGCGGGCCGAGGACCGCAGTCGAGTCGGCATAGACGTACGTCAGTGTCGCGACGGCAGGGCGGCCGCACGCGGTGCGCGAACAGCGACGTACAGGGCTCACGATGTTGGACGGTACCGCACTCTTGAGCGGGCTGCGACGACTCTCCCCCGGCTCACCCCACCGTGTCGCCCCGTGAGCCCGGGCACGGGCTCTTCCCGGGCAACTCCCCTGACCTGCACGGGAGGAGAGGCGTCCAGGTCATGACGGCAACGATTCCCGTCACCACTTGGCGCAAAACCTGTCATACGGCAGGGAATCAGCGATCGCCGGCTGGGCCGGAAACGCGCCATCCCATGGCCGGATCGGTCGGGAACGGACAGGCCGGTTTCCGCCCCGGTCGCCCTCGGGCCGCTCGTCCGCCGGAGGGTTACGCTGCGTCAGTGATGGACAGCTCTGTACCGCCCCACCCGTCCGAGCCCCGACCTCGGCGCCGAGACCGCCACGGCCGCGGCATGCGCGGCCCCGTCGCCCCTCCCCAGGTGCCGCTGTCGGTCAGCAGGGCGGACAGTTTCCGCGATCTGGTGCAGGACTCGGTGGAGCGGCTGGAGCGGCGCTGGCCGCAGCTGTCCGAGGTCGACTTCGTGGTCCTCGACGTGCCGGGAACCTCGGAGGAGACCGTGCCGCTGGGCAGCGCGTTGCCCGCGGAGAAGGACCGGCCGGCGCAGATCGTCATCTACCGGCGTCCCGTCGAGATCCGGACCAAGAACCGCGACGAGCGTGCGCTGCTGGTGCACGAGGTCGTGGTCGAGCAGGTCGCGGAGCTGCTCGGGCTCTCGCCCGAGTCGGTCGATCCCCGGTACGGGCAGGAGTAGGCGGAAGCGCGATGGCGGGCCGGGAAGCGGCCCGCCATCGCGGTGTCAGTCATTCAGCCGTGTCAGCCGTCCCGGGCCGTGTCAGTCGTCCCGGACGGTGCCGGCCCTCCCGGACCGCGTCACCGCGTCAGTCGTCCAGGACCGACAGGTCCTGTTCTGCCGCCGGTACCTCGACCGTTCCGCGGTCGTCGGACAGCGTCTGGACCGTGAACATCGGGATGCCGCCCATCGGGACCGTCAGCGTGCGGGCGGCGTGGACCGGGCCGCCCGACTGCGTCTCGACGGTCAGCGCGTACGTGCCCTTGAGCCCCGCCGGTACGGGCGGGACGACCGCGAGGGTCGTGCCGGCGGCGACCTGGTAGGTCTTGCTGACCGGGGTGCCGCCCTGGCTGCCCGCCGAAGCCGTGACCTTCACGGTGCCTGCGGCGCCCGGGGCCGTGAGCGAGAGGACCGACCCCTTCGCCCGGTTGTCGGCGACGGTCGCCTGCGCGCCCACCGGGCCTGTCGCCGGGATGTAGCCGACCTCCTGCTTGTCGCCCTTGCCGCGGACCACCCGCAGGGCGGCCACCACCGGGGTGGCCCTGCCGTCCCCGGTGGGGGTCAGGAGCAGGGAGCCGGGCTCGCCCCGGGTCAGGGCCTTCAGGTCGACGCCCACGGTCATCTGCGACTTCACGTGGAGTTCCTCGTGACCCACCGGTGAGATCGAGCCCGTCTTGCCGAGCAGTTTCACCGTGAGGTCGGCGTCGTCCTCGCCGGGGGCGAAGGCCACCAGCCGCACCGAGGTCGCGTCCGCCGGGATGCCGGGCAGGACGACGGCGCCCGTCGGCTCGGTGGAGGCGGCGAGCCAGTCGCTGCCGGCCTTGTCGTCCGCGGTCCTGACGACCGCCCCGACGCGTCCGCTCCGGGTGGTGACGTGGACGGTCACATCGTCGTCGGCCTTGCTGGTCAGCGTCGAGATGAGGACACGGACACCGGACCGGGCCGGCACCGTGATGTCCTCGCCCACGTCGGACTTGAGCGGGCCTTCCGGGCCGAACAGCTCGATGTCGGCGACGGCGGCGGTGTCGTCCGGGTTGGTGAGGTGGACGTAGTCCTCGCGGGACTTCGCCGTGCTCGCGGCCGGGAACCAGAAGTCGGTGTCGGGCACGGTGCAGCCGACCCCGAGCAGCCCGCGGGAGTCGCCCGCCTCGACGGTGGTGGTCTGCTGGGCGGTCCAGCCGGGGGCCAGCCGGCCCGTGGCGGTGCCGACGAGGGCGGGGGCGTCCGCGCCGGACACCTCTGCGGTGGCGGGCTTGCCGGGTTCCTTGAGGAGGACGACCGGCTTGTCCGGGTCCGCCTTTTCGGTCTTCTTGTCCTTGCTCTTCCCGGTGTCCTTGGCGGCCGTGGACAGGAGTTCGGCCGTACCGGCCGGTCCCGCGGCCGCGCCGCTCTTCGCCGCGGGCGTGAAGGAGGTGTACTCCGTCTCCGCGAGGTCGGACAGGCCGGGCGCCGGGCAGAGCAGGCTGGAGCGTTCGACGGGCAGCCGGGTGGCCGCCTTCGCCGTGGTCGTACCGCCGCCGTCCGGCGCGGTGACCGCGGCGAATCCGGTGACGGCGGCGAGGGCGACGGCCCCGGCGATGAGGGACAGGCTGGTGGACTTCACTCGGACTCGCCTCGCGATGCGTTACGGGTCGGCCACGGGTTCTGGCCCGGGGCCGGGTTCCCGTCGGGGTTCTCGTCGGGATTCTGCGGGTCGTACGCGCCCTGCTCGCCGTAGGCGCCCTGGGTGCCGTACTGGCCCGTGCCGTACTGACCGGCGTCGTACGGGGCGTTGCCGTACTGGCCGTCGGGGTCGTACTGACCGCTGTTGTCCTGCGGAAGGCTGCCGTACTGGCCCTGGGCGTACGGGGGGTACTCGCCCTGCTGCTGCTGTGGGTAGCCGTACGCGTCGTAGCCCGCGGCGCCCTCGGGCTGCTGCGGGGCGGCACCGTACTGGCCGTCCTGGTACTGGCCCTCCTGGTACTGGGGGTAGCCGGCGCCCTGGTACTGCTGGGCGTCCCACTCCCCGTACTGCTGCTGGGGCACCGCCGCGTACTGGCCGGTGTCGGCCTCGGCCTGCTGGGGGACGAAGGCCGTGTCGCCGTCGGCCTGCTGCGGGACCGCCGTGTACTGGCCCGTGTCGCCGTCGGCCTGCTGGGGGACGAAGGCGTCCTGGCCGGCTTCGAGCGGCTCCTGCCCGGTGGGCAGGCCGGTCTGCTGGGCGGGGAAGTGTTCCGCCCGCTCCCCCGCGGCCACGGGCTCGCCGGCGTCGAAGCTCTCGCCGTCGGTGCCCTCGCCCTCCGCCAGCGCGGCCGCTCGCAGCCTGCGGGCCCGGCGTCCCTCACCGGCGACCGGCTCGGCGGGGACCGGTGCGTCCTCCTCGGGCAGGTCGTCGTCGATCTCCCGGCGGCGGCCCGGCAGGGCCAGGACCAGGAGGACCACGGTGAGCGCGGCCTGGACCCAGATCCACACGGAGTGCGTGAAGGACGTCTCGTACGTGAGGTCCAGGCTGCCGCCCTCGGTGGGCAGCTCGAAGCCCTGCGCCCAGCCGTCGACGGTCTTGCGGGTCAGCGGCCGCCCGTCGAGCGTGGCCTGCCAGCCGGGGTCGGCGGCGTCGGCGATCCGCAGCACGCGTCCCGCGCCGCCCGCCGGGATGTCGGTGTGCGCCTCGACGGGCGCGGAGCCCACCGGGAGCTGCTCGTCGGCGGCGGACGACGGGACGATCATGATCCGGGCGACCTGGCGGTCCACCTGCCAGAGCGCGCTGCCGTCCAGCTGGCTGAGGCGCCGCAGGCCCGGGGTCGCGTCGAGGACCCGGCTCATCTGCTTCGGCGCCCCGTCCCGGACGAGGACGTAACGGATCGCGAAGCCGCGGAGCTGGCTGCCCTGGTCGGCGCCGGAGCCCGCGACGAGGTTGGCGACGACCTTGTCGAGGTGGCTGTTGCCCTCGCCCGCCGCGGCCAGTTCGGCGTCGCCCAGTCGCGCGCCGGAGCCGCGGACGAGGGTGTACGCGACGGAGCTGGGCGAGGTGCCGCCGAGCACCAGGGTGCGCGGCTGGTCCCGGGTGCCGCTCTCCTCGGCGACGAACGCGGGCACCTGCACCGGGTCGCGGCGCTCCAGCGGCCCCGCGGCGCCGCCGATCATCCAGCCGGCGGCGGCCAGTACGGGGGCCACCCCGGCGGCCAGCGCGATCAGGACTGCGACCGGCTGGCGCCAGCCGAAGCTGAGCTCGGCGACGCGGATGCGGGCGCCGTCCGCGCCGACCAGCGCGGCGGCGATGAGCGCGGCGCCGTAGACGAGGGTGGCGGGTCCCGCCCAGCCGGAGCCGTTGGCGAGCCCGGCGAAGGCCAGGGCCACCAGGGCGACGGCCCACGCGGTCCGGGCGGCGAACTGCCGCTCCCCGCGCAGCAGCGCGGCCAGGGCCGCGAGGACGATGCCGAGGAGCAGGACGCCACCGGCCGCCTTGGGACCGCCGGGGCTGATCCCGAGCAGGTCCAGCGCGGAGGCCGAGCCCGAACCGCCCTCCAGTCCCGCTTCCTTCAGGAAGGACGAGGGGCTCGCCAGGAGCGAGAGCGACCAGGGCGCCAGGACCAGCAGCGGGGTGCCGACCGCGGCGAGGAAGCGGAGACCGTAGGCCGTGATGTCGCTGCGGCGCAGTGCCAGCACGCCGATGCCGAGGACGACGGCGAGCGGCCAGACGATGGGGGTGAACGCCATCGCGAGGGTGAGCAGCAGGGTGTACGCCCAGGTGGCGCGCCAGCTGCCGCGGCTGTCACCGCCGCCGCTCCGCATGCCGTGCGCGGAGACGGCCGCGCGGGCGATCAGCGGAAGCAGGACGGCGAGGACGGCGGTGCCGAGGCGGCCGGTCGCCAGGGCGCCGGTCGCGGCGGGCAGGAAGGCGTACGCGACGCTGGCCCAGGCCCGCAGCAGCCGGGAGGGAAGCAGCGGGCGGGAGACGAAGTACGCGGTGAGTCCGGCGAGCGGGACCGAGCAGACCAGCAGCAGGGTGAGTGCGAAGCCGGTGGAGCCGAGGAACAGCGCGGACAGGGCCGAGATGACGGCCAGGTAGGGCGGTGCGGTCTGGGTGCCGCCGGTGCCGACGGTGTGCCATCCGTCGGCGTAGCGGCCCCACAGGTCGGAGACGTCGCCGGGCGCGGGCAGCAGGACGCCGCCGGCCAGCGCTCCGCCGCCGAGGAGGCTGCGGCAGGCGACGAGGGAGACGAGGAGCAGGAGGGCGAAGAGCACGGGGCCGGGTTTGCGCCCGACGCGCTTGAGCCTGGCGAACTGGTCGATCTCCAGGAAGTCGGCGTCGTCGCCGCCGGGGCCGGACTCGACGGCGCCGTGCCGGGAGCCGCTGGATTCGGTCTCCGCGCCGCCGCCGAAGTTCCCGGCGACCTGTTCGACGGTCGCGCGGACGGTGGCGCCGGGGGCGGGGAAGAGCCCGCGCAGCTCGGCCGGGTCGACGGCGCCCTTGCCGCGGTCGCGCCGGGCGGTGAGGATCCGGCCGGGGCGCAGCAGGGTGCCGAGGAGGCCGGTGACCTCGTCGAGTGCCTGGCCCGGCACCTTGCCGACGAGATAGGCGAGCGTACGCAGCAGAGTGCCGAGCACGAGCCGGAGCAGTACCCAGGGCAGCCGTTTGCCGGGGGCGTTGACGAGCATCGTGTAGACGGCGCCGGCCTTGTCGACGCGGTGCGGGCTGGAGACCGAGCGGCCCGCGCAGTCGATGGGGCGGCGTTCGCGGGCGGATGCCTCGGCGTGCCGCAGGACGGCGTCGGGGGCGATCAGCACCCGGTGTCCTGCCATGTGGGCGCGCCAGCACAGGTCGACGTCGTCGCGCATCAGGGGCAGCCTGCGGTCGAAGCCGCCGAGCTCCTCCCAGACGTCCCGGCGGATCAGCATGCCCGCGCTGGAGACGGACAGGACGGTGCGGACCTGGTCGTGCTGGCCCTGGTCCTGCTCGCGCCGGTCCAGGCCGGTCCAGCGGCGCCCGCTGTTGGCGATCGATACGCCGACTTCGAGGAGTTGCCGGCGGTCGTACCAGCCGCGGAGTTTGGGGCCGACGATCGCGGCGTGCTGGTCGTTGTCGACGACGCGCAGCATCTCGGCGAGGGTGTCGGGCTCGGGTGCGCAGTCGTCGTGGAGCAGCCAGAGCCACTGCACCGGTTCACCGTGCGGCAGGTCCGGCAGGTCGTAGGCGTCGTCGCGCCAGGACCTGGTGACGGGGTCCCAGCCGCTCGGCCGCTTCAGGTACGGCAGGTCGTCCGGGGTGAGGACGCCGGCGGTACGGCTCGCCTCGTCGACGGCCGTGCCGAAGCCCGTACGCCGCGCGAGGTGCAGGACGCGGTCGGCGCCGAGTGCCTCGGTGACCAGGCGCGCGGAGTCGTCGGCGCTGCCGGTGTCGGCGGCGACGACGTTCTGTACGGGGCGTTCCTGCCCGAGCAGCCCGGCGAGCACGTCGGGCAGCCAGCGTGCGCCGTCGTGGGAGACGAGCACGGCGGTGACGACGTGCCGGGGGAACTCTGGGGCGGCGGCAGCCGCGTACGGCGCCGTTGCTTGGCTGTGCACGGACATCGAGGTACGGGCCCTCCGGCCGGGTCCGGGGGACGTCCCCCGGGGGCTGCATCGGTGTACACGCGCGCCCTGTCGGGTCGTTGGCGCGTCTCGGACGGGGCCCCACACTAACGGTACGGATAACCGGGGTGGCGCGGAGCGGCTGAACGAGAGCGGCGGCACAGCGGTGGAGGGCGGTCGGCGCCCGGCGGCGGAAGGGTCCGGGTACGGCGATGGCCCGCCGCCTGCGGTCAGGTCGCAGGCGGCGGGCCATGGGCGGCGCCGGGCCGGGCGGCGGCCCGCTCCCCCGGCCCCGGCTGCTCGCGGGCGGAACCCGGGGCGGAGCGTTCGCTGAGGGGCCGGGTCAGACCGCGGCCTTCTTGAGACGCCGTCGCTCCCGCTCGGAGAGGCCGCCCCAGATACCGAATCGCTCGTCCTTGGACAGGGCGTACTCCAGGCATTCGGACCGGACTTCACAGGCGAGGCAGACCTTCTTGGCCTCGCGGGTGGATCCGCCCTTCTCGGGGAAGAAGGACTCGGGATCGGTCTGGGCGCACAGTGCGCGCTCCTGCCAGCCGAGTTCCTCGTCCGCGTCCTCGACCAGCAGTTGCTGGAACAGCTCGGTCATGTGCGCCCCTCGTCTGTCTCTTGCGTCCCCGTGATGCAGCCGTTATCGAATCGGCCGAACGACACGAGTGAAATTACAAGTGTGTAGCTTCGGGCCAGTCAAGCTCAGATCTGCTATTGGGCCCGGTATTCACTCTGCGGAACCAAGCGTATGCGTAAAGTGTGCAAATCACCAAAAACCTGACATATGCCAGGGGTCTCGCGGCGCCCCCGCCCGCCACAGGGAAGAACTCCCGGGAGGGTGTGCACGTTGCGATTCGATCACCGAAGCGACCAAGATCACAGTCGGGTCACAGCCGCTCGACCGCGTTTGCCGCAGCGGCTGTTGCGCCACATCTCCGGTGCGGGGGGTGCATAAACCTTTCTCCGCATGGAGTAACCGGATGAGGTGAAACATTAGGCCTAAATCGGGCATTGGGTTGACAGTCGGCGATTCTCCGGCTCTTCTTGATGTCATGCCAGCGACCTCAGCCATGCGCACCACCCACATCCGTGGGTTCCGCAGCGCTGTCCAGGCCCGCTGTTGCTGTTCCAGCTGTCTCAGCTGTTGAAGCCTCCGCGCTCCAGCCCGACACGGCTCATCCCGGACCCCCGGACCCTCCCCCACGCGGCTTCACGCCTCTGCGGTCACCCGGTCCCCCAGGTCCTGCGACACCCCTGCATCCGCACAGCACCACTTGCACCCCTGCCGAGGAACCACCGCACCCATGAACAGCGACAGCGACCTCCAGATCGCCGGAGACCTCCTCGAGGTCCAGCACCTCCTGCGCCCCGCCCGCGAGCACCCCTCCACCGTCGCGGAATTCGTCGGGCTCGCCCGCACCATCGCCGCCGACCGCTCCCAGTGGGCCCACCTCGTCCGGTACGACGCCACCACCCGCTGGTACCACCGGCTCCGCACCGGACCCGGCTACGAGGTCTGGCTGCTCAGCTGGGTCCCCGGCCAGGGCAGCGGCCTGCACGACCACGGGCCGTCCTCCGGCGTACTCACCGTGCTGGACGGCGAACTGACGGAGCGTACGGACCGCGGCCCGCGGACTCTGGACGCCGGTTCCCAGCGTGTCTTCGCCCCCGGCTACGTCCACGAGGTGGCCAACGACTCCCTCGGACCGGCCGTCAGCCTGCACGTCTACTACCCGGGTCTGACCGACATGCCCATGCACGCCACCCAGTGCGCGGCGGCCGTCGCCCTCTGAAGGACCGCCGCCGGCAACCGGGCACCGTCCGCCGGCCCACCCGTCACCCGCCACCACCCCGTCATGGATCAGGCTCCGCCTGACAGTCCCACCCGTCACCCGCCACCACCCCGACAAGGATCAGGCTCCGCCTGACAGTCCCACCCGTCACCCGCCACCACCCCGTCAAGGATCAGGCTCCGCCTGACAGACTGATTGCATGCGCATTGTGGTTCTGGCCGGCGGTATCGGTGGTGCTCGTTTTCTGCGTGGCCTCAAGGAGGCCGCGCCCGACGCGGACATCACGGTGATCGGCAACACCGGTGACGACATCCATCTGTTCGGCCTCAAGGTCTGCCCCGACCTCGACACCGTGATGTACACCCTCGGCGGTGGCATCAACGAGGAGCAGGGCTGGGGCCGTACCGACGAGAGCTTCCACGTCAAGGAGGAACTCGCGGCGTACGGCGTCGGCCCCGAGTGGTTCGGGCTCGGCGACCGTGACTTCGCCACCCACATCGTCCGTACGCAGATGCTCGGCGCGGGCTACCCGCTGAGCGCCGTCACCGAGGCGCTCTGTGCGCGCTGGAAGCCGGGCGTCCGGCTGCTTCCGATGTCCGACGACCGGGTCGAGACGCACGTGGCGGTCGACGTCGACGGCGAGAGCAGGGCCATTCACTTCCAGGAGTACTGGGTGAAGCTGCGCGCCTCCGTACCGGCGCAGGCGATCGTGCCCGTCGGCGCCGAGCAGGCCAAGCCGGCACCGGGCGTCCTGGAGGCGATCTCCGGGGCCGACGTCATCCTCTTCCCGCCGTCAAACCCTGTGGTGTCCGTCGGGACCATCCTCGCCGTGCCCGGGATCCGGGAGGCCATCGCCGAGGCCGGGGTGCCGGTCGTCGGCCTCTCCCCCATCGTCGGTGACGCGCCGGTGCGCGGGATGGCGGACAAGGTCCTCGCCGCGGTGGGCGTCGAGTCGACGGCCGCGGCGGTCGCCCGGCACTACGGTTCCGGGCTGCTCGACGGCTGGCTCGTCGACACCGTCGACGCGGGCGCGGTGGACGAGGTGGAGGCGGCGGGCATCCGCTGCCGCTCCGTACCGCTGATGATGACCGATGTCGCCACGACCGCCGAGATGGCACGGCAGGCGCTGGCGCTCGCCGAGGAGGTACGGGCATGAGCGCGACCGACCCGGCCGCAGCGCCCTCGTACCGGGTGTGGGCGCTGCCCGGAATGCCCGAGGTGCGGGCCGGGGACGACCTCGCGAAGCTGATCGCCGCCACCGAGCCGGGTCTCGCCGACGGTGACGTACTGCTCGTCACCTCGAAGATCGTCTCCAAGGCCGAGGGCCGGATCGTCGAGGCCACCGACCGGGAGGCGGCGATCGACGCCGAGACGGTACGGGTGGTGGCGCGGCGCGGCACGCTGCGCATCGTGGAGAACCGGCAGGGTCTGGTGATGGCCGCCGCCGGGGTCGACGCGTCGAACACCCCCGCCGGGACCGTCCTGCTGCTGCCCGAGGACCCGGACGCCTCGGCGCGGGCGATCCGGGAGGGGCTGCGGGACACGCTCGGTGTCGATGTCGGCGTCGTCGTCACGGACACCTTCGGGCGGCCGTGGCGCAACGGACTGACCGATGTCGCGATCGGTGCGGCCGGGGTGCGGGTGCTCGACGATCTGCGCGGCGGCAGCGACGCGTACGGCAATCCGCTGAGCGCGACCGTGGTCGCCACCGCGGACGAGCTGGCCTCGGCCGGCGACCTGGTCAAGGGCAAGGCGGACGGGCTGCCCGTCGCGGTCGTGCGGGGGCTCGGCCATGTCATGGACCCGGCCGATACCGACGGGGCCCGCGCGATGGTGCGGGTCGCGGCCGACGACATGTTCCGGCTGGGCACGTCGGAAGCGGTACGGGAGGCGGTGACCCAGCGGCGTACGGTCCGCGAGTTCACCGACGAGCCGGTGGACCCGGGGGCGGTGCGGCGTGCGGTGGCCGCGGCGGTGACGGCGCCCGCGCCGCATCACACGACGCCGTGGCGGTTCGTGCTGCTGGAGTCGCCGGAGTCCCGGACCCGGCTGCTGGACGCGATGCGGGACGCGTGGACCGCCGACCTGCGGCGGGACGGCAAGAGCGAGGAGTCGATCGCCCGGCGGGTGAAGCGGGGCGATGTACTGCGCCGGGCGCCGTATCTGGTGGTGCCGTGCATGGTGATGGACGGCTCCCACACGTACGGGGACGCCCGGCGGGACGGGGCGGAGCGGGAGATGTTCGTGGTCGCCGCGGGCGCCGGGATCCAGAACTTCCTGGTGGCGCTGGCGGGCGAGCGGCTCGGCTCTGCGTGGGTGTCCTCGACGATGTTCTGCCGGGACGTCGTGCGGGAGGTGCTGTCGTTGCCCGCGTCGTGGGACCCGTTGGGGGCGGTGGCCGTGGGGCGGGCCGCGGTGCCGCCTTCGGTTCGGGCGGGGCGCGATGCGGAGGGGTTTGTCGCCGTGCGGTGAGGCGGTGGCCTGTGCGGGGGCGCGGTGTGGTGGGTGGTGCGGGGCGCCTGCGGCGGGCCTTGTCCCCTGCCCGCCCCTTCCCGGAACCGGGGGCGCTGCCCCCGGACCCCCGGTCCTCGATCGCCGGACGGGCTTGATTTTCGACCCGGTCCGCGAAGAGCAGCCGGGGCGGGCTTGATGTCGCCTGACGCGGGCCCTGTCACAGACGGGCGATGTTGCGCGGCTGCATGCGCGGGGCCCGGCGGGACGGAGTGTTGTCCGAGAGCATGATCAGGCGGGTGGCCCGGTGGCGTTGGCCCTCGTACGGGGCGAGCAGGGTCAGCATCTCCTCGTCGTCGGCGTTCCGGTTGCCGGCCAGGGCGTGGCCGACGATGCCGGGCAGGTGGAGGTCGCCGACCGTCACCGCGTCCGCCGCGCCGTTCGCCCGTTGCAGGGTCTCGGCGGCCGTCCAGGGGCCGATGCCGGGGATCGCCTGGAGGCGGGTCATGGCCTCGGGCAGGTCCATGGCGGACGCCTCCTCCATGCGACGGGCCACCCGGACCGCGCGCAGGATCGTCGCCGAGCGCTTGCTGTCCACGCCCGCGCGGTGCCACTCCCAGGACGGGATCAGCGACCAGGTACGGGCGTCCGGCATGACGTAGAGGCCGTACTCCTGAGGGCCCGGCGCCGGTTCTCCGTAGGTACGGACCAGCAGCCGCCAGGCGCGGTACGCCTCGTCCGTGGTGACCTTCTGCTCCAGTACCGACGGGATCAGGGACTCCAGCACCAGACCGGTGCGCAGCAGTCGCAGGCCCGGGCGGCGGTGGTGGGTCACGGCGAGCAGCCGGTGGCGGGGGTTGAAGGCCGCGGGGTCGTCCGCCTCGCCGAGCAGGGTGGGCAGCTGGTCCAGCAGCCAGGACGCGCCGGGCCCCCAGGCCGCGGCCCGGATGCGGCCGTCACGCGCGACGACATGGAGCGTGCCGGGGCCCTCGGGGGTGCGGCTGGCCCGCCGGACCGAGCCGTCGGCGGACATCCGGAACGTGGGGTCGGCGGGGCCCCGGCGCAGCGGGCCGAGGACGAGCCGCAGGTCGAGCGGGCCCGGCGGGGTCCAGTCGCGGGTCAGCGGCGCCGGTACGGGCGTCGCCGCCGCCTGGTGCGGGACGGCCGCGCGCGGGGCGCTGCGGGGAGCGAATCGTCCTGCCACGGATGAGGTCCTCGGTAGTCGGGGGTGCCTGTCGAGGGTACGGCGAATTCCGGCCACTCGGGGAGACCACGGCCCGGTGGCCGGTCCGGTCATTCGTCCGAGGAGAACCGCACCGAGGCGGCGGGCAGGCGTGCCCCGCACCAGATGCGGACACCGTCGCGCAGTTCGTTGTCGGCGCCGACCTCGGCCCCGTCGCCGACGACCGCGCCCGCCAGCACCGTACGGCTGCCGATTCTGGCGCCCGCCCCGACCATGGAGTCCGTGATCACGGCGCCCGGCTCGACGACGGCGCCCGCGAGCACGGTGGAGCCGTCGATCCTGGCGCCCGCGCCGATGACGGCGTCGGCGCCGATGACCGTACCTCCGGAGAGTTTGGCGTCGGGGGCGACGGAGGCGGTCGGCAGGACGAGGCGGTCGCCGCAGCGGCCGGGGACGGCCGGGGAGGGCGCGCGGCCGAGGACCAGGTCGGCGGAGCCGCGTATGAACGCCTGCGGAGTACCCAGATCCAGCCAGTACGTGGAGTCGACCATGCCCTGGAGGTGCGCGCCGTCGGCGAGGAGTCCGGGGAAGGTCTCGCGTTCCACGGAGACCGGGCGGCCTGCCGGGATGGTGTCGATGACCGACCTGCGGAAGATGTACGCCCCCGCGTTGATCTGGTCGGTGACGATCTCCTCGGGTGTCTGCGGCTTCTCCAGGAACGCGGTGACCCGGCCGGTGTCGTCCGTCGGCACGAGGCCGAAGGCGCGCGGGTCCTCGACCCGGGTCAGGTGGAGCGAGACGTCGGCTCCGGAGTCGGCGTGGGTGGAGACCAGGGCCCGGATGTCGAGGCCGGTGAGGATGTCGCCGTTGAAGATGAGGACCGGTTCGTCCGGCCCCGAGGTGAGCCGCCGGGCGACGTTGCGGATGGCGCCGCCGGTGCCGAGCGGTTCGCGTTCGGTGACGTACTCGATGTGGAGGCCCAGGGACGAACCGTCACCGAAGTACGGCTCGAAGACCTCCGCCAGGTACGACGTCGCGAGGACGATGTGCTCGACCCCGGCGGCCCGGGCGCGCGCCAGCTGGTGCGTGAGGAAAGGGACGCCCGCTGCCGGAACCATGGGTTTCGGAGTGTGCACCGTGAGCGGGCGCAGCCGGGTTCCCTTGCCGCCGACCAGGAGGATCGCTTCTTTTGCCTCTGTCACAGCACTGTCTCTGCTTCCTGCTGGGGCCGGGCCGTCGAACAACCGCTTCTTTCGGCTGGCCAGTGTATGCAGACCGGTGGAGGGTCCCTCGGTCAGCAGCCCGCAGCAGGTCTCCGGCGCGTCCGGCGCCGGTGCACGGCTCCTTGCGCGTCAGCGGCCCTGCAGCTTGGCCGAACTGGTCCGGGCCGTGCCGAGCTTCTTGTAGAGACGCGCTCCGGGGCATTCGGTTGCGAATCCGTCCCGATGGCCGGAGATGACGTTGAGTTTGACCTTCTTGCCCTTCTTGTACTTGTTGCTGCCGCCCGAGGTCAGGGTGACCTTGCCCTTCGGGTTGGCGCCGAACAGGCCGAGCTTCCAGGCGGTGAGCTTGGAGACGGCGTTGACGGCGGCGGCCGGGGGGTTCGACTTGGAGAAGGTTCCGAGCACGGCGATGCCCATGGTGTTGGTGTTGAAGCCGAGGGTGTGGGCGCCCATGACGGCCTTCGTCACGCCTCCGGCACGGCCCTCGTAGATGTTTCCGCACTTGTCGACGGCGAAGTTGTAGCCGATGTCGCGCCAGCCGCTGCTCTTGACGTGGTAGCGGTAGATGCCGCGCAGGACGGAGGGCGCCTGGGAGCACGTGTAGTTGTTGCCGGTGGCGCTGTGGTGGACGAAGGCGGCCTTGACGCTCTTCGTGTACGCGAAGCCGCTCTCGCGGAGCTTCTCGTCGGCGCCCCAGCCCTTGCGGGTGATGATGCGCGGCCGGGGGCCGATGTACGGCTTGGCGGCGGGCTGGAGCCCGGCGGCCTCCTCGGTCTCGGCCCTGGTCAGGGCGGGGAGAGCGGCAGCGTTCTGCGTGGTGCGGTCGGCGCCCGCCGCGCCCGTGGCGGGGAGTTCCCGGGGGTCCTCGCCGGGGTCGACGAGTTCCAGGCGCAGGCCGGCGGGGAGCGGTACGGGGGCCTCGGCGCTCTCGTCGGGGCCGGGGGTTTCCGGGCGCACCCGGACCTCGACGCCGTCGGAGTCGCCGACCCAGAGCGGGGCGGTGGAGCCGCGGGCCGCGCCCGAGTCGCGCTCGGCGGTCCCGGCGTCGGCCGAGTGCTCGGCGTTGTGCGTCTCCAGGTCCTGCCAGTCGGACCAGTGGTCGGTGCCGGTGGCCCGGGTACGGACCTGGGCGGTCCCGTGGAGCTCGGTGTTCACGTCGTCCCAGACGACGCCGACCAGGGAGAACGGCTGGACGTCGCGCTCGGGCAGTCCTTGTTCGGCTGCCGCGGCGG
The DNA here is from genome assembly GCF_044756845.1 of Streptomyces sp. NPDC091416. Lineage (NCBI taxonomy): Bacteria > Bacillati > Actinomycetota > Actinomycetes > Kitasatosporales > Streptomycetaceae > Streptomyces > Streptomyces sp. NPDC091416. The sequence continues at coordinate 25,407 of NZ_JBIVTU010000012.1, forward strand.
CTGGTGCGCCGGTGGCGCGTACGGAGGGTGAGGCCTGCGGATTCAGGGCCAGGGACTGCGTCGAACCGGGCATCTGGGCCGGTTCGGACGCCTCGGCGGGGACGGAGCCCGCGGTGGCCGGGTGGGCGGGGGTGTCGGGGGCGGCGCCCGCGGGCGCGGCGAGCGGCAGCATGAGAGCTGCCGCGCAGGTGACACCGATGGAGGATGCAAGGAAGGCACGCATACAAATGATCCTGGGCACAAGCGCGCCACTCCGGCGACCCGGACTTTTCCACCCAATTGACGGCCCGTCTGCCGAACCGGTGTACGCGGCTCCCGCCGCACCCGGCCCCTCCCGGCACCGCCGCGTACCCTTCTGCGAATGAACGCCAGCGACCGCACCCCTGCCGACCTGCTGCGTTCCGCGCTCGCCGCGGACCCGGCCCGCCCCATGGTCACTTTCTACGACGACGCCACCGGAGAGCGCGTCGAACTGTCGGTGGCCACCTTCGCCAATTGGGTGGCCAAGACGGCGAACCTGCTGCAGGGCGACCTCGCCGCCGAACCCGGCGACCGGCTCGCGCTGCTGCTGCCCGCGCACTGGCAGTCCGCGGTCTGGCTGCTGGCCTGCGCCTCGGTCGGCGTGGTCGCCGATGTCCAGGGGGATCCCGCCGCCGCCGACCTCGTCGTCTCCGGGCCGGACAGCCTGGACGCCGCGCGGGCCTGCCGCGGTGAGCGGATCGCGCTGGCGCTGCGTCCGCTGGGCGGGAGGTTCCCGCAGGCTCCCGAGGGCTTCGCGGACTACGCGGTCGAGGTGCCGGGCCAGGGCGACCGGTTCGCCCCGTTCGCGCCCGTCGACCCGGATGCCCCGGCGCTGACCGTGGGCGGTGCCGGGTTCACCGGGGCCGAGTTGGTCGCGCGGGGCCGGGCGGACGGTGCGGCGCTGGGCCTGGGCGCCGGATCGCGAGTGCTGTCGGGGCGTACGTACGACACCTGGGACGGTCTCAGCGCGGGGCTCTTCGCGCCGCTCGCCACCGGGGGTTCGGTGGTCCTGTGCCGGCATCTCGGGGAACTGGGCGAGGACGGGCTGGCGCAGCGCGTCGAGAGCGAGCGGGTCACGCTGAGCGTGTGAGGACCGGCGGGCGGCCGGCCTGCGCCAACACCCCGGTATGACAAGCGGTCCGAGGACCACCCGTCCGGCCCAGCGTGGGCCGAGCCCTCCCGTCGATGCGTCAACTCCGGTACATGATCTGCGGTACAGACCACTCAAGGCACAACCAAGCGTGAGGTTCAGCCGTCTACTTCTGCGACCGGCGGCCCCTCGCGCTGCCGAACGTGAAGGATGGACGCAGACGTGACCGAAAGCGCCGGCTCGCCGGACGGGCCCGACGACGCGGCCACGGGCGGGGACCGGACGCCCGACCACCCGGCCGCGGGCGAGGACCGGGCGCCGGACGGGCCGCCCGGTGCGGGGTCCGGTGACAGCGACGCCCCGAAGGACGCCCCGGGCGGTGAGACGCGCAGCGGCTCCGGCAGCGGGCCCTCGCCGGGAGCTCCGCCACCGGGTCCCGGCGGACCGGACCGGACCGTCGACATCGTCGTCAAGCGCAAGCGTCACTGGGTGCGTTGGACCGCGCTCGGCGCCTCGTTCGTGGTGCTCGTCGCCGCGGGCGCCGGCTGGTGGCTGTACAAGAAGCTGGACGGCAACATCCGGACGGACACCTCCGCGGCCGCCGAACTCCGGGCGTACGAGAAGGAGCGCCCCTCCTCCGTCGTCCACAACGCGCAGAACATCCTGCTGATCGGCTCGGACAGCCGCGCCGGGGACAACCGCAAGTACGGACGCGACAACGGCGGCAGCCAGCGCTCGGACACCACGATCCTGTTGCACCTGGCCGCGAACCGGAAGAGCGCCACGGCCATGTCGATCCCGCGCGACTTGATGGTGAACATCCCGGAGTGCCACAAGCCGGACAAAACTGTCAGCAAACCGCAATTCGCCCAGTTCAACTGGGCCTTCGAGTCCGGCGGAACCGCCTGCACCATCCGCACGGTCGAGAAGATGACCGGCATCCGCATCGACCACCACATGGTCGTGGACTTCAGCGGCTTCAAGAACATGGTCGACGCGGTGGACGGGGTCGAGATCTGCCTCAAGGAGCCGATCGACGACAGCGCCGCACACCTCAAGCTCGCGGCGGGCCGCCACAAGCTCAACGGTGAGCAGGCGCTGGGGTACGTACGGGCCCGCAAGTCCATCGGCAACGGCAGCGACACCGAACGCATGGACCGCCAGCAGCAGTTCCTGGGCGCCCTGGTGAACAAGGTGCAGAGCAACGGGGTCCTGCTCAATCCCACCCGGCTGTATCCGGTGCTGGACGCGGCGACCAAGGCGCTGACCACCGACCCGGGGCTGGACAGCCTCAAGGACCTCTACGACCTGGTGCGCGGCATGCGCAACGTACCGACCGACAAGGTGCAGTTCCTGACCGTCCCGCGGCGGCCGTACTCCGCCAACGCAAACCGGGATGAACTGGTACAGCCCGATGCGGACAAGCTCTTCCGGCAACTGCGCGACGACAAACCGGTCGCCGTTGTGCCCGCAGATCAGCTCAAGGATGACGGCGGAAAAAACACTGACACCGCCGACGCCTCCGGACCGACCCCCACACCCACCTACTCGGGGAACAATGCGGCAACGGACCTGTGTAAGCAGTAAAGCAATGACCAAGTGGACATCAACGTTCGGCGTGCAATGGGAGGAATGCCCGGTTGTAAGGGCCGTGGAATATGTCACGCCCGTCGCTCACCGGCGAACGGGACGGATAGTGTGACGCGATCCGGTGCTTCCGGCCACCCGGCCGCGCACTTCCGGAGCGAAAGACTGAGCGCCTTATCGGGGGAGGCGCCTCGCGTGGCACCGACGGAGGACTCAAGCGACCGTGGATGCACAAGGCCGTGGGCGGGCGGAAGAAATCGATCCCGCAGACCAATGGGTTCTCAACCCGGACACCGGCGACTACGAACTGCGACTGAACAATTCCGGAGGGGATTCAGGCAGTACGTCAGGCGTTTCGGCTCCACGGGGTTCCGGTCGAAGAGGTGCCGGCCGTGAGGGAGACGGCGCGCGTCGCGGTACGCCGGGCGAAGGCGGGCGCCGCAGCCGTGAGGTGCCGCGGCAGGGCGGCCGCCGTGCGGCCCAGGGTGCGCGCGGCCAGGAGGCCGCCGCCGCCGCAGACACCGGCGCGGGCCGGCGCAAGCGCAAGGCCCCCAAGGCGCGCCGCAAGAAGGTCCTGCTCTGGACGGGCGGCGTGATGGCCTTCCTGCTCGTCGCGGTCTCGGCCGGCGGGTACTGGCTGTACCAGCACTTCAACGGCAACCTGAGCTCCGTGGACATCGGCGACCGCGGCAACAAGGACGTCGTCACCGCCAACGCGCCCCTCAACATATTGATCATCGGTACCGACAAACGGACCGGTAAGGGCAACGAGGGCTACGGCGACAAGGGCAGCACCGGGCACGCCGACACGAACATCCTGTTCCACGTGTCCGAGGACCGCACCAACGCCACGGCGATGAGCATCCCCCGCGACCTCATCACCAACATTCCGGACTGCAAGACCAAGCAGGCGGACGGCTCCGAGAAGACCATCCCCGGCACCCAGAACGTCCGGTTCAACACCAGCCTCGGCCAGGACGGGCGCGACCCCGGCTGCACGATGGACACCGTCAAGGAGCTCACCGGCCTCAGCGTCGACCACTTCATGATGGTCGACTTCAACGCGGTCAAGACCCTGTCCACGGCGGTCGGCGGCGTCGACATCTGCCTGGCCCACGCGGTCAACGACGACAAGTCGCACCTCAACCTGTCGGCGGGCCCGCACAACGTCCAGGGCGAGGAGGCGCTGGCCTTCGTACGGACCCGGCACGCCTACGCCAACGGGAGCGACCTCGACCGGATCAAGGGCCAGCAGCAGTTCATCGGCTCGATGGTCCGGGAGATGAAGTCGAACGACACGCTGACGAGCCCGAAGAAGCTGTACAAGCTGGCGGACGCGGCGACCAAGGCCCTGACGGTCGACTCCGCCATCGACTCGGTGCCGAAGCTGACGACGCTCGCCAAGGAACTCACCAAGATCGAGACGAAGAACATCACGTTCGTCACGCTGCCGGTGATCGACAACCCGGCGGAGCCCAAGCCGATCACGGTGGTCGTGGACCCGGTGAAGGCGCCCCAGCTGCTGTCGATGATGCAGGAGGACACCTCGCTGACCGAGGTGGCCGCGCAGAAGAAGGCCGCCAAGAGCAAGCAGGACGCGCTGCTCAAGGGCACGAAGGCGGCGGCGGCCGATGTGCGTGTCGACGTCTACAACGGCGGCGAGGTCCCCGGCGGTGCCCAGCAGACCGTCAGCTGGCTCCAGAACGACAAGGGCGTCCTGAAGTCCACGAACAAGGCCAACGCCCCGGCGAAGGCCGCCAAGACGACACTCGAGTACGCCCCGAACCAGGCAGATCAGGCCCGGGCGCTTGCCGAGATGATGGGGCTTCCTGCCACGGCGATGAAGCCGGGCACCAAGGACGCCGTGGGACTGCAGGCGATGGTGCTGACGCTGGGGGCGGACTTCAAGGGCGCGGGCACCCCCATCACCGGGCCGACGAAGATCGACATTCCGAAGGCCAGTGCCGACAAGGAAGTGTGCGCCAAGTGACACCGGGTCACTGCGCGATACCGCGAGTCTGAACAGCAGGGGGGTCCTGGTGGGACGGAGCAGTACGCCCGGGGAGGGGACGCGACCACGCGTCCGTCATGCCGGCCAACTCGGCTGGGACGACGGCCTCTACGAGGGCGGGGACAAGGACGGGTCCGGGGACGGCGGCGAGGACGCCGCGAGACCCGGGACCGGCGAGAGCGGGCACGGCGGCGGCGGCCGACGGGCAGCGGGCCACGGCGGGCGCCGGGGCCGGCCCCGGCGTGCCGCCAAGAAGAAGCACCGCGTCCTGCGCTGGACAGCCTTCTCTCTCGCGTTCCTCATACTCGGCACCGGCGCGGCCGGTTACCTCTGGTACGAGCACCTGAACAGCAACCTCCGCAAGGGGGAGCGCAGCGCGGGCAACGGCGCGGCGAAGAAGAAGGCGCCGAACGCCGCGGGCCAGACCCCGCTGAACATCCTGCTGATCGGCTCCGACAGCCGCAACAGCGCGGAGAACCTCAAGCTCGGCGGTTCGAAGAAGAGCGTCGGCGGAACCCCGCTCGCCGATGTGCAGATGCTGCTCCACGTGTCGGCCGACCGGAAGAACGCCGCGGTCATCAGCATCCCGCGCGACACCCGCGTGAACATCCCGGCCTGCGAGAACCCCGACACCCACCAGAAGTACCCCGCCAGCAACGGCATCATCAACGAGTCGCTCCGCGGCGGACCCGGCTGCACGCTGGACACCTGGGAGCAGCTCACCAAGGTCTACATCGACCACTGGATGATGGTCGACTTCGCCGGCGTGGTGGACATGGCCGACGCCGTGGGCGGGGCCTGGGTGTGTGTGAAACAGGACGTCAACGACGTGCCCAAGCCGAACGTGCCCGGCGGCTCCTATCTGCGGCTGACGCAGGGCAGGCACAAGATCCAGGGCGAGACCGCCCTGAAGTGGCTGCGCACCCGGCACGCCTTCGAGAGCGACATCGGCCGCTCCAAGGCCCAGCACATGTATCTGAACTCCGTGCTGCGCGAGCTGAAGAGCCAGAACGCGTTCACGGACACCGGGCGCCTGATGAACCTCGCCGAGACCGCGACCAAGTCGCTCCAGGTCTCGGAGGAGATCGGCACGGTGAAGAAGCTGTTCGACCTCGGCATGCAGCTCAAGGACGTGCCGCTGGAGAAGATGAACATGCTGACGATGCCGCGGATCCCCGACCCCCAGAACCCCGAGGCCCACGTCCTGCCGAAGCCCGGCGCCGCCGACAAGCTCTGGGCGCTGATGCGCGACGACCAGTCGCTCGACCCCAAGGACCGCGCCAAGGCGGCGAAGAAGGCCGCGGCCGGACCGAAGGCCGGAGCACCCGCCTCGCTCGGCGTGACCGTCGTCAACGGCACCTCGGGCGACGGCCAGGCGTCCACCGACGGCCGTGCCGGTGCCGTCCGTGACCTGCTGAAGGCCAAGGGCTTCACCGAGGCGGACACCTCGACCGAGCTCGGGTCGGCGCTGACGACCGAGGTGACGTACCCGCACAGCGCCGGCGCTCAGGGCAAGGCGGACGCGCTGTCGGTCGCCAAGGCACTGGGGATGCCGGCCAGCGCGGTGACGGAGACGCCGGACGGGGCCGGGCTGACGCTCACGGTCGGCTCGGACTGGCGGACCGGTTCCACGTTCCCGAAGGTCGTGGAGGACGACAGCGACCCGCTGGAGGGCACCGAGTCGGTCAACGGCGCCAAGACGGACGACTGCATGGACGTGTACTGGCCGTACCGCCAGATGTAGCGGACGCGCCGCACCGACGAGAGGGGGCGCCCGGTTCTTGACCGGGCGCCCCCTCTCGTCCGTCCGTGCCGGCCGCTCAGGCCACCGGCGTGCCCGGCCCGGTGAGTGCCGGCCGCCGGCTGGCGATCACGCGCTTGGCCAGCGAGCGCGGGCTCGTCAGGAAGCCGTAGCCCCACGACATGTGCATGGTCGCCAGGGCCACCGGGATCTGCGCCCGCGCCTTCAGCGACAGGCCCTTGCCGGCCGGGACCGAGCCCGCGACGATCGCCGCGACGTATCCGGCCGGGACGACCAGCGCCCACGGGGTCACCGCCGCGCCCACCACGAGGCCCGCCGCGATCGCGACGACGGCGGTCGGCGGGGCGAGGTAGCGGAGGTTGATCGAGCCGGGGTGGTAGCGGGCGACGACGTGGCGCCAGCGGCCGTAGTCCTTGTACTGCTTGGCGAGCGCCCGGACGGAGGGGCGCGGGCGGTACTGCACCCGCAGCTCGGGCGAGAACCAGATCAGGCCGCCGGCCTCGCGGATACGGAAGTTCAGCTCCCAGTCCTGGGCCCGGATGAACTCGATGTTGTACCCGTCCGCCCGCTCCAAGGCCTCCCGGCGGAAGACGCCCAGGAACACGGTCTCGGCCGGTCCCGCCTCGCCGCCCGTGTGGAAGGCCGCGTTGCCGACGCCGATCTTCGACGTCATGGCCGCGGCGACGGCGTCCTCCCAGGCGTTCTCGCCCTCGGCGTGCATGATGCCGCCGACGTTCTGCGCGCCCGTCTCCTCCAGGAGCCGTACGGCGGTCGCGATGTAGTTCGGCGACAGCATCCCGTGGCCGTCGACGCGCACGACCACCGGGTGGCGGGAGGCCTTGATCGCGGCGTTGAGCGCGGCCGGGGTGCGGCCGGTGGGATTCGGCACGGTCTGGACCCGGGGGTCCTCCGCGACCAGCTCGGCGGCGATCTCGTCCGTACGGTCCGTGGACGGGCCCAGCGCGATCACCACCTCCATCTCGCCGTCGTACTCCTGCTCCAGGATGTGCCGGACGGAGTTCCGGAGATGCCGCTCCTCGTTGAGTACCGGCATGATCACGGAGACGGCGGGGTGCTGCGCGGCAGACATGTGGTCCTCGGGGGGTCCTCGGGGGCGCCGGGGGTCTCGCACCCCACCAGGCGGGCGTATTCGGCCGCCACGTTACCGCGAATGGGGGACAGCGGCGCGCGCCGCCGGCCCGCTGCCCGGGATGGAGATCGTATGGGCCTACCGTGCGAACGGTCCCCCTTGCACCGCGGAGGTGTCCCCCCGTGCCCACGCCGCACCGCTCCCCCCGTCCGCCGAGGCCCCGCGCCGCTCCCCCGCAGCCCAGACGGGCCAGGAGGAAGCGGGACGAGAGGCCGCGCTGGGGCATGCGGGTGGCGACCACGCTCTCCGTCCTCGTACTCGGCGCGGGCGGCATCGGCCACGCCGTGGTGACCAATCTGGAGTCCGGGATCGACCGGATCGACCCGTTCAAGGACATGAAGAACCGGCCCGCGGGCGGCCACGGCATGAATCTGCTGCTGGTCGGCACCGACGGCCGCGACAAGATCACCAAGGACGAGAAGAAGAAGTACCGGCTGGGCGGTGCGCCCTGCCACTGCACCGACACGATCATGCTCGTGCACCTGTCCGCGGACAAGGAGCGCGCCAGCGTCGTCAGCCTGCCGCGCGACAGCTACGCCGAGATCCCCGAGCACCGGGACGCGACGACGGGCAAGGAACACGCGGCCCACCCGGTGAAGCTGAACGCCGCCTATGCCGAGGGCGGGCCGAATCTGACCGTGCGGACCGTCGAACACATGACCGGCGTGAAGGTCGACCACTATCTGGAGGTCGACTTCACCAGCTTCATGACGACGGTCGACACGCTCGGCGGCGTGAAGATCTGCACCGCCCGGCCGATGAAGGACTCCTACACCGGTCTCGATCTCGCGGCCGGCACCCATGAGCTGGACGGCGGCCAGGCGCTCCAGTACGTACGCTCCCGGCACATCGACGGCGCCGCCGACCTGGGCCGGATGCAGCGCCAGCAGAAGTTTATGGCCTCGTTGATCAAGCAGGCGACGAGCAGCGGGGTGCTGCTGAACCCGGTGAAGTTCCGTGAGGTCGCCTCGACGATGCTGAAGTCGGTCCGGGCCGACAAGGGCTTCGGTACGGAGCAGATGCTGGAGCTCGGCCAGGCGATGCGGGGCTTCACCGCCGCCTCGTCCGAATTCACCTCGGTGCCGATGGGGGACGTCGCGTACCAGGTCAAGGGCATCGGCTCGACGGTCAGATGGGACGCGAAGAAGTCGAAGCAGCTGTTCCAGGCGCTGCGGGACGACAAGCCGCTGACCGCCGCGCGGCCCAAGCAGGCCCCGGCGAAGAAGGTCGACGTCCCGCCCAAGCAGATCCGGGTCCAGGTCTACAACGGGACCTCGAAGGACGGTCTCGGCTCCACGGTCGACACCGCGCTGCACGCCACGGGCTTCGACACCACCCGCGCCCCGCTCACCGCACCGCAGCGCGACCTGGAACACACCCTGGTCACGTACGACCCGCGCTGGGACCGGTCCGCGAAGTCACTGGCGGCGGCGTTGCCGGGGGCCGAACTGAAGGCCGTGAAGGGGCAGGGCGGCACGATGAAGGTGACGGCGGGCGCGGACTACCGGAAGGTCGAGCGGGTCCGGGCCGAGGAGCCCGATCCGGGCAGGTTCGGCGCGGTGAAGGGCGACGAGGTGGTCTGCCCATAGGCCCGGGCCCGGGCCCGGTTCCGTTCAGTCCTCGACGCCGTCGAGGGCCGTGCGGACCGGGGCTCAGTCCTCGATGCCGTCGTGGGCCGCGGTCCGGGCGGCTCAGTCCTCGATGCCGTCGGCCGCGCGCTTCTCGCGCAGTTCCTTGATCGCGCGGCGCCGGGCGAGGCGGTGGGTACGGCGGATCTGCGCCTCCTGGTAGCGCCGGTTGTCGCGCTCCGTCTCCGGGATCACGGGCGGCACCCGGCGCGGCCTGCCGTCCGCGTCGACCGCCGCGAACACCAGGTACGCGCTGCCGACCTGCGAGGCGGGGGTCGACTCGTTCCAGCGCTCGGCCATGACGCGGACGCCGACCTCCATGGAGGAGCGGCCGGTCCAGTTCACCTGGGCGCGGACGTGAACAAGGTCACCGACGCGGACCGGCTCCAGGAAGACCATCTCGTCCATCGAGGCGGTCACCGCGGGCCCGCCGGAGTGCCGGCCGGCCACCGCGCCCGCCGCGTCGTCGACCAGTTTCATGATCACGCCGCCGTGCACCGTACCCAGCAGATTGGTGTCGCTGCCAGTCATGATGTGGCTGAGGGTGGTCCGGGAGGCCGCGGTGGGCTTGCCCGGAATGTCGCCCTCCGGGCGTGGGGCCTGATCTGTCATGCCCTCCACCTTATGCGGGCATCATGGGGTCATATGCCGGGGTCGGGAGCGCGTCGCAATGCATCAGCTTCGCAACAGCCCTGGTCCGATTTCCCTTACACCCTGTAAGAGCGGTGGCCCGGACCGGCACACTGGATCGTATGAACGATTGGCCCGAGGGTTGGACCGACGACCAGCGAAGCGGAAACCGTTACGGGCAGGGAAGCGCGAGCGACCGGCCCGAGAGCGCCCGCTCGATGCCGCACGTCCAGCGCCGCCCCGCCCCGCCCCAGCAGCGCCCCGCGCCGCCGAGGCAGCGGCCGGTGCCGCAGCAGTCCAGCGGCTACGGCGACGCCCCTGAGTACGACAGCGGCTACAACACGGGACAGGTCTACGGCGGCGGCCAGGGCGGCCGCGGCGGTGGCGGTCACGGCGGCGGGCCCGGCGACGGCGGATACGTGCAGGGCCGCCCGGGGGCCGCGCCCGACTGGCGCCGCCGGATCAAGATCGGCGCGCTGGCTCTCGTGGTCGTGGTGCTGGCCGTCTCCGTCGGCACGTACTTCTGGGCCGACTCCAAGCTGAAGCGCGACGTCGACCTCTCCAAGGTCATCGAGCGGCCGAAGGCGGGCGACGGCACGAACTACCTGATCGTCGGGTCGGACAGCCGCGAGGGCATGACGTCCGAGGACAAGAAGAGGCTCCACACCGGTTCCGCCGAGGGCAAGCGGACCGACTCGATGATGATCCTGCACGACGGCTCCAACGGCCCGACGCTGGTCTCGCTGCCCCGTGACTCGAACGTCGAGATCCCCTCCTTCGTCGGCTCCGAGTCCGGCAAGAAGTTCCCGGGCACGGGCCGCACGACGAAGCTGAACGCCGCGTACGCCGAGGACGGCCCCGAGCTCCTCGTCCGTACCGTCGAGTTCAACACCGGGCTGCACATCGACCACTACGTCGAGATCGGCTTCGGCGGCTTCGCCAAGATCGTGGACGCGATCGGCGGCGTGGAACTGGACATCCCCAAGGCGTTCAAGGACAAGTACTCCGGCGCCGACTTCCAGGCCGGCAAGCAGACGCTCGACGGCCAGCAGGCCCTCGCCTTCGTCCGGACCCGGCACGCCTTCACCTCGGACCTGGACCGTACGAAGAACCAGCAGAAGTTCCTCGCGGCGCTGGCGAGCCAGACGGCGACGGCGTCGACGATCCTCAACCCGTTCAAGCTCTACCCGACGATGGGCGCCGGTCTCGACACCCTCATCGTGGACAAGGACATGTCGCTCTGGTCCCTGAGCCAGATGTTCTTCGCCATGAAGGGCGTCACGGGCGGTGACGGGGCGTCGCTGAACATCCCGATCTCCGGCTCCACCGGTGGCAACCTGGTCTGGGACAAGGCCAAGGTCAAGCAGCTGGTCGAGCAGCTCAACAACGACGAGAAGGTCACGGTCACCGGCAACTGACCGGGTACGCCGCACACGACAAGAGCCCGGACGGTCGGACCGTCCGGGCTCTTCGCTGTGCGGCTACACCGTGCCGTGAGCGAGCACCGCCACGTGCGGCAGCGCCAACAGCCCGTCCTCGCCCTCGAATTCCTTGCACAGCACGTCGTACTCCCGCTTCGCGGCGGCCGCCCCCTGCGGCCCCCGGCTGTTGACCAGCTGTCCGATCGCGGCGACCCCGGAGGCAGGTCCGGCCCACCAGGCCTCGGCATCGACCCGGTGGTCCCAGGACAGCGACGCGCCGTGTACGTCCCCGAGTCCGGCCGACGTGCAGGGCGCCCAGCCCGGCCGGGGTGCGCGGGAAGTCGTGCTCCCGGTCGACCGTGGCCAGCCAGCCGGGCCGGGTCAGTCCGGCGGCCGCGGCGGCGCGGCCGATCAACGCCTGGCCGGGCGCGTTGGGCACCTGCCAGACCGTGACCGCGATCCGGCCGCCGGGGCGGGTGATCCGGCGCAGTTCGACGAGGGCGTCCAGCGGCCGGCCGACGTGGTTGAGCACGAAGTTCGCCACGACGGCGTCGAACTCACCGTCCGGGTAGGGAAGCTGGGGCAGCGAACCGATGCGGACGTCGACTCCGGGCGCCGCCCGCCGGGTTGCCGCGACCATGCCCGGTTCGGCGTCCACGGCCCGTACGGCGGCGCCCCGTCCGACGCCGGCCACCGTCACGCTTCCGCTGCCGCACCCCACATCGAGCAGACGGGTCCCGGCGGCGGTGGACGCCGCGTCCAGCAGGGCGGGCACCGTGTGGGCGCAGAGCCTGCCGAAGGAACGGGCGTAGCTCTCGGCGCGCCCGTCCCAGATCCGGCGCTCACTCACATCGAACGCGGTCACGCCACACCTCCGGCCGGGCCCTGCGGTTCAACTTCGTCCAGGTCCTCGTGGAGCGCGTCCAGGATCCGCCCGGTCGGCTCTCCCTCCGGGGACAGTTCGGCCAGACACCAGCCGGGCAACTGCGCCTCGGTCTCGGGCGGAAGGTCGCCGTCGGCCGGGTCCGCCAGCCCGTACAGCAGGCCGAACGCGGTCTCCTTCGCGACCTCCCGGGCTATCTCCCCCAGCTCACCGGGCGTCAGTCCGAGCCGCACCGCCCGCTCGACGGCCCCGCTCGCCGGGCCTTCCTTCCGGTAGGCCGCGATCCAGTCGGGAGCCGCCGAGCTCCATGCGTCGATGTCCTGCCAGACCAGGCGCAGGAAGCGGTACCGGGCCAGCTGAGGAATGTTCTCCTCGGCCTCCGACTCGGCCCAGCCCGAGGCGTCCTCGGCCCCCAGCGCCTCGAACAGGCCGGTGAGCTTGTCGATGTCCGTCATGCACAGGCAAGGTACGCCACGGGGCCGCGAGGCCCGCGTCCGGACCGGGTGTTGTGCGCGTGCGCGCCGCCCGTCGTCCGGCTCAGCCGAACATCGAGGCGGCGATCAGCCCCACGACGATGGCCGCGGCACACACCAGGACGGTCGTCCCCCGCCTGCGCCCGGTCTTGCGGGAACCCTGCCGCGGCCGGGCGGCGCGCGTCGGCCCGGGCGCCGGCGCCTCCGCCGCCCTCGCGCCGGCCGTCTCGGCCAGCAGGCCGCGGCAGCAGGCCGCGAGACGGGCGATGTCGCCGTCCAGCGGGACGGTGGTCTCGGCGCGCGCCGGGGCGGTCGTGCCGCCGTCCAGGATGCGCCCCGCCCGCACCCTGACCCGGCCGCGCCCGTGGGACGCGAGGCTGATCCAGCGTCCGGCGTCCTCGCCGCGGATCACCGCGGTGCCGTCGCGCTCCCGGTAGACGGTGTGCTGCCGCCAGAGCAGTTTCGCCAGCGGTACGGGGAGGTCGGCCACCGTCGCGGCCTGCCGTCTGTCGTCGCTCAACGGCACGGGACCGCCCGACGGCCGGTGTCCCGCGCAGCTCGTCTTCGGAACTCCGCGGGAACGTGGGCGTGCGGGTGGATCGGCCGGGGTCCGTGCCCCGGTATGTACGTGGTCAACTCGCCGGTCCTTTCGGGTCGCGCCGGTCGGCGCGATCACCGCAGGATTGTAGAGGCGCGACAACCATGCATGTGTAGAGGGCAGTTGACGGGCCACGCATTCGCCGCCCGCGGCCCGGCGGCGGCTCAGCCGAGCGGGTCGGTGGTGTCGCGCAGGGTGGCCAGGGCCGGTGCGTACATGCGGGCCTTGATGGTGCCGACGGTGTCACCGGCCTTGTTCACCTGCGCCTGCGCGAGCTCGATCGCGGTGGAACGCACGGCGTCCTCGCCGACCGCCCGGTCGACGATGCCGGCCGCCGCCGCCTCGGACCCGCCGTAGCGGTGGGCGGTGAGCATCGCCTCGTGCGCGGTCTGCGGGGCCAGCCGGGACTGGATGAGCGCGGCCATGCCGGGCGTGAAGGGAATGTTGATGTCCGCTTCGGGCAGGCACCAGTAGCCGCGGTCGGCACGCATGACGCGGAAGTCGTGGGCGAGCGAGAACATCGCACCGGCGGCGAAGGTGTGTCCCTGGAGCGCGGCCACCGTGATGACCGGCAGCGACAGCATCCGGGCGAGGAGTCCGTGGACCGAGACGACGTAGTCCTGGTGCTGGTCGGCATGGGCGAACAGCCAGTCCAGGTCCAGCCCGTTCGAGTAGAACTTGCCGGTCGCGGCGGTGACCAGGGCGCGGGGGCCCTCCGCCTTCTCCACCTCGTCGAGCGCGGCGTCGACGGCCGCGAGCCAGTCGGGATGGAAGCGGTTCTCCCCGTCCCCGAGGTCGAGGACGAAAACGTTGTCGTGACGGTCGAGCGAGGGCACGGTGGCTCCTTCGGGCCGAGCGGACGGCGGGAGTGGCTGCGCGCTGCGGCCGGAACGAGGAAGCGGCCCAACCCACGCGAGCTACCTGTCGGTAACTTATGGGGTGGGGCCGGGACAGGCAAGAGGGCCTGGCGTGATCGTTTGCCGGCCGGCCCCCCGGCTCCCGTGAGTGCCGGGCTCAGCTGCGGAAGTTGCGGGCCAGCCAGGGGCTGAGCATCGTGCGCGGGACGAGCTCCTTGTACGTCTCGTCACCGGGCAGCGGAACGACGAGCCACTGGCCGGGCGGGAACAGCCTTCCCTTCACGTACGCGATGCCGCCGTACACGGAGCGGAGGAACGCGGGTACGGAGTCGCGGGGGACGTCCTCGAACTCCACTCCGTCGACGGTGATCTTCGCGTCGTCCTCGGGAAAGACCTGGACGGTGACGGCGGGCGCACCACCCAGCTCGATGAACGCCTCGTGCGGCAGCGAGCCGTCCGTGTCGAGTACGGCGAACGCCCCGGCGGAGGCGCGGCGGGAGGTCTGGTCGGCACCGATGTCGTCGGTGACGGTCATCTCCAGGTTGTACGCGCGCGCGACCTCACGGACCGCGGCGACGGCGGACTCGGTGCTCGGCAGACGAGGATGCCCCATGCGGTCCTCAGCCCTGCGCCGCGTACGCGACGAAGGCCGCCCAGGCGGCCGGGTCGCAGGCGAGGCGGGGGCCTTGGGCGCGCTTGGAATCGCGGACGTGGACGGTGTGCGGGGCGGCGGCGACCTCGACGCAGTCGTTGCCGTCACCGCTGCTGCTGTAGCTGCTCCTGAACCACGACGGCTCGGCCGCATGCACGGCAGAGGGCTTGTCGATCATGACTCTCCCAGCAGTTGCTCGATGAAGGCCAGTGACTCCCTGGGCGAGAGGGCCTGGGCCCGGATCATCCCATAGCGCAACTCAAGGATCCTGAGCTGCTTGGGGTCCGAGACCGGACGGCCACCGAACGCGCCCTCGGAGCGGCCCACCGCACTGCCGTCGGGGAACTTCAGCACCTCGATCAGGCCGCCCGTGCCCGGATGTTCCTCACGGTGGGTCGGCATCACCTGGATCGACACGTTGCGCAACCTCCCTACTTCCAGCAGGCGTTCGAGCTGGCCGCGCCGCGCCGCCGCACCACCGACGGGACGTCGCAGCGTGACCTCCTCCTGTACGAAGCTGAGCGACGGGAGCGGGTCGCGGTCGAAGAGGGACCGTCGGGCCATGCGCGCAGCCATCACGCGCTCCATCTCGTCCACGGTGTACGCCGGAAGCCATGAGGAGAACAAGGCCCGCATATGGTCCTCGGTCTGCAGGAGTCCGTTGATGTTGTGGTGGTGATACGCCTCCACCTGAACGGCTCTGGCTTCCAGCTTCGCCAGATCCCGCACCTTCTTCGGGTACCGGACCTCCGCCACATCCCGCTTCATCGCGGCGATCTTGCCGCCCGCGCCCAGCACCTCGTCCGACCGGTCCAGGAACTCCGGCCGCGGGATGCGCCGCCCGCCCTCCACCTTGTAGACCAGGTCCTCCCCGTACCCGATCGCGGCCCCGAACTCACAGGCCCGCATCCCCGCCGCCTCCCGCCACGCCCTGATCTGGCGTCCCACCGCGGCCACCACCGCGGCGCCCGACTCGTCATCGGGGTCGACCTCCCAGCCTGGCTCGTCCGCCCCGCCGTCACCCTGCTCCGTACCGTCGCCAACCACGGTCATGCGTGCCCCACTTCCGACGTGCGTGCCGTTCTTTCCTCAACGGCATCCGTTGCCCGCGCGTCACTCCGGACAACCGGGACAGCGCCGGACACTTCCCGGACAACTGCCACCGGGTCGCGGATGCCCACGACTTACGCGGCCACGACCCGGTTGCCCACGACGCGGCCGCCCGCGACGCCTAAAGGCTTTTAAAGAACTCAGGGAAATAACCCCACCAAACCCGACCCCACCCCCGTCCTGACCTGCGTCACTCTCGCGAGTGAACAATGGCAACTGGGCTGGATTCGAGGCGGGTTGGCTGGCATATGCTCGCCGCGACAACCCAAGAACTGAGACGGCCCCCGCCGAGACTGAGAATCTCAACCGGGGGCCTGACCACGAGGAAGCAGAGACCTTCCCAATGGATACCCCGCAGATTATCGCGCCCCCGTGCGCCCAGCCCGGCTCCCCCGGCAGCCATGACGTCACGCCGACATCCGGCGTCCTCCACGTCAACACCCGCCACAACTCCGGCTTCGTGATCATCGGCAACCACCTCGCCCAGCACGACGGCCTCTCCCTCATCGCGATCGGGCTCGCCGTCCACATCCAGTCCCTGCCCACCGGGGCGAAAGTCGGCATCAAGGTCCTCACGGAGCGCTTCCCCGAAAGCGAAGCCCGCATCACCGCCGCCCTGCACGAGCTCGAAGCCAAGGGCTACCTCCACCGCAGCCGCGTACGCCTCCCCAGCGGCCGCGTCATCACCCGCACCATCTCCTACAACCAGCCAGGCACCACCGCACCCCCGGCCGCCCCCGCACCGCCACGGCCCCGGCCACGCCGCACCAAACCCCCGACCGTGCCCGCCGCGCCGCCACCTCCCACGCCGCGGCGCGAGGCAGCCGCCCCGCCCCCGCCCCACGTCGAGGCATCGCCCCCGCCCGCTGCCCCGAAGCCCCCGCCGTCGGCCGCTCTCCCGTACGTACCGACCCCCACGGCCCCCAGGAAGCAGCCCCCGCCGCTCCCCCAGCCCCACACACCCACCCCGGAACTCCTCCGAACCGCCGAAGCCGTCCTCACCGACCTCCGCCGCCACGCACCCCAACTCACCCTCGCGGAGGAGGACATCCCGGCCCTGGTCCCCGGCATCGCCGCCTGGCTGGAGCGCGACATCCACCCCGACACCATCCGTCACACCCTCACCGACCAACTCCCCACCCCCGTCAAACACCCCGCGAAGTTCGTCCGCCACCGCATCACCACCCTCCTGCCACCCCCACTCCCCGGCACCACCGACCTCACCCCGCCACCCCGCCGTAAACCCCTCACCATCCCGCTCCAGAACTGCGACACCTGCGACCGAGCCTTCCGCGCCCCCCACCCCGGACACTGCCGCGACTGCCGGACCGATCTCGGACAGGCCGCCTAGCATGAACGTGACGACCCCCCTTGCCTCCGGGCACAGACGAGGAGCGCACGCCATGGCCATCGCGTCGGACGATGCACCGCGGGACTCGGCCCGATACCGGGCCATGCGCGAGATCGTCGAGCAGATGCAGGACAGCGTTCCCGGAAAGCTTGAGATCACCAAGGAAGGGATCGTGCACGACATGATGGCCCCGGGGCGTCCCCACGAGCTGACCACGGCGCGTGTGAGTCGTCGCCTGGAGAAGCTCATGCCGGACGACATCGTCGCGCACACGGGAACTCCGGACGTCGAGGAGGAACCGGCGGGCATCCTGCGTCACCCGGACGTCATGGTGATCGCCGAGGCAGACATGGAGGGGCAGGGATCCTTCGATCCCCGCACACTCATCGCCGCCGTCGAGGTCGTCTCGCAGTCGAACCCGGACAACGACTGGGTGAGCAAGATGCGCGACTATCCACTGCTCGGCATCCCCGTCTACGCCGTCTTCGACCCGCGCTCGGGTACGGGGGCCGTCCTGTCCGACATCCACCCGACGCCGCAGGGCCCTCGCTATGCCACGCGCAAGGACTTCGTCTACGGCGAGGACGTCACCATCGCCGAGTGGACCATCGCGACGACCGACCTGCCCCGTTACGCCTGACGGCGGGCACACCGGGCACGGCCGTACGCTGAAGCCCGTACGCGAGGAGGAACGGGAGGCTCCGGTGACCGGGACGACAGTGGACGAGGTAAGGGCCGAGCTCGCCGCGCTCGACGACCCGAAGGCGCGCGCGGTCAACGAGCGGCACGGCGACGACCACGGAGTGAACCTCGGCAAGCTGCGGGCGATCGCGAAGCGGCTGAAGACGCAGCAGGAGCTCGCGGTCGGACTCTGGGCGACGGGCGACACCGCCGCACGGCTGCTGGCGCTCCTGATCTGCCGCCCGAAGGTGTTCACCCGTGACGAGCTGGACTCCATGCTGCGCGAGGCCCGGGCACCCAAGGTCCACGACTGGCTCGTGAACTACGTGGTGAAGAAGAGCCCGCACGCCGAGGAGCTGCGCCTCGCCTGGTCCGCCGATCCGGACCCGGTGGTCGCCGGTGCGGGCTGGGCACTGACCACCGAGCGCGTGGCGAAGAAGCCCGAGGGCCTCGATCTCGACGCACTCCTCGCCGTCATCGAGGCCGAGATGAAGGACGCCCCGGACCGCCTCCAGTGGGCCATGAACCACTGCCTGGCCCAGATCGGGATCGAGCACCCCGAGCACCGCGCCCGTGCGATCGGCATCGGCGAGCGGCTGGAGGTCCTCAAGGACTACCCGACGTCCCCGGGCTGCACGTCACCGTTCGCGCCCGTCTGGATCACCGAGCTCGTACGGCGGCGCGAGGGCGCGTAGGCGGTGCGGGTGCGCAGTCGCGGGTGTACCGGTCCGCGCCCCCGGCTCCGTTCGGTCCCGTCTGCCCTGCCGGTCCCGTCGTCCCGTCAGTCCCGGAAGTTGATCGTGCCCCGTCGGCGCTCGCCGTCGAACTTCGAGCGGTCGATCGCCGGACGCGGGGCCGGACGGGCGGCGATCAGCCTGATCACCTCGCGGCCGGCCAGCGCGGTGCGCCACTGCCCCATGTCGGGACGCGCACCGCAGGGTCCGTTCGCCTGCTGCCAGAGCCGGCCGACGGCCGCCTGCCGCCGGTCGTCCAGCACACCCGGCACCGGGACCAGCGGCTTCCCGGGCGAGACATAGGCGTCCTGGGCCAGCACCCGGCCGATCACCAGCGCCGCCTTGTAGCGGTCGCTGTCGACCGAGACCGTTCCCGGCGGGGCGAGCGGGTCGTGCCAGTCGGGAGTGTCCGCCTGTTCCAGCACCGGGCGCCGCCCGGAGAGCCGGATGCCGTCGCAGTCCAGGAGGTAGGCGGCGGGGGCAGGGCGTACGGTCCACAGGATGTTGGCCTGGGAGAGGTCGCCGATCACCAGGCCCAGTGCGTGCAGCCACTCGAAGTGGGTCACCAACGCCACGGCCAGCGCGTACCGTTCGGCCGGCGAGGGCTGCTGGACCGCCTGCCAGGCGGCCTTGGGCGGCCTCAGGGCGTAGGAGAGCTCGACGAGCTTGCTCTCGCCCTTCGCCGTCGTCCAGGTCATCGCCTCGGGCGCCCGGTGCATGAGGAAGCCGATGGCCCCGGCCCCGTCCACCACCCTGCACAGCGGCCATGCCGCCTCGCGGTCGAGCCGGTCGCGGTCGGCCGGGCCCAGGGCCTGCCGCAGCGAGACGAGCGCGGCCAGAGCCGCACCGTCGACCTTGCGCGGTTCCCGGTAGCTCTTGTAGAGCAGCGCGCCGGGCCCGCCGATCGCGTGGACCTCTCCCTGTCCGCCGTCGCCGACCTTCTCGAACACCTTCAGGGAGCCGTACGGGACGTCCAGGCCGTCGTGCACGCTCACGCGGGGCACTCCCACAGCACGACGACGCTCCGGTCGTCGTCGTACGACTTGACCCGGAACTGGCTCTGCCACAGGAAGTCGGCGGGGCCCGGCACCGTGCCGGTCCCCCACGCCTCATTCAGGAAGTCGCGCATGCCCTGGTCCCCGGACAGCGGTGTGGACAGCCCGTCCGTGCTGAGCACGAGGACGTCGCCCGGCGCCGCGGGACCGAGCAGCCGCGTGACCGCGGTACGGGCGAGCGGCAAAGCGGCGGTACGGGTGTCGATCATCCCCGACGCCTCCGGGTCCTCCTCCTGCGTGACGTCGAGATACCAGGCCCCGTTCCGCAGCAGCGCCGTTCCGCCGTCGCCCACGGCCATGAACCCGCGGGTGCGGACGGCGGGGTCGAGCGGCACCAGCAGGATCCGCAGCGTGGTCGCGTACGCCTCCGGCCGGAACTGCCCCTCCCGATGGGCCAGATCGGCGAGGAGCACGGCGATGCTGCCGACCGCCTCGTCCGCCCGCGCGGTGAAGGCGGCCAGGTCCTCGGCGCGCAGGGCGTCGAGCAGGTCGCCCGCCACCCGGTCCAGATACACGGCCGCCTGCCGGCACACCTCGTTGGAACCGACATGGGAGCGGGCCGCCGACCCGACGCCGTCGGCGACCGCGAGCAGCAGCAGCTCCCCGCTGTCCGGACTGCCGATCCGGGTGACGCACAGCGCGTCCTGACGGGGCTCGCCCAGATAGCGGTGGGAGTCCCCGCGCACGGACGCGGCCCTGACGACCAGCGGGCCGTAGGCCGCGCCGTCCACCACGATGTCGGGCAGGGTCGCCGCCGCCGGGTCCTCGCCCGCGCTGCGCAGGCCTTGCGGGACCGGGGCGTAGCTCGGCGGCCGCTTCCCGCTGTGCCGCGGGTCCCCGAGCAGCGGAACGGACTGCGCTTTCGGCGCCACGGCCTCCGGCACGGGGTCCGGCACTGGGGCCGCAAGGCGCGGGGAGACGGGTGCGGCGGACACCGGAGCCGCAGCCGCAGCCGCACCATGGGGCTGCTGGGGCTGCTGAGGCGGCAGCGGGCCGGGCAGCTGCTGCTGTGACAGTGGCGGATGCGAATGCGGTGACTGTGACGGATGCGGCGGCTGCGGTGTCTGCTGGTGCCCCGTCGACACCACCGCCTCGACCGAACTCCACGTGTCCCGCAACGGGTCGTCGCTTGCGCCGGGCTCGCCGGATCCGGTCGTCGCCCCGCCCATCCCCTGCTGCTGCATCATCCCGTCCTCAGAGCTTGTCGAGGGACACGGTCGAGAAGCCCGGCACCGTCTCGTCCACCGCCAGCGTGAAGCCGGACCCGCCGTCGACGGAGATGCTGCTCGCCGACCGCACGATGGAACGGGTGAGACTGGAGGCGAACTCGCGCAGCGCCTGGGCCGGTGACACCATCGCGTCCTTCTGCATGAACGCCCGGAAGTTGGCCACCTGGGCGATCGTGGCCTCCTCGGCGTCCCCGATGCCGAAGGCGATGATCTTCGGGCAGAACCGGGAGAGTTCCAGTTCCTTGAGCGCCTGCTCCCAGCCGTCGTCGGTGGGGATCCCGTCGGAGAGGAAGAAGGCCACCGGGCGGTAGACCTCGTGCCCCTGGCCCTTGAGGGCGGCCACGTCGGCCTCGATGCAGCGCAGCAGGGTGCGGAAGGCGTCGCCGTACGACGTCAGGCCGCCGGCCGCCAGCGCCGGGACCTGGTCGATGTCGCTCAGGTCGACGAGCGGCTGCAGCACGGTGGCGTTGTCCGAGAACCCGATCAGGCAGAACCGGGTCTTGTCGGCGACCGTCGGATTGGTGCTGATCTCGTGGTGCAGCTCGGGAAGCGCGTTGTTGATGGCGTCTATCGGTCCGCCGGACATCGAGCCCGACTCGTCGCAGAGCAGGTAGAACGGAAGGATCTGCACGGTCTCGTACCTCCGGTGGTGCCGGTCAGTAGGTGTAGAAGTAGATCTCGATGTCGGCGTGGCCCGAGGAGGACCCGCCCTTCCAGAAGTCGCGCGTGGTGGCTCCCTTGAACATGTCCGGACGCGCCTTCGCCAGGAGGGAGTTGACCTCGTGGGCATAGGCTCCGCCGGCCCCCGGATCCGCGTGGCGTCCGAAGGTGAGGACGAACGCGGCCTGACGGCCCCGGTAGGCGGCCGTCGCGGCGCGCAGCCGCTGCTCGATGCGCTGCCGGTCCCCCGGCGCCGCGTCGATGGAGACCGTCACCGGCTTGTTCCGTACCGCGCGCGGGCCCTTGGGCTTCGGCTTCGCCGAGGGTTTCGGCTTGCCCGACGCGGAGGCCGCGGGCTTCGCCGCCGCTTCGGCGGCCAGCGGGTCACCGCGGTCTCCCATCGCCACGAGGGCGAGCACGAGCAGCATGTCGGCGAACAGCCATCCCGCCAGGTGCAGCGGGTTGAAGCGGGGCGCCCTCATCGTGCGGGTCCGCGCGGCGGGACGGCGTCCTCGGGCTCGGGCTCCTTCTCCAGCCATACCGGTGGACGGTCCCGCCGGCCGGCCGGCGCCGGCACGGTCCGCAGCGCGTCCACGAGTCCGCCGAACCGCTCCGCCACCTCCTGCAGCGCTCCGGCCTGGTCCGCCAGTCCGCGCACGACGTCCTGCGACGCCGCGACGCCGCGGGCCGACTCCTCGGCGACATCGCCGAGCCTGGTCAGTACCTGCGCGGAGACGTCGGAGGCCACCTCGATGCCGGTCGTGAACGAACGCTGGGACGCGGCCAGCGTGTTGACCGAGTCCTCGACGCGGTCGCCGGCCGAGTCGAGCACGTCGCGCACCGCGCCGCTGACGTCCCGGACGTCCTCCAGCGCCTTGCGGACCATGGCACCGCTGCCGCTCACCGCGGACTCGACCTGCTTGCCGCCGTCCCGGACGGCCTCCGCGATACGGTCCGCCGCGTCCTCCAACGGACGTACGGAGCTGTCGATCCCGGCGAGGCGTCCTTCGGCCTTCTCCACCGCGCCGCCCACCACGACCGCCGCGGAGGCGAGTTGCTTCTGCGCCTCGGCCGCGCGATCGCCGAGACGGGTCAGCGTGGCGGCCGCCTCGGTGAGCTCGGCGGCGAACCGTACGGGGGACGACAGCCGGTGGGTGTTCAGCACGAGCTGAGCTCGCGTCAGTACCGGGACGAGGCGCTTGCGGAGCTGCTCGGCGTCGCGCTCGGCGCTCTCCTCGCGGCGGGTGACGGAGGACTTGCGCAGGCCGTGGACCAGCACGAGCGCGAAGAGCAGGGCGATCGCGGACGTCGCCCCCATCGCGACGTGCCCGAAGGTGAACGCACCGGTCAGATGGCCCTCGAAACCGGACTGCCACAGTTGCAGGAAGGGCCTGGAGGCGGCCTTCGGGTCGGCGCCGGTCAGGGCCTGGTAGGCGCTGGACGCCTGCGTCAGGCCGTACCACGTCATCATGAGCGGCACGAAGACCAGCGCCCCGAGCAGCGCCTCCAGCCAGGACCACGCCCGGTGTTCCTCGGTGCCCGCGCCCACGGGCTCGACGCTCTCCGGCCGGGCGTAGGCGTGCAGCAGGTCCAGGTCCGCCCACGGGTCGAGATCCTGCGTCGTGCCGGTGAACGCGTCCGCGAGTGCGGTGAGTTCGGATCTTCTGGGAGTGAGTCCGGGCTCGGAGGCGAGCTCTCGGATCTTCCGCGCAATATCCTGACGGTCCATCAAGGCGCTTACGGACATGCCCATCCCTCTGAGAGAAACTCAGGGGGCCTCCCCACTTCGCGCCGTTCGCTCCCCAGCGATCACAGAACGCCCGCCCCCCGCACGGCGGTACTCACATGCAGTACCTCCGTGGGCGCAGAGCGTACCGCAGGGTCCATCGGCTCAGGCTTACAATCCAGACCCTCGTTCCCGACGGAACACCTGGCGCTGGGGGCCTCATGGGTACCGATGACCGACCGCGTGGCGTGATCCGGCTGGGTGGACCGGCCCGCGTCTCCCGGACCGTTCCCACACGGACGCCCGCGACCGGCGGCGATGCGCGTCCGGCCGAACTGACGCGGGCCGCGCCGGACGGCCGGTTCGGCGGAAGGGGTGCACTTCAGGCCAATCTCAACTGGCTGCCGGGTCCGGGTGCCGATGTGAACCTGTGCTGCCTCGTCTCGTTCAGGGACGGGAGCGTCCAGGTGGTGCAGGCGCTGGGCGACGACTACGGTTCGCTCACCGCGTGGCCGTACGTCGCCCTCGACCAGGACGACCGGACGGGGGAGTCGTCCGACGGCGAGACGCTCCGGGTGAACCCGCAGCACCGCGCGCTCTTCGACCGGCTGCTGTTCTTCGTGTACCTCTACGAGGGCGCCGCCGACTTCCGCCGGCTCGGCGCGGCGGTGACGGTCACCGCGCCGGGCGACGCGGGACGCCGGATCCTGCTCGACGAATCCCCCGCGGGGTCGGTCGCCTGCGCCATCGCCCTGGTCACCCCGGACACCGACGGCTTCCGGGTCCGCCGGGAGGTCCGCTGGTTCCCCGGCTGTCCGGAGGCGTCGCCCCACGAGCAGATCGACCGGGCGTACGGCTTCGGGATCGAGTGGACCAGGATGGAGAAGCCACCCCGCCGGCCGGTGGACCCGCGGCGCGGCGGTCCGGGCCGCACGCGATGACGGCCGCTGCCTCACGCCCCGCCCACGGCCCGGACGGCACGCGACGCGCCCCGCACCCGGAACGGTCCGGGTGCGGGGCGCTGGGCCGTACGGGTGCGCGGGCGCGCGACGCCGTTACGGGAGGTTGCGGGCCATCACGATCCGCTGGACCTGGTTCGTGCCCTCGTAGATCTGGGTGATCTTCGCGTCGCGCATCATCCGCTCCACCGGGTAGTCCCGCGTGTAGCCGTAGCCGCCGAGCAGCTGGACCGCGTCCGTGGTGATCTCCATCGCGACGTCGGAGGCGAAGCACTTGGCCGCGGCGCCGAAGAACGTGAGGTCGCCGTCGAGGCGCTCGGACTTGGCGGCGGCCGAGTAGGTGAGCTGGCGGGCCGCCTCCAGCTTCATGGCCATGTCGGCCAGCATGAACTGGACGCCCTGGAAGTCGCCGATCGGCTTGCCGAACTGCTTGCGCTCCTGGACGTAGCCCTTGGCGTAGTCGAGGGCGCCCTGGGCGACGCCGAGCGCCTGGGCCGCGATCGTGATGCGGGTGTGGTCCAGGGTCTTCATCGCCGTGGCGAAGCCGGTGCCCTCCTCGCCGATCATGCGGTCGGCGGGGATGCGGACGTTGTCGAAGTAGACCTCGCGGGTCGGCGAGCCCTTGATGCCGAGCTTCTTCTCCGGGGCGCCGAAGGAGACGCCCTCGTCCGACTTCTCGACGACGAAGGCCGAGATGCCCTTGGAGCGCTTGGTCGGGTCGGTGACCGCCATGACCGTGTAGTACTCGGAGACGCCGGCGTTGGTGATCCAGCGCTTCACGCCGTTGAGGACCCAGAAGTCACCGTCTCGGACGGCCCTGGTCTTCATGCCGGCGGCGTCGGAGCCGGCGTCCGGCTCGGAGAGGGCGTACGAGAACATCGCGTCGCCCTTGGCGAGCGGGCCCAGGTACTTCTTCTTCAGGTCCTCGGAGCCGGACAGGATCACCGGGAGCGAGCCGAGCTTGTTCACGGCGGGGATGAGGGAGGAGGAGACGCAGGCGCGGGCCACCTCCTCGATCACGATGACCGTGGCGAGCGCGTCGGCGCCGGCGCCGCCGTACTCCTCCGGGACGTGGACCGCATGCAGGTCGGCGGCGGTGAGGGCGTCCAGCGCCTCCTGCGGGAAGCGGGCCTCCTCGTCGACCGCTGCCGCGAACGGGGCGATCTTCGCCTCGGCGAGCGCACGCACCGTCTCACGGAGCATGTCGTGCTCCTCGGCCGGACGGTACAGGTCGAAATCGGTCGAACCCGCCAAGACGCTCACTCCCCATGATGCTAACTACCGTTAAGTAACCCAATTTTAGGCGCCTTCCCCGGCACAGGCATACGTGCTGGGGCCGTGAGCTTCACGACAGCCGGAATGGGACGTTTCAAAGGCAGGACTATGCTCGTTCACCGCACGTCTGTCCGCATCTCACAGGAGCACTACATGGCCCTCAGGATCACTGTGATCGGCACCGGCTATCTCGGCGCCACCCACGCCGCGGCCATGGCGGAACTGGGCTTCGAGGTCCTCGGGCTCGACATCGTGCCCGAGAAGATCGAGATGCTGTCCGCCGGCCGGGTCCCGATGTACGAGCCGGGGCTGGAAGAGATCCTGAAGAAGCACGTCGCGGGAATCGACGGGTCCAGCGGGCGCCTGCGGTTCACCACCTCCTGGGAAGAGGTCGCGGAATTCGGCGATGTGCATTTCGTCTGCACCAATACGCCGCAGAAGCACGGCGAGTACGCGTGCGACATGAGCTATGTCGAGAGCGCCTTCGACTCGCTGGCGCCTCTGCTGACCCGGCCCGCCCTGGTCGTCGGCAAGTCCACCGTGCCGGTCGGCTCCGCGGCCCGGCTCGCGGCCCGGCTCGTCGAGCTCGCGCCCGTGGGCGAGGGTGCCGAGCTGGCCTGGAACCCGGAGTTCCTGCGCGAGGGCTTCGCCGTCAACGACACGCTGCACCCGGACCGGATCGTCGTCGGCGTGGAGAGCGAGCGCGCCGAGAAGCTGCTGCGCGAGGTGTACGCCGGGCCGCTCGCGGAAGGGTCCCCGTTCGTGGTGACGGACTTCCCGACCGCCGAACTGGTGAAGACCTCCGCCAACTCCTTCCTCGCCACCAAGATCTCGTTCATCAACGCCATGGCGGAGGTCTGCGAGGCCGCCGACGGCGACGTGGTGAAGCTGGCCGAGGCGATCGGGCACGACGAGCGCATCGGGAAGAAGTTCCTGCGGGCGGGCATCGGCTTCGGCGGCGGCTGCCTCCCCAAGGACATCCGCGCCTTCATGGCGCGCGCCGGTGAGCTGGGCGCCGACCAGGCACTGACCTTCCTCCGCGAGGTCGACTCCATCAACATGCGCCGTCGCGGTCACATGGTGGAGCTGGCCCGGGAGGCCGTGGGCGGCGGCTCGTTCCTCGGCAAGCGGGTCGCCGTGCTGGGCGCGACGTTCAAGCCGGACTCGGACGACGTACGCGACTCGCCCGCTCTGAACGTCGCCGGGCAGATCCACCTCCAGGGCGGCCAGGTCACGGTCTTCGACCCGAAGGGCATGGACAACGCCCGGCGGCTCTTCCCCACCCTGGGATACGCGGACACCGCCCTGGACGCGGTGCGCGGCGCGGATGTCGTGCTGCACCTCACCGAGTGGAGCGAGTTCCGCGAGCTGGACCCGGAGGCGCTGGGCGAGGCCGCCGGCCACCGCATCATCCTGGACGGGCGCAACGCCCTGGACCCGGTGGTGTGGCGCGGCGCCGGGTGGACGTACCGGGCGATGGGACGGCCGAAGGCCTGAGGGCTTCCCGGCCCCGCCCGAGGGCCGGCGCGGCGCCTCAGCCGCGCTTCGCGCGGTACGTGCGCATCTTCGCGCGGGCGCCGCAGACCGACATCGAGCACCAGCGGCGGCGCCCCGCCGGGCTGCGGTCGTAGTACGCCCAGCGGCAGTCCGCCGCCTCGCACACCTTGAGCCGGACCCAGGTGCCGTCGGCCGCCGCGGCGGCGATCGCCGCCGCGATCCGCGCGGTCAGCCCGGGCGGCTCCTCCACGGGACACAGCGACGCGGCGCCCTGCGCGTCCACGGTGACGCGCAGGGGCGCGTCCGCGAGCAGACCGTCGAGCAGCGGAACCGAGGCGCCTGCGGGCGGGCCGTGGCCGGCGTGGACGAGGCAGACACGGCGCAGGGCCTCGCGCAGGTCGCGGGCCGCCGGGACGTCCGGCCCGGTGATCGCGAGCGCGGCGCGCCCGGCGGCGGTGTCGAGGGCGTCCGCGCCGGTCTCGACGTTCAGGGTGTTGACCAGGGCCTCGACCAGCGCGAGTCCACCGGGTGCGGAATCCCTCTCATTCATGGTTGCGACGTTACCTCCACTGCGGGAGCATGCAGTAACGGTGACCGGTTGGGCCGCTTTACCGGTAACCGCATGCCCGCTACTGCCCGAGGAGGAAACGTCATGGCCGTCGCCAAACTGGGTGCCGTCGTCCTGGACTGCCCGGACCCCGTCGCCCTGGCCGGTTTCTACGCCGAGTTGCTCGGCGGAGAGGTCGAGCAGCAGGAGGACTGGGTGGACCTCGCCGGCGTCACCGGCGCGCCGCTCGCCTTCCAGGCCGCGCCCGGCTTCGTACCGCCGCGGTGGCCGCGCCCGGACGCCTCGCAGCAGTTCCATCTGGACCTGACCGTGGAGGACCTGGACGCGGCGGAGAAGCAGGTGCTGGCGCTGGGGGCGACCGTGCTCGACGCGGAGGACCGGCAGCGGACCTTCCGGGTGTACGCCGATCCGGCGGGGCACCCGTTCTGTCTCTGCGCCTGCTGAGACCCGGCCGGCGGACGCCCCGGGGGTTCAGGCCTTCGGGACGTCCAGCTGTTCGATCGTGGCGTGGGACGGGCCGCGGCGCGTGCGCAGGTCCCGGGCCACGTCCTCGGCGGCGCGCAGGACCCGTACCGCGTTCTGCCAGGTGAGCTTCGCCAGGTCGGCGGCGGACCAGCCGCGGCCCAGGAGCTCCGCGATCAGGTTCGGGTAGCCGGCGACGTCTTCGAGGCCCTGCGGAAGGAACGCGGTGCCGTCGTAGTCGCCGCCGATGCCGATGTGGTCGATCCCGGCGACCTCGCGCATGTGGTCGAGGTGGTCGGCGATCGTGGCCACGGTCGCCATCGGGCGCGGGTTCGCCGCCTCGAACGCGGCATGGATCTTCATCCCGCGCTCGGTGGTGTCCAGGTGGTGCAGTCCCTGCGCGCGCATGTTCTCGTCGGCGGACTTCGTCCAGGCGACGGCCTCCGGCAGCACGAACTTCGGTACGAAGGTCGCCATGGCGATGCCCCCGTTGGCCGGGAGCCGGCCGAGGACGTCGTCGGGGATGTTGCGCGGGTGGTCGCAGATCGCCCGCGCCGAGGAGTGCGAGAAGACCACCGGCGCGGTCGAGGTGTCGAGCGCGTCGCGCATGGTCGTCGCCGCGACGTGCGAGAGGTCGACCAGCATGCCGGTGCGGTTCATCTCCCGTACGACCTCGTGGCCGAAGGGCGAGAGGCCGCCGACGCCCGGGTCGTCCGTCGCCGAGTCCGCCCAGGCGATGTTGTCGTTGTGGGTCAGCGTCATGTAGCGGACGCCCAGGGTGTGCAGGGCGCGCAGGGTGCCCAGCGAGTTGTGGATGGAGTGGCCGCCCTCGGCCCCCATCAGGGAGGCGATCCGGCCCTCGGACCGGGCCGTCTCCATGTCGTCGGCCGTCAGGGCGCGGCGCAGGTCGGCGGGGTGGCGCTCCAGCAGTTCGGCGACGGCGTCGATCTGTTCCAGGGTGGCGCTGACGGCGTCGTCGCCCGCCATGTCGGACCGTACGTACACGGACCAGAACTGGGCTCCGACTCCCCCGGCGCGCAGCCGGGGGATGTCGGTGTGCAGATGGGCCGACTGGTCGGTGGCGATGTCGCGGGCGTCCAAGTCGTAGCCGACCTGTTCGCGCAGCGCCCACGGCAGGTCGTTGTGGCCGTCGACGACGGGGTACTCGGCGAGGAGTTCCCGGGCGCGGTCCAGTCGGTCCGTCACGGTTCCTACTTTCCGAAGCCGAAGGTGTCGGGGTTGCCGACCTTGCTGCGCAGGCGCTTGCCCTTCTCGGTGGCCTGGTCGTTCAGGTCCGAGAGGAACTCGGTCATGCGGGCCCGCAGCTCGGCGTCGTGCGCGGCGAGGATCCGGACGGCCAGCAGACCTGCGTTGCGCGCGCCCGCGATGGAGACGGTGGCGACCGGGATGCCGGCGGGCATCTGGACGATGGACATGAGGCTGTCCATGCCGTCCAGGTACTTCAGCGGGACCGGCACGCCGATGACGGGCAGCGGGGTGACGGAGGCGAGCATGCCGGGGAGGTGGGCGGCGCCGCCCGCTCCGGCGATGACCGCCCGGAGGCCACGGCCGGCGGCCTCCTCGCCGTACGCGATCATCTCGCGCGGCATGCGGTGGGCGGAGACGACGTCGACCTCGTAGGGGATCTCGAACTCGTCGAGCGCCTTGGCCGCCGCTTCCATGACGGGCCAGTCGGAGTCCGAGCCCATGACGATGCCGACGACGGGTGCGGCGGAGGCGGGGGCAGTCATTCGGTGATCGTTCCTCGCAGGTAGTCGGCTGCGTGCCGGGCGCGCTCGCGCACGTCCGCCAGATCGTCGCCGTAGGTGTTGACGTGACCGACCTTGCGGCCGGGCTTCACGTCCTTGCCGTACATGTGGATCTTGAGCTGCGGGTCGCGGGCCATGCAGTGCAGGTACGCCTGGTACATGTCCGGGAAGTCGCCGCCGAGCACGTTGGACATGACCGTCCAGGTGGCGCGGGGGCGCGGGTCGCCGAGCGGGAGGTCCAGTACGGCCCGGACGTGGTTGGCGAACTGCGAGGTGATCGCGCCGTCCTGGGTCCAGTGCCCGGAGTTGTGCGGCCGCATCGCCAGTTCGTTGACGAGGATGTGCCCGTCACGGGTCTCGAAGAGTTCGACGGCGAGGTGCCCGACGACGCCGAGCTCGGACGCGATACGGAGGGCGAGCTGCTGGGCCTCGCCCGCGAGCCGCTCGTCCAGCTCCGGGGCCGGGGCGATGACCGTGTCGCAGACTCCGTCGACCTGGATCGACTCGACGACCGGGTAGGCGACGGCCTGGCCGTGCGGTGAGCGGACGATGTTGGCCGCCAGCTCCCGTACGAAGTCGACCTTCTCCTCGGCGAGGACCGGGACACCGGCCCGGAAGGGGTCGGCCGCCTCCGCCTCGGAGCGGACCACCCAGACGCCCTTGCCGTCGTAGCCGCCGCGCACGGTCTTGAGGATGACGGGGAAGCCCCCGGCCTCCTCGGCGAAGGCCGCGGCGTCGGCCGGGTCCTTCACGATGCGGTGGCGGGGGCAGGGCGCGCCGATCTCGGTGAGCTTCGCGCGCATCACCCCCTTGTCCTGGGCGTGCACCAGCGCGTCGGGGCCGGGGCGCACGGGGATGCCGTCCGCCTCCAGGGCCCGCAGATGCTCGGTGGGCACGTGCTCGTGATCGAAGGTGATCACGTCACAGCCGCGCGCGAAGGCGCGCAGCGTGTCCAGGTCGCGATAGTCGCCGACGACGACCTCGCTGACCACTTGGGCCGCCGAGTCCTGAGCGGTGTCACTGAGGAGCTTGAACTTGATGCCGAGGGGGATGCCCGCCTCGTGGGTCATACGGGCGAGCTGACCGCCGCCGACCATGCCGACTACCGGAAACGTCACTCCTCCAGGGTATCCGCACCCTTCGGGGGCACCGGACGATGCCCCCGGACCCCGGCCCGCGGCGGGCCGGGGAGACGGCTCCGGGTGTCACGGCCCCGCCACACCCGTCCCGGTACTCACGGGCGGCCGACGGGCCGCCTGGTTAGCATGGCTGGGTTGACGGAACCTGAAGCCGAACCGACAGACGGGCTGAGCGATCACATGAGCGAACGGGGCGCACTGCGGGCCCGGCTGGATCTGCTGGCCCGGGAGGTCGCCAAGTTCGGCGTGGTCGGCGCGGTCGGCCTGGTCGTCAATATCGGCGTATCGAACCTGCTGTGGCGCTACACGGACATTCCCACGGTGCGGGCCGGACTGATGGCGACGTTCGTCGCGATCCTCTGCAACTACGTCGGCTTCCGCTACTGGACGTACCGGGACCGTGACAAGAGCGGCCGGACCCGGGAGCTGACGCTGTTCCTGCTGTTCAGCGCGGTGGGTGCGGTCATCGAGACCGGCGTGCTGTACGCGGCGACGTACGGGTTCGGCTGGAACACCCCGGTCCAGAGCAATGTCTTCAAGATCCTCGGAATCGGCATCGCGACGATGTTCCGCTTCTGGTCCTACCGGACGTGGGTCTTCAGGGCGCTGCCTGACAAAGACGTGGCCGTGAGCGCGGAGGACGTCGCCCAGGCCGTTTCCGTACCGGCACCGGCGCCCGCCGCCGCCGTGCGGGTCGAGGCGGATTCCGCCCGGCGGTAGCCGGTCAGCGCACCGGGCGTTCCGGTTCGTCCCTGTCCAGGGCGACCTGGCTGAGGAAGAGCGCGAAGACCGGGGGCTGCTGCTGGAGCAGTTCGAGACGGCCGCCGTCCGCTTCCGCCAGGTCGCGGGCCACCGCGAGGCCGATGCCCGTGGAGTTGCGGCCGCTGATGGTCCGCTCGAAGATCCGCGCCCCCAGGTCGACCGGGACGCCCGCTCCCTCGTCCGTCACCTCGATGACCGCCTGATTGCCGGTGACGCGGGTGCGCAGCGCGACCGTGCCGCCGCCGTGCATGAGTGAGTTCTCGATCAGCGCGGCGAGTACCTGGGCCACCGCGCCCGGTGTGCCGACGGCCCGCAGCCCCTTCTTGCCGGAGCGGACGACGGCACGGCCCTCGCTCCGGTAGGCGGGGCGCCATTCCTCGATCTGCTGCTTGACGATCTCGTCGAGGTCGAAGACGACGGCGGAGCCGGTCCGCGGGTCCCGGGCGTTGGTCAGCAGCCGCTGGACCACATCCGTGAGCCGCTCGACCTGGGTGAGCGCGATGTTCGCCTCCTCCTTCACCGTCTCCGGGTCGTCGGTGACGGAGATCTCCTCGATCCGCATGGAGAGCGCGGTGAGCGGCGTACGGAGCTGGTGGGAGGCGTCGGCGGCGAGCCTGCGCTCGGCGGTGAGCATCCGGGCGATGCGTTCCGCGGAGGAGTCCAGCACGTCGGCGACGCGGTCCAGTTCCGGCACCCCGTAGCGCTTGTGGCGCGGGCGCGGGTCGCCCGATCCCAGACGTTCCGCGGTCTCGGCGAGGTCGGTGAGCGGCGAGGTCAGTTTGTTGGCCTGGCGTACGGCCAGGAGCACGGCGGAGACGATGGCCAGCAGCGCCACCGCGCCGATGATCATCAGGGTGCGGCCGACCTCGCGGGTGACGGAGGAGCGGGACTCCTCGACGGTGACCTTCTCGCCGTGCTCACCCTCCTCCGTGGCGCTGATCACGCTGCCGCTGGGGCGGTCGCCGACTTCGATGGGGGCACGGCCGGGCATCTCGACCAGGGCGTAGCGCGAGTCGTCGATCTGTTCGGCCAGCACGCCGGGGTTGATCCGCTCGGCGCCCAGGAGCCGGCTCTCGATCACGCTGATCAGCCGCAGCGCCTCGGAGTCGACGCTCTCCTGGGCGCTGCTGCTGATGGTGCGGGTCTCGACGATGACGAGGGAGACGCCGAAGACGGCGATCACCACGAGCACCACGGCGAGGGTGGAGTTGATCAGGCGTCGGCGCATGACTGCTTCTGTACGTCAGCTCTTCTCGAAGCGGAAGCCGACGCCCCGGACGGTGGCGATGTAGCGGGGATTGGCGGCGTCGTCCCCGAGCTTCTTGCGGAGCCAGGAGATGTGCATGTCGAGGGTCTTGGTCGACGACCACCAGGTGGTGTCCCAGACCTCGCGCATCAGCTGGTCCCGCGTGACGACCCGGCCCGCGTCCCGGACCAGGACCCGCAGCAGGTCGAACTCCTTGGCGGTGAGCTGGAGTTCCTCGTCGCCCATCCAGGCCCGGTGCGACTCGACGTCGATCCTGACGCCGTGGGTGGCGGGCTGCGGGGCGGGCTCGTTGGCGCCGCGGCGCAGCAGGGCCCGGACCCGGGCCAGGAGCTCGGCGAGCCGGAAGGGCTTGGTGACGTAGTCGTCGGCGCCGGCGTCGAGGCCGACGACCGTGTCCACCTCGTCGGCCCGGGCGGTGAGCACCAGGACCGGCACGGTGTGGCCTTCGGCACGGAGCCTGCGGGCGACTTCGAGGCCGTCCATCCCGGGCAGTCCCAGGTCGAGCACGACCAGGTCGATGCCGCCCTGGAGGCCGGCGTCGAGCGCGGTCGGGCCGTCTTCGCGGACCTCGACCTCGTAGCCCTCCCGACGCAGGGCGCGGGCCAGCGGCTCCGAGATGGATGCGTCGTCCTCGGCGAGCAGTACACGGGTCATGCAGTGATGGTAGTCCGCGCGGACGACAACGAGTGAGGTGATCGACAAGCCCTGCGGGTCTGCGATCCATTCACGCCTGGACCTTCGAATATGGGAGCGTGGTTGCACCTTGACCTGTGATCCATCTCTCAAGTCCTTCCATATGCCGCGCTGTCGTGTCGTATGGTGTTTCAACGCCTGTTGCACTACTGAAGGACCTTTGGGCAGCTATGAGCGCCTGGGGTCCTTCTTCGTGTGCGGGGCTGGTACCCGCCAGTCCGGATTTTTCAGTGAATGACCTGTGGGCCGGGCCCGGTGCGCCGATGAAGGCGCTCCGGGTGTGGATCCCGACGCGGTGGGCGTACCCGTGTCGGTGCCGGCCTCCCCCCACCGGGCGCGTACGGCTTACGGGCGACGCGTCCCGAGCAAGCAAGGATCGATCATGGCGTCCAGCCTGACGAAGGACCCGGCGAGCACCGCGGGTGGCGAGAAGACCTTCTTCGGCCACCCCCGCGGCCTGGCCACGCTCTTCATGACCGAGATGTGGGAGCGTTACAGCTTCTACGGCATGAAGGCACTGCTCCCGCTGTACCTGATCGCGCCCGGCGGCATGCACATGAGCGCCACCACGGCGACGGCGATCTACTCCGTCTACATGGCGATGGTCTACCTGCTCGCCATGCCCGGCGGCTGGATGGCCGACCGCTTCTGGGGGCCGCGCAAGACGGTCGCCATCGGTGGCGGTGTCGTCATCCTCGGCCACATCACGCTCGCCCTGCCCAACTCGGCGTCCTTCTTCGCGGGCCTCGTGCTCGTGGCGCTGGGATCCGGCCTGCTGAAGGCGAACATCTCCACGATGGTCGGCCACCTCTACAACGGCCCGGACGACCCGCGCCGTGACGGTGGCTTCACGCTCTTCTACATCGGCATCAACATCGGTGCCTTCCTCGCCCCGCTGACCATCGGCACGATCGGCGAGAACGTCAACTGGCACTTCGGCTTCGCGCTCGCCGCGATCGGCATGGCCCTGGGTCTCGCCCAGTTCATGCTCGGCACCCGCCACCTGAGCCCGGAGAGCGACGTCGTCTCCACTCCGGCGACGGAGCAGGAGAAGCGCTCGGTCCTGCGCAAGGGCCTGGTCTGGCTGATCGTCGCGGCGGTGTTCTACAGCCTCCTCGCGATCACCGGCAACTTCGCCGACTGGGCGCTGCTGCCGATCACCATCGCCGGGCTGATCATCCCGGTCGCCGTCCTGGTCCGCATGAAGCGCGACAAGGACCTGACGGTCACCGAGCAGTCCAAGCTGTCGGGCTACATCTGGTTCTTCGTGGTCGCCGCCGTCTTCTGGATGATCTACGACCAGAACGGCTCGACCCTGTCGATCTTCGGTGAGAACTCGACGACGAACAGCCTGTTCGGCCTCGACTTCCCGACGTCCTGGTACCAGTCGCTGAACCCGATCTTCATCATGGCGATCGCCCCTGTGGTCGCCTCGGGCTGGCTGTGGCTGAACAAGCGCGGCAAGGAGCCGAGCACCGCCGTCAAGTTCGCCTCCAGCCTGGTGCTGATCGGCATCTCGTTCGTCGTCTTCATGATCCCGCTGATCGACACCGCGGCCAACGGCGGCCGGGTCAGTCCGATGTGGCTGGTGGCGATCTACTTCATCCAGACCGTCGCCGAGCTCTGCCTGTCCCCGGTGGGCCTGTCGGTGACCACGAAGATGGCTCCGGCGAAGTACAGCTCCCAGATGATGGGTGTCTGGTTCCTGGCGGTCACCGCGGGCGACTCCGTGACCGGCCTCCTCACGTCCCCACAGCTCGGGGTCGATCTGAACACCTCGGGCGCCGTCGCCTTCGAGGCGGTCCTCGCGGTCATCGCCGGTGTCGGCATCTGGATGTACCGCAAGAAGGTCACGCAGCACATGAGCGACGAGGGCTGACGCCCGCGTCCTCCGCGCACGCAGGGGCCGCCGCACCGTTTCCACGGTGCGGCGGCCCCTTCCGTGTGCGTACGGGCTCCGGATGCGTACGGGATCCGGCCTCAGCTCACCGGCCCGCGCGCAGCCGTCGCCACGGGGTGAACGTGAAGACGGCGCCGCCCAGCAGGATCGCCGTACCGGCGACCAGGCCGAGTGCGCGCAGGGCGCCGTCGTCCTCGGCACCCGTCGCCGCGAGCCCGCCGCCGGACGCGGTGCCGCCGCCCGCCGCCGCTCCGCCTGCTCCACCGGAGCCCGCGGTGTCACCGCCGGACGCACCGCCTTCCTGGGCGGTGGTGTCGAGTTCGAGGGATGCCTGCGGGGTGCCCTTGACCGTGCACGGGATGGTGATCTTCGAGCCTCCCAGCATGACGTCGATCGTCAGGGCGCCGGGGGTGAGCGTGGACTTGCCGGACGCGCCCGGCTTGTACGTGCCGGTCATGTCGGTGAGGCTGACCGGCTTGTCCTTCTCCAGCGCCTTGGGGTTCCCGGGTCCGGTGACGGTCACGGAACCCTTGTCGGCCCCGCCGATGACGATGTTCATGGACGGTTTGAGCGCACCGGCGGGCAGCGGAGCCGGGCTGTCCATCACGTCCTTGGCGGTCTTGACCGTGAGCGCGTAGCTCCCGCCCTTCTTCTTGGCGTTGATCGTCACCTTCGAGGCGATGCCCTCCTGCGGCCCCGGCGACTGGCAGGCGAAGTTCACGACGACTTCCTTGCCCGGGAAGTCGGTCGCTCCGCCGGAGCCACCGGTGCTGCCCCCGGCCGTCGTACCACCGCTGTCGCTGCCGCCGGACGTCGTGCCGCCCGCGGTCGTGCCGCCGCTGGTCGTGCCGCCCGCGGTGGTCCCTCCGGCCGTCGTGCCGCCCGTGGTCGTGCCGCCGGCCGTCGTACCCCCGGTGGTGGATCCGCCGCCGGCCGTGACCTTGATCGTCGCGCCCGGCTGGACCGTCTCCTTCGGGGTGCACTTGGTGTCCGTGGAGATCGGCTTGGAGACGTTGAGGGCGTACGCGTCCGGGGTCAGCGTCAGATCTCCCGCCTTCTCCAGCTTCAGCGTGCCCTTCATGTCCGACATGACCATCGGACTCTTCTTGGGGATGGGCGGATTCTGCCGCGGTCCCTCCATCTTCAGCTCGCCACTGGCGGCTCCGCCCAGCTTGATGGTGCCGGTCGGCTTGACGGTGTCCTTCTCGAGATCGAGGACATCGGGGTTGTCGGAGGCGCCCTGGACCGTCTTCCACACGACCTCGACGGTGTCGCCGACCTTGGCCTCGGCGGGCGCGGTCAGCTGCACCTTGGTGGTGCCCTGGACGGGCGGCAGTCCGGAGATGGCCGGGGGTATGCACTCCGTCTTGTACGAGATCTCGGCGGCCTGGGCCGGGCTCGCGGCCAGCAGCATGCCCGCCCCGCCGATCATCATCGCGACTCCCGCCGCGACCGTCCTGCGTTGCGTACTCACGAATGTCCCTTCGTCGTCGGTCTGTGCTCTGACGGTGCGGAATCAGGGGTGAACCACGGCAGCGTGGCCGTGGTGGTGCCCGCCGGGGGCGGTGCGGGGCCCGCGGCCGGGGCCGGGGCGCGCCGCAGCTTCGGGAGCCGCACGGCGGTGCCGGTGCGCGGGGACGAACGGCGGCTCGCGGCGTGTCCGGTGCGCGGCCGCACCTTGTCGACGACCGCCATGCCGATACGGAACACGGCCGCGGGCACGACGAGGCAGAGCAGGATCCAGAAGAGCGTCACGCCCCACGGACGCCCGACCCCCCACGGCTGCTCGGCCAGCACCTTCGTGCCGTACTTCAGTGAGATCTGGTAGTCGCCGTGGGCACCGGCCGTCAGCTCGACGGGCAGTTCGATACGGGCCTTGCGGCCGGGCTCGACGGTTCCGCGCCACTGCCGCTCCTCCCACTGCGCGGCGTAGACGCCGTGCGCGGTGCCGACCCGGAAGACCGGGTCCTTGACGGGCGCCGAGCCCAGGTTGCCGACGGTGAACACGAGCCGGCGCGACGGCGGGGCGCCGAACCAGGTCAGCAGCCCGCTGTCGCCCTCCAGCCGCATGGCCGCGAGCACGGCGAGCTTCCCGTCGCCGGTCTCCTTGGGGAGCGCGGCGACGGGATGCCCGGCGACCACGAGCACCGCGTCGGCCAGGGCCTGTTCGCCGGTGACCGTGGCGACGTGGACCACGCACGGGCACGGCGCGGGCGGCTCGGTGACGGGCATCTTCCTGGTGAAGGCACCCTTCTTGTCGGTGGTGACGGCGCGGCCCTCCGCGTTGGCGCAGGAGTTGGTGCCGCCGATCACGCCCCGCTCGGGGGTGGACTGCCCGCAGATCAGCATCATGAGGAGCGTGTCGGGCCGCCAGCCCTTGCCCTTGACGGTGATGTCGCCGCCCTTGCCCGCCTGCTTCTGCGAGAGCGTGACCACGGGTTGCGGGTCCGCCGCGCTGCGCCCCTCGGCCCGGGCCCCGGTCGCGGTCAGCAGCAGGGCGGGCAGTATCGCGGCCAGCAGTACGGCGAGCAGCGCGGCCGCCCGCCCGCGGCGCTCGCTCCGGAATGCCGCCGGTCCGGTCCGTCCAGTCACGATTCCGCTCCCGCCTTCACCAAGTGCCTCTCGTCGGAGTGCTGTCGATGGTCCGGGGCCGGAGCGGCCCCGTCGTCGTGGGTGCTCCGCCTCGTCGCCCGCCTGCGCCGGAGGCCGTACACACCGGCGGCCGCGGCGGCCAGGAGGAGCAGTGCGCCGCCGGTCACGGGTGCCCAGGGCACGAAGGCGGCCGAGACGGTCGCCTCACCGTGCGCGCCGCCCGCCGCCGTGACGCGCAGCCGTACGGTGACGGAGTCGAGGGCGGGGGCGTCCGGCCACGGTTCGGTGAGCCGCGCCCGCTGTCCGGGCAGGAGTTCCACCGGCAGGGTGCGGGCGTCGCGCCGCAGCAGTGTCCCGAACACGCCGTCCGCGCCGACGGACAGGCGCGGCACCAGGACCGCGTTGCCCCGGTTGACCAGCGTGTAGTGGATGGCCCCGCCGCCCACCGAGACGTCCTCGACGGTGAGGGCGGCCAGCGTGGGCCCGCCGACCCGTAGCTGGACCCGTACGCCCACCGAGCGGCCGCCGCTCTCGGCGACGATCGCGCCGGGGTGGTCGCCGGGCAGCGCGTCCCGGGGCACGGTGAAGGAGACCGGCACGTCGGCCCTGGTCCGGCCGGGCACCGTCACCTCGGTCCTCGCGGTCCGCAGCCAGGCCCCGGTCCCGGTGGAACCGTGCGCTCCGCGCACCGCGAAGCCGCCGTCGCCCGTGTTGTAGGCGTCGGCGCCGCGCAGCCGTACCGTGACCGGCTCCGGCCCCGGGTTGGTGACCGAGAGCCGGTCCTCCAGGACGGTGCCGGGCAGACCCTCCAGGTAGAAGAACCCTCTGGCCTCGTCCCGTCCGGAACCGTTCCCCGCCGGCTGCGCCGTCCACACCGGTCCGGCCTGCTGCTCGGTGGCATCGGCCACCGCCACCGCGCCGAAGGCGCACCACAGGACGGCGAGCAGCGGCAGGGCACGGGCCAGCCGCCGTGCGGCGGACGGCTGTCCGGCGACGGGGGCCGGGGCGGGGCGGGTGGGGTGACCGGTCAACGGCGGCATGGGCGGCTCCCTGGTGCGTGACGGCGGCGGCGGTTCGCGCGGGGTCAGCCCGTGGCCCGCTGCCCCCGCCTGGTCAGCCACAGCACGCCCGCCGCACCGGTCAGCAGCACCGTGCCGCCGAGGGTGCCGAGCGCCACGGCCGAGTCCAGCGGGCCGGTCTTGGGCAGCGACGTGTCCGTGTCGGGCGTGGTCGCGCCGCCGCCCGCCGCGGTGACGTCGAGGGAGAGCGAGGGGCCCGGGCTGTTCGCCGGGGTGCAGGTCGTCGTCGTACCGAGCGCCTTGATGGTGAGCACCCCGGCGGTGAAGTCGACCTTGCCGCTCTTCTTCGGGGTGTAGGTACCCGTCAGGTCACTGATCTTGATGGGGCTGTTGGCGGGAATGGCCGCGGAGTTGGCCGGTCCGGCGACCTGGACCTGCCCGGGGTCGGCGCCGCCCACCTTGATCACGGCGCTGGGGTTCATCGCACCCTTGCCCAGTTCGACCGGGCTGGAGGAGACGCCCTTCTGGAAGGACATGGTGAGCTTGTAGCCGCTGCCGCTCTTGACGCTCTTGATGTCGATCGGCGAAACGGCCGCCTTGTCGCCGATCGGGGTCTTGCACTTGTAGTTGACGTCGACGACCGTCGCGTGGGCGGCGGGCGCGGCCAGCAGCACCACCGCGCCGGCCAGCCCGGACGCCAGCGCGAGAGCTGTTCGCTTCTGGTTCGACACCTCGAGTTCCCCTCATGCCGGGAGTCGCCGCGCGCCGCTCGGGTGCGGCACAAGTAACTGACGACACATCAGATTGGCCGTCAAGGTACGCCCGGGGCCTTGTGGAGGGAAGACAAAGAGCGCGCCGATCCGGCGCGCTCTTCGAGGGGCATCAGGCCCGGGGGCAGGCAGGGAAAACCTGCGCGGGGCTACGCGGGGGCGGCCAGCTCCGCCCAGACGGTCTTGCCGGGCTCACCCGGCACCCGTACGACTCCCCAGTCCAGGCAGAGCCGCTGCACGATGAACATGCCGTGCCCACCGGGCCGTCCGGCGCGGTGCGGGGTACGGGGAGCGGGCTGTCCGGCCCCGCCGTCGGCGACCTCCACCCGCAGCGCCTTCGGCGTGCGGGCGATGCGGAGCTCGTCGGGGCCGTCCGCATGCAGGCAGGCGTTGGTGACCAGCTCGGAGACGACCAGCAGGACGTCTTCGGCGGCTGCACGGCGGTCGGCGGTCGACGCGGGGAGCCAGCCCCAGTCGTGGAGCGCCTGGCGGGCGAAATCACGGGCCGTCGGCACGATGCCGCTGGCCTCCCGCAGCAACAGCGTGCGCCACTGCCGCCCCGCGGGCTCCTCGTGCGCGGCGGAGGGAACGCCGGTATCCGCGTCCGCGCGAATGCCCGCTTCGGCGCGTGCACCCACGCCTGCGTCCTCCGGCTCGCGGCCGAGGTCGCCCGGCGGATGCTGCCGGGTGGTGCTCATCAGCGCTTCACCTCACCGATTCACCGTGTCGCCATTGATATAGATACAGAAACGCATACTGATACGGACACCGATCCGGGTACCGCACCGACACGAAACGCGCAGGTCTCCCACGGCTCGCCGAGGTGTCTCCTGCCCGACGGTTTCGCGACAACACCCGATTCGTTCACGCGGACCGCGTAACACGGGCGACAGAAGGGGCGCCCGGGGTGTCGAACCTCGGCACGATCAGGTGTCCAGGGCCTCTTCGAGGGAGTCGTGGACGGTGAAGACCGCCTCCGCCCCGGTGATCTCGAAGACCCGCGCCACCACCGGCAGCATTCCGGCCAAATGAACCCCTCCCCCGGCCGCCTCCGCCTTGAGGCGGGCACCGAGCAGCACATTGAGCCCGGTGGAATCACAGAATTCGAGTCGCGAGCAGTCGACCACAAGGCGCGCACGCCCCTGCTCGACCGCGTGCTCCAAGGGCTCGCGCAGCAGGTCCGCGGTGTGGTGATCGAGCTCACCCACCGGCGTCACAACCTCGCTGCGGCCCTCGGTCCGGGCCTCGACCTGAAGCCGACCCCGGTTCGCGCTGCCGACCGTCCCGCGGTCCATGCCCGTCCCTCTTCGTCTCGTCACTGTCCGCATCAATGCGCATGCAGATGAGTTGCAGCTCTCGCTGACGTGTCTAAAACACTACGCGTTCCGTGCGCCACGCGGTAGCCGAAGAACTCAACAAACCGGACATATAGCGTCAATTGGCGCTTGTAACGACCCGTAGGTACCGGGTAAGGGTAGGGGGACACCCAAAACACGGCCGGCTTCGGAGGCGCCGCTTCACCGCAGGAACACGTATGGGCATCGGCAGCCATATGCCGAGAACGATGGAGGAGACCATGTCACCCCGGCTCGACGAACCGCGTACCCACAACGCGACGTCAGCATGTCCTCAGGGACTGACCGAATCAGACTCCCCTGCTGCGGCCGTCCTGGACGGCACGCGCAACAGCACCACCAGCAGTGGCAGTGACACCAGCAGTACCGAAGACAACAGCGGCACCGAAGGCGTGACCGGTCTCGAAGGACTTCCCGAGATCCCGCCCTACGCCGAAGTGGGGGCCTTGGACGCCAGGGCCCTGTCGAAGACGCTCTTCGCCCGGCTGGAATCCCTCGAAGAGGGCACGCACGAGTACTCCTACGTGCGCAACACGCTCGTCGAACTGAATCTGGCCCTGGTCAAGTTCGCCGCCTCCCGGTTCCGCTCGCGCAGCGAACCGATGGAGGACATCATCCAGGTCGGCACCATCGGCCTGATCAAGGCGATCGACCGGTTCGAGCTCAGCCGCGGCGTCGAGTTCCCGACGTTCGCGATGCCGACCATCATCGGCGAGATCAAGCGCTTCTTCCGCGACACCAGCTGGTCCGTGCGCGTACCGCGCCGCCTGCAGGAGCTGCGGCTCGACCTGGCCAGGGCGGGCGACGAGCTCGCCCAGCGGCTGGACCGCTCGCCCACGGTGGGCGAGCTCGCCGACCGCCTCGGCATCACCCACGACGAGGTCGTCGAGGGCATGGCCGCGAGCAACGCGTACACCGCGAGCTCGCTGGACGCCAAGCCCGAGGACGACGAGAACGAGGGCGCGCTGGCGGACCGGATCGGCTACGAGGACCACGGGCTCGAAGGCATCGAGTACGTGGAGTCCCTGAAGCCTCTGATCGCCGCGCTGCCGGGCCGCGACCGGACGATCCTCTCGCTCCGGTTCGTCGCCAACATGACGCAGTCGGAGATCGGCGAGGAGCTCGGCATCTCGCAGATGCACGTGTCCCGGCTGCTCTCCCGCACCCTGGTCAAGCTCCGCAAGGGACTGACCCTGGAGGAGTGAGCGAGCTCCCGCGACGCGCTTGCGGGGCTGCCGCACCGACGGCCGGATCAAGGACCTGCCCCGCCCGGGGCAGGTCCTTCCGCGTTCCCGACGCCGGTCAGGAAGAGCGGGGCGCCACGACCCGCTCGCCGCGCCGCCAGACCTCGTGGACCAGCGGGACGCCGGGCCGGTAGGCGAGGTGGACGTGGCTGGGGGCGTCGAGGACCACCAGGTCGGCGAGGGCGCCGGGGGCGATCCGGCCGATGTCGTCGCGGCGCAGGGCCGCCGCGCCGCCCGCCGTGGCGGACCAGAGCGCCTCGTCGGGGGTCATGCCCATGTCGCGGACGGCGAGGGCGATGCAGAACGGCACGGACGACGTGAACGAGGAGCCCGGGTTGCAGTCCGTGGAGAGGGCGACGGTGGCTCCCGCGTCGAGGAGGCGGCGGGCGTCGGGCCAGGCGGCCCGGGTGGAGAACTCGGCGCCGGGCAGCAGCGTGGCGACGGTCTCCGACCGGGCCAGGGCGTCGACGTCGGCGTCGGTGAGGTGGGTGCAGTGGTCGGCCGAGGCGGCGTCGAGCTCGACGGCGAGCTGGACCCCGGGGCCGTGCCCGAGCTGGTTGGCGTGCACCCGCGGGTGGAGGCCCTTCGCGCGGCCCGCCGTCAGGACCGCCCGGGCCTGGTCGCCGTCGAAGGCGCCCTTCTCGCAGAAGACGTCGATCCAACGGGCGTACGGGGCACAGGCGTCGAGCATCGGACCGGTGACCAGGTCGACATACCCGGCCGGATCGTCCGCGTAGTCCGGGGAGACGATGTGGGCCCCGAGGAAGGTGACCTCGTCGGTGTGACGGGCGGCGATACGCAGGG
The DNA here is from genome assembly GCF_044756845.1 of Streptomyces sp. NPDC091416. Lineage (NCBI taxonomy): Bacteria > Bacillati > Actinomycetota > Actinomycetes > Kitasatosporales > Streptomycetaceae > Streptomyces > Streptomyces sp. NPDC091416. The sequence continues at coordinate 68,791 of NZ_JBIVTU010000012.1, forward strand.
CGCGCGCCTCGTCCTCGACGGTGAGTCCGTAGCCGGACTTGGTCTCGAACGTCGTGGTGCCCTGGCGCAGCGCCTCGGCGAGGTAGCGGGCGACGTTGGCGGAGAGCTCCTCGTCGGTCGCGGCGCGGGTGGCGGCGACGGTGGTCCTGATGCCGCCCGCGCTGTAGGCGCGGCCGGACATCCGGGCGTTGAACTCCTGGGTGCGGTCGCCCGCGAAGACGAGGTGGGAGTGGGAGTCGACGAAGCCCGGGATCACGGCCCGGCCGCCCGCGTCGACGGCGTTGTCAGTGGCGGGTGCTTTGCTTGATTCACCGGTCCAGACGATCCGGTCGTCCTCGATGACGACGGCCGCGTCCTGGATCAGTCCGAGGGGGGAACTGTCGCCGAGGGAGGGGTCGTTGGTGACCAGTGCGGAGATGTGGGTGATCGCGGTCGTCGTCATCGGGGGGCTGCTCTCCTTGCGTGGGTACGGCGGAGTGGCCACCGCCTGGGTGCTCAGTGGTGCAGGGCCGCGATGGCTCGGGCGAGCGCTCCGGGGACGTCGTCGACCGACGCGTGGTGTCCGTCGCGGACGAGGTGCCGGCCCGCGACCACGGTGTGGCGCACATCGGCGGCGGAGGCGGCGAATACCGCTGTCTCGGCCGCCAGCCGGGGCACTGGTCCCGCTGTTCTGACGGAGTCGAGGGCGACGGTCACGAGGTCGGCGGGGGCGCCGGGCTCCAGGACGCCGGCGTCCGGCCGGCCGAGCGCGGCGTGGCCGTCGGCGGAGGCGGCGCGCAGCAGTGCGGCGGCCGTCCAGTGGCCTCGGGTGCGGGTGCGCAGGCGCTCGTTGAGCTCCATCGCGCGGGCCTCTTCGAAGAGGTCGATCACGGCGTGGCTGTCGCTGCCCAGCGAGAGCGGCGATCCGGCTCGCTGGAGGGCGACGGCCGGGCCGATGCCGTCGGCCAGGTCGCGTTCGGTGGTCGGGCACATGCAGGTGCCCGTGGCCGTCGAGCCGATGAGTTCGATGTCCTCGCCGGTGAGGTGGGTGTTGTGGACGCCGGTGGTGCGCGGGCCGAGGACCCCGTGGTCGGCGAGGAGCCGGGTGGGGGTGCGGCCGTGGGCGGCGAGGCAGGCGTCGTTCTCCGCGGTCTGCTCGGAGAGGTGGACGTGGAGCGGGGCGCCCCGCTGCTCGGCCCACTGGGCGACGGTGGCCAGCTGGTCGGCCGGGACGGCCCGCACGGAGTGGACGGCGGCGCCGATCAGGGTGTTCTCGTCGCCCTTGAGGAGACCGGCGCGTTCCGCCCAGGCGTCGGCGGTCGTGTCGGAGAAGCGCAGCTGGTGCCGGTCGGGCTGCTCGTACCGGTTGGGCCTGCGGCCGAATCCGGCGGCGAGATAGGCGGTGTCCAGCAGGGTGATCCGGATGCCGGCCTCGCGGGCGGCCGCGATCAGGGCCTCGCCCATCGCGTTCGGGTTGTCGTAGGGGACGCCGCCCGGCGCGTGGTGCAGATAGTGGAATTCGCCGACCGCGGTGATGCCGGCCAGCGCCATCTCGGCGTACACGGCACGGGCCAGGTCGTAGTACGTGTCGGGGGTGAGCCGGGACGCGACCTGGTACATGGTCTCGCGCCAGGTCCAGAAGGTGCCGGAGCCGACCTGGACGGTGGAGCGCAGGGCGCGGTGGAAGGCGTGCGAATGGGCGTTGGCGAGTCCGGGCAGGGTGAGCCCGCGCAGCACGATCGCGCCGGGCGGCGGCGCCTCGACGCCGGTCCGCACCCCGGCGATCCGCCCGCCGGACACCTCCAGGACGACGTCCGGCTCGACATGGGTGCCGAGCCAGGCGTGGGAGAGCCAGTACGTCACGGGGGCGGGCTTGCCCGAGGGCACCGCGGCGAGCCCTGTCGTTGGCGCCGTCGCCGGGCCCGCCGCCGGGTCCGCCGTCGGTTCCGTGGCGAGCCCCGCAGTCGGCTCCGCGGCACGTTCCGCCGTCGGCGGCTGCGCGGTGAGCTCCGCGGCACGATCAGCCGTCGGTTCCGTGGCGAGCCCCGCAGTCGGCTCCGGCATCCGCTCCGTCGTCATCGGCACGCGAGACCTTCCAGTACGTCGGCGAGTGCGATCACCCCGGCCACGCAGTCGTCCTCGGCGGCGTACTCGGCCGGCGAGTGCGAGATCCCGGTGGGGTTCCGTACGAACAGCATGGCGGTAGGAACCGAAGCGGACAAAATACCCGCGTCGTGTCCGGCACCGGTGCCGAGCACGGGGACGTCGCGCCCGGTGTCGCGGAGGGCCGACCCCTTCAGGATCGCGCCCAGCTCGTCGCGCAGGGCGTGCTGGAACTCCACGACGGGCGTGAAGGACTCCCGCACGACGTCGAGGTCGATCCCGGCCCGCCCGGCGTGTTCCCGGGCGGCCCGCTCGATGCCGGCGACGACGGTGTCCAGGGTGTCCTGGTCGGCGGCGCGGGAGTCGAGCCAGCCGCGCACGAGGGAGGGGATGGCGTTGACGCCGTTCGGCTCGACGGCGATCTTGCCGAAGGTGGCCAGCGCTCCGGCCAGTTCCGCCTCCCGGCGGGCCGCGAGCACCGTCTCGGCGTACGTGAGCATCGGGTCGCGGCGGTCGGCGAGCCGGGTGGTGCCCGCGTGGTTGGCCTCGCCCCGGAAGTCGAAGCGCCAGCGTCCGTGCGGCCAGATCGCGGAGGCGATGCCGACCGGGTCGCCGCTCAGGTCGAGGGCGCGGCCCTGCTCGACATGGAGTTCGACGAACGCACCGACACGGGCGAGCCGCTCGGGGTCCGGGCCGATGGCGTCGGGGTCGTACCCGGCCGCTTCCATGGCCTGCGGCAGGGTGATGCCGTCACCGTCCCGCAGCCGGTGCGCGGCCTCGACCGTCAGCTGCCCGGCGGCGAGCCGGGAGCCGACGCAGGCGAGCCCGAAGCGGGCCCCTTCCTCGTCACCGAAGTTGGTGATCGCCAGCGGCCGGTTGAACTCCACTCCCCTGCGGCGGAGTTCATCGAGCGCGGCGAAGGAGGAGACGACCCCGAGCGGTCCGTCAAAGGCTCCGCCGTCCGGCACGGAGTCGAGGTGCGAGCCGGTGACGACGGCGTCCCCCGCGAGAGGGTCGCCGAGCCAGGCCCACTGGTTGCCGTTGCGGTCCACCTCGCAGTCCAGGCCGCGGGCCTCGGCCTGCATCCGGAACCAGAGGCGGCAGTCGGCGTCGGCCCCGGTCCAGGCGTAACGCCGGTAGCCGCCGGACCCGGCATCGCGGCCGATGTTCCGCAACGACGCCCACATCGCGTGGAAGGTGGGGCTCACGCGGCGGTCCCGTCCGTGCCGGCCACGTCGCCCTCACCGGATGCGAGGGTCCCGTCCGCGCCCGCGTCACCCGCGCCGGACGAGTCGCCCTCGCGCATCGGAACCCTGACGCCGCGCTCCGCGGCGACCGACTCCGCGATGTCGTAGCCGGCGTCGACGTGCCGGATGACGCCCATGCCCGGGTCGTTGGTGAGCACCCGGCGGATCTTCTCGCCCGCCAGCTTCGTGCCGTCGGCGACGGTGACCTGTCCGGCGTGGATGGAGCGGCCCATGCCGACCCCGCCCCCGTGGTGGATGGAGACCCAGGAGGCACCGGAAGCCACGTTGACCATGGCGTTCAGCAGCGGCCAGTCGGCGATCGCGTCGGATCCGTCGAGCATGGCCTCGGTCTCGCGGTACGGAGAGGCGACCGAGCCGCAGTCCAGGTGGTCACGGCCGATGGCCAGCGGGGCGACCAGATCACCGCGGGCGACCATGTCGTTGAAGCGCTCACCGGCCTTGTCCCGCTCGCCCTGGCCGAGCCAGCAGATGCGGGCGGGCAGGCCCTGGAAGTGGACGCGCTCGCCGGCCATCTTGATCCAGCGGTGCAGCGACTCGTTCTCCGGGAAGAGCTCCAGCATCGCCTTGTCGGTCCGGTGGATGTCGGAGGCCTCACCGGAGAGCGCCGCCCAGCGGAACGGGCCCTTGCCCTCGCAGAACAGCGGCCGGATGTAGGCGGGCACGAAGCCGGGGAAGTCGAACGCGCGCCCGTATCCGGCGAGCTGGGCCTCGCCGCGGATCGAGTTGCCGTAGTCGAAGACCTCCGCGCCGGCGTCCATGAAGCCGACCATCGCCTCGACGTGCCGGGCCATCGACTCCCGCGCGCGCTGGGTGAAGTCGGCGGGCTTGTCGGCGGCGTACGAGGCCATGTCGTCGAAGTCGACGCCGAGCGGGAGGTAGGCGAGCGGGTCGTGCGCGCTGGTCTGGTCGGTGACGATGTCGACCGGGGCGCCCTCGGCGAGCATCCGGGGCAGCAGCTCGGCCGCGTTGCCGAGCAGTCCGATGGACAGCGGCTTGCGCGCGTCCCTCGCCTCGGTGGCCAGCTGGAGCGCGTGTTCCAGGCTGTCGGCCCGCACATCCAGGAAGCGGTGCTCGATGCGGCGCTCGATGGCGCGCGGGTCGCAGTCGATACAGATCGCGACGCCGTCGTTCATCGTCACGGCGAGCGGCTGGGCGCCGCCCATCCCGCCCAGTCCGGCGGTCAGCGTGATCGTCCCGGCCAGCGTGCCGCCGAACTTCTTCGCGGCGACGGCGGCGAACGTCTCGTACGTGCCCTGGAGGATGCCCTGCGTGCCGATGTAGATCCACGAACCGGCGGTCATCTGGCCGTACATGGTGAGCCCGAGCGCCTCCAGGCGGCGGAACTCCTCCCAGTTCGCCCAGTCGCCGACCAGGTTGGAGTTGGCGATCAGGACCCGCGGGGCCCACTCGTGCGTCTGCATGACACCGACCGGCCGGCCCGACTGGACGAGCATCGTCTCGTCCTGCTTGAGCGTCCGCAGCGTGCGGACCATCGCGTCGAACGAGCGCCAGTCCCGGGCGGCCTTGCCGGTGCCGCCGTAGACGACGAGCTTGTCGGGATGCTCGGCGACCTCGGGGTCGAGGTTGTTCTGCAGCATGCGCAGCGCGGCTTCCTGCTGCCATCCCAGGGCGCTCAGTTCGGTACCGCGCGGTGCCCGTACGGGGCGGGGTCCTGACATGGCAATGCCTCCTCGCGACTGTGAATTTTCTATTCACATCTTGAGTGGCTGAATAGCTCCAGTCAACAGGGCATGGCGGACGGCCGTTCCGTACGCCCCGACGCACCCCATAACGGCCCACAGCGGCCCACAGCAGCACGCGGCGGGGCATTCTCCCGAACCTTCCGCATGTACCTATGGAAAATGCCAGAACCTCCACTTGGACCGAGCACGTTGCGTAACCTCTGGGTCACAGCCGCACGCAGCGTCGGAGGGGAGTCCGCGTGCCCGGAATCGACGAGTGCCTGCTCGACGTCATGAGACTGCCCGGTGCCCGTGGCGCCGCCGTGGTCGACTGGACGAGCGGTCTCGCCCTCGGCACCATCGGTGACTCGCCCAACGGCGATCACGAGGCCACCGCCGCGGAGACGGCGGAGGTGGCGCGGATGGCGGCCGAACAGCCCGCCTTCGCGGCCGGCTTACCGGAGACGCCGCCCGCCGGGGACGGCAAGGGACTCGCGGGGCCGCCGCCCGTCGAGGACGTCATCGTCACCACCCGCGCCGGCTACCACATCCTCAGGTTCGTCGAGACGGACTTCGACAGCAGCGTCTTCCTCCACCTGTGGCTGGACCGCGCGGAGGGCAATCTGGCCCTGGCCCGGATACGCCTGGGCGAGATGGCCGAGCGGCTGGTCCTCGCATGAGAGCCGCCGCCCCGGCCCCCGTCCTCTCGCCCATGCTCCAGCGCCTCGCCGCCGAACGGGCCACCGGTGCCCTGATGCGCGACCGAGGCACCCTCTACCTGGCCGACGGCAAGGTGGTGCACGCCGAGAGCCCCGCCACTCCCGGCATCGACGTCCTGCTCACCCGGGGCGGCGCGCTGCGCCGCGAGGGCTGGTGGGACGCGGTCGCCCAGGCCGGTGCCGGTCAGCGGGTGGGCCGCTACCTGGTGGACAGCGGCCGGGTGCCGGGCGGCGCCCTGGAGCTGTGCCACCTGGGCGCCCTGTACGACGCGGCGTTCTTCGCCCTCGCCCCGACCCGGGCCCCGGCCCGCTTCCGCTACGGGGTCGCCCACTGGATCGGCCCGGTCCGGCCCGTCCCCGTGGACGCCGTGCAGCGCGAGACGCTCCGGCGCCGGGAGCTGCTCGACCGGATCTGGCCGGAGTCCGTGACCGACAGCGCCCCGCTCGTGGGCACCGGCCGCCCCGCCGACTCACCCGTACCGCCCTACCGGCGCCGGGTACTGGAGCGCGTGGACGGGGTGCGTACGGCGACGGACATCGCGCAGGAACTGGGCAGGTCGGCGTTCCACATCCTGGTCGACCTGCGGCGGCTGGCGGCCGCCGGACTCGTCGCCGCCGTACGGGAGCCGGCGGACCCGGCCGGCCGCATCGCGCTCCCCGAGGTCACGGCCGACCCCGACGTCGCCCTGTTGCGCCGGCTCCGAGACGCATTGGAGGCCCTGTGATACGCGCGCTCAGACAGCGTGCCGGGAGGAGACAGCTGATGGTGCCCGAGGCCGAAGTCCAGGATGTCCTGGCCGAGCTCCAGCGGTTACGGGCCCGGGTTCCGCTTCTCTCCGGGGCCCTGGCGGCCAGCACCGACGGCCTCGTCCTGGCCCATGACACCCCGGGAGTGGAGGCGGAGGGCGTCGCGGCGCTGACCGCGGCCGCGCTCGGCGTCTCGATCCGGATGACGGACGCGACCGGCCGCGGCGGCTTCCGCGAACTCCTCGTACGCGGCGAGACGGGCTACATCGCGACGTACGCCGCCGGCTCGTCGGCCGTGCTGACCCTGCTCGCCGAGGACCGGATCAACGTCGGCCGGCTCCATCTGGAGGGCCGCAGGTCCGGCTCCCGCATCGGCGAGCTCGTCGACGCCGCCCTGGAACGCACCCCGCAGCCCGTACCGGGCACCCGGGCCCCGGTGCCCCGCACCCCGCAACAACCCGGGGCACTGCCGCACCGCCCGACATGACTCCGGACGAACAACCGCACGAACCCGGCACGACCCAGAACACGACCCAGAAACGGAACCGGTCCTCCCGACCGGTCAGGGAAAGGAAACGAGCACTCATGGCGAACACCGAAGCGTCACTGAAGGAAGCGATGTCGTCCATCGAGGGCACCACCGGTGTCGCCCTCGTCGACTACACGAGCGGCATGGCGCTGGGCACCCTCGGCGGCGGCAAGGACTTCAACCTGGAGGTCGCGGCCGCGGGCAACACCGATGTCGTACGCGCCAAGCTCCGCACCATGGAGCACCTCGGCATCCAGGACGAGATCGAGGACATCCTGATCACGCTGGGCACGCAGTACCACCTGATCCGGCTGCTCAAGACCCGCGGCAACAACGGTCTGTTCCTGTACCTCGTGCTGGACGCCGGCCGGGCGAACCTGGCCATGGCCCGCCACCAGCTGAAGAAGATCGAGGCCGACCTGGAGATCTGAGGCCCCGCGTCCCGGACTCCCGGCGTCAGCGGGAGCGCCGCGCCCCACCGGGCGCGGCGTCGCCCGCGGCGGGCCCCGTCGTCCGGTAGGCCTCGACCTGCTTGCCGGCGGGACGCCCGCGCCCCACCAGGTCCGTTCGGACCCAGTACAGGACGTCGTCCCGGCGCTCCCGCTGCCCGATCCGGACGGCCTTGGCCCAGAGCCCGGCACCGGCCCCGGCGAGCAGCAGCCCGCCGGCCCCGGGCACGGCGAACGCACTGGCGACCGCCGCGAGGAACGCCCCGAGCAGCCACCAGCGGTGTGCCCGGCGCCAGTTGCGTACGGTCACCGCCCGGTCCTGGAGGAAGTCGGTACGTCCGGCCCGGGTGGCGCCCCGGGCGAGCGAGGCGTACCGACCCCCGCGCGACAGCGCCACGACGGCCAGGGCGACCAGGAACAGCGCCGCCCCGGCCAGCAGTCCGATGCGGCGGCCGGTGAGTCCCGGCACCAGGGCCCCGATGGCCGCGGCGACCAGGCCCGGCCACCACAGGGGCGCCGCTCCGGCCCGTACGATCACGGCCACTCTCGCCAACGACTGCGCTCCGCGCCCCACGCCCGTACCCCTCTCGACGGCCCCTGTGCCCGATTCCGTGGGCGCAGATTAAGGGCCGTACATGAGCGGCGTCTGAGAAACGGCGGGGATGCCCGCGGCCGGCGCCCGGCTCACTCGACGAACAGGCCCCGCGCCGCGGCCCGCGCGTCGAACTCCTCCAGCCTGGCCTGCGCGTCGGGCAGGTCGTCGCACATGGCCTCCAGCAGCACCCGCCCCAGCAGCATCGGCGCGCAGGCGGTGTCGAAGGCGAGCCCCGTTCCCACCGCGGCGGGGATCAGCAGATCGCTGTGCGCGGCCACCGGCGCGAACGCGGAGTCCGCGACCGAGACCACGGCCAGCCCCTGGTCCCGGGCGTGGGCGAGGGCCTCGACGACCTCGCGGGGGTGGCGCGGCAGCGCGAAGCAGATCAGCGCACTGGCACCGGCCCGCCGGGCCGCGTCGATCCGGTCGTGCAGCATGCTGCCGCCCTCGTCGAGGACCCGGACGTCGGGGTGCACCTTGGCGGCGAAGTATCCGAAACCGCGGGCCTGCGACGAAGCGGCGCGCAGCCCGAGCACGAGCAGGGGCCGCGAGGCGGCGAGGAGCCGGCCGGCCCGTTCGACGGGACCCGGGTCGGCGAGCAGTTCGGCGAGGTGGCGCAGGTTCTCGATCTCGCCGAGCACTGCCTGCTGGTACTCGTTGTACGTGTCCTCCCCGTCGCCCTCGGCGGCCCCGGCCGGGGCGACCTCACGCAGGTGCTTGCGCAGCGCGGGATAGCCGTCGAACCCGAGGGCGACGGCGAACCGGGTGACGGAGGGCTGGCTGACCCCGGCCAGTTCGGCCAGTTCCACGCTGGAGAGGAACGGGGCGTCGCCGGCCCTGCGCACCATCGAGTGCGCGATGCGCCGCTGCGTGGGCGTGAGCCTGCGCCCCTCGAACAGCTGCTGCACCCGCGCGGCCGGGCTGCTCCCGCTCATGCTGTCCCCTCGGTAGATCGGTCGTGCCGGGATCCGGCACCGACGAATCCATTCAGCCAGCAAGCCGTCTGCATGTCCATATGCAGACGGGTCGCCGGCCCGCGCGCCCGGGCGGAAACAGGGGGGCTAGCCCCACTGACCCGGCCGTCCCCGCTTCGTACCGTGGAACCATGGACGCACCCGACACCGAGCTCAAGAAGGAGCTCAAGGCCACCTTGCACGCCCGAAGCGAGCTGGGGGCCGAGTACGAGTCCGCGCTCGTCGAGTCGTTTCTCGAGAAGGTCGAACAGCGCCTCGACGGCACGCTCGACCGCCGGGTCAGGCGCCATCTGGCCGAGCGGCAGATCAGCGTCGCCCGCGAGGCGCGCACCCCGCAGCTGCCCCTGGGGAACTTCGGTGAGCGCTTCGGGTTCGGGATCATCTCCCTGGTCCTGGCGATCCCGCTGTCCGCCATCGGTGTCGCGAACGCGGGGATCGAGGGGCTCGTCGTGGCCTGGCTCGGCATCGTCGGCGTCAACGTCGTCCAGGCCGTCCACAGCGGGCGGACCTCCAGGCGCCGGGAGAACGAGCGACGGCCGGCGTCCGACTGGGAGGACTGAGCGCGAGGCCGGTGCCGGCCGGCGCCGCGACGCCGGGCTCAGGCCTGGCGGGTCGGCAGCACGACGATCTGGCGCAGGTTGATGTGGCGTGCGCGGCTGGTCGTGTACGCGATGAGGTCGGCGATCTCGTCACCGGAGAGCCCGCCGAGCGCGTCGAACATGCCGTCCAGCTGACCGCTGAGTTCCGCGTTGTCGACATGGCCGGCCAGCTCGGAGTCGGTGAGGCCGGGCTCGATGTTGGTGACGCGGACGTCACGCGGGCCGAGTTCGGTGCGCAGCGAGGCCGACAGATACGTGAGCGCGGCCTTCGTGGCCCCGTACACGGCGTAGTTGGGGAACGTGATGTGCGCGCCGATCGACGAGATGTTGACCAGGTCGGCGGTGCGGCCCCCGGCGGCGGCCGCCACCAGGTCGGCCGTGAAGGCCCGGATGATCCGCAGGGCACCCGTCACGTTCGTGTCGAGCATCCGCTGCCATTCGTCTGCGCGGCCCGCGTCCACCGGGTTCGGCAGCATCACACCGGCCGCGTTGACCACCAGGTCCACCGGGCCGAACTCCGTACGCACCCGCTCGGCGGCGGCGTCCACGGACGCCTGGTCGGTGACGTCGGTGACCACGACGAGGGCCCGGCCGCCGTCGGCGGTGATCTTTCCGGCGAGCTCCGTCAGCCGGTCCTCGCGGCGGGCCAGCAGCGCCACCCGCACCCCTTGGGCGGCGAGCAGCCGTGCCGTCGCGTTCCCCATGCCGCTGGCGGCTCCGGTGATGACCGCGGTGCGGCCCGCGAGCGTCGGGTACGTCATGTCGGTACTCCTCGGTGCTGTTGCCCCGGGGCGCTTCCCCTGGGCCGGTCCCCACTCTGTGGCGTTGCGCGGCGGCCACCCAGGGGTGCGTCGTTCCTGGGTCCGGCAGTACCAGGCTGGGAATCGGCCGGTCTCCTACGATCGGCGGCATGGACGGCGACCTCGGAGACTTCCTCCGCTCACGACGTGCCCGCATCCGGCCCGAGGACGTGGGGCTGAACTCCTACGGCCGCAGGCGCGTCCCCGGGCTCCGGCGCGAGGAGGTTGCCCAGCTTGCCGGGGTCAGCGTCGACTACTACATCCGCCTCGAACAGGGCCGCGGCCCCAGCGTCTCGGACGCCGTGCTCGACGCGATAGCCCGGGTGCTCCGGCTGGACGACACGGAACACGCCTACCTGCGCACGGTGGCCCGGCCCGCATCGCGCAAGGCCGCTCCGCCCGCCGCGCAGCGGGTACGGCCGGGGCTGCGGCTGCTCCTGGACACGCTCGACCCGGCGCCCGCCTTCGTCCTGGGCCGCCGGATGGACGTCCTGGCGTGGAACGCGCTGGGTGACGCGGTCGTCGGCTTCTCCCGGATGGCCGCCGCCGAGCGGAACATGCCGCGGCAGACGTTCCTGGAACCGGCGGCGCGGGAGCTGTACCCGGACTGGCCGGCCGTGGCGGCGGAGACGGTCGCACATCTGCGGCTGGACGCGGGACTGCACCCGGACGACAGGCAGCTCGCCACCCTGGTCGGCGAACTGTCCATGAAGAGCGAGGACTTCCGCCGGCTGTGGGCGGACCACCAGGTGAAGGCGAAGACGTACGGCGTGAAGCGGATCGACCACCCGGTCGTGGGCGGGCTGACGCTGCCGTACGAGACGCTCGGCGTGCCCGGCGACCCCGGCCAGTCCCTGGTGGTCTACACGCCTGAGCCCGGTTCGGAGACGGCGGAGCGCATCGCCCTGCTGGCGAGCTGGGCGGCCGCGCCGCAGGACGGGGACGAGGAGGGTGCGCGCGGTCTCCGCGCATAGATTTGTCGCGGGGACCGCCGCACCCCCGGTTTCCCAGGGGGCGGGACGACGGCGGTCCCCGCGATGGACGCGGTCCGGGTCAGGGCCGGTCGCGCATCCGGGCGACGGTGGAGGTCCGGGAGCCGCTCCGTAGTCCGTGTCGCCGTATCGGGTGCCGGCGGGTCTCCCTGCCGACACCCACCAATCTGCCCGAGCCGTGTTAAGCCGGTGCTGCGGCCACGTGTCGCGCTCGTACCGTTTTCGCGAAGCGCGCGTTCCGGCCGGGGTTACGCCTTGGAGCCGGGCGCGGGCGCTTCCTTGGCGAGGAAGGCCAGCAGGTCCTGCCGGCTGACGACGCCCTTCGGCTTGCCCTCCACGAGCACGATCGCCGCGTCGGCCGCGCCCGTGCCGCCGAGCACCGCCATCAGGTCCTCGACCGGTTCGCCGGAGCCGACCTGCGGCAGCGGCGGCGACATGTGCTTCTCCAGCGGGTCGGTGAGCGAGGCCTGCTGGGCGAAGAGCGCGTTCAGCAGCTCCCGCTCGACGACCGACCCGATGACCTCGGCGGCCATCACGTCCGGGTGTCCGGCACCGGGCTTCACGATCGGCATCTGCGAGACGCCGTACTCGCGCAGCACGTCGATCGCCTCGCCGACGGTCTCCTCCGGGTGCATGTGGACGAGCGTCGGGATCGGGCCCGCCTTGTAGTCGAGGACGTCGGCGACGCGGGCGGACGGGCCGGTGTCCTCCAGGAAGCCGTAGTCGGCCATCCATTCGTCGTTGAAGATCTTGCTGAGGTAGCCGCGGCCGCTGTCCGGCAGCAGGACGACGACCACGTCGTCGGGTCCGAGGCGCTTGGCGACCTCCAGGGCGCCCACGACCGCCATGCCGCAGGAACCGCCGACCAGCAGCCCTTCCTCCTTGGCGAGCCGGCGGGTCATCTGGAAGGAGTCCTTGTCGGACACGGCGACGATCTCGTCCGTGACCGTCCGGTCGTACGCCGACGGCCAGAAGTCCTCGCCGACGCCCTCGACCAGGTACGGCCGGCCGGAGCCGCCGGAGTAGACCGAGCCCTCCGGGTCCGCGCCGATGACCTGGACGGCGCCGCCGCTGGCCTCCTTCAGGTAGCGGCCGGTCCCGCTGATCGTGCCGCCGGTGCCGACGCCCGCGACGAAGTGCGTGATCTTCCCGTCCGTCTGCTCCCACAGCTCGGGACCGGTGGTCTCGTAGTGGGAGCGCGGGTTGTTCGGGTTGGAGTACTGGTCGGGCTTCCAGGCGCCGGGCGTCTCACGCACCAGCCGGTCCGAGACGTTGTAGTACGAGTCCGGGTGCTCCGGGTCGACCGCCGTCGGGCAGACGACGACCTCGGCACCGTAGGCGCGCAGCACGTTGATCTTGTCCGTGGACACCTTGTCCGGGCAGACGAAGATGCACTTGTAGCCCTTCTGCTGCGCGACGATCGCCAGGCCCACGCCCGTGTTGCCGCTCGTCGGCTCGACGATCGTGCCGCCGGGCTGCAGCTCGCCGCTCTGTTCGGCGGCCTCGATCATGCGCAGGGCGATCCGGTCCTTGACCGATCCGCCGGGGTTGAAGTACTCGACCTTGGCCAGGACCGTCGCCTGGATGCCGGCCGTCACACTGCGCAGCCTCACCAGCGGGGTATTGCCTACGAGACTGATCATCGAATCGTGGAATTGCACCGTGTACTCCGGGGTCTCCGAGATGGTGCCGCAAGAGTATGCGTACGGGCACGAGATTGGGCGAAGCGATTGAACGACGGCCCCTTGGGGGCAGTTAGCTCTGTGTACGGCGGTAGGGCAGTACGGCAAGGAGGAGGTGGACCGGACTGTGTCGAGGGCAAGGGTGGCACGGCGGATCGCGGCGGGCGCGGCCTACGGCGGTGGCAGCATCGGGCTGCTGGGCGCCGCGGCGGTGGGCGTCCTGCTGGCGGAGGTCCAGCTGGCGAAGCGGCAGGTGGGAGGCGGCACCGCGCCGGTGCCGCCGAGCGCCGACGGCCGGTACGGGGTGGCGTTCACCGGCCCCGCGGAGCCGTTGAAGTTCGGGCTGCTCGGGGATTCCACGGCGGCCGGGCAGGGGGTGCGCCGGGCCGGGCAGACCCCGGGGGCGCTGCTCGCCTCGGGGCTCGCGGCGGTGTCGGAGCGGCCGGTGGATCTGCGGAACGTCGCGCAGCCGGGGGCCAGGTCGGACGATCTGGAGCGGCAGGTCTCGCTGCTGCTCGCGGACCCGGCGCGGGTGCCGGACGTCTGCGTGATCATGATCGGCGCCAACGACGTGACACACCGGATGCCCGCCACCCAGTCGGTGCGCTGTCTGACGACGGCGGTGCGCAGGCTGCGTACGGCGGGGGCCGAGGTCGTCGTGGGCACCTGCCCGGACCTCGGCACGATCGAGCCGGTCTACCAGCCGCTGCGGTGGATGGCCCGCCGGGTGAGCCGGCAGCTGGCGGCGGCGCAGACGATCGGCTCGGTGGAACAGGGCGGGCGCACGGTGTCGCTGGGCGACCTGCTGGGCCCGGAGTTCGAGGCGAACCCGCGCGAGCTGTTCGGCCCGGACAACTACCACCCGTCGGCGGAGGGGTACGCGACGGCGGCCATGGCGGTCCTGCCGACGCTCTGCGCGGTGCTCGGCCTGTGGCCGGAGACCGACCGGCTGGACGGGGCGCGGCGCGAGGACATGCTGCCGGTGGCCAAGGCGGCGTCCCAGGCGGCCAAGGAGGCCGGTACGGAGGTCACCGGGGCCCGGGCGCCCTGGGCGCTCCTCAAGCACCGCAGGCGGCGGCGTCTGCCCGCGCCGACGGAGCCGCATCCGCACCCGGAGATGCACGGGGAGGCGGGCGGTTCGACGCGGGTGGAACGGCATCCGAGCAGCGGCACGGACCCCTCGCCGCGGCACGCCTGAGGGTGTGCCGCGGCGGGCCCGGCACCCTTTCGCACCCCGCTCGGCAACAACGAACTGAGCGGTTGCTTAGAAAAGAGGCCCGCATCACACGCCCTGTCGGGTGACCTCGGCAGTACGTCCGGGTAACTTCCAGAGCAGTCCTGCCAGACAGCCTTCCAGCCCTCATGGAGCCGCGTGATGCCCGAAGCCGTGATCGTCTCTGCTGCCCGTTCGCCCATCGGCCGGGCCTTCAAGGGTTCGCTGAAGGACCTGCGCGCGGACGACCTGACCGCCACGATCATCCAGACCGCCCTCGCCAAGGTCCCCGAGCTGGACCCGAGGGACATCGACGACCTGATGCTCGGCTGCGGCCTCCCCGGCGGCGAACAGGGCAACAACCTGGGCCGCATCATCGCCGTGCAGATGGGCATGGACCACCTTCCCGGCTGTACGGTCACGCGCTACTGCTCGTCCTCCCTCCAGACCAGCCGCATGGCGCTGCACGCCATCAAGGCCGGCGAGGGCGACGTCTTCATCTCCGCCGGCGTGGAGATGGTGTCCCGCTTCGCGAAGGGCAACTCCGACAGCCTGCCCGACACCCGCAACCCGCTCTTCGCCGACGCCGAGGCCCGCACCGCGGCCCGCGCCGAGGAGTCCGGCGCGAGCTGGCACGACCCGCGCGAGGACGGCCTGGTCCCGGACGCGTACATCGCGATGGGGCAGACGGCGGAGAACCTGGCGCGGATCAAGGGCGTCACCCGTCAGGACATGGACGAGTTCGGCGTCCGCTCGCAGAACCTCGCCGAGCAAGCCCTGAAGAACGGTTTCTGGGAGCGCGAGATCACTCCGGTGACGACCCCGGACGGCACGGTGGTGTCCAAGGACGACGGTCCGCGTGCGGGCGTCACCCTGGAGGGCGTGCAGGGTCTGAAGCCGGTCTTCCGCCCCGACGGCCTGGTCACCGCCGCCAACTGCTGCCCGCTCAACGACGGGGCCGCGGCGCTCGTGATCATGTCCGACACCAAGGCGCGCGAGCTGGGCCTGACCCCGCTGGCGCGGATCGTCTCCACCGGCGTCTCGGGCCTCTCGCCCGAGATCATGGGCTACGGGCCGGTCGAGGCGAGCAAGCAGGCGCTGAAGCGGGCCGGGCTGACGATCGACGACATCGACCTGGCCGAGATCAACGAGGCGTTCGCCGCCCAGGTGATCCCGTCCTACCGCGACCTGGGTCTGCCGCTGGACAAGGTCAACGTCAACGGCGGCGCCATCGCCGTCGGCCACCCCTTCGGCATGACCGGCGCCCGGATCACCGGCACGCTGATCAACAGCCTGCAGTTCCACGACAAGCAGTTCGGCCTGGAGACCATGTGCGTGGGCGGCGGCCAGGGCATGGCGATGGTCATCGAGCGACTGAGCTGACCCGGAACGAGTGAGGCGAGAAGCCGGGGCGGACGCCGCCCCGGCTTCTCGCAACCCGGGGAAATCCCGTGACGCTCCGGATTCACCGGATCACCGCTCGGGGCGCCCGCCGGGCCCACACCGCCTTCCGGGCCCTCCGGCCGGACGAAGTGGCCGGTTCCGAGCCCCGACCGTGACCGAATCTCCCCCAGGATGTGACCTATCTCCTGGGGGATAGCCATTCCCGCAGGTCACACCCACACCAGGGCTAAACCCCAGGCACAAAGACCTGTCCAATTCGTGACGTAATGCACTGACACAGGGTGCCGGTACAGGACAAGCTGATGTAGGAAGTCGGAGGATCGATTGAAACCGGGAGTATGTCAGTGAGCGCCATGCCTCTTGCCCTGTTGCTGACCACCGCCGCCGCCACGGCCGTGGGCGCTGCCGCTCTGCACGCCGCTCACGGGCTGCGCCGGCAGGTGTCCGCCCTGCGGAGGGAGCTGGCCGACGGCCGCGCCCACAGTGCGGCCGTACCCGCTCAGAGCCGTACCGAAGCCACCCCTGCCGCGGAAATCCGTGCGGCGGTCGCCGAGGCGCTGGCCGAGGAGCGGGAGCGCGAGCTCGCCGAGGCCCGGGCCTTCTGGGCCACGCAGGAGGCGCGCGACGCCGCCGACGCCCCGTCCCTGCTGGGCGGTCTGGCCGGGCTGGGCGAGGACGCCCCGTTCTTCATGCCGCGCCAGAGCGACTTCGCCGGTCTGGAGTCGATGGACCTCGACGCCACGGAGGCGTTCGAGGAACTGACGGAGCTGGCCGAGCTCACGGAACTGGCCGACATGGCCGATCTCCCGGAGACCGCCGAGTTCGCCGAGGACTCCCCCGAGCTGGCCGCGGCACGCCGCCGCCACCCCTCGCACCCCGACTTCGTGCCGGTGCAGACGCCCGTCGTCACCGACCACGAGCGCACGGTGAACCGGCTGGAGGAGCTCGCCGACAGCCGGACCGAGCTCTCCGACGTGCGTCCCGGACCGCTGGGCACGCTCGATGTGTACGTCTTCGCCGACGGCACCACGCTCTGTATGACCCCCGGCCACCGCGAGACGGCCGAGCAGCTGGCCGCGTCCCTGCGGGCCGGTGAGCACCCGGTGCTCCTGGGCGGTTCCGGCGTCTCCGGCGCGTACGCGCTGACGTTCTCGTGCGGCAAGGACAACGTCTACATACTGGCCGACCGCGTCATCGCGAGCTTCTAGCCCGCGGACCGGTCTCCGGCCCCACACCCCCGGTGCCCAGCGGCTCTCGCCGGCCGCTGCCCCAGGACCGGGCGCGCTCGGCGCGCCCGTGACGAACGCCCGCGCGCACCCTTATGCGAAGGCCCGCGCGGCCGCTTCCTCGACGAACTGCACGGCCTCGTCCAGCTCCGCGGACGGGGCCATTTCCAGTGCCACGGCCAGATCCCGCCCCGCGACGGCGAGCTGGTCGCCGATGGCGAAGATCCCGGCGTCCGGCATGATCCGCGGCTGCCCGTCCGGCGCCTCCACACGCTGGGCCCGCACCGCGAGCTCCCTGGCCGCAGCCAGCCCTTCGGCCGCGGCTCCCCGCTGCAGCCTGCTCTGCGGGGCGGCGCGCAGCCGGTCGGCGAATCGGTCCACGGCGGTGATCAGGAGCGTCGTATCGAGCACTCCGCGACCCTACGCGCCCCTGCGGGACGGTTGCCAACGGGCCGGTGGCGCTGCGGTGAGGCGCACGACGGGAAACGGCCCGCAGGCTCCGTCCTTCCGGAGCCTGCGGGCCGTTCCTGCGATCGGACCGGCGTGACTAGTCGTCGCCGCTGAGGATGGAGAGCAGGCGCAGCATCTCCAGGTAGATCCACACCAGGGTCATGGTGAGGCCGAAGGCCGCCAGCCAGGACTCCTCGCGCGGGGCGCCGTACGCGATGCCGTCCTCGACCTGCTTGAAGTCCAGGGCCAGGAAGCACGCGCCGAGGATGATCCCGATGACACCGAAGAGGATGCCGAGGCCGCCGCTGCGGAAGCCCAGGCCGTCACCGCCACCGAACGCGGCGAACAGCAGGTTGACCACCATCAGGAGCATGAAGCCCATGGCGGCGGCCATCACGAAGCCGTAGAACCGGCGGGTGACGCGGATCCAGCGCATCTTGTACGCGAGCAGCACACCGGCGAAGACACACATGGTGCCCAGCACGGCCTGCATCACGACGCCCGGTGAGATGTACGTGCTCACCGCGCTGGAGATGACTCCGAGGAACACGCCCTCGAAGGCCGCGTACGCGATGATCAGCGCGGGGACGGGCTTGCGCTTGAACGACTGGACGAGCGACAGCACGAAGGCGATGATCGCGGCGCCGATGGCGATGCCGTACGACTTGCCCAGGTTGGCCTCGTCGACCGGCAGAAGCGCCCAGGCGAGCGCGGCACCGAGCACGACCGTGCCCAGCGTCATCGCCGTGCGGGTGACGACGTCGTCGATCGTCATCACACCGGAACGCGCCGGCGCCTGCGGGGCGCCGTACTGGGCGTCCGGCTGCGCGTAGGGGTTGGTGGCGTACGGGTTCGGGGCGGTGCCCTGCGCGTACGGGTTGGCACCCGCTACGGGGGCCCCGGCCTGCGGTGACGCGTTGAAGCCCGCGTAACCGTTGTCGCGGCTGAAGCCCCGTCGCGAGAAGACCGGGTTGCTGCTCCTCATCTCACTCCTCCATGGCCACCCAGCGTGGCCTTGCAACAAGAGTAATGGGTAGGCAAAACAATCTCCCTAGTGCCAGGGGAGGATCTTTCCGCGACCGGCCGGCGGGCCGCGGTCGCCCCGCTTCCCGCGCCGCACGCTCCACCCGGTCCGGGTGGCCCGCCCACCGGGCACGGTCGCCGGGCGCCGTGTCGCGGCCCTTCTCCCGCTGCCTCGTGACGCCGTCGAACAGTTCCCGTACGACGTCGGTGCGGACCGCGTGGCGCCGGGCCCCGGCGGTCGTGTGGACGAGGACCCGGTGGAGCGTCAGCACCCTGCCCTCTCCGCCCGGTCCGGAAGCGGGACCGGGACCGCTCGTCACGCTCGCTTGACCTGGAGCGCGCTCCAGATCCGACGATGGACGCCATGAACACCACTGAGCCCCAGATCGTCCTCGGCACCATGGACTTCGGCACCCGTGTCGCCCCGGAGCGGGCCTTCGCGATCCTCGACGCCTTCGTCGCCGGCGGCGGCGTCTGGCTGGACACCGCGAACTGCTACTCCTTCTGGAACGACCCCGCCGGTGTCGGCGGCGCCTCCGAGCGGGTCATCGGCGCATGGCTCCGGGCCCGCCCCGGCGTCCGCGACCGGGTGCGGATCGCCACGAAGGTCCGCCACAACCCGCTCGTCCCGCACGCGCCGGAAAGCGCCGAAGGACTCTCGGCGCGCGCCGTTCACGCGGGCGTCGAGGAGAGCCTGGGACGTCTCGGTGTGGACCACGTCGATCTGCTCTGGGCCCACGCCGAGGACCGCACCGTGCCGCTGGAGGAAACCGTCGGGGCCTTCGGCGAACTGGCCGCGAAGGGAGTGGCCCTGCGGATCGGGGCGGCGAACCATGCCGCCTGGCGCGTCGAGCGCGCCCGGTCACTGGCCCGGGAGCAGGGCGTCGAGCCGTGGACGTCCCTGCAACTGCGCCACTCGCTCGTCCAGCCGCGCCCGCTCACCCCCGTCGCTGAGGGCGGCCACCGCATGCTGACCGCCGAGGACCTCGACCTCGCGCGCGCGGAGGGGCTCGCCGTCTGGTCGTACAGCTCCCTGCTGTGGGGTTCCTACGTGCGCCCGGACAAGCCGCTTCCGGCAACCTACGATCATCCCGGGACCACCCGGGTGCTCGCGGTCCTGGACACCATCGCCGACGACGTCACGGCCACGAAGAACCAGGTCGTCCTCGCGTGGCTGATGCTCCAGGGAATCGATCCCATCGTCGGCGCGAGCCGGGTGGAGCAGATCGAGGAAGCACTCGCCGCACGCCGTGTGCGGCTCGGTGACGAGCACCTGGCACGCCTCGCCGAAGCCCGGTAGCGGCGGCGACAGAAGGAGTTCCCTGATGAGCCTCACCCCGGCCGCCGCCGCCGACCGCACGGGTGTCTCCATCGACACCCTGCGCTACTACGAGCGCGAAGGGCTCATCGGCCCGATCCGGCGCTCGGGAGGCGGGCGCAGGGAGTACACCGAGGACGACGTCTTCTGGATCGGACTCGTCACGTGCTTCCGCGATGCCGGTCTCGGCATCGCGGACCTGCGGGGGTTCGTCGCCATTCTGCGCGCCGAACACCCGCCTCAGGAGCGCGTCGCCTTCCTCCGCGAGCGCCGTACCGCCCTGGAGCAGCGGGTGGCGGCGCTGCAGCGGGCCATGGGGGTGCTCGACGACAAGATCGCCTACTACAGCTGAGCTCCGGGAGCACGCCCGGTCGGCAGTCCTCCGCAGCGCCGCCGACGACGCCGCCGCCGCCGGAAAGGGTGTCAGAAGGCGTCAGAGAGGTGTCACTCCGCCACGACCGCGCCCGCCGCCACCGCCGACGCCTCGGCCAGACGCTCGAACGTCTCGTTGAGCACCGCTCTGCGTTCGTCCTTGTAGTCCGGCTCCGGCTCCAGGCCGTCGATCGTCGACTCCCACACGGCCAGGAACTTCTTCTGCCAGGCCCGGATCACCTCGGGCGCCGGGAGGCTCACCCCCACCCAGCCCTGCCGGTCCAGGACGAGCAGCAGTTCCAGGTTGCAGGGGACGGTGACACCCCCGTACTCATCCGGTTCGAGCTCCACGGGGTCGCCGGCCATCGCCTCCGTCACCTCGGCCACCAGCCTTGCGGCCAGGTCCCCGAGGTGGTCCGCCGCCGTGTCGTTGTCGAAGTTGCCCGCGCCCCACGTGCCCACTGTTCCGCCTCCGCGTCGTGCGTCGTCGTTTCCGTACACGGATCACAGCAGAGGGCACTGACAGTCGACGCGCCGACGGCGGCCGGTCAGGAGAACAGGTTCTCCGGGAAGTCCGTGAGGAACATCAGCAGCACCAGCCCCATCAGCACCAACGAGACGGCCCCCTCGGTCAGCGCCGCGCGCGGGCTGCCCGCCAGGGTGGCCGTCCGGTGCGGGTCGGCGGGGTCGTAGCGGACCGTGACCCGCGCCCCCTCGTGGAAACGCTTGTTGCCGGTGTTCCGGAACTCGACCCATTCCCCGTTCTGCGCGGTGAACGCGAACACGTGCCAGGACCGCCGGTCGCCCGATGAGCCCGTCGCCGTGTCCCGCTCGTCCACCCGGATGCAGCGCGCCGGGGCGGACACGCCGGAGCGTGCGCCGCGGAGCTGCTGGAAGGTGCGGCCCAGTGATCTGAGCGCCACCAGCGCGACCACACCGATGAGTACGAGCGAGGTGTCCATGGTGTCCTTCTAACCGTTGCGCAGCCTGTCGACGAGGAAGCCCACCGCACACCCAACCACCAGGACCACCAACTGCACCAGGAACGTGATGACGGTGAGATCACTTCC
This sequence comes from Streptomyces sp. NPDC091416, assembly GCF_044756845.1. Lineage (NCBI taxonomy): Bacteria > Bacillati > Actinomycetota > Actinomycetes > Kitasatosporales > Streptomycetaceae > Streptomyces > Streptomyces sp. NPDC091416. The sequence goes on from NZ_JBIVTU010000012.1 coordinate 89,985, forward strand.
CTGCGAGAAGAAGATCACCAGCTGGAGCGCGACGGCGGGAGTGAACGCCGCGATGAAGTGCCGTACCTGCGACTCCCGCGACGCGCCCCGGTGCACGGCCGCGGCGGCCCACACGCCCAGCGCCACACAGGCCGCGGACGGCAGGTGCAGCAGCAGGATGGTGCGGACCGGCGAGGCCATGCCCGTGACGTCGTCGCCCGTGATGACGTCCCAGACGAGAACGGCCAGGGCGAGCTGCGTCATCAGCGTCACGAGGATGCCCGCGGCCCAGGGCAGCATGAAGTTCATCAGCCGCGGCCGGTCCTGGGCGGAGGCGGGGGCGTACCCGCGGTATGGGTCGTATCTGGACATCTCGCTGCCTCTTCGTCGTCGCCCGGCGTTCGGGCGCTACTTCACCTGGATGCTGTCGACGATCTTCGTCCGGTCCGCGTCGCTGAGCTTGCCCTCCTGGGCGTCGATGCGGACGGAGTAGATCTTTCCTTCGGAGTCGACGCCCGTGATGACCACGCCGTCGACCTTTGCGCCCTTCGGGGGCGACTGCGGCACCCCGGTGCCGGTGTAGGTGAAGTCGATGCGCTTGGCATCCTTCGCACCCTCGATGCCCGCGTCCTTCGTGCTCTTCACCTCGGTGGTCGCCATGAGGAGCGCCCGGCCGACCGAGGCGGCGTCGTCACCGGTCGAGGCCTGGGCGAAGCCGCTCTGGATCGAGACCTTCACCGTCGGCCGGTCACCCTCGCTCTGCAGGGCGGCGGCGTCGTTGAGCTTGCCGCGCTCCGCCTTGCTCTGCTCGGTGAGGCCCGGCGGGTAGGCGAGCGACACCGTGGGTCCCGCGAGCTTCTTCCAGCCGCTGGGCGCGGCGGGCGCGGCGGTGTCCGATCCGCTCTCCCCGCCGCAGGCGGCGAGCATCAGACCGGCGGTGAGGACGGCGGTCGTGACGGCGGCAGTCCGGGCCGTCCGCCGGACGGAAAGCTTGGTCATGATCAGGTCTCCTTGTACCGGTGAATCACTTGGCACAGTAGCTGTACGGGAAGAACGCGCGCTGGCCTCCGGAGGGGGCCCCGAGGAACTCGGCCTTCGTCAGGCTCTTCTCCGACTCGGAGGTCGTGTAGGCACCGTTGATGCCGGCGATCTCCAGGTTGATGTCGAGACCGATCTCCTCGGACGAGGACGAGCCGTCGTACTCCTGCTTGCTGACCTGGCCGTGGTTGAACGCGTAGTGGCCGAACGGGTCGCCCGCGCCGGGGTCCTTGGTCGGCACCGGCGTTCCGGTGAACAGGTAGTTGAAGGCGCTGTTCATGCCCTGGCCGGAGAACATCTGGGCCTTGATGGCGTCGGACTCCGCCTGGGACAGGTTCTTGTCGTCCAGGGGGACGGTGGTGGTGATGACCTGGGTGGTCGTCCCGCCGCCCTTCGCGTTGCCGTTCACGTCGCCCTTGAGACCGGCGCTGGCCTCCGCCTTGCCCTCCAGGGTCCGCGTCATCGTGATGCTCTTGACCTTGCCGGTCTTGCTGTCGACCGTGACGGTGATGGCACCCGCCGCCGAACCGGCGGCCTCCGCGCCCGCCTTGGCCGGACCGGCCTCGCCCTTCGCGTACGCGCCGCCGGTGGCCTTGGCCTGGTACGTGTAGGCGTCGGTGTTGTTGATGTGGTTCTGCGTCAGCGTGACCTCGTGCGACCCGGAGATCTTCACGCCGGCCTCGACGGTGGCGCCGGGCTTCGGGGCCGGGGTGGTCGTGCCGTCCGGGTTGGTCGTGTCGGGGGCGTTCATCCCCGCGCCGAACTGGAAACCGGCCTGGGCGGCGACTTCGAGGCTGATCTTCTGCGTGGTGATGTGCTTGTTGCCGAGCTTGTCCTCGATGTTGTCCTTGAGGCGGCTCTCCTTGGCCTTCGGACCCTTGCCGAACCAGCTGGCTATCTCGGTGGAACCGCCGATGATGGGGCTGAGGTTGGAGAGCTTGTTCAGCCGGCTGAGCTTCTTGTACTCCTCCAGGTCCTTGCGGAACTGGTCCGCTTCCTCCTGGCTGTCGAAGACCCAGGTGTCGCCCGTGGTGACGGTGAGGCCGGCGCCGAGCTCGACCTTGTCCTTGCCCACGTCACCGATCTTGATGCGGGCCTTGGGCTTCTCCGTGCCCTTGATCGAGCCGGCGTCGGTGAAGGTGAGGGAGACCTGCTCGTCGTTGTCGTCGATCTTGCCGTCTTTGTTGACGTCCGTCTTGGCCTTGGTCGTCGTCTCCTCGAAACCGAACTCGCCACCGAACTCGATGCCGAGCGTCTCGAACGAGACCCCGAACTTGCCGCCCTGCGTGCCGGCCTTGGTCACGGTGGCGCAGGTGAGGGGCTCGAACGCGGCGTTGGGATCGCCGCTCGCCTCGCCTCCCTTGCCGCCGCATCCGGCGCTGCCGCCGCCGATCGACGAGACGAGGCACTGGATCCGGTCGGTGAGCTTCCCGCCGAGGCCGGCCGCCGCCATACCGCCGACCAGGGCGACAATGACGAGAATCGTGCCGAGGTACTCGAACGCGGTGGCTCCCCGGTCACCCCATCTGCTGCTGGGTATGGGCTCCCGGTACCTCGTCCGCGGCATGGCTTGTCCTCCCGTATGGCCTTAGGGCAGGGAGGTTACGAGAGGTACACCCGTTGCGGCACGGGCCCGTGGGCCCAAATACGGGACCTCATTGCGGACGTACGAGCAAACGGCAGTGGGCCCCAGTGGGTCCGGGCGGGGCATAGCGGAGATTTCGCGGAGCCGGGCCGCGGCAGCACCCGGGTCCGGGCACACGTGCGGCGGACCGGAACCCTGCCCTACGGAGCCCGGTGCGGTGCGCGGCGGACGGCGAGGACCGCGAGGTCGTCCTGCTGCACCCCGTCGGTGAACTCCCGCATGTCGTCGACGAGTGCGCCGGTCAGCCGGCCCGCGGTGATGTCCACGCGGCCGCCGAGCCGCTCCTGAAGCGGATAGAAGTCGCCCTCGCGCGAACGGGCCTCGGTCAGGCCGTCGGTGCACAGCAGCAGCGTGGACCCGGCCGGGAAGGCGAACCAGGCCACCGTGCGTGGTGCGTCGACCAGACTCGCCAGGCCCAGCGGCACGTGCTCGTCGCCCTCGCCGACGACGGTGACGGCACCCTCGTGCAGCAGGTAGGGCGGGATGTGGCCGCACCCCACGACCTGGGTGTCGGTGCCCGTGCCCACCCCCAGGACGAGCGCGGTGACGAACCGTTCGGGCTCGCCGCGCTGTCCGGCGTAGTCGTTGTGCCGGACGACCGCCGCCTCCAGCGCGTCGACGAGCGCGGTCACCGTCGGCTCGCGGTGGGCGGCTTCCCGGAAGGCCCCGACCACGTCGATGGCCATACCGATGGCGGGCAGGCCCTTGCCCTGGACATCGCCGATCAGGATCCGGGTGCCCCAGGCAGTGGCCACCACGTCGTAGATGTCGCCCCCGACGAGCTTGTCCTCCTGCAAGGGCTCGTACACGCCGTCGACCAGGACGTCCTCGGTGAGCAGCGGAAGCGGCCGCAGGATCTGCCTCTGCATCGCCGCGGCGGTGGACCGCAGCCGCACCAGGGCGCCCTCACGCGTGATGCGCACCCGCGCGCCGTAGACGGCCAGCATGCCGAAGGCGACGGCGAACACCGTCAGGATCACCCGGTCGAGGAACCGCTCCCCGGGCTGGAAGACCGCCGGCGCGATGACGACGAGACTCACCCAGGCGGAGACCATCGCCGTCTGGCGCGGGCTGCACAGCGCGGCGGCGAACGCCGGGAGGAACACCAGCAGTCCGAGAAGGATCACCGCGGTCCCGGTCAGCAGACCGAAGACCACCACCACGGCCGTCGCCGCCAGGGTCGCCAGGACGACGCTGCGGGTGGAGGGCGTGCGGATGGCGACGTCCTCGTCGCCGTCCGACGCGATCTGTGCCGAGGACTTCGCCGCGCGCAGCGGACCGGACATGCGGGGATCCTTCGGCGACGGGGCGTCGCGCATGCGTGTGCCGCACGCGGAAACGGACAGGGCGGCCTCGATCCTCCCTTCCCGTGACGTGGCCGTGAGGAGGCTGGCCGCCGTCCGGACGAAGTGCGTCCGGACGGGTGAGGCGCGGAAGGCCGGTCCGGTCCCCACGGGCGGGGACCGGACCGGCCGGGGCGTGGTGCCCGTTACCGCACGTCGTAGGCGCGGGTGAGGGTCTGTGTGACCGTGTTGTGGCGGGAATCGGTGAGGGCGGCCTTCAGCATGACCTGCTCACCGGAGGCGCCGGTGTGGTCGACGAGGGCCGTCCACTTGCCGTCCCTGTGCTGGATCGGCGCCTGGGTCCAGGTGGCACCGCCGTCGTAGGAGTAGGACAGCGAGGCCTCGGTGATCGTGCCCGGGGTGTATCCGGCGTGGCCCTCGGCCGACAGGCCGACCTTGATGCCGCCGCGTGCGGGCAGGGTGTTCATGCCGTCCGCCGGCAGGTCGTACGACGGGAAGAGGATCGGCAGGCCGCGGGAGTAGACGTCCGGCTCCAGACGGGAGCGGAAGCCCCAGGTGGTGGTGACCGCGGTGGAGCGCAGCCAGGGCTTGTCCGAGGTGGGGATCTTCTCCAGGTTCTGGGTGAGCTCGTACGCGGAGTCCCCGGCCGGGACCCTGAACACGTCGTACGGATAGGCGCTGGTGGCGATCTGCTCACCGTCGCGCTTCAGCGCGAGGTTGCCGAGGTCGCCGAACGACCCGCCGTAGGACCAGTGGTCACCGGATCCGTCGACCCACAGGGCGCTCTGGAAACCGATCAGGTCGCCCTGCCGCTCGGCCGCCAGCGCCAGGTCGCCGGCGCGGTCCCGGGCAGCGCCCGGCCGCAGGGGGCCGCCGTACCACTCCTCGGCGCGCCGTTCCCCGGCCCGGTACGTGCGGTCCCGGTCGCTCATGAACGCGGCGAACGGGAAGCTGGACAGCGCACCGTGCAGCCAGACGTCGTCTCCGGGGGTGTAGTAGGCGGTACGGGTGCCGGGCACCGTGACCGGGTCGAGCAGGTTGACCGTGATGGAGGTGTTGGGGTTCCAGGACGGGACGATGAACAGTCCGTCGAGGTAGTCGGCCGCCTTGCCGAGGGCGTTCCACTTCTCGGTGACCCGGGCCAGCCCGGAGTCGCCCACCCGGTAGGTCCGGTCGGACGTGATCGGACCCTCGTTCGGGAACGTGAGGTTGTAGACGTAGGGCGAGCCGCCCTCCGAGCCGGTCGCGCGCCAGGTGGGACGGAACTCGAAGAAGCCGTTCTTCGCGCGCCCGTCGACGGAGGCGTAGAACTTCTGCACGTCACCGCCCGCCATCAGCGAGCCGCTCAGCTGCCAGGTGTCGTCCCAGGTGCGGGCGTAGCTGAACGTGGTGTGGCCGATCTCCGAGGGCCGGTCGGTGTGCACGCTCAGCCGGTGGGCCTTGCGGGCGTCGAGGACGACGGTGGTGTCACCGGTGACACGGAGCTGCGGGCGCCCGAGGTAGGCCATCGATTCGGGGGCGTTGCCCGCGTCGTACGAGGCCACGAACGCGGAGAGGGCGTAGTCGCCCGGGCGCACGCGGAAGGTCTGGTCGGCCGCGCCCTGGTTGCTGCGGCGCTCGCCGCTGTCGGTGTCGAGGCTGACCATGTCCAGGGAGGACGGGCCGGTCGCGGGCCTGCCGTTGCGGTCGATGACCTTGACGCGGAGGGTGACGGTCTCCGGCTCGACGTAGAGCGTGATCGGCACGGAGATGTGCGTACCGCCGCCGGCCGCCATGATCCTGCCGGTGACCGCTCCGTACTGGGAGGCCTTGAGACGGGCGGTGGGGTCGATGCGCACCGGCACCTCGACCGTGGAGCCCGCGGGGACGGTCACCTTGCCCTGCGCGGGCTTGATGACGGCGGAGGCGACAGCGCTGCCGTCGTTGCCGTGCACGCCTTCGGTCCTGAGGCCGAGAACGACCGCGTCGGTGCCGGTGTTGGTGAAGGGGACCTCCACGGTGGTGCGGTCCGAGGCGTCCTGCGGCCAGTTGTAGCTGCCGCCCTGGACGGCGGGCGCGGAGAGCACCTTCTGGTGCACCGCCGCGTGCACGTCGAGCACGCCGGCGCCGGTCTCGTCGGCGCCCGCGACCTTTCCACCGGTACGGGCGGAGGAGACGAGGGCCGCCTTGATCTGCTGCGCGGTCCAGTCCGGGTGGGACTGCCGGACGATGGCCGCGGCGCCCGCGACGTGCGGGGTCGCCATGGAGGTACCCGACATCGACCGGTAGGCGTACACGCCGCGCCCGCCCGCGGAGGCGGCCGAGATGTCGACCCCGGGTGCGGCGATCTCGGGCTTGAGGGTGTGGGTGACGGCCACCGGGCCGCGGCTGGAGAACTGCGCGGTGGTGTCGTCGCGGTCGACGGCGCCCACGGTCAGCACGCCGGGCGCGCAGCCGGGCGAGGAGACCGTCCCGGTGCCGGCGCCCGCGTTGCCCGCGGCGATCACGAACAGGCTGTGGGTGTTCCGGGAGAGCTCCTGCGCGGCCTGGGCGAGCGGATCGGCGCAGTCACCGATCTCGGAGTTGCCCAGGCTCATGGAGACGACATCGGCCTTCTGGTCGACGGCCCACTGCATACCGGCGATGATCCAGGAGCTCAGACCGGAGCCGCCGTCGTTGAGGACCTTGCCGATGAGCAGACCGGTTCCGGGGGCGACGCCCTTCTTCCGGCCCTGGCTTGCCGCACCGGAGCCGCCGACGGTGGAGGCGGTGTGGGTGCCGTGGCCCTGCCGGTCGGCGGTGTCGGGCGAGTCCGTGAAGTTCTCCGCCGCCTCGACCCGGTTCACCAGGTCGGGGTGTCCGGCGTCCACGCCGGTGTCCAGCACGGCGACCTTGGTGCCCTTGCCGTCGTAGCCCTCGGCCCAGGCCTCCGGCGCGTGGACCTGCTTCGTCGAACGGTCCAGCGTGGCCTTGACCTTGCCGTCCAGCCACAGCTTCTTCAGCGGGGCGGCAGCCCGTGAGCGGGGGGCGCTGACGTCCTGCCAGAAGGCGGCGGCGCCGTCCTTGCCGGCCTTGAGCGCGACGCCGTTCACCGCCGGGAGGCTCAGGCCCCGCTCGGCTCCACGGGGGGCCGCCGGTGCGAGGGCGGCGACGTCGACCCGGTTCTCGTACGTGGCGATGAGGGGCAGCTCGTCGGCGTGGGCGTCGTCGTAGCCCTGGCGTATGAGCCCGCTGACGTTGAACAGCTGCTCGTCGACCCTGCCCTCGGCGAGCGCCTGCGAGGCGTCCTCCGGGTAGACGTAGAGGTCCTTGCCCAGCTGGCGGGTCTGCATGAGCGGCTGCGATCCGTCCTTGCGCGGCAGGACGGCTGCCGAGCTGCGGCCCGACGGGTCCGTGGTCACCAGCACCTTGTCGCCGGTGACGAGGGTGACCGTCACCTGCCTGCCGGCGGAAGCCGCGGTTCCGCTGCCGATGAGGGGTCTGTTCCCCGAGGCGCCGTCGGTGGGTGTACCCGCCGCCCCGGACGGCGTGACCGTGGTCAAGGCCAGGACGGCGGCGGTCGCCGCGCCCCAGGCTATTCGCCCAATCGAATGCATGATTCTCCCTGCTCGAATCCATGAACATGCCGTGCTGCGGCTGCATCCTGGCAGGGATACGGGGCGCTCAGGGGGGCCGTGCCTGGCGGGTTTCCCACGTGGCGGAAGTCCGACATCCCGCCACAATTGGAGGGCGGGACCGTCGACTCGCTTACAGACTGGTGAAGTTGAGGGAACCGAGCGCTGTCGCAGCCCCGGTCCGGGTGCGCGGGTGCGCGCTCCGGCTCAGAGCCAGCCGACGCGTGAGGCGTGCCAGCCCAGCTGAAGCCGCGAATCGACGCCGGCGAGATCCATCAGGTGCCGCACGCGTCGCTCGACCGTACGGATCGACAGTCCCAGTTCGGAGGCGGCCCGCCGGTCGGAGAACCCTGTCAGCAGGAGGGCGAGGACCTCCAGCTCCTCGGCCGTCGGCTGATCGCCCGCCGGCTCCTCGCTCGCTCCCGCGCCAGTCGTGAACATCGGCCGGCCCTGGGCCCACTCCCTCTCGAAGAGATGGACCAGGGCTGTCAGCAGGCCGCTGGGATGAACCACGATCGCGCTCGGCTCGCCCCCGGACTCCGTCATGTCCAGCGGCACCATGGCGCGCTCGCGGTCCGAGACGACCATCTTCAGCGGCAGCGAGTCGGCCAGCCGCAGCGCGAGGCCCGCCGCCACGGCCTCCCGCACGTCCTGCACGATCTCATGCCCTGCGAGGTAGTCCTTGTCGGCCACGACGCGGAAGTCGACCCCCCGTTCGAGCGCGGAGCTCTCCGACGTGTCGGTGTCCGCGCGCGGCACGGCGGTGGGAGCACCGACGAGGAAGACGAGCAACTCCCGCTGGGCCCCGCGCTGGAGCTGGAGGAACCGGTGAGCGACCTGCTCCACGCCCACGACCACCTCCACGACGCCGCCGGCCGTGCGCGCGGCAGTGGTGCGGTACTGCTCGGTCAGCTTGGAGAAGGCGGTCTCGGCCAGGTGCAGGGCGTTGCGCTGCTCGGCGAGGAGAGGGGCCAGAGCCACCGACGGTGGCGTGAGCCGGTAGCGGGAGGGCGGCAGAACGTCCTTGCCGCCGGCCGGGTCCGGAGCGGCGGTCACGGCCTCACGGGTGACGGCGACGACCAGACCGCGTGCGGCGAGGTCGAGCAGGATCCTGTCGCAGGCGGCCTCACCGAGTCCGGACTGCAGGGCGAGGTCCCGGGCGGAGGCGGACGGGCGGACCAGCAGCGCCGTGTAGACGGCCTCTTCGGCCGGGCCCAGTCCCAGCGCCTGCAGCATCCGACTCCCCTCGGGCGGCGCCGGTGTCCGGCCCTGGCGCAGCTCGCGCGAACCGCGCGGATCCCTCTCGCCCGAACCCTATCCCCCGCTCCCCCGGCAGAGGGTCCCCGTGCCGTCGGAAAGTGCGGCCGCTCGCCGGGGGCGCGCCTTCCCGGCCCGGTACACAAGGGGGGTGCGCGCTGCGGCAGGCGGCCTGCGTGCGGATGCCCGGACGGCGGACCGCCAACGGCCGGCCGGCTCCCCCTGGACGAACCGCGTGGTGGTGCCCGGAACCGGACTCGAACCGGTACGCCCCCGAGGGGCAGCGAGGTTTAAGCTCGCCGTGTCTGCATTCCACCATCCGGGCTTGGCGCGCGGCTCCGCGTTGGCACATGACCCTATCCGGGGGCTCCCCCCGGCCGGACGGACAGTGGCGCGATGTTGTCTTATTTTATTGATCGCTTGAGGGTCCGTCAGCACACGTCCGCGGCATAGTCATATGGCTGGGCGGGGTGGCGGGTGCGGCGGCCGCGTATCCGAATTGACGGAAAGTCGCCGCACCCACACAGCCGATTCGCCAGGGGCGCGCCATGGATCGCCAGGGGCGCGCCACCCCTACCGGGCGAGGCCCTCGTTCACGCACCTCAGCACCGGGTGCGCGCCCAGCGCCTCCGGGTCCGCCAGGACCGCTCCTGTGATCATGAACACCGCGCTCTCCCCGGGCAGCAGCGTGACGAGCATCTCGTCCACCTCGGCCGCCGGGTCGAGCCGGTCCGGGAAGAGCGCGAGGTCCCGCAGCAGGGTGCGGGCCGTCACCTCGACACGGTAGCCGGGCGCCCCGCCCCCGTTCTCCGTCACCGTGACGTCGTACCGGGCCTGCGGCAGCGCGAGGCGGGTGTCCTCCTCGTAGAACTCCACCGCCCGGGTACCGCCCAGGCGTGCGACCAGGAGCTCGCGGGTCCGGTCGGCGGGCTCGGCGACCGACGGCGGCAGCGGGACCCGGGAGACCGCGCGCGCGGCCGTGCTCACGACCACCTCCTCCTCGGCCAGTACGGCCCCGTCCAGTCCGTGGCGGGTGAGGCGCAGGGTGCCCGCCCAGGGCGTGGGGGCGTCGTTGACGAGATGGACGGCGCCGTCGCGCACGGCGATCAGACGGTCCGCGTACACGGCCCGCAGGGCGTACCAGAGCGGCTTGCGGCGGCCGTCGCCGTCGACGGCCGACCAGGAGACGACCGGCCAGCAGTCGTTGAGCTGCCACACGATCGTGCCCATGCAGTACGGCGTGTGGGAGCGGAAGTGCCGGATGCCGAAGGCGACCGCGCGGGCCTGGTTGAGCTGGGTGAGCCAGTGCCAGTCGTCGAAGTCCGCGCCGGGCTGCGGCAGGTGGTCGCCCAGGCCCCGCAGCAGCTTGGCGTTGCCGTCCTCGGCCTTCTGGTGGTGGGCCAGCAGCGGGGCGTCGGGGGCCGGCGGGCCGCTGATCGCGCGGCGCAGGGTGGCGTACGCGGGCGGGCCCTGGAAGCCGAACTCGGCGACGAAGCGGGGCACGCGGTCGGCGTAGGCCCGGTAGTCGGCCCGGTTCCACACGTCCCAGATGTGGATGGTGCCGTGCGCCGGGTCCTGCGGGTGGATGTCCTCGGTGCCGGAGTAGGGCGAGCCGGGCCAGTAGGGGCGGGTCGGGTCGGTCCCGGCGACGATCGCGGGGAGCAGCTCGTGGTAGTAGCCGTGGCCCCAGGTGCGGTCGCCCAGTTCCTTCTGCCAACCCCAGTCGGCGTGGCCCTCCAGGTTCTCGTTGTTGCCGCACCACAGGACGAGTGCGGGGTGCGGGGAGAGGCGGATGACGTTCTCCCGGGCCTCGGCCGCCACCTCGTCCCACAGCGGCTGCTCCTGCGGATAGGCGGCGCAGGCGAAGGGGAAGTCCTGCCAGACCAGCAGGCCCTTCTCGTCGGCCAGTTCGTAGAAGTCGTCGCTCTCGTAGAGGCCGCCGCCCCAGATCCTGATCAGGTTGACCCCGGCCGCGACCGCCTGGTCGAGGCGGTCGGAGATCCGCTGCCGGGTGACGCGGGCGGGGAAGCAGTCCTCGGGGATCCAGTTGACGCCGCGTACGAAGACGGGCTCGCCGTTGACGACGAAGCGGAACGCCTCGCGCTCCAGCACGACCCCGCGGAAGCCGGTCCTGCCCTGCCATGCGCGTGCGCCGAGGCGGACGGTGACGTCGTACAGGCGCTGCTCGCCGTGACTGTGGGGCCACCAGAGCTCCGCTCCGGGGACGGCGAGGGTGGCGGTGGCCCGGTCCTCACCGGCGAGGACGGTGAACGGGGCGCGCTCGCCCGCGACCTCCACCACGGCTTCGAGGGCCTCCTGGCCGGACCGGTCGACGTCGAGGGTGACGGTCAGGCGCGGCACCCCCGCCTCGTCGAGATCCGGGAGCAGGGTGACCGACGCGATCCGCGGACCGCTCCACGTCTCCAGGGCCACCGGCCGCCAGATGCCGGACGTGACGAGCGTCGGCCCCCAGTCCCAGCCGAAGTTGCACGCCATCTTGCGGATGAAGGCGTACGGCTCCGCATAGGCGCCGGGCCGGTCGCCGAGCCGGTCGCGCAGTTCCTCGGCGTAGGTGTACGGGGCGGTGAACCGTACGTCGAGGGTGTTGGCGCCCTCGGCCAGCAGGGCGCGGACGGGGAAGCGGTAGCTGCGGTGCTGGTTGGCGGTGCGGCCCACCTCGATGCCGTTGAGCAGGACGGCGGCGACGGTGTCGAGGCCGTCGAAGCACAGGTCGGCGTGGTCGTGCCCGTCCGGCGTCCAGTCGAACGTGGTCCGGTACGTCCAGTCGGTGCGGCCGATCCAGGTCAGCCGGTCCTCGTTGTCGTCCAGGTACGGGTCGTCGATCAGCCCCGCCGCGAGCAGGTCCGTGTGGACGCAGCCGGGCACGGTGGCGGGGACGCCCCCTGTGGGGAGCCCCACGGGCACGGCACTGTCCGCGCCGAGCGTCCAGCCTTCGTGGAGGGGCAGGTGGCGAAGGGTCACGCGGAGGTCCTTCCGCAGTCGGGGAGCTGGGCACAGGCGACGAAGTGGTCCGGCTCGGTCTCGTACAGGTCGGTGTCCCGGTCTCCGCCTTCGTGGAAGGCGCAGCTCTCCAGCGGCTCGGGCGGGTCCCACGGGGTGTTGAGCCGGGGCACGGCGGCCAGCAGGGTGCGGGTGTAGGGGTGGAGCGGGTTGCCGAACACCTTCTGGGTGTCGCCGCGTTCGACGACCCGGCCGCGGCGCAGTACCACGGTCTTCTCCGCCAGGTAGGTGCCGAGCGCGAGGTCGTGGGTGATGTAGAGGACGCCGAGGCCGCGTTCCTTGAGGGCGGCCAGGAGGTTGAGGACGTCGATGCGGGTGGAGGCGTCGAGCATGCTGGTGATCTCGTCGGCGACCAGGAAGCTCAGGTCGAGCAGGAGGGCGCGGGCGATGAGGAGGCGTTGCAGCTGGCCGCCGCTGAGCTGGTGCGGGTAGCGGCCGAGGACCTGCCCGGGGTCCAGGCGGACGTCCCGTACGGCCTTCTCGACGCGGTCGGCCCACTCCTTGTCGGAGACGCCCGGGTGGTAGGCGCGGCGGATCATGTCGAAGACGCGGTCGGCCCGGAAGACCGGGTTGTAGCAGGAGAAGGGGTCCTGGAAGACGCCCTGGACGCGGCGGTAGAAGTCCTTGCCCGGGCGGACGGGGCGGCCGTCCAGGGTGAGGCTGCCGGAGCTGACGCCGGTCAGGCCGAGGATCATCCGGCCGATGGTGGACTTCCCGCTGCCGCTCTCGCCGATGAGGGAGACGACCTCGCCGGGTTCGGCGGTGAAGGACACCCGGTCCACCGCGGTGACGGAACCGCCGCCGAACGCGCCGGCGCGGTAGGTCTTGGTGACGTGGTCGAGGGTCAGCATCAGGCCTTCCAGCATGCGACGGAGTGACGGGGGGCGATCTCCAGGACCGGAGGTTCCTCGGCGCACTGCTCGTCGGCGAGCGGGCAGCGGGCGCGGAAGCGGCAGCCGGCCGGGGGGTTCAGGAGGGAGGGCGGGGCGCCCGCGATGCCCTTGAGGGGCTTGTCGGCGTACCGGGCGCCGACCTCGGGCAGCGAGCCGAGCAGGAGCTTGGTGTACGGGTGGCGGGGCGCGGTCGTCAGGACCTTCGTGGGCGCCTTCTCGGCAAGCCTGCCCGCGTACATCACCATGATCGAGTCGGCGATGTGCGAGGTGAGTCCGAGGTCGTGCGTCACGAAGATCATGCTGGTGACCAGGCCCTTGTCGCGCAGCCCGGTGAGCGCTCCGACGACGGCGCGCTGGGTGGAGACGTCGAGGGCCGAGGTGACCTCGTCGGCGATGAGGACGGACGGGTCGAGGAGGGTGGAGATCACCATGACGGTGCGCTGTTTCATGCCGCCGGACAGCTCGATCGGATAGCGGTTCAGGACGTCGTGGTCCAGGCCCACCAGATCGAGGCGGCGGTGCAGTTCGGGCGTGTCCACGCTGACGCCGCGGGAGGCGAGCAGCTCGCGGATCATGCGTCCGATGCGCCGGGTCGGGTTGAGGGCGCTCATGGAGTACTGCGGTACGAGCGATATCCGGTGGAAGCGGAAGGCGTTCATCGCCCGGTCGTCGGCGACCGGCACGTCGTCACCGTCGAGGGTGACGGTGCCGCCCGCGTGCCGCATCCGGCCGTCGAGGCGGATCAGCGACTTGCCGAGCGTCGTCTTGCCGCAGCCGGACTCGCCCGCCAGGCCCAGGATCTCCCCGTCGGCCAGGTCGAAGGAGACACCGTCCAGGGCCCGGACCTCGCCGCGCAGGGTGCGGTAGTGGACCCGCAGGTCGGTCACGGTCAGGGTCATGTGCTCAGGGCCTCTCCGGGTCGGGTCACGGTGGACGTCATGGCTCAGGCCTCCCGGAGTTTCGGGTTGAAGACCTCGTCGAGGCCGACGTTGGCGACGTAGAGCGCGCCGACGATCGCGGTGATCCCGGCGCCCGGCGGGACGAACCACCACCACATGCCGAGTTGGAGCGCGCTCCACTGCTGGGCGCTCTGCAGCATCATCCCGAGCGAGACGCCCTCGGTGGGGCCGAGCCCGATGAAGTCGAGGGAGGAGGCGATCAGCACGGAGCCGCCGAAGAGCAGGATGAACATCATGAAGAGGTACGAGCTCATGTTGGGCGCGATCTCGCGGAAGACGATCCGCCAGGTGCCGCTGCCGCTGAGCCGGGCCAGGTCCACGAACTCGCGGGTGCGCAGCGAGAACGTCTGCGCGCGGATCGCGCGCGCCGCCCAGGGCCACGAGGTGAGCCCGATGAACAGGCCCTGCACGGGCACCGAGCGGACGCCGAGGTAGGCGTTGATGATGAGCAGCACGGCGAGCGCGGGCAGCACCAGGACCACGTTGGTGAGCATGTTGAGGATCTCGTCGACCGCTCCGCCGCGGTAGCCGGCGAGGAAGCCCACGAGCATGGCGATGACGGCGGCGATGGCCCCGCCGACGACGCCGACCAGGAAGGTGGCGCGCAGCCCGTGCACGAACTGGGCGTACACGTCCTGGCCGAAGGTGGTGGTGCCCATCCAGTACGTGCCGTCCGGCGGCGCGGCCTGCGGGCCCACGTACTCGTTCGGGTCGGCGTTGTCGAGCAGCGGCGGCCCGATGATGCCGGTGAGCAGGAGCAGCACGACGACGGTGAACCCGATGAGGAGCTTGGGGTTGCGCACGGCGTAGTGGAGCGTCTCGCGGCCCGGGCGGGCGGCTGCGGTGGGGGCGGCGGTCTCGGCGGCCGGTTCGGGCACGGTGCTCATGACTGGCCTCCTGCCATGCCGGTACGGGTCCGGGGGTCGACGACGACGTACACGATGTCGATGAGGAAGTTGGCGATCAGTACGCCGATGACGATGAACAGGAACGCGCCCTGGAGCAGGAAGAAGTCCTGGTTCTGGATCGCGGCGAGGATCAGCGAGCCGAGTCCGGGATAGGCGAACACGATCTCGGTGACGAGGGCCCCGGCCACCAGGACGCCCAGCTGGAGGGCGAGGCCGGTGATCTGGGGCAGGACGGCGTTGCGGAAGGCGTAGCGGCGGATGAGCCGCTGCGGCGCGCCGAGGGCCGACAGGTAGGAGGAGTAGTCGGACTCCAGCTCGTAGATGATCATGTTGCGCATGCCGATGGCCCAGCCGCCGAGCGCGACCAGGAAGAGGGAGAGGAACGGCAGCACCCAGTGCTGGAGCAGGTCCACGGCGAAGGCGGTGGACCAGCTCGGCTGGATGTCGAGGCTGTAGCCGCCGGAGAGCGGGAACCAGCCCGCCTTCGAGCCGAGCGCCCAGGCGAGGATGACGGCGATCCACATGTACGGCATCGCGGTCAGCAGGTAGCCCGCCGGCAGCACGGTGTTGTCGAGCACCTTGCGGCGGGCGGCCAGCGCCCCGGCCCAGTTGCCGACGAACCAGCTGAGCAGGACGGACGGGATCATCAGCCCCAGCGTGTACGGGAGTGCGTCGAGCAGCACGTCGGCCACGGGCTTGGGGAACACCCAGATGGACAGCCCGAAGTCGCCCTGGAGCAGGGCGCCCCAGAAGTGCAGGTACTGCTGCCAGACGGGTTCGTCGAAGCCGAAGAGGTTGTTGTAGTAGGCGCGCATGGCCTCGACGGCCTCGGGCTGCGAGACCCGGGCCCTGGCCACCATGGCGGCGACGGGGTCGCCGGGCATGAAGCGCGGGATCATCCAGTTGACGGTGACGGCGACGACGAAGGTCAGCGCGTAGATCAGAAGTTTGCGGGCGAAGTAGCGGCGCAAGGGAGCTCCCCGGAGAGAGCCCCGCCGTGCGGGCCGCGGTCGGGGCGGCGTGCGCGCGGCGGGGCGGTCATGGAATCGAGAACGGCCGGCGACGCGCGGCCGGCCGCCCCCTCGGAACGGCCGGCGCGGAACCGGTCCTTCCCGGAACGGCCGGCGCGGGGCCGGTCCTTCTCAGAACGGCCGTGTCACTTGACGGGCTTGATCTGGGTGAGGGCTTCAAAGCCGCCCATCTCCAGCCAGTTGCGCCACAGCGCCGGTGCGTACTTGGGCGCACCGGCGGCGTCCGACGGCCAGTTCGTCCAGCTTCCGGTGGTGGACTGGGCCCAGAGGCCGTTGTACCAGAGCGGAATGACCGGCATCTCCTTGAGCTGGATCGCCTGGATCTTCGAGATGACCTTCTTCATGCCCTCGGTGTCGTCCGTCTTCACGCCGCCGAGTTCCTGGACGAGCTTCCAGGCCTCCTCGTTCTCGTAGCGGCCGAAGTTGACGGTGTTCTGCTGCTTCTGGACGGGCAGCTGGAACATGTACTCGTAGTACGTCCACGGGGTGCTGGAGAGCTGGCGCTCGTTGTTGACGACGAGGTCGAAGTTGCCCTTGCCGCGCGTCTCGTTGAGGGCGTTCGCGTCGGGGAACTCGGTGGTGATGGAGATGCCCGCGTCCTTGGCGGAGGAGGCGATGACCTTGGCGGCCTCCATCCAGTCGGTCCAGCCGGTGGGCACGGCCAGCTTCAGACTGATCTTGGAGCCGTCCTTGTTCTCCACCAGGCCGTCGCCGTTGGTGTCCTTGTACCCGGCGTCCGCGAGGATCTGCTTGGCCTTGTCGGTGTCGAAGGAGAAGCCTTCCCTGGCGACCAGGTCCTGGTCGACGAACTTGTCCCACTGCGGGAGCAGACCCGTCGGGTTGGCGGGCTTCACCAGCTCCCCGTACACGCCCTTGACGATCTTCCCGGTGTCGACGGAGGCGGCGAGCGCGCGGCGGAAGGCCGCGTCGTTCATCGGCTTCCTCGTCGTGTTGGGCACCAGCCAGGCCGTGTTGGCGGACAGCATGTAGGGCGGCTTGTCGTAGTACGAGACGACCTTCTTGCTCTTGATCAGCGAGGAGGCGCCGGGCAGGAAGTTGTTGCTGAGGTCCAGCTGGCCCTGGCCCAGCTGACCGATGACGACCTCGTTGCTCGGGTTGGAGACGTCGACGATGTAGCGGGGCGCGGGCTTCATGGAGAGCGCCTTGACGCCCCACCAGTCGTCGCGCCGCTGCCACACGACCCGGTCCTGGGACTTGCTCTTGAGCGTGTACGCGCCGGTGCCGACGGGCTTGTCGTTGACGCCGTCGAGGATGTCCTTCTCGGAGCGCTTGCTCCAGATGTGCTCGGGGACGATCGGCTGCCCGTAGAGGGTGAAGTCCCACTCCTGGTAGCGGGCCTCCTTGAAGGTGAAGCGGACCGTCGTGGCGTCCACCGCCTTGGCGTCCGACAGCCAGCTCCACAGGGTGTGGAAGGACGAGGCCTCGATCTTGCCGATGCCGTAGGAGTACGCGACGTCCTTGGCGGTCAGCGGCTTGCCGTCCGACCACGTGATGCCCGGGCGGAGCTTCATCTCGTACGTCTTGTCGCCGGTCCAGCTGCCCGACTCCGCCAGCCAGGGCGTCAGCTTGCCCTCGTTGGGGTCGAAGTGGAACAGGGTCTCGTAGACCAGGCCCTTGGTACCGGTGGCGTGGTCCCAGTTGTGCAGCGGGTTGTAGTTGGCCGGCGGCCCCCACTGCGTACCGGTGGTGTAGAGCGTCTCGTTGCGCGGGAGCGCGCCACCCCCTCCGCCGCCCGCGCCGCCGGAGCCGCCCGCCGAGGAGCCGCCTCCCGTGCACGCGGTGGCGGCGAGTGCGATCACGGCGAGCGTGGCCGCGGTCCGTCCCCGGAATCCCGTGCCCATCGTCCCTCCTTCTCCCCGCCGTCACTGCCGAGCGGAGTTACTGAACCGGGTAAGTGCCGTGAAGCTAAGGCCGCACGGAGGGCATGTCAAGGGTGCGGGAGCGCTCCCATCCCTTTATTTTCATGGGCAGTTGAGCGATCATCGTCCCGGCGGCGAAGCCGCACGCGAGAGGGTCGGAGACCAAGGCGTTTCGTGTCAAACGAACCGGTTAAGCGAGGTCGCATTGCCCAGGCACCGTCCGACGATCGCCGATATAGCGCGCCGCGCCGGGGTTTCCAAGGTCGCGGTGTCCTACGCCCTGAACGACCGGCCCGGCGTCTCCCCCGCGACCCGCGCCACCATCAAGGCCATCGCGCAGGAGATCGGCTGGCGTCCCAACAGCGCCGCCCGCGCCCTCACCCGCGCCCGGGCCGACACCGTCGGCCTCGCCCTGTGCAGGCCCGCCCGGCTGCTCGGCATGGAGCCGTTCTACATGGAGCTGATCAGCGGCATCGAGAGCGAACTCTCGCCGCGCGGCTGCGCCCTGCTCCTCCAGGTCGTCAACGGTCCCGCGCAGGAGCTGGAGGTCTACCGGCGCTGGTGGGGCGAGGGCCGGGTGGACGGCGTGTTCCTCGCCGATCTGCGCAGCCCCGACCCGCGGATCGAGGGCGTCACCGGACTCGGCCTGCCGGCCGTGGTGATCGGCCACCCGTCGGCGGCCGGTCCGCTCCCCGCCGTATGGTCGGACGAGCACACGGCACTGCGCGACACCCTCGCGTACCTGACCGCGCTGGGCCACCGGTCCATCGCCCGGGTCGCCGGACTGCCCGGCCTCAACCACACGCAACTGCGCGACCGGGCCCAGGCCGGGATCTGCGCCGAACTGGGGCTCGGCGAGCCGGTCATCGTCCACACCGACTACTCCGGCCAGGACGGGGCGCACGCGACACGGCGGCTGATCAGCTCCCCGCGACGCCCCACCGCCGTCGTCTACGACAACGACATCATGGCCGTGGCCGGGCTTTCCGTGGCCCAGGAGATGGGGCTCGACGTACCGGCCGACCTCTCCCTCGTCGCCTGGGACGACTCCCAGCTCTCCCGTGTGGTCCGGCCGCCGCTCACCGCGCTGAGCCGCGACATCCCGGCGTACGGGGCGCACGCCGCGCGCACCCTGTTGTCCCTGGTCACCGACGGTACGGCGGCGGGATTCGAGGACGCGGCGGCCCGGCTCGTCCCGCGCGGGTCGACGTCCCCGCCGCAGTAGGCGGGAACGGCCTTCGGGGTCCATGTCATACCGCAGGAGGACGCCGGACCCCCCGCGATGCGACTCAAGGCTGCCCCCGGAACGGGCACCGGGACTGACGACCGGCGGCCGCCCGGCGGAGAGGATGGAGCGGTGCCCCTGCCCCGGGCCCCGCCGCCCGGCGAGGCCGCCGGGCGGGCCCCGTCCCCTGTGAACCCGACCCTGGAGTCTCCCGTGACCACCATGTCCACCGCTCACCGCGCCACCGCGGTGGCCGCCCGCGCCACGGAACTGTCGAAGGTCTACGGGGAGGGCGAGACCAAGGTGACGGCCCTGGACCGGGTCACCGTGGACTTCCCGCAGGGCGAGTTCACCGCGATCATGGGCCCGTCGGGCTCCGGCAAGTCCACGCTGATGCACTGCGTCGCCGGCCTCGACAGCTTCACCGGCGGTTCCGTGCGCATCGGCGAGACGGAGCTGGGCTCCCTCAAGGACAAGCAGCTCACCCAGCTGCGCCGGGACAAGATCGGTTTCATCTTCCAGGCGTTCAACCTGCTGCCGACGCTCTCCGCGCTGGAGAACATCACGCTGCCGATGGACATCGCGGGCCGCAAGCCCGACCAGGACTGGCTCCGCAAGGTCATCGAGATGGTGGGCCTCGCCGACCGGCTGAAGCACCGCCCGACCGAGCTCTCCGGCGGCCAGCAGCAGCGCGTCGCGGTGGCCCGCGCCCTGGCCTCGCAGCCCGAGATCATCTTCGGCGACGAGCCCACCGGAAACCTGGACTCCCGCTCCGGCGCCGAGGTGCTCGGCTTCCTGCGCAACTCGGTGCGCGAACTGGGCCAGACCGTGGTGATGGTGACCCACGACCCGGCCGCCGCCTCCTATGCGGACCGGGTGATCTTCCTGGCGGACGGGGCGATCGTGGACCAGATGATGCACCCCACCGCGGACGGGGTGCTGGACCGGATGAAGGCGTTCGACGCCAAGGGCCGCACCAGCTGAGCCCCGGCCCTCTCCGGGCCCCCGGGCCCTGTCCGGGGTTCCCCGGCAGGACCTCGTCGCCACCCCATCCGGAACCCCTCCCCCTCCAGGACTGACAGACATGTTCCGTACCGCCCTGCGCAATGTGCTCTCGCACAAGGCCAGGCTGCTGATGACCGTCCTCGCCGTGATGCTCGGCGTGGCCTTCGTCTCCGGCACCCTGGTCTTCACCGACACCCTCGGCAACGCCTTCCGCAACCAGTCGGCGAAGAGCTACGACGACATCGCCGTCGCCGTCACCACCCGCGCCGACCAGCGTGACGCGAAGACCGCGGCCATCGACGCCGCCACACTGAAGAAGATCCAGGCCCTGGACGGCGTCGCCTCCGCCACCGGCCGCGTCAACGGCTTCGCCGGAGTGGCCGACCCCGACGGCAAGCTCATCGGCAACGGCTGGTCCAACACCGGGTCCAACTTCACCCCCGGCAAGGACGGCCAGGACGCCCAGTACACCTTCACCGACGGCTCGGGTCCGACCGCCGCGGGCAGCGTCGCCCTGGACAAGGACACGGCGAGGAAGGGCGAGTACGAGGTCGGCGACAAGGTACGGGTCGCGACCAACGGACCGGTGAAGGAGTACACCCTGTCCGGGGTCTTCACCACCGAGGACGGCGCGGTCAACGCCGGCGGCAGCCTCGTCCTGTTCGACACCCCCGTCGCCCAGCAGCTGTTCCTGCGGCCGGGCGAGTTCAAGGACGTCAACGTCTCCGCCGCACCCGGCGCCTCCGACCAGCAGCTGCTGGCCGCCGTCGAGCCGCTGCTGCCCAAGGACGCCGAGGCCAAGACCGGCCAGGTCCGCGCGGACGAGCAGGCCGACCAGACCGAATCCGCCCTGAGCAGCCTCAACAAGCTGCTGCTCGCCTTCGCGGGCATCGCCCTCTTCGTCGGCATCTTCCTCATCGCCAACACCTTCAGCATGCTGGTCGCCCAGCGCACCAAGGAGCTCGCGCTGCTGCGCGCGGTCGGCGCCTCCCGCCGCCAGGTCAAGCGCTCCGTCCTGCTCGAAGCGGCCGTCGTCGGCCTGATCGCGTCCGTCGTCGGCTTCGCGCTGGGCCTCGGCCTCGCCACCGGGCTGCGCTCCGCGATGAGCCTGATCGGCGGGAAGATCCCGGCCGGACCGCTGGTCGTCTCGCCGGCCACCGTCGTCGCCGCCTTCGGCGTCGGCGTCCTGATCACCGTGCTGGCCGCCTGGCTGCCCGCCCGCCGGGCCGCGAAGATCCCGCCCGTCGCGGCGATGAACAGCCAGTACGCGGTGGCCACGGTGAAGTCCCTGGTGCTGCGCAACTCGATCGGTGCCGTCGTCACCCTGCTCGGCGGAGCGGCGGTCGTGGGCGGCGCGGCACAGGCCGGGTCGAACGGCCAGCTCCTCATCGCGGGCGGCGCCTTCCTGGCCCTGATCGGCATCATCATCCTGATCCCGCTGCTGTCCCGGCCGGTGATCGCCCTGGTGCGCCCGCTGCTGCGGCGGCTGTTCGGGGTCTCCGGCAAGCTGGCCGCGCAGAACGCGGTCCGCAACCCGCGGCGCACCGGCGCCACCGCGTCCGCGCTGGCGATCGGCCTCACTCTCGTCACCGGCATCTCGGTGCTCGGCGTCACCCTCGGCCAGGCGGTCGACAAGATGACGACGGACAACATCAGGGCCGACTACATGGTGTCGATGGCCAGCGGCGACGCGCTCGACGAGTCGGCGCTCACCGCCCTGGAGAAGGCCGCCGGCGTCACCGCCGTCTCGCCTCAGGAGGCGGTCTGGCTGGACATCGGCGACACCTCGCTCTCGGCGTCCGGCGTCACCCCCGGCGATGTGGAGAAGGTCCTCACCGTCGACACCCGCTCGGGCTCCCTGGACTCCCTGGCCAAGGGCGAGATCGCCGTCTCGGACAAGACCGCGAAGTCGCACGGCTGGAAGACCGGGGACAGCGTCCCGGTCACGTACGAGGACGACAAGAAGGGCAGCCTGAGGATCGGGGCCCTCTACAAGGACAACGAGTTCCTCTCGCCGGTCCTGATCCCCCGTGACGTCGTGGCCCCGCATCAGGCCCGTGCGGACATCCGGGAGATCTGGGTGAAGACGGACGGCGGCGCGAGCGCGGCGCACGAGCAGGCGCTGGTGGACGCGCTGGGCGACAACCCCGGCATGAGCGTCATGGACCGCAAGGACATCCGCGACATGTTCGGCGGCTCCATCAACCTCGCGATGAACATCATGTACGGCCTGCTGGCCATGGCGCTGATCATCGCGGTGCTCGGGGTCGTCAACACCCTGGCCATGTCGGTGTTCGAGCGTCAGCAGGAGATCGGCATGCTGCGGGCCATCGGCCTGGACCGGCGCAAGGTCAAGCGCATGATCAGGCTGGAGGCGGTGGTGATCTCGCTGTTCGGCGCGGTGGTCGGCATCGGGCTCGGCATGTTCCTCGGCTGGGCGATCGGACAGACCGTGGCGTCCCAGATCCCGCAGTACGTCCTGGTCGTGCCGTGGGGCCGGATCGCGGTCTTCCTGCTGCTGGCCGGGCTGGTGGGGGTGCTGGCCGCCCTGTGGCCGGCCCGCAGCGCCGCGAAGCTGAACATGCTCACGGCGATCAAGACGGAGTAGTCCGGAGCGGGACACGGAAGAGGGCCGGTACCCGCGGTGGCGGGTACCGGCCCTCGGCCGTCTCCGGTGGCCGGCCGCTCGCGTACGCCGACGGGGCGGCCGCTCGCGTACGCCCCGGACCGGCGGGCCGTGCGGGTCCGACGGTCAGCCCGTCGCACCGGCCTTCCAGTCGCGGGCGCGCAGCGGCATGCGGGCGCCTCCGCCGTCTGCCGGGCGGACCGCGAGGATCTGGTTCACGCCGATCTTGTTGTGCTCGAAGGACAGGGCGGAGGCGGCCATGTAGAGGCGCCAGACCCTGGCCCGGCCGGGCGAGGTCATCTTCACCGCGCGCGGCCACTCCTTCTCCAGGTTGGCGACCCAGCGGCGCAGCGTCAGGGCGTAGTGCTCGCGGAGCGACTCGACGTCGCGGGCCTCGAAGCCGGCTTCTTCGAGGGTCGCGACGGTCCGGCCCACCGGGGCCAGTTCGCCGTCCGGGAAGACGTAGGCGTCGATGAACTCGTCCACGTGGTACGCGGACTCGTCCTTCTCCGGGCGGCGGGCGATCTGGTGGTTGAGGAGGCGCCCGCCGGGCTTGAGGAGTGCGTAGAGGTCGTCGGCGTACTCGCGGTAGCGGACCGATCCGACGTGTTCGGCCATGCCGATCGACGAGATGGCGTCGTACGGGCCGTCCCTGACGTCCCGGTAGTCCTGGACCCGGATCTCGATGCGGTCGGTCAGGCCCTCCTCGGCGATGCGCTTCCTGGCGAAGGCGGCCTGCTCGACGGAGAGGGTCACCCCGGTGACCCGGGCGCCGTACGTGCGGGCGGCGTGGATGGCCATGGATCCCCAGCCGCAGCCGACGTCCAGGAGGCGGTCGTCCTCCTTCAGTGCGAGCTTGCGGCAGACCAGGTCGAGCTTGTCACGCTGGGCGTCCTCCAGGTTCCCGCCGTCCTCCCAGTAGGCGCAGGAGTAGACCATGGACGGGCCGAGGACCAGTGCGTAGAAGTCATTGCCCACGTCGTAGTGGTGGCTGATGGCCTCCTTGTCGCGGCGCTTGGTGTGCAGCGTGCCGCTGCGCCGGCGTACCTCCTCGGGCGGCGGCGGGGGCGGCGGCCACGGGCCGGCCAGGTGCAGCAGTCCCTTGGCCGCGGCGCGCAGCTTCGGGTCGCGGAGCGGGTGGACGCTGTCCTTCGCCTCGCCGCCGCGCTCCCAGATCAGCCCGGCCATCAGGTCCAGGGCCGCGTACAGGTCGCCTTCGATGTCGAGTTCCCCGGCCACCCAGGCCCGGGCGAGGCCCAGTTCGCCCGGCTTCCACAGCAGGCGGCGCAGGGCACGGCGGTTCCTGATGACGAGGACGGGGGCGCCGGGAGGGCCGGATTCGCTGCCGTCCCAGGCCCGGATGCGGACCGGTAGGGGGTCTCCCAGCAACTCCTGGGCGAGAGCGGTCAGCCGCAATGCGGCGTCTGCCATGGCGCACACCTCCGTGATGGTGTTTCCCAACGTGCCCAGACATGCCCACGCATGTCCCGGACCACGCCCCGGCACCCTGGGCTCCGCGGCGAGGTACACCCCTTCAACAGTTTCCGGCGGCCGGGCCATCCCGCTACCGCGCAATGGAACGGCAAAATGCCTGTACCCCACACGCATCCGCCGGGGTGCTGGTCCCCGCGCTCCCGCACCGGCTGCGGCGCCGGCCTGCGCCGATACGCCGAAGGGGCCGTCCGCACCACGGATGGCGGACGGCCCCTTCGGGCGTCGTGCGACTGTCTGTCGCGGATCCGGAGATCCGCGCGCCGGGCGGGAGGGCCGGGGCCCTCCGTCCGGTCCTAGGCCTTGGCCTTCTCGCTCACGGGCTTGGCGGCGGCGGGGGCCGGAGCCGGCTTGGCGGCCTCGTAGAACTCCTCGCGAGGAGTCTCCATGGCGCCCAGCGAGACGACCTCGCGCTTGAGGAACATCGCCAGGGTCCAGTCGGCGAAGATCCGGATCTTACGGTTCCAGGTCGGCATCGCCATGCCGTGGTAGCCGCGGTGCATGTACCAGGCGAGACGGCCCTTGAGCTTGATCTTCACCTTGCCCATGACGATCATCGCGACGCCCTTGTGCAGGCCCAGACCGGCGACCGCACCCTTGTTGGCGTGGCTGTAGTCGCCCTGCGGGAAGCCGCGCATCCCGGAGATGACGTTGTCACCGAGGACCTTGGCCTGACGCAGCGCGTGCTGGGCGTTCGGCGGGCACCATGCGTTCGGGTTGCCGGCCTTGCGGCCGATCATGTCCGGCACCTGGGCGTTGTCGCCCGCGGCCCAGATGTAGTCGGTGCCCTGCACCTGGAGCTTCTCGGTGGTGTCGACGTGGCCACGCGGGCCGAGCGGCAGGCCGAAGCGGGCCAGCGCCGGGTTCGGCTTCACACCGGCGGTCCACACGATGGTGTTGGAGTCGACCTCGAGGCCGTTCTTCAGCACCACGTGACCGTCGACGCAGGAGTCCATGGAGGTCGAGAGGAAGACCTCGACACCGCGGGACTCCAGGTGCTCCCGGCCCCAGGTGCCCAGCTTCGGGCCGACCTCGGGAAGGATCTTGTCGGCGGCGTCGACGAGGATGAAGCGCATGTCCTCGCGCTTCACGTTCGTGTAGTACTTCGCCGCGTCGCGGGCCATGTCCTCGACCTCGCCGATGGTCTCCGCACCGGCGAAACCGCCGCCCACGAAGACGAACGTCAGCGCCCTGCGGCGGACGTCCTCGTCGGTCGTCGAGTCAGCCTTGTCCAGCTGCTCGAGGACGTGGTTGCGCAGGCCGATGGCCTCCTCGATGCCCTTCATGCCGATGCCCTGTTCGGCCAGGCCGGGGATCGGGAAGGTACGGGAGACGGCGCCCATCGCGATGACCAGGTAGTCGAAGGGCAGCTCGTAGGCCTCGCCGACGAGCGGCGCAACCGTGGCGACCTTGCGGTCCTGGTCGATGGTCGTGACGCGGCCGGTGAGGACCTCGGCCTTGGGCAGCACGCGTCGCAGCGGGACGACGACATGCCGAGGCGAGATGCTGCCGGCAGCAGCTTCGGGGAGGAAGGGCTGGTAGGTCATGTACGACCGGGGGTCGACGACCGTGACGGTCGCCTCGCCGTAGCGCATCTTCTTCAGAATGCGCCGAGCTGCGTACAGGCCTACGTACCCACCGCCTACTACGAGGATCCTGGGACGCTCCGTGGTGCTCATGCCATCGAGTATCCACCCCCCTCGGGAGGCACGCTCGTGAGCCCCTTCACAAGGTATGACCCACCCTCTGCTACACTTCGCCGCCCACGTGACCCAGGTCATGGGCCGACAGGGGAACCACGGCGCCTCGGCGAACGTTGTTCACCGCTTGTGAGCTGGCCGTTGAGCCTCCGAGCGGGGTGAACCACCCCTCCAGTTCACACATCCGCAACGCACCCGGAACCGCCCCGCATGCGGGCCGGGCGGCCCCGCACACCCTCCCGCGGGCCCGTTCGGAGCAGAAGTCCGCCCCTGGGGGCCCAATTCCTTGTGAAGAAGTTCACGAACTTCGTGACGACGTGTCGGCGAAGGCACCCCCGAGGCCCTCCACCGGCCTCCCCGACGAGCTCAGAAGTGCAGGCCGGAGTGCCGATGAGCAGGGTCCGCGACTCCCCGCCGACCTGCGCTAACGAGCCGCGTAGAAGGCGATGCCGTCGAGGATGTCGTGCTCGCTGACGACGACCTCGCGCGCCCCGGTCCGCTCCATCACGGCCAGCAGGATCAGCGCCCCGGAGGTGATCACGTCGACCCGGCCCGGGTGCATCGCGCCGATGGCCGCACGCTCGGCGTGGGTCGAGGCGAGGAGCCGTCCGGCGATCTCCCGGACCTGCTCCAGGGAGATCCGCGTGTGGTGGATCGCCTCGGAGTCGTACTCCTCGAGCCCCAGCGCGATGGCGGCCACGGTGGTGACCGTTCCGGCGAGTCCGACGAGTGTGCCCGCCGAGGTCAGCGGCACGGTCTCCTCGGCCAGGTCCAGCGCGGCGGCGACATCGGCACGGATCGCGGCCGCCTGCTCCGGCGCGGGCGGGTCGCTGACCGCCCCGTCCCGCACGAGGTGGCGCTCGGTCATCCGGACGCAGCCGATGTCCACGGACCGGGCCGCCCGGACCCGGTCGTCGCCGACGACGAACTCGGTGGAGCCGCCGCCGATGTCCACGACGAGGTACGGCTTCGCGAGGTCGTCCCGCCCGGCGAGCTCCTTGGTGGCCCCGTCGAACGAGAACGCGGCCTCCTGGTCACCGGTGATCACCTCGGGCTCGACGCCCAGGATGTCCAGCACGCCGCGGACGAAGTCGTCCCTGTTCTCCGCGTCCCGGGAGGCGGAGGTCGCGACGAAGCGGATCCTCTGCGCACCGTGCTCCTTGATCACCGCGGCGTACTGCCGGCAGGCGGCGAAGGTCCGCTCCAGCGCCTCCGGGGCAAGCCGCCCGGTCCGGTCGACCCCCTGCCCCAGCCGGACGATCTCCATCCGCCGGTCGAGCTCGACGAGCTCTCCCGCGACGGGGTCGGCGTCCGCGACCAGCAGACGGATCGAGTTGGTACCGCAGTCGATGGCGGCCACGCGTGTCATGACTTGAGCCTCTCCGGCAAAAAAGCCCCTCGGGCGATCGAGGAGCGGGGGTCCGGGGGCAGGGCCCCCGGCAGGAACCTCAGTCCTCGTCCGCGTCAGGCGTGCCGCACGGTGTCACGCACGGCCCCTTGCGCCACCACTCCGGCAGCATCGCGATCGCCTCGTCCCCGAGCGGGTTCACGCCCGGCCCCGCGGCCAGCGAGTGCCCGACGAGCACGTGCAGGCACTTCACCCGGTCCGGCATGCCGCCCGCGCTCGGGAAGCCCTCCAGCACCTCGATGGCGTCGCGGCGCGCGATGTAGTCCTCGTGCGCGGCCCGGTACGCCGCGGCCAGCTCGGGGTCCGTACCGAGGCGCTCGGTCATCTCCTTCATGACCCCGTTCGCCTCCAGCGTGCCGATCGCGGACGCGGCGCGCGGGCACGTCAGGTAGAACGTCGTCGGGAACGGCGTACCGTCCTCCAGCCGGGGCTGCGTCTCGACCACGTCCGGGTTGCCGCACGGGCAGCGGTGCGCGATCGCGCGCAGACCCCGCGGCGGGCGTCCCAGCTGCTGCTGGAAGGCGGCGATGTCCGCGTCGGTCGGCGCGGTGGACTCGGTCTGGGGAGGGGGCGTTTCCATGCCTGCCTAGGGGTTCTGATCGGTCGGACTGCTCGAACTGCGGTTCTGCAGATGTACGGGTGTACGGGCGTGCGGATGTACGGGGGCGGGACGTACGGCGAAGAAGGGAGACGGCTCAGCCGCGGTCGGCGCTGTCCACACCGTCCCACAGGTTGGAGTGCCAGGGCCGGTCGGTCTCCTCCTGCGTCCCGTTGCGCTCCTTGACCGCATCGGGATCGACCACGGTGTAGCCGGTCTCCCCGGGAAGAAGGTAGTGCAGGTGCTGGCGGGCCAGCCGCTTGATGTACGCGTCGTCCTGGAGCCGCGCCTTCTCGTCGCGCAGCTCCTCGGTGCGGGCCTCGGCCTCCTGCGCCAGCCGCTCCTGATCGGCGATCTCGTCGCGCTGCGACACGTACTGCCGCATCGGATACGCGAGGGCGACGATCAGCGAGCAGACCACCAGGGCCAGGAAGGCGGCCCGGCCGGTGAGCCGGGAGCGGCGCGCCTGACGGCGGTTCTGGGAGCGGTAGACGCGGGCGGCGGTCTGCTCACCGAGCAGCCGCAGCCGGGTCGCGGTGGAGAACCGGTCCCGGTCCTTCGCGGCCATGTCTCCGCCTCCCCATTACGCACGTCCGTCCCCGCACACGGTACGGGACCGAGTGCGGGGACGGACGGAGGCCGGGGCACTTGACCCGGCCGGGCTTCACCGGGCCCGGATGTCAGCCCTTGAAGCGCGGGAACGCCGAGCGGCCCGCGTACACCGCGGCGTCGTCGAGGATCTCCTCGATGCGCAGCAGCTGGTTGTACTTGGCGACGCGGTCCGAGCGGGCCGGGGCGCCGGTCTTGATCTGGCCGCAGTTCACGGCGACCGCGAGGTCGGCGATGGTGACGTCCTCGGTCTCGCCGGAACGGTGCGACATCATGCACTTGAAGCCGTTGCGCTGGGCCAGCTCGACGGCGTCCAGGGTCTCGGTCAGCGAACCGATCTGGTTGACCTTGACGAGCAGGGCGTTGGCCGAGCCCTCCTCGATGCCGCGGGACAGCCGCTCCGGGTTGGTGACGAAGAGGTCGTCGCCGACGATCTGCACCTTGGCGCCGATCTTGTCGGTGATGACCTTCCAGCCGGCCCAGTCGTCCTCGTACAGCGGGTCCTCGATGGAGACCAGCGGGTACGCGGAGACGAGCTCCTCGTAGTACTCGGTCATCTCGGCGGCCGAGCGGGACTTGCCCTCGAACTCGTACTTGCCGTCCTTGTAGAACTCCGAGGCGGCGACGTCGAGCGCGAGCGCGATGTCCTTGCCCGGGGCGTAGCCGGCTTCCTTGATGGCCTCGACGATGAGGTCCAGGGCGGCGCGGTTCGACTCCAGGTTCGGCGCGAAGCCGCCCTCGTCACCGAGACCGGTGGACAGGCCCTTGGTCTTCAGGACCTTCTTCAGCGTGTGGTAGACCTCGGCGCCCCAGCGCAGGGCCTCGGAGAAGGACTCCGCGCCGATCGGCGCGATCATGAACTCCTGGATGTCCACGTTGGAGTCGGCGTGCGACCCGCCGTTGAGGATGTTCATCATCGGGACGGGCAGCAGGTGCGCGTTCGGGCCACCGAGGTAGCGGAACAGCGGCAGGTCCGAGGCCTCGGAGGCGGCGTGCGCCACGGCGAGCGAGACGCCGAGGATGGCGTTGGCGCCGAGCGAGCCCTTGTTCTCCGTGGCGTCGAGGTCGAACATCGCCTGGTCGATCAGCCGCTGCTCGGTCGCGTCGTAGCCGACGAGCTCCGGGCCGATCTGCTCGATCACGGCGAGGACGGCCTTCTCGACGCCCTTGCCGTGGTAACGGCTGGGGTCGCCGTCGCGAAGCTCGATGGCCTCGAACGCGCCGGTGGAGGCGCCGGACGGAACGGCAGCACGGCCCGTGCTGCCGTCGTCGAGGCCGACCTCGACCTCGACCGTGGGGTTTCCGCGGGAGTCGAGGATTTCCCTGGCTACGACGACGTCGATGGACGGCACGAGGCATCTCCTTCTGGGATGTGACGCTTGTGGTGCAGGGTCGCTTTGGCCTTGCGACAAGAGCCTAACCGGCCGGGCCACCGCAACCGGCCGACCGCCCGTCCCCTGGGACGAAAAAGGACCCAAGGGCAGGCACAGCGGGGCAAAAGGCCAGAAATTTACTGGCTAGTAACTACAACAGTTGAACGATCAACGCAGAAACCGGCTCACCCCGGACCGGCACGCACGGGGGGAAGGTGCGCACCGGGCCGGGGCGGCCGGGGTCATCGGCGAGGAGAGATCGCGACTACTTCGTCAGGTGGAGCTGCTGACCCGGGTAGATCAGGTCGGCGTCCGTGACGATGTCCTTGTTCAGCTTGAAGAGCTGCTCCCAGCCGCCCTCGACCTTGTGGTCGGCGGCGATCTTGCTCAGGGAGTCGCCGGTGACGACCTTGTACTCGCCGTCACCCTTCGCGACCTTCTTGCCGGTCGGGGTGGTGACGGTCTTCTTCGGAGCGGCGGCGCGGTCCGAGCGGTTGGTGGCGGGGGCCTCGGTGCGCTCGGCCTTCTTCGGCTCAGCCTTCTGGACCGGCGCGGACTCCTGCTTCGGGGCGGCCTCGGTCTTGGCGGCGGAGGAGCCGGTGTCGACGCCCGGGTCGACACCGTCGTTGCTCAGGTTGCCGGCGCCGGCGCAGGCCCAGGCGCCCGGGCCCTGGAGGGCGAGGAGCTTCTCGGCGGTGGCGATCTGCTGAGCCTTGGTGGCCAGGTCGGCGCGGGCCGCGTACTGGGTGCCGCCGGCGGCGGCCCAGCTGGACTGCGAGAACTGCAGGCCGCCGTAGTAGCCGTTGCCGGTGTTGATGGACCAGTTGCCGCCGGACTCGCACTGGGCGACGGCGTCCCACGTGGAGACGGAGGCGGCGGAGGCGCCGGTCGCGCCCATCAGGGGCACGGCGATGGCGGCACCGGTGACACCGGCGAGCGTGGCGATACGGACGGCCTTGGACGGGCGACGGTGCTTGTTGCCCTTGCTGTTGAGCAGCATCGAGACTTCTCCTCACCGACGCCTGCGAGGTGAGCTGTCGGGTTCGGGCCAAGTGAGTTGCCCGGTCGCACGTCCTAGCGCGCGACTTCACCCCAAGCCGGTCCTGATGCGTCTTGCGACGATCGGGCCCGGCGCTTACCTGGGTCCCCCGCTCCTGCCTACGGCGCTTTACGCGTCTGTTCCCTTCGACCGACGGCAGGATTCGGCGTGACGGTCGACGGGGCCCGCGGTGCGAGCGGTTCCGACCGTAAACACAACCAACCCGCATATCCAAAGATGGACATACCGTATAAACAGCCCTTACTTGCACCCGAAGAAGTACTGTTTGCGCAGGTGGGAACGGATGCGGCGGGACCTCCCGGACAAGACACGCCAGTTCACGCAAAGAGACCCATGTCTCACTTGGTCAAAAGTGGGACATAGACCTCTTAACTACCCCAATATTTGGGGTGTTTTCAGCTGATCATCAGACCGCGCTCATTCGGCCTTCACGCCGAGATCGAGGCTCTGGCCAGGCAGGATGAGGTCGGGGTCGGAGCCCACCTCGGCCTTGTTGGCCTCGTACAGGGCCGTCCAGCCGCCGGGCAGCTCCTGTGCATCAGCAATCGCCCACAGGTTGTCGCCCGCGCGCACGGTGTACGCGCCGTCAGCAGCCGGGGCTCCGGTGTCGCGTGCGCCACTGTCACCGCGCGAGGCGTGCCGGCCCGCGTCCCGGCCGCCGGCGCTCCCAGGGGTCTCCTCGGGAGCCGGGGCGCCACGGTGCTTGCCGCCCTTCTCCTGCCCCTCGGAGGAACCCTTCCCGGCCCCGGAGGCGTCACCCGGGGGCGTCGCGGAGGGCGTGGCCGACGGGGACGCCGACGCGTCCGGCTTCGCGTCCTCGTCCTTCGCGTCGCCCGACGGTGCCTTCGTCTTCGTCTTCGAGGACGCGTCGTCCGACGGGGTCGCGTCCCCGGACGGATCGGCGCTCGCGGACGGATCGGCGCTCGCGGACGGGTCCACGGTGTCCGCCGGGTCGGCGGACGGGGCGCTGCCCGGGTCCACGCCCGGCAGCCCGCTGTCCACGGCGAGGCCCGAGATGACCGCGCAGCTGGGCCACGCCTTCGGCCCCTGGTCCTCCAGGACCTTCTCCGCCACGGCGATCTGCTGCGAGCGGCTGGCGAGGTCCGCGCGCTCGGCGTACGACTCGCCGCCGTACGACTTCCAGACCTCCTGCGAGAACTGCAGACCTCCGTAGTAGCCGTTGCCGAGGTCGGCGCTCCACATGCCGCCGCTCTCGCACTCGGCCACGCGGTCCCAGGTCGAGGCGTCGGCGGCGTGCGCACCCGCCGCACCGAGCAGCGGGATGGCGATGGCCGAGCCGGTCACGCCTGCGGCGACGATGATGGCGGGTGCCTGCCGAGGGCGACGGTGTCTGCCGTTCGCGGAGCCCATGGGAATGCCTTCCGTGTGACTGACGGGTGACGGGTGAGTCGAACGGTGAACCTAGCGGGACTCGAACGCATGTCACAAGTCGATGCAGCGCAGATCACGTGAAAGTCACAGAGTTGACAGAGTGTCACCTTCGTCGCGTACCGGCCCGGGCGTGAACTCCACCGGCAGCGTACGCAGTCCGCGCATGATGAGCCCGCCACGCCACCGCAAATCGGCAGGTTCTCCCGCAAGTCGCAGGTCGGGCAGGCGCTTCAGGAGGGTGGCGAGCGCGGCCTGCCCCTCCAGCCGGGCCAGCGGCGCTCCCAGGCAGTAGTGGATTCCGTGACCGTAGCCGAGGTGCTGATTGTCACGCCGCGCAAGGTCCAGCGTGTCCGGTCCGTCGAAGCGCTCCGGGTCCCGGTCCGCGGCCGCGAGCACGACGAGGACGGGGTCGCCCTCACCGACGCGCTGCCCGCCGATCGTCAGCGCCTCGGTGGCGTACCGCCAGGTCGCGAGCTCCACCGGACCGTCATGGCGCAGCAGTTCCTCGATCCCCGTGGCGAGCAGCTCCGTCTCCCCGGCGGCCAGGGAACGCTGGAGCTGCGCGCGCTGCTCCGGGTGGCCCAACAGGGTGTGGACGCTGTTGCCGATCAGATTGACGGTGGTCTCGAAACCGGCGAACAGGAGGATGAAGGCCATCGCCGCGGCCTCGTTCTCCGTCAGGTGTTCACCGTGGTCGCTCGCCCGGATCAGCCCCGAGATCAGGTCGTCCCCCGGGTTCTCGCGCTTGCGGTGGATCAGTTCGAGGAGGTAGCCGCGCATCTTCTTCACGGAACGGGCCACCCCGCCGCGCGGGCCGCCGCCGTGGCGGATCATCATGCCCGCCCAGTCGCGGAAGTCGTCCTGGTCCTCGCGGGGCACGCCGAGCAGGTCGCAGATCGCGTAGATGGGGAGCGGGAAGGCGAACTCGTGGATGAGGTCCGCCTCTCCCTTCTCGATGAACCCGTCGATGAGCCGGTCGGTCAGCTCCTGCACGCGCGGGGCGAACTCCGCGATGCGCCGGGGCGTGAACGCCTTGGACACGAGGCGGCGCAGCCGGGTGTGGTCGGGCGGGTCGATGTTCAGCAGATGCGTCATCAGCTCCGCGTTGCGCTCGCCCGGGATCCCCGTCTTCCCCTTGGCGTGCGCGGACTCGGCGTGGTGCGCCGGGTTCTTGGACAGCCGGTTGTCGGCGAGTGCCTCCCGGGCGTCCGCGTACCGCGTCACCAGCCAGGCCTCGACCCCGCTGGGCAGCGTGGTGCGGTGCACGGGGCTGTGCTCGCGCAGCCAGGCGTAGGCGGGGTACGGGTCGGTGGCGAACTCCCACGTGAAGAGTTCGGGTGCGGGTGGCGTCGCGTGGGCGGGGCAGCCAGTGGGGGCGTCGGCGGGTCGGTCGTTCACCCCCCGACGGTATCCGCTGTCCTCCGCCGCTAGCCGACGCCCTCCGCCGCCCGGATCGCGTCCCGGTACGCACGCCCCGCCGCCCTCAGTGCCGCCTCCGGGTCGATGCCGTCCTCCTGGGCGTGCACGGCCAGGGCGAGGAGCCGGTAACCGATGCCGCCGTCCTCGTCTCCCTTCCCGCCCTCGGGGAGCGCCACGTCGAGTCCGGCGGTACGGACCCGGCTCGCGAGCTTCGCGGCGAGCGCCAGGCCGGGCTGGCCGAGCGGCACCCCGTCGGTGACGGACTCGCGCTGCTTCTCGATCGCCTTCGTCCGCAGCCAGTGCGCGTGGACGTCCTCCGGTGTCTCGGCGGTCTCGTCGCCGAAGACGTGCGGGTGGCGGTGGATCAGCTTCTCGACGAGGGTGGCGGCGACGTCGTCGACGGAGAAGGGTTCCTCTTCGTCCTCCTCCGCGATGCGCGCGTGGAAGACGACCTGGAGCAGTACGTCCCCGAGCTCCTCGCGGAGCTCCTCGCGGTCGCCGTCCTCGATCGCCTCGACGAGTTCGTAGGCCTCCTCGATGGCGTACTTGGCGAGCCCCTCGTGGGTCTTCTGCGAGGTCCACGGGCATGCGAGGCGGATCCGGTCCATGACCTGGACCAGGTCGAGGAGCCGGGCGCCGGGAAGGTCGTACGAACCGGGCAGCAGCTCCAGGTTCGGCATGTGCACCCGTCCCGAACCGGCCAGCCGGGCCAGTCCGTCGGTCAGCGGCTGGTTGCCCTCGCCGCCGGTGAGGACGACCACGGTCCGGCCGCCCGCGCACGCGTCCACGAGCTCCTGCGCGTCGGGCACGCCGGGCGTCACGGTGATGCCCGCCTCGCGGAGATACGGCAGCTGCGGCTGGTCCTGCTCCCCGCAGTGCACCCGGTCGGCGGCGTGCAGGGTCTGCCAGGCGGGCCAGGACAGCAGTCCGGGCGCGACGCGGTGGCTGGCGGTGAGCAGGACGATGCGGCCGGGGTCTTCAGCGTTCACGACTCGAATCTACCCCGGCCGTCGGACAGTCCTCAGGCCCCGGCCTCCGCGGCCGACTGGGCCGGCTTGGTGACCTGGCTGATCCAGGGCGCCTTGTACTCGGCGAGCTGGATCTGCTGGTTGTTCCAGGCCCCGAACCTCGGGTTGACGTCGACCTTCAGTGCCTTGGACGCCTTCGTCAGGGCGTCGCCGAGGACCTTCGTGCCGGCCGGGGTCGTCGGGTCGGCGCCGAGCGCCTGGCCGAGCTTGGTCAGCTGGATCTGCTCGCGCAGGAAGGCGTCGATCTGGTCCGGGGCGATCCAGCGCTCCTGGAGCACCGCGGCCCGCAGCCCCGCCTCCCCCTGGTACTGGGCGGCGGCCTGCTGCCGCATCTGCTGGATCTCGGCGCGGGTGACGGTCACCCCGGCGTCCGCGGAGGCCTTGTCCAGGACCCGGTCCAGGATCATCCCGTGCAGCTTCGCGCGGCCGAGTTGCCCGGACTGGTTGGTGACCTGGGCGGCCTGCTTCGAGGCGTCCTGCGCCCGGCGGACCTCCTCCACCTGGCCCTGCACGGTGGCCACCGTGATCCGGTCCCCGCCCACGACAGCCGCGGCACCGGGGTGGGCCTGGCTGCCGCATGCGGCGAGGAGTGGCGCTGCGCCGAGCAGTGCGGCGGAGACGGTGAGCGCGGTGCGACGGCGGCGGTGCAAAGGAGCCTCCCGAGGAGATTGTGCGGCGGTGCACAAAGCCTTGCGGTGATCGATGTTAGGCAGTGGAACGGGTCCGGGCCACTGATTCGACCAACGATTCGGCAGGAGTTGGGGATGTGGGGTGTCGGCTTCGCGGATCAGCCGACCCGCTCGGCCGTTCTCCGCGGGGTGTCGGGCCGCAGCATGATCGTGCGCGACACGACGAACGTGATCGGGATGGCGGCCGCGGCCGCCACCAGCGGTGCGTAGCGGCTGCTGAATCCGGCCAGGTCGACCAGCAGGTAGACACCACCGGTCGTGATGACGAAGTTGGCCGCGTTGGTGAGCGGGAAGAGCAGGAACTTCCGCCAGGTGGGCCGGGTGCGGTAGGTGAAGTACGAGTTCAGGAAGAACGACCCGGTCATGCTGAGCGCGAAGGCGAGCACATGCGCCGCTATGTACGGCAGCCGGTGCAGCAGGACGAGGTAGCAGCCGTAGTACGTGCCGGTGTTCACGGCGCCCACCAGGGCGAACCGGGCCATCTGTGCCTTGACCGTCATCGGCGTACGAACTCCATGGGCTCCGGCTCCTGGGCAGGCCGGTGCGCGCGGGTGTTGGTGGCCTTGACCAGGAAGTGCGGGCGGCGCTTGACCTCGTAGTAGATACGGCCGACGTACTCCCCCACCACCCCGACCATCACCATCTGGACACCGGCGAGGGCGGTGAGGACCACGAGCAGGGTGACGTATCCGGGGGTGTCGACGCCCTTCACCAGGGCGACGCCGACGATCCAGGCGGCGTAGACGAGGGCCACGGACATCAGGAGCATGCCGAGGTAGAGCGCGGCGCGCAGCGGCTTGTTGTTGAAGGAGAGGAGTCCGTCGAGGCCGTAGTTCAGCAGCTTGCCGAAGGTCCAGGCGGAGCGGCCCTGTTCCCGGACGGCGTTCTCGTAGCTGAAGGTCGTGGTGGGGAAGCCGACCCAGGCGAAGAGGCCCTTGGAGAAGCGGTTGTACTCGGTGAGTTCGAGCACGGCGTCGGCGGCCCGGCGGGACAGCAGCCGGAAGTCGCCCACTCCGTCCACCAGTTCGACGTCGACGAGACGGTTGATCAGCCAGTAGTAGGCGCGGGCGGTGAGGGTGCGGGTGACGCGGTCGCCCTTGCGGGTGCGGCGGGCGATCACCTGGTCGTAGCCCTGTGCGTGCTCCCGGAGCATGCGGCCGACGAGCTCCGGCGGGTGCTGGAGGTCGGCGTCCATGATGACGACGGCGTCGCCCTCGGCGTGCTGGAGGCCCGCCAGCATGGCGGCCTCCTTGCCGAAGTTGCGGCTGAAGGAGACGTAGCGGGCCCGGGGGTCGGCGGCCGCCAGTTCCTGGAGGATCGGCAGCGTCCGGTCCGCACTCCCGTCGTCCACGTAGACGAGTTGGAAGGCATGGCCCAGGCGGGTCATCTCATCCGTCACGCGTTCATGGAAGCGTTCGAGGATGTCTTCCTCGTTGAAGCAGGGCACCACCAGCGAGATCAGCACGAATGTACATCAGCCGGTCAATGTGTCGGTGGCGGATGGCGGGCGTGGCCTGAGGGCGACGATTGGGTGAATTGAGCTTGCGGAGGAACCCGCTTGAGCGCGGTCTGCCCTGCCGCTTGGATGAGGAACCATGACCCACGACAGAATCGTTCACCCCAGCCGCCGCTCGCTCCTCGCGTGGAGCGGCGCTGGCGCGCTCACCGTTGCCGGCGTCTCGGCCGGCACCGGCACGGCCTCCGCCGCCGACCACCCCACGCCGGGTTCGGCACTGCTGGTGCCGTCGCCCCGGCTCGACCTGAACAGCGCGTCGGACAACTGGATACGCGAGAAGCCCCTGCGTGACACCACGATCATGCAGTCGTTCGGCTACGACAACGCCAACGGCCACATCTACGTCGCCCAGGTGACCCAGGGCGGCCTGAAGCTCGCGGGCGAGTCCGCCGCGGTGAGCAGCGCCGACCGCAACCGGCACGGCGACCTGACCATCACCAAGTGGGACATGTCCGGCAACACGCTGGGCTACATGTACCTGCGCGGCTTCGGCCACGGCATGAGCATCGGCGTCGAACCGGCCGGCGGCAAGGCCTATCTGTGGACGGAGGCCGACGGCCAGGAGGTCCCGGACCCGGTGCACCCGGACGACCCGACCAAGACCACCAGCCGCGGCAGGCGCCTGGCGCGCTTCCCCTTCGTCAACGGCCAGGTGCTCGACTCCGGCTCGGCCGGCCTCACCATGTACGCGCCGGTCCCGGGCGCCACGACGTACACGGCCTCCGTCGACCCGGTCTACGGCCGACTCGCCATCCGCTTCCGCGACACGGACGGCGTGATGGTCTTCCAGGTCCACGACCTGGATCTGGCCCGCCTCGGCATCTGGAGCCAGCCGCTCGCGAACGTCCGCGAACCGAGACTCACCGCGGTTCCCGGCTGGCCGCTGACCACCTACGGCGACCCGTTCCTCCAGGGGTACGTCGCTGTCGGCCAGTACCTCTACATGCTGCACGGCAACAGCTACGGATCCGTCCAGAAGATCAACGGCCAGGACACGGTGATCTCCGCACCCGGCGTCGGCAACACGTTCATCACCTCGGTGAACCTCACCACGGGCTCCCTGGACCCGGCGCCGCCCTCGCCGTTCAAGGAAACCGTCAACCCGGCCCACACGGCGGCCGCGTACACCCTGGACTACCGCGAGCCGGAGGGCTTGGGAGTCCTCGTCCCGAACCCGGCCCAGCCAGGCGTCTTCAGCATCGGCATGGGCTTCGCCTCGGGAGTGGCGGGGGCCCGGGCGGCGACGATCTACGGCAAGGCGGGGCTCGTTCAGCCCTCATAACGCATTGGCCCAGACCGCAGGGCCCCGGGCGGCGCAATCGGCTCGGGGCCCTGCGCCGCCGGCATCACCGAAGCTTCGCGGGCGGCGTCGAAAGCACCTCAAGCCCCGCCGGATACGTTCCGGCGGGGCTTGAGGTTTGCTGCGCCAGTCAACCGATTGCCCGAGCGTGAAGGCAGCGGTCGAACAATTCCATCCGGCCGAAGCACTGACTCCTCATGCGAGACAGACTCCAGCCGGAAAACGATGGCGCCGATCAGGCGTGGCGTCCAGGATCGCCGCGTCGAAGCAACCGAAGGCGGTCTACCGCAATACGCCTCACGCGCTTCGTACCGCCTGTCTCCGCGAGACGGGTCAGCAGACTTGAGTCTGTGGAGACCTCCGCCGCCCGCAGCTGGAGCCAGACAGACCAGTCACCCGGCCCGCCATCCACGGTTCCCCCTTCGCCAAGGGTCTCCATGACGCAATAATCCCTGGCCCGCTGTTCGGCGAATTGGCGATTCTTGCCCGGAGGCAGTCTACGGACCCACTCTCGGGATTCCACCGATGGCAGGCGCTCCATCATCTCCAGGACGATCGAAAGGGCCACGGATTGATCCGGTTCGACCTCGACCGCCCGAAGCAGCAACTTCCTGCCCTCAGGCGAATCCATGGCGCGAAGGTAGAGATGCCACCTGTCATGCTCGGATTCGACCTCTGCGGCCACGCCTCCAAGGTGGGCGGAAATCTCGGAAACTACGGCACCGACTTCGAATTCATTTGACATTTCAACACCCACCCCCTCTGTTCGCCTTGTAAGCGGCCATGCTTTTACGGATGGCCTTTCGAATTGACCCCAGATTGTCGTCGATCACCTTTTGCTGCGCCCGCGACAACTGAACGTTGTCCTTGAGCGGCTTCCCGTTTTGACCAATCTGAATTCCGTGCCCCTTAATTCCAGGGCCCATCAGGTGGCCATGAGCAGGACCATGGTCGTTTGAGAAGATTTGGAATCTGTGTGAACCGTCTCTGAATACCTCCCCTGCCGCATCATCCTGATTGTGCACGAGAACAGGTGTTGCGCCTGCCAGCACATAGTACGTGTGCAGACCCTCGATACTCAGGTCGTACGTGACGCGCTGCGCTGTGTACGCCTTGGTGTCGATCACCACCGCAGGCCCGCCGGTGTCGTTCTGGAGTTTCTGGCCGGCCTTGAGATCGGCAGCCTGGGTCCAGGCATTCTTGGTGGCTTCGTAGAACTGGTGGTGCTTGGTGGTCTGGATCGTCTTCGGGCCGGACTTCGTATCGACGACGACGTCGACGTAGTCGCGGTCCGTCTTGGTGACGATAACCGCCTTTACTTTGTGCTTCTCCGTCTTCTTCTTGCCCGGTTCGGCCGTCAGGACGTAGTCCCCGACCTTTACCTCGGAGATCGGCTTGGTCGTGCCGTTCGCCAGCAGCACCCCGGTCAGGCCCGTGAAACTGTGCGGAACACCAACCCGGCAACTACCACCCGGAGACGTCGGCTCACCGTCCGGCTCCTGCTTCCCCGTCGACTTGCGGCCGAACTTGCTCCCTGCCGCACCGAACACGCCACCGGTCGCCGCGCCGACCGCCGAGGCCTTCGCCGCGCCGGAGACGCTGCATCCTTCCTCGCTGGCCGCACAGGAGATGCCGTAGCCGACCGCGCCTTCCGCAGCGCCTCCCGCGGCGCCCATCGCCGCGCCGTTCAGCGCCTTGCCGCCGACACCGGCGAGCAGGCGGCCCACCGCGCCGGAGGCAGCTCCGCCGGCCGCGCCGCCAAGGGCGCCGGTCAGGGCTCCCACGCCGACCGCGGTCGCGAATCCGCCCAGGGTCTTGGGACCGTCGCTCATCGCGTAGCCGACCGCGTTGGCAGCGGCACCCGCGAGCATGCCGCACGCGACGACGCCTCCACCCAACGTCGCGCCCGTGCAGCCCGCGAAGACCGCCACACCGACCGCCACCGAGGCGATCGTCGAAGCGTGCTGCTTCACGAAGTTGGCTGTGGCCTTCGCCGCCTTCTTGACGGCCTTACCGACCTTCTTGGCGGCCTTGACCACCTTGTGCGCCACGCTCTTGACGGCCTTGGCGACCTTGCGGACGGTCTTCTTGACCTGCTTGACGACCTTGTGGACGTATTTCTTTACGCGCTTGTACGTGCGCTTGACGTATCTCTTGACCTTTTTGACACTGTCGGCCACGTAGTGCACGGCTTTCCGCACCACGCGCTTGGCCTTCTTGACGACCTTCTTGACCGCCTTCTTGATCTTCTTGGCGGCGGCCTTGACCTTCTTCGCGACCTTCTTGACGGCCTTCTTGGTCTTCTTCCAGGCCGACTTCGCGACCTTCTTGACCTTCTTCTTGACCTTCTTGATGGCCTTGTCGACGAAGCTCGGCCAGTGACCCGTCGGGTCGGTGGCCGTCATCGGGTTCTGGTCCGCGTACGCGTAGCGGTTCGCGGACACCGACGTCGGCAGCGGGTTCATGCCCACCGTGTCGCGGCTGTTGAACTGGCCGGTCTCCGGTGAGTACCAGCGCGCCGCCATGTTGACCTTGGCGGTCTCCGGGTCCGTCCACCCCGACTGGTAGCCGAGGTGTCCGACCATGCCGGTGGACTCCTCGACCTTCCCGAACGGGGAGTACGTCGTCGAGCCGGTCAGCGCCTCGCCGTCCGCGGTGAACTGGCCCACCACGTCGTCGTGGATGTCGGTCAGCGCGAGCACCGAACCGATCGCCGACTTGATGCCCATCAGCGAACCGTCGACGTTGCGGCTGTACGACGTACCGCCGTCCGACGCCACGTCGTTGCCGGCCCCGCTGTAGGCGAAGTCGTACATCGTGCCGCCCTGGCCGTCGCTCGCCTTCAGCGTCCGGTCCAGGCCGTCGTAGGTGTAGGTCCGCTCGCCCTCGCTGATGACGCGGTTGAAGGCGTCGGCCTTCACCGACGTCTGCACACCGGCCTCGTCGGTGACCGAACTCATCGTGCCGCGCGCGGTGTACGTGTACGCACCCTGGCCGTCCGAGGTCAGGCGGTTGCGGGCGTCGTACGTATAGGTGTCACCGCCCACGCGGGTCCGGTTGCCGGACGCGTCGTAGCCGTACTGCTCGGTCGCGCTCCCGTTGTTCCAGGACGACAGGCGGTTCGCCCAGTCGTACGTGTACGTGTTGGTAGTGGCCCCGGCGACACCGGTCGTCGTCTTCGACGTCTCGTTGCCGTTGAGGTCGTAGCCGTAGGTGGACGACGCCAGCGACTTGCCGGTCGGCGACGTCAGCTTGTCCGTGGTCAGCTGGCCCAGGGAGTCGTACGAGAAGTCACGCCGCCCCTTGCCCTGGCCGTACTCGATCGACGTCACGTTGGACTCGGTGTCGTACCCGTACGTCATCGACGTACCGGTCGCCCCGTCCTGCGCCGTCTTCAGACGGCCCGCCGTGTCGTACCCGAAGGTCGACGTGCCCGACGCGTCCTTGCGCGAGGTCATCGCGCCGTTGCCGTCGTAGGCGAAGGAAGAGGTGCCCGACGGTCCGTTGGCGCTCAGGAGCAGACCGCGGTCGTCGTAGGAGAAGGTGTTCTTCTCGTCGTCCGCGCCCGCCACCGAGGTGACCTGGTCGTCGTCGTCATACGTGTAGGTGTGGTCGGTGGTCTCCGCCTCCGCGCCCGTGCCGTGCTGGCGGACCAGCCGGCTCCGGTCGTCGTACTCGTTGCTGACGACGACCCCGCCCGGGGAGCGCTGCTCCTGGGGACGGCCCGCCTTGTCGTAGACCATCGTGAACGTGCGGTCCACGAGGTCGGGATGTGTCGGGGTGGAGGGTTCGATCTCCTTCTCCGCCATGCCCCACGTGTTGTACGTGGTGAGGAAGGCGTTGCCGCGGCCGTCGGTGAAGCGCGTGCGGTTGCCCGCCGCGTCGTAGCCGAAGGTCGTGGTGATCGACTCGGTCTCCGAGACCGGCTGGACCGCCTTGGTGATCAGGCCCGTCGCGTCGCTCGTGAGCGTGACGGTGTGGCCCCGGTAGTCGGTCACCGACGTCGGGTTGCCCACCCGGTCGTAGGTGGAGCTGCTGGTGCGCAGCACCTTGCCCGTGGCGTCCAGGTCCTTGGTGGCGGTGAGCTGGCCGTAGCCGTCGTAGGTGTTGACGGTGCTGGTGCCGTCGGCGTCCACCGACGTGAGCGGCCGGCCGTCCATGTCGTACGTGAAGCGGCTGGTGGCGCCCGCGGCGTCGGTCACCTCCGTCGTCTCGCCGAGGACGTTGTACTTGTAGGACTCGCTCACCCCGGTCGGGCTGACCGTCCGGGAGAGTTCGCCTCCCGGTGCGTTGTACTCGTTGATGGACGTGTACGCCCGCTCGGTCGGCTGGCGCACGATGTCCGTGTCCGTGACCGGGCGGCCGAGGTAGTCCCAGGTGGTCTCCTGGCGGGCGCCGCCGGGCCGGGTGGCCGACAGCTGGTCGCCGTTGGCGGTGTACGTGTACCGCGTCGTGGCGCCGCCGGGCTCCTTGACCGAGGCCAGGTCGCCGAGCTGGGTGTAGGCGTACTCGGTGCGCTTGCCCAGCGGGTCGACCTCGGCGGTGACCTGACCGAGCTTGTTGTACTCGTTCCAGGTCGCGGCCGTGATCGGGGCCGAGGCCCCCGGCGGGGTGTAGTTCGGCATCGTCGTCGAGGACTCCTGGCCCTCGGCGTCGTACGCCGTCGTCACCACGTTGCCCAGCGGGTCGGAGGACTCGGTGTCCTCGCCGAACGTGTTGTAGCCGGTCATCGACACCGGGCGGACCGACACCGGGGTGCCGCCGCCGGTCTCACTGTTGACCGCCGGCTCGGTGACGCTGGTCTGCTGACCGGCCTCGTCGTAGCCGTAGTCGGTGGTGACTCCGTTCTCGTCGGTCATGGACAGCGGCAGGCCGCGCTGGTCCAGCTTCCAGCTGGAGGTGCGCACGGAACTGCCCGCGGCCGGCAGGGTGCCGCCCTTGAGCGCGGCCACCTGGGTCGCGGTCAGCGCCTCGCCGTAGACCTGGATGTCGCTCAGCGCGCCGTTGGTGTTCTCCTTGCCCGGGATCCTGCGGCCGATCTGGAGCGGCCCCGTGGCGTCCCAGGGCGTGGTGAACGCCGTAGAGGTGCCGGCCTGCACGCCGTTGACGTACAGCCGGATCTGGGCGGCCTCCTTGTCGTACACACCGGTCAGGTGGGTCCAGGTGCCCGTGGTCACCGCGGCGGTGCCGGAACTGGCCCTCACGATGACCGGGCTGGCCATGTCCGAGCTGTGCCGGTTGAACGTCCAGCCGTACGCCGTGGAGTAGTACAGCTGGAAACCGCTGGCGGACTCTCCGGACTGGGCCAGGAAGGTGTTGTTGGCCGCCGTGGAGTTCAGCTTGACCCATGCCGAGACGGTGTAGGAGCCGCCGGTGTTGACCACCGCGCCCTTCGTCTCGCCGTAGGCGTTGGCCGTGCCGTCGAAGACGGCGGCGCCGCCGTGCTCGGTGGAGTGGGTGACCCCGCTACCGAAGGTGACGGTCCGGTTGCCACCGGAGGAGTCCGCGGCCGACGTGCCACTGGTCTCGCCCAGCTTCCAGCGGGCCACCGGTGCGGTGGTGCCGTCGTGGAGCGTGGATCCGGTGACGTTGCCGAGGTTGTCGTAGAGCGTGTCCTCGGTGCTGGTGCGGCCCGCGGCCGGGTCCAGGTCGGTCTCCGAGACGACGTTGTCGTCGGGGTCGTAGCTGACCTTCGTGGTCCGGGCGAGGCCGCCCGGGTCCATCACCGTGGACGTGGTGCGGTCGGAGGCGTCCACCGTGAACGTGGAGACGGTCTGGCCGTCGTTGGTGACCTGCTTGACCAGGTTGCCGGCCGCGTCGTAGGTGTTGGCCTCCTCGGTGAAGGACAGGCCGTTGGCCGGGTCCTTGCGCATCACCGAGGCGGAGAGTC
The DNA here is from genome assembly GCF_044756845.1 of Streptomyces sp. NPDC091416. NCBI lineage: Bacteria > Bacillati > Actinomycetota > Actinomycetes > Kitasatosporales > Streptomycetaceae > Streptomyces > Streptomyces sp. NPDC091416. The sequence continues at coordinate 133,822 of NZ_JBIVTU010000012.1, forward strand.
CGTCGTCGGTGTACGTGTACGCCGTGACGAGGCCCATCGCGTCGGTGATCGACGCGAGCCGGCCAGCCGGGTCGTAGGCCCGGGACTCCTGCACGAGGGTCGTGGCCGGCGAGGGGTTCGCCGGGTCGCCCGTGTAGTTCAGCAGGTTGGTGGTGAGGGGCCTGCCCTCGCCGTCGAACGTGTACGTGTTGACGTTGCCGGCCGGGTCGGTCTCCTTGACCTTGTTGCCGTACACGTCGTACTCGAACGACGTGGTGTCGCCGCCCGGGTCCGTCCTCGACGCCATCCGGTTGTACGCGTCGTACGTGATCGACGTGGCGCGGGAGGCGTCACCGCCCGTCAGGTCGGAGACCGTCTGGGAGAGGACGTTGCCGTCGGGGTCGTACACCGTGCTCGTGCGCCCGGTGTGGACGGCCCCGGTGACCCGGTTGGTGACCGGCGGGTCCGTCTCGGTGAGGACCTGGTCGTCCTTGTCGTACGTCAGGGTCGTGGTGATGCCGCCCGGCTGGGCGTCGGTCACCTCGGTCCTGGTGAGCTGACGGCCGAGGTTGTCGTAGGTGCTCTTCTCCTTCGCCCCGTTGGCGTCCGTGGTCTCGGCGACGTCACCGTTGGCGAAGTAGGAGTACGCGGTCTTCCGGCCGCCCGGTGTGACCACTTCGGCGACCAGTCCGGCCGGCGCCTTCGCGGTGCCGCCCTCCGCCGCCGCGGTGGTGGCGGTCGTGTACGCGGTGGTGGCGGTCCGCCCGTTCGGGTGGCCCGGCACCGGGGGCGTCGTCACCGAGGTGAGGTTGCCCGCCGTGTCGTACGCGTAGCTGGTCAGGTACGTGTTGTCCGTCGGGCCCGAGGAACGGCCGTCGCGCTCGGTGAGCACCAGGTCGTTGCGCGGGTCCATCGGCGGGAACGCCGTGGTCGAGTCCGGGTAGTACGTGTAGTAGTCGGTGGCGCACTTGCCCGCGGAGGTGTCCTGGCACATGGTCTGGGAGACCGTGTTGCCGCGGATGTCGTGGCCGGTGATCGAGCGGTTGCCGTTGGCGTCGGTCACGGTGTGCAGGAAGCCCGCCGTGTCGTAGCCGTAGGTGGTCCGCTTGCCGTTGGTGTCGATCGCGGTCAGCAGACGGTTGCCCATCTCCGCGTCGTACACGTAGGTCATCGTCTTGTCGGTGGGGTCGGTGAGCTTCACCGTCCGCACCGGGGCGACGCCCGCGGATGCCTTGTACGCCGACCAGTGCTGCTCGACCTGCTCCTCGGTGAGTCCGCCCGCGTGCACGGCGACCTCGGCGATGGAGCCGGTGAAGTAGCTGACGTCGGCCGGAGCGCTGATCCAGCCCTTGGCGAAGCCCGCGCCGATGAACGTGCGGGTGTTCGTCTGGTCGTTGGGCGCCCCGGTGAAGTCGGCCTGCTTGACTCCGTCGACGTACAGGGTCTGCGTGGTTCCGGTCGCCGAGAGCACCGCGTGGTGCCAGGTGTTGTCGGTGACCGTCGCCTTGGACCCGAAGTCCGTGGCGGCCGAACCGGACACGCTGTACCAGTGGCCGCGGAGCTTGCCGTCGGCACCCACGTACAGGACGGGGTCGATGGGACCGCTCGCCCCGGCCGCGTCGTTGGGGGCCTTGGTCTGGTCGGACACCAGCACGCCGGGCTTCGCGGTCTTGAACCACAGCTCGACGGAGCGGTCGCCCTTGCCGTGCCAGTTGGCGTACGGGATCTCCGCGTAGGAGCTGGTCCCGTTGAACTGCGCCGCCGTGACGTCACCGGTGCCGAACGGCCCGGCCACGCCCTGGGTGACGCTGTTGTACGTGCCGAAGCCGGTGTGCAGCTCGTTCGCGGCCTGGGCCGCGCCCTGGGTGTCGTCCAGGCGCCAGTATCCGGCCGGCGCCGATCCCATCACCGCGGAGCGGTAGACCTGGGACGAGCCGGTGACCGTGGCCGGGTTGAGCTTCCAGGTACCGCCGTCGCCGTCGGTCGCCTGGACGACCAGGTCGTCGGTGGTGCCGTAGGTCACGGCCGACTGGGTCTTGCCGTTCGGCGTGGTGATCTTGTTGAGCAGTCCCGCGGACCGGGTGGCCGCCTGGTACTGCGCGGTGATGACCGAGGGGTCGAGCGCCTCGGTGTAGACGGCGACCTCGGCGAGCTGTCCGGAGTAGTGCCCCAGCTTGTCGGAGGCGTTCATGGCCGGCCAGCCGTCGGTGTTCACCCCGGCACCGAAGGAGATGTAGGGCTGCTCCCAGTCGTTGATGGTGCCCGCGAGGGTGCCCTGCTTGGCGCCGTCGAGATAGAGCGTCTGGGTGGTCGCCGCTCCGGTGAGGGCCACGTTGTGCCACTTGCCGTCCGTGACGGTGGCCGTGGACGCGATCGTGGTCATGCAGCCCGGGGACATGGCGAGGCAGCCACGGAGCTTGCCGTCCGTGCCGACGTACACCGCCGGGGTGTTCTTCTTCGTGTTCGCGACCGGGTCGGCGTCACTGAGCGGCTTGTCCCCGTAGTAGAAGAGGACACCGCCCGCCTGCGTGGTCTTGAACCACAGCGACACCGTCGTGTACGAGGGCGTGGCGCCGGGGGCGCTCGGGATCTCGACGTACGACGTGGTGCCGTTGAACGTGGCTGCCTTCTGCGTGGACCCGGTCAGCGGACCGGTCCCGCCGAGGGTCACGTTGCGGTAGAGGCCGTTGAACCGGCCCTGGTTCAGGTCGACCGTGTCGCTCGCGACCGTTCCGCCGGTCTCTCCCAGCCGCCAGTACGCGAACGGGTCCGCGTCCATGACGGTGGTGCGGTAGTGGTTGCCCGTGGCGTAGCCGTAGACCGTGCACTTGGTGGGGTCGGCGGGCGGGCAGACCTTGGTGAGCTGGTCGCCGGTGTAGCCGTAGTTCCAGACCTGGGCGGTGCTCGTGTCCCCGGCCTTGGCGGGGTCGGTGGTCACGGTCGCCACGTGCGGGGCGGTGGCCCCGGCCGGGGTCTGCCAGGTGAAGGTCAGCGACCGGTTGGAGGTGGTGTTGGTGACCTTGCTGAGCTTGCCGCTCGTGTAGGTGAAGGTCTCGGCGCGGTTCGCGTAGTCCTTGATGGAGGAGATCGCGAACGTGCCGGCCTTGCCGGTCACCGCCTGCTGGAAGCTGTAGGCGGTGAAGTCCTTGTCGGTCAGCGTGTAACCGCCGCCCGACGCGGCCGGTGCCAGGCGTGCGTACCGTCCCATCGGCGGGACGAAGGTGCCGTCGGAGTTGCGGCCGAAGGCGACCTGCTCGCCGCCCGGGTAGGTGATGATGACGCTGGTCAGGGTGCCGGCGCCGTCCTTCACCTCCGCGGCCGTCATGTCGGTGACCGTCGCCCAGCCGGCGCCGAAGCCACCGTCGGTGCGCGGGTCACGGCTGTTGTAGGAGCGCTCCACGGACAGCGAGGGTCCGACGACCTCGATCTCGGCGTCGGTGTCCTCGGTGGTGTAGTTGGCGTCGCTCGGGTCGAACTCGTGGCCGTCGGTGTTCTGGGCGAGGCCCGAGGTGACCGGTGGCTGCGGTACGGCGGTGGCGAAGCGGCTCGCCGAGTACATCACCGAGTCGTATCCGTCGGTGACGCTGACGTACCAGTCGTAGTTCTTGCTCCACTTGAGCTTGCCGGCGGGTATCTTCCAGCTGCTCTTGGCGATCATCCCGGAGGAGGCGACGGGCGTGGTGCTGTCGCTGTCCGCGTCGTACACCTCGAAGGCGTACGTCAGAGCGGCCATCGGCCACTTGTCGGCATCGCTCGCGTAGACGAGCAGCTCCGGCTGGAGCGTGTTCGACTGGTGGTTGACCGGCGGGTACTGGGCGTTGATCTGCGGCGCCGTGTTGGGCGTGTAGGTCAGGTCCAGCGCGGGCCGGAAGCCGGCCGTGGTGCTGTTGTCGGAGTGGAACTTCTTCCAGTGCAGCCCGTCGCCGGTCGGCGCGGTGAGCGCCAGGCCGTAGTTGGCGCTGCCGGTGGCGACGCCGTCGAACCAGTCGGTGGACAGCTTGACCGGCATCTTCGTGCCGATGCTCAGGTCGTTGGTGCCGCCGGCGTTGTTGGTGCAGGAGGCTCCCGGGGCGGGCGTGGCGGTGCCGATCGCGGCGCCGTAGGCCGGTCCGGGGTAGGAGGTGACTCCGGACGGGGTCCAGGACTTGGTGATCGGGCTGACCGAGAACGGCTCGGCGGTGCAGGTCGCGGACCAGACCGCGTACACGTTCAGGGTGGCGGCCGTGACCCGCTGGCCCTTGAGCGTGGTGCCCAGCGTGGAGAACTGCAGGAACGAGTTCGCCTTGTTGGTGCCGGAGTCGTAGCTTCCGACCTTGATCTGGTTCTCGGTGGAGTGGTCGCCGCCGATGGTGTTCTGCGCGTACGTCGTGTTTCCGGCGGTGACCGTCGGGTCCACGGTGACGGGATAGGCCCGGGCCGGGTCGTCCAGCCAGTCGCGGTCGGCGGTCAGCCGCAGAGCGGGCTTGCCGTCGGCGGTGGTCAGTTCATAGGTCACCGCGCGGGAGATCGCCGCGTCGCCGGAGCGGGGGTCGATCCTGGAGTCCTCCATGAAGGCGTGGGGAATGGTGGCGGTCACCTCCCCGTCCCCGTCGGTGAACTCCACGTCCCCGTTGTCCGCGATGCGAGGGGTGAGTCCCTGGACGTCGAGGGGGAACAGCCAGGAGTTGGGCGCGTCCTTCGAACGCAGGACCAGCCGCTCCTTGAAGCCTTCGGCGAGCGGTGAGAGCAGCAGGTCGGTGTCCGGCAGGACATCGGCGTACGTCGCCGTGTTCTCGGCGTCGACGGTGGCGACGGCCTTCTTCGCCCCGCGGAGCGAGTAGGCGAGGCGCCGGCCGGCGCCGAAGTCCACGGAGGCGAGCTGCTGGTCGTTCGCGTCCGGGGCGAACTCGACGTCGAGGGAGTTGGCGGTCTGCTGGAGCCTGCCGTCCTCGCCCTCGGTCAGATCGGTGTCGATCGGCTTCCAAGCGCCGTCGGCACCCTTGAAGTTGGACCGGCCGGCGTAGTGCCGGACGGTGGTCGACCCGTCGGTGTTGACGAAGTAGTCGGACGTCGCCGTCGACTTCTTCGCGTTCCGCTTGCTGGTCTTCGCGTCGAAGCTCTTGGCGTTGCCGGCTGCGCGGTCGGTCACCACAGTGCCTGGGCGGTCGTCCGCCCGGGCATAGGCGTCGAGTTCGCCCTTGCCCTTGCCTGCGCTGTGCCCGACCGCGGTCCTGCTGCTGGTCTGGTCCGCGGTGGCGGTGTGGCTCTTGCCGCGCGCGGTGCCGCTCTCCTGGTCGGGAGTGTCCAGGGAGGACTTGTCCAGCCACTCCCAGAGCCCGGACAGGGACATCTTCGGCATCGAGAGCGCCGGAAGGGTCTCACCCGTGGCGGACGCCGTCTCGGTCGTGAGCATGCACGAGAGCGAGACGAGTACGGCAACTGCCGTGCCTCGCGCCCTGCGTCGCCCAACGGGACCTGGTGGAAACAACGATGATGGTCTTCGCCATCGAGCACGCATGGGAGCTGCTTTCTCTTCACAAGGCCTACATATGGCCTCGCGAGATTGCCCCATACACCGATCCGAGTTCCACCAAATCCGGGTCGATCTTATGCGATCTTTATCTCATCTCATGAGTTTGGGCGTTTCGCCTCTTGTGGAACGTCCTTGACGGCCCGTCGGACCGCATCCGCGACCTCGTCGGCCAGCCCGGCGCCCGGCGCCACAACGGTGAGGTTCCCGGCCGCGACGTCCCCCGCCGCGGATCCCACCACCACGAACCTCACCCCCGGGTGGTCCCCCGCCGCCTTGCGCACCGTCTCGGTCTGCGCCGCGCCGGTGGCCAGCACGACCTCGCAGTCCCGCTGGACCAGCCCGTTCAGGTGCGGCAGCGCGTTCGCCGCGGTCTGCTCACCCATGACCGGGACATGAGTGACCCGGGCCCGCGTGTCACCGGAGGCCGCTTCCATGCCCTGCCAGACAGCGGCAGCGGGGGTGCCCGCCTTGATGCCGTCCTCATCCGTGAGCAGGCACGCGTCGAAGTCCTGGTACTGACGGGCCCTGGCGTCGGGCGGAGCCGCCGCGTCGTCGTCGCCGCCGAACAGCCACACCGCCACCAGGGCGCAGACGACCAGCAGCGCCCCGCCGCCCACCCATGCGCCACGCCGCCCGCGCAGCAGGGCCGCCGTCCGGTCGAGGAGCAGCCGCACGCGGGGCATGCGCTGCCGCGGCGCGGGAGTCCTGCCGCGCCATGTACGCCGCGTCCTCATGCCGTGCCCTCCGCTCCCGGGGCGGGGGTCCGCCACCAGGACCCGGCGAACAGGGCGTGCGCCGCCGCGCCCGGCATGGTGACCAGCACCAGCAGCAGGTCCGCGGCGAACTCCGCGCCCTGCGTCTCCTCCGGGGTCAGTGCCGCCCAGAGCACCCAGGCGACGTTGGCGGCCGTGAACCCGGCGCAGGCCAGCCAGTCGGCGGCCCGCCGTCGCCGGGCGGCGATGACGAGGGACGGCACGAAGGACAGCATGCCCAGCGTGACCACGGGCACCGCGGCGAGCAGGACGCGCGGGGCGGCCGTCACCACCACCGCCACAGGCCTGCGGGGGCCCGCCTCGGCGGGTACGGGCACAGCAGACTTCACGCTCTGTTCCTTACGGGAGGGGCGCGGGCCACAGTCCCGCTCGGAGGGGCCGGGGCCACTCGCACAGACGCCCGACGGATTCGGACGCCGTAGCGTACACCTACCCTTGACAGGTCCGGCACAGCGGTCGCCCGGCCGGGGCCGCGGAGGCGGTCAGCCCCCGCACAGCTCCAGCATGACCTTCTTGTCCGCGGTCGTGACCGGCAGTTCGTACTTCAGCGAGACCTGGGCGAAGCGCAGCGCGTACGAGCAGCGCACCGGCTTGTACGGCGGCAGCCAGGACGCGGGGCCCGAGTCGCGCTTGGCGTTGTTGGCCGGGCCGTCCACGGGGAGGAGATTCAGCGGGTCGTTGGCGATCTGCTGCCGCTTGGCCTCGTTCCAGCGGGCGGCGCCCATCTGCCAGTCGTACGAGAGCGGCATGACGTGGTCGATCTGGACCTTGGTGGCCTGCTGCTTGCGCCACTCGATGGATGAGCCGGTGTACGGGTCCATGAGCGTCATGGCGACGACCACGCAGTCGGAGCCCGACCGGAGCGTGACCTTCTTGCCGTCCCGGGCCAGCAGGTCGTTTCGCGTGTCGCAACCGTTGCGCGAGAGCGGGACGCCGTCGACCGAGTCCTTCCAGGCGTACCCGAACTTGTCCCGTTCGTAGCCGGTCTTCGGCCCGCGCCCCTTGGTCGCCACCTTCTCGATGACCTTGCGGGCCGCCGCGCGGTCCGCGTCCGAGGTGAGGGGGGCGAGGCCCGGCTTCGTACCGTCCGGGTTGTCCAGCGGGCTGGCGCCGAAGCCGGTGGCGGACTGGCCGGCGCCGTTCGGGCTGCCGCTCGACCGGCCGGCCCCGGAGGACAGCTGGTCGGGGTCGCAGCCGGTCAGGGCCAGCAGCGTCACCACGCCCAGGGCGGGCACGATCATTCGACTATCGCGGGGAGATATCACTCGAAGCCGTCCTGACGGGGAGAAAGCCGAACCAACCAGGGAATCCTACGGTCGTCTGCCCCGCCAGGGCGTGTTCATGGCATCCATGCGCTCCGGATGCGGCCGGGATCACACCTTGCCGATGCCCAGCGTCGTCTCCATCGGCAGCAGCCCGGAGCCGATCGCCGCCACCCACAACGGCCCCAGCAGTTCGACGAGCCGCTCCCGCTCCTCGTCCCGCAGCACCCGCCACGGCCCGGCCGCCGCCTCGTCCGTCCGCCGCTCGACCTCGGCGCGCAGCGCCCCGCCCGCCTCCGTCGCCGTGCCGTCGTCCGCCAACAGGCCGCGCTTCACGAGGCGTTCGCGGGCCCCCGCCCATTCCTCCGCGCTCCACCCCCGGCTCGCGAACACCTCCGGGCGTGCCGCGCCGATGGCGGCGAACGAGACCAGCGCCTCGACCGGGTCGAGTCCGGCGTCGGCGAGTGCCGCGAGATGGCCGTCGCCCCGGTGTTCGCGCAGGACGGTCGCCGCGTGCCAGAGCGCGAGGTGCGGCGCGTCCGGCCGGGGCAGCGCGGCGTTGGCGGCGGCGAGCGGGCGGCCCGCCGTGTCCGCGGCCCCCGCGACGCGGCTCAGGAGCGCGGCGGCCTCGGCCGTGTCCGGTGCGGTGACCGCCTCTCCGAGGATCGTCCGGTACGCCCGGTCGACGGCCCGGCCCCGGGCGGCGAGCACGGCCTCGGGCGAGGCGGCGGACCAGACGGCGGGGACGTACGCGTCCACCATCGCCGGGCTGAAGCTGTAGAAGGTCTCGGCGACCCGGCCGGCCCCGGCGGCCCCGAGCGGCGCCGCCCGCCAGGCGAAGTAGCCCGGCCAGCGCTCGCCGACGACGTACCCGAGCGCCGCGGCCTCCTCGAAGGCCTCCGGCGCGTAGTAGAGCACGGCGTGCAGGGGCTCCAGCAGATGCCACATCTGCCGTACGCGGCCCAGTTCGTCGGACATGTCTCCGCCTTCCGCAGCAGCTTCCAATCTTGCCAGTGACAAGATCCCTCGGCAGCCAGAGTGCACACCATCCCGCTAACTTGTCAATGACTAGATTCTGCGTAGTCTGCTGTCCATGAGCAGCGACCGCACCTACCACCACGGCGACCTGCGACGGGCCGTCCTCGCCGCCGCCCTCGACGTCATCCGCGCCGAGGGCCCCGCCGCGATCAGCCTGCGCGATCTGGCCCGCCGGGCCGGCGTCTCCCACGCCGCGCCCGCCCACCACTTCAAGGACCGCACCGGCCTGCTCACCGCCATCGCCGCCGAGGGCTACGGGCTCTTCGCCGACGCCCTGGCCGACGCGCCGGACCTGCGGGAGCGGGGCGTGCGGTACGTACGGTTCGCGGCCGAGCACCCGGCCCACTTCCAGGTGATGTTCCAGCCGGACCTCTACCGCGCCGACGACCCGGACCTGCTCGCGGCGAAGGAGCGGGCGACGGCCGAGCTGCGTGCGGGCGTCACCGCCCTGCCCTCCGGCGGCGGGGACGACGCCCGGCTCACCGGCGTGGCGGCCTGGTCCCTGGCCCACGGTTTCGCCACCCTGCTGCTCAGCGGAAACCTGAGCGGCGCGGTCGGCGACCGGGACCCGGAAGAGGTGTTCCGGGCGCTCGCCACGCCGGTCTTCGCGCCGGGCGGTCCCAACTGACGCTCGCCCGTGGGGAATAGCCGACGCCTCCGCGCGATTGGCCATGTCGTGCGCACGTGATCCACGAGACGGTCATCCGAAGAGAACGAAGGCGGGAACCATGGAATCCACGAAGGCGGCACGGCGTACGGGCGTCGCGCTGTTATCGGCACTCGCTCTGGTGGCGCTGCCGGTCGTCGGCGGACAGTTCACCGGCGCCCGGGCGCAGGCCGTGACGGCCGGTCACGGCACCACACCGCAGCCGGACCGCGGTGCGTGGCAGGGCGGCTGGGCCGCCTCGCCCCAGGCACCGGCCGAGGTCTTCACGCCGAACTGGTCGCGGCAGGGCTTCGCGAACCAGACGGTCCGCCAGGTCGTACGGGTCAGCACCGGCGGCGCCCGGGCCCGCATCGAACTGTCCAACCGCTACGGCACCGCCCCGCTGCGGATCACCGGTGCGACGGTGGCCCGCACGGAACAGGGTGCATCGGTCCGCGCGGGCTCGGTCCGGCAGCTGTCCTTCGGCGGACACCGCTCGGCCACCGTCCCGGCGGGCGCCGACGCGACCAGCGACGCGCTCGGATTCAGGACCCACGCCCTGGAGTCGCTCACCGTCACGCTCTACCTGGCCGCTCCGACCGGCCCCGCCACCTTCCACATGATGTCGTCGGCCACGAGCTACCGGGCGCAGGGCGATCACCGGGCCGACCGCGACGGCTCGGCCTTCACGGAGACCAGCGAGTCCTGGTACTACCTCACCGGCGTCGAGGTCGGCGGCGGTGGCGCCCCGCGCGGGAACGGGGTGGTGGCGTTCGGCGACTCCATCACCGACGGCGTCGGATCCACGCCGGACACGAACAACCGGTACCCCGACGAACTGGCGGAGCGCTTCGCGGCCACCGGAAGGCCGCGCAGCGTCCTCAACCACGGGATCGGCGGCAACCAGGTCACGAACGACACGGACTGGGCCGGGGAGAAGGCCGTGGTCCGCTTCGAGAAGGACGTGCTCGACGAGCCTGGCGTGGGCACGGTCATCGTGCTGGAGGGCATCAACGACATCGGGGCGAGCGGTGCGGGCGGCGTCGGCGCGCCCACGCCGGAGGTGTCCGTCGCCCAACTGATCGCCGGGCACCGGTCATTGATCCGCCAGGCGCACGCAAGGGGCCTCAGGGTGATCGGCGCGACGCTGACGCCGATCAAGGGCTCGTTCTACGACAGCCCCGTCAACGAGGCCAAGCGCGACGCGGTCAACGACTGGATCCGCACGTCGGGCGCGTACGACGACGTGGCCGACCTGGACCGTGCCGTGGCCGACCCCGCCGACCGGGACAGCATCGCCCCGGCCTACGACTCGGGCGACCACCTGCACCCGAGCGACGCGGGCTACCGGGCGATGGCCGCGGCGCTGGACCTGCGCAGGCTCTGACGGCACCGCCGGCCTCTCCGCCGCCTGCGCGCGGCGGAGGGGCCGCGGGAGCTTTCCGGCCCGTTCGCCCAGCCGTGAGCCCGTACTGCGTGCGAGCCGGCGCAGGGCACGGGGGATGCGAGCGCGTGTCCGTCGTTGACCTGGAGCTCCCGGAGCTCCCGGAGCTCCCGGAGCTCCCGGAGCTCCCGGAGCTCCCGGAGCTCCCGGACAGCGCTCGGCCGATCGAGTGCAAACAGGGCACCGGCCTTCACTTCCCGGCATCCGGCTGCCGACAACAGCGGCATGATCATTTCTCCCTCACGGCGCTCCAAGGTGCTCGCGGCCGCGGCCGCCGCGGTGTGTGCGGTCACGGTGTCGGGCGCGATGCCCGCTTCGGCGTCCGGGGGCGTACCGGCCGCCGCGGAAGCGCCGTTGCTGGTCTCCCTGGGCGACAGCTTCATCTCCGGCGAGGCCGGCCGCTGGGCCGGCAACAGCAACGAGCGCCGGAACGGCTGGTCCGGCACCGACCGGGCCTGGGACCCGGCGACCGACGACAGCGATCCGTCCCGCGTGTACGGGGCGTCCTACGACAACGGGTGCAACCGCTCCGACGTGGCCGAGGTCCGGTCCGTCACCCTGGACGTCCGGCGCGTCAACCTCGCCTGTTCGGGCGCGACTTCCGCGGCAGTGCTGCTCCCGGAGAACGGCGGTGCGCCGTTCAAGGGAGAGCCCTCGCAGGCGGAGCAGCTGGAGGACGAGGCGACCGGCAGGAGCCTGCGCGCGGTCGTCGTGTCGATCGGCGGCAACGATCTCGGCTTCTCCGACATCATCACCGACTGCGCGACCAACTTCCTCAAGCCCTTCGGCGGCTCCCCGTGCGCGCCGGACGCGTCCGGACAGGTCGCGGATCGCCTGCCCGGCGTACGGCAGGCGGCCGTCAACACCCTGGCCGACGTGCGGACCGCACTCGACCGGGCCGGCCATCCGGCCGGTTCCTACCGGCTCGTCCTCCAGTCCTACCCGTCCCCGCTCCCGAATGCCGCCCGCATCCGCTACCCGGGCGAGAAGTACGACCGCCTCACCACCGGCGGCTGCCCCTTCTTCGACAAGGACCTCACCTGGGCGCACGACGACCTGGTCCCCGAGATCAGCTCGGTCCTGGCGGAAGCGGCACGTGAGGGCGGCGCGGAGTTCCTCGACCTGTCCCGGTCCTTCGAGGGACGCGAAGTGTGCTCCACCGCCACCCGTCAGGCCGACGCCGCCCATCCCCCCACCGGCGGGACCAGCGAGTGGGTCCGCTTCGTGACCTCCGGCGCCGGACAGGGCCAGAAGCAGGAGTCGCTGCACCCCAACAGCTTCGGCCAGCAGGCCCTCGGCACCTGTCTGACCCTCCAGCTGGAGCAGCCGTCCGCCGACCACCGCTGCACCAACACCGCCGGCCAGGGGCCCACCGCGATGCGCCTGCGGCCTCTCGGCTGACACCCCGGCCGGCCGACGGGTGCGGTGCGCCGTCCGCGTACCGCACCCGTTCCCGTTCCCGTGTTCAGGGAACCCGACTCGTCACCGGGTCACGACCCCAGGATCGTCGTCAGGAACTCCCCCGTCCACGCCAGCAGTTCGCGTCCCACGACCGGCTTGCCGCCGATCTTCCCGCCGGTCGGCCGCGGCACCAGGATCTGGTGCAGGGCCGGCTTGATGACCGTCTTGGGGTAGAGGCGCTTCAGGCGCAGCTCCTGCGACTCGCGCAGCTCCACCGGCGCGAAGCGGATGTTCGGGCCCTGGAGCACGATGTCGCCGACGCCGCAGGCGCGGGCCAGCATGCGCAGGCCCGCGACCAGGAGGAGGTTCTCGACCGGCTCCGGGAGCTTGCCGTAGCGGTCGGTGAGCTCCTCGCGCACCGCCCTGATGTCGTCCTCCGAGGAGGCCGAGGCGATCGAGCGGTAGGCCTGGAGGCGCAGCCGCTCGCCGGGGGCGTAGTCGTGCGGGACGTGCGCGTCGACCGGGAGCTCGATCTTGACCTCGAGCGGCGGCTCCTCCTCCACTCCGCCTTCGAGGGAGGCCCGGTAGCCGGCGACCGCCTCGCCGACCATGCGGATGTACAGGTCGAAGCCGACGCCCGCGATGTGGCCGGACTGCTCGCCGCCCAGCAGGTTGCCCGCGCCGCGGATTTCGAGGTCCTTCATGGCCACGTACATGCCCGCGCCCATCTCGGTGTGCTGGGCGATCGTGGCGAGGCGCTCGTGGGCCGTCTCGGTGAGCGGCTTCTCCGGCGGGTAGAGGAAGTAGGCGTAGCCGCGGTCGCGGCCACGGCCGACGCGGCCGCGCAGCTGGTGGAGCTGGGAGAGGCCGAAGTTGTCGCCGCGCTCCACGATCAGGGTGTTGGCGTTGGAGATGTCGATGCCGGACTCGACGATCGTCGTGGAGACCAGCACGTCGAACCTCTTCTCCCAGAAGTCCACCACCACTTGTTCCAGAGCCTGTTCGGACATCTGGCCGTGGGCGGTGGCGATCCGCGCCTCGGGCACGATCTCGCGGAGGCGGGCGGCGGCCCGGTCGATGGACTCGACCCGGTTGTGGATGTAGAACGCCTGGCCCTCGCGGAGCAGTTCACGGCGGATGGCCGCGCCGATCTGCTTCTCCTCGTACGGTCCGACGAAGGTGAGGACCGGGTGGCGCTCCTCGGGCGGGGTGGTGATCGTCGACATCTCGCGGATGCCGGTGACCGCCATTTCGAGCGTACGGGGAATGGGCGTCGCGGACATGGTCAGCACGTCCACGTTGGCGCGGAGCTTCTTCAGCTGCTCCTTGTGCTCGACACCGAAGCGCTGCTCCTCGTCGACGATGACCAGGCCCAGGTCCTTGAACTTCGTCTCGGAGGAGAAGAGGCGGTGGGTGCCGATGACGAGGTCGACGGAGCCCTCACGGAGTCCTTCGAGCGTCGCCTTGGAGTCGGTCTCGGACTGGAAGCGGCTCAGTGCCCGTACGCTGACGGGGAACTGGGCGTACCGCTCGGTGAAGGTGTTGTAGTGCTGCTGGACCAGGAGGGTCGTGGGGACGAGGACGGCGACCTGTTTCCCGTCCTGGACCGCCTTGAACGCCGCGCGCACGGCGATCTCCGTCTTGCCGTAGCCGACGTCGCCGCAGATCAGGCGGTCCATGGGGACGGACTTCTCCATGTCCTCCTTGACCTCGGCGATGGTGCTGAGCTGGTCGGGCGTCTCCGCGTACGGGAAGGCGTCCTCCAGTTCGCGCTGCCAGGGGGTGTCCGGGCCGAAGACATGGCCGGGGGCCGCCATCCGGGCCGCGTAGAGCTTGATCAGGTCGCCCGCGATCTCCTTGACGGCCTTCTTGGCGCGCGCCTTCGTCTTCGTCCAGTCGGCGCCGCCCAGCCGGTGCAGGGTCGGGGCCTCGCCGCCGACGTACTTGGTGACCTGCTCCAGCTGGTCGGTCGGGATGTAGAGGCGGTCGCCGGGCTGGCCGCGCTTGGCCGGGGCGTACTCGACGAGGAGGTACTCGCGGGTGGCGCCCTGCACCGTGCGCTGCACCATCTCGATGTAGCGGCCCACACCGTGCTGCTCGTGGACGATGTAGTCGCCCGTCTCCAGCGTCAGCGGGTCGATGCTCTTCCTGCGGCGGGCCGGCATCCGGCCCAGGTCCTTGGTGGCGGTGCGCTGGCCGGTCAGGTCCGTCTCGGTGAGGACGGCGATCCTGAGCTCGGCGTCGACGAAGCCGTGGTCGATGGCGCCGCAGGAGACGTGGACGAGGGACGGGGTGATCTCGGCGAGGTCCGCGTCGAGGCGGGCCGGGACGCCTTCGCCGCTCAGCACCTCGACGGTACGGGAGGCGAGGCCCTGGCCCTCGGTGACGTACACCGTGCGCCAGCCGTCGGCCAGCCAGCCCTTGGTGTCGGCGAGCGCGCGGGCGGTGTCGCCGCGGTACGCCTCCGGAGCGCGCATGCGGAGCTTGAGGGTGTCCTCGTCCAGCTCCTCGTCGGCGGCGAACGGGGAGACCGACCACCACATCATGTTCAGCTCGCGGGCCCGGTCGCGGACGTCCGCGATGCCGCGCAGCGAGGCCGCGCCGACGTCGATCGGGGCCTCGCCGCCGCCGGCGGTGGCGGCCCAGGACGCCTCCAGGAACTCCTGGCTGGTGGCGACCAGGTCCGCGGCCCGGGTGCGGACCCGCTCGGGGTCGCACACGATGGCCATGGAGCCCTTGGGCAGGACGTCGATCAGCAGTTCCATGTCGTCGACGAGGACCGGGGCCAGGGACTCCATGCCCTCGACCGCGATGCCCTCGGCGATCTTGTTGAGGAGTTCGCCCAGCTCGGGATGGGCCTCGGCGAGCTCGGCCGCGCGTTCACGGACCTCGTCGGTCAGCAGGAGCTCGCGGCAGGGCGGCGCCCACAGGCCGTGCTCGGCGATCTCCAGGGACCGCTGGTCGGCGATCTTGAAGTAGCGGATCTCCTCGACGTCGTCGCCCCAGAACTCCACCCGCAGCGGGTGCTCCTCGGTCGGCGGGAAGACGTCCAGGATGCCGCCTCGTACGGCGAACTCGCCTCGCTTCTCGACGAGTTCGACCCGGGAGTACGCGGCTGCCGCGAGCGCCTCGACCGTCCTGCCGAGGTCGGCGCTCTGCCCGATCCGCAGCGCCACGGGCTCCAGGTCGCCGAGCCCCTTGACCTGCGGCTGGAGCACGGAGCGGATCGGCGCGACGACGACGGAGACCGGCCCGGTCTCCGGGTCGTCCGGCCTCGGATGCGCGAGGCGCCGCAGCACGGCCAGCCGGCGGCCCACGGTGTCGGAACGGGGCGAGAGGCGCTCGTGCGGCAGGGTCTCCCAGGACGGGAACTCAGCGATGGTGTCCGGCGGCAGCAGGGTGCGCAGCGCGGCCGCCAGGTCCTCGGCCTCGCGCCCGGTCGCGGTGACGGCGAGCACGGTCCGCTGCGCGTCGCGGGCGAGCGCCGCCACGGCGAAGGGCCGGGCGGCGGGCGGGCCCACCAGGTCGATGTGCATCCGGTGCCCGTCCCCGGCGGCCTTCACCGCTTCGTCGAGCGCCGGATCACGTACGACGACATCCAGCAGACCGTGCAGGCTCATGAAGGGCTTCCGTCCGGGTAACGAGGGCGAGAATCTGGCAGCCGGCTGCTGCCAGGGGCAACGCGAAGGGCCCGACACGTCAGACGGGCCGGGGGTTACCCCAGCGTACGACTCCGGGGTGAGCGCCGCGCCCGCAACCGGGCAGCGCGCCGCGCGGCGGGGCGTGCGGGTACGGAATCCGGAAAGGTCCCCGCAGACGAAATCCGGCCCCGGGCGCTTGGAGGAGCGTCCGGGGCCGGAACCGTCAGTCTATGCGGGACGTCCTGCTCACCCGTCCGTGGCGATGGCGTTCAGGACGTTCATCCGTCCCGCCCGGAACGCCGGGACCAGGGCCGCGAAGAGTCCGACGAAGGCCGAGGCGACGAACACCGTGATGATGGTCGGCCACGGGATCTCCAGGACGCCGAGGCCCTCCAGGGCCAGCAGCTTCTGGGCGGAGGTGCCCCAGCCCATGCCCAGGCCGAGGCCGAGCAGGGCGCCGAACAGGGCGATGACGACCGACTCCAGCCGGATCATCCGGCGCAGCTGGCGGCGGGAGAGGCCGATGGCGCGCATCAGGCCGATCTCGCGGGTCCGCTCGACGACGGAGAGCGCCAGGGTGTTCACGACCCCGAGGACCGCGACGATGATCGCGAGGGCGAGCAGGCCGTAGACGATGTTCAGCAGCTGGCTGATCTGGTCCTTCAGATCCTGCTTGAAGTCGGCCTGATTCTGCACCTTGTACTGCGGGTACTCGGCGAGCGAGCTCTTCAGGGCGGCGTAGGCCTCCTTCTCCTTGCCGTCCTGCGCCTTGGCGAACATGATCACGTTCTTGGGCATCTTGTCGGCGGGGACGTACCGCTCGGCGGTCGCGGTGTTCATGTACATCGCGCCCTGGTCCACGGTGGTGTCGTCCGAGGTGATCGCGGCGACCTTCAGCTTCGCCGGCTCACCCGCCTTGAACGCGACGGTGATCGTGTCACCGACCTTGATGCCGTGCTCGGTGGCGTAGTCGTCGCCGACCGACATGGCGTCGTCCCCGTACGCCGCGGACAGGTCGCCGGCCACGGTCTCGCGCTGGAGGTCCTGCGGGTAGGTCGGGTCGGCGGCGGTGACGTCCTCGTCGGACGTCGAACCGTCGGGGTTGGTGAGCTTCGCGCCGATGGCCTTGTAGTTCGTGATGTGCTCGATGCCGGGCGCGGTCTCCAGCGCCTTCGCGGCCTGCGGCACGATCAGCTGGCCGGTCGACGACTGCACGATGAAGTCCGCACCCACCGAACGGTCCAGCTCGTCGGTGGCCGAGGCGACCATCGAGGAGCCCACCACCGACAGGCAGGCCACCAGGGCCAGGCCGATCATCAGGGCCGCACCGGTCGCACCGGTCCGGCGCGGGTTGCGCAGCGCGTTGCGCTCGGCGAGCCGGCCGACCGGGCCGAAGAGCCTGAGGACGACGACGCTGAGCGCCCGTACGACGACTCCGGCGAGCAGCGGGCCGATGACGATGAAGCCGATGAGGGTGAGGACCACGCCCAGGCCGAGGAAGAGCGAACCGTCGCCCGCCTCGTCCGCCTGCGTCGTCGCCCACAGGGCTGCCGCACCGGCGCCCGTGAGGACCAGGCCGATGCCGGCCCGGATCCAGCCGGACTTGGCGTCGGCCGGTGTTCCGGCGTCGCGCAGCGCGGCCATCGGGGAGACCTTGCCGGCCCGGCGGGCCGGGATGTAGGCGGCGAGGACGGTCACGATGATGCCGAGCGCGAGACCGGTCACGGGGGTCGTCCAGGCGACCGTGAGGTCGCCGGTGGACAGCTCCATGCCGATGGCGCCCATGAGCTTCATCAGCCCGACCGCCAGGCCGACGCCGGCGGCGACGCCGAGGATCGATCCGACGATGCCCAGGAGCACCGCTTCGAGCAGCACGGACCGGTTGACCTGCTTGCGGCTGGAGCCGATGGCCCGCATCAGACCGATCTCGCGGGTCCGCTGGGCGACCAGCATCGAGAAGGTGTTGACGATCAGGAAGATGCCGACGAGGAAGGCGATCCCGGCGAAGCCGAGCATCGCGTACTTCATCACGTCGAGGAAGTCGCCCATGGAGTCCTTGTTGGACTCCGCGGCTTCCTTCTGGGTCTGCACCTTGTACGCGGCCGAGCCGTCCAGTGCGGCGGCGACGTTCTGCTTCAGTTGGGTGTCGCTGACACCGGGTTCGGCGGTGACGGAGATCTGCGTGAAGACGTCGGGGCTGCCGAGGAGCTTCTGCTGGGCGGTGGCCGTGTCGAGGTAGACGATGGCCGCGCCCGGGTTGGTGACCTTGAAGGTGGCGATGCCGCTGATGCGCGCCCTGACATCGCCGGTGACCGCGATGGTCCGCAGCTCGTCGCCGATCTTCAGATCGTGCTTGTCCGCGGTGTCGGCGTCGACCATGACCTCGGTCGGGCCGCGCGGGGCGTGGCCAGAGGTGATCTCCATGGAGCGCAGGTCGTTGGAGGTCCAGTTGCCGGCCAGCGTCGGGGCGCCCGTGTCGGAACCCATGTTCTTGTTGTGGCTGTCGACGACCGTGACCGACGAGCTGGAGATGGCGCCTTCGGCCTTCTTCACCCCGTCCGCCTTCTCGACCCGGGCGACGACGGAGGCGGGCAGCGACTGCGGCTTGCCGTTCTCCGGTGTGTCGTCGACCCTCGCCGTCTTCGGGCTGACGGTGACGTCGGCCGAGGTCGCGGCGAAGAGCTTATCGAACGTGGTGTTCATCGTGTCGGTGAAGACGAGCGTGCCGCACACGAACGCCACCGACAGCAGGACGGCGACGGCGGAGAGCGCCATGCGTCCCTTGTGCGCGAAGAAGTTACGCATCGAGGTCTTCCAGACGGTCATGACGTCCGCCCGCGCGCGTCGAAGTCCTTCATGCGGTCCAGCACCTGGTCGGCGGTCGGGTTGAGCATCTCGTCGACGATGCGCCCGTCCGCGAGGTACAGCACACGGTCGGCGTAGGAGGCCGCGACCGGGTCGTGGGTGACCATGACGATGGTCTGGCCGAGCTCGTCCACGGACTTGCGCAGGAAGTTCAGCACCTCGGCGCCGGCCCGCGAGTCCAGGTTCCCGGTCGGCTCGTCACCGAAGATGATCTCCGGCTTGGCGGCGAGCGCCCGGGCCACCGCGACACGCTGCTGCTGACCGCCGGAGAGCTCGGTCGGCCGGTGCTTCAGCCGCTCGGCGAGACCGACGGTCTCCACGACCTGGCGCAGCCAGGCGGCGTCCGGCTTACGGCCCGCGATGTCCATCGGCAGCGTGATGTTCTCCAGCGCGTTGAGCGTCGGCAGGAGGTTGAACGCCTGGAAGATGAAGCCGATGCGGTCGCGTCGCAGCTGGGTGAGCTTCTTGTCCTTGAGCCCGGTGATCTCGGTCTCGGCGAGGTGGATCTGCCCGGAGGTCACGGTGTCCAGACCCGCGAGGCAGTGCATCAGCGTGGACTTGCCGGAGCCGGACGGGCCCATGATGGCCGTGAACTGGCCGCGTGCGATGTCGACGTCGACGTGGTCGAGCGCGACGACCCGGGTCTCACCGACGCCGTACGCCTTGACGACCTGCCGCGCTCGCGCAGCCACGGCCGTACGCCCTCCAGTGCCCCCGTGCCTGGGAATGGTTACAGCCGTTGTCACGGTTTTACTCCTATGTCGGTCGATGACAGCTCGTCGCTGTCTGCTGTGAAGTCTGGTCGTGGGAGGGGGTGCGGCGCGCTGGTGCCCAGCGCAGTCTTCGGGTGGGGTTTTCCCCACCCCGCCCCCTGTGGTCTGCCGCAACCCCGGTACATGACCACGCTACGGAGCGGATGGGGCGGGGCACGTCCTCCGCCGGGAGGAACGGTCCCTGGCCAGATGTAAGGAGCTCCCCCTAGGGGTCTGGTCCCCCGGGTGGACACCTTTCTCAGGGACTGCGCCCAAGGGTCCACACCGCTGGGTGGAGCGGCAGGGCCCGGCCGTACGGAAAAGCCCTGCTGAGGGGCTTCAGCCGCGGCGGCCCGGGGCCGGGGCGGCCGTGATGCGCGGCCTCGGGGCCAGCGCCGCCGCCAGGGCCGGGGTGAGGACGGTGCGCGCCTGGGCCGGGGTGAGGGAGGCGGGGGTGGCGAGCGGGTTGAGGTAGCGGGTGTAGATGAGTCCGCCGAGGATCGTCACGACGGCGGTGGCGCGGGCGGTCGCGTCCCGGCCGCCGAGGAATTCAACGAGCCGGGCCAGCAGCTCGCGTTCCAGGTATTCGCGGATCACGGCGGCGGCCTCGTCGCCCTGCGCGGTCAGCCGGCGGAAGTCGGCGTCCTCCCACAGGTCCGTGACCGCGTCGATCAGCCGTCCGGGAAGCGTGGCCGGGTCGCCGCCCAGGACCTCGTCCACCGCCAGCGCGTTGGCGCACTGGAACTGCATCACGTCCGCGAACAGGCCCTTCTTCGAGCCGAAGTGGTACGCGATCAGGGCCGGGTCCACCCCGGCCGCGCCGGCCACCGCGCGCAGGGTCGTGGCCCGGTAGCCGCGCTCCAGGAACAGCGCACGCGCCACCGGGACGATCGACTCGCGGGTCGGCGGATTCCCGCGGGGCCGGCCCCGGGAGCGGCCGGGGGCGGGTTCGGCGTTATTCATCAGCGTTGAGCCTGCGTTTCGTGATCGGCACAGTCAAGGGCGTTCCGGCCACCACACGAAGGAATGACCGACACCATGCGCATCGCAGTCTTCGGCGCCAACGGACCGACCGGCCGCCATCTCACCGAACAGGCCCTCGCCGCAGGCCACGAGGTCGTCGCCGTGACCCGCCGCCCCGGCTCCCTGCCGGAGCGCCCCGGCCTGACCGTCGCCGTCGCCGACGCCACGGATCCGGCGGCCGTCGACGCCGCGGTCGACGGCACGGACGCCGTCCTCTCCGCGCTCGGCGCCCGCTTCAGCAAGCAGGCCGTCACCCTGTACTCGGCGAGCGCCGCGGCCCTCACCGAAGCCATGTCCCGCCACGGGATCAAGCGGCTCCTCGCCATCAGTTCCAGCATCGCCGACCCCGGCTGGCGTCCCACCGGAGCGCACTTCTTCAACCATGTGCTCGACCCGCTGGTGAACCGGCGCCTGGGCCGCACCCTCCACCAGGACATGCGCCGCATGGAGGACGTGATCCGCGGAACCGGCCTCGACTGGACCCTCGTACGGCCCTCGGGCCTCTTCGAGCACCCCGTCGTCACGGACTACCGCACCGCGCCGGTCAGCGCCGACGGCGTCTTCACCGCCCGTGCCGACCTCGCCGCGAGCATGCTGCGCGAACTGGAGGAGCGGCGCTACGTCCGTTCGGCGATGGGCGTCATCACCACCGCGGTGAAGCCGAACATCGCCAAGATGATCTGGAACGAGGGAGTGAAGAAGCAGTGACCCCGGCCGCTCCCGAACTCCCCGCCTCCGCACTGGAGTTCCTCGCCCTCCCGCTCACGGCCACGTTCACCACACTGCGCCCGGACCGCACCCCGCACGTCACGCCGGTCCGGTTCACCTTCGACGCGTCCACCGGTCTGGCCCGGGTGACCACCAGGGCGCGGGCCCGCAAGGCCCGCAACGTGGCGGCAGGAGGCGCGGCGGCCCGTGTCGCGCTCTGCCAGGCGGACGGCTTCCGCTGGCTCACCCTGGAGGGCCGGGCCGTGGTCGGCGACGACCCCGTGCGCCTGGCCGAGGCGGTCGGCCGCTATACCGCCCGCTACCGGACGGCCCCGCCCGCCCCGCCGGACCTGGTCGTCGTCGAGATCGCCGTCGACCGCGTCCTGAGCCTCGGCCTCTGACCCGTACACCCACCACCCACTTTCCCGACCCGAAAGCGACGTGACACCGCCATGCCCACCGTTCCCGTTCTCGGCACCACCATCCACTACCGCGAGTCCGGCGACCTCGACGGTCTGCCGTTCGTCTTCCTCCACGGCAATCCCACCTCCTCCCACCTGTGGCGCAACGTCACGCCGGGCGTGGCCGCGCCCGGCCGGCGGCTGCTGGCCCCCGACCTGATCGGCATGGGCGAGTCCGGGAAGCCCCGCCTCGACTACTCCTTCGACGACCACGCCCGCCATCTCGACGCCTGGTTCGACGCACTCGGCCTGACGGAGGCTGTGCTGATCGGCCATGACTGGGGCGGCGCGCTCGCCTTCGACCGGGCCGCCCGCCTCCCGGGCACCGTCCGCGCCATCGCCTTCACCGAGACGATCGTCAAGCCGCTGACCGGCGACGAATTCCCGCCTGCGGGACGTGAGTTGTTCACCCTCCTGCGCACCCCCGGCGTGGGCGAGAGCATGATCCTGGAGCAGTCTCTGTTCATCGAGAAGCTCCCGGACACCGTCACCACTCCGCTCGCCCCCGCCGATCTCGACGTCTACCGGCACCCCTTCCCGACCCCGGACAGCCGTCGCCCGATCCTGGCCTGGACGCGCATGATGCCGCTGGACGGTGAGCCCGCGGACGTCGCGGCCCGCGTCGAGCGGTACGACGCCTGGCTGGCCGCCAGCCCCGAAGTCCCCAAGCTGCTGGCCGCGTTCGAGCCGGGACCGGGTGCGATGACCGACCGGGGCGCCGTGGCCTGGTGCGAGGAGAACATCGCGGGCCTGGAGGTCTCCCGCCACGGCGAGGCCGGCCACCACACCCCGGAGGACCGCCCCGAGGAGCTGGCAGCGGCGATCGACGCCTGGGCCCGGCGCCACGGCCTGGCACGCCCGACGCCGGCCGGCTGAGGCACCGTCCTCCTCGGGTACGAGGTCCAGGGCCTCTCGTCCGGATCAGGCCGGGCTCGCGGGGCCCGGTGCGTGATCCGGCCTGACCCGGACGGAAGACCCCAGCCGCGCCAGCTCCGCCTCGCTCAGCTCGGTCTCCGCGGCCAGGGCCGAGTCCTGGATCGAACCGGGCCGACTGGCCCCCGGCACCGGGACGACCGCCGGGGAGCGGCTCAACAGCCATGCCAGGGCGACCCGTTGCGGACTCACCCCGCGCTCGGCAGCGATGTGGTGGAAGGCCGTCCCCACGGAGGCCGGTCCCGGCCGGCCGTCGAGCGCGCTCCGGGAGATGCCTCCCAGCGGGCTCCACGGCAGGAAGGCGAGGCCCAGCCGCTCACTCAGCCGGAGCTCCGGCTCACCGATGCGCACAGCGGGCGAGTACTGGTTCTGCACGGAGACCAGTCCGGCGCCGAGGATCGCGTGCGCCTCCCGGATCTGGCCGGTGGACACGTTGGAGATCCCGGCGGCCCGGATCGTGCCGGCGTCGAGCAGGTCACGCAGCGCGCCGACGGATTCGGCCCAGGGCACGGCCGGGTCGGGCTTGTGCAGCTGGTAGAGGCCGATCGCTTCGACGCCCAGGCGCCGGGCGGAGTCCTCGGCGGCACGCCGGAGGTGTCCGGGGGTGCCGGTGACCGTCCAGCTGCCGTCGCCGGGCCGCCCGCGCCCGCCCTTGGTGGCGAGCAGGACGCCGCAGGTGCCGCCGCCGTAGCTCCGCAGCGCGCGGGCGAGGAGGAGTTCGTTGTGCCCCCTCTCGCCGGCGTGCCAGTGGTAGCTGTCGGCCGTGTCGATGAGCGTGACGCCGGCATCGAGGGCCGCGTGGACGGTGGCGACGGCCTGCCGCTCGTCCGGACGCCCCTCGATGGAGAGAGGCATGGCGCCCAGCCCGATGGCGCCGACCGTGAACCTGCCGATGGTGCGCTGTCGCATGGCGGTGTCCTCCTCAGACCACGGGGGTGCTGGACGCGGCGAGGGATTCCGCGGCGGCGCCGGGCAGCCATGCGGCCGTGCTCGAAAAGGCGAAACCCAGTTCTCTGGCACGGGTGTTGCTCATGGCGTAGTACCGGTCGAAGGAGAACGGACCGGCCTGCTCCCCCGCGGTCACGGTCCGGTACACGGGGCGACGGCCCGTCCGCGCGGCCAGGATGCCGGTGAGGTCGCGCACGTCGAGCAGACCGTCGGAGCACGCGTTCAGCGGGCCGGTGCAACCGGTGGCCGTCGCCGCCCACAGGAGCAGGTCCGCCAACTCCGCGTAGTGGATGAACACCGTGGGCAGCTCCCGCGCGTGCACGGCGATCTCCGCCCCCCGGACGAGCCGGTCGGTGTAGTACGCGAGCCGGCCGGTGAACTCCAGGGCGCCGCCGCCCAGTACGTGGGCGCTGCGCACGGAGGCGAAGGAGAACCGGCCGTCGCCGGTGAAGACGGCCTCGGCCTGCCGCTTGCCCTCGGCGTAGTGGGCCTCGCGGTAGGACGCGTCGTGCCAGGGCAGGTCCGGCCGTACCGGCCAGGTGGCCGGGTCGACGCGTTCCTCCGGCACGGGGGTGTGCGGCGCGGTGGCCGGCAGGGCGGCGGTCGCCGGGTCGTAGACCTCGATGGTGGAGGTCATGACGTAGCGCGGGGTGCGTCCGGAGAAGGCGCGGACGGCAGCCTCCGCCTGCACCGGCGTGTAGCAGACCTGGTCGACGACCGCGTCGAACGAGCGCGACCCGAGCGCGGCGGCGAGAGCGGCCTCGTCGTCGCGGTCGACGACGAGATGCTCGGCACCCACGGGATGCGGGGCCGAACCGCGGTTGATGAGCGTGACCTGGTGCCCGGCCGCCAACAGCCGCTGGACCAGGAGCTTTCCGAAGTACCGGCTACCGCCGATGACGCAGATCCTTTGCATGCCCCCATGCTGGAGACCTACCGTCATCAGTGGAAGTACCGGCTTGCTGGATGGGTAGTAAGGGAAACTGTTGATCGATGTACAGCGGCTCCGCGTCCTGCGGGCGGTGGCGGAGCACGGCAGTTTCAACCGGGCGGCCGTGGCCCTGCGCCTGACCCCCTCGGCCGTCTCGCAGCATGTGGCCGCCCTGGAGCGCGGCCTCGGCTCCCAGGTCGTCACCCGCAGCACGCGCGGGGTCAGCCTCACCCCGGCCGGCCGGATCATGGTCGGTGCGGCCGAGTCGGTGGCCGCCGAGATCGAGCACGCGCGCCTGCAGGTGACCGAGCTGGGGACGGGCCGGGTGCAGCTCACCGTCGCGACGTTCACCAGCGGCGGCAGACTGCTGCTCCCCGGCGCCCTCGCCGAGCTCACGGCGGCCCACCCCGGCACCGTCCTGCATGTCCGGGAGTACGAGCCCGAGGACAGCCTGCCCCTGGTCCGCCGGGGTGCCGTGGACCTCGCGCTCGCCTACCACTTCGACGGCCCGCTGCCCGGCCGGACGGGCAGCGGCCCCGCCCCGGAGTGGACCCCGCTCATGGACGACCCGCTGCACGTCGTCCTGCCCGAGACGCACCGCCTGGCCGGGCGCGAGGAGCTCGCCCTGACGGAGCTGGCGGGCGAACCGTGGGTACTCGGCTGCCTCAAGACCGAGGCGTACCTGCGTCGTTACGCCGAGCGGGCGGGCTTCGACCCCGAGGTGCGCGGGACGACGACCGACTACTTCTTCGCCCGCTCGCTCGTCGCCGCGCACATGGGCGTCTCCCTGATCCCGTCCATCGCGCTGACCCCGCGGGTGCCGGGCCTGTGCACCGTTCCGGTCAGGCAGCCGGCCCCGGCCCGCCACATCGGCGTGGCCACGAGCGGCCACCGCCGCGCCCATGCGGAGGTCACGGCACTGGTGCGGGCGCTGCGAAGGCAGGCTGCCGGCCACGCCGGACCTCGCTGAAGACGAGGGGCACCGCCGCCCGTCGCACGGTCCTCGGACCGCGCACGGGCCGTCGAGGAGCGACGGGCGGACGAGGCGGAGAAACCGAGGATCCTCGCGGACCCGCCGCCGGCGGACCGGACCCAGGGGGCCACGGTCCCGGTCTGCTGCGGCCTGCCTGCCCGCGGACCGCTGCGCCTACTCGGGCAGCCTGGCCCAGAAGTGGTCGACGATCTCCTCGACGTAGCGTCGCCCGTCCTCGCCGGACGCGGTGCTGCCGCTGGCCCGGCTGAGGGTGGCCGCCATGAGCGCCTGGTACTCCTGGTACATGGAGTCCAGCGGCCCGTGCAGCTGTTTGCGCTCCACCGAGATGAGCTTGGCGATGGCGCGGGCATGGGCCTGCCACCGGGTGCTGACGGCCTCGGTGAGCAGGCGGGCGAGTTCGTCCTCCAGGCCGGTGATCGCGATGTGGTCGCGCGGCGGGAGACCGAGCAGGCTGCCGAGTTTCGCGGACTGCCGCTGGTCACCGGTCCACCGGCCGGTCTCCTCCATGTGGACGTAGGCGTCCAGGGACAGGCCCGTGGCGCGGGCGACGTCCTCGGCGGACATCCCGCGGGCGATGCGGTGCTCGCGCAAGGTGCGCGGGTGACCCATGACCTCGCTCGGGTGGCACCACAACGCGCCGGCGAGCGCCGCGAGTTCATGCGGATCGGGCAGGGCGGACCCGCGTTCCCACGCCGCGATGTGGTCGGCGGTGACATGAGCCGTCCCGAAGGACGTCCTCATCGCGTACGCGACGTGGCCGGGAGCCATCCCGAGCTTTTCGCGCAGGGCCCGGGCCGCACGCGCATTGAAGGGGGGTGGTGGATGCACGCACAGAACGTATGGGCATCGTCACCGGAAAATCCATGACCGCTGTCGCCTGAATCACGGTTTGCCTCCATAGATCACCGACGATTCCGTAGGAACCGACAGACGGATTCGCGTCATCAACGCCGTTATGCGGCAAGGCACTTGAGAGATCTGCGACGGCACGTATGATCCGCTCGCAAGAAGCCGCATGTGTGTTCGCACCACTGCCTGTCACCCGTGCCGGGCAGGAGCGGCTTTTTTCCCTTTTCCCTTCCCCCAGTCCGTTGCAGGCCCAGGAGACGTCCCCATGCAAGCCAACAAGACCAGCCCGGCCGACATACCGCCGACCAGATCCGGCGGCAGCGCCCTCGACCGGTTCTTCCGCATCACCGAACGCGGATCGACCTACGGCCGGGAAGTCCGCGGTGGCTTCGCCACCTTCTTCACCATGGCGTACATCCTCGTGCTCAACCCGATCATCCTCGGTGGCGCGAAGGACAAGTTCGGCGAGCAGCTGGACACCGTCCAGCTGGTGACCGCCACCGCGCTCGTCGCCGCGGTGATGACGCTCATCATGGGCGTGGGCGGCAATCTGCCGCTCGCTCTGGCCGCCGGTCTGGGCATCAACGCCGTGGTCGCGTACCAGGTCGCTCCGCTCATGGCCTGGGACGAGGCGATGGGCCTCATCGTGCTCGAGGGCCTGCTGATCTGCGTGTTCGTGGCGACGGGTCTACGCGAGGCGATCATGCACGCCATCCCGCAGGCGCTCAAACAGGCCATCAGCGTCGGCATCGGCCTGTTCATCGCCTTCATCGGCTTCGTCGACGCCGGCTTCGTCACCCGCATCCCGGACGTCGCGAACACCACCGTGCCCGTCCAGCTCGGCAGCGGCACCCTCACGGGCTGGCCCATGCTGGTCTTCTGCCTCGGCGTGATCATGACGATCGTGCTCCTCGCCCGCAAGGTCAAGGGCGCGATCCTCATCAGCATCGTCGTGATGACCGTCGTCTCCGTCGTCATCAACTCGCTCGCCGACGTGAAGTCCTGGGGCCTGACCGTCCCCTCGATGCCCGACAAGCCCGTCGCCGCACCCGACTTCGGGCTGCTCGGCCAGTTCGACCTGTTCGGCTCGTTCGGCCAGATCAGCGTCCTGACCGTGATCCTGCTCATCTTCACGCTCATCCTGTCGGACTTCTTCGACACGATGGGCACCGTCGTCGGCGTCACCGCCGAGGCCGGGCTCCTCGACGAGCGGGGGCAGGTGCCGGGCCTGGGCCGGGTCCTGCTCATCGACGGCGCGGCCGCGGTCGCCGGCGGTGCCGCCTCCTCGTCGTCCGCCACGACCTACGTCGAGTCCGCCGCCGGTGTCGGCGAGGGCGCCCGTACCGGTTTCGCCAACCTGATCACGGGCGGCATGTTCGCCCTGGCCCTCTTCTTCTCGCCCGTCCTGACCATCGTGCCCATGCAGGCCGCGTCGCCGGCACTGGTCGCGGTCGGATTCCTGATGATGACCCAGGTCAAGCACATCGACTGGGACCGCTACGACCTCGCCATCCCGGCGTTCCTCACGATCACCGTCATGCCGTTCACCTACTCCATCACCAACGGCATCGGTGCCGGCTTCGTCAGCTACGTCATCATCAAGGCGTGCCTGGGCAAGGCCCGTGAGGTCCACTGGCTGCTCTGGGGCACCGCGGCACTCTTCCTCGTCTACTTCGCGATCGACCCGCTGGAACAGATCCTCGACATCAAGTAGCCCGCCGGTACACGCCGAGGCGGTCCTCCGGGTGCGCACCGCGCCACCCCGGGGGACCGCCTCGGCGGGTTCTGTGTCCGGGTCAGTTCTTGGCCGCGGCCACCTCGGGAGCGGCGGCCGCCCCGGCCTTGTCACCGGCGGACGCGCGCACGGCCGGGATGAACGTCGAGATCACCACGGCGACGAGGGCGACCCCGCAGCCGAACATCAGGCCGGTACGGAACCCGGCCTCGGACGTGAAGGTGTAGCCGGCCGTCTCCGTGGTCATCTGGCCGAGGACCGCGCCGATCACCGCGGCACCGATCGAGGTGCCGAGCGCGCGCATGAGGGTGTTGAACGCGTTGGCGGCGGCCGTCTCGGACGCCGGGACCGCGCTCATGATCAGGGCGGGCATCGCTCCGTAGGCGAGGCCGACACCGCTGCTGCTGACCATGAGGAACAGCATCAGGCCCCAGGCGGAACCCATCAGGGCGATGCCCAGACCGTAGGCCGCCGCGATGACCAGCACGCCGCTGATCAGCGTGAACTTCGGACCGCGGGCGTCGGTGAGCTTTCCGCCCAGCGGGGAGACGATCATCATCATGATGCCGCCGGGGGCCATCCACAGACCCGCCTGGAGCATCGACTGGCCCAGGCCGTAGCCCGTGGCCTCGGGGAACTGCAGCAGCTGCGGCGCGATCAGCATGCCGGCGTACATGCCGAAGCCGACGAAGAGCGACGCGAGGTTGGTGATCAGCACCCGCGGGCGGGCCGTGGTCCGCAGGTCGACCAGCGGGTCCTTGGTGCGCAGCTCCCAGAAGCCCCAGGCGACGAGCACCACGACGGCGGCGGCGAACAGGCCGATCGTCGTCGCGGAGCCCCAGCCCCAGTCGGCACCCTTGGAGACGCCGAGGAGCAGGCAGACCAGACCGGCGGCCAGGCCGAGGGCGCCGGGCATGTCGAAGCGCTGCCCCTTGGCGGCGGCCGGGACGTCCGGGATCAGGAACCAGACCAGGGCGAAGATGGCGAGGGCCAGCACGGCGGAGCCCCAGAACAGCACCCGCCAGTTTGCGTACTGGGCGACCGCCGAGGCGATCGGCAGGCCGAGGGCGCCGCCGATCCCGAGGGAAGCGCTGACCAGGGCGATGGAGGAGCTCAGCTTCTCCCTCGGCACCACGTCACGCAGCAGGGCGATGCCGAGCGGCACCATGCCCATGCCCATGCCCTGCAGTCCACGGCCGACGATCATGGGGACGACGGTCGACGACAGCGCGCAGACCACCGAGCCGGCGAACAGCGGCACCGCGCACACGAGCAGCATCCGGCGCTTGCCCAGCAGGTCGCCCAGCCGTCCGGAGACCGGCACGCACACCGCCGAGACCAGCAGGGTGGCCGTGATCACCCAGGCGGCGTTGGAGGAGGTCGTGTCGAGGATCTTGGGCAGCTCCGCGATGAGCGGCGTGACCAGGGTCTGCATGACCGCCGCCACGGTGCCGGCGAAGGCGAGCGTGGCGATCACACCGCCTGATCTGGCTGTCGGCTGGGGGGCATCCATGAGGGAGGAACTCCTTGGGGTCGTGGTCCCGTCCACCGGGACAGCGACGTGCATCGTACATGCCTAATGTGTCATACACATGCCGTGCTCCGTGCACACCGCATGAGAGCATGGAACGTCGCCCAGAATCCGACGCGCGACCGATCCCGGCACGGAAAATCGACCGATCCCGGCGCGGAAGCAGCAGAAGCAGGAGGCCGCAGACATGCCGAGGCCCACGGAAGAAGTGGAGTACGAGCAGATGCTGCTCGGGCGCCACAGCCTCGCCGACCACCGGGGCGGACGGCACAAGAACGCCCTCCTGGACCGGAGCGCCTACACCCTGCTCAGCCGGCTCCGCGTCCAGGGCCCCATGTCCAACGGCGAACTGAGCGACGCCTTCGGCCTCGACGCCTCCACCCTCAACCGCCAGACAGCCGCCGTGACCCGCGCCGGACTGGCCGAGCGCATCGCCGACCCCGACGGCGGCATGGCCCGCAAGTTCCGCATCACCGGCAGGGGCACGGAACTGCTCGACGCGGAACGCGAACGCGTCGTCCACTCCCTGGACCAGGTCATGAAGGACTGGCCGGACGACGACATCGCCGCCTTCGCCGGCTACCTCAAGCGCTTCAACACCGGGATCGAGCAGATCTCCCGACGCCCCTGGCCACGCCCCTGACCCGGACGCGACGGCCCCGTCAGTCCTCCGACGGAGCCACCCGCCCGGTCAGCGCCGCCAGCGAGTTGCGCACATGCGCCATGTGCGCCTGCACATCCTCGCGCCCCTCCGCGTGCTCGCGCAGGATCCGCTCCGTCTCCCGCACCACCCGCTCCTCACGGACCCGGGCCCCCGCGATCAGCTCGGCCCCCCGCGCCACCGCGTCCTCGTGACCGTGGCGCGCGGCCTCCTCCGCCTCGGCCCGCGCCCGCCGCGCCGCGGCGAGACCGGCCTCCGCCCGCTCCGTCAGCTCCGCGTGCTCCGCCGACTGCGCCGCCGCGGCCCCTTCCAGCTCCTCCCCCAGAGCCTTCCAGCGCTCGCCGTGCTCCTGCGCCTGATGGGCCAGCACGCTGTCCGTACGGCTCACGGTCGCCGCCATCGCGGCCCCCGCCTCCTCACGGGCCCGCGCCGCCTCCTGCCGGGCCGCGGCCAGTTCCTCACCGGCGGCACCCTCGGCAGCGCTCAGCACCCGCTCGGCATGGGCCGTCGCCGCCGCACGCATCGCCTCCGCGTCGGCCCGCGCCGACTCCCGCAGGATCCGCGCCGCAGCGTCCACCTCGTCCCGCAGCGCCTGCGACTCCTCCGCGGCAGCGGCCCGGACCACCTCCGCCTCGCCCTCAGCCAGCGCCAGGATCTGCTGCGCCCGCTCCCCCAACGACGCGTAGTCCTGCGGCGCCAGCGCGGCGACGGCCTCGTCCAGCCGCGCCGACTCGGCCACCAGCCGCTCCGCCAGCGCCGTCAGCTGCGCCT
This sequence comes from Streptomyces sp. NPDC091416, assembly GCF_044756845.1. Taxonomy (NCBI): domain Bacteria; kingdom Bacillati; phylum Actinomycetota; class Actinomycetes; order Kitasatosporales; family Streptomycetaceae; genus Streptomyces; species Streptomyces sp. NPDC091416. The sequence continues at coordinate 164,680 of NZ_JBIVTU010000012.1, forward strand.
CCCGCTCCCGCGCCCCGTCCCGTTCCGCCGACAGCGCGGCCACGGTCCGGTCCACCTGCTCCGGACGGTAACCACGGCCACGTACGCCGACGAAGCCGTGCGCGGACACCGGTGCAGAACTCATCCTTGACGCCTCTTTCCGACTCTCGGACCACTGAGCAATACGTCAAGGATGCGGCAATTGGCCAAGAAGTCGGAATCGTTTCGATGTTTTCAGGCCGGAAGCGACAGGCGTCACAGCCCGCAGAACAGCTGTGGCGCCCCTCCCCCGAAGGGAAGAGGCGCCACACCCGCACTGCCGGGACGGCCGGACCGTCAGATCAGCCCGTCCCACATCTGCTCCAGCAGGACCGACCACCAGCTCTCCGGCGACGCCAGGGCCGCCGGGTCGACCGCGACCAGCTGCGCCTGGAAGTCAACCGTCCAGCGACCCGCCTGCTCCGGGTTCAGCCCGTACCGCAGCCGCCACATCCGGCCCAGCAACGCCATCGAACGCGTGAACTCCGGCAGCCCGGTGTTCACGAACTGCGGCGGCACCGACTGCCCGCCCGGCCCCGCCTCCACCGGCACGGCCACGATGTTCGCCGTCCCGTACTGCACACAGATCGCCCGGCCGAAGTCCGAGCCCATCACCAGGTACGACCCCGCGTCAGGAGCCGCCTGCACCTGCCGCTGACCCGCCAGCTCCGCCAGCGTCGGCACCACCGGCTGCCCCGGCTGCGCCCAGAAGAACGGCCCGAAGTCGGCCGGCAGCCCCGCCCACACCAGGGTCCGCGCCACGATCTCCGGCACACCCTGGCGGGACACCGCGCGCTGATCGAAGCGCAGCACCCCCTGCGGACCGAACGTCTGCAGCATCTCCTCCGCGATCGCCTCCGGCGGCACCTGCACCGGCGGCGGCGCCTGCGGCAGCGGAGCCCGCACCGGCGCCGGCCGCGCCGGACCGTCCGCGACCTGGTGCAGCTCGCCCTGATGGGTCAGCAGATGCTGCATGCCCTGCTGCCGGCTCGCGTGGTCCGTCCCGTACGGAGCCACGCTCGTGATCCGCACCTGCGGCCATGTCTCACGGATCATCCGGGCGCAGTAACCACCCGGAAGCTCGCACGACTCCAGCTCCGTGTGCAGCTCGATGACCTGCTGCGGCGGCACGTTCATCGCCCGCAGCTCGTGCAGCATCTGCCACTCGGGGTGCGGAGTACCCGGCGCCGAACGACGGATCAGCTGCTGCTCACTGCCGTCCGGTCCCCGGTACCGCAGCACGGCCTGGTAGCCGGGACCGACGGTCGGCTGACCGGCCGGCGCCTGCGGATACCCGTACGCGGGCGGCGGTACGGGACCCGGGGCCCCGCCCAGCGACCCGCCCTGCACCATCGGCGCACCGGGCGGACCGGGCGGACCGGGCGGCTGCGGGGCCGACGGCCCGACCTGGCCCGGACCCGCGAGCATCGTCGCCGCGTGGTGCACGTTGCCCCCGCCGGGCGGCGGCGTGGAACCGGGCGGCGCGGGCGGCTGCGGCACACCGGGAGCCCCCGGAGCACCCGGCGGCTGCGGCGCACCGGGCGCACCGGGAGGACCCGGCGGCCGGGGCCCGGACGGACCCATCGCGTTCGGGTCGGCGAACATCGTCGCCGCGTGGTGCACGTCGCCCCCGCCGGGCGGCGGCGTGGAACCGGGCGGCGCCGGCGGCTGCGGCACACCAGGAGCCCCCGGAGCACCCGGCGGCTGCGGCGCACCGGGCGGGCCCGTCTGCGGCACGAGCTGCGTCGGCAGGTACCCGCCCGCCGGAGCGCCCGGCGTACCGGGCCCCGAAGGAGGCGGCAGCGGCGCACCGGGCCGGGCACCCGGCGTACCGGGGGCACCGGGCGGCGGCGGAGCCATCGGCCCACCGCCACGCGCACCGCGCGGCGGCACCACGGCCTTGCTGGTCGCCTCGTCCGCGATGTCACCGGAACCGGGGCGCGGCCCCGGACCGGCCGGACGGCCCGGCGCGGGAGCGCCCGGCGTGGAGCCCGGAACGGGAGCCGGCGGAGCACCGGGGCCGCTCTGCGGCGGCAGACCCGGCACGATCGCCGTCGGCGGCAGCTGGCTGCCGCCCGACATCAGCGCCGTCGGCGCCTCGGCGGACACCACACGGGGCGGCGCGCCCTCGTCGTCGGCACCCGAGAGCGGCGGCGCGAACACGGTGGCCGGCAGCCCCACTTCGCCCTCGTCGGACCCCGCGTTGGTGTCGGTCCCGGCCCACGGGGTGGCCCCGACGGGCGGCTGCGGCGCGGACGCCTGAACACCCGGGGAAGCCGACGGCTCGTACGGAACCGGACCGCCCTGCGAAGAGGGGGAAGAGGACGGGGGCGGAGGCGTCTGCCCCGGCACTTCCGCCCGCCGGTCCGGAATACCCAGCTTGTCCGCCGCCTCCTGGAGCCACTCCGGCGGGCTCAACAGGAACGACGTCTGGTTCAGATCGATACGCTGCGGCGGCTCGGGGGCGGACGGCGCACCCGCCGTCGAGCCGTACTCCTCCTCGTACCGCCGGATCACCTCACCCACCGGCAGCCCCGGCCACAACGTCGCCTCGCCGCTGTCCCGGGCGATCACCAGCCGCTGCCGCCCGCCGTCCGACACCGGCCCATCGGCACGGTCCTCGGCCCACACGACGAAGCCCAGCTCGAACTCACGCACCCGCACCTCCCGGTGCTGGTACGCCGGAACGTCACCGTTGACCCACTCGTCCGCGCGCTCCTGCGCCTGCGCAAAGGTCACCATCGCGCTCACCCCTCCACCGGGACAGCACGCGCGAAGCCGCCGTCCACCATCAGGTTCGCCACCGTCTCCAGCTCCGGCGGATTGCCCGCGAGACGCTGGAGGAACGCGTCGAAATCGGCGCCGCACGGCAGCAGCAGCCGGTCCACCCGCTCCTGCACGCTCCAGCCGTCCCGGTCACGCGCGTCGTCGTACGCGCAGAACCAGACCGAACCGATGCCCTCCCCGCGGACCTTCACCGCGAGAATGCCGCCCTGGACGAAGGCCACGCCCAGGTAATCCTTGGTCAGATGGTCCCGCAGGCACTTGTTGACGTACACCAGATCATTCACGCCCGCTTCCTCGCGGACCGTGAAGAACGGCTGGTCGACCAGCAGACCGAGCTCCGCGTCGAGCGCCGTACCGACCGGAGCCGAACCACCCGCCGCCTTCAGGAACGAGCGGTACGCACCCGGCAGCCGGTAGCCGAGGTCCTCCTCGACGCCCTGGATCTGCTGCTCGCTCACCGCCACGGCACCCTTCGGCAGCCGGAAGTGCGCGGGCCGGGTCTCCTGGAGCGGACGCGTACCCCGCTTGTCCTGGTCCACCGCCGTCGTCGCCAGCCCACCGTGGTGCCGCAACAGCGCCTTCACCTCGACCGGGACCAGCTCCATCCGCCGGCCGCCCGGAACGTGGTGCCAGGTCCAGCCGTGCGGGGTGGCCACCGCGGGAATCGTGCCCCACAGTTCGTGGCCGCTCGCCGCCAGCGCCGCGTTCGCCGACACGTAGTCCGTGAGGCGCAGCTCGTCCACACCGAACCCCTGCGGGGGCTCGGCGATCTCGGCGGCGGCGCGCGCGTAGGGCGCGAAATCCGGACAGCCGTTCCCGTCCATACGCACCCCACCGGGGTGACGGGACGCCCGGACCGGATCCGGGAAGTGCACGAGCTGCCCGGCGTAGGCCGCGTTCGGTGGCGCGGCTTGCTGCCCGAGCCGACCTGTCGTCATGGCGGTTGCCCCCTGCTGCGTCTGGCTGATGAGGACCGACCTGCCCATGGGGGCGGTCCGGACACAGCCTATGCGGTGAGCCCTGAACAGTCTTTGCCCCTCCGCCCCACGGCCACTTCCGTCACCAACCGTCACAACCGGGTGACGGACGAGCGACGATCGGGCCACTGAAGCGCGACACGCAGACACGTTTCCCCGACCCCGCTTTCACAGGACCCGACACATTTGGCAGGCTGTCACCCGCATACACGGGGGCGTGCACATTCGGCAGCAGCCGCTGCGGGCACGGGAGGGACACTGCACCATGCACACCGCACACTCCGCACAGACCGTCACCACCGGGGACCCCCGACTCAGCTGGAGCAGCAACGAGACCGGCCACACCCCGCGCCTGATCCACCGCCGCGACGGCATCCTGCCCGCGGTGGCCGCAGCGCTGTCCGTACGCGGGGAAACGCTCACCTGCACCGCCGGCAAGGGCGACCAGCCGCCCGTGCTGCACCACCTCGTCCAGGACTTCCTGGACACCCTCCCCAGCGCCCAGCGCGAACGCTTCACCGGCCGCTGCCCCGAAGCCATACTGCTCTCCCGGCACCTCACCGCAGCCGAATCCGGCCGCTCCAAGCGGGCCCAGCGCAAGCCCCTCACCAACGGCGAGGCCCGGCGCGCCCTCAAGCACGCCCGGCTCACCGCACGCCGCATCCGCGAGGACGGCGACCCGCTCCACGGCAGCTACGCGGCCCCCTGCCGCTCCTGCTCCGTGATGCTCGCCCACTTCGGCGTACGTCCCGTCGACCTCACCACGACCGGAGCGGCGACCACCGCCGAGAAGGGCTGACCGCGCCCCCATGCACGACCGAACCGACCTCCCCGCACAAGCCGGCCCCGCGGCCCGCGACCGCCACAGCTCCACGCGCTTCCCCGTCGCCGTCGACGCCGCCCTGCGCGCCTGCGGCTGGGAACCCGGCCGCTGGGACATCCGCCAGGCCGAGGAGTGGGCCGACGCCCTGCGCTCCCACGCCTCACCCGCCGGACACCAGCACGCCGTCTTCCCCGCGGCGGTGGAGGCCTGGGCCGAATTCGGCGGACTCCTCATCACCGCCACCGCACCCGGACGGCAGATCGCACCCCCGCCCGTACGCGTCGACCCCCTGAGCGGACTCCACCTCGCCCGCACCCTGGGAGACCTCGGCCGCGCCCTGGAGACCGAAGTCGCCCCGCTGGGCGAGGAAGGCGACGCGCAGGCCGTCCTCGCCATCGACGCACAGGGACGGATCTACAGCATCGACCACACCGGCGACTGGTACCTCGGCCCCGACATCGACAGCGCCCTCGCCACCCTCGTCACCGGCATCCAGCCGGAACGCCTGGTCTCCGGCTGAGAACCCGGCGCCCTCACGCCGCTCCGACGTCCGGCAGGACCGCCGACACCCGGAAACCACCCGCATCCGTCGGACCGGACACGAAGACGCCCCCCAGCCCCAGCACCCGCTCCCGCATGCCCACCAGCCCGTTGCCACCGCTCGGCAGCCCGGCGTCCGCCGTCGCCGCGTCCGACGGACCGTTCTCCACCTGCATGGCGACCTCGGCGCCCCGATGCGCGAGCCGCACCCACGTCCTCGCGCCCGCCGCGTGCTTGTGCACGTTCGTCAGAGCCTCCTGGACCACCCGGTACGCCGTCTGCTCGACCTCGGGCGCGTACGCACGCGCATCGCCCTCCACCGACAGCTCCACCGTCATCCCGGCCGCCCGCGACTCCCCCACCAGGGTCTCCACCTCGTCCAGCCGCGGCCCGTCCTCCGTCGCCGACGGGACCGCACGCCCCACGGACGCCAGCGGGACCTTCGTCACCCGCTCCACCACCGGCGCCCCGGTCCGCAGCACCCCGAGCATCTCGCGCAGCTCCGTCAGCGCCTGCCGCCCCATGTCGCCCACCAGCGCCGCGTTCCGCACCGCCTTCGCCGGGTCCTTCGGCGCCACCGCCTGCAAGGCCGCCGCGTGCACCACCATCAGGCTCACGCGGTGCGCCACCACGTCGTGCATCTCGCGGGCGATCCGGGTCCGCTCCTCGGTACGCGCCCACTCCGCCCGCTCCTCCGCCCGGTCCGCGAGCAGCGAAAGCTCCCGCTCCAGCGAATCCGCCCGCTCGCGCAGGCTCTCCATCAGCCGCCGCCGCGCCCCTATGTAGAGGCCGAACAGCACCGGCGGCGCGGTCAGGCCCACCGCCATGAAGAGGGACAGCATCGGGACGTACCAGTCACCGGGCCCGAAGTCCGCGTCGGCGTCGACGCCCTGCCGCAGCCGGACGTACGTGACGATGAACGTCCCCACCAGCGACATGCTCATCAGCACCGCGGTGATCCGCCGGGGCACATCGGACGCGGCCAGCGTGTACAGGCCGGCCAGGCCCATCAGGAAGCCCATCTCGGCCGGCGTCGTCGCGATCGACACCAGGACCACCGCGATCGGCCACTTCCGGCGCACCAGCAGCACGGACCCCGCCAGCACCCCGAACACCACCCCCAGGGGCACCGGCAGCCCGGTATCGCCCGCGAACACCACTCCTTCCAGCCCGCACTCCAGCGCCGAAGCCAGCGCCAGTCCTCCGTCCAGTGCGACACTCCGTCGCCGTTCCCACCACCAGTAGCCGCGGGTGGTCGATCCCGCCGCCTCCCGGTCTGCCCCCGTTGCGGTCATGGCATCCAGCGTACGGGCGGGCGCATCTCATTTTCGGGTGACCTGCGCAGCACGTCGGGGCGTCGAACGGATTCGAATCATGTGCTCATCACCCGATCCGGTGGGCGCACACCGAAACGCCTACGTGCGTCCGCATTCCGGACGACGATCGCCGAATGACGGAAGAACTCACGAAATACGGCGACTTCGAAGGCTTGCGCGCCCAGGCCGTCGCCCTGCGCCGGGAAGGCCTCAGCCGCCGCCAGATCCGCGATCGGCTCCAACTCCACAACAACGTCCTCCTCAACCGACTGCTGGAGGGCGAGCCCGCACCGGAGTGGACGAAGCGCCCGCGCGCGAAGGACGATCTGCGGGCCAGGGCGCGGGAGCTGCGGCTGGAGGGGAAGACGTACGACCAGATCCAGGTGGAGCTGGGGTGCTCGAAGGGGTCGATCTCGCTGTGGGTGCGGGATCTGCCGAAGCCCCCGCGGCGCAGCCGCGAGGACGCTTCCGCCATCGCCCGGCGCGGCTGGGAGGCGACGCTTCAGCGGCGCGAGGCCGAGCGCCAGGAGACGAGGAACGCGGCCCGCCAGGAGACCGCCTCCCTGAGCAACCGCGAACTGTTCCTGGCCGGAGTGGCGCTCTACTGGGCCGAAGGTTCCAAATCCAAGCCATACCGCCGATCGGAACGCGTTTCCTTCATCAACAGCGACCCCGACGTGATCAGCGTCTTTCTGGCCTGGCTACGCCTGCTCGGCATCCCGCCCGAGCAGCTCAAGTTCCACGTGAACATCCACGAAACCGCAGACGTGCCCGAGGCGGAGCACTTTTGGAGGAATCACACCGGGGCTGCCGCCTCAAGGTTCGGCAAGACCACCCTGAAGAAGCACCGCCCCCTCACCATCCGGAAGAACGTCGGTGGGAACTACCGGGGTTGCCTTGCGATCCATGTACTACAAAGTGCTGATCTCTACCGTCGCATCGAGGGCTGGTGGTACGGCATAGTGGGTGCTGCGCTTTCGCCCGAACCGCAAATTCGGACATAAGCGCAAAACCATCCCGGGTCGTCTAAAGGCAGGACAAATGGTTTTGGTCCATTGAATGAGGGTTCGATTCCTTCCCCGGGAGCCCTTTGTCGCGGGCCCCGACCGAACCGGTCGGGGCCCGCACTCATGCCCGCCCCAAGGCCCCCCGGTATCCTGCGGATGTCCGTCACCCGAAGCCGAAGGGCCTATCCGTGAGCTCCGTACGCCCGGCAGCCGTCGTCGTCCTCGCAGCGGGTGAGGGCACCCGCATGAAGTCGAAGACCCCCAAGGTCCTGCACGAGATCTCCGGGCGTTCGCTCGTCGGTCATGTCGTCGCCGCCTCCCGCGAGCTGGACCCGCTCCACCTCGTCGTGGTTGTCGGCCACGCGAGCGAGCAGGTCACCGCCCACCTCACCGCCGCGGACGCCCAGGTGCGCACCGCCTACCAGGCCGAGCAGAAGGGCACCGGGAACGCGGTGCGCGTCGGGCTGGACGAGCTCGGCGGGACCGTCGACGGCACCGTGATCGTCGTCTGCGGCGACACCCCGCTGCTGTCCGGCGAGACGCTCGCCGCACTCGCCGCCACCCACACCGCCGACGGCAACGCCGTCACCGTGCTCAGCGCCGAGGTCCCCGACGCGACCGGCTACGGCCGGATCGTGCGCGACGCGGCGACCGGAGCGGTCACCGAGATCGTCGAGCACAAGGACGCCACCGAGGCGCAGCGGTCGGTCCGTGAGATCAACTCCGGGGTGTTCGCGTTCGACGGGCAGCTGCTCACGGACGCGCTCGGCAAGGTCCGTACGGACAACAGCCAGGGCGAGGAGTACCTCACGGACGTGCTGTCCATCCTGCGCGAGGCCGGCCACCGGGTCGGCGCCTCGGTCGCCGCTGACCACCGGGAGATCCTCGGGATCAACAACCGGGTGCAGCTCGCGGAGGCCCGCCGGCTGCTGAACCAGCGGCTGCTGGAGCGGGCGATGACGGCGGGCGTGACGGTGGTGGACCCGGCGTCCACGCTGATCGACGTGACCGTGACGTACGAGCGTGACGCGATCGTGCACCCCGGTACGCAGCTGCTCGGTGCCACGCATCTCGCGGAGGACGCCGAGGTCGGCCCGAACTCGCGACTGAAGGACACCGTCGTCGGGGCGGGCGCGCGGGTGGACAACACGGTCGCGGACGGGGCCGAGGTCGGCGCCGGTGCGAGCGTCGGTCCGTACGCGTATCTGCGGCCGGGCACGCGGATGGGCGCGAAGTCCAAGGTCGGTACGTACGTCGAGCTGAAGAACACCACACTCGGCGAGGGCACGAAGGTCCCGCACCTGAGCTATGTCGGGGACGCGACGATCGGCGAGCAGACCAACATCGGTGCGGCGAGCGTCTTCGTGAACTACGACGGCGTGAACAAGCACCACTCGACGATCGGGTCGCACTGCCGGACCGGTGCGGACAATATGTTTGTGGCGCCTGTCACGGTCGGGGACGGGGTCTACACCGCGGCCGGCTCGGTCATCACGAAGGACGTGCCGGCCGGCTCGCTGGCCGTGGCCCGTGGCCAGCAAAGGAATATCGAGGGTTGGGTGGCCCGCAAGCGTCCGGGCAGCGCGGCCGCGCAGGCGGCCCAGGCGGCGGCGGAGGACACCGGCAGCGAAAGCTGACCGGAAACAGGTGCGTCGCGCACGGCGTACCGTGATAGATGCTCACCCCATTTCGGCTGGCTCGTTGCACATCGGGACATCTGCGTGCAGCGCCAGGAACACGTCTGAGGAGACTGTGCTGTGACCGGGATCAAGACGACCGGCGAGAAGAAACTGATGCTCTTCTCCGGCCGCGCCCACCCCGAGCTGGCCGAGGAGGTTGCGCACCAGCTGGGTGTCGGCCTCGTGCCGACGAAGGCCTTCGATTTCGCCAACGGTGAGATCTACGTCCGCTTCCAGGAGTCCGCCCGCGGCGCCGACTGCTTCCTGATCCAGAGCCACACGGCTCCGATCAACAAGTGGATCATGGAGCAGCTGATCATGCTGGACGCGCTGAAGCGCGCGTCGGCCCGTTCCATCACGGTGATCGTGCCGTTCTACGGCTACGCCCGCCAGGACAAGAAGCACCGCGGCCGCGAGCCGATCTCGGCCCGCCTGATCGCGGACCTGATGAAGACGGCGGGTGCCGACCGCATACTGACCGTCGATCTGCACACCGACCAGATCCAGGGCTTCTTCGACGGTCCGGTCGACCACCTGTTCGCGCTGCCGATCCTGGCCGACTACGTCGGCGCCAAGGTCGACCGCTCGAAGCTGACGATCGTCTCGCCGGACGCCGGCCGTGTCCGGGTCGCCGACCGCTGGTGCGACCGTCTGGACGCGCCGCTGGCGATCGTGCACAAGCGCCGCGACAAGGACGTGCCGAACCAGGTCAGCGTCCACGAGGTCGTGGGCAACGTGAAGGGCCGGGTCTGTGTCCTGGTCGACGACATGATCGACACGGGCGGCACGATCTGCGCCGCCGCGGACGCCCTGTTCGCGCACGGTGCCGAGGACGTCATCGTGACGGCGACGCACGGTGTGCTCTCGGGCCCGGCCGCCGACCGGCTGAAGAACTCGAAGGTCAGCGAGTTCGTCTTCACGGACAGCCTGCCGACCCCGGGCGAGCTGGAGATCGACAAGATCACGGTGCTCTCGATCGCGCCGACGATCGCTCGCGCGGTGCGTGAGGTCTTCGAGGACGGTTCGGTCACGAGCCTCTTCGAGGAGCAGTAGACCTCAGGGGTCCAGAAGATCCACTTTGGGTGCGGCCTCCCCGCCGGGTAGACTCAGCGAGTTGCTCGGCGAGGGAGGCCGTACTCATAGGTACGGCGGTCCGTTATCGACGCGCTCTTCGTAGCAGGCCTGTCGTGGGCCGGGTGACCATCCGTAGTTTTGTCACCTTACGAGGAGTGCAGTCATGGCCGAGATCAAGCTCGCCGCCGAGGTCCGTTCCGAGTTCGGCAAGGGCGCCGCCCGCCGTACCCGTCGCGCCAACCTGGTTCCCGCCGTCGTCTACGGCCACGGTGCCGACGCGGTCCACATCACGCTGCCGGCCCACGAGCTGCAGCTCGCGCTCCGTACCGCCAACGTCCTCATCGGTCTCGAGATCGACGGCAAGGACGCCCTGGTCATCCCGAAGGCCGTGCAGCGCAACGCCCTCAAGGGCAACATCGAGCACGTCGACCTGCTGACCGTGAAGCGCGGCGAAAAGGTCGAGGTCGAGGTCGCGGTGCACGTCGAGGGCGAGCTGGCCCCGGGCGGCAACCTGCTCGAGTACGTGCAGAACACCCTGCTCGTCGAGGCCGAGGCCACCCACATCCCCGAGTCCGTGACGGTCTCCGTCGCGGGCCTGGACGCCGGTGACTCGATCCTCGCCAAGGACATCCCGCTGCCTTCCGGTTCCGTGCTGGCCGGTGACGAGGACGCCGTCGTGCTCCAGGTCGTCGCGGCCCAGGTCGAGGAAGCCCCCGCCGAGGAAGCTCCCGCCGAGGCCTGACCGGCCCCTCTGAGCCTTGCCTCACCTGCTTGACTGACGGGGTGGCGGATCTCCGCGAGGAGGCCGCTGCCCCGTTTCCCTGTCTGCCACCCGCCCGTACGCGAGGAGACCCAGCGCGATGTCCGACGCCAATGACCCCTGGCTGATCGTGGGCCTGGGCAATCCCGGTCCCGAGTACGCGGCGAACCGGCACAACGTCGGCTTCATGGTCGCCGACCTGCTCGCGGAGCGGATCGGCGGGAGGTTCAAGCGTGCCCCCAAGGCCCAGGCGCAGGTGCTGGAGGGCCGGATCGGCCCGCCCGGGCCGCTGAGCCGCCGGGTGGTCGTGGCAAAGCCGATGTCGTACATGAATCTGTCGGGCGGCCCGGTCACGGCGTTGCGCGACTTCTACAAGGTGCCGCTGGACCATGTCGTGGCGGTGCACGACGAGCTGGACATCGACTACGGGACGCTGCGGCTGAAGCTGGACGGCGGCGACAACGGGCACAACGGCCTGAAGTCGATGACGAAGTCGATGGGACCCGGCTATCACCGGATCCGGTTCGGGATCGGGCGTCCGCCGGGGCGGATGCAGGTCGCGGACTTCGTGCTGAAGGACTTCTCGTCCACGGAGCGCAAGGAGCTCGCGTTCCTGGTGGACCGGGCGGCGGACTCGGTGGAGTGTCTGCTGGCGGAGGGTCTGGAGCGGGCGCAGAGCGCGTACAACTCCTGAGCGGCGCGGGCGGGCGCGCGGACGGTTGCTCGGGAGGGCGCGCGGGCGGGCGCCGAGGAGGGCGCTCGGGCGGGCGGGAATCCCGACATACCCGTCGGCAAGTGGGCTGTTTTCGGCCACAGCTTGACCGACCGCAGGGCCCTGGCCAAGGATCGGCCCCCATGAAGCGCAGCTCCTCCCACCGTGCCCTGCAGTACGGCCGCAGCGCGGCGCTCGGCCTCGTCGTCCTGCTGCTGCTCGTCGCGGGCGTGCTGTCGTCGTGGGACTCGGCGCACCACATCGTGCTGGCGAAGGGCCGCGAGCACGGGACGATGACGGTCACGGGGTGCGGCAGCGAGGTCTGCACCGGCCCCTACACGCCGACCGACGGCGGGGCCGCGCGCTCCCGGGTGTCGGTCGAGAAGTCCGTGGCCGTGAAGAAGGGGGATCGTTTCCCCGTCGTCGTGAAGCCCGGCACCTTCGAGGTCGTACGCACCGGGACGCCGGGTTTCCTGCATGCGTGGATGCCGCTGGGCGGGGCGCTGGTGCTGGCCGGACTGGTGATCGGCGGCGGTCTGCGGCTGCCGCGGGTGGGCTGGGGTGCCGGGATCGCGGGCGGGGCCCTGCTCGTGGCGACGTTCATCGCCCTGTGAGGGGGCCCCGCCCCGCGACCGCGTCGGTCAGCCGGTGTTGCGCAGCCCGGCCGCGACTCCGTTGACGGTGAGCAGCAGGGCGCGGGCGAGCAGCGGGTCGGCTTCCTCGCCGCGTGCCGCGGCCTCGCGCTGGCGGGCCAGCAGCGACACCTGGAGGTAGGAGATCGGGTCCAGGTAGGCGTCGCGGATGGCGAAGGTCTGCTGGAGCACCGGGCTGGTGCCGAGCAGTTCGGTGCTTCCGGTGACCTTGAGGACTTCCTGCACGGTCAGCGCGTGCTCGGCCTCGATGGCGTCGAAGACGTGCTTGAGCTCGTCGGGGACGAGGGTGTCGACATAGTGGCGGGCGATGCGCAGGTCGGTCTTGGCCAGGGTCATCTCGACGTTCGAGAGGAAGTTCCGGAAGAAGTGCCAGTGCTCGTGCATCTCTTCCAGGACGGTGTCCAGACCGGCCTCGCGCAGGGCCCTGAGGCCGGAGCCGACGCCGTACCAGCCGGGCACGATCTGCCGTGACTGGGTCCAGCCGAAGACCCACGGGATGGCGCGCAGGCCGTCGAGCGAGACGCCCGAGCCGGGGCGGCGGGAGGGCCGCGAGCCCAGGTGCAGGTCGGCGAGCTGGTCCACCGGGGTGGAGGCGAGGAAGTACGTCGGCAGGTCGGGGTCCTCGACCAGCTTGCGGTATGCGGCGTGGGCGGCGTCGGAGACGGTGTCCATGGCCGCGTCCCAGCGGGCCAGGGCCTCGTCGGACTGGCGGGGTGCGGTGTGCAGCGCGGAGGCCTGGAGGGTGGCCGCGACGGTCAGCTCCAGGTTCTCGCGGGCGAGCGCCGGGATGAGGTACTTGTCCGAGATGACCTCGCCCTGCTCGGTCACCTTGATCTCGCCCTCCAGCGTGCCCCACGGCTGCGCGAGGATCGCGTCGTGCGAGGGGCCGCCGCCGCGGCCGACGGTGCCGCCGCGGCCGTGGAAGAGGCGCAGGCGTACGCCGTAGCGGTGGGCGACGTCGCGGAGGCGGCGCTGGGCGCGGTGGATCTCCCACTGGGAGGTGGTGATGCCGCCGAACTTGGAGGAGTCGGAGTAGCCGAGCATGACCTCCTGGACGTCGCCGCGGAGCGAGACGAGGCGGCGGTAGGAGGGGTCGGCGAGCATCTCGTCGAGGATGACGTCGGCGGCCTTGAGCTCGTCGGTGGTCTCCAGGAGCGGGACGATGCCGATCTTGGCCCAGCCGCCGTGCAGGTCGAGGAGTCCGGCCTCGCGGGCGAGGACGGCGGCGGCGAAGACGTCGTCGGCGCCCTGGCACATCGAGATGATGTAGGACTCGATGACCTCGGGGCCGAAGCGCTCGAAGGCCTGGCTGATGGTGTGGAAGACGCCGAGGGTCTTCTCGCCCGCGGCGTCCAGCGGGGCCGGGGTGGGGGCGAGCGGGCGACGGGAGCGGAGCTCCTTGGCGAGGAGCTTCTGCCGGTAGTCGCGCGGCATGTCGGCGTAGCGCCAGGACTCCTCGCCGAGGCGGTCGAAGAGCTGGCCGAGCGCGTGGTGGTGGGCGTCGGCGTGTTCGCGGACGTCCATGGTGGCGAGCTGGAGGCCGAACGCGGAGAGCGTGCGGATGGTGCGGTCCATGCGGCCGTCGGCGACGATGCCGCCCTTGTGCTCGCGCAGCGAGGTCTGGATGAGGGCCAGGTCGGCGATGAGCTCGGCGGTGCCGAGGTAGTCGCAGCCGGGGCGGTGCGGGGTGCCGGAGGCGAGGCGCTCGCGGGTGTTGACGAGCTTCTGCCGGATGCAGGTGGCCTTGAGCCGGTAGGGCTCCTCCGCGTTCAGCCGCTTGTAGCGCGGGCTGATCTCGGGGAGCGCCTCCAGGTCGGACTGGAGGGAGGTGAGGAGCTCGTCGGTGGCTCCGGTGTAGCGGATGGAGTTGGAGAGCAGTCCGCGGAGCTGGTCGACGAGTTCGAGGGCGTCGGTGATGCCGTGCTCGTGCTGGAGGATCAGCACGTCCCAGGTGACGGTGGGCGTCACGTTGGGGTTGCCGTCGCGGTCGCCGCCGATCCAGGTGCCGAAGGTGAGGGGGCGGGTGCCGGCGGGCAGTGCGACGCCGACGCGCTCCAGTTCGGCGGCCAGGTCCTCCAGGACGTCGCCCACGGCGTTGGCGTGGAGTTCGTCGAGGTAGTAGATGGCGTTGCGGGCCTCGTCGGCGGGCTCCGGGCGGACGACGCGCAGTTCGTCGGTCTGCCAGATGAGGTCGATGTTCTCGGCGAGCCGGATGTCCTGGCGGCGCCGGTCGGCCTCGATGACCGGGGTCTCCAGGAGGGCGGCGATGCGGCGGAGCTTGTTCAGTACGGAGCGCCGGGCGGCCTCGGTCGGGTGTGCGGTGAAGACCGGCCGGACGTTGAGGTTCTTGACGGTCTCGCGCAGGTGCTCGGGGTCCGCGTCCTTGAGCCGGTCGGCGGTCCGGGCGAGGAGTCCGCCCTCGGCGGCGCGCCGGTCGCGCATCTCGTGGGCGCGGTGGACCTGCTCGGTGACGTTGGCGAGGTGGAAGTAGGTGGAGAAGGCGCGCACGAGCTGTGCGGCGGTCTCCAGGTCCGTGTCGCCGAGGAGTTCGGCCGCGGCCTCGCCGTCGGTGCGGGTCAGGGCGCGGACGCGCTCGACGAGGTCGAGGAGTTCCTGCCCCTCCTGGCGTACGAGGGTCTCGCCCAGCAGGTCGCCGAGGCGGCGGATGTCGGCGCGCAGCTCGGGGCTGGCGGCAGGGGTCTGGTCGGCACTGCTCACAGTGTGCGGCTCCTTGCAGTGGTTGAGCACGGGATCCGGGGCCCGCGGCCGGCGCGGTGCCGACGCGACCCCCCGGGTGGCAGGGTGCGGACCGCGCTGTCCGACCTCTCCAGGATAGGTGTCCGTGCTGTCGGTGCTGTTCGCGCCCCGAGGCGTGCCCGCTGTTCATCGCGGGTACGTGCGGGGTGCGTCCTGTGTCCCCTACCCCGTACGGCGTCGTACGTGCCCGGTCCGTCGTCCTCTCGTGCAGCGGGGCTTCGCGCTGCCATACTTACGACGCCGTAGGTTACGGGTGCGTAGCCCCACATGTCCGCCGCATTCCTACCCACAGGGGACTCCCCAATGACGTCCAGTCCCGAAGTGATCGAGGCCGCCGAGGCGGCTGATGGTCAGGTTCTTCCTCCCGCCACGCTCGGCGGGGACCAGAAGCGGTCGATCGAGCAGATCGCGCTCCTGCTGTTCATCGTCGTGCCGTTCGCGGCTCTGGTCGCGGCTGTGCCGCTGGCCTGGGGCCGCGGTGTGAGCTGGCTCGATCTGGGTCTGCTGGTGGCGATGTACTACATCGGCTGCCATGGCATCACGATCGGTTTCCACCGGTACTTCACCCATGGTTCGTTCAAGGCGAAGCGTCCGCTCCGTATCGCCCTGGCCGTGGCCGGTTCGCTGGCCGTGGAGGGTCCGGTGGTCCGCTGGGTGGCCGATCACCGCAGGCATCACCGTTTCTCGGACGCGGAGGGCGACCCGCACTCGCCGTGGCGTTTCGGCGAGACCGTGCCGGCCCTGATGAAGGGCCTCTGGTGGGCGCACATCGCCTGGATGTTCGACGAGGAGCGGACGCCTCAGCAGAAGTACGCCCCCGATCTGATCAAGGACCCGGCGATCCGCGGGATCTCCCGTCACTTCCTCTCCTTCACGATCCTCTCGCTGGCCATTCCGCCGCTGGTGGGCGGCCTGGTCACGATGTCGTGGTGGGGTGCGGCGACCGCGTTCTTCTGGGGCTCGCTGGTCCGGGTGGCGCTGCTGCACCACGTGACGTGGTCGATCAACTCGATCTGCCACGCGGTCGGCAAGCGCCCGTTCAAGTCCCGTGACAAGTCCGGCAACGTGTGGTGGCTGGCGGTCCTGTCGTGCGGCGAGTCCTGGCACAACCTGCACCACGCCGACCCGACGAGTGCGCGGCACGGAGTGATGCGGGGTCAGATCGATTCGAGCGCCCGGCTGATCCGCTGGTTCGAGAAGCTGGGCTGGGCGACCGACGTGCGGTGGCCCGACTCCGCGCGTATCGACTCCCGGCGCCGGCCCGTGCGGGCCGACGCGGCATGATTGACGACGTGGCGACCGATGGAAGCACGAGCAGCGAGAACACCCGCGCACCCTCCGCCCGGCGTACGCGCCGGGTGCGGATGACCGGGAAGGAACGCCGCGAGCAGCTGCTGGACATCGGTCGCACCCTCTTCGCCGACAAGGGGTTCGAGGGCACGTCGGTGGAGGAGATCGCGGCGCGTGCCGGGGTCTCCAAGCCGGTGGTGTACGAGCACTTCGGCGGCAAGGAGGGGCTGTACGCCGTGGTGGTGGACCGGGAGATGCGCCAGCTCCTGGACATGGTGACCAGTGCGCTGACCGCGGGGCATCCGCGGGAGCTGCTGGAGCAGGCGGCGTTCGCGCTGCTGGACTACATCGAGACGTACACGGACGGTTTCCGCATCCTGGTCCGTGACTCGCCGGTGGCCCAGTCGACGGGTACGTTCGCCTCTCTCATCAGCGATATCGCCACGCAGGTGGAGGACATCCTGGGGCTGGAGTTCAAGGCCCGGGGCTTCGACCCGAAGCTGGCTCCCCTGTACGCGCAGGCGCTGGTCGGCATGGTGGCGCTGACGGGTCAGTGGTGGATGAACGCGCGCAAGCCGAAGAAGGCGGAGGTCGCCGCTCATCTGGTGAATCTGGCGTGGCACGGTCTGGAGAACCTGGAGTCGAAGCCGCGGCTGATCGGACATCGCAAGAGTTGAGAGCGGGTCTCCCGTTCGCTCACCCCCTGCTTCCCGTCGTGCTGCGCCCCGTCGCGTGGCCGGATCGAGATGTCGTTCACCGCTAAAACACTTCAGTCCCGCTGGTCGCAGTTGTAGAGTCTGTGACCATCCCGGGAAAGCTTCACCCTGCATGTAATGCACCTGTGAAGGCGTTTCTCCCGGTTCCACCATTTACCCCTGGGGGGGCTTTGTCTTCTGTGGAACCCGGCCGTCGTACCCTGCCCGCGCGCTCCAGGCGCGCGGGCCGGATCGCGGCCTGCACCGCTCTCGTCCTCTCGGCCGGCATGCTGCTGGCCGCCCCGGCCTCGGCCGATGACACCGCGCCGCACCGCAGCGCGGTCGAGCAGTCCGCGCCGGCCATCGGCGCGCTGCCGTCCCTCTCGCTCCCGAAGCACCCGGCGAAGAAGTCGGGTGCGGCGGCCGTCGAGGGTGCCGGCGCCGCCGCGGTCGTGCCCGCGAAGCCGCGTCTCGACGTCGACGGCGACGGTTACAGCGACACGGTCTACCGCGGTATCGACGGCGTCGTGTACGTCTCCACGAGCACCGCCGAGCACGAGTACACGATCAACGGCGACTCCTACGAGCAGTACAAGGATCTCGTCGCGCCCGGCGACCTGAACAACGACGGCAGTCCCGAGATCCTGGCGCTCACCGCCACCGGCACGCTCTCGCTCCACCAGGGCACGAGCGAGAGCGGTACCGGTTTCGCCGGCTGGTCCGGCAAGGGCTGGGCCATGTACAACAAGCTGGTCGCCGGCGGCGATCTGACCGGCGACGGCCGAGGCGACGTGCTGGCCCGCACCCCGTCGGGCGAGCTGTACCTGTACGCCACCACCGGTGCGGTCACCTCCAACCCGTTCAAGTCCCGGGTCAGGGTCGGCAGCGGCTGGGGCGTCTACGACCAGCTGGTCGGCGCCAACGACGTGACCGGCGACGGCATCGGCGACCTCTTCGCCCGTACGCCCGCCGGTGAGCTGTACTTCTACGCCGGCACCGGCAACGCCGCCAAGCCGTTCGCGGGGCGGGTGAAGGTCGGCAACGGCTGGAACGCGTACAACCAGATCGTCGCCGTCGACGACGCCAACGGTGACGGTCTCGGCGACATCATCGCCCGGACCGCGGCCGGCGCCGTGTACTTCTACGAGTCGACCGGCGCGGGCAGCTTCGTGTCCCCTTCGGGCGGCGGCACCGGCTGGAACGTGGCGTCGCTGTTCGTCGGAGCGGGCGGCAACCCCGACTTCGGCAAGAACGAGATGCTCGGTCTCGACACCAAGGGCAACCTCTACTGGTACTACCCGAAGAACAACGGTCTGTTCGCCGCCGCGCAGAAGGTCGGTGCGAACTGGGGCGGGGCCAACATCACGTTCGCGTCCTCCCTGGACAGCGACGGCCGCGCCGAGCTGATGGAGCTGTACGCCGGCACGCTCTACAACGGCGACTACACCATCGGCAAGGGCTGGGGCGTCTACA
Source organism: Streptomyces sp. NPDC091416 (assembly GCF_044756845.1). Lineage (NCBI taxonomy): Bacteria > Bacillati > Actinomycetota > Actinomycetes > Kitasatosporales > Streptomycetaceae > Streptomyces > Streptomyces sp. NPDC091416. The sequence continues at coordinate 183,241 of NZ_JBIVTU010000012.1, forward strand.
ACAGCCTCGTCGGTCCCGGCGACCTCAGCGGCGACGGCAAGGGCGACCTGCTGGCCCGCACCTCCGGCGGCACGCTCTACCTGTACCGGGGCCTCGGCACGGGTGCCGGGTTCGCCTCCCGGATCAAGGTGGGCAGCGGCTGGGACGCGTACAACAAGCTGGTCGGCGCCGGTGACTACAACGGTGACGGCCTCACCGACCTGCTCGCCCGCAGCAAGAGCGGCTACCTGTACCTCTACCCGGGTACGGGCGTCGCGTCGAAGCCGTTCAAGGCGCGCCAGACCATCGGCGGCGGCTGGAACACGTACAAGAAGCTGGCCGCGCCCGGCGACCTCAACGGGGACGGCAAGGCCGACCTCGTCGGTGTCGACGCCAAGGGCGACCTGTACCGCTACCCCTCGACCGGCACCGGCAAGTTCGGCGCCCGGGCCAGGATCGGCGGCGGCTGGGCGACGTACGTCAACCTGTACTGATCCACCGCACGGACGCATCATCACGTTCCGACGGGGCCCCGTCACCGGCACTCCGGTGGCGGGGCCCTGGACGTTGCACCAGATACCCCTGGGGGGGCCATGTTTTCAGTGAGATCCGGCCGTAGCGCCGTGCCCGCACGCTCCACGCGGGCGCGCCGCCTCGCGGCCTGCACCGCACTCGTCCTCTCGGCCGGCATGCTGCTGGCCGCCCCGGCCTCGGCCGATGACACCGCACCGCGGCACACGGTGACCGAGCGGCCCGCGGCCTCGGCCGACCTGCAGCCGTCCCTGAACCTGCCGCAGCACACCGACCGGCTCCGGTCGGCCCTGAAGCCCCGTGCGGACTTCGACGCCGACGGCTACTTCGACCTGGTCCTGCGGACGTTCGAAGGCGGACTCGGCATCATGCCGAGCAGCGCGGAGGGGGTGTACGACTTCGAGATCCCCGGCAAGGACGCGCACGCGCACAAGGACATCATCCCGGTCGGCGACCAGACGGGTGACGGGTTCTCGGACCTGCTGACGCTGTCGCCGTACGGCTCGCTGACGTTCCGCTCGGGCGTGTCCGGGGCGGGCACAGGCAACGCCGAATGGACGGGCAAGGGCTGGCAGATCTACAACAAGGTCCTCTCGCCGGGCGATCTGACCGGCGACGGGCGGTCCGACCTGCTGGCCCGCACGCCCGAGGGCGAGCTGTACCTGTACCCGGCCACCGGCGACACCTCCACCGCACCGTTCGGCGCACGGGTCCTGGTCGGCAAGGGCTGGGGCACATACGACCAGCTCATCGGGGCGAACGACGTGACCGGGGACGGCATCGCCGATCTGTACGGGCGGACCGTCTCCGGCGACCTGTACTTCTACGCGGGCACCGGCTCGGCGAGGACGCCCTTCACCGACAGGGCCCGGGTCGGCCATGGCTGGCACATCTACAACCAGGTGATCGGCGCCGACGACCTGGACGGCGACGGCCGCGGCGACCTGATCGCCCGCGCGGTCAACGGTGACGTCTTCGTCTACTCCTCCACCGGCGACGGCGGCGAACTCGCGGTCCGTGTCGCGGCCGGCTCCCGTCTGAACACGGCGACGCTCCTCGCCGGTGCGGGCGGCGTTCCCGCCTACGGCAGGAGCGACCTCCTCGGGCTCGACACCCACGGCAGGCTCTGGGCCTACTGGCCTTCGAACAACGGCCAGCTGAACCAGCGTGCGGCGATCAGCAGCGCCTGGAAGGGCAAGCCCTTCCTCGCCTCCTCGCTCAACGAGAACACCCTCGTCGACCTGATGAACGTCTCCGGCGGCGAGCTCCGCAACCACAGCTTCGGCCCGGACGACGTCCGCCGGGTCAGCAGCGGCTGGGGCGGCTACAACCTGTCCCTCGGTCCCGGCGACCTGACCGGCGACGGCAAGGGCGACCTGCTGACGCGTGACGCCGGCGGCACGCTGTACCTCCACCCCGGCAACGGCACGGGCACCGGTCTCGCCGCCAGGATCAGGGTCGGCGGTGGCTGGAACGCGTACAACGTGATCATCGGCGCCGGTGACTTCACCGGGGACGGCCGCGCGGACGTGCTGGCCCGTGACTCGGCCGGGGTGCTCAAGCTGTACCGGGGCACCGGTGACGCGTACCGGCCGTTCCTCTCCCCCACGCCCGTCGGCGGGGGCTGGAACACCTACACGAAGCTGGCCGCGCCCGGGGACCTCACCGGGGACGGCAAGGCCGACCTCGTCGGGGTCGACCGCAACGGCAGCCTCTACCTGTACATCTCGAACGGCTGGGGCCAGTTCCCCCGCCCGGTCAGGCTCGGGGGCGGCTGGAACACGTACAGCGTCCTGAACTGATCCGCCGCGCGCGGCCGCGCCCGACGGGGCCCCGTCACCGGTTTTCCGGTGCCGGGGCCCCGTCCGGTTCCAGGAACTCCAGCCGGTTGCCCACCGGGTCGTGGCTGAAGAAGCGGCGGTGGCCCGGCAGGTCGGCGTCCCAGCGGACCTCGGCGCCGTGTTCCGTCAGCCGGGCCGCGAAGGCCTCGATGTCCTGGACGCGCAGGCCCGGGTGCGCCTTGCGGGCCGGGCGGAAGTCCGCCTCGACGCCCACGTGGAGCTGGACCGGGCCCGCCTCGAACCAGCAGCCGCCGCGGGCCGCCAGGACCGGCGGCTTGGGGATCTCCGTCATGCCGAGGATCTGTACGTAGTACGTGCGCAGCGCCTCCTCCGAGCCTTCGGGGGCGGCGAGCTGGACGTGGTCGAGCGCGGCGATCATGGCTTCTCCCGGTGAGCGACGGCGAAGAGGCGGTGGAACGGGAAGACCGTGCCGTGCGGGCCCGCGGGGTAGGCGGCGCGCAGCAGGTCGCGGTACTCGGCGAGGAAGGCGTCCCGGGCCTCGTCGTCGTCGGCGAGTGCGGTGAGGACGGGGCGCAGCCCGGTGCCCTTCACCCAGTCGAGGACGGGGTCCTCGCCGTGCAGCAGGTGGAGGTAGGTGGTCTCCCAGACGTCGGCGGTGATGCCGGGGGCCGTGAGGTGGTGCAGGTAGCCGGCCGGGCTCAGGACCGCGTCCGCGTGGCGCAGGCGGCCGCCCAGGCGGGAGCGCCAGCGCGGGGACTCGGCGAGTTCGCGCATCAGGGCGTGCGAGGGCTGGTCGAAGTTGCCCGGGACCTGGAGGGCGAGGGTGCCGCCGGGGGTGAGCGCGTCCAGCCAGTCCGGGAAGCGGCCGGCGTGGCCGGGGACCCACTGGAGCAGGGCGTTGGAGACGATCAGGTCGTACGGCTGTGAAGGGGTCCAGGTCGCGGCGTCGGCCTCGGCGAAGTCGAGCAGGGCGGTGGCGTGGGCGCGGGCCCGTTCCAGCATCTGCGGGGAGTTGTCGTAGCCGGTGATGCGGGCCCCGGGCCAGCGCTCGGCGAGCAGGGCGGTGACGTTGCCCGCGCCGCATCCGAGGTCGGCGATGCGGGGGGCGGGGGCGTTCGGCGGTTCGGGAACGCGGGCCAGCAGGTCGAGGAAGGGGCGGGTGCGGTGGTCCGCGTGGCGCAGGTACTGCTGCGGATCCCAGACAGGTGCGGTCATGCCGTACAGGATCGGCCCGAAGTATCTTGATGTCAAGACACTTGAATTCAAGAGACTTCATGTCGACAGACCCTCTACACTGATCCACATGGAGGACGAGGTCGACCGGCTGGTCGCTGCATGGCGCCGAGAGCGCCCCGACCTCGACGTGGAACCGCTCGAGGTCCTCAGCCGCGTCTCCCGCCTGGCCCGCCATCTCGACCGGGCCCGCCGGATCGCCTTCGCGGAGCACCATCTGGAGCCGTGGGAGTTCGACGTCCTCACGTCGCTGCGCCGCGCCGGCTCCCCGTACCAGCTCTCGCCCGGCCAGCTCCTCACCCAGACCCTCGTCACCTCGGGCACGATGACCAACCGCATCGACCGGCTGACCAAGAAGAATCTCGTCGAGCGGCTCCCCGACCCCAGCGACCGCCGCGGCGTGCTGGTCCGGCTCACCGCGGAGGGCCGCGACAAGGCCGACCAGTCACTGGCCGGCCTGCTCGCCCAGGAGCGCGCCATCCTGGGCGAACTCTCCCGTCAGCAGCGAGGCGAACTGGCAGGCCTGCTACGCCAGCTGACCGCCCCGTTCGACAACGTTCCCGGCTAGGACCGGCGCTTCCAGGTCGGCCGGGCCGACGCCCGCCCGCCGGGCCAGCGCGACCGCCGCGAGCGTCGAGTGCACGCCCAGCTTCCCCAGCACGTTCTGCATGTGCGTCCGCACGGTGTGCGGGGAGAGGAAGAGCCGCTCCGCCACCGCCTTGCGGCCCAGGCCCGCCACCATGCAGCGCAGCACCTCGCGCTCGCGCGGGGTCAGGGACTCGACGAGCTGTTCGCTCTCGGTGCGGTGCTTGCGGTCCGCCATCAGCTCCCGCAGTACGCCCGTGAGCAGCGCGGGCGGCAGATGCGTCTCCTCGCGCAGCACGCCCCGGATCACCGCGAGCAGCCGTTGCAGCGAGCTGTCCTTGGCGACCCAGCCGCAGGCGCCCGCCTGGAGCGCGAGCGCGGCCCGGCGCGGGTCGTCCTTCTCGGCGAGCACCACCGTACGCACCGGGCAGCGCAGCGAGCGGATGCCCGCGACCAGGGAGATGCCGTCGACCAGGCCGATTCCCCCGGCGTTCGGAGCGGGCACCGGGACCGGGCCCGCGGCCGGGCGGCCGGGCGGGCGCAGGGTGCCCAGTTCGGCGTCGACGAGTATCACGTCGTATCCGCGGCCCTCGGACGCCGCGCGCTCCAGGCAGCGCAGGGCGGCCGGGCCGCTGCCCGCCGCCGCCACGTCGACATCGGGCTCGGCGGCCAGCGCCGCGGCGAGCGACTCGGCGAAAATGCGGTGGTCGTCGACGACGAGAACCCGGATACGGGCCACAGGCACCCCCATGCTGTGCGCTCTGGGGCACGCGAAGGATGCGGCCCCCGGCAGGGACGGACCGGCGCGGGTGCGACGCCCGGAACGGGGAGTCCGATCGCGGTCCACGGCCGCCGCCGTGCACCGACCGCCCTCCCGTCCGGGCGTCGCACCCGGCTGTCTCGTACCCCTGAATCAGCACCGGCCCCCACCGGTGCTGTGCATCAGGGTACGGGCGACGGCTCCGGGGGGAAGGAATTTCACAGAACTGACAGACTGCCGGGTCCTAGTGTGTGGTTCATGTTCCGTCTTGAGACAGAAGTGGACAAAGAACGACGTCAGCTGCTGAACAAGTGGCTGCGTGACGACAACACGGCGCGCTCACCGCGGCTGCGCGCCCTGCGCGATACGCCGGCGGCTCTCGAAGTACCGCTGGAGGTATGGGCGCTGGACGCCGACGACCGGCTCGCCGCGGGACTGACCGGACGCACCTGGGCGACCTGGCTCCATGTGGACCTGCTCTGGGTCGACGCCCGGCATCGTGGTTCCGGGCTCGGCTCGCGGCTGCTCGCCGAGGCGGAACGGGTGGCCGGGGCCGAACGCTCCTGCGTCCGCTCGCGGGTGGAGACCTGGGACTTCCAGGCGCCGGACTTCTACCGGAAGCGCGGTTACGAGGTGCGGGGGCGGATCGAGAACTACCCGCCGGGTATCACCGAGTTCACCCTCGTCAAGGAGCTCTGACCGGTCCGGCCGGGGCGCGCCCCGGCCGGACCGGCCGGCTCAGACGAGCCGGCGGGCTCCCGCGGACGGCACCGCGGGGAACACGCCCGGGGCCGCGTACCCGGCTGCGGCGAACGCCTCCTGCACGGACTTGGCGACCGTGTCGGCCTGCGACTCCTCGACGAGCACGATCGCCGAACCGCCGAATCCGCCTCCGGTCATCCGCGCGCCGAGCGCGCCGGCGGCGTTCGCCGCCTCGACGACCAGGTCCAACTCCACGCAGGAGACCCGCAGATCGTCGCGGAGCGAGACGTGGCCCGCTGTGAGGACCGGTCCGGCCGCACGGACCCGGCCCGCGTCGAGCAGCCCGATGACCTGCTCGACGCGCTGGTTGTCGCCGACCACATGGCGCACGTAGCGCACGACGGACTCGTCGGCGCCGGACGCGGCCAGCGTGTCGAGCGCGGTGCCCAGTTCCGCGTACGGGAGTTCGCGCAGGGTGCGGATGCCGAGCAGACGGGCACCCTCCTCGCAGCCGGCCCGCCGTTCCGCGTAGGCGCCGTCGCCCAGCGCGTGCTTGACGCGGGTGTCGACGACCAGGAGCCGCAGCCCCTGGGCGGCCAGGTCGAAGGGGACCTGGCGCTGGGTGAGGTCACGGGTGTCCAGGTGCAGGGCGTGCCCGTCGGTGCAGCAGGCCGACGCCATCTGGTCCATGACGCCGCACGGGACGCCGACGAACGCGTTCTCGGCGCGCTGGGCGAGGACCGCGAGCTCGGCGGCGGTGAGTCCGAGGCCGAAGAGGTCGCTCAGAGCCAGTCCGGTCACCACTTCGAGCGCGGCGGACGAGGAGAGCCCGGCGCCGGTGGGGACGGTGGAGGACAGCTGGATGTCGGCACCGGTGATCTCGTGGCCGGCCTCGCGCAGCGCCCAGACGACACCGGCCGGGTAGGCCGCCCAGCCGTGGCCCGCATGCGGCGCCAGCTCGTCGACGCGGAGCTGGACGACGCCGCCCGGCACATCGGTGGAGTGCAGCCGCAGCTCGCCGTCGGTGCGGCGGGCGACGGCGGCCCGTGCGGTGTGCGGCAGCGCGAGCGGCATCACGAAGCCGTCGTTGAAGTCGGTGTACTCGCCGATCAGGTTGACCCGGCCGGGGGCGGCCCAGACTCCTTCGGGGGCGGTCCCGTAGAGCTCGGTGAAGGAGGCGGTGAGCTCGGTCGGGGAGGCGTGCTGCTCAGCGTGGTCGGTCATGGTGCGGTGGGCTCCTCTCGGCGGGCGAACGTCCATGCGTCGGTGACGATTCCGGCCAGGTCGGCGCGGGACGGCTGCCAGCCGAGCCGCTCCCTGGCGGTGGCGGCGGAGGCGACGAGCACGGCCGGGTCGCCGCCGCGGCGCGGGGCCGCGGTTTCGGGCACCGGGTGGCCGGTGACCTGGCGGACCGTCTCGATGACCTCGCGGACCGAGAAGCCGTTGCCGTTGCCGAGGTTGCAGATCAGGTGCTCGCCCGCGGTGGCGGCGTCGAGGGCCAGCAGGTGGGCCTCGGCGAGGTCGGCGACGTGGATGTAGTCGCGGACGCAGGTGCCGTCGGGGGTGGGGTAGTCGTCGCCGTAGACGGAGATCGACGCGCGCCGGCCGAGCGCGACCTGGAGGACCAGCGGGATCAGGTGGGACTCGGGGCTGTGCCGCTCGCCGCAGTCGCCGTAGGCGCCCGCCACGTTGAAGTAGCGCAGCGAGACGGCGGCCAGGCCGTGGGCGGCCGCCTCACCGGTGATCATGTGGTCGACGGCGAGCTTGGTGGCGCCGTACGGGCTGGTCGGGGCCGTGGGGTCGGTCTCGGTGATGGGGCTGGAGACCGGCTCGCCGTAGGTGGCGGCGGTGGAGGAGAAGACCAGGGTGCGCACCCCGGCGTCGCGCATCGCGGCGAGCAGGGCGGTGGAGCCGCCGACGTTGTTGACCCAGTACTTCTCCGGGTCGGCGACGGACTCGCCGACCTGGGAGTACGCGGCGAAGTGCAGCACCCCGTCGTAGGAGGAGTCCAGCCACTTGGCGGCGTCCTGGATGCGGCCCTCGATGAACTCGGCACCGGCCGGGACGCCCTCGCGGAAACCGGTGGAGAGGTCGTCGAGGACGGTGACGGTGTGCCCCGCCTCCAGCAGGTGCTGGGCGACCACACTGCCCACGTATCCCGCGCCGCCGGTCACCAGGTACTTCTTCGGGGACTTGCTCACTCGCTCGCTACCTCTCGCAGTCGCTGGGCCGCGGTCTCCGGCGGCACGTCGTTGATGAACACGCTCATGCCGGATTCGGAACCCGCGAGGAACTTCAGCTTGCCGGAGGTACGTCGGATGGTGAAAAGCTCCAGATGGAGCGCGAAGTCCTCCCGCCCCTCGACTCCGAACGGCGCCTGGTGCCAGGCGGAGATGTACGGGGTCGGCGGCTCGCCGGGGCCGAAGATCCGGTCGAATCGCCTCAAGAGTTCCAGATAGACCTGTGGGAATTCCGTGCGGGCCGCCTCGTCGAGCTCCCGCAGGTCGGCGACGCGGCGGCGCGGGTACAGATGGACCTCGTACGGCCAGTGCGCGGCGTACGGCACGAAGGCCACCCAGTGCTCGCCGGCCAGCACGATCCGTGAGCCGTCGGCCTCCTCGCGGGCGACGAGGTCATCGAAGAGGTTGCCGCCGGTAGCGGCGCGGTGGTCCGCCGTGGAGCGGAGCATCAGCTCGGTGCGCGGGGTGACGAAGGGGTAGCCGTAGATCTGGCCGTGCGGGTGGCCGAGCGTGACGCCGATCTCGGCGCCCCGGTTCTCGAAGCAGAAGACCTGCGTGACCTGGGGGAGCTCGGCGAGCTCGGCGGTGCGGTCGGTCCACGCCTCCAGGACGAGTCCGGCCTGTTCCTCGGTGAGGTCGGCGAAGGAGGCGTCGTGGTCGGAGGTGAAGCAGACGACCTCGCAGCGGCCGGAGTCGCCGGCGAGCGAGGGGAAGCGGTTCTCGAAGACGGCGACGTCGTAGTCCGGCTCCGGGATCTCGCTGTGCCGGTCCTCCTGCGAGGGGCAGAGCGGGCACTCGTCGGCCGGGGGGTGGTAGATGCGGCCCTGGCGGTGCGAGGCGATGGCGACGCTGTCGCCGAGGAGCGGGTCGCGGCGGACCTCGGAGGAGGTCGAGACGGGATCCAGCGGGCGCCGGTCGACCGCGTCGCGCACGACGTCGTCACGGCTGTCGTAGTAGATCAGCTCCCGGCCGTCGGCGAGCGTCGTAACCGTCTTCTTCACCAGACTCCTCCCAAACAGAACCGCACACAATGAACCACAAATCAACAGGCGCGTCAATGAGTCGGAGGCGGCGGGAGTGGCGAGGATCTCGGGGGCCCGGAGAGGGTTGAGGCCGCTCTTTTGGGCAACACGATCACAATCCAACAAAGAACCTCATCGGAAGTGTTCATTTCCTGAACACAAGAGCGTAGTTTCCTTCGGGTTCAGTTCGCGCAACGAAGCGAGTACCCCCACATGCAATATCTGGCTGCAGGGCTCCGGCTCCCCACGAACGGGCTCGACTACACGATCCTGGCGATCTACTTCGTCGTCGTACTCGGCATCGGCTTCGCCGCTCGAAGGAGCGTGAGGACGAGCCTCGACTTCTTCCTGTCCGGACGGTCACTGCCCGCATGGGTGACCGGCCTGGCCTTCGTCGCGGCGAATCTCGGCGCCACGGAGATCCTCGGCATGGCGGCGACCGGCGCGCAGTACGGCGTCGCGGTCGTCCACTGGTACTGGATCGGCGCCATCCCGGCCATGGTCTTCCTGGGCCTCGTGATGATGCCCTTCTACTACCGGTCGAAGGTGCGCTCCGTACCGGAGTTCCTGCTGCACCGCTTCGACAGGTCGGCACATCTGCTCAGCTCCATACTCTTCGCCTTCTCGGCCGTGCTGATCGCGGGCGTCAACCTGTACGCCCTGTCGATCGTCGTGGAGGCGCTCCTCGGCTGGCCGCAGTGGGTCGCGATCGTGGTCGCGGGCCTCTTCGTCCTGATCTACATCACCATCGGCGGGCTCTCCTCCGCGATCTACAACGAGGTCCTGCAGTTCTTCGTCATCCTCGCCGCGCTGATCCCGCTGACCCTGCTGGGCCTCAAGCGCGTCGGCGGCTGGGACGGACTGAGCGACTCGCTGGAGTCCAGCCACGGTGCGAACTTCATGACCGCCTGGGGCGGCACCGGCATCGGTGACGCCAACCCGCTGGGCGCCAACTGGCTGACGATCGTCCTCGGCCTGGGCTTCGTGCTCTCGTTCGGCTACTGGACGACGAACTTCGCCGAGGTGCAGCGCGCCCTGTCCGCGAAGAACCTCTCCGCCGCCCAGCGCACCCCGCTGATCGCCGCGTTCCCGAAGATCTTCATCGTGTTCCTCGTGATGATCCCGGGCCTGGTCGCCGCCGTGGTCGTGCCGAACATCGGCGCCGCCGGCTCGGACACGACCTACAACGACGCGATCCCGCTGCTGATGCGGGAACTGCTGCCCAACGGTGTGCTCGGCATCGCGGTGACGGGTCTGCTGGCCGCGTTCATGGCGGGCATGGCCGCCAACGTCTCCTCGTTCAACACCGTGTTCACCACGGACATCTGGGCGCGGTACGTGAAGAAGGACCGGTCGGACGCGTACTACCTGGGCTTCGGCCGCAAGATCACGGTGATCGGGGTGCTGGCCTCCATCGGCACGGCGTTCATCGCCTCCAGCTTCTCCAACATCATGAGCTACCTCCAGACGCTCTTCTCCTTCTTCAACGTGCCGCTGTTCGTGGTGTTCATCATCGGCATGTTCTGGAAGCGCGCCTCGATGAAGTCCGGTGTCTGGGGCCTGCTGGCGGGCACCACCGCCGCGATGGTCAACTACTTCGTGATCTACAAGCAGGGTGTCATCGACATCCCCACCGACCAGGGCGCCAACTTCGTCTCCGCGATCGTCGGATTCGTCGCCGGCGCGGTCGTCATGGTCGCCGTCACCCTGTTCACGGCCCCCAAGCCGGAGGCCGAACTGGCCGGTCTGGTCTACGGAACCGAGTCGCCGGAGGCCGACGAGCTGCCCGAGGAGGGCGACGACGCCTGGTACCGCAGGCCCGCGCTGCTGGGCTGGGGCGCGATCGTGCTCGCCGCCCTGTGCTACGTCCCCTACTCGTTCTGATCGGAGTCACCCACCATGTCCGACCTGCACAAGGAAGTCTCCGATCTGGAGAAGAAGTCCGCCACGGCGGCCCGGCTGTTCGACATCCGGACGATCATCGGCGGTCTCTTCGTGGTCTACGGGGTCATCGTCACCATCGCCGGGATCAGCCCGTCCGACGCGGACCTGAAGAAGGCCGAGGGCGTCCACATCAACCTGTGGACCGGTATCGCCATGCTGGCCCTGGGGCTGTTCTTCCTGGGCTGGATGAAGCTGCGCCCGGTCCAGCCGCCGGCCGCCGCGCCGGACACCACGCAGACGCCGGGTAACTGACGCGCGCTCAGCAGATGGGGCAGGGGCCGGACACCGTCAGCCGACGGTGTCCGGCCCCTGCGGCGTCTCCAGCGCCGCCCGGTCCAGCAGGCCGGTACGGGCGGCGAGCGCCGCCGCCTCCAGCCGGGAGCCGACGCCCAGTTTCATCAGCACACGCTGCACATGGGTACGGGCCGTGCTGGGCGCGATCCGCATACCGGCCGCGATCAGCCGGGTGTCCTCGCCCTCGGCGACCCGGACCAGGACCTCGACCTCGCGCGGGGTGAGCACCTGCAGCAGCCGCCGGCCCTCGTCGTCCGGCTGCGCCGCCGGGTTGAGCAGCTCGGCGAAGGCGCCCTGGAGCAGCTGAGGCGCGATCGCCGCCTCGCCGGCGCGCACCTTGGCCATCGCCCGCTCGACGCCTTCGATGCGTTCGTCGTGCCGGACGTACCCCGCGGCGCCGGCCGCGAACGCCGCCGCGATGCCGCGCGGACTGGGCACGGGGCCGAGGACCACCACGGCGGTCTGCGGGCGCTCGCGCCTGATCCTGACGACCGGGTCGAAGGTGCCCGGTTCGGCGGGTGCCGCCGTGCCGAACAGGCAGATCTCCGGAGCCCTGCTGACGACCAGTTCCGCCGCCCCGGCGGTGGGCGCGGCGGCGGCGAGCACGCGGTGGCCGCGCAGTTTCAGTGCCGAGGCGAGTGCCTCCGCGAGCAGTCGATGGTCGTCGATCACCATGAGCCGCACACCCATCGGGCGCTCCCCCTCTCACCGGCAGGCCCCCCGGCCCTCTACAGACCCGGCAAGTTACACGCTTGTTCGAGGCGGCGGGCGCATTGGCGGGCAGAAGGATCGAGATAGCCGACTTCGGGTGCTTTGAGGGCGAGTTGATGGCTCATCATGGCCGGATACTGACTGTTGTAATCTTCCTGCCGACCTATCCGGATCACTTTCTGGGGGAATCTTGCGTCTCAAGAAGACTCTGCTCGTCTCTGCCGCCACGTGCGCCGTGCTGGCGGGGCCCGCGTTCACCGGGACGGCCGCCGCCGCCTCCAACGTCACGGGCGAGGACGTCTCCACGACGTGGGGATACGCCGAGGTACAGGCGGCCTGGCGGCTGAATCCGTACAAGCTCGACCCGCTCTACCTGTACGTGAAGGACAAGGCCGCCGACGGCCACTCGGTGGGCGTACGGCTGATCACCACCGGCGACGCCGGCACCCACTACTTCCCGATCCACCGCGTCTCCACCGGCGCAGGAACCGCGTGGGGCGCGACCAGCTACGCCAACCCCGGTGGCTGGATCAGTACGGCACGGATCGAGCTGTGCCAGATGGAGGGCACCACGATCCTGAAGTGCGTGTCGTCGGGCATCATGCACCCGGCCTACGACGACAGCAGCAACTCCTGACCCGGCACGGGTGAGGCATGCGTGAGGGGGTGGAGCCGGCCCGGCTCCACCCCCTCACGCATGTCCTGGGGTCAGTTCGTGCTGAACGAGACGACGAGGTACTCCTTGTCGCCCAGCGAACTCTCCCGCGGCTTGCTGACCATCGTCTCCGAGATGAACAGCTTGCCGCCGCCGTAGATGTACTCGGCGTAGTCCGGGGAGAAGCTGGTCTCCGCGTCCCGGACGGACTCGTCGCCCGGGTTGTCCATCAGCACGGTCGACTTGAAGGTCGCGCCGTCGATGGAGACGATCTGGCCGCCCTTGTCGTAGGGGGGCTCCTTGTACGCGATCAGGTTGCCGCCGTCCATGCGGACCGGGAACATCGAGTAGCGGTCGCCGGCGTCGGCCCGGTCGCTGGTCGGCTTGCCGGTGGTCAGGTCGAACGACACGATCTCGTTCGTGTTGCCGTACTCCCCGGTGCCCTCGTGCTCCTCGGTGGGCACGTAGATGCGGTTGTTGCCCACGGCGAGGTGCTGGCAGCTCTCGACCTTCGTGGCGCGGCAGCTCGCCGCGTACTTCTCGCCGTCCGCCGCGATCCGGGTGAGCAGCTTGCCGCTGGCCGCGTCGATGGAGAAGAAGTCCGAGATGCCGCTGCCGTCACCGGCGGTGTCGCCGACGTCGGCGGCGACGACCAGGGGCTTGGTGGAGACGATGCTCGCGTACTCGACACCGGTCGGCATCTTGTACGAGGAGAGCGGGGCGCCCGACGTCGGGTTCAGGGCCTGGATGATGAGCTGCGGGTCGTCGTACGTCCCGCACTTGCGGACCACGGCGAGTGCGTCGCCGCCGCCGTACCCCTTGTCGTAGCAGCCGTCGGTGCTGACCTTCGGCTTCCAGCGCTCGGCGCCGGTGTTCAGGTCGAAGGCCGCGCCGCCCTCGGTGCCGCCCGCGGCGACCGTGCTGCCGCTGAGCGTGACCTCGTCGAACCGGACCGGGCGGTCACCGCCGGTGGAGGCGGTGACCGGCTTGTTCCACATGAGCTTGCCGGTGTTCAGGTCGAGGGCGCCCACCTGGTTGCAGCTGGGGTACTTGTTGGCCGCGGACCGCTTGGCCTCCTCGAAGACGATGGCCGTCTTGAAGTCCTTGCTCATGTGCCGGGAGGTGGCGCACACCTGGCCGTCCAGCGGGATCGACCAGAGCTTGGTGCCCTTGGCCGGGTCGTAGCCGACGATCTCGTTGACGCCCGTCTTCACGTACGCCTTGTCGGTCAGCCAGGAGCCGGAGACCGTGGTGACATCGGTGACCTTGGGCTGCGGGAGCTGGAAGCCGACGCGGGCCTTGGTGTCGGCCGGGGCCTTCTCCTTGCCGCCGCCGCCGATGCCACTGCTGCTGCCCGAACCGCCCTTGTTCTCACCGGTGGTGCCGGCGGAGCTGACCGCCTCGTCCTTCTTCTTGTCGTCGTCGCCGCCACTGGAGGCGAACCAGACACCGGCGCCGACGATCAGCACCACGGCGACCGCCGCGGCGACGATGATCTGGGCCTGGCTGGAGAACTTCTTCGGCCCGTTGCCGCCGGGCTGCTGCGGCGCGTACGGCTGCTGCATCGGGGTGGTCGGGTAGCCGTAGCCCTGCTGCGGCGGCTGGCCCTGCGGGAAGCCGTACCCCTGCTGCGGCTGGCCCTGCGGGGGCGTCTGCGGGAATCCGTAACCGGGCTGCGGCGGCTGGCCCTGCGGGTAGCCGTAACCGGGCTGCTGCTGCGGCGGGCCCGCGGGCGGCGGGGTGCCGTAGCCGCCGGGGGCCGGGGGCGGCGGGGTCGCCGGCTGCTTGCCGAACGGGTCGGCGGGCGGCGGCGTCGGAGCGCCGAAACCACCGGGCGGCGGATCCTGGGGCGCGCCGAAACCACCGGGCGGCGGATCCTGGGGCGCGCCGAACCCGCCCTGGGGCGGGTCGTTGGGCGGCGGCTGGGGCGGCTGCGTCATGGCGTTGCGTACCTCTGGAGAAGGGGGAATCGGTCGGTGGGCCGGATCCGGTCGCGGACGGGTCTGCCGCCGCCCTCGACCGGTGGTGTTCCTTCGGGTGCCGTGGGGAGCTGTTACTTGCCGAAGGCCATCATGGTCTTCGTCTCCAGTTCCTCTTCGTCATTGCTCGCACTGATCCGCCCGCTGACGATGAACGAACGGCCGCCCGCGTAGAGCACGTCCTCGTCCCAGAAGGAGCTCTCGATCTGTGCCGTCGACGCCGGGTGCTGGAGCACCATCCTCGGGGTGCCGCCGGAGGGGGCCAGGGTGGCGATCCCGCCGCCCTTGTTGTAGCCGGCGTCCACGTAGAGGAGCACGTCGGCGCCCTCCATCCGCAGCGGCTTCATGGTCTGCTCGGCCGGGGCCTTCGCCTTCCACTTGGTCCTGCCGGTGTTCAGGTTGAACGCGACGACCTGGTTGTTGCGGCCGGTACCGCTGGTGTCGTCCTGCGTCGCCATGTAGAAGGTGTTGGCGTCGGCCGCGACGCCGGTGCAGCCGTCGAGGCGCTGGCCGAAGACGGCGAACCCGCCACCGCAGTCCGGGGCGAACTTGTCGCCCTTGTCGCTGATGATCTGGGAGCGGAGCGTGCCGTTCTCCCGGAGCGCGAGGATGCTCCACTTCTTGCTGTCGCCGCTGCCCTTGGTCAGCGACACGATGAGAGGACTCACCGAGTAGACCTTGTCGACCTCCCAGCCACGTGCGGGCTTGTAGGTCCACCGGGGCTTGCCGGTGGACGGGTCGAGCTGCTCGATCTGCTGCTGCGGGTTGTCGAGGTCGTCGGTACGGCAATTGGTGGCGGCGATCAGCTTGGCGCCGCCGGCGAAGGCGAACGGCTGGCAGATGCCGGTGCGCTTGCCGAACAGCTCCTTGCCGTCGCTCACCCGGAACGCGTTGGAGGCGCCGGTGCGGCCGACCGTCACGGTGTTGCCGCTGATGGCGAGGGAGATGTCCGACATCAGGTCGAAGAGCCCGCTGCTCTTGACCGGCTTCTTCCAGCCCGCCTTACCGGTGTTGAGGTCGATCAGCTGGAGGTCGGAGCAGTCGGCCTTGTCGGACGTGCCGTTCTTGACCCCGATGACGATCCTGCCGTCCGTGGTGGTCTGCGCCGGGGCGGCGCAGATGTCCGCGGGCAGCTTCAGCGTCCACTTCTGCTTGCCGTCGGCCACCGAGTAGCCGGAGACCGTGCGGTACATGCCCTTGACGATGGTGTCGCCGACGATCCACGGCCCGTACACGTCCGCGCCGTTGCGGGGCAGGTCGACGTCGTTCTTCTGGAGCCAGAGGACCTTCGCCTCGCCGGGCTGGCGCGCGCCGTTCAGGTCGTCGCTGCCCTCACGGCCGGTTCCGTCGCCGTCGCCCTCGTCGACGGTGGGCGAGGCAGTCGGCTTCTGGACCTCGCCGCTCTTCTTCGCCACGGGCTTCTTGTCGTCGTCGTCCCCGCCCGACAGCAGGAAGACACCGCCGCCGACGACCAGGAGCGCGGCGACCGCAGCCGCGATGATCACGGCGGGCTTGCCCTTGAACGGGTTGCGCCCGCCGGGCCCCGTCGGCCCGGCGGGGGCCGGTGCGCCGGGGTACTGCTGCTGCGGGTAGCCGTAACCGGGCTGCTGCGGCTGGCCGTACGGGCCCGTCTGCTGCGCGCCGTACGGGCCGGGCTGCTGCGGCGCGCCGTAGGGGCCGGGCTGCTGCGCGTACGGGCCGGACTGCTGGGGGTAGCCGTAACCGGCCGTGGGCGGCTGCTGGGGGTAGCCGTAACCCGCCGGGCCGGCCGGCGCCTGGGGCGGCTGCGCGGGCGGCGGGGTCTGCGGCGGGCCCTGGGGCGGCTGAGGAACTCCCTGCGGCGGATCCTGCGGAGCGCCGAAGCCTCCCTGCGGCGGTTGCTGGCTGGGCGGCTGGGTCATCAGCGCGTCCCCCTTCATGCGGTCCGGTGCCCGGTCCGGACTCCCCCGCGATCGCGCCGGGGCCCCGGAAGTCGGCGAAGACTCCCCGGATTTCCAGCGAAATGGAGCGAATCGGGCATGGATCCCGCAGTGTTACGTCAGTCGAGCGGGGCTTCTTTGTACCACCCGGCCCGGCATCGGCTCCGGTTCGGTCCACCCCTGTTCCCAAGGGAGAACCGCCCCGTGATGCCGTCGTTACGCCTAATCCGCCGTCAGCTGCGGCAGGTCAGTTGCCGAAGGCGGCGACCGAGCGCGTCTCGATCTCCTCGTCGTCCATCCCGCTGATCCTCGAATGCGTAAGGAAGCTGCGCCCGTCCACGTACGCGACGTGCACTTCGTAGAAGGCGCGCTCGACGACGGCGGCCGCCGCCGGGTGCCGCAGGACCATCTGCCAGGCACCGCCGGTGGACGGGACGGAGGCGATGCCGCCGCCCTTGTTCTTGGCCGCCGCGAGATACATCAGCAGCTTGCCGCCGTCGGTGCGCAGCGGGGTGAGGGGCTGGGCCACCGGAGAGCTGATGGCCCACTTGAACTTTCCGGTGGTCAGGTCGAAGGCGGCGACCTTGTTGCCGTCGCCGGCCTTGAGGTCGACGGCCCCGGTCGCCATGTAGAACGTGTTCGCACCGGCGGCCACCCCGACGCAGCTGTCCAGGTTGGAACCCTGGACGCGCCGGTCCTTGTCGCACTTGCGCAGGAAGTTGCCCGGTCCGCCGGAGAGCTGGGTGCGGTAGGTGCCGTCGGCGTTGAGCACGAGGACACCCCACTTCTCCTTCTCCGCCCCCTGCGTGAGCGAGATGACGACGGGGTCGGCGGAGTAGATCTGCTCGACCTGCCAGCCCTTCTTCACCTTGTACGTCCACTGCACCTTGCCGGTGGCGGGGTCGATCCGCTGCACCTGGTGTTCCTTGTGGTCGTCCGCGGCGGTCTGGCAGCTCGCCGCGGCGATCGCCACGGGCCCGCTGGCGAAGCCGAACGGCTGGCAGTTGCCGGGCAGCTTCCCGAACAGCACCTTGCCGTCGCTGACCCGGAACGCATCGGTCCTGCTGGTGCGCCCCACGGTCACGGTGTCGCCGTTGACCGACATCGCGAGGTCGGAGAGCCCGTCCCAGGCACCGTCGCGGACGTACGCCTTGCGCCAGCCGAGCTTGCCGGTGCTCAGGTCGACCATCTGCAGGTTCTCGCAGGAGGCGTCGCTGGCGGTGCTCGCCTTGATGCCCAGGACGATCTTGCCGTCGGCCGTGGGCTGCGTGGGCGCCGCGCACACGTGGGTGGGCAGCCGCAGGTTCCACTTGAGCGTGCCGTCGGCGACCGAATAGCCGGTGATGTGCTGGTACATGGCCGTGACGACGGTGTCGCCCGCGAACCAGGGGCCGTAGACGTCCTCGCCGCCCTCCGGCAGATCGACGCCGCTCTTGCGGAGCCAGAGGAGCTTCGCCTCGCCCGGCTTGCGCGCCGCGTTGATCTCGGCTGCCTCCTCGCGGGGGGTGACCGTACCGTCGTCGTCGGTGTCGCCCTTGCCGTCGCCCTGGTCCAGGGTCGGCGCGGGGGACGGCGGCGCGGAGCTGTGGCCGCCGTTCGCCGTGGGCTTCCCGTCGTCGCCGGTGGCGAGCCAGATGCCGCCGGCCAGGAGCACCACCGCGAGCAGGCCGCCGAGGAGCATCCCGGTCCGGCCGCGGAACCGGCCGCCGCCCCGCGGTCCGCCGGGCGGCGGGGGCTGCGTCGGAGGCTGCGTCGGGTAGGCGTGGCCCGGTTGCGGCTGCTGGGGCGGGTAGCCGTAACCGAAGCCCTGCGGCGGCTGGTTGTACGGGCCGGGCTGGTTGCCGTACGGGCCGGGCTGAGCACCGTAGGGACCGGCCGGCTGCTGCGGGGCGGGCTGAGCGCCGTACGGACCGGCCGGCTGCTGCGGGGCGGCCGGTGGCGGATACGACCCGGGCGGCGGGTCGTAAGGAGCTCCGAACCCACCCTGCGGCGGCTGCTGTCCGGGCGGCTGGCTCATCGGCCCGTCCCCCTGTTCCGTTGTCGTTCCGTCGGTGCCTGTGGTGCGCGGTGGTCCGGCCGGTGTGCGCCGGGCAAGGTTTCTTTGTACCACCCGCCCCACAGACCCCATCGGCCACACCGGTCACGGCAGTTGCACAGGCCGGTCACGGCAGTTGCACGGGCCGCGCGGCAAGGCGCTCCGGGACGGGGGCCGCTCAGGCGTCCTCGGCCAGCTCCAGCCAGCGCATCTCCAGCACATCGCGTTCCGCGACGAGTTCGCGCAGTTCGGCGTCGAGCTTCGCGACCTTCTCGAAGTCCGTGGCGTTGTCGGCGATCTGGGCGTGCAGCGTCGTCTCGCGGGTCGACATCTTGTCGAGCTGCCGCTCGACCTTCTGGAGTTCCTTCTTCGCCGCGCGTGCCTCCTGCGGCGAGACGCCCGGCGCCGGGGCGGCGGCCCGGGAGGCCGCGGCGGGTGCGCTCGCCGGGGTGGCTTCCGCCGCCCGCTGCGTCCTGCGCTCCAGGTACTCGTCGATGCCGCGTGGCAGCATCCGCAGCGACTTGTCGCCGAGGAGAGCCAGCACCTTGTCCGTGGTCCGCTCGATGAAGAACCGGTCGTGCGAGATCACGATCATCGAGCCGGGCCAGCCGTCGAGGAGGTCCTCCAGCTGGGTCAGGGTCTCGATGTCGAGGTCGTTGGTGGGCTCGTCGAGGAAGAGGACGTTCGGCTCGTCCATCAGCAGCCGCAGGATCTGCAGCCGGCGCCGCTCACCGCCGGACAGGTCGCCGACGGGCGTCCACTGCTTCTCCTTCGAGAAGCCGAACTGCTCGCAGAGCTGGCCCGCGGTCATCTCCCGGCCCTTGCCGAGGTCGACCCGGTCGCGCACCTGCTGCACGGCCTCCAGCACCCGCAGGTTCGGGTTGAGCTCCGCGACCTCCTGGGACAGGTAGGCCAGCTTGACGGTCTTGCCGACGACGATCTTCCCGGCCGCGGGCTGCGCATCGCCCTGCGTGCGGGCGGCCTGTTCCAGCGCCCGCAGCAGTGAGGTCTTGCCCGCGCCGTTGACCCCGACCAGGCCGATCCGGTCGCCGGGACCGAGCTGCCAGGTGAGGTGGGTGAGCAGCGTCTTGGGGCCGGCCTGGACGGTGACGTCCTCCAGCTCGAAGACGGTCTTGCCGAGCCGGGCGTTGGCGAACTTCATCAGCGCGCTGGTGTCGCGCGGCGGCGGCACGTCGGCGATCAGTTCGTTGGCGGCCTCGATGCGGTAGCGCGGCTTGGACGTACGGGCGGGGGCGCCGCGCCGCAGCCAGGCCAGCTCCTTGCGCATCAGGTTCTGCCGCTTGCCCTCCTCGGTGGCGGCGATCCGCTCGCGTTCGGCCCGGGCGAAGACGTAGTCGCTGTAGCCGCCCTCGTACTCGTGGACCGTGCCGCGCTGGACGTCCCACATGCGGGTGCAGACCTGGTCGAGGAACCACCGGTCGTGGGTGACGCAGACCAGCGCCGAGCGGCGGGCGCGCAGATGTCCGGCGAGCCAGGAGATGCCCTCGACGTCGAGGTGGTTGGTCGGCTCGTCGAGGACGATCAGGTCCTGCTCGGCGATGAGGAGCTTGGCCAGCGCGATCCGGCGGCGCTCACCGCCGGAGAGCGGGGCGATGACGGTGTCCAGGCCCTGCTCGAAGCCGGCCAGTTCGAGACCGCCGAAGAGCCCGGTCAGGACGTCACGGATCTTGGCGCTGCCCGCCCACTCGTGGTCGGCGAGATCGCCGATGACCTCGTGGCGGATCGTGGCCTTCGGGTCCAGCGAATCGTGCTGGGTCAGGACGCCGAGACGCAGTCCGCCGTTGTGGGTGACCCGGCCGGTGTCCGCCTCCTCCAGCTTGGCGAGCATCCGGATGAGGGTCGTCTTTCCGTCCCCGTTACGGCCGACGACACCGATCCGGTCGCCTTCGGACACGCCGAGGGACACACCGTCGAGCAGCGCACGGGTGCCGTACACCTTGCTGACCTGCTCGACATTGACGAGGTTGACGGCCACGAACGCTCCAGCTCGAAGGAGAAACACTGACCTTCAGCGTAGTCGCCATGGCGTCGGTCTCCTGACGAGCGCCCGCTCACCTGTACGGGCGGTGCCGGGCGGGGCGCTCCCGCGGACACCCCGGTGCGGTACCTTGCCCGAATTGATCAAGGCCCGGGGCCGGTCCCCGGGTGAGACCCGGGGTGGGGAACTTCATGACACGACGTACGGTTCGCGGGCTGGCGCCCGTCCTGCTGGCAGCCGCGGTGCTGACCGGCTGCTCGTCGGGGTCCGGCGAGGTCGCGCAGTCGGACACGAAGCCGGGCGGCGGCCCGTCGGGGACGAAGGCGACGGCGGAGGCGTCCGCGGCCAAGGGCGGCACGGTCGGGGGCCCGGGCTCCGTGTGCAAGCTGCCCGTCGTCCTCGACACGGCACAGCACTGGACGGCGGAGTCCGTGGCCGCCGGCGAGCCGGGCTCGGACTTCGCCGAGCTGGGCGTCCAGGGCCCGGTCACCCTGGTCTGCGAGATCGACGCGAAGCCCGCCGGGCACATCGGGTTCCTCCGGGTGTGGCAGGGCGACGACGGAGCGAGCACGGCGCGCCAGGCCCTGGAGGCCTTCGTGAAGGCCGACACCAACCCCTCGAAGATCACGTACACGCAGACCACGGCCGGGAAGCTGTCCGTGACCGAGGCCAGCTACACGATCCACGACGACCTCCTGGACGAGTCGCGCCCGAACCGCGCCTTCGCCGTCGCCACCCCGGACGGGCCGGTCGTGGTGCATCTGGGCGGGCTGGACGCGGCGGAGCACAAGGGCATGCTGCCGGCCTTCGAGCTGGCGAAACGGAGCGTGCGGCTCGGCTGAGGCCGTACACGGAGCGCCGTTGCCCTCGCCGGAGCGCCGTACGCCACCCACCTGCACGGACAGCGTCCTGTGCAGCCCCGGAGAGGCAGCCGTGCGGACCGTGACCGTGCTGACGGCGATCGATGGCCTACGGCCGCTGAATCGCCGCCCCCGGCGCCGGTGACGACGCGATCCGGGCGGTGCGGCAGGTCCCCGAGGCGAGCAGCGCGTCGGCGATGGCGCGGGCCGTCGCCTCGTCCTCGGTGAGGAACGCGGTGGTCGGCCCGGAGCCCGAGACCAGCGCGGCCCGTGCGCCGGCGACGGTGCCCGCGGCCAGGGTGTGGGCCAGCGAGGGCCGCAGCGACAGGGCCGGGGCCTGGAGGTCGTTGCTGAGGACTCCGGCGAGGGCGGCGGTGTCGCCGGTCCGCAGGGCGTCCAGCAGCCGGGCGGACACGACGGGTTCGGGCACGTGCGTGCCCTCCGTGAGCCGGTCGAACTCGCGGTAGACGGCCGGGGTGGAGAGGCCGCCGTCGGCGACCGCGAAGACCCAGTGGAAGGTGCCGCCGACCTCGACCGGGGTGAGCTGCTCACCGCGGCCGACCCCGAGGGCCGCCCCGCCGACCAGGCTGAACGGCACATCGCTGCCCAGCTCGGCGCAGATCTCCAGGAGCTCCTCGCGCGAGGCGCCGGTGGACCAGAGCGCGTCGCACGCCAGCAGCGCCCCGGCCGCGTCCGCGCTGCCGCCGGCCATGCCGCCCGCGACGGGGATGTCCTTGGCGATGTGGAGGTGGACATCGGGTGCGATGCCGTACCGCCCGGCGAGCGCCGTCGCGGCGCGGGCGGCGAGGTTGGAGGCGTCCAGCGGTACCTGGGCGGCGTCCGGGCCCGAGCAGGTGACGCTCAGCCGGTCGGCCGGGGTGGCGGTGACCTCGTCGTACAGGCCGACGGCGAGGAAGACGTTGGCGAGGTCGTGGAAGCCGTCGGGGCGCGCGGCGCCGACGGCGAGCTGCACGTTGACCTTGGCGGGTACCCGGACGGTGACGCTCGCGCTCATGCGGTGGGCTCCGACTTGTTCTCGGCGATGGCGGCGAACTCCTCGACGGTGAGGGCCTCGCCGCGGGCCTGCGGCGAGATCCCGGCCGCGACCAGGGCCGCCTCGGCGGCGGGGGCGGAGCCCGCCCAGCCGGCCAGGGCGGCGCGCAGGGTCTTGCGGCGCTGGGCGAAGGCGGCGTCGACGACCGCGAAGACCTCGGCCTTGCTCGCCGTGGTGGCGACGGGCTCGGTCCGGCGGACCAGTGACACCAGCCCGGAGTCGACGTTCGGCGCGGGCCAGAAGACCTTGCGGCCGATGGAGCCGGCGCGCTTGACGTCGGTGTACCAGTTGGCCTTCACCGACGGCACGCCGTAGACCTTGTTGCCGGGCCTGGCGGCCAGCCGGTCGGCGACCTCGGCCTGCACCATGACCAGGGTCCGCTCGATGCTGGGGAAGCGGTCGAGCATGGTGAGCAGCACGGGCACGGCGACGTTGTACGGAAGGTTGGCGACCAGCGCGGTCGGCGGCGGGCCCGGCAGTTCCCGTACGAGCATCGCGTCCGAGTGGACCAGGTCGAAGCGGTCGGCGCGCTCCGGCATCCGGGCGGCGACCGTGGCCGGCAGGGCGGCCGCCAGCACGTCGTCGATCTCGACCGCGACGACCCGGTCGGCCGCCTCCAGCAGCGCCAGGGTCAGCGAGCCGAGACCGGGGCCGACCTCCACCACCACGTCGTCCGGGCGGACCTCCGCGGTGCGCACGATACGGCGGACCGTGTTGGCGTCGATGACGAAGTTCTGACCGCGCTGCTTCGTGGGGCGCACGCCCAGCGTCGCGGCCAGCTCGCGGATTTCTGCGGGGCCCAGGAGGGCGTCGGGCTCTGTGGTGCTCACCTGTTAAGCGTACGGGCTGTCGCCAGGGCCGTTCGCGCGTGCCGGACCCCGCGATCCCCAGCCGGCCGTCCCGGCCGCACGCGGGCCGGTGCCTGCCTTCACGACCTGGCTGACGGGTTCCCGTACGACCTCGGTGGCCAGCACCCGGGGCTTCTGCTGGACGCCGTTGACGGTCCGCAGGGCGTACATGACCCGGCGCGAACCGTCCCGGCCCTCCCGCTCGACCACTTCGGTGCCGGCGGCCAGGGTCCCGTCCCCGGACCGTTCCACGGCGTACGGCAGCAGTTCCTCGCGCACCACCCTGGTCGTTGCGATCCGGAGGACGGAGACCGTCTGGCCCTCGCGGGGGAAGCTGTCCGGGGCCACGGACGTGGTGTCCTCGCCGTGCAGCACGACACCGGCCCGGGCGACGGCCTCGCGGACGGTGGCGGCGTTGGTGCGGACGGTGTGCTCGCGGCCGTCGGCCATCACGGTGACGGTGCGCTCGGTGCGCACGTCCAGCGTCAGCCCGGTGCGCCCGATCGGGGCGGCCCGGGGGACGGAGAGGTAGGCGCCGTCGGCCCGCACGCCGAGGCGGCGCAGCGCGGCGCCGACGGTGGGCTCGGAGGTCCAGACGCGGCGCCGGACCCCGTCGAGCGTGAGCGTCACCGGGCGCGGGCCGCCGACCGTGACCACGTCCCCGTCGCCGAGGCGGGCGGCGGGGGCCGGCGACACCGCCGTGCCGTCACCGGCGTCGACGCCCTGTTCGGCGAGGAGTTCACCGACGTCGTCCGCGAAGGTGTGCAGGGTGCGGGGCTGCCCGTCGACGTCCAGCGTCACCGCCTTGTCCTCGGCGACGAACGCGGTGGTCCCGCCCGCCAGGAACGCGACCACGAGGGCCTGCGGCACCAGGCGGCGCAGCTGCTCGGGCCCGACGGTCACCCGTCGCCGCCGGGCGCCGCGCCGCGCCGCGGACCGGCCGCCGGGGGCCGGCACGGGGAGCGCGGTGACCGTGGGGTCCTGCGCGGTGCGGCCCGGACCGTACGGGCCCCCGCCGGCCTGCGCGGAGCGGGCCGGACCGCCGGTCGGGAGGTCCACGACGGTCGGGGGGTGCCGGGGCCACGCGGCGAGCGTCAGCGCCTCGTGCGGCGGTACGGGGGACGGGCCCGGCACGACGACGGTGGCGGGCCCGCGCGTCCCGGACGGCGCCGTACGCCCTCTCCCGCGTGCTGCACGGTGGCTGCCCTGCGAATTGCTCACGACGCTCGCTCCAGAAGGTCCGTACCGCCCGGCTCACTCTTGGCGCCCGGGACGATAGCCGAGCGGGCGTGACTCTCCAAAGCGGCGCGACCACGCACCGTCGCGAAAGGCCGGTCAGTAGTCGAACGCGCGCGCCGTGTTGGCGGCGATCGCCGATGCCAGGGTGTCCTCGTCGACGCCCCTGACCTCGGCCATGGCGCGGAGCGTGACCGGAATCAGGTACGGGGCGTTGGGCCGTCCGCGGTACGGGGCCGGGGTGAGGAAGGGTGCGTCGGTCTCGACCAGGACCAGTTCGGCCGGCGCCACGGCCAGTGCGTCACGCAGCGGCTGGGCGTTCTTGAACGTCATGTTGCCGGCGAAGGACATGAAGTACCCGGCGTCCGCGCAGATCCGGGCCATGTCGGCGTCGCCGGAGTAGCAGTGGAAGACGGTCCGCTCCGGGGCGCCCGCGTCGGCCAGGATGCGCAGCACATCGGCGTGCGCCTCGCGATCGTGGATGACGAGCGCCTTGCCGTGCCGTTTGGCGATCTCGATGTGGGCCCGGAAGGACTCCTCCTGGGCCGCCATGCCCTCGGGGCCGGTCCGGAAGTAGTCGAGTCCGGTCTCGCCGACGCCGCGCACGTGGTCCAGCGCGGCCAGCGCGTCGATCTCGGCGAGCGCCTCGTGGAGCGCGGCGGTCCCGCCGCCCTCGCGGGCGCCCTGCCGCGACCAGTTGTCCGGGTCGCCGTGCACGATGCGCGGCGCCTCGTTGGGGTGCAGTGCGACGGCGGCGTACACACTCGGGTGCGCGGCCGCGGTCTCCGCCGCCCAGCGCGAGCCCTTCACGTCGCAGCCCACCTGGATCACGGTCGTCACGTTCACGGCGGCGGCCCGGGCGAGGCCCTCCTCGACGGTGCCGTCCTGCATGTCCAGGTGGGTGTGCGAATCGGCGACCGGCACCCGCAGGGGCTCGGGCAGCGGCGGGGCTTCGGAACGGCTCATGGCCACGATCGTACGAGGACCGCGGCCGGGAGCGTCACCGCGCGGGGGTCACCTGCGGTGGAACGGGTGGAGCAGGTCGGAGAGGTGCCAGTGGTGGTCGCCGCCGGAGGCGACGGTCGCGGCCACGGGCTCCTCCGGCTCGGTGCCGGCCTCCGTGTCGACGGCCGGCCGGCGGTTCTGGAGCAGCTGCTGCACCGTGGAGACCCGGCCGGCGCGCATGATCCGGACGACGTGCCCGCCGCAGTTCGTGCAGGTCGGTGTCGAAAGCGGCGACGGCACACGTTCACCGTCCGCCTTGTAGATCACGAATGCGTGGTTCGAGGTGTCGACGTGGTGCTCTATTTCGTAGGCCTGTTCCCAGCCGTATCCACACCTCATGCAGGCGAAGGCATACGCCTCGTGCACGGTGGTTGCTGCGATCTCGCTCATGCCTGCTCCTCTTGTCCGCCGGACAAGCACTCCGGAGAATGCGTCCTGGATCCAGTGGACGCCTTTACCGGCGGGAGCGCACCAGGCCCTGTCGAGTGTTGGAGCGGTTTTGGCCTTCTCGTGGCAAAAAGGCCCGGAACGCGGCTCGCGCTTTGCTTTTCACGATAGTCCTTTACCCTCCGCCGGGCCGGTCCGAGCCGCATTCTTTGCTGCGACGACCGCGTCGAAAACCTCGCGTTTGGGCAGCCCCGCCGCGGCGGCGACGGCGGCGATCGCCTCCTTGCGCCGCTCCCCCGCCTCCTCGCGCACCTGCACCCTGCGCACCAGCTCCTCGGCGTCCAGTTCCTCGGCCCCGGAGTCGGCCGCGCCCTCGACGACGACGGTGATCTCACCGCGTACGCCTTCGGCCGCCCAGACGGCGAGCTCGCCCAGCGGGCCGCGCTTCACTTCCTCGTACGTCTTGGTCAGCTCCCGGCAGACCGCGGCGCGACGGTCGGCGCCGAAGACCTCGGCCATCGCGGCGAGGGTGTCGTCGAGCCGGTGCGGGGCCTCGAAGAACACCATGGTGCGGCGCTCGTCGGCGACCTCGCGGAGCTTGCCCAGGCGCTCGCCGGCCTTGCGCGGCAGGAAGCCCTCGAAACAGAACCGGTCCACCGGCAGCGCGGACAGCGCGAGCGCGGTGAGCACCGCCGACGGGCCCGGCACCGCCGTGACCTTGATGTCCTTCTCCACCGCCGCGGCGACCAGCCGGTAGCCGGGGTCGGACACGGACGGCATCCCCGCGTCCGTGACCAGCAGCACCCGGGCGCCGCCCAGCAGCGCCTCGACGAGTTCGGGCGTACGGGCGGACTCGTTGCCCTCGAAATAGGAGACGACACGCCCCGTCGTGTGGATGCCCAGCGCCTGGGTCAGCCGGCGGAGCCGGCGGGTGTCCTCCGCGGCGACGACATCGGCCGTCTCCAGTTCCGCGGCAAGGCGTGGCGGGGCGTCCGCCACATCACCGATGGGGGTCCCTGCGAGTACGAGCGTTCCAGTCGTTCCAGTCACAACGTCCATCCTCCCAGCACGGGCGACAGCACTCGCACAGATGCGTTCCCTACGATGGCGCGGTGACGAGTACTGCGCCCGAAGCCCGGCAGGGCCAAGACGCCGGGGAACAGCACGGCCCGGAGCCGACTTCCTGGCAGCAGCGGCTGCGCCGCTTCGGCCATTTCCCGCGCCCCGGTATCGGGCTGCGGGAGCGGCTGATTCCGCCGTACACGCGCCCGGGGGGCCAGTTGTGGGCGGTGCTCGCCGTGCCCCCGCCGGTGGCGGATCGACTGGTGCGCTGGTCGGCCTGGGGCGGCCCGCTGCTGGTCGCGGCGGTCGCCGGGGTGCTGCGGTTCTGGAACCTGGGCAGCCCGCACGCGGTGATATTCGATGAGACGTACTACGCCAAGGACTCCTGGGCGCTCATCCAGCAGGGCTACGAGGGTTCGTGGCCCAAGGACGTCGACAAGCTGATCCTGAACGACCCGTCGCAGGTGCCGGTCCCGACCGATCCCGGTTACGTGGTGCACCCGCCGGTCGGCAAGTGGATCATCGGGATCGGCGAGCAGCTCTTCGGTTTCACGCCGTTCGGCTGGCGGTTCATGGTCGCCGTGCTCGGCACGCTGTCGGTGCTGATGCTGTGCCGGATCGGCCGCAGGCTGTTCCGCTCGACGTTCCTGGGCTGTCTGGCGGGCGCGTTGCTCGCGGTGGACGGGCTGCACTTCGTGATGAGCCGCACCGCGCTGCTCGACCTGGTACTGATGTTCTTCGTGCTGGCCTCGTTCGGCTGTCTGCTGATCGACCGGGACTGGGCCAGGCGCAGGCTCGCCGCCGCGCTGCCGGTCGACGAGGACGGCGTGCTGCGGCCGGACGCGGGGGTCGCGGAGGGGCTGCGGCTCGGCTGGCGTCCGTGGCGGATCGCGGCCGGGATCTCGCTGGGGCTGGCCTTCGCCACCAAGTGGAACGGGCTGTACATCATGGTCGCGTTCGGCCTGATGACAGTGTTGTGGGATGTGGGCGCGCGGCGGACGGCGGGCGCGGTGCAGCCGTACAAGGCGGTGCTGAAGCGGGACCTGGTACCGGCGTTCGTCTCCACGGTGCCGGTCGCGGTGTTCACGTACCTCGTCTCGTGGACGGGCTGGATCATCCACGACGACCCCGACCGGCACGGCTACTACCGGGACTGGGCGGCGACCGACGGCAAGGGCGGCAACTGGACCTGGCTGCCGGACTGGCTGCGCAGCCTGTGGCACTACGAGAACCAGGTCTACGAGTTCCATGTGAACCTGACGTCCGGTCACACCTACCAGTCCAATCCATGGAGCTGGATCGTGCTGGGCCGGCCCGTCTCGTACTTCTACGAGGAACAGAACGGCTGCGCCCAGTCGTCGACCGGCAAGTGCGCGCGCGAGGTACTGGCACTCGGTACGCCGCTGCTGTGGTGGGCCGCGTGCTTCGCCCTGCTGTACGTGCTGTGGCGCTGGTTCTTCCGCCGCGACTGGCGGGCGGGCGCGATCGCCTGTGGCGTGGCGGCGGGGTGGGTGCCGTGGTTCCTGTACCAGGAACGCACCATTTTCCTTTTCTACGCGGTCGTGTTCGTGCCGTTCCTCTGTCTGGCGGTCGCGATGATGATCGGCGCGATGCTGGGCCCGGCGGCGGGCACCGGGGAGAAACACGAACTGGGCCTGGCGAAGGGCGATCCGTCAGGTGAGCGGCGCCGGACCGTGGGAGCCGTCGCGGCCGGCGTGCTGGTCCTTCTGATCGTCTGGAATTTCATCTACTTCTGGCCGCTGTATACGGGGACTTCGATTCCGGAGGATTCCTGGCGGGACCGGATGTGGCTGGATACCTGGATTTGACCGGTCTGTGCATGCTGCACCGGATCGCGTTCTGATAACAACCCGCTCCGCTGTCACGGCAGTCCCGTAAAGTGCCGGGAAAGCCTCCTTGAACGCGTTCAAGGAGGCCTCCTGGGGAGGGGGACTGCAGGGATGCGCAGCGGAGCGAAGGTGGCCGTGGTCGGCGGGGTGTTCGCCGTCGTGGTCGGCGGTGTGGGGTACGGGGCGTACAACGTCCTGGACGGGCTCGGCGACAGCGGGGTCGGGGGCGGTTCGGACACCAAGGCCACCTCGGCCGAGGTGAGGACGGGTCCGGTCACCGAGGACGAGATCGCCGAGACGTCG
Organism: Streptomyces sp. NPDC091416; assembly: GCF_044756845.1. Lineage (NCBI taxonomy): Bacteria > Bacillati > Actinomycetota > Actinomycetes > Kitasatosporales > Streptomycetaceae > Streptomyces > Streptomyces sp. NPDC091416. Next base: position 212,236 of record NZ_JBIVTU010000012.1, read on the forward strand.
AAGGCGTTCCTCGCCGCATGGGCGAAGGGCGAGGCGACCGAGGCGGCCGATCTCACCAACAACAAGGGCGAGGCCGAGCCCGCACTGGCCGGCTACAGCGAATCCGCCCATGTCACCCGGGCCGTGATCACGCCGGGCCCGGCGACCGGCTCGAAGGTGCCGTACACGGTCAAGGCGACGGTCTCCTACGAGGGGAGGACGAAGCCCTGGACGTACGCCTCCGAGCTCACCGTCGTACGCGGACTGACCACGGGCCGCCCGCTCGTCGACTGGGACCCCTCCGTCATCCATCCGGAGCTGGGCAAGGGCGAGACGCTGGAGACCGGCGAGTCGAAGACCGCGTCGATCGAGGCGGTCGACCGCAACGGCAACGTGCTCACCAAGGAGAAGTACCCGTCGCTGGGCGGCATCCTGAACGAGCTGCGCAAGAAGTACGGCCAGAAGGCCGGCGGAACCACGGGCATCGAGACCTGGATCAACAGCGCGAACGCCGACGGTGTGGACAAGACGCTGCTGACCCTGGTCAAGGGGAAGCCGGGCCGCGTTCCGACCACGCTGGACGCGGGAATCCAGGCGGCGGCCGAGAGGGCCGTGAAGAAGTACGACAAGTCGTCCGTGGCGGCCGTCGAGCCGTCGTCCGGCGCGATCCGGGCCATCGCCAACAACCCGGCGAACGGCTTCGAATCGGCCCGCTGGGCCAAGGTGGCACCCGGCTCGACGATGAAGATCGTGACGGCCGCGATGATCATCCAGAACGGTCTCGGCAGCGCGGACTCGCCGGTCGAGTGCCCGTCCACGGTGCCCTGGGAGGGCCGCACCTTCCACAACCTGAACGACTTCTCGCTGCCGAACGCCACCCTGAAGAGGGCCTTCGCGAAGTCCTGCAACACCACGTTCATCAAGCCGGTCCTGCCGCTGGGCAGCGGCAAGCGGGACACGGCACTCGGTGACGAGGCCTCGCGGTACTTCGGGATCGGCCAGGTCTGGGAGACCGGCATCACCACGTGGGACGGCAAGGTACCGCCCTCCGAAGGCGCGGAGACCGCCGCCTCGTTCATCGGCCAGGGCAAGATCCAGATGAACCCGCTGAACATGGCGTCCATCACGGCGACCGCCGTCAAGGGCCGCTTCCTGCAGCCCTTCATCGTCCCGCAGACCCTGGACAACCGGAAGTTCGCCACCGCGAGTCCGCTGCCCGGGGGTGTGTCGGACCAGCTCAGGGAAATGCTGAAGTACACCGCCACGAACCCCGAGGGCACGGCCACCAAGGCGATGGCGAGCGTGGGCGGCGACAAGGGCGGCAAGACGGGCTCGTCGGAGATCGGCGGTCAGGCCACGTCCGACAGCTGGTTCACCGGATACAGCAACGACCTCGCGGCCGCGGCACTCGTCCAGTCCGGCGGCCACGGCGGGGACGCGGCCGGTCCGGTCGTCGCCGAGGTCCTGCTCGCCGGGCCGTGACCGTACGACAGGGAGAGGAAACACCATGATCGCCGGACTGCCCCTGCTGCTCGTCCTGGCCGTCCTCGTCGCCGCGGGCGCGGCCGGGCGGCAGCTCCACCGCTACCCGGGAGGCTGGAAGTTCGCGTTCGGCGGCGCGTACGCCGCCGCGCGCCACGACCTCGACAACGCGCGGAAGGCGCTGCGTACCCTGGAGCACGCGGCGCGGTGGGAGTTGTCCGGCGCGCAGAACGCCGCCCGGACGGCCGAATCCGACCACCGGCGCCAGGTGCGCAGCGTCGAGGAGCATCTCGCCTATCTGCGTGAGCCGGGCCGCGGCGGGTACCGGAGCGAGATCAGGGACCTCAGCCTCTACGAGCACATCCTCGTGGCGCGCGGCACCGACGACTGGAGCGGCGACCTGCATCTCCCGTTGCACCAGACGTCCATCCGCGCGGACCACTCCGACTGGGAGTCCCACGTCTACCTGACCGGCCCGGACGGACGCCGGCATCTGCTGAGCTACCCGCACACGGAACTGGCCGAGGAGTACGTCCGCAGGTTCGTCCTCGACGTCCAGAACGCCATCGCCGACGACAAGGCCTTCCAGCGGGACCGGCCCACGCTCATCAAGGAGGCCGGGGCCGAACTGAGACGCCTGCGCGGCGACACCGCCGGACCGGCCGAGGCGGAACGCCGGCTCGAAGAGGTCACCGCCCGTCAGAACAACGACCCCCATATCCCCCGGGCCCGTCAGGAACTCGACGCGGCCCACGCACGCTGGCAGGCCCTCACCGGCCGCCGCCCCCGCTGAACGGAATCCCGGGTACCACGTGACACCGCTCGTCGCCATGGCCGTCCTGACGGCCGCCTTCACCCACGCCGGCTGGAACGCACTCGCGCATGCGATCAAGGACCAGTTGCTCTCCTTCACCCTCATATCCGGGGGCGGTGTGCTGATCGGCGCGGCCGCCGCCTCGTTCGTCCCGTTCCCGGCGGCGGAGGCCTGGCCGTACCTGCTGGTGTCGGCCGCCCTGCACGTGGCGTACATGCTGCTGCTGATGCGGTCGTTCACGCTCGGCGACTTCGGCCAGATGTATCCGATCGCGCGCGGCACGGCGCCGCTCGTGGTCACCGTCCTCGCCGCCGCCTTCGTGGGCGAGCGCCCGGACGGCTGGGCGACGGCGGGCGTCGCGGTCGCGTCTGCGGGGCTGGTCGGGCTGGCCCTCTGGGGCATCCGCGGCACCGGCAAACGCCCTGACTGGCCCGCGATCCTGGCCGCTCTCGCCACGGGTCTGGCCATCGCCGGATACACCACGGTCGACGGCGTCGGGGTGCGCGCCTCGGGCAGTTCGCTCGGGTACATCGCCTGGCTGATGATCCTCGAAGGCCTCGCCATCCCCCTCTACGCCCTCTACCGCCGCCGCTCCGCCCTCCCGGCCCAGCTCCGCCCCCATGCGGTACGCGGCCTGCTGGGCGCGGCCCTGTCGGTGACCGCGTACGGACTCGTCCTGTGGGCGCAGACCCGCGCGGCGCTCGCCCCGGTGGCGGCGCTGCGCGAGTCGTCGATCATCGTCGGCGCGGCGATCGGGACGGTGTTCTTCAAGGAACGCTTCGGCGCCCCGCGCATCGCGGCGGCCGGGCTGATGGTGGTCGGCATCGGGCTGATGCTGCATACCAGTTGAGCCGACCGCCGGACTCCCGGGCCTCGGCAGGACATCGGTGAGCTCGCCGAACTGCGTGAGCGGGCGGGCGCGGCCCGGGCCGAAGCCGACGTACGGATGGGCACGGCCCGGGCCGAAGCCGACGTACGGATGGGCACGGCCCGGGCCCAAGCCGCCGTACGGATAGGCCCGGCCCGGCCCCGCGTCTCCCGCCTGGAGCGCCTCCCGGTCCAGGAGCTCAGCCGGCACCGGCTCCGCCGCTGCCTTCGGGCCCCGGAGGCCGGCCTCGTACTGCCGGCCACGACGTCCACGGGCGACGGGATTCCCCTGACCGCCCCCTGACCGCCTCGTCCCGGCGCCTGCGGCAGCGGACACGCCCCACCCTCCCGAGGCGCACGCCACCGGCCCGTCGGCAACAGGTTCACGCATCACGCGGCGGGTGCCGCGCACACCTCCTCGCAGGTCATCGGCCAACTCCACCGCGAGACCGCCGCGTTCCGTCCCCGTCGCGCACCGCAGTCGCGGTTAACCAACTATTGACACGCTCTTGTCAGGAGCGGAACACTCCGAGTTGGGAGAGCGCTCTCCCAACTCCACGCACGCCCCCACGACGCAGCAGGAGGTCTCCATGCCACGGAGGTCGAGAACCCTCACCGGACTGCTCTTGTTCACCTCGCTGACCCTGACCACGGCAGGGATCGCCGGGATCGCGGCGACAGCGAACGCCTCACCCGAGGCACCGGCCTCGGCGGCGGGCACGCATGCCCAGCACGCCGCGTACTCCATGCCCGGGATGCCCGGCATGCCGGCGTCCACCCAGGCCTCGGGCGACGACCCGGACGGCGACGGCTACATCATGGCCGACCCGCCGGTCACCGGGGTCACGCCCTCGATGGAGGTCCCGCCACCGGCGTACTTCCACGAGTTCCAGGCCAAGTGCGCCCCGACGCACACCGCTCCGGACGACCCGATCGTCTACCCGGGGCAGCCCGGAAAGTCCCACGACCACACGTTCATGGGCAACACCACCACGAACGCGAACACCACCACCGCCTCGCTGGAGACGGGCGACACCACGTGTCTGGCCCCCGGCGACAAGTCCGGCTACTGGATGCCGAGCCTGTTCGACGGGAACACCAAGGTCCTCCCCGACGGCGTCCAGACCATCTACTACAAGTCGGGTGTCACCGACTACCGCAGCGTGCGGCCCTTCCCGAGAGGCCTGCGGTACGTCGTCGGCAGTCCGATGCAGTCGCAGGAGGAGTTCAAGAACCTCAAGGGCACCGTCGAGGGCTGGGAGTGCGGTGACAGCTTCAAGAACTACAACTTCCCCGCGACCTGCCCCGACCGCCAGGACGTCCAGCTCAACCTGCGTCTCCAGGCCCCGAGTTGCTGGGACGGCATCCACCTGGACACCCCCGACCACAAGAGCCACATGGCATACCCCGTGGCCGGAGGAGCCAACTACAACTCCTGCCCGCCCGACCACCCCGTCGCCCTGCCGATGATCGAGTTCAAGATGGCCTGGCCGGTCAACGGTGACATGTCGCAGGTGAAACTGGCGAGCGGTGCCGGATTCTCCTTCCACTACGACTTCATGAACGGCTGGGACGCCGCCACGCTCGACGCGATGGTCACCCACTGCGTCAAGGGCGGCCTCCAGTGCGACCCGCGCGGCTACGACGAGAACCACCCCGGCGCCGGCGCCGTGCTCGACGCGAACTACGAACTGCCGTAGCGCACACCCCACCCATCCCCACCGGACGCGAGGCCCTTTTTTCGGGCCGTCTTGGAGAGCGCTCTCCAAGATCGCGTCCGTCATTCCCCCCACTGGCAAGGAGCGTGACATGCACCATCCCCCCACACGCAGGGCCACCCGCCTCGTGGCGCCGCTCGCCGCGGCGGCACTGCTCGGCGGCGGTCTGCTCGCCGTCCAGGCGCCCGCCGCCCAGGCGGCCGGCAACGTCGTGAAGGTCACCGGTTCGCAGGGCGACTGGCAGCTGACCGTGGACGGTTCGCCGTACACGGTGAAGGGCCTGACCTGGGGTCCGTCGGTCGCCGACGCGGAGAGGTACATGCCCGACGTGAAGTCGATGGGCGTCAACACCATCCGTACCTGGGGCACCGACGCCACCAGCAAGCCGCTCTTCGACACCGCGGCGGCCAACGGCATCAAGGTGATCGCCGGCTTCTGGCTCCAGCCCGGCGGCGGCCCCGGCAGCGGCGGCTGCGTCAACTACCTGACGGACACCCAGTACAAGAACGACATGCTCGCCGAGTTCCCCAAGTGGGTCGACACCTACAAGGACAACCCCGGCGTGCTGATGTGGAACGTCGGCAACGAGTCGACGCTCGGCCTGCAGAACTGCTACGGCGGTGACGAACTGGAGGCCCAGCGCAACGCGTACACGACCTTCGTCAACGACATCGCGAAGAAGATCCACGAGGTCGACCCCAACCACCCGGTGACCTCGACCGACGCCTGGACCGGCGCCTGGCCCTACTACAAGAAGAACGCCCCGGACCTCGACCTCTACGCGGTCAACGCCTACAACGCGGTCTGCACCATCAAGTCCGACTGGGAGCAAGGTGGTTACGACAAGCCCTACATCGTGACCGAGACCGGCCCGGCCGGTGAGTGGGAGGTCGACGACGACGCGAACGGCGTCCCGGCCGAGCCCACCGACGTGGCCAAGGCCGAGGGCTACGAGAAGGCGTGGGGCTGCGTCACCGGACACACCGGGGTCGCGCTCGGGGCCACGATGTTCCACTACGGCGTCGAGGACGACTTCGGCGGCGTGTGGTTCAACCTGCTGCCCGGCGGCGAGAAGCGCCTCTCGTACTACGCCGTGAAGAAGGCGTACGGCGCCGGCACCTCCGGCGACAACACCCCGCCGGTGATCACGGACATGGCTGTGGAGGGTGCCACGACCGGCGTCCCCACCGGCAGCGACGTGAAGGTCAGCACGCGCACCAGTGACCCGGACGGCGACGCGATCACCTACCAGGTCCTCTTCAGCAGCAATTACATCGACCAGAACAAGGCCCTGGTCCCCGCCGATACCAAGGACAACGGCGACGGCACCCTGACCGCGAAGGCGCCGAGCAAGACCGGTGTCTACAAGGCCTATGTGAAGGCCACGGACGGCAAGGGCAACGTCGGCATCGAGACCACGTCCGTGAAGGTCGTCCCGCCGAAGGTGGACGGGACGAACGTGTCCCAGGGCAAGGCCGCCACCGCGTCCTCCTCCCAGACCGACCCGACGGGCGGCTGCCCGTGCGGCGCGGCCAACGCGGTGGACGGCAAGTTCGACACCCGCTGGGCCAGTGACTGGAGCGACCCGCAGTGGGTCCAGGTCGACCTCGGCGCCTCGACGAGCTTCAAGCACGTCCAGCTCGCCTGGGACCCGGCGTTCGGCAAGGCGTACGACATCCAGACGTCCGAGGACGGGCAGAGCTGGACCACGGTGAAGTCGGTGACGGACGGCAACGGCGACATCGACGACATCGACGTCAACGGCACGGGCCGCTACGTGCGGATCAACGGCACGGCCCGCGGCTCCGGTTACGGCTACTCGCTGTACGAGTTCGGCGTCTACAACTGACAGGAGGCGGACACTCATGATGGCCACTCGCCTCGGCCGGGCCCAGCCGTACGCGCTCAGCACGTTCCGGTTCGTCGTCGGGCTGCTCTTCACCTGTCACGGAGTCGCCTCGCTCTTCGGGGTACTCGGCAGGCCGATGCTCTCCGTCGGCGCCTGGCCGGGGTGGTACGCGGCCGTCATCCAGCTGGCCGGCGGCACCCTCGTGGCGCTCGGCCTGGGTACGAGAACGGCCGCGTTCGTGGGCTCCGGTTCCATGGCGTTCGCGTACTTCGACGTGCACCAGCGGACAGGCCTGCTGCCGATGCAGAACGGCGGCGAGGCGGCGGTCTTCTTCTGCTGGACGCTGCTCCTGCTCGTGTTCACCGGCCCGGGCGTGCTGGCCGTGGACCGGCTGCTCGCCCCCCGGGACGCCGCCCGCCGGGACACGGGTACGCGGCGGGAGCACCACCTGGGCGTGCCCGTTTGAGGGGACGGGTACCCGCGCACCGGCCTTCCGGAACTGCCTCCGGGAGGCCGGTGCCGTGTGCGCCCCCCGGAAACCGGTACCGTGCGGCCCCAGGAGTCCCGGGTACCGTGCGGCCCCGCGAGCAGCCCTACCCGGGCGGCGCGAGTGCCTGGCGGAAGCCCGTGTTCACCGCGGTCAGTCCACCGTCCACGCACAGCGTCGTGCCGGTGACCCACGCCGCGTCGGACGAGGCGAGGAAGGCGACGGCCGCCGCGATGTCCTCCGGTTCGCCGACCCGGCCGAGCGGGTAGAGGCCGCTCACCCGGGCCAGTTCGGCCTCGCGGCCCGCCCAGCCGCCCGTGCGGACCGTGCCGGGCGCGACCAGGTTGACCCGGACCCCGCGCGGTCCCGCGTGGCCCGCGAGGGTACGGGTGAGGCTCGCCAGGCCCGCCTTTGCGGCGCTGTAGGCGTGGTTGCCGAAGTCCTGGACCCCGTTGACCGACCCGATGGACACGATCGCGCCCCGGCCGGACGCGGCCAGGTGGGGAAGGGCCGCCCGCGCGCACCGGTAGGCGCCGGAGAGCGTGACGTCCAGGTCGCGCTGCCAGACCTCGTCCGGCTCGTCCTCGAAGAGCGCGGCGTCCGGGGTGCACGCGTAGGCGTTGTTGACCAGCACGTCGAGGCCGCCGAACAGCGAGACGGCATGGTCCACCGCCGCCCCGACGGCCGCCCGGTCGGCGACGTCGCAGGTCAGCGGCTCGGCCTCGCCGCCGCCTTCCCGGATCCCGGCCGCCACCGCCTCGGCCCGGTCGCCGTCCAGGTCGGTGACCAGGACCCTGGCCCCCTCGGCGGCCAGCCGGCGGGCGGTGGCGGCGCCGATGCCCTGGCCGGCGCCGGTGATGAGGACGCGGTATCCGTCGAATCGCGGGAGAGCGGAGGAGAGCGCGGCAGAAGTCATAGTGCCGAACGTACTGCGCGCACCAGTGCCTGGGCACGGGGGTCGGCGGTGACTCCTTTCTGCAGACCGTTCGTCACATAGCCGAAGGCGATGCCGGATTCGGGATCCGCGAACCCCAGCGAACCGCCCCGCCCGGGGTGGCCGAAGGAGCCCGGGGCGAGCAGCGGGGCCGCCGGTCCGTGCAGCATGTAGCCGAGACCGAAGCGGGTGCCCACGACCAGGACCCGGTCCGGGCCCGCCGACTCCTCGGTGCGGGCCAGGGTGAGGGTGGCGGGGGCGAACAGCCGGTGGCCGTCGACCGGGCCGATCATCGCGGCGTAGCAGCGGGCCAGGCCGCGGGCGGTGGCGATGCCGTTGGACGCGGGGAGTTCGGCGGCCCGGTAGCCGGGGTCGTTCTCGTCGGGGAACGGGTCGATGGCACCGAACGCCCGGCGGGTCAGCGAGTCCGGGTCCCGGTAGGCGTCGACGACCGAGCGCTTGGGGCGTATCCGCAGCGCGCCCGTGCCGTCGCCGGCGGGCGGTTCGACCGGGCCGATCCGGCCCACCCGGTGTGCCTCGTCCGCCGGGATCCCGAACCAGAAGTCCAGGCCGAGCGGGCGGGCGATCTCCTCGGCGACCCAGCGGCCGACGGTCCGGCCGGTGACACGCCGCACCAGTTCACCGACGAGCCAGCTGTAGGTCTGCGCGTGGTAGCCGTGGTCGGCGCCGGGCTCCCACTCGGGGCGCTGTGCGGCGACCGCGCGCGGCCCGCTCACCCCGTCGGCCGCCTGGTCCGGCGTCAGGGGGTGGTCCAGGGCCGGGATTCCGGCCCGATGGGCGAGGAGGTGGCGGACGAGGACGCGTTCCTTGCCGTTCGCCTTGAACTCCGGCCAGTACGTGCCGACCGGGGCGTGCAGGTCGATCTGGCCGCGCTGGTGCAGCAGCAGCGGGACGGCGGCGGCGATGCCCTTGCCGGCCGAGCGGACCACCTGCACGGTGTCGACGGCCCATGGTTCGGCTCCGTCGACATCTCTGGTGCCGGCCCACAGGTCGACGACCTTCTGCCCGTGCCGGTAGACGGTGACCGCTGCCCCGCGGTCGCCACGCTGTTCGAAGTTACGGATGAAAGCATCCCGGACCGGTTCGAATCCGGGCGCTGCCGTGCCCCGTACGTCCACGCCTGCTCCTGCGCTCCCGCTCATGTCCCCATGGTGCATTGCGCCGCAGGTCGCGGGTGGGGCGGGTCACCTCATGTTCACCGTCACGGAACGAGAACCGTCACGGAACGCGAGTCGCCATGGAACGCGAACCGTCACGGACCGCCAACCGTCACGGAACCCGAACCGTCACCGATCGCGGGTCGAACCCGAAAGGAAGCTCCAGCCGGTGCGCGCGCATCAGTTCCTCGTCGCACAGGAGGTCCTGGGTGCGGTCGTCGGCGGCGATGACCCCGTCGCTGAGGATGACCGCCCGGCCGCAGAGCTCCAGGGCGTACGGCAGGTCGTGCGTCACCATCAGCACGGTGACGTCCAAGGACCGCAGGATGTCGGCGAGTTCGCGGCGGGAGGCCGGGTCCAGGTTGGAGGAGGGTTCGTCCAGGACGAGGATCTCCGGCCGCATCGCGAGGACCGTGGCGACGGCGACGCGGCGGCGCTGGCCGAAGGAGAGGTGGTGCGGCGGCCGGCTCGCGTACTCCTCCATGCCGACCTGCTTCAGGGCTTCGGTGACGCGTTCCTCCAGCTCCGCGCCGCGCAGCCCGCCGGAGGCCGGTCCGAAGGCGACGTCCTCGCGGACGGTGGGCATGAAGAGCTGGTCGTCGGGGTCCTGGAAGACGATGCCGACGCGGCGGCGGATCTCGGCGAGGTTGCGCTTCTCCACGGGGAGTCCGGCGACGCGGACGGTTCCGGCGCCGGCTTCCAGGATGCCGTTGAGGTGGAGGACGAGGGTGGTCTTGCCGGCGCCGTTCGGTCCGAGCAGGGCGACGCGCTCGCCGCGGGCGACGGTCAGGTCGACGCCGAAGAGCGCCTGGTGGCCGTCGGGGTAGGCGTAGGCGAGACCGCTGACCTCCAGGGAGGGCGGCGGTACGGGTGTGGCGGGGGGCTGGCTCATACGGTCCATCCCAGCAGACACACGACGAGGGCGAGCACGGGGAGTGCCGCGGCGTACGCCCACTGGGTGCGCGAGGCCGTCACCTCGTCGATGACGGGCATGGAGCCGGTGTAGCCGCGGCTGACCATCGCGAGGTGGACGCGCTCGCCGCGCTCGTACGACCTGATGAACAGGGCGCCCGCCGACTTTCCGAGGACACCCCACTGCCGTATGCCGCGCGCCTCGAATCCGCGGGAGCGGCGGGCGATGGACATCCGGCGCATCTCGTCGGTGATCACATCGCCGTACCGGATCATGAAGGAGGCGATCTGGACGAGCAGCGGCGGCAGCCGCAGGCGCTGGAGGCCGAGCAGCAGGGAGCGCAGTTCGGTGGTGGAGGCCAGGAGCACGGAGGCGGCGACGCCGAGGGTTCCCTTGGCGAGGACGTTCCAGGCGCCCCAGAGCCCGGGGACGCTGACGGAGAGCCCGAGGACCTGCGTCTGCTCGCCGGGGACGACGAACGGCATGAGCAGGGCGAACGCGACGAACGGCACCTCGATCAGCAGCCGCTTGAGGAGGAAGCCGGCCGGGACGCGGGCCACGGCGGTGGCGCCCGCGATCAGCAGCGCGTAGAGCCCGAAGGCCCACACCGCCTCGCGCGGGGTCGTGACGACGACCACGACGAAGGCGAAGACCGCGGCGAGCTTGCAGTGCGGCGGCAGGTCGTGGACCGGCGAGTGACCGTGCCGGTAGAGCTTGTGGGCGTGCCCGGCGCCCATCAGACCTTCTCGCCGGTACGGGTGTCGCTGCCCGCGGGCTCGTCGTTCGTACGGCGGCGACGGCTGACCACGTAGAACGCGCCGCTGCCGACGACGAGGGTGGCCCCGACGCCGATGATGCCGGCCAGTCCGCCGGAGAGCCGGGCGTCGGAGACGTCCTTGACGCCGTAGTCGGCGAGCGGCGAGTCCTTGGTCGCGTGGTCCTTGGCCTCCTTGTCGATGCCCTGGTCGGTGGCGACCTTCTCCAGGCCGTCCGGGTTCGCCGAGGCGTAGAAGGAGACGAAGCCGGCGAGGACGAGGGCGGTGACCAGTCCGGTGGCCCACAGGCCCTTGGTGGAGCGGTGGGCGGGGGCGGGCGTGGGCGCGGCCACGGGCGCGTCGACGAGTTCGCCGTCGATACGGAGCTTGAGCGGGGCAGTGAGGCCGCGGGCGCCGTGGACCAGGTCGGGGCGCACGGCGATGACGGCGCCGACGGTCAGCGCGGTGATCGCGGCCTCGCCGAGGCCGATCAGGACATGGACCCCGACCATCGCCGTGAAGACCTTGCCGATCGGGATGTCGGTGGTTCCGCCGATCCAGTACAGCAGGGTGAAGGCCGCGGCCGCGGCCGGTACGGAGACCAGCGCGGCGACGAAGGACGCGGCGGTCATGGAGCGGCGGGTGCGCGGCAGCACGCCGACGAGGCCGCGGAACAGCGCGTACGCGACGACGGTGGTCACGACGCCCATGTCGAGGATGTTCACGCCGAGCGCGGTGAGCCCGCCGTCGGCGAAGAGGATGCCCTGCATCAGCAGGACGACGGATATGCAGAGCACTCCGGTGTACGGCCCGACCAGGATCGCGGCGAGCGCCCCGCCGAGCAGGTGCCCGCTGGTGCCGGCCGCGACGGGGAAGTTCAGCATCTGCACGGCGAAGATGAAGGCGGCGACCAGCCCGGCCAGCGGCGCGGTGCGCTCGTTCAGCTCGCGCCGGGCACCCTTCAGGCTGACGGCCACGGCGCCGGCGGCCACGACTCCGGCGACGGCGGACACGGGGGCGTTGATGAATCCGTCGGGTACATGCATGGGGGAGGCTCCGCTTCCTGCGTTCCTGCGTTGCTGCGCGGGGTCGTGAACCTCTCAATGATAGAGCCTTGTTGCGAACGGTTCGCAAGAGCGGGGTCGTCACAACTGACACGACTTCCCATCATGCTCTTTTGCGAAAATATGGGACATTAGATGACGAAGACGCATACACAGGAGGAGCCGGCCCATGTCCCCCGTGATCAAAGAACATGCCCGAGCCCGGCTCGTCACCGACGCCCGCGATCTGCCCGTGGTGCACGTCGAGCTGCGTTACGACACCGCCGCCGCCCCCGACACGATCCAGGCCGCCTTCCCCGGCGGCACGCAGTGGGCCGTCCCGCGCGATCTGCTGGAGCGCGGGATGCGCGCCCCCGTCGAGCAGGACGGCCTCCGGATCTGGCCGTGCGGCCGGGTCCAGCTGGTCGTCGAGCGCCATACCGCGGACGGCGTCGAGGTGGTGCAGTTCGACTGCGCCCCCCTGATCCGTTTCCTGCGGCGCACCCACAGCCGGACGGTGGCCGACTCCAAGCCGGAGGCCGCGCCCGCCTGACCGGCGACGACAAGACGAGAGCCCCCGTGCGCATGCGCACGGGGGCTCTCGTCGCCCCGGTCCCCCGTCCCCACAGGTAACCGGTGCTTTCCGGGGCCGCGCTCCGCTCAGACGCGGCCCCGGAGGTCAGCGGCTCGTCGAGCAGCCCTGGGGCTGCTCACCGGCCGGTCAGACCCGGGTCAGCTCACGCTCGCCGGCGTCCGGGCCGGCGTCGTCCGCGGCGGGGCCGGTGAGCTCCTTGCGCAGCCCCTCGCCCTCGACGTCGACGTTGGGCAGCGCCCGGTCCAGCCAGCGCGGCAGCCACCAGGCACGCTTCCCGAGCAGCGCGAGGACCGCGGGCACGATGGCCATGCGGACGACGAACGCGTCGAAGAAGACGGCGATGGCGAGCGAGAAGCCGATCATCTTGATCATCGACTCGCTGGAGCCGATGAATCCGGAGAAGACGGCCATCATGATCACGGCCGCGGCCGTGACGACCCGGGCCCCGTGGTTGAAGCCGGTGACGATGGCCTGTCCGGGCTTCTCGCCGTGGACGTACGCCTCGCGCATCCGGGTGACGAGGAAGACCTCGTAGTCCATCGCGAGACCGAAGACCACGCCCACCATGAAGATCGGCATCATCGACATGATCGGACCGGTCTGCTCCACTCCGAAGAGCGAGCCGAGCCAGCCCCACTGGAAGACCGCGACGACCGCGCCCAGGGCCGCGACGACCGAGAGCAGGAAGCCGAGCGCCGCCTTCAGCGGCACCAGGATCGACCGGAAGACCACCATGAGCAGCAGGAAGGCGAGGCCGACGACGAGCGCCAGGTACGGCAGCAGCGCGTCGTTCATCTTCTGCGAGAAGTCGATGTTCATCGCGGTGGCACCGGTGACCAGGACCTCGGCGCCGGTGTCGGACTTTATGTCCTTGCCCGCGTCGCGGATCGCGTGGACCACGTTCTCCGTCTCGACGGAGCTCGGGCGGTCCTCCGGGACGACGGTGATCATCGCCGCGTCGCCGGCCTTGTTGAAGGTGGCCGGGGTGACGGCGACGACACCCTTCATGCCGGAGATCTCGTCGCCGACCTGCTTCGCCGCGGTCTTGCCGTCGGAGCTGTCCGCCGTGTCGACGACGACCAGCAGCGGGCCGTTGAAGCCGGGACCGAAGCCCTCGGACAGCAGGTCGTAGGCGCGGCGCTGGGTGGTGCTGGTGGGCTGGGAACCGTCGTCCGGCAGACCCATCTCCAGCGAGGCGGCCGGTACGGCGATGGTGCCCAGGCCGATGACGCCGACGAGCAGCACCCAGACGGGCTTGCGCAGCACGAACCGCGCCCAGCGGGTACCCATGTTCGGCTTGGCGTCGGGCTTGTTCTCGGCCTCGGCGGCCTTGCGCGCCTTGCGTCCCATGACCCGCTTGCCCACGAAGCCCAGCATGGCCGGGACGAGGGTGAGGGCGATGAGGACGGCGATGGCGACCGTGCCGGCCGCGGCGAAGCCCATCTTCGACAGCATCGGGATGTTGACGACCGCGAGGCCGACCAGGGCGATGACGACGGTGAGCCCGGCGAAGACGACCGCGGAACCGGCCGTGCCGACCGCACGGCCCGCCGCCTCCTCGCGCTCCCGGCCCTCGGCCAGTTCGGCGCGGTAGCGGGAGACGATGAAGAGCGCGTAGTCGATGCCGACCGCGAGGCCGATCATCATCGCGAGGGTCGAGGTGGTCGAACCCAGGTCCAGCACATTGGCCAGCGCGGTGATCGACGAGACGCCGATCCCGACCCCGATCAGGGCGGTGAGCAGCGGCAGACCTGCGGCGATGAGCGAGCCGAAGGTGATGACGAGCACCACCGCGGCCAGCGCGATCCCGATGACCTCGGTGGCACCGGTCTCCGGCATCACCTGGAGCGCGTCACCGCCGATCTCCACGGTCATCCCGCTCTTCTGCGCCGATTCGCCCGCCGCCTCCAGGGAGTCCCGGGTCTCGTCGGTCAGCTCCATCGAGTTGACCTTGTACGTCACCGAGACATACGCGGTCGAACCGTCCTTGGAGACGGCCTTTCCGGCGTACGGGTCGACGACCGAGGCGATCTGGTCCGAACCGGCCTTCAGCTGACCGGTGAGCTTGTTGACGTCGGCCTTGTTGGCCGGGTCCGTCATCTTCTCGCCGTCGGGGGCCTTGAAGACGATGCGCGCGGTCGCGCCGTCGGCGCTGGACGCGGGGAATCGCTGTTCCAGCAGGTCGAAGGCCTTCTGGGCCTCCGTACCCGGGATCGAGAAGGAGCTGGAGGTGGCGGTGGACGCGGAGGCCGCGCCGAATCCGGCGAGTGCCAGCAGTGCCACCCAGATCAGGGCGACATAGCGGCGGCGCCGGAAGGCGAGCCGTCCGAGCTTGTAGAGGAATGTGGCCACGGAGGCGTACTCCCGGTCAGGTCGTTGAGTGGAAAAGGGCGTGAGGAACCAGCCCGACGACGAGAGCGGCGTGTCAGGTGGGGCTTGGGGAGGGGGCCGTGCACGGTGGAGCAGGGACGGGGTCAGACTCCGAGAGCGGGGAGAATCGCGGAGTCGACGTAGTCGAGGAGGAACGCCTGGTCGACGGCACAGTCCTCGACCAGTTCGCGGGCCACGAAGGCGCCGATCATCATGTGGGACACGTACTTCAGCGCCGGGTTGTCCGGACGCAGCTCTCCCCGGTCCACGGCTCGGCGCAACAGCGTTTCGAGTCCGGTCAACTCCGGCTCGATCAGCAGTTCACGCAGGGCCTGGTGCAGATCGGGATTCTCGTGGACGGCATGGCTCAGGCCCCGCATCAGCGCGGAGTCCTTCTCCATCTGGCAGTCGTCGCTCCGGCTCAGGACGGCATGGAAGTCACCGCGCAGCGAGCCGGTGTCGACGTCGCCGAGGGAAACGGGCTTGTTGTGCCGCAGAGCTGTGACGACGAGGGTCGGCTTGCTCCCCCACTGGCGGTAGAGGGTGGCCTTGCTGGACCTGGTGCGTGCGGCGACGGCGTCCATCGTCAGGGCGTCGTAGCCGACCTCGCGGAGCAGGTCGAGCACGGCGGCGTACAGCTCGCTCTCACGCTCGGGCGTGAGCCGTGTGCGTGCCATGTGTCGACCTCCTGTTCCCGTGAGCCCGGTCCGTCGGTACGTCAGTCCATCGAACGAAACTGTTTCGTACACCTGGACCGTACCTCGCCCACCGAGCGAAACGAGAACGTTTCGCTTGTGTTCCGCACCACAAGTTGCCGCACCCCCCTCACACGGAAAGCATTGGGGGGTGAGTGACGACGTCTCGTATCTCCGGTTCCCGCACCTCCACGAGGATCTGCTCTGCTTCGCCGCGGAGGACGATCTCTGGGTGGCCCCCCTCGTCCCCGAGGGCGAGGTGCCCGGGCGCGCCTGGCGGGTGACCGTCGACCGCACCAGAGTGAGCCATCCGCGCTTCTCACCCGACGGGACGCGGATCGCCTACACGACCTGGCGCAGCCTGGACCCCGAGATCCACATCGCCCCCGTCGCCGGCGGGCCGGCCCGCCGGCTCACCTACTGGGGCTCGACGGACGCCCGGGTCTGCGGCTGGACGCCCGACCCCGGCGACAGCGCCCAGATCCTCGCCGTGTCCTCGCACCGGCAGCCGTTCTCGTACTTCTCCTGGGCCTACAGCGTGCCCACGGACGGCAGCCCCGGGGGCAGGCTGCCCTGGGGCCCGGTCTCCGACATCGCCGTCGCGGACATCGACGGCGAGCGCCGCACCCTGCTGCTCACCGGGAAGCCGCCGCACGAGCCGGCCGCCTGGAAGCGGTACCGGGGCGGTGCGACCGGCCGCCTGTGGCTGCACGGCGAGCGGCTGCTCCCGGACATTGGCGGGCACCTCGACTCCCCGATGTTCGTCGGCGGCCGCATCGCGTTCCTCTCCGACCACGAGGGCGTCGGCAACCTGTACTCCTGCCTCCCCGACGGCACCGGCCTGCGCCGCCACACGGACCACGACGCGTTCTACGCCCGGCACGCCTCCAGCGACGGGCGGCGGGTCGTCTACCAGTGCGCGGGCGAGGTGTGGCTGGTCGACGACCTCCAGTCGCCCGACGCCGTGCCCCGCAAGCTGGCGGTCCGGCTCGGCGGCCCGCGCGCCGGACGCCGGACCTACCAGGTACCGGCCGCCAGCAACATCGACTCGCTCTCCGTGGACGAGACCGGCCGCGCCAGCGCCGTCGCGGTACGCGGCAGCCTCTACTGGCTCACCCACCGCGACGGCCCCGCCCGCACCATCGCCGACACCCCCGGCGTCCGCGTCCGGCTGCCGGAGATGCTGGGCAGCGGTGGTCAGGTCGCGTACGTCACCGACGCGGAGGGCGAGGACGCGATCGAGATCGCCTCCCTGCCGCGCGCCAGCGGCGACCGCGCCCCGCGCCGGCTCGCCTCGGGCCTGCTCGGCCGGGTCCAGGAGCTGATCGCCGACCCGGACGGCGAACGGCTCGCCATCGCCTCGCACGACGGCAGGCTGCTTCTCCTGGACACCGACGAGGAGACGTCGAGCGGCGAGCCCACCGAACTCATCCGCTCCGTCAACGGCCCGGTCCGCGATCTGGCCTTCTCCCCGGACGGTGCCTGGCTGACCTGGTCGCACCCCGGCATCGGCCGCTCGCTGCGCAAGATCAAGCTCGCCCGCATCCAGGGCCCCGGCGCCCCGGCGATCGTCGACGTCACCAACGGCCGCTTCGAGGACGAGAACCCCGTCTTCACGGGCGACGGCCGCTATCTCGCCTTCCTCTCCTGGCGCGGCTTCGACCCGGTCTACGACGTGCACACCGGCGACCTCTCCTTCCCGCTCGGCTGCCGCCCCTATCTCGTCCCGCTCTCCTCGGCGACCCCGTCCCCCTTCGCCCTCTCCCCCGACGGCCGGCCGGCCGCGGGCGGCCTGGACCCGGGGGACTCCGACGAGGCGGAGGCGGCCGAGGGCTCCACGGTCACCGTCGAGTTCGAGGGCCTGGAGAGCCGGGTGACGCCGTTCCCGGTCTCCGCCTCCAAGTACTCGGCGCTGTACCCGGTCAGCGGCGGCGGGCTCGTCTGGCTGCGCTGGCCGATCTCCGGAGCGCTCGGCGAGACGTTCGCCAACCCGGCGGACATGTCGGGGCGGCCGACCCTGGAGTACTTCAACATCACCAAGGCGAAGAAGACCGAACTGGTCGACCACCTGGACTGGTTCGCCGTGAGCGGCGACGCCTCCCGCCTCGTCGTCATGGACGACGGCGAACTGCGCGCCGTCCCCGCAACGGAGCCCGGCGACAACGACTCCACGGTCTACCTCGACCTGCGCCGCATCCTGCACGAGGCCGACCCGCCCGCGGAGTGGCGGGGAGCGTACGACGAGGCGGGCCGCCTCATCCGCTCCTACTTCTGGGAGCCGGACATGTGCGGCATCGACTGGCCGGCCATCCTCGACCAGTACCGCCCGCTCGTCGAACGAGTGGCCACCCCGGACGAGTTCGCCGACCTGCTCCGCGAAGTCCTCGGCGAACTGGGCACGTCCCACGCCTACGTCTCCCCCGCCCGCCGCAACGAGGGCCCGCCGCACTACCAGCGCGCGATCGGCCTGCTCGGCGCCAACTTCGTGTGCCGTGACGGCGACTGGACCCTCTCGCGCATCCTTCCCGGCGACTCCTCGGACTCCAAGGCCCGCTCCCCGCTGGCCGGTACGGGCATCCGCGAGGGCGCGGTCCTCACCCATGTCGACGGCCGCCCGGTCGACCCGGTCACCGGCCCCTACCCCCTCCTCTCCGCGGCGGGCGGCACCACGGTAGAGCTGACCTTCCGCCCGGCCGAGGGCGCGGGCCGCTCCCGCCGCGTCGCGATCGTCCCGCTCGTGGACGAACGCCCGCTGCGCTACCAGGACTGGGTCGCCAAACGCCGCGAGGTCGTCCGCGACCTGAGCGGCGGCCGCTGCGGCTACCTCCACATCCCCGACATGGGCGGCTCGGGCTGGGCCCAGTTCAACCGCGACCTGCGCCTGGAGGTCTCCCGCCCGGCCCTGATCGTCGACGTACGCGGCAACGCGGGCGGCCACATCAGCGAACTGGTCGTCGAGAAGCTCACCCGCACGATCCTCGGCTGGGACCTCACCCGCGACGCCCAGCCGGTGTCGTACGCCTCCAACGCCCCCCGCGGCCCGGTCGTCGCCCTGGCCGACGAGGCGACGTCCTCCGACGGCGACATGATCACCGCCGCGTTCCGCCTCCTGAAGCTCGGCCCGGTGGTGGGCCAGCGCACCTGGGGCGGGGTCGTCGGCATGACCGGCCGTCACCGCCTGGGCGACGGCACGGTGATCACGGTGCCGATGAACGCGGCCTGGTTCGACACGTACGGCTGGTCGGTCGAGAACCACGGCGTCGAACCGGACCTGGAGGCCCTGCGCACCCCCCTCGACTGGGCGGAGGGCCGCCATGCGGTACTGGACGACGGAGTCAGGGTCGCCCTGGACCTGCTGGCCGCGCACCCTCCGGCGACGCCTCCGACGTACGACACGGCCCCGGACAGGAGGCGGCCGCCGCTGCCGCCGCGGTAGGGACGGCGCGGCGCTGCACGGTCCGAGACCCGAGACCCGAGATTCGACCTTCGGGACTCGGGCTTCGAGCCCCGGGCTTCGAGCTTCGAAGGGCCCTGTTCACTCGTTCGTGGGGATCCGACGGGGGCTGTGCCCGAGTCTCGAACCCCGGGATCCGAGCGTCGGGTTCCGAGTCCCGAGATTCGAGCGATGCCTGACAACCGGTAGGTAGAAGAAGGAGGTTGGGGAAACCCTCCCTACCCCCCTGACCCGTAACGGCGAGCAGATCTGACCGTTTGTGACCGACTTGCCGCAGAGCGTCACAAGTGCTTACGGTGCCCCCGACGTAGCGACCCCGACGCGGTGTTGAACGCACCGGCCGGGGTCTCACCCAAGATCGACACCAAAGGAAACACGATCTCGTGGCTACCCCGAACCTTAGCTCCGCCCTGCCGACGCCCGCAGTTCCGGCCGCGGCCGCGTGCCCGAAGGCCAGCCCCGGCTACGGCAAGCGTTCCGTCCCGGACCAGCGCCCGCCCCGCACGGACGACTTCGCGCTTCTGCCGGAGCGCGAGCGGTACATCGCCGGATTCGTCGACCGGCTCCCCGAGGGCGCGGCGATGAACATCAAGTCGCTCGCCAAGTCCCAACCCCTGTAGGGGCAGATGGCCGTCGGCAGCGCGCTGCGCGCCCTGGGCGTGGCCGGTCACCTGCGCCAGGCGCGGTGCGCGGTCGGCGACGGCGACAACCTCCGCTGGGTCACCCGTACCTTCTGGTCGCGGACGGCCCGCGACAACGAGTGGTGGGCCACTTTCCTCGCCGCCGAAGCAACCCACCGCCTGCCGCAACCGGTGGCCTCCTCGCCCACACCCGCACCGCCGTGGGTCCCGGCCGAGCCCGCGCCCGCCGCCGAGGAGCCCCTGCCCACCCCGGTCGTACCGCAACAGCGCACCGCCCCGACGGACGCGTCACCCGCCTCACCCGCCTACCTCGCCCTGACCCGCCTGGGCCCCGCCGATACACGCCTGGGGCTCTCCGAGGACGACTGCCGGGAACTGGAGGAGCTGGCCGCCGAGTGGTTCGCACGCGGCGCGGACGCCGACTACCTCGTCCACACCCTCACCGCCGGGCTGCCCCCGGCCGTGGACTCCCCGCGCGGCTTCGTCAGGAAGCGCCTCATCACCAAGCTCCCGCCCCAGCGACCCGCTGCACCACAACCGGCCGCGCCGGGCAGCTCCGCACCCCGGCTCATGGTCGAGTGCACCGACTGCGGCGCGCCCGGCAGGGCCGGGGCATTCCGAGACGGCTTGTGCGGCCCCTGCCGCGAACCCGCCCAGGCCTCCGACGCCGGCCCGGTGCCCACCGAGGAGCCCGGCATCGAGCGCGACATCCAGGCCCAGGTGAAGCGGCTGCGCGAAACGCTGAGGCTGCGCTGAGGAGGGTCTCCACCGGTTGACTCGGGCGCCTGACCGCCTCTGGCCGACGCCACTGCCGCCGCGACGGAACGGGCGGCTACTGCCGCGTGAGGCCGGCCGGGTCGATCTCCACGGGGAACGGCTCGTCCAGCGAGGTGGTCGCTCCGGCGAGCACGGTCGTCCGCTCGACGTATCGGCGCCCGCCCGCTCGTCACGCGTGAGCCCGGCAGCCGGTACACGGCCAGCATATGGGTGCTCCCAGGTGCCTGCATCAGGTCCGACCGCCACCAGCGAGGCCTCGAACCCGCGTGCCGCGAGGCCCGCTGCCCTGGGCGGGACATGGGTGGCCCGGCGCCCGCAGCTCGCACCAGACCGTTTTCCCGTACGGGCCCGGCTCCACGCCCCATCGCAACGCCAGCGCGTCCATGAGCAGGAGCCCGCGCCCGGACTCGTCAGCGGCGTCGGCCGACCGGAGCGCCGGCCAGACGCCAGGCGTCGGATCGCTGAGCTCGGCTCGGATCCGGCCGGTGTGCGTGCCGCTGACGCGCAGCGTGACAGGGGTCCCTTCGCCGAGATGCACGATGACGTTCGTCAGCAACTCAGCAACGCAGAGCGCCAGATCGTCCGTGTCCGCACCCACGAAACAGGCCCGCAGTATTTGTCGTACCTCCGGCACCGCCTTCGGCACGGCGAGCAGTTCCACCGCGAACGGCAGCGCGCTCATCCTCCGTCCACCGGGCGCAGCGCCTCGGCCAGCTTGCGTGCGGTGGCCGCGTTGCAGTTGCCGAGCGCGATCAGCGGCGGGCGGGTGGTGCGGGCCGCGAGGGTCAGGGGATCGACGCCGAGGGAGGGCAGGGTGATGCCGTGTGCGGTGAGCGCGGCGCGCAGGGCGTCGATGTCCGCGCCGATGTCGTACGTCTCGTGCTGCCAGTCGTCCATGAGGGGCGTACGCCTTTCGTTGCTGTCTGTGACGGACGCCTCACACGCTGCCGTACGGACCTCTACGGTGAAAGGGATTCCCGCTCCACAGAGCACAGCGTGAAAGGCGGTCGGCGCAGTGGCCACACGCAAGGAGATCGACGGATCGGCGGGAGTCCCGCAGTTCTACGGGAAGGAGTTGCGCTTCAAGCGGGAGGAAGCGGGCCTGACCCTGGAGAAGCTGGCGGACGGCAGCTTCTTCGGCATCACGTACCTGAGCGAGATCGAGCACGGGCATCGGCGGATGCCGATGGAACTGGCGCAGCATGTGGACCGGGTCCTGGGGACGGACGGGTTCTTCCAGCGGCGTTGTGAAGACGTACGGAAGGCCAGACAGGGTGCTCACGCTGCGTACTTCGCTGAAATCACGGAGGCCGAGGCGAGGGCCCGGTCCATCGGGGAATGGTCCGGCACCCTGATCCCAGGACTGCTTCAGACCAGGGCGTACGCCCATGCCCTGATCGACTCCGCGCACTCATTGGACACACCCGAGGAAGTCGAAGCCAAGATCGACGGCCGCCTGGGACGAGCCAGGCTCTTCAACGACCCCAAGCGGCCCGAGTACTGGGTGATCCTGCACGAGTCGCTGGTGCACCATTCCATCGTCCCGCCTGTGGAAATGGCCGAGCAACTGGACCACATCGCCGCCCTGGTAAGGCGCCGCCGCATCGTTGCGCAGATCCTCCCGTGGAACGGACCGACCCGCGCCTTCACCGAACTGCCGCTCTTCCTCATGGACTTTGACGACGAGCCACCGCTGCTCTACACCGAGGGCCCCTATCACGGCCAGACCATCGATGATCCAGTCCTCGTGATGCGGTACCGCAAGGCCTACGATCGCCTGAGGGCCGCCGCATTGCCGCCGGAGGCGTCCCTCACCCTGATCGAAAGAGCGGCTGAGGAGTACCGGCATGGCCAGCACCGATCTTGACCTCAGCGCTACGACCTGGCACAAGAGCAGCTACAGCAACGGCGATGGCGGCAACTGCCTAGAGGTAGCCGAAGGCCACCCCGGCCTCGTCCCCGTACGCGACTCCAAGCGCCCCCACGGCCCCGTGATCCTCGTGCACGCGACGGCCTGGGCACCCTTCATCGCTTCCGTCAAGGCGCCCTGACGTCGGCGACGCCCCGGCCCTGTGCCGTCGGACCGGGGCCGTCATCCACCTGGAGGTCAGGCCGACAGGGCCGCCTCCACCTCCTCCAGCACCTTCTCCGGGCGGACCATGCGGGACAGGAGGTCGAGGTCGTCGCGGTCGTAGCGGGACCTCACGTCCTCCTCCCACCGGTCCACGGCCTCCTCAAGCGGTTCGACCGCCTCCTCGGAGCGGCCGAGCCGGTGCAGGACGAGGCCGTAGTAGCCGGCGGCCTCCGTCCAGTAGGCGGAGCCTTCGCCCTCCTCCCAGGCGGTACGCAGGAACGGCTCCGCCTCGGTGTACGCGCCCCGCTGGGCCTTCAGCTTGCCCGCGAGCATGGAGTCCAGCAGGAGTCCGCCGTCGGCCGCGCGCATGTACCAGCGCTCGGCCTCCTGGTAGTCGCGGTGGTGCTCGGAGAGCCAGCCCATGTAGTGGCAGGAGTGGTGGTCCCCGCCCTCGGCGGCCCTGCGGTGCCACGCGTCGCGCAGCGGGAAACGGCGCAGGTCCGCGTAGAGCTCCGCCACGTCGTACGCCGCTTCGGCGTCCCCCGCCTCGGCGGCGGGCTCCATCCAGGGCAGCAGGTAGCGGGCGTTCTTGCCGCGCCAGTCGTTGAGCATCGCCGCGTACTCGTACCCGGCCCGCGCGTCCCCGGCCTCGGCCCGCTCGCGCAGCCCCGGCAGGAGGCGGAAGTCCACCTCGCCGGAGGTGGCGGCACCGCCCTCGCGGAGCGCGGTGATCCGGGCGAGCTGCTGGAGGGCGTCCTTGTCGTCGTCGCCGAACTCCGCGAACCAGGCCTCGGCCTCGTCGTACCGGGCCAGGCGCTTGCACAGCATCGCGAGGTTCCACTTGGGCGGTTCCTCGCCCGCGTCGACGGCGAGCAGGTAGGCGCGCTCGGCCTCCTCCAGCTCGCCGCGCCGCTCGTGCTCGATCCCGAGCGCCGCCGCCGCCTGGTCGCACCCGTCCTCGTGCGCCCGGAGCAGCAGGTCGCGGGCCCGGGGCCAGGACTCCTCGCCGCCGGTCTCGGTGAGGAACATCGCGTAGTACAGGCCCGCCCGGGCGCTGAGCGCGGAGGCCCGGCGGTAGAGCGCGTCGGCTTCGGTGGTCAGTCCCGGGTAGTCCGCGAAGTGCTTGTCGAGTGCGAAGAGCTGCTTGACCGCCGTCACGGCGGCCTCCCCGTCCTCGTCGGCCTCGGCCGCTTCGAGGCCCGTGGCCGTGGCGTCGAACGCCGCCTTGAACGAGTCGAAGAGCTGGGACCAGCGGAAGACCGCGATGTCGCCCAGCCCGGTGTCGCTCATCAGGAACGCGGACGCTTCCTCGACCCGGCCCTCGGCCGCCATCAGCTTGCCGAGCTCGATCTTGCAGTCCAGGTTCCGCCCGTCCTCCCAGCCCCGCCGGAGCCACTCGGCGGCCTCCGGGTCCCCGTCCTCCCTCAGCAGCACGCCGAGCCCGTACGCACAGCCCGGGTGCCGCTCGGCGACGGCCCGGTAGAGCGCGTCCGCCGCCGGCCGGTCGCCGCGGACCTTCCGGTACCGGGCCAGGGTGTAGTGCGAGAAGGCGTCCCCCGCCGCCGCTGCCCGTTCCCAGTACGGGATGCCTTCGTCGATGTGCTTCCCGAACACGAAGAAGTCCGTACCCCGTCGCGCGCCCTCGCTGTCACCGGCATGGGCGGCGGCGACGAGCGCCTCACCGCGGGCCTGTATGTCTTGCGTCATGCCTGCATCGTGTCAGGCGCGCTCATGTGCCTCTCAACAGGCGGGCGTTGGGGCCCGGTGCTCGGGGCCGGGCGGCCCAGCCCCGAAGCGGACCGGGCCGCCCGTCCTGTCAGTACGCCGGCGGCATGGCGGGCACGGCCGCGGCCCGGCCGCTCCTGCGTGCCCGTCTCAGCAGCAGGATTCCGCCGGCCATCGCCAGCAGCCCCGTCGCGCCGAGCCCCGCCGCCAGGCCCAGGTAGCCCTTGTCCATGCCGGTCCCGGTGCGCGCGGGCGTGCCGTCGTCGCCCGGGCCGAAGTGCGTGCCGGAGGTGGCGGTGCCCACCGCCATCGTCCCGGTGCCCTTCACCTTCGCGGCGGCCCGCAGCGCGGCCGCGGCGTCGATCTGCCCGTAGCCGGTGAGCGGCGAATAGGACGAGGGGTGCGAGGCCGTCTTCTTGAGAACCTCCGTCACCTGGGCGGGCGACAGCTTCGGGTACTTCGACAGCAGCAGCGCCGCGACCCCGGCGGTCAGCGCGGCGGCGGGCGAGGTGCCGTTCACCGGAGCGCGGCCGCTGCCCATATGGTCGGCGCTGTTGACGGCCACGCCGGGCGCCGCGACGTCCACGTAGTTGTGGACGGAGGAGAACGTGGCGCGTGAGCCGCCCGGTTGGCTTGCCGCCACCGCGAGCACCCCCGGGTAGGCGGCCGGGTAGCTGAGGTTGTTCTCGCCGCCACCGTTACCGGTCTCGTCGACCTCGTTCATGTCGCCGTCGTTCCCGGCGGAGGCGATCACCGTGATGCCCTTGGAGAGCGCGTACTGGATCGCGTCGGCGTCGCTGCTCTCGTAGCTCGCGAACGCGCTGGAGCCGCCGAGTGACATCGAGATGACGCGGACGTGCTGCTCCACGGCGTAGTTGATCGCGTTCCGCAGGGAGTTCGCGTTGTCCCCGCTCTCCGGGCCCTTCTGCATGGCCTCCTTCCAGGTCTGGTACTTCGGGTCCTCGTCGTCGCGAATGGCACGCAGCCCCAGGACCTTCGCCTCCGGCGCGACGTCCAGCACGTTCGAGGCCATGGCCGTGCCGTGCTTGCCGTACCAGGACTCGTCCTGGTCGTTCTCGTCCAGGAAGTCGGGGCCGTTCTCGGCACGGCCCGCGAGCACCGGATGGCTTGTGCGGATGCCGGTGTCGATGACGGCGACCGTGACCCCGCCCCCCTTGCTCACGGCGTGCGCCGCCGGTACCGACATCGCCTGCTGCTCCCAGCCGGGTGCGGCGGCTGCGGTGCCCGGCGCGGTGGCGACCAGCGCGACCGCGAGGCCGCCCGCCAGGGCCGTGGGGAGCGTGCGCGGCCGACGGCTCTGTCGCGGAGCCCCGTCCGGCCGCTGCGGCCTCGTCCTGCTCAGGCGCCCCACGACTTCTCCTTGCCTTCGATGACGTTCGGGAACGAGCGGCTGTAGATGCCCGCGAGATGGTCGGCGATCTTCGGGAAGACCCTGACCTCGGGCGGCCCCTCGTGTTCCCAGTCCCCGGGCAGCTTGCCGTAGTGGCGGTTGAGGTCCGTCGGTCCGGCCGTGACGGCCACGACGAAGGGCGCGCTGGTGGTACTCAGGCCGACCGCCCTGACGGCGCCGCCGAAGGCCTGCCACTCGGCGGCCGGAGTCCTGGCCACGGCGAGCGGCGGGACGGGCGGCTCCACCAGGTCGTTGGCCTTGCGGTCCACGACGGTGCTCTCGAACTCGCCGGCCAGCGCTTCCGCGTCCTTGTACGAGCGGGTGACAACGAGCGCCACCGTGGCGGCGGTCTTGCCCGTGTCATCCACGTACGTGGCGGCCATGACCCGGACGCAGCCCGCCGTCTTGGCCTGCTCGCGGAAAGGGCCCTTCAGGTTCTTCTCGCAGGAGCCGTCGCCGAGGATGCCCTGCCGCGTCCAGCCGGTGTTCTTCTGGATGATGCTGGTGTCCTCGAGATGCGCCGGAAAGATCTGGTCCGACCTGAGGTTGTGCCAGCTCTTGGCGGCGAACTCCTGATTGAACTCGTCGCTCTTGGAGTTGGAGAAGGCGACCCCGACCACCAACAGCCCGGCGAGCAGCGGGAACACACCCAGCACGATCAGGGCGGCCCCCCAGCCCCTGGCCGCCCGCCCGGGGCGCCGGCCACCGGGAGGCGGTGCGCCGAACCCCACGTGCTGCTGGGGGTATTGACCGGGCGCGGCGGGTATCTGCTGATGCCCCGTGCCGGGTTGAGGCGGCAGGGCGTACCCGTTGCCGGGTTGAGGCGGCGGGGCGTAACCGGCGCCGTACTGCGGCGGCGGATAGTATCCGCCCGGCTGCGGCGGGGCGGCAGCCGGTTGCTGGGGCGGATACGCCTGGGGCGGCCCCGGCTGCCACGGTGGTGGGGCGGATTGGGATGACACGCGCTGATCCCCCTCGTTGAGGTCTGCCGGGATTCGCTCACCTGCAGCGATGAGCGGGCGTCCGGCCGACGGGGATCGCATCCTAAGTGATCGGGAAAGCGCTTGAGTTGCCAGGTCGCTACTGGTCAGTCGGGTACCTCGGCGCGCACGGACCGGGGGTCGGCCCCACCGCACGCCGAGACGCGAAAGGGCGCGCCCGGACGAACCGGGCGCGCCCTTCAGCACGCGACGCTCAGAAGCGCGACATCAACGGTCGAAGCGCTCCCGCATGTCGTCCGCCGCACCCTGGGCGCGGTCACGACCCTGCTCGGACGCCTGGCGGGCCCGGTCGGTCGCCTCCTGGCGACGGTCCTGGCCCTGCCCCTGGCGCTGGCCCTGGCCCTGACGCTGGCCCTGACCCTTGCCGTCCTTCATCTTCTTCTGACCCTGGTCGGCAAGCTCCTGCGCCTTGTCCTTGAACTGGTCGGCGATGCCCATGCTGTTCACTCCTATGTGGGGGTGCGTGGGGATGGCCCCGTCGGGGCCTCGACCAGAGTTACACGACCGGACATCCAACGCATTTCGATCACTTACGCTGTGTGCTCGATGCCCGTCGCGACTCACGTTCGTCCTGGTCAGCCGCGCCTCCGGCGCCCACGAGTCCCTTGCCGACCCCCTCCAGCCGGGGGCCGAAGCGCTTCATCTCCCGCTGGCCGACCACGCCGATCAGCGAGGGCAGGTAGCCGCGCACGGACTGCATCCCGCGCAGCCACCACTGGGCGTACACATGCGGGGAGCGCCGCTCGATGCCGGCCACGATGCGGTCGACGGCCGGGCCCAGCGGGTACGTGCGGTTGGACGGCCACGGCAGCCGCTGGCGCAGCTCCCGCATCACGTCGTCCTCGTCCGCGCCGCGCACCATGTCGGTGTCGGTCCAGGAGAGGTAGCCGACGCCGACCTTCACACCCCGGTAGCCGACCTCCGCCCGCAGGCTGTGCGCGAACGCCTCGACGCCCGACTTGGAGGCGCAGTACGCCGTCATCATGGGCGCCGGCGTCAGCGCGGCGAGCGAGGCGATCTGGAGGAAGTAGCCGCGGCTCTCCATCAGGACCGGCAGAAACGCCCGGCCGGTCACCGCGCCGCCGATCAGGTTGACCTCGATCACCCGCCGCCAGGCCACGGGGTCGGAGTCGACGAACGGCCCGCCCGAGGCGACGCCCGCGTTGGCGACGACTATGTCGACCTTCCCGAAGCGCTCCTTGACCTCCTGCGCGACCCGCGCCATCGCCTCGTGGTCGGTGACGTCCGCGTGCCAGTGGTCGCTGTCCCCGTGCAGCCGCTCGGAGACCTTCTTCAGCTCGTCGGGCTCCAGGCCGACCAGCGCCAGCTTCGCGCCCCGCGCGGAGAGCTTGCGCGCCAGCAGCTCGCCCACACCGCGCGCCGCGCCCGTGACGACGACGACCTGTCCTTCGAGACTGCGCCTTCCGCTGCCGCTCATACGGCCTCCTCCGTGTCGTCGATGCGGACCCCCCGTACCGGGAGGTACGCGGTCACCAGTTCCCGGATCTTCGCCGTGACGAACTCCGGCGCCTCGACCGGTGTCATGTGGCCCATGCCCGCCAGCTCGGTGAGACCGAGACAGCCGGGCAGCGCCGCCGCGAGCGCCCGGGCGTGGACGGGCGGGGTCAGCCGGTCCTCCGTACCCGCGATCACCGCGGTGGGGACCCTCAACTCCCGTACGCCCTCGTCGAGATCGAGGTCCGCGAGCACGTGCCCCCAGGCGACCCGGGCCGCCCGTGGGCATCCGTGCACGATCCGTGCGCAGGCGTCGACCCGGTCCGGGGCCGAACCCGCTCCCATCGTCGCGTACTTGAGGATCCGGCGGGAGACCGGCGTGACCGGTCCCAGCGGTGCCCGCGCCCCGAGGATCGCACGCGTCATCCTGGTCCGCACGCCGCCGGGCCGCATCGGCACGACGAGGGACTCCGCGGTCAGCCGGGAGCTGCCCGTACTGCACAGCAGGGCGGCGGCCGCGTGCTCGCGCAGCCCGGCCCGGCGCGAGGCGGACATGATCGTCATGCCGCCCATGGAGTGACCGGCCAGCACGGCCTTCTCCCCCGGCGCGAGGGTGGCGGCGAGGACCGCTTCGAGGTCGTCGGCCAGCGCCTCGGTGCTGTAGCCCCCGCGCTCCGCCGACGGCGAGGCACCGTGGCCGCGCTGGTCATAGGCGATGACGCGGTGGTCCACGGCGAGGTCCCGGATCTGGGCGTCCCAGAAGCGGGTGCTGCAGGTCCAGCCGTGGGCGAGGACCACGGCCGGGGCGCCGTCCTGGCCGTGCACCTCGACGTGGACGCGGGAGCCGTCGGCGGAGACGGCCATCAACTCCCGTACGGGCAGCGGCAGGCTCATCGCGCCACCTCCTCGGCGACAGCGGTGGCAGCGGTGACAGCGGTGACGGCGACGGACTTCTCCGCGTCCTGCGCCGCCTTCGCCCGTATGACCTGGTACTCCGTGATGTCGACCCTCCGCGTCACCTTGCGGAACTCGGCGGTGGTGCCGGGCCAGGACGTGGTGTTGCGCCCGCTGGCATCCAGGTACCAGCTGTCGCAGCCGCCGGTCTTCCAGACCGTACGCTTCATCCGCTCCTGGACATGGCGGGTCCAGGCCCCGACGGCCGAGGGCCGGGCGTCGAGCGCGACGCGGCCGCCCAGCACGTTCAACTGCCTCATGTAGTCGGCCAGGTAGTTCAGCTGGGCCTCGATGATCAGGATCATGGAGGAGTTGCCGAGCCCGGTGTTGGGGCCGATGATCGTCATCCAGTTGGGGAAGCCGGCCGCGCTCGTGCCGCGCAGCGCCTCCATGCCGTCCTTCCAGGCATCGGCGAGCGTGATGCCGTCCGCGCCCACCACCCGGTCGGCGATCGGCACGTCGGTGACGTGGAAGCCGGTGCCGAAGATGATCGCGTCGACCTCGGCCTCCGTACCGTCGGACGCCACGACCGTGGAGCCGCGCACCTCGCTGAGACCGGAGGCGACCACGTCGACGTTGGGCCGGGCGAGCGCCGGGTAGTAGGCGCTGGAGAGCAGGATGCGCTTGCAGCCGATGCGGTACGAGGGGGTCAGCTTGGCCCGCAGCGCCGGGTCCTTGATCGCCCGGGCCATGTTGGCCTTCGCCACCCCCTCGACCAGGCCCAGCTGGTTCGGGTGCTTGGTGAAGGCGCCGACCTGCAACTCCCTTATGCCCCAGAGCA
This sequence comes from Streptomyces sp. NPDC091416, assembly GCF_044756845.1. Lineage (NCBI taxonomy): Bacteria > Bacillati > Actinomycetota > Actinomycetes > Kitasatosporales > Streptomycetaceae > Streptomyces > Streptomyces sp. NPDC091416. The sequence goes on from NZ_JBIVTU010000012.1 coordinate 242,188, forward strand.
GTCCGCGGCGGGCCGTGCCGGTGACGGGGAGCTTGCGGTGCAGCCAGCGCTCGGCGCCGCTGATCTGCCGGTCCATGCGGGGCATGACCCAGGGCGCGGTGCGCTGGAAGAGCGTCAGCTTGCCGACGCGGGGCTGGATGGACGGCACGATCTGGATGGCGGAGGCGCCGGTGCCGATCATCGCGACGCGCTTGCCGTCGAGGTCGGCGTCGTGGTCCCAGCGGGCGGAGTGGAAGACCTTGCCGGGGAAGCCGGCGAGCCCCGGTATGTCGGGCATCTTCGGGTCGGAGAGCGGGCCGGTCGCCGAGACGACGACGTCGGCGACGATCGTGGCGCCGTTCACGGTCTCGATGACCCAGTTCAGCTCATCGCCGTCCCAGCGCGCCCGGCTCACCTCGTGGTTCAGCCTGATGTGCGGCCGGAGTCCGAAGGTGTCCGCGACGTGCTCCAGGTAGGCACGGATGTGCTCCTGCCCGGAAAACGTGCGCGGCCACTCGGGGTTGGGCGCGAAGGAGAACGAGTAGAGGTGGGACGGTACGTCGCAGGCGCAGCCCGGGTAGGTGTTGTCGCGCCAGGCGCCACCGACCGAACCGGCCCGTTCCAGGACCACGAAGTCGGTGATGCCCTCGCGGCGCAGCCGGGCGGCGGCCCCCAGGCCTCCGAACCCGGATCCGATCACCGCCACGCGTACATGTTCGTGCTCGGCCATGCTGCCGCCTCCTGCGGTACGTTCCACAACTCCGCCAGCAATCACTGGCATGGTTGGGAGAGTAGAGGAGCTTCGTACTGATGGGTAGGGGTCCGGCGAGGGAAAGTTACCGGCGGTACAACATGCCACCCGCCCGGGAAGGGGGCCGGTAGGGTGCGGAGGTGGCAGAAGGACACGAGCACCGCGAATACCGCATGGAGGAGCTGGCCAAGGAGGCCGGGATCCCCGTCCGCACCCTGCGCTTCTACCGGGAGCGCGGCCTGATCTCGCCGCCGCGGCGCGAGGGCCGCATCGCCTGGTACGACGACCACCATCTGGCCCGGCTGCGCACCATCGCCGGCCTGCTGGAGCGCGGCCACACCCTCACCGGGATCGCCGACCTGGCCCGCACCTTCGAGAGCGGCCGCGATGTCGCCGAGGTGCTGGGCCTGGGCGAACCGACCGAGGAGACCCCGGTCCGGCTCACACCCGAGCAGCTGGCGGACTACTTCAAGGACGACTCGACGCCGGAGAACCTGGCGACGGCCATGGAGCTCGGCTACCTCGGCACGGACGGCGACGAGATCGTCCACATCAGCCGCCGTCTGCTGGAGGTGTCGGCCGAGCTCGTACGCGAAGGAGTCCCGCTCGCCGAGGTGCTCGCCTCCGGCCGCCGGGTCCGCGAGCACGCGGACGCCCTGGCCGACCTCTTCGTCACGACCCTGCGCGCCCACAGCACGGAGGCCGAACCACCCCAACTGCGCCCGCTGGCCCGCGCGGTGGTGGACGCGGAACTCTCGATGGCCCTGGACCGGCGGCTGCGCCGCGAGACGGACCCGCCGCAGCCGTAGGCGCGGCCGCGGCGCCGGGGCGGGGCGGACGGGGCCGCCACGACCCCGCCGACGCGACCCGCACCGCCGGGCGCCGGGCAGACCCGCCACGGCCCCGCCGACGCGACCCGTACCGCGTCCTACCGCTCGTACACCACCGTCACCGGCGCGTGGTCGCTCCACCGCTCCCCGTGCGTCGCGGCCCGCTCGACCAGGGCCTTCACGGCGCGCCCGGCCAGACCGGGCGTCGCCACCTGGTAGTCGATGCGCCAGCCCGTGTCGTTGTCGAAGGCGCGCCCGCGGTAGGACCACCACGAGTACGGCCCCTCCACGTCCGGGTTCAGGGCGCGCACGACGTCGACGTACGCGGCCTCCTCGAAGACCCGGGTCAGCCACTCCCGCTCCTCGGGGAGGAAGCCGGAGCTCTTCCTGTTGGCCTTCCAGTTCTTCAGGTCGGCCTCCCGGTGCGCGATGTTCCAGTCGCCGCACACCACGACCTCACGGCCATCGGCGGCCGCCCGCGCCTTCAGGCCCACGAGGTAGGGCAGGAAGGCCGCCATGAAGCGCTCCTTCTCGTCCTGCTTGTCCGTGCCGACCTCGCCCGAGGGCAGGTAGAGGCTCGCGACCGTGACGCCCGGGAGGTCGATCTCGACGTACCGGCCGCTCGCGTCGAACTCCTCGCCGCCCTCGTCGCCGAATGCGCCGAAGCCGATCTGTACGCGCTCGGGCGCCCGGCGGGAGTAGAGCGAGACCCCGGCCCGGCCCTTGGCGGCGGCCGGCGCGTGGACGGTGTGCCAGCCCTCGGGCTCACGCACCTCGTCGGGCAGCTGCTGCGGCTCGGCCCGCACCTCCTGGAGGCAGATCACATCGGCATCGGTCTGCGCCAGCCACTCGACGAAGCCCTTCTTGGCGGCGGCACGGAGTCCGTTCACATTTACGCTGGTAACGGTGAGCATTCCGGCACGATACCGACCCAGTCGATCGCATACATGTACCATGATTCGCATGAATATCCAGCAACGCCCTTACGATCACCCCGATGCCGTCAAACTCAACGACCAGGTGCAGCTCGAATACGCCGAGCGTTACGGGGACGAGGGCGACATCACACCGCTGGACGCCACGATGTTCGACCCGCCGCACGGGCTGTATCTGCTCGCATACGACGCGTCGGACCGCCCGGTCGCCACCGGCGGCTGGCGCTCGCAGGAGCGCAACGACCAGGGCTACTCGGACGGTGACGCCGAGCTCAAGCGGATGTTCGTGATACCCGAGGGACGCGGCCAGGGCCTGGCCCGCCGCATCCTGGCCGCCCTGGAGGCCGACGCCCGGGCGGCGGGCCGTACCCGCATGGTGCTGGAGACCGGTGACCAGCAGCCCGAGGCGATCGCGCTGTACCTCTCCAGCGGCTACGCACCCTGCGAGAAGTTCGGCCACTACCGGACGTACGACAGCAGCCGCTGCTACGCGAAGCCGCTCCAGCCCTAGCCCTGCCCCTGCCCCCGGCCCACGCCCGCCAGGAACCGCACCACCGCGCCGTTGAACGCCTCGGGCCGCTCCAGGCCGGGCAGGTGCCCGGCCTCCTCGACCACGACCAGTTCCGCGCCCGGAATCAGCCCGTGCAGTGCCCGGGCCTCCGCGACGGGTGTGTAGACGTCGTCCGCGCCCACGACGACGAGGACCGGCACCCCGGCACCGGCCAGCGAGTCGCGGTAGTCGGTCCGCTCAGCCCGGCCCCGCAACGCGGCGGCCGCGCCCTCCGGAGCGGTGTCGCGCATCATGCCCAGCACATGCGCGGCGACGTCCGGCAGCCCGGTGACGTTGTACGGCGCCAGCATCTTGTCGATGACCTCGTCCGCGTACCCGCCCATTCCCTCGGCGAGCAGCCGGTCGGCGAGACGGTTGCGGAACGCCTTGCCGTCCTCGGTCTCGGCGACCGGTGAGGTGTCGGCCAGGACCAGCGCCGCCACCCGGTCCGGATGGGAGCGGTGGAACTCCATGGCGATCTGCCCGCCCATGGACACCCCGCCGACCACGGCCCGCCCGATGCCGAGGTGGTCCAGCAGCGCGGCGATGTCCGCGGCGAAGACCTCGAAGAGGGTCCGCCCCGGGACGACACCGCTCTCGCCGTACCCCCGCAGGTCGGGCACGACCACCCGGTACCCGGCCGCGACGAGCGCGGTGACCTGCGGCTGCCACATGGTCCGGTCGAACGGGTGCCCGTGGACGAGGACGACGGGCGGCAGTTCACCGGCGGGTCCCTGGTCGTCGTACGCGAGCAGGGTGCCGTCGTCCGCCGTGAACCCGCCACTCACCGGACCACCCGCCCGACCCCCACGTAGAAGCCACTGCGCTCGACGACCGGCACCGGCTCCTCGCGATACCACTCGGTCGCCGTGACGAGCCCCGGCTCGACGAGCTCCAGCCCCTCGAAGAACCGCTCGACCTCGGCCCGCGTACGCATCTGAAGCGCGATGGCACCCTTCCTGTACGCCTTCTCGGTCTCCTGCCTCAGCTCCGGGTGCTGGTCGGCGGTGCCGTGCGAGAGGGCCAGGTAACTGCCGTTGGGCAGCGCGTCGACCAGGGTGCGGGTGATGCCGTACGGGTTCTGGTCGTCCGGCAGGAAATGCATCAGTGCGTTGAGCGAGAGGGCGATGGGCCGGTCGAAGTCCAGGAGCCCGACCGCCTGTTCAAGGATCGCCTCCGGCTCCCGCACATCGGCGTGGAGGTAGTCGGTGGCCCCTTCGGGGGCGCTCACGAGGAGAGTCTCCGCGTGCCGCAGGACGATCGGGTCGTGGTCCGCGTAGACGACCCGGGCGGCGGGCGTGACCGCCTGGACGATCTGGTGGAGGTTGGGTTCGGTGGGGATGCCGGCGCCGATGTCCAGGAACTGGTCGATCCCGGCACGCGCCAGCCAGGCGGAGGACCGGTGCATGAACGCCCGGTTGCGTGCGGCGTTGCCGCGCGTCTCCTCCGGCAGCGTCTGCCCGAAGCTCCGGTCCGCCGGATAGTTCTCCTTGCCGCCCAGGAACCAGTCGTAGACGCGGGCGGGATGCGGCCTGCTGGTGTCGATCGGGGGCTGGGGTCCGGGTGTACCTGCCGTCACGGGCCGCTCCTCGATGCGGAGAGTCTCAACGTCGGGTCAATGCCTCAGCCTAAGGGCTGTCGGCGATCGCTCACTGCGGCCGACTCATTTCAACACCCTTGCGTTGAAGTGCACTTCAACACGCACACTCAACTCCGCGGCCACCGCAGGACGGTGGCCGGAACCGGAGGGGAACGTCATGAAGTACCGCACCATCGGCACAGATCCCGCCACCCGCCGCGAGGTGAGCGTCCTCGCGCTCGGCGCCATGCTCTTCGGATCGGTCACCGACGAGAAGACCTCGTTCGCGATCCTGGACCACTTCGCCGAGGCCGGCGGCACGTTCATCGACACCTCCGACAACTACGCGTACTGGGTCGAGGGCGGCCTCGGCGGCCAGAGCGAGCGCCTGCTCGGCGCATGGCGGCGCAGCCGTGGTGTCGGGGACGAGATCGTCATCGCCACCAAGCTGGGCGCCGAACCGCTCGCCCCGGGCACCGGGTTCGTCGACAACCCGGAGGGCCTGTCGGCGAAGGCGGTCCACGAGGCCGTCGAGCGCAGCCGCGAACGCCTCGGGGTGGAACGGCTCGACCTGCTCTACGCCCACATCGAGGACCGCACCGTCCCGCTCGCCGAAACGGTCGAAGCGCTCGGGGAACTGAGCGCGGCCGGTACGGTCGGGCTGCTGGGTGCCAGCAACCATGCCATCTGGCGGGTGGAGCGCGCCCGGGCACTCGCGGCCGCCGCCGGACTGCCCGGCTACCAGGTCCTCCAGTACCAGCACAGCCACCTCCGCCCCCGGTTCGACGTCCCCAGCCCCCTCTTCGAGGACGGCAGCCTGGGCCATGCCGGGCCCGAACTCCTCAGCTACCTGCGCGCCGAGCAGGACCTGACCCTGGTCGCCTACTCCCCGCTGCTCGCCGGCGCGTACACCCGCCCGGACAAACCGCTCCCCCAGGACTACGACCACCCCGGCACCCCCGCCCGTCTCGCGGTCCTGCGCGAGGTCGCGGCCGAGACGGGGGCGAGCGTCAACCAGGTCGTCCTGGCCTGGCAGATCGGCGGCCCGCTGCCCGTGATCCCGCTGGCCGGGGCTTCGTCGGTGGCGCAGCTGAAGGAGAACCTGGCGGCGGTGGACCTGGAACTGACGGACGAGCAGCGGGCGCGGCTGGACGGGGCGCACTGAGGACGGCGGCCCGCGTCCGAAGGACCTCTCTCCTGACGGGTCCGGTGAACTCCGGACCCGGACCCGGCATCCGGCCGCAGACCTCAGGCCGCGGCGCGCCCGTCGAGCGGGCGGCGGCGCAGGGCCGTCTCGGTCAGCGAGCGCGCCGGGAACGAGACGGCGGGGTTGTACAGGTTCGTCCCGGGCGGCACGATGGCGTCGATCCGGTCGAGGGTCGCATCGTCCAGGGTGAGCGCGGCGCCCTTGAGCAGGCCTTCCAGCTGCTGCATCGTCCGCGGTCCGATGATGGCCGAGGTGACGGCCGGGTGGGCCACGGTGAAGGCCACCGCGAGCTGGGGCAGGGTGCAGCCGATGCTTTCCGCGAGTTCGACGAGCTGCTCCACGGCGTCGAACTTGGCGGCGTTCGCGGCGATCGCGGGATCGAAGTTCGCCGGCCGGATCGCGGCCCGTCCGGTCGTCAGATCCGAGGGCCTGTCCTTGCGGTGCTTGCCGGTGAGGAACCCGAAGGCCAGAGGGCTCCAGACCAGTACGCCCATGCCGTAGCGCTCGCAGACCGGCAGGAGCGAGGACTCGATGCCCCGGGCCAGGATCGAGTAGGGCGGCTGATCGGTGCGGAAGCGCCCCAGGCCGCGGCGCGCGGAGGCGTGGTGCGCCTCGACGATCTCCTCGGCCTGGTAGTTCGAGCAGCCGAACGACCGGATCTTCCCCTGGCGCACGAGGTCGTCGAGGACGGAGAGGGTCTCCTCGATGTCGGTGGTGTGGTCGGGGAAGTGGATCTGATAGAGGTCGATCCAGTCGGTGTCCAGGCGCCGGAGGCTGTCCTCGACCGCCTTGAGGATCCAACGCCGGGAGTTCCCGCCTCGGTTGGGACCCTCACCCATCGGGAAGTGGACCTTGGTGGCGAGCACTACGTCGTCACGGCGTCCTCGCAACGCCTTGCCCACGATCTCCTCGGACTCGCCCTGCCCGTACATGTCGGCGGTGTCGACGAAGTTGATGCCCTGGTCGAGGGCGGTGTGGATGATGCGGGCGCAGTCCTCGTGATCGGAGTTGAATCCGTCCTGGAACATCATGGTCCCCAGGCAGTGGACGCTGACCTCGATGCCGGTTCTGCCGAGCGGGCGATAGCGCATGGTGGTGCTCCCCTACTAGCCGATCACGCAGGCGACACAAGCGTCGGCCGCACGAGGAACCCTAGGAACTAGAGCCCCCTCTAGATCAACCCATTACCCTGAGCGGCATGGTCGAGGTCCCCACGATTCTGAGCATCGGACAGGTCGCCGAACGCACCGGTCTGAGCGTTCACGCCCTGCGCTTCTACGAGCAGGAGGGCCTCTTCGTCAACGCCGTGCGGCGCGGGTCCGGCGGACGCCGGGTCTACGACCAGGACGATGTGGACTGGCTGACGGTCTGCATCATCCTCCGCGCCTCCGGCATGCCCCTGACCGTGCTCCGCCGCTACACCGAGCTCGTCCGGGAGGGCGCCGGCAACGCGGAGGAACGGCTCGCGCTCATGCGCGAGCACCAGGAGCGGGTCACGGACCGGATCAGCCGGCTCACCGAGTCCCTGGACCTGATCACGTTCAAGGTCGGGGTGTACGAGGACCTGGTCGACCAGGGCGACGCCGCCGAGCAGTGCCACGGTCCTGCCTGAACCGGGAAACCTGGCGGCCCGGAGCGCTCCTCGCGTACCCCAGGTCTCCCGATGCCCCCGGAAACGCCAAGATCCCGCCCGATCAATCAGATCGGACGGGATCTTGTGAACTCTTCCTGAGCTGACTCAAGAACAGTTGCTGCGGCGGGGTGTTCACGAGTACCACTGGCCAGCAGGGCAACCTCCCCGTTCAAGACCCCTTCCCGGTAGGGAAGTGATCGTTTCCCAGCGCACCTGCGGAAGGGGGTACGGTCCACCGCATGGTGGGCGACTTCGATGCAGCTGAGGCTATGCACGCCGGCATATCGGACCGGTCGGAGGCATGGAGCTTCATCCGGGCCTTTGCGGCTGGGTGGTACGCGCCCTTGGCCGATGGCGACGGCGTCAGTGAGGACGAGCTCAAGCAGGTCGAAGGCCAATTGGGCCTGTCGCTCCCTACCGCTCTGCGTGAGGCCTACCTGCTTTTCGGCCGACGTCCGGAGTTGTTCGAGCACCAGGATCCGATGCTGCCTCTCTCAGAGCTTTTCGTGCACGAGGACCTCGGTGGTGTGCTGTGCTTCCGGAGCGAGAACCAGGGGTGCTCCTTCTGGGGCGTGCGTCTGTGCGATCTGGGGCAGGCCGACCCGCCTGTCTTCGTCCAGTCGCGCGAGGGCTGGCGGCTGTTCATGGAGAGAGTCTCGCTGGCATGCGTGGAGCTGGTCCTCTCCGAGACCCTGTTCAGCGACGGGCCTCTCTACAACGCATGCGAGCTGCCGGCAGGGGTCGTGGGGGAGGTTCCGCGGCTCTTCCAGCGGGTCGCCCTCCCGGACTACCCGATGTGGACCGGTGATGACGAGTCACCGGTCCGCTGGTTCTCTGCTCCCGGGCTTCTTCTGCGGCAGGACGGGCTGACGGCCGAGTGCTGGCTGCACGTCCGGGGGAAAACTCTGGCCCACCTCTCAGCAGCCTGCATCACGGTCCCGGGACGGTGGGCCCAGTGGCAGGGAACGGAGCCGACCGCGATCGACGAGCTTCCCTTCTCAGCGGTCTCGGCCCGATAGGCGTCCAAGAGTCGGAAGAATTTCTCGACCGGAGTTGAGCCCTCGGGGGTGTTGCGCTCGATGCCGGCTGCCCAGCCGTACGACGCACTGCCGCTGCTCCCAAGGCGTTCCTTGAGCCACTGACTGAACCGCGGCATCGACGACGACACCCCGCTCCGTGAACAGATCGCCGCCCGCGAGCCGTACTACCTGCGCCTCAAGGAGTCCGCGGACGAGCGCGGCGCGATCCGGCTCCAGTGCCCGGCCAGCGGACCGTCGCCCGCAGTGGCCTGCCCCCGCTTCAGCCAGGTCCACCAGATCCCCGCACCGCGGCCCGCCACCGTCGACCTCACCAACCGGCGGGCCACCGCCGCACACACCGCGGCCAAACCCACCGTGCCCATCCCCCAGGGCCGAACGCCTGCGAGCCCTGCCCAAGAAGGACCTGCCGCGGATCTGCCAGAAACCGACGATCACGACCCGGCCCGGCGACCTCGGCAAACGCGACAAGTTCCGCCAGGACCGGCACTGCCTCCACCCCAGCTGGCAGGACGCCTACCGACCCGAACGGGCGAACATCGAAGGGGCGCCCATGCTCGGACACCAACTCGAACAGACCCCGGAAACGCCAAGATCCCGCCCGATCAATCAGATCGGACGGGATCTTGTGAACTCTTCCTGAGCTGACTCAAGAACAGTTGCTGCGGTGGACCTGTGGGGATTTGAACCCCAGACCCCCTCGATGCGAACGAGGTGCGCTACCAGACTGCGCCACAGGCCCTTGCAACGAGTGAAACTTTAGCACCCCGACAGGGGTGCTCGGAAATCCATTCCGCGCTGGTCAGCCGAGCCGGTGTCGCAGCGGGCGGTACGGCCGTCTCACTCGTTGGCCGCGCGGGGGCGGTCGTCCTCGTCGTACTGGTCGAAGAGCGGGGTCCGGCCCCGGTCGCGGGCGCGGCGGGACTGGACGGAGCGCTGGCGCGGCGCCGGGTCCACCGTGGGTGTCGCGGGCTGCGGGGCAGCCGACTGAGCGGGTTCGGCGGAGGAGGAGCGGGCCGCGCTCCAGGTCTCCGGGTTGCCGACCTCGATGCCGCCCGTGGCGCGCGGGGCGACCGGGGCCGTGACGTAGGTCGGCAGCGGGACCGGGACCGGCTCCCAGCTGTCGCCCTGGACGCGGCCGCGCTCGCGCTGCTGGTCGACCCACTCCGCGTGGTCCGTCTGCTCGACCAGGGCGCGGCGGCCCGCCTCCTGCGGGGAGACCGTGGGAGTGGGCTCGGGGGCGGGGTGGCGGGCTTCGGAGTCCTCGTCGGCGTCGGCGGGGGCCGTCGCGGCCGGCTGGTGGCGGCGGGGGCGGCTCTCGCGGAGACGCTGCGCGGCGACCTCCGCCCGGCGCCGGTCCATGGTGAAGGCGAACCTGCGGCGCTCCTGCGCGCGCAGATGCACGATGTACGTGCTCAGCAGCACGGCGGGGACCGCCGGCGCCCAGAGGAAGCGAAGGCCTCCCACCGCCGCGACGACCGCGCCGAGCGTGAAGCCGAGGAAGAGGACCACGGTGGTACGCCGACGGCGCGCGAGTACCTGGAGGCGCTGCGCACGCCGGGCGCGCTCCGCGTCGATTCCACCGGGGCGCGGACGCCGGTCGGATGCGGGCGCGGATACATCGGGGGACGGCTCGGGGTGGTCGCGCGCCGGACGCTTGTGCGCCGCGCGCTCCTGGGCGGCGTGCTCCGGCGTACGAGCCGGGTCGAGCACCCGGGCCTCGGTGTGCGCCGGAGGCGCGGAAAAGGCCCGGACGTCGACGGATTCCATTCGGTCCGTGACTTCGTCCGGGTCGGCGTCGGGCGCCGCCTCCTCATCGGTGCGCTCCCGCAGCTCCTTGGCGTACCGGCGCTCCATCGCCGCCCGTCCGGACAGCAGCCGGATGGCGGTGCTGAAGCGTTCCGTCGGACGGGCTTCGTTGAGCTCGTCCTGCCTGCGGAGCCACATCGGTACCAAGTAGGCGGCCCAGGCCCCGACAATGACTGCGTAGATGAGGCCGCTGCTGCTCACATCTCACACCGTAGAGGGGTTTGCGTGGAGGCATCCGCCAATTGGCGCGGTGTGTCGCACGTTCCGGCTGATATCACGGACTTTTTTTGTGATTGTTCGGATCAACAGTCGGCGTTTGTGCGTTCGCTAGCGGTCATCGACCGATCAATTTCGAACACACATTTCATTCCCGGCCGTACTCCGGCCGATCGGGGCGCTCCGGTCGCGGCCGGCGCCACCTCCGGAGCAGGCCGTCGGGCACCTCCTCCGCGGTGAGCGCGTAGATCAGATGGTCCCGCCAGGCGCCGTCGATGTGCAGATAGCGGGGACGGATGCCCTCCTCGCGGAATCCGAGTTTCTCCACGACCCGCCGGCTGGGCCCGTTCTCGGGGCGAATGCACACCTCGATGCGGTGCAGCCCGACCGCGCGGAAACAGTGGTCGGTGGCGAGGGCGACCGCGGTCGGCATCACGCCGCGGCCCGCCACCTCCTGGTCCACCCAGTAGCCGACGTGGCCCGAGCACATCGAGCCCCAGGTGATCCCGGCCACGGTCAACTGACCGACCAGGCGGCCCTCGTACTCGATGGCGAACGGAAGCATCCGGCCCGCGTTGGCCTCGGATCGCAGATGGCGGATCATCTGGCGGTACGTGGGGCGCTGGGCGACCGGTCCGCCGGGAGCGGGCGGGGGCACGGTCGCCTCCCAGGGGCGCAGCCAGTCCCGGTTGCGCCGGTTGACCTCGCGCCACATGCGCTGGTCGCGCATCTTTATCGGCCGGAGGGCGACGTCGCCGTCCACCAGGATCACCGGCCAGGTCGGGACGTTCAGCTCGGGCTCCCCGGTCGGGGGTGATCGCCGCCGTGGAGCTGGTCGACGGCGTGCACCAGGATTCGGTCGAGGACGGCCAGCCCGTCACGCACTCCGCCGGTGGAGCCCGGCAGATTGATGATGAGCGTGCGCTCGGCCACCCCGGCCACCCCTCGCGAGAGCGCGGCCGTGGGGACCTTGTCACGGCCCTCCGCACGGATCGCCTCGGCGATGCCGGGCAGCTCCCAGTCCAGCACGTTGAGGGTGGCTTCGGCGGTGCCGTCGGTGGGCGAGATGCCCGTACCGCCGGTGGTCACGATGACGTCGTACGCGGCGGCCAGGCCGTCCCACAGCGCCCGCTCGACCGGGTCGCCGTCGGGCACGACCTGCGGCCCGTCGACGGTGAAGCCGAGCCCGGACAGCGCGGCGGCGATCAGTGGTCCGCCCTTGTCCTCGTAGACCCCGGCCGCGGCCCGGTTCGAGGCGGTCACCACGAGGGCGCGGTAGCCGGCGTCCGGCTGACCGGCGCTCACGCTTCCGCCCCGCCGGACGCGCTGCGCCGGTAGTCGCCGGACTTGCCGCCCGACTTCGCCTCGACCCGGACGTCCGTGATGACCGCGGACTTGTCGACGGCCTTGATCATGTCGACGACGGTGAGCGCGGCGACCGAGACCGCGGTCAGGGCCTCCATCTCCACGCCGGTGCGGTCCGTCGTCTTCACGGTGGCCGTGATCTCCACCGCGTCGTCGGCGACGGAGAGGTCGACCGTGACGCCGGAGACGGCCAGCGGGTGACAGAGCGGGATCAGGTCCGGGGTGCGCTTGGCGCCCATGATCCCGGCGATGCGCGCGGTGGCGAGGGCGTCGCCCTTGGGGACCCCCTCGCCCCGGAGCAGCTCGATGACACGCGGCGAGACGAGGACCCTGCCGCTGGCGCGGGCGACGCGCGCGGTGACGTCCTTCGCGGAGACGTCGACCATGCGGGCTGCGCCCGCCTCGTCGATGTGCGTCAGCCTGTTCTGCGTACTCAACTAACTCCGCCTAGCGGTAGGGCGCCGGTTGCCCCGGTGCTGCACCGGGGTGCAGGTCCGGGGTCCGGGGGGTGTCCCCCGGAAGGCACAGCGGCAGATACCGTACCGCCACCGGACGCCGGTCAGCGGAGCAGGATCACCTCGGTGTCCGCGCCGGGCTCCGCGGAGGTGACGTCCTCGGGCAGCACGATCAGCGCGTCCGCCTGGGCGAGCGCCGCGATCAGATGGGATCCCGAGCCGCCCACGGGGGTGACGGTGCCCGCCTCCGCGTCGTACGTCCCGCGCAGGAACTGCCGTTTGCCGGCCGGCGAGGACAGCGCCTTGTCGGTGACCAGCGAGGCTCTGGCCGTCGGGCGGTTCACGTCGGGCAGGCCCATCAGGGTGCGGATCGCCGGTCGCACGAACAGTTCGAACGAGACGTAGCTGGAGACCGGGTTGCCCGGGAGTGCCAGCAGTGGGGTGTGGTCCGGGCCGATGGAGCCGAAGCCCTGCGGCTTGCCGGGCTGCATGGCGAGCTTGCGGAAGTCGACGCCGCCGCCGGGCTCGTCCTCGTCGCCGACGGAGGACAGGGCCTCCTTGACGACGTCGTACGCGCCCACGCTGACGCCGCCGGTGGTGACGACGATGTCCGCGCGGATCAGCTGGTCCTCGATCGTGGCCCGGAGCGTCTCGGCGTCGTCGGAGACGGCTCCGACCCGGTAGGCGATCGCTCCGGCCTCGCGCGCGGCGGCCGTCAGCGCGAAGCTGTTCGAGTCGTAGATCTGGCCGCCGGTCAGTTCCTCGCCGGGCTGGACCAGTTCGCTGCCGGTGGAGATGACGACGACGCGGGGGCGGGGCCGTACCTTGACCGTCGAGCGGCCGATCGCGGCGAGCAGACCGATCTGGGGCGGCCCGATCACCGACCCCTCGCGCAGCGCGAGGTCGCCCGGACGCACGTCGCTGCCGCGGGCCCGGACATGGGCGCGGGCCTCGGCCGGGCGGTGGACGCGGACCTCACCGGCCGCGCCCTCGGGGGCGTCGCTGTGGGCGCGCATCGTGGCGGCGGGGCCTTCGCCCGTGCCGCCGTCGGTCCACTCCACCGGGACCACGGCCTCGGCGCCTGCCGGGAGCGGGGCGCCCGTCATGATGCGGGCGGCCTCCCCCGGCCCCAGGCGCTGGTCGCCGTCCAGTCCGGCGTCGCCCGCCGCGACGTCGCCGATGACGGTCAGGACGGCGGGGAACTCCTCGGTGGCGCCCTCCACATCGGCGACGCGGACCGCGTAGCCGTCCATCGAGCTGTTGTCGAAGGGCGGCAGGGCGATCTCCACCACGACGTCCTCGACCAGGACGCAGCCCTGGGCCTCGGGCAGTTGCAGCTCGATGGGTTCGAGCGGCCTCACCGCGGCGAGGATGTCTTCCAGGTGCTCGTCCACCGACCAGATCGTGCTGCTCAAGGTCCTACATCTCCTCGGTGACGTAGCTGCGGAGCCAGGTCCGGAAGTCCGGGCCCAGGTCTTCACGTTCGCACGCGAGTCTGACAATGGCACGGAGGTAATCGCTCCGGTCACCGGTGTCATAGCGGCGGCCCTTGAAGACGACGCCGTGTACCGGGCCGCCCGCCTTCTCGTCCTCGGCGAGGAGCTGGAGGGCGTCGGTCAGCTGGATCTCGTCGCCGCGGCCCGGCTCGGTCCTGCGCAGTATGCCGAAGACCGCGGGGTCCAGGACATAGCGGCCGATGATGGCGAGATTGCTGGGCGCGTCGGCCGGTTCGGGCTTCTCGACCAGACCGGTGATCCGCATCACGTCGGCCTCGGCGGTCGGTTCGACGGCCGCGCAGCCGTACTGGTGGATCAGTCCGGGCGGGACCTCCATGAGCGCGATGACGCTTCCGCCCTCGCGCTCCTGGATCTCCACCATGCGGGACAGCAGCGGGTCGCGCGGGTCGATCAGGTCGTCGCCCAGCAGGACCGCGAAGGGCTCGTCGCCCACGTGCGGCTCCGCGCACAGCACCGCGTGGCCGAGACCTCTCGGGTCGCCCTGGCGGACGTAGTGCATGGTGGCGAGATCGCTCGACTCCTGGACCTTGCGCAGCCGTTCCGCGTCGCCCTTGCGGGTCAGCGCGGACTCCAGCTCGTAATTGCGGTCGAAGTGGTCTTCCAGGGGCCGTTTGTTGCGGCCGGTGATCATCAGGACGTCGGAGAGCCCGGCGGCGACCGCCTCCTCGACGACGTACTGGATGGCAGGCTTGTCGACGACAGGCAGCATCTCTTTGGGAGTGGCTTTGGTGGCCGGCAGGAAGCGGGTGCCGAGGCCCGCCGCCGGGATGACAGCCTTGCTGATCCCGTGGTTCGACTGAGTCATGCGCAGAACCTTAACGGTCACGCATGGGCGGAAGATGAGGCTCCGGTTAACTTTGTACTCATATATGCCAGTACGAGAAGTCTGTGGGTGCCCCGTTGAACACCGACATGTCCGCAAAGACACCACTGAGGCGTGAACTGCTCGCCGCCCGGCGCCTTCTGACCGGTGAGGACATCGAGCGGGCCGCCGCGGTCCTGGCCGGTCGCGCACTGGAACTCCCGGAGGTGGCCGGGGCCCGCACCGTGGCCGCGTACGTCTCGGTGGGGAGCGAACCGGGGACCCGCGCCCTGCTGGACGCGTTGCGCGCGCGGGGCGTACGCGTCCTGCTGCCGGTGCTCCTGGCCGACAACGACCTGGACTGGGCGCCGTACGAGGGAGCGGGGAGTCTCCGGAAGGCCGGGCGCGGGCTGCTGGAGCCCGCCGGGGCGCCGCTCGGCCCCGACGCCGTCCTGGACGCCGACGTGGTACTGCTGCCCGGCCTCGCCGTGGACGGGCGCGGGATGCGGCTCGGCCGCGGCGGCGGCAGCTACGACCGGGTACTGGCCCGCCTCTCGGCAGCCGGGGCGCACCCCGCACTGATCGTCCTGCTGTACGACAACGAGGTGGCCGCGCGGGTCCCGGAGGAACCGCACGACCGCCCCGTGGACGCCGTGGTGACCCCGGCCGGCCCCCGCCGCTTCGACGAGAACTGAGGCGCGTCGGCGCTTCGTCAGGAGCTGGAACCGGAGGGGCCCGCGGACCTCGGAGGCATCCTCCGAGGTCCGCGGGCCCCTTCGCTACGGCTTCAGCAGTCCCTACGGCTTCAGCGTCAGCGTGTCCTTCGTCGCCCCGGCCACCGCGTTCGTCCCGTAGGACCAGTCGAGCAGTTCGCCGTTGACCCACTTGTCGGTCTGGTCGGTGTAGTGCGCGCTGAACGCGTGCCCGGAGGCGCCGGTGAGGTTGATCCAGCGGGACTTGTCCCAGTCCCCCACGTTGACGACCATCCGCATCGACGGGACCCAGACGACCTCGTAGCCGCCGGCCGCGTTCCAGCCGGTGGCGTTCACCGCGGCCTCGCCGCCGCCGAGGTTCCAGGGGCCTCGGTTGAGTGCCCGCTGGAGCAGTCCGGGACCTTCCGTGCCGAGGGTCTGGTTCTTCAGGGTCAGCTGGTGCAGCCGGCCCCAGCTCCACGTGGTGATGTCCTTGCCGAGCTTGGCGGTCAGCTCCCAGCGGGCGTCCTCCATGGCGCGGGCGAAGAGCTCCTCGCGGTTGTCGGTCGCCCGGTCCTTGCGGTTCGCCGGCGCCTTCCACCAGGCACTGTCCGGCTTGTCCATGAGGTTCGCGACGACCTGGTACCAGCGGTCACCGCCGTCCGGCTGCGCGGAGTCGGGTGCGCGCTGACCGCATTCCCGTACCAGCCGGTCCTGCTCGTCGACCGGGCCCGAGCTCTTGGCCGGGGGCACGTTCAGGCACTCGCCCTCGACGCGCATCTCCTTGGGCAGCTTGTCCCCGAAGGCCAGCTTGAGGATGTTGCGCCAGACCGCGTTGAAGTAGGCGGCGGCCGCCGAGTCGGCCTCCTGGGTGTAGTCCCAGCCCTCCAGCAGCTTCTGCGCCTCGCGGATGTCCTTGTCCGAGATGTTGATCTTCATCAGCTCGGGCACCAGCAGCGCGGCGATCTCGCTGGTGTTGTCCATCTGCATCTTCTGCATGTCTTCGGTCGAGATCTTCCCGCCGCCCTTGATCTTCGACTCGACGAGGTCGTTGATCCGCTGACTGCGGCTGCCGTAGCCCCAGTCCTTGGTGAGCATGTACGGGTACTTGTCCTCATCGATCACGGCCTGGTTGGCGGTGACGATGAAGCCGCGCGCCGGGTCGTACTCGTAGGGCAGCTCGTCGAAGGGGATCGGGTCCTTCTTCCAGCCGTACGACGAGGACCAGCCGGGGCTGGGCATCGTGCCGTCACCGGCCTTGCGGACGGGGATCTTCCCCGGCGCCTGGTAGCCGATGTGGCCCTTGGTGTCGGCGTAGATGAGGTTCTGCGAGGGGACCTCGAAGTGCTCGGCCGCGGCACGGAAGGTGGTGAAGTCCTTGGCCCGGTTCAGCTCGAAGACGGCGTCCATGGAGTGGCCCGGCTCCAGAGCGGTCCACTTCAGCGCCACCCCGTAGCCGTCCGCCCGGTCGGGGGCGGCATTGCTGACGGGGGCCTTCTGGCCGACCTTCTCCAGCTCGCCGCTGCGGTCGGAGACCAGCGGGCCGTTGTTGGTCTCGCGGACGGTGATGTGCCGGCTGCTGCCGCCCGCGACCTTGATGGTCTCCTCGCGGACGGTGAACGGCTTCACCTTGCCGTCGTACAGGTAGCCGTCGCCCGAGACCTTCTCCAGGAAGAGGTCGGTGACGTCGGCGCCGAGGTTGGTGAAGCCCCAGGCGATGTCCTGGTTGTGGCCGATGATCACACCGGGCATGCCGGAGAACGTGTATCCGGCGGTGTCGTACTTGCAGGTCGCCGAGACCGCGCGGCAGTGCAGCCCCATCTGGTACCAGAGCGAGGGAAGCTGCGGCGCCAGGTGCGGGTCGTTCGCGAGCAGCGGCTTGCCGGTGGTCGTGTACTTGCCGGCGACGACCCAGGAGTTCGACCCGATGCCGGTGCCGTTGGGGCCCAGCAGCGCGGGAATCTCGTCAAGGGTGTCGGACAGCGCGCCGAGCTGGGAGGTCAGGCCCTCGGTGGCGCCCTGGGCGGTCGCCGAACCCGTGCCGTCGGACGGGGTCGCCTGCGGGTCGAACTTCCCGGTGACCGGGGAGATCGCGCCCTCGCCGACGATCGGCCTGTGCTTGTCGTACGGGTACGCCGGGTACAGGTCCTCGATCTGGTCCGCGTCGAGCCGGCTGGTCATCAGCGAACGGTCGATCTCGTCCTGCATGTTGCCGCGCAGGTCCCAGGCCATGGCCTTCAGCCAGGCGACCGAGTCGACCGGGGTCCACTCGGTGGGCTTGTAGTCGTTGGTGAAGCCGAGGGCCGCGTACTCGACGGAGATGTCCGCGCCGTCGCGGTCCTTGAGGTAGGCGTTCACGCCGTCCGCGTACGCCTGGAGGTTCTTCTTCGTCTCGTCCGAGAGGACGGTGTCGTACTCCTCCTGCGCGACCTTGCGCCAGCCCAGCGTGCGCAGGAAGGAGTCCGTCTCGACCTGGCCGGAGCCGAACATCTCGGAGAGCCGGCCGGCCGTCATGTGGCGGCGGACGTCCATCTCCCAGAAGCGGTCCTGCGCCTGGACGAAGCCCTGGGCACGGAAGAGGTCGGCGTCGGAGTCCGCGTAGATCTGCGGGATTCCATAGCTGTCGCGCTTGACCTCGACGTTGCTGTCGAGCCCGGCGAGCTGGATCGTGCCGCTGGTCTGCGGGTACGAGGCGCGCACAGTGGTTACGGACCAGAACGTTCCGTAACCGACACCCGCGACAAGCGCCAGCACCAGGACGATCACGATCAGGCGGGCGCGTCGCCCCTTCTTCTTGCGCGGCCCGCCGCCGGCGGAACCGGTGGAGCCGGAAGAGGCGGTTGTATTGGCGGGCATCGCTGTCCTTCGAGGGCAGGGTGGTCCTGGGAGTGCAGGAGCAACCATAGGCGCAGCGCCGGGGCCACTCGGACGCGGTATCAGGATGACTCGAATTGCGTAGCGATCGTACGAATACTCGAACGCATCAAGAAAACGTTAAAGATTAGGTAAGGTAACGAAGTACCGGCCACCGGAAGTCGATCCGGCAGGCGTACGCAGGGAAGGACCGGCCACTGACTGTCCACGCGCTCAACGAACTCCTGCTCGTCTGCTCACTTGTCCTGCTCGTCGCCGTGGCGGCGGTGCGCATCTCGTCGCGCAGCGGGCTCCCCAGCCTGCTCCTGTATCTCGGCATCGGGATCGCCATGGGGCAGGACGGGTTCTTCGACGTCAAGTTCGACAACGCCGAACTGACGCAGGTGATCGGCTACGCGGCCCTGGTCGTGATCCTCGCCGAGGGCGGCCTCGGCACGAAGTGGAAAGAGATCAAACCCGCGCTGCCCGCGGCCGTCGTCCTCTCCCTCGTCGGCGTCGGCGTGAGCGTGGGCGTGACCGCGGCCGGAGCCCACTACCTGGTCGGCCTGGAATGGCGGCAGGCGCTGATCATCGGCGCGGTCGTCTCCTCCACGGACGCCGCCGCGGTCTTCTCCGTCCTGCGCAAGGTCCCGCTGCCCGCCCGGATCACCGGCGTCCTGGAGGCCGAGTCCGGCTTCAACGACGCCCCTGTGGTGATCCTCGTCGTGGCCTTCTCGACCGTGGGACCGGTCGACCACTGGTACGTACTGGTCGGCGAGATAGCCCTGGAGCTGGCGATCGGCGCCGCGATCGGCATCGCGGTCGGCTGGCTCGGCTCGTACGGACTGAGGCATGTGGCCCTGCCCGCCTCGGGCCTCTACCCGATCGCCGTGATGGCCATCGCGGTGTCCGCGTACGCGGCGGGCGCGATGCTCCACGGAAGCGGCTTCCTCGCCGTCTACCTCGCGGCGATGATCCTCGGCAACGCCAAACTGCCGCACTGGCCCGCCACCCGCGGCTTCGCCGACGGACTCGGCTGGCTGGCCCAGATCGGCATGTTCGTCCTTCTCGGGCTGCTGGTCACCCCGCACGACCTGATCGACGACTTCTGGCCCGCCGTCGTGGTGGGACTGGTCCTGACCGTGGTGGCCCGTCCGCTGGAGGTCTTCATCTCACTGGCGCCCTTCCGGCTGCCCTGGCAGGAGAAGGCCCTCATGTCCTGGGCCGGGCTGCGCGGCGCGGTGCCCATCATCCTGGCGACCATTCCCATGGTGTCCGGGATCGAGGGCTCCACCCGGGTCTTCAACATCGTCTTCGTCCTCGTCGTCGTCTACACCCTCATCCAGGGACCGACGCTGCCCTGGCTCGCGAAGGCCCTCAAGATCGGCGAAGATCCGTCCGAGGCGGCCGACCTGGGCATCGAGTCGGCGCCCCTGGAGCGGCTGCGCGGGCATCTGCTCTCGGTGGCCATCCCGGCGAAGTCGAAGATGCACGGCGTCGAGGTCGGCGAACTGCGCCTGCCCGCCGGAGCCGCGGTGACGCTGGTCGTCCGGGACGGCAAGAGCTTCGTCCCCGCGCCCTCGACCGTGCTGCGCCGCGGCGACGAACTGCTGGTCGTGACGACCGATCCGGTACGCGACGCGACCGAGGACCGGCTGCGCGCGATCGGTGAGGGCGGCAAACTGGCCGGCTGGCTGGGTACCGGCCCGAACACCGCCGACGAGACCCTCGCCGGACCGAACGTGGCCAACGCGCTCAAGGCGGTGAAGAAGCTGGGCAGGACGGACGACCCCCGGAAGCACGAGGGACGGCCCGCCCGGGATGCCAAGGCGCACCACTGAGAGCACGCCCCCGTTCACAGGCAAAAATGGTCGAATCGGACACAATCACAGGTACTTCAGGGCTTTTGCCTGTAGCATAAAGAAAACCCAGATCGACCTGTTTGATCCACCAACTCTGCCTGATGCAGAGCTGGCGCGACCGTATGGCGGTCGTGGCGTCCTCCGCCTCTGCTGCGAGCGCCCGGCATCTACCGCAGTTCCGCGCGAAGAGGACAGCTCTCGGCAGCTCCTGCGCCGGTCCGCACCCACGTGCCGGCCGGCACCGCAGGAGCACGGCCACCAGGCGGCAGAAAGGCAAGGACCGTGGCGTCCACGGTCTCCGACCGCCCCGGATACGGGCAGTTGCTGCGCACCCCGGGTGCGTGGACCTTCCTCCTGCCGGGCTTCGCCGCACGGCAGCCCTTCGCGATGCTGACCATCGGCATCGTCCTGCTCGTCCAGCACACCACCGGTTCCTACGGCAGCGCGGGCGCCGTCGCCGCCGTCACCGGGGTCTCCATGGCCCTGTTCGCTCCGCAGACCGGCAAGCTCGCCGACCGCTTCGGCCAGCGTGCCGTACTGCTGCCGGGCGTCCTCGTACACACGGCGTCCGTCTCGGGCCTGACCGCGCTCGCGCTGGCGGACGCCCCGATGTGGGCGCTGTTCGCCGCGGCCGTCCCGACGGGCGCCTCCGTCCCGCAGATCGGGCCGATGGTCCGGGCCCGCTGGGCGGCCGTGCTCGGGGCGGCGCCCGGCCGGGAGGCCTCGCCGCTGATGTCGACCGCGGCGGCCTTCGAGTCGGTGACGGACGAGTTCACCTTCGTCATCGGCCCGGTCCTCGCCACCGCCCTGTGCACCGGCGTGCACCCGGCGGCGGGGCTGATCGCCGAAGCCGCCCTGACCCTGTTCGGCGGCCTGTTCTTCGCCGCGCAGCGCGCCACCCAGCCCGCGGTACGCGCCACCGGACCCGCCGGATCGCAGCGGCACGCCTCCGCTCTGTCCGTTCCCGGCGTCCGCGTGCTCGCGGTGGCCTTCCTCGGGATCGGCGCGGTCTTCGGCGGGATGCAGGTCTCGCTGACCGCCTTCGCCGAGGAGATCGGCAGCCCCGGGGCGAACGGTCTGCTGTACGGGATCTTCGCGGCCGGCAACATGCTGGCCGGGATCGCCTGCGGAGCCATCGCCTGGAAGACCGGCCCGCGACGCCGGCTGATCGCCGGATACGCGGCCCTGACCCTCACCGCGTCGGGCCTGTGGGCGGTGCACTCCGTGCCGCTGCTGGCCGGGCTCGGACTGCTGGTCGGCCTCTCCATCGCGCCTGCGCTGATCAGCGGATACACCCTGGTCGAGGCCCTGGTTCCGGGCTCCGCGCGGACCGAGGCGTTCACCTGGCTGACGGGTGCCGTCGCGCTCGGCCAGGCGGGCGCGGTGACGGTGGCCGGACGGCTCGCGGACGCCCATGGCGCGAGCACCGGATTCCTGGTGCCCCTGGTGGGCACGGTGCTGGCTCTGGTGACCCTGGTGGCGCTGCGTTCACGGCTGCTCCCGAGGTCTTCGGGGCGGACCGTGGCACGTGGGATCGGTCACCGCGGGCCGGTCACGGTGGACTGATCCCGAGGAATACGTCAGTATGGAGCGTCGTTAGCACTCATCGAGTCAGAGTGCCAGGAGGAACAAGTGCCGACCTATCAGTACCAGTGCACCGAGTGTGGCGAGGGCCTCGAAGCGGTGCAGAAGTTCACCGATGACGCCCTCACGGTGTGCCCGAGCTGCGACGGACGCCTGAAGAAGGTGTTCTCGGCGGTCGGCATCGTGTTCAAGGGTTCCGGTTTCTACCGGAACGACAGCCGCGGATCCTCGTCGAGCAGCACGCCGGCCCCGGCCGCTGCGAAGGCCTCGGGTTCCGGATCGTCGTCCTCGACGGGATCGGACGCGAAGTCGTCGTCCTCGTCGACGTCCTCCTCCGGTGCCTCCGGCTCCTCGACGGCGTCTTCCTCGTCGTCCTCCTCTTCTTCGTCGTCCTCGTCGAGCGGTTCGTCGGCCGCCTGAGGCGCCTGCCCGACCGTTTCACCTGGCTTCACCGGGACCCCGCCGATTCACTCGGCGGGGTCCTCGGCGTTTCCCGCCCGGCTGTGTCGCACGTCCGGGCGAACGCCTACTGTGACCGCATGGTGAACGCAGAGATCGGTGTGATCGGCGGTTCGGGGCTGTACTCCTTCCTGGAGGACGTCACCGAGGTACGCGTGGAAACCCCTTACGGAGCGCCCAGCGACTCCGTCTTCCTCGGCGAGATCGGCGGCCGCCGGGTCGCCTTCCTCCCCCGCCACGGCCGGGAGCACCATGTGCCTCCGCACCGCATCAACTACCGCGCCAACCTGTGGGCGCTGCGTTCGGTCGGCGTACGCCAGGTGCTCGGCCCGTGCGCGGTGGGCGGGCTGCGGCCGGAGTACGGACCGGGGACGCTGCTCGTGCCGGACCAGCTGGTCGACCGCACGAAGACCCGTGTCCAGACGTTCTACGACGGGGAGACCCGGGCGGACGGGGTCGCGCCGAAGGTGGTGCACCTGGGTTTCGCGGACCCGTACTGCCCCGAGGGCCGCAAGGCAGCCCTCGCGGCGGCTCGCGGACGGGACTGGGAAGCGGTGGACGGCGGGACGCTGGTGGTCGTCGAGGGACCGCGGTTCTCGACCCGGGCGGAGTCGCGCTGGCATGCGGCGATGGGCTGGTCGGTGGTCGGGATGACCGGGCACCCCGAGGCCGTGCTCGCCCGTGAGCTGGGCCTCTGCTACACGACGATGACGCTGGTGACGGACCTGGACGCGGGCGCGGAGGCCGGCGAGGGCGTCTCCCACGAGGAGGTTCTCAAGGTGTTCGCGGCCAATGTCGACCGGCTGCGTTCGGTGCTCTTCGACGCGGTGGCCGCGCTGCCGGCGGAGGCGGACCGGGGCTGTCCGTGCGCGCGTGCGCTGGACGGGGTCGAGACGGGGATCGAGCTGCCGTAGGCGCTCGTCGCCTGCCGTCCCTCAAGGGGCGTTCCCTGAGGCCGTTCCTCATGGGGCGCCCCTTGACGACGTTTACCAGGGGGTCATCGGGGGGGCCGTCCCCTGACATCGCTTCTCGTGGGACGCGCCCTGATGTCGATTCCCAGCGGGCGTCCTTCAGGCGGGTGAGGGAGTTTTCCACATCGTGTGGGCCGTCCACAGGGCTCAGCGGGAATCTCGCGGGTGGTGAATCGTGGGTGCTGTCCGGCCGGTCCTCCCGGCCGGAGGACTGCTCGATCCGGTTCCGCTGCCCTCGATTTCCTGCTCTCGATTCCCTGTCCTCTGAACTCCCCTACCGCAGGCGGTGTTTGGCATGTCTCCGTACGGCTCCCTCTCCTCCTCCCTTCCCACGCCTCCGTCCGCGCCGCCACCCGCCGGGGTGCCGCCGTTTCCCCCGCTGCGGGTGCGCGGGGGCAGTGGGCACCGCCTGCGGCGGGCGGTGTGGCGGCAGCGGCGGGCGATGACCGCGGGACTGGCGCTGACGGCTGCCGCGCTGGCCGCTTCGGGGCTCGGCGGCAGTGGGGCCGGCAGCGGGGCCGGGAACGCGGCCGGGCCGGGTGGCGGGCGCGGCGCGGCCGAGGCGGCCACCACCGCCTCGCGCCGGGTGCCGCCGCCGGTCCGTCTGGTGTCCGCGCCCGTCCGGATCGCCGACGCGGAAACCGTCCGGCTGCTGCGCCCGGGCGACCGGGTCGACGTGGTCGCGTCCGAGGGCGCCGGAGCCGGTTCGCGGGTGCTCGCGAAGGGTGCGCGGGTGACCCGGGTACCGGAGGTGTCCGCCGAGGGTTCCACCGAGCACGGGGCGCTGATCGTGGTCTCCGTACCGCGGGCCACGGCCACGACGCTGGCCGGTGCGGGTATCTCGGCCGGGTTTGCGGTGATCCTGTGTTGATTCGTACTGACGAACCATCGCGTCACCTGACAGCAGCCCTGGATGGGGTGGATTCCCCTTGCACTGCCGTAAGTTGCGGAACGGTTTGCTCCTCTTACGGCACATGCGAAGGACGGCTCGGGCGTGAGCGAGAAGAAGAAAGTCAGTCTGCTGGAAGGCTTCAAGGCCTTCCTGACGCGCGGCAACGTGATCGACCTGGCGGTGGCCGTCGTCATCGGCGCCGCGTTCACGAACATCGTGAACGCCGTCGTCAAGGGTGTCATCAACCCGCTCGTCGGCGCGTTCGGCACCCAGGACCTGGAGAACTACAGCTCCTGCCTCAAGGGCCCCTGCGTGACGGACCCGGAGACGGGCGAGGCGACCGAGGGCATCCGGATCCTGTGGGGTTCGGTGCTCAGCGCCACCCTCAGCTTCCTGATCACCGCTGCCGTCGTCTACTTCCTGATGGTGCTCCCGATGGCGAAGTACCTCGCCAAGCGGGCCGCCATGCAGGCGGCGAAGGAAGGCGTGCAGGAGACGATGGAGGTGAGCGAGCTGGAGGTCCTGAAGGAGATCCGCGACGCTCTGGTCGCGCAGCGCAGCGGTGGCGGCAGCGGACCGGTGGAGGGCGGGGGCGGTCGGGCCCCGGGGCCGGACAGCCGGCCGTAGGGGGACGGGCTCAGACGTGGTGGGGCGGCTTCTCGTCGAGGAAGCGGGCCAGGTCGGCGGCGCTGCCGCCGGAGGGGGCCCGCTCACCCCATCCCCGGTCCGTATCGTCCGCGGACTGCTGGTCCAGCGGATCGTCGAAGATCAGTGCCGGCTTGGGCTTCGGCCGGTCCGGTTCGCTCGGCTTCGAATCGCGCGGTCCGGAGGCGGGGGCGGTACTCATACCTCCCAGGGTACGGCCGTCCCGTGGGCCCGGAGGCACCCTGCGCCCGCCTCCGGGCCGGGGCGCCGAAGCGGGCCGGGACGCCCGCCCGGGTCAGCGGTCCTTGGGGTCGAGCCACCAGAGGCCGAGCACGACGAGGAACGACAGGCAGAGGAACCCGGCCCCCCACCAGGCGGTGCCGGTGTTGCCCTCCATGTATTCGTCGATGATGACCGTGAGGCCCCAGAGCTGCCCGATGACGACGGTCATGGCCAGGGTCAGCCGTGCCGTGAGTTTCGAGGACCGCTCCGGCTCCTGGTCGCTGCCCGCTCCCGGACCCGGCCCCGTGTGGCGGACGCGCGGGTCGCCGTAGCCACTGGTGGACCGGATCTGCGGGTAGCGCTCGTGGACGGGCCGGTTGAGTTCGGGCCGTGCGCTGCCCGGGTGGTACTCGGGGTACTGCGGGCCAGGGGGCTGCTGGGCGTCGCTCATGTCCGCCTGCCGGGGGTCTCGGGCTCGGTGGCCCTGGTACGGGAGCCGCCGGAGGCCTGGGGAGCTTCGGCGCCGCCGCGGATTCCGGGGCAGCCGATCCGGGAGGCGAGGTCCGGGCGGTCGTCGCCGAGCTGGCGGCACAGCCCCTTCTCGATGCTCTCGCCGGAGCGGGTGGTGCCGATGGCCCAGATGCTGCCGTCCGTCTGCTCGGTGAGGACGACCTTGGGCAGTCCTCGGGGCGGCGGGCCGGCGGTGACCTCGCCGGTGCGGGCATCGAAGACGCCCTCGTGGCAGGGGCAGTACAGCTCGCCCTCGGAGCCCCGGTCCTTGCGCCACAGCACGGCGCAGGCCAGGTGGGTGCAGATCGCCGAGTAACCGACGAGGGTGCCGTCGTCCAGCCGGACGGCGACGGCCTTGTCCTCCTCCTCCGGGTAGCTGAAGGCGAGGGACTCCCCCGGCAGCAGCTGGGCACTGATCCGCTTCGGTGCGGGCGCCTTGTCGTCCTCGGGATCACCGTGACGGGGCAGCATGCCGCCCGCCACGCCGATTCCGCCGACCGCGAGGCCGCCGGAGACGGTGGCGACGATCCGCAGGTAGTCGCGGCGGGTGGTGAGGGAGTCGGCGGCGATCCGGTCGTGCAGGGCTTCGCGCGGGTCCCCGGTGGACGGCCGTCCCGGGTCCCCGGGGGACGGCTGTTCGGTGACGGTCATCGGCGGACGTCCTTCCCGTTGATCTCGACGACGGGCAGGCCGCCCGGAACCGGCCACTGGACCCGGTCCGCGGGGACGACCATGGCGACTCCGGTGCGGACCTCGGTCTCGCCGAAGACGAAGGTGTCGGCGACCTGGACTCCGGGGCGTTCGGCCTGGAGTTCCTCGACGGTTCCGTAGAAGAGCGCCCCGGTCGGGCAGACGGTGGCGCACATGGGGGCGAGACCGTAGGCGGTGCGGTCGTAGCAGAGGTTGCACTTCATCTGCAGCTTCGCCTGGAGGTCGATCTTCGGTACGCCGAAGGGGCAGGCGTTGACGCAGTTGGCGCAGCCGATGCAGCGGGTGGTGTCCGCCTGCTGCACCACCCCGTCCGCGGTCACCAGGATCGCGTCGGCGGGACAGACCTCGGCGCAGGGCGCGACAGGGTCCTCACAGTGCATGCAGACCGTGGGAAGGGAGGCGACGGACTGGCCCTCGTCGGTGTAGTCGAGGTGGATCATCGACTTGCCGCGGTGCGAGTCGCATTCCCGGCAGGCGGAGACACAGGCCTGGCAGCCGATGCAGCGCCCCGGGTCGATAAAGATCGTTCTGCCCATCATGCGGGCATCAGCTCCTTTCCGAGGTGCCACGGCCCTGAGGGGACGTGGGGGGCAGCGGGTCGGTGCGGGAGACCTGGGCCTCCGGGTAGGCGACGTGGCCCGGTGCGACCGGGGGCGCGGGTACCTCGTCGATCTTCTCGGCGTGCTCGATGCGGCAGGCGCACACCTTGTACTCGGGGATCTTGGAGCGGGGGTCCAGGGCGTCGATGGTCAGCGCGTTGGCGGCGGTGGGGACCGGCCAGTGGTACGGGATGAAGACGGTGTCGGGGCGGATCGCCTCGGTGACCAGGGCGGGGAAGACTTCGCTGCCGCGCCGGGTGACGACGCGGACCGGTTCGCCGTTGCGGAAGCCGTGGGAGGGGTGGACCTCGACCCAGGGGCGCGGGGTCTGCTCGACGAGGCCGCCCAGGCGGCGGGTCTGATTGCCGGAGAGGAAGTGGGCGACGGTGCGACCGGTGGTGAGGGACATGGGGTGCTCGTCGTCGTACGGGTCCATCGGCAGGTGCCATTCCACGACCTGCATATGGATCTTGCCGTCGGGGTGGTAGGTCCTGCCGTCCTCGAAGAGCCGGGGGGTGCCGGGGTGATCGGTGGAGGGACAGGGCCAGGCGATCCCGCCGGTCTCCTCCAGCCGTTCGTAGGTGATGCCGTAGTAGTCGTTGACGGTGCCGGCGGAGGCGATCCGCAGTTCGTCGAAGACCTCGCGGGAGTCGGCGAAGGCGAATTTGTCGCCCGCGCCGAGACGTCTGGCGAGTTCGCACATCACCCAGGTGTCGGTCCGCACGCCGGGGGGCGGGTCCTGGGCCTTGTTGTGCTTGACCACCCGGGCCTCGGCGTTGGCCATCACGCCGTTGTCCTCGGCCCAGGTCGTGACGGGGAAGACCACATGCGCGTTGGCCGCGGTCTCGGAAAGGAAGAAGTCGAATTGAGCGTGGAACTCAGCGGTGTCGTATCCCTCCTTGACCACCTTGTAGTTGGGCAGGGAGACGAACGGGTTGTTGCAGATGCCGATCAGTCCGCGGATCTCGCGGCGCTGCATCTGCCAGACCATCTCCATCATCGAGGTGCCGATCTGCGGGAGTTCGGATTCCTCGATGCCCCAGATCTCGCAGATCTGCCGGCGGTGCTCGGGGTTGGTGATGGAGCGGCCACCGGGCAGCAGGTCGGACTTCTGGCCGTGTTCTCGGCCGCCCTGGCCGTTGCCCTGTCCGGTGATGGTGCCGTAGCCGGAACCGGGCTTGCCGATGTGTCCGGTGGCCGTGCAGAGATTGATCACGGTGAGGCAGTTCTCGACGCCCTGGGAGTGGTGCTCGATGCCCCGGGCGTGCCAGGCCATGGCCTTGGGGGCACGGGCGAAGGTGCGGGCGACCTGCACGATCTGTTCGGCGGGGACGCCGCAGATCTCGGCGGCACGGGAGGGCGGGTACTCGGCGACCTTGGCCTTGACCTCTTCCCATCCGGTGGTGTGGGCGGCGATGTAGGCCTCGTCGGTGAGGCCCTCCTCGATGATGACGTGGAGCACGGAGTTGAAGAACGCCGAGTCGGTGCCGGGCTTGAGGGCGACATGGATGTCCGCGGTCCGCGCGATGGCCGTCTCGCGCGGGTCGACGACGATCAGGCTGGCGCCGCGGTCCCGGGCGCCCCACACGTACTGGGTCATCACGGGGAAGCATTCGCCGACGTTGGAGCCCGCGATGAGGAGGCAGTCGGTGAGCAGGATGTCGGAGAAGGGGTTGCCGGCCCGGTCGATGCCGAAGGCGAGCTTGTTGGCGCTTCCCGCGCTGACCATGCAGAGACGGCCGTTGTAGTCGACGTGCCGGGTCTTGAGGGCGACCCGCGCGAACTTGCCGACCAGGTAGGTCTTCTCGGAGAAGAGGCTCGCCCCGCCGAGCAGCCCGAAGGCGTCGTTCCCGTAGGCCTGCTGGATGCGTTTGATCTCGGCGACGGTGAAGTCGAGGGCCTCGTCCCAGGAGACCTCCCGGAACTCCTCGTCACGGGAGCGGCGCATCAGCGGGGCGGTGAGCCGGTCGGGGTGGTTGACCTGCTGGTACGCGTTGATGCCCTTGGGGCACAGGCGCATCCGGTTGATGTCGTGGTTGCGGGGTTCGACGCCGAAGACCTTGCCGCCGCGGTCGACGCGCAGATACATCCCGCACTGCACTCCGCAGAAGCAGCAGTGGGTGGGGACGAGCGTCTCGCCGTTCTGGTCGGCGTGCCATTGGTCGGCGGGGATGCCGCCGGCGTCGCGGAAGGCACGGGTGCCGGGCGGGGCGAGAGAGGGGTCGAGGGGGACGACCGCACGGGTGTCGGCTGCTCGCGGGTCCGCGGTCACTTGAAGCCCTTCTTCACCTGGGAGAGATAGGCACTGCCGCGCAGCACCCGCTTGCAGCGCGGGCAGTACTCGGCCCACTCGTCGAAGTCGAGGCTGAGGTCGCGCATGGTGCCGCGGAGGTTCTCCACGTACGGGGCGGTGTCGATGGGTTCCTCGCAGCGGCGGCAGCTGAAGACCTCCTGGTCCTGCCGGCCGGTGTACTTGAACAGCTGCATGCCCACGGCGGCGGGGCGCTGGACGATGTGGAAGAACTTCCCGAACGGGATGTAGATGAGCGTGAAGACCACGGAGACCATGTGGAGGATCGCCAGGAACTCGTATCCGCCGCCGTGCAGGAAGATCGACGAGAAGGTGAGGAGCAGACCCGTCACGGAGATGACGATCAGTGCGATCAGCGGCACGAGGTCGTAGCCGAACCGCTGGCCGGTGATGGCGCCGCGGTCCTTCATCCGGCGCCACAGGAAGTAGGAGGCGCCGGGGATGACGAGGACGGCGGCGATGTCCAGGCCGTGAAACATCAGCCAGCCGAGGAAGTCCAGGGAGTCGAAGCCGACGATCTTGAAGCCCCAGATGCGCATCTCGTAGCCGGGCCCGGATCCGGTGCCCGAGGTGAAGGTGAACCAGCCCCAGGTCAGCGGGAAGGTGATCAGCGAGGCAAGGATGCAGCCCCAGAAGATCAGCTGGTGGGCGGCCCAGCGCGCATGGGAGCGGGCGCCGAGGAACTTCTGGAAGCCGAGGTAGGTGGCGATCATCTTCGGCAGGGCGGTGGGTGCCTTGCGGAAGTTCTCGGCCGAGAACAGGCTCCCCCAGCCCTTCTTGAACAGCCGCCGGGCGCCGGGCGCGGAGACCCAGACCGTGTAGCGGTAGGCGACTCCGAAGGCGAGGAAGACGGTGGCCACGGCGTACGGCAGGAGCGCGGAGTCGAAGTTCTCCAGGAACCGGCTGCCCAGCACGATGGCCACGATCAGCAGGAGGGAGACGATCGCGCCGGCCGCCGTCGCGCGGGCGGTGACGGACCGGGGGACGGCGGCGCCGAAGCGGGCGGACCCGCCGGAGGACGGCGGGTCGACGGCCGCGCCGGCGGAACCGGTGGGGTCACCGGGGGCGGGCTGCGCTGCTGCGGCAGAGGCTTCTGGTGGCTCGGTCACGCCGTCAGCGTAGGGCTGTATGGGGAGATTAGTCCTGTTTTATAGCCTTACGGGGTGAGCGCGTCGTGGATGCCCGGCGGCACCGAATGGCCTGGGGGATGTACAGACCGAGCGGTGGGCGGCTGCGCGCCAACGGGAAGGGGTCACGCGGCCCATACGACCCATGCGGCCCATACGGCTAAGGCGGCTTAGGCGGCTCAGGCAGCCAAGGCGACTTACGCGCGGGCCGGGCCGTGGTCCGTGCGGCTCACGCGCAGGCCAGGTTGCGGTCCTGCGGTGCGCGCTCTTCGCGCAGGCCGGGCCGTGGCCGCACCGCCCAGGCGCGGCTCGCGCAGGCCGGGCCGTGGCCCGCACCGCCCAGGCGCCACTCGCGCAGACCGGGCCGCGTGTCGCCGGGGATGGGGTGCCGCTTCTCGCGCGCAGCGCGGACGGCCACGCGGCGATCGCGTCGCCCTGGATCCTCGGGAGGCTCCGTGGGTACGTTCACCGGGCACGGCCCCGCCGTCGGCCACCCGCGTCACGAGGAGCACCGGATGACTCGCCAGGACACAACGCCCCCGACGCCACCGGTCGTGCCGCCGCCGCACCGGAGGGACGCGCTGACCGATGTCGCCGGGATCCGGGTCGGGCATGCGCGGGTCCCGGGCGCGGGTGCGTTGAGCGGCACCACCGTGGTCCTCGCGCCCGAGGGCGGAGCGGTCGCGGCCGTCGACGTACGCGGCGGCGGACCGGGCACCCGCGAGACGGACGCACTGGATCCGCGCAATCTGGTGCAGCGCATCGACGCCGTGGTCCTTACCGGCGGCAGCGCGTTCGGCCTGGACGCGGCGTCCGGGGTGATGGCCTGGCTGGAGGAGCAGGGGCGCGGCGTGCGGGTCGGTGCCGATCCGTCCCAGGTGGTCCCGGTGGTCCCCGCCGCCTGCGTCTTCGACCTGGGAAGGGGTGGCGACTGGCGGGCCCGGCCGGATGCCTCGACCGGCCGGGCCGCGGTGGAGGACGCGGCGCGCACGGAGCCGGGCGCCGCGGTCGCCGAGGGCTGCGTCGGCGCGGGCACGGGTGCGGTCGCCGGCCGGCTGAAGGGCGGGGTGGGCACGGCGAGCGTCCTGCTGCCGTCCGGGATCACCGTGGCCGCGCTGGCGGTGGTGAACGCGGCGGGCTCCGTACTCGACCCGCGCACCGGGGTGCTGTACGGGGACTACGGAAGCGCCGAGCCGGCCGTCGCACCCGCGCCGGAGGTCCACCAGGAGGCGCAACGGCGCCTGGCGCAGGCGCACGACGCAAACACGCGCCCCCCGCTCAACACCACGCTCGCCGTCGTCGCCACGGACGCCGAACTCGGCCGCGCGCAGGCTCAGAAGCTCGCGGGGACGGCACACGACGGGCTGGCGCGCGCCATCCGGCCCGTCCACCTGATGAGCGACGGCGACACCGTCTTCGCCCTGGCCACCGGCGTCCGGACACTGGATCCGGCGAACCCGCTCGCGATCAATGACCTGCTGGCGGCGGGTGCGGAGGCCGTGACCCGGGCCATCGTGAAGGCGGTGCGGGCGGCCACGGGCGTCAACGGCCGCAGCGGCGGCGGCACATACCTCGCGTACGGCGACCTCTACGGCACACCACGGCAATCGGTGCAGTCTCCGGACGATACGGCGAACGCATCCGACTCCCCCTCGACATAGGGAAGTTCGGACAAACTGCGGGAACCTTCTGCGTGCACCGTACGTTTTTCCCAACCCCGGTCACGATGTCAGACCCAGGGACTACGTTGAGCACGCACCAAGTCACACGCGGCGACGGCCTGGAGACAGCACCTTGAGCGATCCGTACGAGACAACCGAGCAGCACCTCGAGCGAATCCTGCGGCGGGCTCTCAACTCGTTCGACCTGCCCGACCGCACGGTCGAGCGGCTCGGCACCGCGCTCGCCCACAGCAGTTCCCTGCACTCCTCCCACCACAGCCCCTCCCTGCACCGCGAGACCTACCGGCACACCTATCTGCTGGCCGACGGCATGCCGCTCACCCTGTGGGAGCTGGTGCACTGCGGTCCGCGCCCGAGCGCCGCCCCGGTGAAACCGGGGCACGGCGCCGAGCCGCACCCGCCCCAGCACGAGCTGTACGACGACGAGGCGGACGCCCATGTCGCGGCGGCCAGGCTGACCGGCGGCTTCTGCGACGGCCCGGTCTTCGGGCACGACGGACCGCAGGCCGACCTGGAGATCATCGACGCCCTGATGGCGGCGCCCCCGGCCCCGCTGCCCCGGATGTACGCCCCGGACAATTCCGCCGACCATGCCCGCCGGGTGCTGCGCCGGGCGGAGAACCGGAACCGGCCGGGCGAGGCGACGGCCCTCCTGCTGCGGGCTGCCTTCGCTCATCACATCACCCAGATCTTCGGCCGCCAGTGCCAGGTGGACGGGCGGGACGCGGGGTTCACGCTGTACGAACACGCCTTCCTGCTGCTCGACGGCAGTGAGACGAGCCTGTGGGAGGTCGAGCACACGGCGACGCCGGACGGCCGTCACATGTGCGAGGTGTACGGCGACGAGGAGGCCGCACGCGGCGCGATGGAGAGCCGCACGCGCATCTGCTGACCTGCGAGCCGCCCCTCGTACGGACATGCATGACGGCGGCCCGGCCCGTTCGGCATGGGGGCCGGCCGGCCCCCCACGGACATGAGGATGCCCGCACCC
The DNA here is from genome assembly GCF_044756845.1 of Streptomyces sp. NPDC091416. Lineage (NCBI taxonomy): Bacteria > Bacillati > Actinomycetota > Actinomycetes > Kitasatosporales > Streptomycetaceae > Streptomyces > Streptomyces sp. NPDC091416. Next base: position 274,964 of record NZ_JBIVTU010000012.1, read on the forward strand.
CCGGCGGGGGTTGCGGGCATCCTCGGTTCTTCCGTCGTCCTCTTCCGCTCCGCCTGCTCAGTGCGTCAGCACGGGCTCCTTGGCGGGCTCGTCGAACGGCTCCGCGCTCTCGTCGCCGCCCTCCACGTGCTGCTTCGGACGGGCCGGCAGCGCGAACATCACCACGAAGATCACGGCGAGCACACCGGCCACACACCACAGCGAGTGCTCGAAGGCGTCGGCGAACGCCGGACCGATCTCCGGCGGCGTCAGCCTGTCGCCCATCGTCCCGAAGAAGACGACCGAGACCAGCGCGAGCCCCAGCGCATTGCCCATCTGCTGCACCGTGTTGAACAGCCCGGAGGCCGATCCCGCGTGCTCCCTGGGCACCTCGGACAGCACCGCGTCGGCCAGCGGGGCGACGATCAGGCCCATTCCGACGCCCATGACCACCAGCGGCAGCGCCATCTGCCAGGACGCGATCTCCATGCCGTAGCGGCCCGACTCCCAGATGTAGAGCAGCAGACCGGCGATCATGAGCAGCGCCCCCGCCTGGAGCACCTTGCGTCCGAAGCGCGGCACCAGCTTCTGTACGGAGATGCCGGCGGCGGCCGAGACGGCGACCGAGAACGGGATACCCGTCGTACCGGCCCGCAGCGCGCTCCAGCCGAGCCCCTCCTGCATGTACAGCGTCCAGACCAGGAAGAAGATCCCGAGGCCGATGCCGAAGGTCAGCTGTACGGCGATGCCCGCGGCGAAGCTCTTGACCCGGAACAGCGACAGCTCGACCAGCGGCGAACCGTCCCGGAGAGCCTTCCCCCGCTCGAACAGCACGAGGGCGGTGAAGACGACGACGCTGCCGGCCATCGACAGGTAGCCCCAGAGCGGCCAGCCGAGCTCCTCGCCGCGGGTCAGCGGGTAGATGAGCATGAGCATCCCCAGCGTCACCAGCACCACACCGACCAGGTCGAGGCGGAGCGCCTTGGGCGCCTTGGACTCCATGATGAACTTCCGGCCCAGGATCAGGCCCGCGATGCCGACGGGCAGATTGATCAGGAAGATCGGGCGCCATTCGAGACCGGCGATGTTCCACTCGGTGAGCAGGGCGCCGAGCAGCGGGCCGGACACGGCGCCGAGGCCGACGATCGCGCCGAAGAGGCCGAAGACCTTGCCGCGCTCGTGCGCCGGGAAGGTGGCGTGCACGATGGACAGCACCTGCGGGACCATCAGCGCGGCCGTGCCGCCCTGGAGGATGCGCGAGGCGACGAGCATCTCCGGGTTGGCGGCGAAGCCGCAGAGCGCGGAGGCAACGGTGAAGCCGCCGATCCCGATGAGGAAGAGCCGCTTGCGGCCGTAGATGTCACCGAGCCGGCCACCGGTGATCAGACCGGCGGCGAAGGCCAGGGCGTACCCGGCGGTGATCCACTGGATCGAGCTGAACGAGGCGCCGGTGTCCTCCGTGATGCTCGGGATGGCGATGTTGACGATCGTGACGTCGACCAGGTCCATGAAGGCCGCGGTCATCACGATGGCCAGCGCGAACCACCGTCGGCGGTCCGACGCGTCCGGGGACGCCGGGGGAACCGCCGTCGGCGACGGCTGGGATGCGGAAGAAGTCATATGAAGAAGTTAAACGTCGATTAGGTCAGGTCATGACCCAATGGACGGGCATCCTGGGTGACATGACCGACACCCCGGCACGACTGCTGAATCTGCTGTCACTGCTCCAGACGCCGCGCGAGTGGCCGGGCAGTGAACTCGCCGACCGGCTCGACGTCAGCGCGCGCACCATCCGCCGCGACATCGACCGGCTCCGCGACCTGGGCTATCCCGTCGAGGCGTCGCGCGGCTCGGTCGGCGGCTACCGCCTCGTGGCCGGCACGGCGATGCCGCCGCTGCTGCTGGACGACGAGGAGGCGGTGGCCATCGCGGTGGGGCTGCGGGCCGGGGCCGGACACGCCATCGAGGGCGTGGACGAGGCCTCCGTACGGGCCCTGGCCAAGCTGGAACAGGTGCTGCCCTCACGGCTGCGCCACCGGGTCTCCACCCTGCAGAACGCGACGATGCCGCTGGCCCGTGGTGACGGCTCGACCATCGACCCGCAGACGCTGACCGTGATGGCGTCGGCGGTCACCGGCCGGGAGCGGCTGCGGTTCGCGTACCGGGCGGGGGACGGCGCCGAGACGCGGCGGCAGGTGGAGCCGTACCGCCTCGTCAGTACCGGGTGGCGCTGGTATCTCGTCGCGTACGACCTGGAGCGGGAGGACTGGCGCACGTTCCGGGTCGACCGGGTGAGCGCGCCGTTCGCGACGGGTGCGCGTTTCACGCCTCGTGAGCTGCCGACCGGCGATGCGGCGGAGTTCCTCACCAGCTCCATGGCGCGCCGGCAGCCGGAGCTGGAGGTCGATGTGAGTTTCGCGGCTCCCGCCGAGTTCGTCGCCTCGCGGCTGCCCGCCTCGATCGGCCCGCTGGAGCCGGACGGCGAGCACGGCTGCCGGCTGCGGGCGGTGCTGACCGACTCGCTGGAGTGGGTGGCGCTGCGCCTGGCACTGGTGGACTGCGAGTTCACCGCGCACCGGCCGCCGCAGCTGGTGACGTATCTGAACGACCTGGGTGGCAGGCTCACCCGCGCGGCGGCGTCCGGCTCATGAGGGCCGTCGCGGTCTTCCCGGAAACCTCTCGGTCTCCCCGGAAACGGTCTTCCCCGAAAAAGGGATGAGCCCCGGCGCCAGGGGGGGGTGGGCGCCGGGACTCAGCTTCAGGGGGCCGCCGATGTGAAGCGGCCCAATTCGGAGGTTACTGGACTCGGGCTCACGCCGCAGCGTCAAAGCCCGTGTCGTGAGCCATTCGCTTCAGTTCGAGCAGCGCGTGCTTCTCGATCTGGCGGATCCGCTCGCGGGTGAGCCCGTGCTGCTTGCCCACCTCGGTCAGGGTCCGCTCACGGCCGTCCTCGATGCCGTACCGCATACGGATGATCGACGCGGTGCGGTTGTCGAGCTTGCCGATCAGCTCCTCCAGCTCCTCACTGCGCAGCAGCGTCATCACGGACTGCTCGGGCGACACCGCGGAGGTGTCCTCCAGGAGGTCGCCGAACTGCGTGTCCCCGTCGTCGTCCACCGACATGTTCAGACTGACCGGGTCACGGGCCCAGTCCAGGACGTCGCTGACCCGCGATGTGGTCGAGTCCAGCTCGGCGGCGATCTCCGAGTGCTCGGGATCGCGCCCGTTCTCACGGTTGAACTCGCGCTGGACACGGCGGATCCGGCCGAGCTCCTCCACCAGGTGGACGGGGAGCCGGATCGTGCGCGACTGGTCGGCTATGGAACGGGTGATGGCCTGCCGGATCCACCACGTCGCATACGTGGAGAACTTGAAGCCCTTGGCGTAGTCGAACTTCTCGACCGCGCGCACCAGGCCTGCGTTGCCCTCCTGGATCAGGTCGAGCAGGGGAAGCCCGGCCCGCGGATAGCGGCGGGCGACGGCAACGACGAGTCGGAGGTTGGAACGGATGAATATGTCCTTGGCGCGCTCGCCCTCGGCGACCAGCGCCTCCAGCTCCTCGCGCGAAGCCCCGCCGGCTTCGCTCTCCACCGCACCGTCGAGGACCTGCTGTGCGAAGACGCCCGCTTCCAGGGTCTGCGACAGCTCGACCTCCTTGGCGGCATCGAGCAACGGCGTGCGCGCGATCTCGTCCAGGTACATGCCGACCAGGTCGCGATCGGCGATCTCCCCGCCCACGGCGCGAACACTGCTTGCCCGGTTGGTCCCGCCGGTGGCGGACGAACGACGGGCGACGGCACGGGTTGCCATGCGTGCTCCCTTGCTGAGTAGGTCGCGACACCCTCTCGGGTGCCCTGCATCCGATGGAAACAACGACTGGAATCCGGACAGAATTCCCATGACCGGCATTCACTTTCGTGATCATGCAGTACCCTGTCGCGCCGACAGGGGAGGGCATATGACACAGCCGCGTACGGACGTGCAGGTCAGGGCAGGCGCCGAGAGCGATCTGGAGGCGCTGACGGACATCTACAACCACTACGTACGTGAGACCGCCCTCACATTCGACGTCAGCCCCTTCACCCCCGAGCAGCGCCTGCCCTGGCTGCGCTCCCATCCTGAAGACGGCCCGCACCGGCTTCTGGTTGCCCAGGACGCACGTCACACGGACGGGCCCGGCGCGCCCGGCCCCCGGATCCTGGGCTATGCGACCAGCAGCGCCTTCCGCCCCAAGGCGGCGTACTCGACCTCCGTCGAGGTGAGCGTCTACTGCTCCCCCGACGCCACGGGCCGCGGCGTCGGCACCCTCCTCTACACGGCTCTCTTCGAGGTCCTCGCCGGCGAGGACCTGCGCCGCGCGTACGCGGGCATCACCCAGCCCAACGACTCCTCGGTCCGGCTGCACGAACGCTTCGGGTTCCGCCCCATCGGTACGTACACGGAGGTCGGCCGGAAGTTCGACCGCTACTGGGACGTGGCCTGGTACGAGAAGCGGCTCGGGCCGCAGACCTAGTCCCGGCACCCGTCCCACACGGGACCGGAGCCCGTTACCGTGCGCCGCCGGGATGCCTAGCGTGACTCCGCATGGACCTCACGTCACGCACGGCACCCGACACCTCGGGAACCCTCGACGAAGCACTGGAACGGCTCCACGCCTTCGGCCCCGAGCGCGGCGGCCGGCTGAGCAACCACGCCCCGATGGCCGTCGAGGCGCTGGTGCGCCACGGCCGGGCATCCGGGGTACACCGCTGGCTGGACCACTACCGGACGAAGCTGGAGGACATGCCGGACCGGGTCGCCGAGGTGACCCCTGCGAACTGGCGGGAGGCGCTGGGCGACCCCCGGCGCATCGCCGACTGGGCGGTGTACTTCGAGCGCGAGACGGCCGGCCGGCCCTGGCGCGAGGTCCTCGCCGCATGGTGGCCGCGCCTGCTGCCCGGCATCGCGGCCGGGTCCACGCACCCGGTGATCCGCGTCGGCCACAGCGTGCGCACGCTCCTGGACGGGCCGGAGACCGCGCCCCGGGTGACCGAGCTGGCCCACGCACTCGGCTACTGGGCGGCGCGCCATCAGCCGCTGCCCCCGCTGTCCTCGCTCGCCCCGGCAGCCGACGCCGCCACCGCACTGGACGCGGTGGCACCGGTCCCCGACCCGAGCGGCGGCATGCGGCACCGGCTGGCCCAGCTGACCGCGTTCCCGGTGTGGCCGGGGCAGCCCGTGACCGGCCCGGAAGCCGCCCGCGCCCGGCTGGAGGAACTGGTGCGGGCCGCCACGCACCGCTACGCGGCGTACGGGTACGGCGAACCGGTCATGCTGGTGCACGCCGCCACCGCGCCCAACGCCGTGCTGCGGACCCTGCCCGCACTCCCGCGCGCGTTGTGGGCGCCGAGCCTGGCGGCCGCCTGGGCGGCGAGCGCGGCGGTCACGGCCGCGTACTCCCCGGCCCGGCCCGCCGAGCGCCCGGCCGTGCCGGGCGGGCTGTCCGCCGAGGAGGTCTTCGCCCGGGCGGCCGCGCACGGCGACGACCACACCATCAAGTTCACCGACACCGCCCTGGACGTCGGTGACCCGACCGCGCTGGCCGCCGCGCTCCGCTCGGTCGAGCTGAACCCGCCGGCGTTCTGACCGGCTGAGGCGTGCCGCGGGCCCCGCGGCACGCCTCAGCCGAACTGCACCGAGCGCTTGGCCAGCCCCAGCCAGAAGCCGTCGATCACGCTGCGTCCCTGCCCGAGCTCCTGCTCCGCGGCCCCGAGCGTGACGAAGAGGGGGGCGAAGTGCTCGGTGCGCGGGTGGGCGAGGCGGCCGGCCGGGGACTTGTGCTCGAAGTCCAGCAGCGCGTCGATGTCCTGCGCCTGGAGCGCGCGGTGTCCCCAGTCGTCGAACTCCGCGGACCAGCCGGGCACGCCGCCGCCCGTATGCCGCAGCGCGGCCAGGTTGTGCGTGAAGAAGCCGCTGCCGACGATCAGGACGCCCTCGTCGCGCAGCGGCGCGAGCTTGCGTCCGATGTCCATCAGCTTCTGCGGGTCCAGCGTCGGCATGGAGATCTGCAGGACCGGGATGTCGGCCGCGGGGAACATCTCCACCAGCGGGACGTACGCCCCGTGGTCGAGGCCGCGGTCCGGGATGTCCTGGACCGGCGTACCGGCGCCGCGCAGCAGCTTGCGGACGCTCTCGGCGAGGGCCGGGGCGCCCGGGGCGGCGTACCGCACCTGGTAGTAGTGCTCGGGGAAGCCCCAGAAGTCGTAGACCAGCGGGACCGTCTCGACGGCTCCCAGCGCGAGCGGGGCCTCTTCCCAGTGGGCGGAGACCATGAGGATGGCGGTGGGTCGCGGCAGCCCGGCGGACCAGGCGGCCAGTTCGCCGGGCCAGACCGGGTCGTCGGCCAGCGGCGGTGCGCCGTGGGAGAGATAGAGGGCGGGCATGCGCTCCGCGGTGACTGTCATGACACTCCCCATCCACTGCTACTCAAGGTAAGTCTTCTACCGGGGCCTTCGACAGGAACTTTTCTTTAATATTCAAGTTCCCATCCCTGGAGACCTTAGCTCTATCTAGTTCAACTTTCAAGAAAAGGTCGTACAGTGGAGTACATGACCACGGCATCCACCGGTGCGCCGCGCTGGCTCACCGACGAAGAACAGAGCGTCTGGCGCGCGTACCTTCACGCCACCACGCTCCTGGAGGATCACCTCGACCGCCAGTTGCAACGCGATGCCGGCATGCCGCACATCTACTACGGGCTGCTCGTCCAGCTCGCCCAGGCGCCCCGCCGTCAGCTGCGGATGACCGAACTGGCCAAGAACGCCAAGATCACCCGCTCCCGGCTCTCGCACGCCGTCGCCCGGCTGGAGAAGAGCGGCTGGGTACGGCGCGAGGACTGCCCGTCCGACAAGCGCGGCCAGAACGCGGTCCTCACCGAAGAGGGCTACGAGATGCTCCGCCGCTCGGCCCCCGGCCACGTCAGCGCCGTACGGCAGGCGATGTTCGACCGGCTCACCCCCGAGCAGGTGCGCGCGCTCGGCGAGATCATGCAGGTCATGGCGGCCGGACTCCAGCCGGAGGGCACCGGGGCGGACCTGCCCTGGCTCCGCTGACCACACCCGCGCACGCCCCTCCGCACACGCCTCCGCCCCGGCTCCGTAGAAGCAGTACGGAACCGGGGCGGAGCTCGCTTCACACGCCGTCACGAGAGCGACGGAACCTCACGGACGAGCGCTCAGTGCGCGACGACCGGGATCCTGAACTCGTCCTCGACACCATCGGCGTCACCGGAGCCGGTGCCCCCGGACGTCGTGGTGGCCGACGGACGGCCGGCGTTGATGAAGGTCCCCGCGATCGCGGCGGCCACCACCAGGATGCCGACGGCCCACCAGATGGCGCCGGTGAAGCCGTGCACCATCGACTGGAGCTTCAGCTGCTCCGGGTCGGTGGCACCGAGCGCGGCGTGCGAGGTGGCGTACGCCGTGGCGGCCGAGGCGGCGATGGTGTTGAGCAGCGCCGTACCGATGGCACCGCCGACCTGCTGCGAGGTGTTGACCATCGCGGAGGCGACACCCGCGTCACGCGGCTCGATGCCGTGCGTGGCCAGCGACATGGCGGGCATGAACGCCGTGCCCATGCCGAGACCCAGCAGGAGCTGGCCCGGCAGGATGACCGCCGCGTAGGAGGAGTCGATCTCCAGCTGCGTCAGCAGCAGCATGCCGACACCGGCGAGCAGGAAGCCGGGGGCCATCAGCAGACGGGCCGGGACCCGCGTCATCAGCCGGGCGCCGATCTGCGTCGAGCCGGTGATCATGCCGACGATCATCGGCATGAAGGCGAAGCCCGTCTTGATCGGCGAGTAGCCCTTGACGACCTGGAGGTAGTACGTGAGGAACAGGAACAGGCCGAACATCGCGATGACGGCAAGACCCAGCGAGAGGTAGACGCCGCCCCGGTTGCGGTCCATCACGACGCGCAGCGGGAGCAGCGGCGACGCGACCTTGGACTCGACCAGGACGAAGGCGAGCAGCAGGACGCCCGCGGCGACGAACGTGCCGATGGTCAGCGCGTCCGACCAGCCGCTGGACTCGGCGCGGGTGAATCCGTAGACCAGCGAGACCAGACCCAGCGCGGACAGGACGACGCCGGGGATGTCGAGCGACGAGCGGTTGCGGCTGCCGGCCGGCTCGCGGATCACGAAGTACGCACCGGCCGCCGCGACGATCGCGAAGGGGATGTTGACGAAGAACGTCCAGCGCCAGTTCAGCGTCTGGGTGAGGAATCCGCCGAGGATCAGGCCGACGGCGCCACCGCCACCGGCGATCGCCCCGTAGATGCCGAACGCCTTGGCGCGCTCCTTGGCATCGGTGAACATCACCGCGAGCAGCGAGAGGGCGGCCGGGGCGAGCAGTGCGCCGAAGACACCCTGAAGGGCGCGGGAGCCGAACAGCATGCCCTGGTTCTGCGCCGCGCCGCCGAGGGCGGAGGCCAGCGCGAAGCCGATCAGGCCGACGACGAAGGTGCGCTTGCGGCCCCAGAGGTCGGCGATCCGGCCCCCGAAGAGCAGCAGTCCGCCGAAGGCGAGGGCGTAGGCCGTGATGACCCACTGCTTGTTGGCGTCGGTGATGCCGAGGTCCGTCTGGGCGTGCGGAAGCGCGATGTTCACGATGGTGGCGTCGAGCACGACCATCAACTGCGCGAGTGCGATGAACGCCAGCGCCTTCCAGCGACTGGGGTCCGGGAGTCGGATATCAGCTGTTTTTGACATGGGAGTAGCCACCTAAGGACGCGCGAGAGCGCGCGAGGTCGTGAACCGTGCGTTCGGTGAAGGCCGGGCGGAAGCGAGGTCGGTCTGGCTGGACTGTGGTCAGGAAGGAAGAAGGCGAGGAGGGAAGAGGGAACGGGCGCGGTGGGGCGTCCGGTTCAGGAGCCCGGTGCGGTGGTCAGCTCCGGCGCCGCAGGTCCTCCAGGGTCGCCGCCGTTCCGGGGAGTACGGACCGGGCCGGGGCCTCCAGTCCGTCCAGGAACAGCTGGATGTGGCGATGGGTGAACCGGTCGATGTTCGGGCAGGCGATGCCCGGCAGCGGCCGGGTGAGCTGGGAGAGGACGACCAGTACGTCGCCGACGGCGATGTCGGCACGCAGGCGCCCCGCGGACATGGCGCGCCCGACGAGTCCTTCGACGGCCTCTTCGAGGCGCCGGCGCTCGGCGAGCAGTTCGGGATGGTCCTTGTCGAAACCGCCGGACAGCATGGGGCACAGGGCCCCGATCCGTTCGTCGGCCGCCGCGTGCACGAAGCGGCTGAGCGCGACGAAGGGATCCTGCTCCTCGTTCGCGGCCTCCTCGGCACGGTCGGTGGTGCGGGAGGTGACCGCGAGGACGACCTCATGGGTCAGCGCGGCCCGGTCGGGGAAGTTCCGGTAGAGGGTGGCGTTGCCGACGCCGGCGCGGCGGGCGACCTCGTCGAGCGGCACATCGGGGCCGAACTCGACGAACATCTCGCGCGCCGCCGTCACGATCCGCTCCCGGTTGCGCAGCGCGTCGGCCCTCGGTCGGGGCGTACGCGGCTGCGCGGTTCCGGCTGCGGTGCGGGTGACGGTGTCCACGGCGGCGCTCCTTCTCTTCCGGTGTTCGTGACTACGGCGGCCCTTTCGTACAACCGGGGACCGCCTCCCCGTTTCGCAGGGACACCGGTTCAAACGGGGAAATGCTCCCCGGTTATTTCCCCGGCCGATGTGACCTGCGCCACAGGTCCGGGAAAGGGAAAAACCAACCGATCGGCGCACCCACCGCGCGGCACCGCACCGCCCGGCCAATGCTGATCGACAGAGCGCAGTCAGGGTCGGCTGACTGCCGCGGACCCGAAGGCGCCTCTATGCAGCAGCCCCGCCACCGGATACGCAAGCACCGCCACCCGGTCGCACTCGGCGCGGCAACAGCCCTGGTCATCGCCTCCCTCGCCTCGGCGAGCAGCACCCTCCCCCTGCCCAGCCGGGCCTCCGCAGGCCCGATGACCACCAGCCACGCGGCCGGTCTCGGACCGTGCCGGATATCGGCGACCATGGGGGTGCAGATGTCGGAGGGCATGCCCACGCAGCCGGGCTACGCCCGTTCCACCGGCCAGATCCACGCGTTGAACCTGATGATCGACTTCCCCGACGCGGAGGGAAAGGAGCCGGCCATGGACCGGCTCGCGGAGTTCTTCCCGCAGACCACGGACTGGTTCCGCACGAGCTCCTACGGCCGGCTCACCTACGTACCCGAAGCGCCGGTGAAGACCTGGCTTCGGATGCCGCTGCCGTTCGCGGAGTACGGGATCGAGCGCGGATCACCGTACGAGCCGGGCTACCGCCACCTCGTCCAGGACATCGTCGCCGCCGCCGACCCGAAGGTGGACTTCACCGCGTACGACCTGGTCAACATCCTGGTCACGCCGAACGCCGGCCCCTCCGCCCTGGACACCGTGCTGTCCGTGACCTTCTCCGGCAACGACGACGCCCCGTACGCGGACGGCATCCCGCTCTCCAACACGTCCTTCGTCTACAGCCGCCAGGACGACGGCTCGGGCTCGTACGCCCAGACCGGCTACCGCGTCCTGCCGCACGAGAACGGCCACGTGTTCGGCCTGCCCGACCTCTACACGATGGAGGGCGGGGGCTCGGTCGGGCACTGGGACATCATGTCCGAGGACTGGGGCGCCAACAACGACCTGCTGGGCTGGCACAAGTGGAAGCTCGGCTGGCTGGACAACAGCCAGATCAGCTGCGCCTCCCGGCCCGGCACCAGCGACCACGTCCTGGAACCGCTGGCCACCCACGGCGGCACGAAGCTGGCGTTCGTCCCGCTGACCGCGGAGTCCGGCTACGCGGTGGAGGTACGGACCCAGGCCGGCAACGACCAGGAGGTGTGCCGGCCGGGCGTGCTGATCTACAAGGTGAGCTCGGACGTCGACACCGGCCAGGGCCCCGTGTCGGTCGCGGACAGCACGAAGGACAGCAGCGGCTGCACCCGGCTGCCCAACGTCCACGCCGAACTCTCCGACGCGCCGTTCCAGCCCGGCCAGTCCTTCACGGACCGGGCCAACGGGATCAGCATCTCGGTGCTCGAAAAGGATTCCAAGGGCGACTACCGGGTCCGCGTCACCCGCCTCTGACCGTCTCCCCCGCCATGCCCGCCTACTCCGCCCGGCGGCCGACGACGTCGACCCGCCCGTACCGGACCACCGCCAGGTCTCCGGTACGGAACCAGCCGCCGGTGAACGCCTGCGCCGTGGCCTCCTCGTCCTGCCAGTACCCGCGGGCCATCGCCTGGCCCCGGAGCCACAGCTCGCCGGTCTCCCCCTCGGGCAGCGCCTCGCCCGCCGGACCGGCGATCCGCACCTCGGTGCTCGGCGTCGGCCGCCCGGCGCCGCCCGGACGGAGCCGGTACTCGGCACCGGAGTTCGCCAGGACCGCGCCGCCGGTCTCAGGCGGCCCGTACCCGCTGTACGGCTCGATCCGCTCCCCGCACCGGGCGGCCAGCCGCGCGGCCAGGTCGTGCGGCGGCGCGGAACCGCCGGTGTCGAGCATCCGGAGGCTCTCCAGCGCGTCTCCGGTCCGGGCTGCCTCGGCGAGCAGGTCCAGGGCGGCTTCCGGCGTCCCGGCGCAGCTCGTCACGCGGTGTTCCCGGATCAGCCGCAGCGCCTGCTCCGCGTCCCACTCGTCCATCAGGACGACGGCACCGCCTGCCGACATCGCCGCATAGAGGGCGCTGAGCGCGGCAACGTGGAAGAACGGGAACGTCAGCAGCGTGACGGGCGCGGGCTCCAGCCCGGGGACGGTTCCCCGGGCGAGCGCGGAGGCTGCGGCGTGGAACCGCGGGTTGCGCGCGGCGCCCGCCTGGGCGAGCTGGGTGGCGACGACGCCACGGGGTCTGCCGGTGGTGCCCGGGGTGTAGAGGATCGTCGCGTCGTCCTCGGGCCGGACCTCGGCATCGGGCGGCGCGGCGAGCGGATCGGGCGCCGGCAGGTCCTCGTACCGCTCGACGCGGTCCTCCGGAGCACGGTGGCGGTCCCCGTCGTGGAAGACGATCACGCGCGCCCCGGCCTTCCGCGCCCAGTCCGCGACCGGCGGCAGCCGTTCGCCGTCGACCAGCAGCACCCGGGGCCCGCAGTCGTCGAGCGCATACGTGAACCGGTCCTGCGTCCACCGCGGGTCCAGCGGCACGGCGACCAGCCCGGCCAGCTGGGCGGCCCAGAAAGCGATCTGCCACTCCGGACGGTTGCTCATCGCCACCACGGCCCGGTCGCCCGGACGGAGCCCGTACGCATCGCTCAGCCGGCACGCCAGCGCGGACGCGGCGGCGAAGAACTCCCCGTACGCGTAACTGCGCCCGCCCGCGATCCCCGCGACGAGGAACGGCCGGTCCCCGAACGCCCACGTGGTCTCCACGAACTCACGGAGCGTCCCCGGCCCGTCCGCGTACATCAGTGAGCCCGCCTGCGGGCCGTCCTCGGCCCGCACCACGGCGAACGGACCGCCGGGACGGGTCAGTGCGGCGTGGACACGGGCCGCCGCCGCGGCTGCCGGCTCGGCCGGTTCACCTTCGGAATGAGGCACGAACGGCCTTTCTGGGCGCATGTTCACGATCTTGGCGAAGCTAAGGGCTGTCCCCCACCCCGTCAAGGGAGCCCCCGGCGCGTGCGAGAGCGCGGAAGGCCGGTGGCCGAACCGGTCAGGAATCGAGAAGCACGGGCGGTGGAGCCGCACTTAGCGTGAAGCACATGACCTTCATCGAAGCCCTCACCCTCGAGGTGGCCGACACCGCCGCCGCCCACCGCTTCTACACCGCCCTCGGTCTGGACACCCGGGTGGGCCTGCGCGCCTCGGACGCGCCCACCACCGGATTCCGCGGATTCTCGCTGTCGCTCACGGTCTCCCAGCCGGCCGACGTCCGCGGTCTCGTCGACGCCGCCCTCGCTGCCGGGGCCACGGAGCTCAAGCCCGCGTCGAAGTCCTTCTGGGGCTACGGCGGTGTCGTCCAGGCGCCGGACGGAACGATCTGGAAGATCGCGACCTCAGCGAAGAAGGACACCGCCCCGGCCACCGGACGGATCGACCAGATGATCCTTCTGCTGGGAGTCGCCGGCGTGAGCGCGAGCAAGCGTTTCTACGTCGAGCGCGGCCTCACCGTGGCCAAGAGCTTCGGCAGCAAGTACGTCGAGTTCGACACGCAGGACAGCCCCGTCAAGCTCGCCCTCTACGGGCGGCGGGCCCTGGCCAAGGACGTCGGCGTCCCCGTCGACGGCACGGGCTCGCACCGTCTGGCCCTCGTGGGCGGCTCCGGCGCCTTCACCGACCCGGACGGATTCGGCTGGGAGGCCGCCTCCCTGACGACCGCGCCCTGATCGCGCCGCACGGGCGCGCGGGGCGCCGGACCGGGTGTCAGGCGGGCCAGGCGGACCGGCCCGAGAGCAGGGCCCGGGCGGCTTCCTGGGTGGCATCCCTGTCGAAGCCCTCCGTCCGCCAGGTCGTCGCGCGCATGCTGCCCCGGTTCCGGTAGGAGCGCACGATCCTCATGTGGTCGCGGCGCGCCACGAACGCCTGCAGATCCCGCTCCGTACGCCATACGGAGACCGAGCCCGAGCGCGGACGGAACGGATCGGGATCGGCCCACAGCCACAGGCCGACCGCACCTTCCAGGTCCTGCCAGATCCGCCGCAGGGCGATTCCCTCGACGGTGACGCCGACCGCGGTCAGCGGCCGGTGCGGGGTGAACTCGGTGACGCTGACGACGGCCGCGCCGTCCGTACCCCCGCCGCTCCCGCCACCTTCGTCATTCCCGTCGCTCCCGCCGCCCGCTCCGGGCGCGGCGTCCGCTGCGGGACCGGGCTTCCACGGTGTGAACCAGAGGGTGGCCGACATGGTGTCCTCCTCGTGGGAGAGGGGCTGTGGACTTCCCTCACCTATAAAAGCACGGTCGTTCGTGCTAACTTATCATGCTCAGGATACCTATCGAGGAGTACTGGGCATGGTCCACACCGAGGCACTCGCCAGCACCGCGCTCAACACCGTGTCCCGGGTCTCGGGCGGACTCGCGGGGGCGGGCACCTACACCCTGTTCCACATGCCGCTGGCCCGGAGCAGAATGCGGAACTCGGAGCGGGAGCTCTTCGGCAAGGCGGAGATCCGGCGGCTGAAGGTCAACGGCAAGCTCGCGGTGACCTACCGGTGGGGCGACGGCGAAAGGCCCGTCCTCCTGGTGCACGGCTGGCAGTCGCGCGGCTCGCGTCTCGCGGACTTCGTCCCCGGCCTCCTCGACCGGGGCTACAGCGTCATCACCTTCGACGCGCCCGGCCACGGCGACGCGACCGGCCGCAGCACCACGATCCTCGAGTACCGCGACATCATCACCGGACTCCAGAACGAGTACGGCGAGTTCGAGGCCCTGGTCGCGCACTCGCTGGGCGCCCTGGGCTCCTTCTTCGCGCTCCAGGGCGGGGTGACGGCGAAGCGGATCGTCACCATCAGCGGGGTCTGCGACTACGACTACCTGATCGAGGAGTTCAGCTCCGCCCTCAAGCTGCGCCCCTCACTGAAGGAGCAGCTGCACCAGCGCGTCGCGAAGAACCTCTTCCCCGGCATGCCGGCCGACCGCACGCCGTTCTCCGCCGTGAACACGGTGACGGACCTGGAGCCGCCGCTCCTGATCATCCATGACGAGGACGACACGAGGATCAGCGTGAAGCAGGGGCGCCGGCTCGCCGCCGCCTTCGGCGCCCAGGCGCGGCTGATCATCACGAACGGTCTCGGGCACCGCCGGATCCTGGGCGATCCGGACGTCGTGCGCACCGTCCTGGACTTCGTCGAGCACGGGCCGGACCGTTCCGCGGACGCGCCCGCCGAGGCGGACGCGGGCAGCGAGGCGGCCGCGGCCCAGTGAGCGCGGCCGTGCGGGCCGGTACCTGACGGCTCCGCCCGCACGGCCGCTCTCTCCGGCGCCCTCACACGTGCGCGTCGAGGAACTCCAGGACGGTCCCGAACACGTCCAGCGCGGCGCCCCGGCCGACGAACGTGTCGAAGTGGCCGTAGCCCGGGATCTCCTCGTACCGCACGTCGAGTTGCGGCTGCCGGGCGGCGAGCACCTCGTGGCAGAGCTTCTGGGAGTCCAGCCACATGCCGTTCTCGCTGCCGGAGACCAGCAGTACCGGGCAGTCGATCCGGCCGGCCTCGTCCAGGGCGTTCTCGGGCAGCGCCCGGTACCGGTCGTCGCCCTGATTCCAGCGCACCACGCTGCGGGCCAGCGCGACCCGCCGCAGATGCGGCAGGATCCACAGCGGCGCCGGGCCGAGGAGCTGTGCCAGACGCTCATGGGTGGCGTCCGACAGGTTCTCGTGCACGAACAGCGACGCACCCACGCACCAGGCCGAGTTGGACAGGATCTGGCAGGTGGGGTCGGGGCAGCTCGCTCCCTTCGATGCCAGGGCGAACAGCGGGGTGTAGCGCGACCAGAACCCGACCTTGCGGAAGTCCACCGGGATGTGGTCGAAGCGGGACCGGAACAGTTCGCCCGCCATCGTCATCTTCAGCGAGGTCCGGGCCGCCAGCTTGGGCGTCAGGAACACCCCCTGCGCGACCACTCCCGCGAGGCCCGGCACCAGTCCCGCGGTCATGCTCATCGAGAGCGAGAGCGCGCCGATGCAGTGCGCCACGGCGAACAAGGGCCGGTTGCCTATCCGTTGGCGTATGTACGCGACCGCGGCGGGGATGTCGTACAGCGCGACGTCGTCGTACGTGTAGCGGCGGCCGGTCTCGTTGTACGGCAGCCGGCAGCTGCCCCGCCAGTCGAGCAGCCACGGCTCGTACCCCTCGTCGAGGAGCACGTCGACGAGATTGCGGGTCTCGGGCTGCAGGAACATGTCCGACGAGGCCGTGTGGCCGTGCAGGAGCAGCACCGCGGGCCGGTCCCCGCGGCCGGTCCCGATCCGGGTGAGGCCCAGCCGGGTGCCGTCGTCCGCCCGGAAGGGGATCTCCTCGACGACGCTCTCGTCGAGGCGCGTGTACAGGGGCCGCAGGATCATCGCTTGCGCTCCGTCAGGGTCGGGTGCCGGCGTAGGTCGAGCAGGTCCGCGCCGACCCGGGCGAACGGGCCGAGCAGTCCGCGGCCGATCTCCAGGCCGAACCAGGCGAGCCAGCTCAGCTTGGCGAGCCGCTTCTCCTGGCCGGACAGGCGTGGATCGACCCGGATGCCGTCGACCTGATCCCGTACGTAACTGTCGGAGGGCACGACGATCTCGCCCGCCAGCGACGCCGGTTCGCCCTCACGGCCGAGCTCGACGGTCAACGCCCGCGTCTGGCGCCACAGGTCACGCCGCGCGTGGGCCGACTTCCTGCCCTCCAGCCACCACGTCCCGCCCTCGGCATCACGCAGCCGCAACCGGTAGCGGAGCAGCGGATGGTGCACACCGTGCTCCAGCGGGATGCCTTCCTGGGGACGGACCCACACATCGCCCTCCTCGACCACGAGGGGTTCAGGGTGCAGGAGCGCGCAGGACAGCTCGCCCCGGACGTCCACCCGGCGCTCCTTGACCAGTTGGTACATGCTCACGATGGACAGGGTGAACGAGGCGGTGCACGGGGTGTCGGCGGGGCCGCCGGACCGGCCCAGGCTGCCCCGCATGGTCTCGGGGAACCAGAGATAGGGCTGGTCGGTACGGTCCGGGAGCCGGGCGAGGCCGTCCCCGGCCAGCCGTTCGAAGGTCTTCAGCTGCTCCTGCATGCCGTACCGCGTCGAGGCGGGCAGGTCCTGTGCGGCGACGAACGCCTCGGTGCGCTCGGCGGTGGCCGCCGGGCCCATCAGGGTCGCCTCGCACAGCTTCACGGCGGTGGGACTCTCCAGTACCCGTGCCAGGAAGTCGAGTTCGGCGACAGGTTCGTCCCGCAGCCGGGCGATCACGTCGCGCCGCCACGCGTCCCAGTCCTGGACGCGTACGTTCATGCCGCCGAGCTTCATGTCGTGGACGACGTCCGCCAGGGAGCTCGGCGTACCGCTGAGGTGGTAGTTGTAGCCCCAGGCGTCGGGCTCGCAGATCGCGGCCACCGCCACCCGGCTCACCCACTCCACCGGGGCGGCGTTGAGATGGCGGAACGCGGGCACCGTACGGAACCGGCTGAACACCGACATCATGCCGCTGCTGAGGTCCTGGGGGTTGCTGGCCCCCGTCCTGGTGTGCCCGCCGATGCCGCCCGGCCGCAGGAGCGTGACGACCAGACCGTGTTCGCGGGCCCGCCGGAGCGCGGCCTCCGCGGCCCACTTCGACTTGTCGTACCCGGCGACCAGGCCGTCGATGTGCGCGACCGGGTCGTCCTCGCCCATGGACTCGATGCCGATCTCGTTGAAGACCGCGATCGAGGAGACGTGGTGCAGCGGTTTGGGCCGTCCGGTGGCCGCCAGTTCCGCGAGCGTCAGCGGCCCGATCACATTGCTCTGCCGCAACGACGGGTAGCCGCGCAGGAAGTCGACCGCCGCGCCCACGCTCACGACGGAGTCCAGCTCCCCGGCCAGCCCGTCCCAGCGCTCGTCCGCCAGACCGAGGCGCGGCAGGCGCAGGTCGCCCGGCAGCACCGTCACGCGTCGCCGGATCTCGCCGGACCAGGGCAGGGAGAACCGTTTGAGCGCCGCGCCGAGCCGCGCGGTGCCTTCGTCCTCGTCGGCCGCGCGGACCAGGCAGAACACGTGGGCGTCGCTGTGACGCAGCAGATCGAGGAGCATGTGGCCGCCGAGGAAACCGGTCGCCCCGGTCAGCAGGACCCTGCGGGGCGGGGCGGCCTCCGGCCGGCGGGCCCAGGGCAGACCGTCGGCGCGGGCGAGGTCGGCCAGGATCAGGTCGAGGTCGGCATCCGTGCCGGTGCCGGCCGCGGCTCGGGGTCCGTGTGCCGGGACCGGCAACGCCTGTGGTGCGGACCCGTCCGTCGAGAGCGCGCGAGCGGCCAGGCTGCGCGGACGGGCGTCGGCGAACACGTCGTCGAGGCTGAGTTCCAGCCCGAAGTCCCGGGCCAGGCCGGCGACGAGCGTCACCGCGTCCACCGATGTGCCTCCGGCGTCGAAGAAATCGGTGTCGGGGCCCATCGCCCCGCCCGGCAGCAGGCCGGCCGCCTCGGCCGCGATGATCTCGGCCAGCCGCGCCGCCTCTCCACCGGCTGCCGCACCGGCCGCCACCCGCCCGGCAGCCGGACCGGCGTCCGCCGGGGCCGCCGCCGGCCGGACCCTGGCCAGCAGAGCGGGCACCGTCAGCCGGCCTCCGCCCCGCTCGGCCGCCTCATCCGCCGTCTCCTGCCCGGCACTCGCGCGGCCTCGCGGCACATCCGCCTTCTCCTGCCGGGCACTCGCGCGGCGTCGCGCCTCATCCGCCTTCTCCTGCCGGGCACTCGCGCGGTCTCGTGACACGTCCTCGTTCACTTCCCCCATGGTGCGCCTCTCAGGTGTGCACTGCCTCGAGTCATCACTGCCGCCACGACCGGAACGCCCGCAGCCGCTCCGGGGTGGTCCCGGCTTCCGGGCTGCCGTCCGGGTCGCCTCCGCCGAGCGCCGCGACCAGGCGGCGCGCCGGTACGTTGCGTGGCGTGTGGTCCGCCGTCATGCGTACGGTGGCGCAGCCGAGCTCCTCGGCACGGCCGGCCAGCCACTGGAGTATGCGTTCCTCCACTCCGCGGCCGAGCACCCGGCAGCTGAGCAGCCAGGCCAGGACCTCCAGCCGCTCGCCGTCCGGGTGCAGGGCCAGCAGCCCGATCTGGCCGTAGTCGCCGAACCGGTCGCGGGCCGCGACGGTCCAGACCTCGCCCTGCTGCCGCCACCGCCCGAGGTCGCCCCCGTCCGCCGACCGCGTCCGCAGGGTGAACTGGTTGGTACGACGGACGAGTTGGCCGGCTCGCAGGAGGTCGGGCTCCTCCAGGGGCCGGATGTCGAGGTCCAGCTCCAGCTGTTCGAGGAACTCCTCGAAGCCCGCTTGCTCCCGGGCCGCGTCCCGGGCCCGCTCCTGGGCGTAGAAGCCCGCGCGCAGCGCGTCCTCCGCCGTGACCGCCGCGGGCACCAGGGGCCACAACTCGGCCAGGAACGGCTCCAGTTCTCCGGCCGTGGGGCAGGAGACGGAGAAGACCTCGGGCAGCGCGGATCGCATGGCGGCGATCTCGGCCGGGTTGTCGTCGAGGTAGAGGAAGCTGTCGAGGCCGAGGTCCAGAGTCTGCGCCGCCGCCGCCAGACGCGCCGCCTTGCGGCCCCATCCGGCGTCGAGCACGCTGAAGTGCTCCGCTCGCAGCACGCTGTCCGGCCGTTCGAGCACGGCGCGCACGGTGTCCTCGTCGTTGTTGCTGACGAGGACGAGCAGGACTCCGGCCGCCCGCCACTGGAGCAGCCGACGGCCGAGGAGTGCGCGGGCGCCGCCGAGGTCCACGTGCTCCGGCCCGCTCTCCCCGGCCACCCCGCCCCACAGCGTCTCGTCGCCGTCCACCGCGATCACCTTGGGCGCCGGCCGGCGGACCGCGGCGGCGACGTCCGCCAGGGTGAGCGCCACGGCTGCCTGGAACTCCGGGCTGAACGGCAGGTGTGCCAGCTCGTCCGTCCCGGAGTCGAACCGGTCCTCGACGACATGGTGGCGGGTCCAGTCGTCGGGGTGCAGGACCGCGATGCCGGGCAGCTCCGACAGCAGGGCGGCGACCTCGCGCTCCCACCGCTCATGGCGGTCGTCGGGCCGGGCGGACGGCAGGAACCCGACGAGCAACGGCAGGCGCGTCCGCTCGGACAGCGCCCGCAGGGCCGCCGCGTACTCCGTGCGGAGCTCGTCGAGCAGCGCGTCGTTCACCGGTCCGAACCGTTCCAGGTCGGATGCCCGCAGCAGGACGGCACCGATCTCCGTCGAGGACTCGGTGAAGACGCCGGAAGGATCCTTGAGGGCCGCCAGCACATGGTGGTACGGCGCCTCGGAGACCTGGGGCACGGTGGCACGCGGGTCGTCACAGACGCTGTCGGCCAGGGCCGCTTCGCACAGCAGCGGCAGGTCGCCCAGCGCGAAGGTGGCCGCGACGGCGAGCGAGCCGGGCCGCACCGGCGGCGGCCCCCCGGGCGCGGACCCGGTCGCGGACGGTTCCGGCGCGGGCCGCTCCGGCGCGGGTGGTGCCGCCTCGTGGGACACGGATCCGGCCGTCGTCGGGAGCGCTGCCCGGGCCGGGGCGGCGGGATCGTCGGCGGCCTCGTCGAGCAGCCGGAGGAAGTCCGCGGCGAGCCCGGCGCAGTCCGCGTCGTCGATGATGTCCAGGCTGTGGTCGAAGCGGAGCCGGCCGGCGTCCGGCATCATGATGATCATGAGGTCGAGGTCGGAGTGCCCGGTTCCGGCCGGGAGGACTTCGAGGCGGCCGAGTTCCGCCGTGGACCGCACGTAGTTGAAGTAGACCTCGACCATCGGGGCGTTATCCCGGTGCAGTCCCTGGGCGGCGAGCACCGGCAGGGTGTCGGAGAACATGGCGCCCTTCGCGAGGACCCGTTCGAGCCGGCCGTCGGTGCGGCGCAGCACCTCGTCGATCCGCTCGCCCGGCAGGGCCTCGGCCGGGAACGGCACCGGCACGCCGAAGAAGCCGACCGCGCCGGCCGCGTCGACGTGGATCCGGGTATCGACCGGGACCGCCAGCACGAACCGGTCCCGCTGCCGCTTGCGGGCGAGGAGCACCGTCAGGGCGCCCAGGCAGAAGGCGGCCGGGGTGATCCCGAGCCCGCGCGCCCGGGATCCCACCCGGTCCATGAGGCCCTCGGGGATCGGCAGGGTCAGGCTGCCCGCCCGGAAGGAACGCACGTCCGGCCGGGCCCGGCTGAGCTCCAGATCGAGCCGGCGGCTCCCGGCGAACGCCTCCCGCCAGGCCGCCGCCGCGCCGTCCCGGCCCGCGCCGGACCGCGATGTCTCCGGAGGTGCCGGCTGCGCGGCGATCAGCAGGTCGATATCGCGGTTGGAGACCGTGTCGCCGAGCTGCGTACCCGACAGTTCGGCATCGATCTCGGCGGCCACGAGCAGCAGCGACTGCAGATCGCTCACCGCGTGGTGGGCCCCGATGAGCAGGATCTGCTCATCGCCGGCCCGCTCGATCAGCTCGAACCGCCACAGCGGTGCGGCGTTCAGGTCGAAGGCGGGACCGAGCAGTTCACTCAGCCGGTCCCCGGTTTCCCGTTCCTCGCCGGATGCCTGTTCCGACCACCGGAGCAGGGGGCGGGCCGGGGCCCGGTCCACCCTCAACTGCCGCTCCGCGCCGCGTTCGTTGACGATGCCCGTACGCAGTGCGGCATGGCGTCCCGCGAGGCGCGCGAGGATGTCCGTCAGCTGTCGGCGGGTGGTCGGCTCGGTGAGCCGGAACGCCAGGCCGATGGAGTGCGCGGCGCTCGGGGTGCCGTGCTGGGCCGCGCGCAGCAGCCGGACGACATCACGGGTGACCGGCTTCAGTTCGGCCTCGGGCACGGCCCGGTCGAGGCCGGCAGGCGTCCGCCCAGCGGGCCCGCCGTCGTCGGCGGCCTCCGGGGAGGCGCTCCGGCCGGCCAGTGCCGCGTACAACTCCTTGGCGAGACCGTGGCTGCCAGCCGCCGAGAACACCGCCGAGGCGGACAGCTCGGCACCCGTCTCACGGCTGAGCGTGTTGCGCAGCCGTACGATCATGAGGGAGTCGAGCCCGAGTTCCTTCAGGCCTCCGTCCGGGACGTCTGCGGCCAGATGCCCGGTCAACTCGCCGATTCTGGCGCGCACATGGGCTTCGAGGAAGGCGATCTGTGCCGCCTCCGTCCCGGCGGCCCGCACCTGGCCGAGCAGCAGCCCCGCCTCGTCGCGCGGGCCCGTGGGACGTGCGACGAGGCCGTGCAGGAGCGGACGCGAGCGGGCCTGCTCCGGGTCGCGGGCGAAGGCCTCCCGGTCGAGCGAGAGCGGCACGAGCTGGCGCCGGCCCGTGGACAGCACCCGGTCGAACATCTCGCCGCCCTGCTGCGAGGAGAAGGCGACGAGCCCCGA
The DNA here is from genome assembly GCF_044756845.1 of Streptomyces sp. NPDC091416. Classification (NCBI taxonomy): domain Bacteria; kingdom Bacillati; phylum Actinomycetota; class Actinomycetes; order Kitasatosporales; family Streptomycetaceae; genus Streptomyces; species Streptomyces sp. NPDC091416. The sequence goes on from NZ_JBIVTU010000012.1 coordinate 296,934, forward strand.
CCCGCCGGTCGCGGCCGTGCGGGTCGCCGACTCGGCGACCAGGCCGGCGTCCGCCCAGGTACCCCAGTCGAGGCTCAGGGCCGGCCGGCCCGCGAGCGCGAGATGGTGCGCCCAGGCGTCCATGAAGGCGTTCGCCGCGGAGTACGGGCCCTGCCCGGCGGAGCCCAGCAGGCCGGCGGCCGACGAGAACAGGACCAGTGACTCCGCCTCGGGCACCAGCTCGGTCAGCAGGACGGTGCCGAGCACCTTGGGCGCCAGCACACGCCCGATGCGCTCGGGTGTCAGCCCGGGCAGGGTGGCGTCGTCGAGCACACCGGCGGCGTGGATGACACCGGTGATCGGGCCGCAGGCCGCACGCAGTGCGTCGAGGGCCGCCCGCAGCCCCTCCCGGTCGGCGACATCGGCCCGTACGAGCCGGACGGTGACCCCGTCCTCCCGCAGCGCGGCGATCCACCGTGCCGTGTCCGCGTCGGGTGTGCCGCGGCTCAACAGGCCCAGCCTGCGTACGCCTTGGCGCGCCAGGCGGCCGGCCACGACCCGGCCGAGGCCGCCGAGGCCGCCGGTGATCAGATACGTGCCGTCGGGCCGGACCGCTCCCGGGCCCGACCGGTCGGGGCTGGTGTGCACCAGCCTCGGCACGAGCCGGCCGCTGTCGCGCAGGGCGACGAGACGTTCGTCGTCCGCGTGCCACAGCTGGGTCCAGAGCGCGTCCTCGCCGCCGGCGGCCGGCAGGTCGATCAGCGTGGTGCCCAGCTCCGGATGCTCCTGGGCCACGGTGGCGCCGAAGCCCCAGGCGAGCGCCTGTTGCGGGTGGGTCACATCCGGGCTGCCGGTGGCGGCCTGGCTGCCACGGGTCACCAGGAAGAGGCGCGGCGACCGGCCGTACGAGCGTCCGGCGAGCGCCCGCACCAGGTTCAGGGTGCTGACGCAGCAGAGCCGGGCGGTCTCCGCGGCCGATTCGGCCGTGTCGGCCGACGGGGCGTCCAGGCCGTCCAGATGCACGACGTGCGTCGGCGGCCCCGCGGCGAAGGCCTCGTCGAGCAGCCGTTCCAGCTGCCGCGGATCCTGCGGGTCGACCGTGTAGCGCCCCGGCGCGTCCGGGCTGAAGCTCCCGCCCTTGCGGGCGACCACGTGCGGGGTCGTACCGAGGCGGCGGGAGAGGTCGTCGGCCGCACCCGAACCGTCGGCCAGGATCAGCCAGCTTCCCCGGACCGGCTGTTCCTGCGCGGCGGGCCGGGGCTGCCAGCACACCTCGAAGAGCGACCCGTCCAGCGGGGACAGCGCGGACAGCTCGAACTCCGCCACCTCCAGGACGGGTTGCCCGTCCCGGTCGAGAAGGCGCAGATCGAGCGTGACGGTGTCCCCGTCGGCGGCACGCAGCCGGCAGGCCGCCCATACGGGCGCGGTACGCCGCCCGGTGAGGCGCAGCCGCCCGGCCCTGCGCGGCACGAACGCCCGGCCCGACGGGGCGTCCCCCACCAGGGCGGCGGTGTGGAAGGCCGCGTCGAGGAGCGCGGGGTGCGGCAGATGCCCCGAGCCGGGTGTCCTCGCCAGCCGGCCGAGCGCCCGGGACCGTCCGCTCCAGCCCTCCTCCAGGAGCCGGAAGGACGGTCCGTAGTCGATCCCGAGGGCCGCCAGACCGGCATAGGCGCCGGGCACGTCCACCGGCTCCGTGCAGTGTTCCCGCAGCTCGGACAGGGTCATGGCGGCGTCGGCCCCCTCGGGCCCGGCGGTCGGCGGGACGGTCCGGCCTCCGGCATGGCGCACCCAGGGCGCCCTCCGGTCACCGGCCCGCCGCGAGGCGATGGTGAAGTCCCGGATGCCGTGCGCGTCGGCGGGCCTCAGGACCAGTTGCAGCCGGACGGGGTCCTCGGCCGCCAACGGGAGCGGCTCCTCGAACACGACGTCCGCCAACTGGACTCCGGCCGCCTCCTGGAGCGAGGACGCCGCTTCGAGCGCCATGTCCAGGAAGGCGGCAGCGGGCAGCCGGACCGTTCCGGCGACCTGGTGGCCGGTCAGATAGGCGAACCGGGGGTCCCGCAGGTCGACCAGGGTGTCGAAGAGGTGCCGGTCCGGTTCGTCACTGGCCTCGACGTGTACGTCGACGAGCGGGCTCCCGCTCCGGCCGGCCGGACCCGGTGGTGCGGCCTCGGTCCAGTGGCGCCGCGCGTCCCACGCGTAGGTCGGCAGGTCCACCGGGGGTCCGCCGGGCACGACGCGCCGCCAGTTGATCTCCACGCCCGCGGCATGCAGTTCGGCCGCGGCCCGGTCCAGGCAGGCCGGTCCGTCCTCGTCGCGCTGCAGGGAGCCGACGGCGAGCAGGTCACCGCCGGTCTCCTCGACGACGGTCCGGGTGGCGGTGATCAGCGCCGGGTGCGGGCTCAGCTCGACGAAGTGGCGGTATCCGTCGGCCGCCATGCGCGCGACGGTGTCGGCGTAGCGGACGGGCTCGCGCAGATTGCGGTACCAGTAGTCGGCTTCCAGCGGCTCGTCGGGGACAGGTCCGGCCAGGACCGTGGAGTACCAGGCGACGGGCGTGGGATGGGTGGCGATGCCTTCCAGGTCGGCGAGGAGAGACGCCCGCACGGGCTCGACCTGCGCACTGTGCGAGGCGTAGTCGACGGCCAGCCGGCGGACGAACACCCGCTCCCGCTCCAGTCCGGCGAGGAGGGCCTCCAGCGGCTCCGTGTCACCGGCCACCACCGTCGACGAACCGCTGTTGACCGCGGCCACGGACAGCCGCCCGTCCCACTCCGCCAGGCGCGCCTCGACGTCCGCCTGCGGCAGGGTCACCACGGCCATACCGCCGGTCCCCGCGAGCGAGGTCAGGGCCTGGGCGCGCAGCGCCACCACGGCCGCCGCGTCGTTGAGGCCGAGCGCTCCGGCGACGCAGGCAGCGGCGGCCTCGCCCTGGCTGTGGCCCACGACGGCGTCCGGCCGCACGCCCCGGGCCCGCCACACCGCGGCGAGCGACACCATGACGGCGAACAGCGCCGGCTGGACGACATCGACCCGGTCCAGGGACGGCGCCCCGGCGTCGCCGCGCAGCACCCCGAGGACGGACCACCCGGTGTGCGGGCGCAGCGCCGCGTCGCAGCGGTCCATCTCGTCGGCGAACAGCGGGGTCCGGTCGAGGAGATCGCGTGCCATACCGGCCCACTGGCTGCCCTGACCGGGGAAGACGAAGGCCACCTTGCCCCGGGCGAGCGGCCGGCGGGGTGCGGTGACCAGTTGCGGCGCGGGCTGTCCGGCGGCCAGGGCGCGCAGCCCGTCCAGCAGTTCCTCCCGCCTGCTCGCGACGACGACCGCGCGCTGCTCGAAGTGTGTGCGGTGGTGCGCGAGGGTCCGGGCGAGAGCGGGCAACGGCAGCCGGGGGCCGGCCGCCAGGGCGTCGAGGAGCCGCTCGGCCTGTCCGCGCAGCGCGGGCGGCGTACGGGCCGACAGCGGGAACAGGGCGACGGCCGACTCGCGGTCGCCGGGGCCGTCCCCGGACGGGCCGCCGGGTCCACCGGCGGACGGGACCGCGGCGTCCGTTCCACCGGCGGACGGGACCGGGTCCGGGGCCTCCGGCTCTTCCCCGGACGGTGCCGGGGCCTCTTCGAGGATCACGTGGGCGTTGGTGCCGCTGATACCGAAGGCGCTCACCCCCGCGCGGCGGATCCGGGCGCCGCGTGGCCACGGCCGGGGCCGGCTGCACAGTTCGAGGCCGCCGGCCTCCCAGTCGATCAGCCCGGTCGGGGTCTCGGCGTGCAGCGAGGCCGGCAGCCGTTCGTGCTGCAACGACAGCACCGCCTTGATGACGCCACCGACGCCCGCGGCGGCCTGCGCATGCCCGATGCAGGACTTGAGCGACCCCACGACGAGCGGCCGGTCCGCCGGGCGGCCGGAACCGAAGACCCGGGCCAGCGCCCGGCCCTCGATGGGGTCGCCCAGCGGGGTGCCCGTGCCGTGCGCCTCGACGTAGTCCAGGTCGCCGGGGAGCAGACCGGCCGCGTCGAGCGCGGCCCGCACGACGCGCTCCTGCGCCGGTCCGCTGGGGGCGCTCAGCCCCTGGCTGCGGCCGTCCTGGTTGACGGCGGAGCCTCTGATGACCGCGAGCACCCGGTCGCCGTCCCGTCGTGCGTCGCCGAGCCGCTTCAGCAGCACCAGCCCGCAGCCCTCGCCCCACACGACGCCGTCGGCGTCCCGGGCGAACGGCCTGCACTGCCCGGACGCCGACAGCCCGCCGAGCCGGCTGAACTCGACGTGGCCACGCGGGCTGACCATCAGCGTCGCACCCCCGGCCAGGGCCAGGTCGCACGAACCGTCGAGCAGCGCCCGGGCCGCCAGATGCAGGGCCACGAGCGAGGACGAGCAGGCGGTGTCGACCGTGAGGGCCGGCCCCTGGAGGCCGAGCTGGTACGCGATCCGGCCGGAGGCCACGGCGGACGACGTACCGGTGCCGACGTACCCGTCCAGTTGTTCCATCCGGGCGGCACCCAGATATCCGCTCTCGTACAGGCCGACGTACACACCGGTGGAGCTGCCGTTGAGCGACGCGGGCAGTATCCCGGCCCGTTCGAGCGTCTCCCAGGCGGTCTGGAGCAGCAGCCGCTGCTGCGGGTCCATCGCGGCCGCCTCCTGCGGCGGGATGCCGAAGAACTCCGCGTCGAAGCGGTCGATCCCGGTGAGGTACCCGCCCCGCAGCGAGTACGCCTTGCCCGTGGCCTCCGGGTCGGGGTCGTGGAGCGCCTCGGCGTCCCATCGGCCGGCCGGGACGTCCGAGAGGGCGTCCACGCCGGAGTCCAGCAGCCGCCACAGTTCCTGCGGATCCTCCGCGCCCGGAAAGCGGCAGGCCATCGAGACGACGGCCACCGCGTCGGCCTCCGGCGGCGCTTCCGCGGCCGGCCCGGCTTCGGGCGCCGCCTGTGCGGCGATCCCCGGCCGGGCTGCGGACGGCAGGCCGGGCCCGGCCTGCGACACGGCCCGGGCGATCGACGTGATGGTGGGGTGGTCGTAGACGAGTGTCGGGTCCAGCGTTCGGCCGAGGGCCCGGGACAGGCGCGCGCCGAGCGTCATCAACTCGCGTGATCCGAGGCCGAAGTCGGCCATCGGCCGGTCCGGCCCGACCTGCGCGGGCTCGATGCCGGCGGTACGGGAGACGGCCTCCGTCAGCCATGCCTCGACGTCCGCGGACGTGGGGTCGGCGAGGAGGCGTACGGCCGTGTCGGCGGAAGTGGCGGCCGGGCCGTCGGCCGACGCGCCGATCGAGGCGCCGGCCGGACCATCCGCCGGGCCGTCGGCCGAAGCGGCCGGGCTTCCGGCAGGTGTCCCAGAGGTGGATGCTCCGGCCGTGGGTTCAACACGCTTCTTCGCAGGCATCTGGGCACCCGTCTTCGCAGGCTCGGTCTCGGGATCTCTTCACTGCGTGCCGGCGCCGCGGGCCGGACAGGACCTCGGGGACGCGGGTCAGGACATCGGGCCGGCGTCCGGCAGCTGCTCCCCGACGGTGTCCAGGGTTCCGTCGAGGTAGGCCGTCCTGCAGACCTTGCGCTGGATCTTGCCGCTGGACGTCTTGGGGATCGTGCCGGGCCGGACCAGGACGGCGCGCAGGAGCGAAAGACCGTGGGCCTCGCCGATCGCTCCGCGAACCGCCGCTTCGATGTCGGCGATCCCGGGGCCCGGTGCCGCCGTCGTCTCCGCGACGACGACGGGACGCTCGCCGCCCGTCCCGTCCTCGACCGGGAACGCCGCGATGCAGCCCGGCCGGATCGCGGGGTGGGCCGTCTCCACCGACAGCTCCAGGTCCTGGGGGTAGTGGTTGCGCCCGTCGATCACCAGGAGGTCCTTGAGCCGGCCGGTGACGTACAGCTCCCCGTCCCGCATGAAGCCCAGATCGCCGGTGCGCAGGAAGCCGTCCCTGCCGTCCTTCAGGGAGGCCCCGAACACCTCGCGGGTCGCCCGTACATTGCGCCAGTAGCCTCCTGTGACGCTCTCCCCGGCGACCCAGACCTCTCCGATCCCGCCCTCGGGGCACTCCTGTTGCCGCTCGACGTCGGCGATGACCACGGTGAGGCCCTCGCCCGGCGGGCCGCAGCTCACCAGGTCCGCGCCCGGCGCGCCACCCGACGGCTCTTCGGATCCCGGCCGCCCGGCCGTCCTCGGCTCCCGTCCCACCGGTCCGCCGCTCACCATCAGGGTCGCCTCGGCGAGCCCGTAGCCCGGATGCAGCGCCTCACGGCGGAACCCGGCCTCGGCGAAGGTGCCGGCGAACCGGCGCAGCGTCGAGGCCCGTATCGGCTCGGCCGCGTTCAGCGCCACCCGCCACCGGCTCAGGTCGAGGCGGTCGATGAGCTCGGGTGTGGCGTCGCGCAGGCACAGTTCGTACGCGAAGTTGGGGCCTCCGCTGGTGTGCGCCCGGTACCGCGAGATCGCGGTCAGCCAGCGCTCGGGCTGCTGGAGGAAGTGCAGCGGGGAGAAGAGCGTGGACGTCCCGCCCATGTAGAGGTTGTTCAGCACGGGAGCGATGAGCCCGAGGTCGTGGTAGACGGGAAGCCAGCTGACGTAGAGCTCTCCTCCCCACTCCTCGACCGTCTCGGGTGTGTGGCCCATGCCCCGGGACAGGACCCGCTGGTTGTCCATCAGGTTCCGGTGGGTCACCATCACCCCGCGCGGCGCGGAGGTGGAGCCCGAGGTGTACTGCAGGAAGGCCACGGAGTCCGGCGCGATGTCGCACTCCGTCCAGGAGGCCCCGGCCTCGTCCGGGATGTCCTCCGTCGCGATGCGGAACGCGGCGTCGAGCTCCGGCAGTTCCCCGGCCGCGGCGCCCAGCGCGGTGAGGATCTGTCCGGTGCCCAGGACCGCCTTGGCGTCCGCGTCGGCGATCAGGCGCCGGATCCGCACGAGGGCGCGCCGGCTCTGTGACCGGCCCTGCGGCGGCAGCCCCGGCACCGCGACGACCCCGGCCGACAGGCAGCCCAGGTAGGCGGCGATGAACTCGAGGCCCGGCGGGTAGAGCAGGACGGCCCGGGATCCGGCGAGGCCGCGCTCCTGCAAGTGGCCGCCGATGGCCAGGGAACGCCGGGCCAGCCGCCCGTAGGTCCATTCCTCGGTCCCGCCGTCGCAGTCCCCGTCGGCCAGAAACCGAAAGGCGACCCTTTCGGGCTGAGCCGACGCCTGCGCCAGCAGCACGTCGACCATGGAACGGGCCGGCCCGGCCATCCTTTGTCCTTCCCCCAGCACGGCACATGGAAAGCGAACTGACCGCACGATCGTTCGTCCATCTACACCCTTACATACTGACCGCACGGTCGTCTACTTAATCGGTACAATGGGCTCTCGGCGGCGGCACCACGAGGGTCCGGCGCCCAGGGGATTGGCAGAAGGCATGGCAGAGACACACACCGACGGGCGGATCGCGCGCGGGAATCAGACGCGTCAGCTGGTCCTCAAGCGAGCTGTGGACATCGCCTCCGTCGAAGGCCTGGAGGGCCTCTCGCTGGGGCGGCTCTCGACCGAACTGAAGCTCAGCAAGAGCGGCGTGTTCGCCCTGTTCGGCTCCAAGGAGGACCTGCAGCTCGCCACGGTCAGGGCGGCCATCAAGATCTACCTGGAGCACGTCGTCCAGCCCGCCCGCGACCTGCCGCCGGGGCTCGACCGCCTGTGGCAGGTGTGCGCCGGCTGGCTCGACTACTCGCGGCAGCGGGTCTTTCCCGGCGGCTGCTTCTTCTACTCCGTCTCGGCCGAGTACGACGCCCGCGAGGGCAAGGTCCACGACACGCTCGCCGCGGCCCGGACCAACTGGGTCGCCTACGTCGAGCAGACCGTGCGCGAGGCGCAGCAGTCGGGCGAGGTCGAGGAGACGGCCGACGCGGCCCAGCTCACGTTCGAGCTCGTGGCGCTGATGGAGATGGCGAACGCCGAATCCGTCCTCCACAACGAGTTCACCTGCTACGACAAGGCGTCCAAGGGCATCCTGAACCGCCTGCGCCTCGTGGCCACCGACGCGTCGGCGCTCCCCGCCTCCTGACGGCACGGCGCCTTCCCCCGCCGCGGCGGCGGGGGAAGGAAGGCGCGAGGAGAGCGCCGCGGACGGCCTCAGGCCCCGATGGCGTGCACGCCTCCGTCGACGTGCACGATCTCGCCCGTCGTCCGGGGAAACCAGTCCGAGAGCAGCGCGACGACCCCACGGGCCGTCGGCTCCGGGTCGGACAGGTCCCAGCCGATGGGCGAGCGCGTGTTCCACACCTCACGGAACGTCTCGAACCCCGGGATCGACTTGGCCGCCATCGTCTTGACGGGCCCCGCCGCGACCAGGTTGCAGCGGATGCCGCGCGGCCCGAGATCCCGGGCGACATAGCGCGAGGTGGATTCGAGGGCCGCCTTGGCCACCCCCATCCAGTCGTACGCGGGCCAGGCGGTCTGCGCGTCGAAGTCCAGCCCCACGATCGACCCGCCCCGCTCCTCCATGAGGGGCAGGCAGGCCACGGCCAGGGCCTTCAGCGAGTACGCGGACACCTCGACGGCGGTCGCGACGGACTCCCAGCCGGTCTCCAGGAAGTTGCCCCCGAGCGCGTCCTGCGGCGCGAAGGCGATGGAGTGCACCACACCGTCGAGACGGGCGTCCTGACCGACGCTCTCCCTGATCCGGTCCGCGAGGCTGTCGAGATGCCCCTTGTCCTGGACGTCGAGCTCGATCAGCGGCGCCGGCCGGGGCAGCCGCTTGGCGATGCGTTCGACCAGGCTGAGCCGGCCGAACCCCGTGAGGACCACCTCGGCGCCCTGCTCCTGGGCGAGCCGTGCGGTGTGAAAGGCGATCGAGGACTCCATCAGGACCCCGGTCACCAGCACGCGCTTGCCCGCGAGTATTCCGCTCATCCCGCTGCCACCTCGGTCTTCCGTCCGGCCTCCGCGACATCGGAGGTCATGAAGTTCGCTATCTCGTCCACGACCTGGGGGGAGCCGAGAATGCGCCGGTGCCCGAACCTGCGGGTGGTGACGAGCCGGGCACGGTCGCCGAAGGCATCGGCGACCCGCCTGCCCTGACCGGCGTCGACCATGCCGTCCTCCTCGTCATGGATGACGAGGAGCGGGATCTGCACGCTCGCGGACTCGTGGAAGACCGAGAACCGGGTCCACATGTCCGCCTCGCCCGGGTACACATCCCGTTCGATACGCCCCCGGAGCTCCTCCTTGAGATGCGGGTCGAGCCCCATCCCGGCACTGAACGCGTCGACGAGGTAGGTGAAGTCGGGGACCGTGCTGATCGCCACGATCCGGCCGGTCCGCACCCCGTACCGCAGGGAGAAGAAGGTCGCGGTGACACCGAAGGAGTGCGCCACGACGGCCTCGAAATCCCCGTGCACACGGTGGAGTTCGGTGATGATGTCGCGGTACTCCAGCAGGGTCGTGGTGTCCCCGGTGGCCTCTCCGTGCCCCGGCGCGTCGAAGGACACCGGGCTGTAGCCCAGTTCGAGGAGCCGGGCGACGGCCTTCGCGTAGCGCGAGGCCCGCGACTCCCAGCCGTGGACGAGCAGCACCGGGCGCTCGCCACTGCCCCAGCGGTAGACGACCGCCACCTTGCCGCCGACGGTCAGCTCGCTCGTCCGCGCGCTCTCGATGGCCGCCCGTTCGTCGGGCCGGGTCCTGCTGCGGCCCTGCGGCCGCCGGAAGAGGTCGAAGACCTCCTCGCCCCTGTCACTCGGGGCCGCGCCTACGACTGCGGTAGCGGGATCCATTCCACGCCCTCCAGATCGATCATCATGCGGCGAGATGTTAGCACGATCGTTCGCTCACATTTAACAGGCAGCGCTCGCCGGGGACTAGAAAACTGCACGGACGGTCGTGCTAATGTCTGCCCAGTCCACTCTCCCTCTTGGAGGTCGGTATGACGCTCCCGCACCCCTCTCCCCGCACGGGCGAAGTAATCGACACGGGCCCCGGCCCGAACCAGTGGATCAAGGACCATCTGGACGGGCTGATCGACGCGCAGCTCCTGACCGACTGCCCCGCGCCCGTCCCCGCCACCGCACCGGAGCTCGAGAAGGGGCTGTTGCCATGACCGACGCGGACACCACGGAGCGCATCGGCATCGCCGTCGCCTCGGGCATGCTCAAGGGCGTGTACAGCCACGGAGTGCTGTCCGCCTTCGAGGCACGCGGGCTGCGCGCGGACGTGTACGGCACCGCCTCGTCCTCCGGCCTGTCCGGCGGCCTCGCCGCGACCGGGCGGGCGGTGGAGGTCGGCGTGGACTACTGGCTCGGCGCCGCCGCGGCCGCCTCCGAGAAGGGCATGAGCAGCGTCGCGCTGGACAGCATCAAGGAGCACGCCCCCGCGATGTGCGAGGGGCTCTTCCGCCCCGGCGCCCCCGAGTTCCTCCTCGCCACCAGCAAGGTCACCACCGCGGAGGCCGCGGAGGTCACCCAGGGCCCGGGGGCCAAGGCGCTCGGCAAGCAGCTCCTGCGCAACATCTTCACCGGGGACCGGAGCTGGGTCGAGGAGAACCTGTCCGCTGCCGTGTTCTCCTCCCACGCCCCGGCCGGCGGCACGGAGCCCCGGCTGACGGCGGACAACTACGAGGCGGTCTCCTACGCCTCGACGCGCATGCTGCACGCCTGGGCCGTTCCGGCCGAGGTCGACGGGGAGGCGTACGTCGACGCGTCGTACACCTGCGCCTGTCCGGCCCGTGAGGTCGCGGCGAAGGGCGTCGGCGTGCTCATCGCGATCGGCAGCGACCCCTTCCCGCTCTTCCGCGACCTGTACGCCTCCGAGGAGATCACCGACGGCTCCGTCCTGGACGAGGCCCGGGTCCTGGTGATCAAACCCGATGACGACCTCAAGCTGCTGGGCGTCGACTACGCCGCGGCGACCCCGGAGGGCCTGGTCAAGGCCTACGAGCTCGGCCTCGACGCCGGCCACCTCTTCCTGGACCGGCATGCGGCGCTGCTCGGGCCCGCCGCCTCGGAGCGGACCGGCATGACGGACACGACCGTGAAGGACCAGCCGTGACACACGTGGTCACCGAGCAGTGCGTCCACTGCAAGTTCACGGAGTGCATCACCTACTGTCCCGTCGCCTGCTTCCGTGAGGGCGGGACGTTCCTCGTCATCGATCCCGAGGAGTGCATCGACTGCGGGAACTGCGTGGAGGCGTGCCCCGCCGACGCGATCTACCCGGAGGACGAACTGCCTCCCGAGCTCATGCCGGCCCTGGAGTGGAACGCCCGGCTCTCGGCCGAACTCCCCCTGGCCACCACCCGCGTGGAACCGCTGCCCGACGGCGAGACGTGGCTGGGGATGCCCGGCAAGTGGGCCTCGCTCCCGGCGGAACAGGCCCCCGGTGTTCCCAGCCGGTGACCACAGCCTCGCCACGCTGATACGCGAACGGGCTCAGCGGCAGCCCGATGTCGTCGCCTACCGGTTCGTCGCCGAGGACGAATCGGCCGAGGAGATCACCTACGGCGAGCTCCACCGGCGCGCCCTGGCGGTCTCGGCGCGCCTCCTGGAGGCCACCCGGGGGCGGCCCGACCCGGCGCTGCTGCTCTTCGAGCCGGGTCTCGACTACCTCGCGGGCCTGTTCGGCTGCTTCTGCTCGGGCGTGCCCGCGGTGCCGGCGTTCCCGCCGGACCCGGCCCGCCTGGCCCGTACGCTGCCGCGGCTCGCCGCGATCATCCGGGACACCGGATCCGATGTCGTCCTGACCACGTCGGACATCGCGCCGCTGATGACGGACTGGCTCACGACGACGCTCGACGGCCGCGCTCCCCGCCTGATCACGACCGACGAACCGGCCGGACCGGACGGCGCAGGCCCCGACGCGCCGTCCCCGGCGATCCGCCCCGACAGCCTCGCGCTGCTCCAGTACACCTCCGGCTCGACGGCGCTGCCGCGTGGCGTCATGCTCAGCCACGCCCGGTTGCTGGCCAACTGCCGCGACATCGAGCGGGGGTTCGGGATCCACCCGGGCAGCTCGGGCGGCCTCTGGCTGCCGCCGTACCACGACATGGGTCTGATCGGCGGCCTCCTCACCCCGCTGTACACGGGCATACCGGTGACGCTCATGTCGCCGGTGACCTTCCTCCGCCGCCCGCTGGCCTGGCTGCGCATGCTGTCCCGGTACGGCGCGACGATCACCGGGGCCCCGAACTTCGCGTACGACCTCTGCGTCCGCCGCGCGACGGACGCCGACGTGGCGGGCCTCGACCTGTCCGGTGTGGAGCTCTCCTTCACCGGCGCCGAGCCGGTGCGCCCCGAGACGATGGCACGGTTCACGGAGCGCTTCGGGCCGAGCGGGTTCCGGGGCGAGTCGTTCTGTCCCTGTTACGGCCTCGCCGAGGCGACCCTGTTCGTGACCGGCGCCAAGCCACTGGACGGCTGGCGCTCGGTGGAGGTCGCCCGGGACGCGCTGGAGACGCGGGGCACGGCCGTTCCCGCCGGACCGGCGCAGAGCTCCCGGTCGCTGGTCAGCTGCGGTCACCCCGGCCCCGACACCCGGCTGCTGATCGCCGACCCGGCCACCCGTGAACCGCTGGCGGACGGCGCGGTCGGCGAGATCTGGGTCGACTCGCCCGGCGTCGCCGACGGCTACTGGCGGCGCCCGCAGGAGAGCGCCGGGACGTTCGGCGCGACGACGGCGACCGGGGACGGCCCGTATCTGCGCACCGGGGACCTCGGGTTCGTCCGGGGTGGCGAGCTCTTCGTGGCAGGACGCCTGAAGGACCTCGTCATCGTCAACGGGCGCAATCTCGACCCGGTCGACATCGAGCGGGTCTGCGAGGCCGAGGTCCCCGGGATCCGCCGCGCCTGCGGTGCCGCGTTCGCGGTGGAGGACACGGCGGGAGGCACCGAGCGGCTCGTGGTGGTCTACGAGGCCGACGCCGGGGACGAGGACGGGTACCGGGCGGCCGTCGACGGCATCCGGCGGGCGGTGTCACGGGAGTTGAGCGTTCCGCCGCACGCCGTCGTCCTGACCGCGCCGCGGAGCATCCCCAAGACCTCCAGCGGAAAGGTGCAGCGCTGGCTGGCGCGCCGGCACTACCTCGGCGGTGAACTCCAGGAACTCGCCCGCTGGCAGGCACCCGCCCGCAGCGGCAACAGCAACCACACCGACGAAGGGACCGGCCGGTGATCATCAAGGTCAGGGGCGTCCTGCTCCGCTTCACCGAGTACGAGAACGAGATCGAGGTCGGCGGCGGGACCGTGCGGGCCGGTCTGACCGCGCTGACCGAGCGCTACCCCCGCCTGGGCGACGTGCTGCTCGACCGGACGGGCGAGGTGCGCCCGACGCATCTGATCGCCCTCAACGGCGAACGGCTCACGAAGAACGAACTGGAGCGCGCCGCCGCCGAGGACGACCGGGTCGACATCGTCACCGCGGTCTCCGGAGGCTAGGGCCTTGCCGCGCAGCTCCACGTACGAGGCCGTACTCGACGCGAGCCTCTTCACCCCGTCCCAGTTGCAGCCCACCGCGGTCGGACGGCTCGCCTTCCAGGCGGGCACCCGCTGGATGCGCGACCACGTGTGCAGCCACCGCACCCTGGTGCACGAGCACCGGGTCGGATTCGTGCTGTGGTCCTGGCAGTTGGAGTACGTCCACCCGCTGCGCTTCCTCGACGCCGACGAGGTGGGCGTCGAGGTCACCGCGCGCGTCCGCGGGCCGCGCGCCTCGCAGCTGGAGGTGGCGATGGACCTCGAAGGCCCGGCCGGTGTCGCGGTGCGCACACGGGCCGCGTCGGTACCGCTGCGGCTCAGCGGCGACGAGGCGCTCTCCGGCGTACCCGGGCCGCTGCCCGACGCGCTCGCCGGCCTCTTCCACGAGGACGAGACCGAGCGCACCCCCCACCGCTCGCGGGTCCGCGCACTGCGTGCCGGTTTCACGCGTGACGGCGAGCAACTCGCCTCGGGCCGGACGCACTTCCGGGTGCACCGCCATCACTGCGAGGTCGCCGACCAGTGGTACTGGGCCGAGACGCTCGGTTTCGCCGCCGGGGCGCGCGAGGAGCTCGTGATGCGGCACGGCAAGGCGCTTCCCGGGCTGCGCCGCGCGCTGGCCGCGCCGCTGCGGCGCGTGGACGTGACATGGCTGCGCGCCGGCCAGTTCCGGGATCTGCTCACGGTCCGTACGACGGCCCACCGGACCGGCGAAGAGCTCGCGTTCGTCCATGAGCTGTGGCTCGCCGAGGACGAGAGCCGGGGCGGGGACGGGAACGGGTACGAGGGCGGCGGGCCGTACGCCGTCGTGGTGGAGCGCGTATGACCTCGCCGGCCCGACCCGCGGGCGCACGGTCCACGTTCGATGCCGCGGAATGCCTGGAGCAGGCGCTCGGCTGTCCCTTCGACCCGGGCAGCGGCATCTCGCTGGCCGAGGGCGTACGGGCCGACGAGCGGGAGGCGGAACCCGTCGCGGCCTACGAGGCCGCCTGGGCGGCCGGCCTGCACGAGCATCTGGTCCCCGTGACCGAAGGCGGCCGGCTCGCCTCGTTCGAGTCGCTGATGGGCGTGGTGCGCGCGACCTCGCGCCGCGATCTGGCGGTCTCCGTCGGTCTCGGGTCGACGCTCCTCGCCGCGACACCCGTGTGGACCTGGGGCGACGACGCCCAGCGGAGCAGAGTCGCCGAGCTCGTCCTCGGCCGCGCCTGGGGCACCGCCGGCATCAGCGAGGAAGCGGCCGGCAGCGACCTGCTCGCCACCGGCACCCGCGCCGTCCCGTCCCCCGGCGGATATGTGCTCGACGGAGAGAAATGGCTGGTCGGCAATGGCCGGCGCTCCTCGTTCGCCACCGTCCTCGCCGCATCCGAACCGTCCTACGGGCTGTTCCTGCTCGACTTCGACGCCCTCGACGGCACCACCGTGAAACGGCTCGACAAGGTCCGCACGCACGGCCTGCGCGGCCATGACCTGAGCGGCTTCGCCCTCAACGGCTGCCCGGCCGGTGCCGGGGCCCTGCTCGGCCGGCCGGGCCGCGGCATCGAGATGGTCTCCGGCATGCTGCAGTTCACCCGGACCCTGGTCGGCGCGAGCAGCATCGGCGCGGCCGACACGGCACTGCGGATCGCGCTGCGCCACGCCCGCGGGCGGACGCTCTACGGCCGGCCGGCCCTCGCCATGGCCCCCGTGCGCTCCCTGCTCGCCCGGGGCTTCGCCGATCTGCTGGTCGCCGAGTGCACCGAGCTGTCCGCGGCGCGCGGGCTCGACGTGGCGCGGCAGCGCATGGCGCTCTGGTCCGCGGTGGCCAAGTACGTGGTGCCGCAGCTGTCCGTGGACACCGTGGCCGCCTGCGCGGAGGTCCTCAGCGCACGCGCCCACCTGCGCCAGGGAGTCGCGGGCGGCGCCTTCCAGAAGCTGCTGCGCGACATCGCGGTCACCCCGGTCTTCGAGGGCACCGAACTGGTCCAGCTGGACACGGTCCGGGCCCAGCTGACCGGCGCGGCACGGCGCCGCCGGGCGCCCGCGACGGTGCCGCTGCCGCTGCTCTTCGGGTTCGGCGAGCCGGTGGTGTCGCCCGCGCCGCGGGAGCTGCGCCCCTCGCTCACCTTCGGCGGCGCCGACGAGGTCGTCGACCTCCTGGACGACGCGGTCGAGGAGCTCGCCGACGATCCCCTGCTCGCCGCTCCGGCCCGCGCGATCCTGCGGGTCCGTGACGAGACCCGGACGGCGTTCGCCGCGCTCGGCACCCTGCGGACGGCCGAGGCCTACGAGGCCGCCCGCCGGCACTGCCTGGTCCACGCGGCGGCCTGCTGCATCCACACCTGGAACCGGCGCCGTGCGGCGCTCGGCGGCCCGGCCACCGAGCGGGCCTGGCTCTCGCTCGCGCTGCGCCGCGTCGTGGCACGGCTCGGCCTGCCGGTCCCGCCCGACCCGGAGGCCGAGGACGTGCTGGTGCGCCTGCTCGAAGAACTCGACGACGAGGACCGGGCGTTCTCCCTCGTCCCGACGCGCCTCGCACCGCAGCACCGTGATCCCACGCCCGAGCGAAGCTAGGAGTACGCCATCACCACCGCGCCCACCGACCCCGCGGACCCCGCCGCCGAACCCCTCGGCGCCTGGCTGTCGTCGCTCGTCGCCGACCTGCTGGGCCTCGACGAACCGTGCCCGGCCGACCTGCCGCTCGGCGAGCTGGGCATCGACTCCCTCACCGCGGCCCAGCTCTCCGTGGAGGCCGAGGAGCACACCGGTGTCCATGTGCCGCTGACCCGCTTCCTCGGCGACGAGACTCTCGACGACATCGTCCGGGCCATGGCGGCCACCACGGTCCACGGCCCGGCGGCCGGAGCGGCCGCGTGACGGCCCGGGCCCGGGCCGCCGATGTCATGAACCGGGGCGGCGAGGAGCGCCACGGGCCGCAGCGCACGCTCGACGCACAGGTGGAGGAGGTACGGTCCGAGGCCCGGCGCAGGTTCGCCGGATTCGTCCTGGACGTCGCCAACCCCGGCTCGCACTTCCGCAACCACGCACGCCGGCCGCTCGACACCCGCGTGTTCGAGCAGGCGGGCGACCTCGGCCTGATGCGGTTCTCGCTGCCGGCGGAGGCCGGGGGCGACGGCCGGGACAAGCTCGCCTGGGGTGTGGTGGTCGAGGAGATCGCCCGTCTCTCGCGCGATCCGGGATTCGCCGTGCTGCTCGACATCACCGTCGAGATCACCGAGCTGATCCTGTCCAGCGGAACCCCGGAACTCATCGAGCGCTACGTGCCCGACCTCGTGGCCGGCCGGCGCTTCGGTGTGCAGGGCGCCTACGAGAACCGGGACCCGTACGACTACACGTCCACCGCACGCCTCGAAGGCGGCACCTGGGTGCTCAACGGCGCCAAGCGGTTCCTCGCCGGGGCCGCCTTCGCCGACCTCTTCATCCTGTTCCTGCGCGACGAGGCGTCCAACGACATGCTCGCCTTCGTGGTCGAGAAGGACGATCCGGGTGTCACCCCGGTGCCGCTCGACACCATGGGCCTGCACACGATGGGCCTGGGCCAGGTGCTCCTGCACGACGTACGTCTGCCGCCGTGGCGGCTCGTGTGGCGGGCCGACGCGCTCAGCGAACTCAACACGTACGCGCGCATCCGCCGCACGATGAGCGCCTGCGGGGTCCTCGGCGCCCTGGACGCGGTGGTGGAGAACTGCGTGGAGTCGCTGGCCGCGCGCAGACGCGGCGGGCGCCCGGTCCTCGACCACACCAACGTGGAGCGCACGGTCGGCGAGATGCACATGCTGCTGCAGAGCGCCCGGGCGAGCGTCTACCGGGCACTCGACGGCACCCGCTCGGCCGACCGCGACCCGCACTTCGATGAACTCGCCACCGTCGCCAAGCACCGGACCGCCGAAAGCGCGCTGCGGGTCGGTCAGTTGGTGATGGGACTGCAGGGCGGCGAGGCGTACATGGCCACGTTCCCCTGGGAACGCTTCATGCGTGACGTCCTCGGCCTGGTCTCCGGTCAGGGATCCCAGGAGACGCTCCTCATCCAGCTGGGCCAGCGCTCGATCGTCGGTCTGGAGGGAAAGCGGGTGCGTCAGGAGGCCGCCGAGCGCACCGTCGCCCGGCTGGCGGATTCCTGGTGGGTGCTGCACGCCGTCCTCGCGTACGACCGTCCCGGCGAACTGGCCGGCCCCGTAAGCGAGGTGCTGTCGGCGGCCGGACTCGATCCCGTCGGTCCGGGCCTCCGCGCCGAGGCGGACGCATGGCTGGGCCGCGCCCACACGCTGTGGGCCGCGGTGTGCTCCGGGGCGGCGCCCGACGCACTGCCACCGGGACCGGCGGGGCTCTTCGACGGACAGCTCGCACAACCGGCCGCGCAGGCGTGGGCGCTGCTGGCGTGCGCCGTCGCGGAACGGACCGGGCTGCTGGCCCGGCTGCTCGGTCCGGGTACGGCGAAGGAGGCCGCCGGGACACTGCCCGTGAACCTTGCCGAGGGTCTGCTGGAGGTTCTGGCGGACGCCGGGCTGGTACGGCGGGACGGCGAGGGCCGCTACGTGGCCGTCGAGGGTCTGGAGCGCGTACTCGTCGGTGGCCCGCGCGCCTCGGCGTTCGCCGCACGGCTGCGGAGCGCGGTGGCCGGGGGCGCCCGGCTGCGGTCCGGGGCGGGCGCTGGGACGGACGAGCCGGCGCCCGGATGCGGTGGCGAGGCCCCGGCGCTCGCGGAGGCGCTGGTCGACTCCCTGCTGGGACAGCTGGAAGGACTGCCCGCGGTGCTGGACCTGCCCGGTGCGCGGGCCGGCTGCGCGGCCGGTGACGGAGGTATCTCCGCCGACGCGCTGTCGGGTCAGATGCCCGGTGTCCCGGTCGTCGCTCTGGATCCGGAGCAGTTGAGCGCCGTCCCGGCAGCCGACGGGCGGGCAGGGGTACGGGGCGGTGTTCCGGCCGGCTTCGAGGAGCGCGAGCGGCTCGCGCTCGTGTGGCTGCCCGTCGGCGGTCTGCCGGGCGAAGGTCTGCGCGGGGCCGTCGCCGCCGGCGCCGCGGCGCTGATGCCCGGCGGATGGATCGTCCTGCCGTGCCCGCTCCTGCCGAAGCGCGCTCTCGGCGCCGCGGCGGTACGCCTGCGCCTCGCCGTCACGGGCGGGACGGCACCCGCGGACGGTGAGGTCGAGGGCCTGCTCCGGGCCGCGGGCCTGGGCCATGTCCGTACGGCGTGGGAGGACCATGCCCTCGGCATCCGGCTGATCGCGGCCCGCCGTCCGTGACGAGCAGATCCGCTCCGGCCCGGTCCGGGCCGGAGCGGATCCGTCCCGGGCTCAGCCCTGGCCGAAGAGGGTCCGGCCGAAGTACTCGGTGTCGAAGTACTCCCGCATGCTCCGGATCCTGCCCTCCCTGACGGTGAACTGCGCGCTGATCTCCAGTACGTACGGGGCGCCGTCGCGCGTCGTGGCCCGGGTGACGCACTCGACCGAGACCTCGTCGCCCTCGGCGATCACGTGGAGGACGTCGACCGCGTACTCGGCCGTCGGGTCGAAGCGCTCTCCCATGGGCATCAGGAACTTCTCGGCGATCTCGCCCAGCCCGGTCCAGGTCCCCGCCACCGGATGGCTGCCGGGTATGCGGTAGACGGCGTCGGCTGCGACGACGTCGGAGATCACCGCCGCGTCGCGTTCACGCAGTCCCTGGAGGTAGCGGTGCACGACGCTCTTGGCGTCGAGGTCTTCCCGGGTTCGTTCGGCGGCCTGGGTCATCGGTTCTCCTCGGGTTGTCACTGATCGGTCGTGCGGGGGCGAGGGCCTACGTCAGCTCGCCGGGGCGTCGTCCAGCAGCTGGGGCGTCAGGGCCCGCTGGAAGGGCTTGAACAGCACGGACTGGGGTGCGTGGCGCAGATACAGGTCGCGCACGACGCGCAGGGCGGGGTTCTCCAGCTGTTCGAAACCGCCGAACCTGCGGGAGACCTCGACCATTTCCCGGGTGCGCTCGCGCCGCAGGTTCTCGTACCTGCGCAGCGAGGCGACGGTGTCCGTGCCCGCGGCCAGGCACTGGGCCAGCACCACCGCGTCCTCGATGGCCGTGCTTCCGCCCTGGCCGAGGCTGGGGAGCATCGGGTGTGCGGCATCGCCCAGCAGGGTCACCGGACCCTCGCCCCAGTTCTCCAGGAACGGGCGGTCCTGTGCCGGTACGGCGACGATGTCCTCGGCCGGGGTCGTCGAAATGGCCTCGCACACCTCCTCCGCCCATCCGGCGTAGGCGCGCACGATGGGGTCCTTGTCCCCGTCCCAGCGGCCGGCCGCGTCGGCCGACATGTTCAGGGTTCCCCACCAGTAGGCGCGTCCCTGGCCCACGTCGTGGATGCCGAAGCGCTTTCCGAGGCCCCAGTAGTGCGCGTTGAACCCCTTCGTGATCCTCGGGTGGGCGAAGGGGGTGACGGAGAGCCAGCAGAGGAATCCGCCGTACCGCGGGCCGCTGTCGTCGCCGGTACGCAGGCGGCGGACCGCCGAGTTGATGCCGTCGGCACCGATGAGGATGTCGCCGGTGGCTTCCCTGCCGTCCTCGAAGCGGACCCGGACGCCGTCCCCGGTGATCTCGTAGCCGGTGGCCGTCGCGCCCACCTCGACGGGCATTCCGCCGAGGGCGTCGAGCAGGGCGGCCTGCAGATCGCCCCGGTACATCGCGACGCTCGGGGCGCCGAGCCGGTCACCGGCGGTCTCGACCGGCAGGGACCGCAGGGTCCGGCCCTTGTCGGTCATGATCCCGGTGTGCAGGATCGTCTGTCCGCGCTTCTCCAGACCGAGGTCGATCCCGAGGGCGCTCAGGGCCGCCACGGCGTTGCTCATCACGGAGATGCCGAATCCGGCGGGGCGCAGATCGGGCGCCCGCTCGTAGACCTCCACGTCGACGCCGACCCGGCGCAGCGCCACGGCGGCCGCGAGCCCTCCGATGCCGGCTCCGATCACGAGGGCGCGGGGGCTGGTTCGCTGTGCCACGTCAGTGTCCCTTCTCTGCGGTACGGGGAGCGGGCACCGGGCCCGCGGGGTGCGGTGTGCCGTCGTCCTCGGCCCGCGCCAGTGCGGCGACGGCCTCGGCGACGTGGGCCACGTGCGGCTCTTCCATGAGGGAGAGGTGGTCGCCGGGGACCTGTACGACCTCGACCCGGCCGGTGGTCATGGTGTGCCACCCGTTGGCCGGGTCCTTGTGCTGCGTACTGCCGGCGCCGTGCATCGCGTGCAGGACCTGCGGCAGCGGCTCGGTGGCCCGGATGAGGGTCACGTCGTCCGCCACCGGTCCGGGCCGGTAGTGCTGGGTCGCGCGCCAGTTGGCCTCGTACACCGCGAAGAGACGCCCGACGAGCGAGCCCCTGCTGTCGGCGGGCAGGATGCCCTCGTCGGCCGCGACCGAGGCGATGTAGTCGAACTTCTGCTCAAGCGTGCCGAGTTCGTCGGGAATGGCTTCCAGGGGCGAGTCGCCGCCGCGGCCGAGCAGCAGCAGCTCCCAGAAGAACCAGCCGAGCAGCGCCTCGTCGGTGAACGCCCTGTGCTGGTCCTCCGGCCCCAGGGCCACGGTGTCCAGCAGGATCACCTTGGCGACCTGCTGTCCGGCGGCCCGCAGCTGCCGTGCCATCTCGAAGGCCACGAAGCCGCCGAAGGACCAGCCGCCTATGACGTAGGGGCCCTCGGGCCGGACCCGGCGCATGGCGGCGACATAGTGCGCGGCGATCTCCTGCATGGTGCGCAGGGGCGCGGTGCCCGGGTCGCCGCCGGCCGCCTGGAAGGCGTACAGCGGCTGGTCGTCCGGCAGATGGCGGGCGAAGGGTACGTAGCAGAGCACGTTGCCGCCCATGGGGTGGACCAGGAAGATCGGCGGCCTGCCGCCGGCGCGCCGGATCGGCACCAGCGGGTCGAAGCCGGGTGTGGCGCCGCCTGCGCGCAGCAGCTCGGCCACGGCGGCCACCGTCGGCGCCGTGATGAAGGCGGAGATCGG
Source organism: Streptomyces sp. NPDC091416 (assembly GCF_044756845.1). Classification (NCBI taxonomy): domain Bacteria; kingdom Bacillati; phylum Actinomycetota; class Actinomycetes; order Kitasatosporales; family Streptomycetaceae; genus Streptomyces; species Streptomyces sp. NPDC091416. The sequence continues at coordinate 318,296 of NZ_JBIVTU010000012.1, forward strand.
GATCGGGACGCCGTACCGCTGCTCGATCAGCACGACGAGCCGCATCGTGGTGAGGGAGGTGGCGCCCCGCGTGAAGATGTCGTCGTGGACGCCGATCCGTTCGAGGCCGAGGAGTTCACCGAGCATCTCCACCAGGGTGCGCTCGTACGCGTCCCGGGGCTCGTCGCCCTCCCCGGCGTCCGGCCGGGTCAGCGGCCGCGCCCGCAACGCCTTGTCGTCCCGCTTGCCGCTCGGGGTCAGCGGCAGCACGTCCAGCCATTCGAAGTGCTGCGGAACCATGAACTCGGGCAGTACGGCGCGCAGTTCGGTCCGCAGGAGGTTCAGGTCGGTCCGCTCGGCGTCGCCGGTCAGGAAGGCCACCAGTGCGGTGCGTCCGTCCGCCGCGCTCCGGGCGACCACCGCGGCCTGGTGGACGCCGATGTCCGGATGGCGTGCCGCGAGGCCGGTCAGGGCGACCTCCGTCTCGGCGGGCTCGACCCGGTAGCCGCGGATCTTCACCTGGGTGTCGGCCCGGCCCGCGTAGGCGAGGACGCCGCCGGGCAGGACGCGGCCCAGGTCACCGGTCCGGTAGGCGGTGACCTCGCCGTCGGGCCCGGCGATGCGCACGAACCGCTCGGCGGTCAGCGCGCCGGCCCCGAGGTAGCCGTCGGCGAGCGCCGGCCCGGACAGGTACAGCTCGCCCTTCACACCCGTGGGGACGGGACGGCCCAGCGGGTCCAGGACCTGTACCCCGGCACCGGTGACGGGGGTGCCGATCGGGACGAGTGCCGGAAAGGCGGCCGGGTCGCCGGTCAGGGTGTGGCGGGTCACCACGTGCGACTCGGTGGGCCCGTACTGGTTCTCCAGGACCGCTCCCGGCAGCGCGGCGACCAGGGCCCGGATCTCGTCGGTGACCCTCAGCTGCTCGCCGGAGGACACGATCACGCGCAGCGCGCGCGGGACGATTCCGAGGGCCCCGGACGCCTCGGCGAGTTGCTGCAGCGTCACGTACGGCAGGAAGATCCTTTCGACGCCGGACTCGTCGAGCAGGCGCAGCAGCGCCGGCATGTCACGCCGTTCCTCCTCCGTGACCAGGCGCAGCGTGCCGCCCGCGCAGAGCGTGGAGTAGATCTCCTGGAAGGAGACGTCGAAGCTGAGCGGCGCGTACTGCACGGTGGTCCGGCCGGCGGACGCGCTCTCCGCCCGGATCTGCCAGCCGGTCAGGGCGGCCAGGGAGCGGTGCGGCATCACCACGCCCTTGGGCCGGCCCGTGGAGCCCGAGGTGAACAGGATGTACGCGGTACTGCCGGGGTCGATCGCGTCCGGCAGCGCGCCCGGCTGCCCGGGGGTGGCTGCCGCCTCCGGGCCGAAGAGCGACTCCGCGGACAGCAGGAGCCCCGGGTCCGGCAGGAGTGCGGCGTCCGCCGTACGGGCGATGATCCGGAACGGCCCCGCCTGCTCCACCATCGCGGCGATGCGCGCCTGGGGATAGGCGGTGTCCAGCGGCACGCACGCGGCGCCGGCCATGGCGGTGCCCAGGATGGCGGCGACGGTCTCCGGCGAGCGGTCCATCGCGATGCCGATGCGGGCGCCGGGGCGGGCCCCGAGAGCGGTCAGCCGGCGGGCCACCCGCTCGGCGGACCCGCGCAGTTCGCGGTAGGTCCAGGTGCGCTCGCCCGTGGTGACGGCGGGTGCGTCGGGGGTCCGGCCGGCCTGCCGGCCGAAGAGCCGTACGACGTCGTCGGTGAACGCGTCGGCGGTGGGGGACGCGCCCTGGCGCGTACCGGCCGGGAAGGCGAGGCCGGGCGGCTCCTCCGGACCGGTGACGAGGCTGCGCAGCACCTCGGTGTAGGTGTCCCCGAACAGTTCGGCCTGGGCCGGGGTGATGGTGCGGCCGTCGCCGTCGATCCGCAGTCCGATCGTGCCGTCCTGCGGATGGAGGAAGGCGTTGACCAGGAGCTGGAAGTCGGTCTCCTCCCATGTCGTGAACGCCTCCAGGCTTACGTCGGGAAGACGCAGCACGTCGGAGAGCACATGGAAGTGCACGTAGTTGAACGCGGTGTGCAGGACCGGGCTTCCGCCGTGGTCCGCCTGCATGGCGCTCAGCGGACAGCGCTGGTGGGCCTGGCCCTCGGCCTCCTGGCGGTGGAGTTCCCGGACCACGTCGAGCCGGCTGCCCCCGGCCCCGGGGGCGCCGACGCGTACCGGAACGGTGTTGAGGAAGAGGCCCACCATGCGCTCGGCGTCCGCGTACTCCGGCCGGCCGTGCGTGATCACGCCGGTGGTGACGTCGTCGAGCCCGGAGAACAGCCGCAGCGTCAGGCAGTGCGCGGCCAGCAGCACGGACTTCAGGGGCAGCGCGTGCTCCCTGGCCAGGGCGCGGGTCTGCCGGGTCAGCCCGTCGGGCAGCACCAGCTGATGCACCACCTGTTCCTGGGCGCGTGGCGCTTCGGACGGTGCGAAGCCGTCGAGCCGCAGCGCCTGGGCTCCCGCCAGTCGCCGCTGCCAGTGTGCGCGGGCGGCGGGGTCCGCCTCCGCCTCGCGTTCGCCCCGCACGTGGAGGGCCGGGGTGAGCAGTTCGCCGTCCGGGACGGCGGGGATGTCCGCGCCGAGCGTGTGCAGGTAGTCCTGGAGGAGTTCCCGCAGCAGGTTGGCGACGCTGCCTCCGTCGAGGAGCGCATGGTGGAAGCTGAGCACCAGGTCGACGGCGTCGTCGCGCACATGGGCGCGGAAGAGGTACAGCGGCGGCCGTTCGAACACGTACGGGTGGAAACGCCGTTCCTCGATGTGCCGGCGGATCTCCGCCTCCGCTTCGGCTCCTTCGCGCCCCCGCAGGTCGGCGATCTCCAGTCCGCCCGGCGCGCTCGTGTGCACGATCTGGAGCGGCTCGGTGAGCCCGCCGAGGTCGAAGGAGGAACGCAGCGCGGGATGGCGGGCCGCCAGCCGCGCGAAGGCGTCCTGGAAGCGTGCCTCGTCCCACTCCATGGCCAGGCGGTAGCGGAAGACGTCGTGGTAGACGGCGGAGCGCTCGTCCCGGCGGCTGTGGTAGACGAGCCCCAGCTGGAGCCGGGTCAGCGGCCAGGCGTCGACCGCGTCCCCGAGGCGCGCCCGGTCCACGTGCGGGACGAGCGCGAAGGGGGCCAGGCCGGCCGCGGGCCCGGACTCCTCGGTGGACCGCGCCGCGAGGGCGGCCACCGTCGGGTTCCGCGCGAGGTCGCTCAGGGAGAAGTGGATGCCCTGCCGCTCGGCCAGCGCGCGGACGCGGAGCATCAGGAGGGAGTCGCCGCCCAGGGCGTAGTAGTCGTCGTGGATCCCGACCTCCCGCACCCCGAGCACCTCGGCCCAGACCGCGGCGAGCACCGCCTCGGTCCCGTTGCGCGGCGCCGCGCCCGGTTCCCCGGCGGGCTCGGCGTCCGGGGCGGTGAGCCTGCGCCGGTCCAGCTTGCCGTTGGGCGTCAGGGGGATCGCGTCGATCCGCCGGAACTGCGCCGGGATCATGACCTCGGGAAGTTCCTCGGCCAGCCGGCCGCGCAGGAACGCCGTTTCGAGGTCGTTCCCGGCCACGTAGTGGCCGACCAGGAAGGTGCCGCGCCCCGGGGCCGTGTGGTCCGTGACGGCGGCGTACCGCACGCCGGGTATGCGGGACAGGGCGTCCTGGACCTCGCCCAGCTCGATGCGGTTGCCGCGGATCTTCACCTGCCCGTCGATCCGGCCGAGGTACTCCAGGGTGCCGTCGCCCAGCCAGCGGGCGAGGTCGCCGGTGCGGTACATCCGGCCGCCGTCGACGAAGGGCGCGTCGACGAACTTCTCCCGGTTCAGCTCGGGCCGGCCGAGGTATCCGCGGGCCAGGCCGACGCCGCCGATGCACAGCTCGCCCGGCACGCCCACGGGCTGCGGCTCGCCGGCCCGGTCCAGGACGTGCAGCTCGATGTTGTCGATCGGCCGCCCGATGGGGACCCGGGGTACGGACCGCCCGTCCGGCGCGGGGCAGACCTGCGCGGAGACGTCGACGGTGGCTTCGGTGGGCCCGTACAGGTTGACCAGGACGGGTGCGTCCTCGGTACCGAAGACCCGGTGGAACTGTTCCACGTGGCCGGGGGTCAGGGCCTCGCCGCTGCAGAAGACATGGCGCAGCGAACCGGCCCGGGCGCGCAGCCCGTCCGACTCCTCCAGCAGGTCGAGGAAGGGGCCCAGCATCGAGGGCACGAAGTGCGCGACGGTGACCCGCCGCCGTTCGACCGTGCGCAGGATCTGCCGCGGGTCCTTCTCGCCTTCCGGCGGCAGCAGCGCCACCGAGGCTCCTTCGACGGCCCACCAGAACAGCTCCCACACCGACACGTCGAACGAGACGGGCGTCTTCTGCAGCAGGACGTCGTCCGCGCCGAGCGGGAACGCGCGCTGCATCCACGCCAGCCGGTTCACCACCGACCGGTGCTCGACCATCACGCCCTTGGGCCGTCCCGTAGACCCGGAGGTGTAGATGACGTAGGCGAGATCGCGTGCACCGGCCCCGGCCCGCACCGGGTCGGCCGGTCCCCGCAGCAGCTCGCCGACCGGGCACACCTCGGTGCCCTCGGGCACCGGGACCCCGCTGTCCGCGGCGTCCGTCACGACGGCCCTGGCCGCGCTGTCCTCCAGGATGAAGGCGATACGCCGCGCGGGATGTCCCGGGTCCACCGGGACGTACGCCGCACCCGACTTGAGGATGCCGAGGACGGCGGCGAGCATCCGCGGGCCGCGCTCCATCAGGACGGCGACCCGGTGGCCGACGCGTATCCCCCGCGCCCGGAGCGACCGCGCCACCTGGTTGGCCCGGGCGTCGAGCCCGGCGAAGCCGAGCGTGTCCCGGTCCTCCGCCCCGTGCACGGCGGTCCTGCCGGGCGACCGGGCGGCCTGCTCCTCGAACAGGGCGTGCAGGGTCGTGTCGTCGGCGAACGGGATGCGCGGGCCGCGGGTGAAGCCCTGGATCTCGTCCTGCTCGCGCTCGCTCAGCATCAGCAGCTCACCGGCGGGCCGTTCGGGCTTGTCGAGCCCGTGGGCGATCAGCGAGGTGAGGTGCTCGACCAGCGACGAGACGGGCAGGTCGGCGTCGAACACATCGGTGGCGTAGCGCAGTTCGACCTGGAGCTCCGACCGGCCCCGGGTGCCGACGACGCTGACGACCAGCGCCTCGTCGTCGTGCGGCGGCGCGGTGAACGCCGCTCCCCCGCGTACCACGCCGTCGAGCTCCAGCGGCTTGCGCAGGGTCATGTAGGTCAGGGTGACGTCGAAGAGCCGGCGTTCCCGGGAGCCGTCGGCCGGCAGCTCCCGCAGGACGTCCCCGATCGGCAGCCGCTGGTGCTGCTGCAGCAGGCCGACGCCCTCCTGGACGCCGCCGGCTATCGCGGCCAGTGGCTTCCCGTCGGGGACCTCGATGCGCAGGGGCAGCGTGTTGGCGTACTGCGCGACCGCGGTCAGCTCCGTTCTGCTGCGCCGGTTGAGCAGGGGCACGCCGATCACCGCCTGTTCCGTGCGGTGCACCCGGGCGAGCCAGGTGCCGAGCGCGGCGGCGAAGAAGGCGAAGGGGGTGCTGCCGCTCTCCTTGATGCGGTCGGCCACCGCTCCCGGCAGGGTGAACGTGTGGAGTCCGGTGGCGGGCCCGCCGTCCTGCGGGTGCCGGGTGAAGAAGCGGGGTTCCGCCGCCGCGAGCTCGGCGCGGTGGAAGGCCCGGTCGTCGTCCTGCTCCGAGGAGCCGAAGTAGGCGTCCCGGCCGGTGACCGCGGTGAGCGCCGACGGGGCGGCGCCACGGTCGCGGGGCTCCTGCCCGCGGGACCGGCGGGCGTAGTCCTCCATCACCTCGGTGTGCAGGATCTCCGCGCCCCGGCCGTCGACGAGCAGATGGTGGCCCATCAGGAACAGATGGAGCGTGTCCCCGCTCTCCCGCAGCAGCGCCGCGCGGAAGAGCTTGCGCCGCCGCAGCTCGAACGGGGTGGCCATGGCCTGCTCGCGCCAGGCCCGGCACGCCGCCGCGGGGTCGGCCGCGCCGGAGAGGTCGACCAGGTCGACCGCGGGCGCCCCGTCGTCGGTCAGCGCGTCGGCCCTCCACTGCCGTGGCACGCCGTCGAACTCGTCGAATCTGAGCCGGAAGGCGTCGTGCCGCTCCAGGGCGCGGGTGAAACACGCCCTCAGCAGTCCGCCGTCGACGGCGCCGCTGAACCGTTCGAAGACGGCCCCGTTGAACTGGGCGGTGCCCGGCGTCCGGGACTCCGCGAGCCAGATGTCACGCTGATACGGCGACAGCCGCACGTTCTCGGTACTGATGACTTCCCCCTGGTCTGCTACGGGTGCCGCGCTGGGCACACCGACACCTTCCGGGCGCGACCGGTCCCGGATCTTCTCCGTCAGGCGGCGACGGCCGCCGCTCGCTTGGCCCGTGCGGCGCGGATGCCTTCGCGCCGGTCCGCGAAGGACGTGGCCTGGCTGTCCAGCCGGGCCACGAACGCGGCGAGTTCCTCGCGTGCCGCCTCGCCTGCCGGGCCGAACCCGCTCCGCTCGAACACGCGCAGATTGCGCAGGATCGGCATCACCACGCTGTCGTGGTGCAGCCGCAGGTCGTAGATGCCCGCGATGGCGATCTCCGCGGACTTGCGCCCGAAGTCCTTGATCGTGGAGCCGGGCATCTCGAACCCGGTCACGACATCGTGTACGGCCTCCATCGCCCGGTCGGGGGCGAGTTCGAACGCGGCGTCGACCAGGTTCCGGTAGAAGACCATGTGCAGGTTCTCGTCCGCCGCGATCCGCGCGAGCAGCGCGTCGCAGACCGGGTCGGCGCTCACATGGCCGGTGTTGCGGTGCGAGATCCGGGTGGCGAGCTCCTGGAAGGAGGCGTACGCGATCGCGTGCAGCGCGCTGAAGCCGTCGGGGCGGTCGTATCCCGCCGACATGTGTGCCATCCGGGCCCGCTCCAGGGCCCTGGGGTCGACGGCCCGGGTGGCCAGGAGGTAGTCACGCAGGGCGATGCCGTGCCTGGCCTCTTCGGCCGTCCAGCGGTTGACCCAGTTGCCCCAGGCCCCGTCCCTGCCGAACTCGGCCACCGCGAAGTGGTAGCCGGGCAGGTTGTCCTCGGTCAGGAGGTTGACGACGAGCGAGGTCCGGGCCACCTCCGGGAGCTTCGCCTCGTCCTGGGTCCATGCCTCACCGCCGAGCGGACCCTCGAAGTCCCGGCCCTGACCCCACGGGATGTACTCGTGCGGGAACCACTCCTTGGCGACGTCGAGGTGGCGGTGGAGATTGTGCTCGACCACGGGCTGGAGCTCGGCCAGCAGGGAGCCCTCGGCCCGTGCCGCTGAACGGTCTGACGGGTCGGGACGGTACGAGGAGTCGGGACGGCCGGATCGGTCGCTGGGTGGCATTGCGCTCTCTGTTCGTCTGGTCGGGCGGAAGAGGACGGGGTCGGTCGGTGGCGGGGGCCCGGGCGGTGGGGGCCGCCGGGGCCCCCCCCCCCGCCCCCCCCCCCCGGGGGTGTGGGGGCGGTGCGTTACGGGGCGGGGGCCCCCGGGCCCGGGGCCCGCTCACCCGCGGGGCCACCCCGGGCCCGCCG